>NZ_JACOGC010000003.1:0-345059 GCF_014284195.1 Cognatundibacterium griseum
GATTTCGACGAGTTTGGTTCCTAGTCCATTGACCAGGGCGTACACCAGTACGACGTGAAAGGCTATGACCAGCCCTATCCCCAGAAATTTCTTTCCGGGTTCTTGCTGGCGATCTGAAAAATCCATTCCGGCTGTCTCCTGTTACATTGAATACGGTAAAGCACGGCATGACGGGCACTGCCGGTCACACCGTTGTGTTGCATCGCTGATGCACAAAACTGATGTCATCCATGCTGCCTGTGTGGCTTCGCATTGCAGGGATGAGATCAATTCTGAATAAAAAAATGGCGGAGCAGAGGGCGCTCCGCCATATCAAGGCTCACTCACAAGAAGCCGTTAAGACACAGGTTTAAACAACTCAGATTTTTGCGCGGATACCAAAATAAATCTGGCGGCCGTTTTTATAGAATGCACGAGGCTGATCCGGCGTTGTGGCATAAGACTTGAGCATAGGATTATTCAGGTCTTTTCCTTCCAGAGTCAGGCTGATGTTATCAGTCAGGTTGTATCCCAGCGATGCGGATACGGTACCGACGGCATCCTGATAGATCGCAGAATTACGATCGAGACCATTCAGGAAAGCAGAGCGGTAGTTGTACTGAATACGCGCATTGAATTTGCTGTTTTCAAAATACGTACCGAGGTTGTATGAGTTTTTAGATGTGCCGACCATGCTGCAATCACCGGTTGTCGCGCAGGCAGATCCCGGTGCTTTGCCGGTTTCTTTGCCATCCGCGTAAGTGTAGTTAGCAGTCACACCAAAACCGTTACCGAAATCCTGGGTGTAGGCAAGTTCAAGACCCTTGACTTCTGCGGTCGTGTTCAGCGCTGCACTCATCTTGTAATCGGTATTGGCTTTCTGTGCGTAGTTATAGAAAGACTGTACGTAAGAACCATAAGTCACGTAGGAGTCCATCGACATATTGAATACACCGAGGGACAACATGGACTTAGGTGCAAAGTACCATTCAACACCAGCGTCAAAGTTGTTGGAACGGATTGGCTTCAGGTTAGGGTTACCACCGGAACCGGTCATCTGCGTATCGAGCAGACTCAGCGCTGCCAGCTGACCGAAGTCAGGACGCGCCATAGTACGGCTGACTGCAAAACGGCCGACCACTTTGTCAGAGATATCCACACGGAAGTTCGCGCTTGGCAGGAAATCTGTGTAGGTATTTTCTGTCACGATCGGTGCCCAGACTGCATTCTGGGAACCGTTCTCGACGTGCTCTTTGGTGCTGACAACCCGCACACCGAAATTGCCGGATACCCGCTCAGCATTGAAGTTAGCCATCGCATAGGCAGCCTGCACATCTTCCTTCACGCGGAATTCAGACTGATAAGCATGCGTATTGAAAGTCACATACTGATTTGCCCATGCTGTCACAGAGTCGCCAGTCAATGTCCAGGTGCCGTTCAGCACATTTGGCAGGCTGGAATTGAGTGTCGTCACTCCGTTCGGCGCGCTGGATGTCAGCGTACCGGCAGGGGCGACGGTACCCGCCAGGTTAGTCAGGTTACGTTCGTGCGAGGCAAAGCGCGCGCCGAACTTGATACTGTGCAGCACGTCATTACCGGTTTTGAACAAACCATCAAACTGACCGTAGGATTCTTTATCAGTCGCCGTCACGTCCGACGCCCAGCCACCGATAGGATTATTCGGACGGAAGGTCAGCTGATTAGAACCCGGCACGATGATCTGCGCAGGCTGGCTCAGGCCATACACGGAAATGCTGCCGCCAGAGTAAGCGTTCCAGACTTCATAACCGATATCGCGTGTATAACCGGTGCCTTTTGTCTGCCCCACTTTACCGGTGAAGGACAGGTCTTTGTTTGCCTTGTAAGAGACATCCAGATTGACGAAACGGGAATCACTGTAAGAGCCTGGGCGGACAGCAATATCCTGTACCGTCGTGGACATCGAAGAGCAATCCAGTCCGGTCGGGCAGGTGTTCGGCAGCGTCAGGGATGTGATGGTGTTGCCAACAATAGTCCAGGCAGATGGTGCCACGCCGTTTTTACCCGACCAGCCATTCGTCATTGCCGAATATGGCGCAAACATCATGTTGCGGTTAACGTTCGATGCTTCCAGCTTGGAATAAAAACCGCTCAGATCAAACATCAGATCCGGGTTGACCTTGTACTGCAGGTCCATCATGCCGCCCTTGGTTTCGCGTTCTTGCGAGAACTGGGCAGTACCGGTCAGCAGAGAGATATTCTTGCCGACCACTTCCGGATGCGCCTGCACCCAGCCTGAGCCATCATAGCCAGGCACCATTTTGTCCCACCACAGGAATTCCTGGCCATCGCGCAGCAGCGAACGCTTCTGGTCGAATGCCTGCACCATGATGCCCATGCTGTTGTCGTCATTTTTCCAGTTCACCAGACCACTGAGTTGCGCATTGTTTTTACCGGACAGGCTGGAACGCACGCCTTCCACGGAACCCATGGCAGACAATTGCTGCTTGAAGTCCAGCGGTTTGCGGGATTCAATGTCCACGCTACCGGCAGCACCACCTTCAATCAGATCGGCCTGAGAAGATTTATGCACCGTCACGCGGCCAATCAGTTCAGAAGGAAACAACGAGTAGCTGACGCTGCGGCCACCGCCGGAGATATTGGCCGCATACCAGTCACCGCTGGATACGGTATGGCCATTGAAGGTAGTCAGCGTCAGTGCAGATGGCGTGCCGCGCAGGGAAACACGGTCGTTTTCACCGAATCCGCCTTCGGTACCGCCGGCTGTCGCAACGTTGACGCCGGGAATGCGCTGCAGCGAATCTGCCACGTTTTTATCAGGCATCTTGCCCACGTCTTCTGCCGTGATCACCTCAACCAGCGACTCCGCATTCCGCTTCTGATTGATCGATTGTTGCAGCGATGCACGGATACCGGTCACGACCACTTCCTGCGGCTTGGACTGATCCGCCTGCTGCGCCTGCGCCGACATGGATGCGCCCAGAACCAACAGCGCCACTGCTGACGCAATGGGCGTCAAACCAGGTTTTGAATTACGTTTCATTTACTCCCCCAAGATTTTCTAAATCAATTTCAGTCTGCTGATAACCGATTGCAGCCAACATCAGAACTGATCTCTCACCGATTAAAAAACACCAACGCTTTACCACAAGACAAATCCACTTCAAATCCACTTTTGCTGAATATCCATGGTCTTACTTTTGCCGTCACTGACTTCCTGAGCATACTGAAGCAAGCGGATACAACGGGTACAGGTACTGCAAAATCCTCTTCAGAAAAGAGAACATCACAGCATCAGGCAGGTTATTTAATTATTGTCACTCCACCCTTCCCCTGTTTTCTGAGGCATCCCAGAATCATCGTGAAACTGACCGATGATGTTCAGAAAACATCGGATGAGGCTCACTTTAAGTAGCCCAAAAGTGGTTGTCAAGCGGTATCTACGTGGTATTAACAATGCCAATATTGGTATTAATTATATGTCTCAAATAATACCAATAACTCCTTGTTTTCATTTAATTATTTTGTAAATTTTTAATTTTCATTTTCAAAGTGGTCTGTTTAGTTTTCCCAACAGACGGATATGCACAGACATCCGCTGCATATCACCCGGCGGCATTTCTGCCGCATGTCCGGCGAACAGCAAAAACCTTGACTGCCACACGAATAGCGGTGCGCCTGAAGGCAGCATGCAAGTCGGCGCCAGAGCGGTCTGCGCACCGTGCCGGCCAGTATCCGGACGCATATCATGAGAAAATTTTTGCAGTGAAACAGGACTGCGCCACACCCTATCAGGAAAGCTTCATCGCACCTATATGACATTGATATTTCAAGTGGCATTAATGTGTTCTTGCAGATTAACTACAAATCAATCTGACAGAATCTGCATCGTGAATGCGCTCTCGGTTACACTGAAACTGAAACAAGACTTTTATCAGAGACCACATCATGCCCATTCACTATCTGGCGAAACTGACTTCTCCGAAACGCACCCCGCAATCCAATATGCATCTGGGCATTACGCTCGCATTTGTTGCCGGTGCCATGAATGCCGGTGGTTTTCTGGCTGTCGGGCAATACACTTCCCACATGACCGGCATGCTTTCCAGTGCAGCGGACGATCTGGTGCTGGGCAGGCTGATGCCGGCGTTTGCCGCCCTGTTCCTGCTGGTGGCCTTTGCATGGGGTGCTGCCTGCACGGCCCTGATGGTGAATTACGCCAGACGCAACCACCTGCGCTATCTGTACACACCGGTACTGTTGCTGGAAGCGACACTGCTGCTGATTTTCGGTCTGGTCGGCACGCGCCTGCAGGAACATGCCGTGGTCACCGTTTCATTCACCGCAGTCTTGCTGAGCTATCTGATGGGTTTGCAAAATGCGCTGATCACGAAAATCTCCAGCGCCGAAATACGCACCACGCACGTGACAGGTCTGGTAACGGATATCGGGATCGAACTGGGAAAACTGATTTACTGGAACAAGAACAAAGATGAATTTCATCCTGAACAGGAAATCGGCGCCAATATGCAAAAGCTGCGTTTGCATCTTCGCCTGGTCGTCGCCTTTTTTTCAGGCGGCGTACTGGGAGCGACCGGGTTCAAGCATCTGGGATTTATCTCCACGCTGCCATTAGCCATCGCGCTGATTATTCTGTCGCTGGCACCAAGTATCAAGAAGCAGCTCTATACCTGAAGCAACAAACAGGCGATCCAGCGCCAGCCTATGATACTGCGCCAAAACACCCATAAAAAAACGCCTGCATTCCGGCAGGCGTTCAGTTAGTGGCAGCAGGCTGACAAGCGCGTCGCCCGGCCTTCGTTTCAGAAGGAAGGCAAATCAGCCAGACGCGGAGTACGGCCATCTGCCGGTTCCAGATCTAGCCCCTGCATTCCGTCGGCATACCGCACTCCTGTGACTTTGGGTCCCAGTACAATGCCCTGATCGCCATTCAGTTTGATAATGACTTCATCGCCGTTCGCAATGGTATTAAGCACAGTCCCGACATCCACTTCCTGCGGCTCATCCACCATCGCAGGCGGCATCACCTGCCCGCCTTTACTGCGCCCCCAGCGTACTCTGGCAACACGTTCACCACTCTCATCAAACCGGACTGCCTCAATAAAAAATAATGCCATGATGAACCTCCTTGCCTGTTTTCAGAAAAAGCACCCAAAGCGGATTGGTATGAAATAGCCTGCTGCGGAAATATGACCTGGCTATGACATGCAAACAGCAGAAAAACTGCGTCGCACTCAATGCATAGTAGCAAAGAAAAACAGATTTTGAAGCGCGATCTACAAACTCATTTTCAAGCCCAGTCAGCAAGCGGCCCACAGCGAAGAACTCCTCTGCGGGCCGCATGGAAAGCCGCAGATGCTGCGGCAGATTGTCAGGGTTATGCCAGTTTTGCCGCGTGTTCCCGCGTCGCGTGGAACACCACGCCGGGCCAGCGTTCCTGAGTCAGTTTCAGATTGACGCCAGACGTCGCCAGATACGCCATATTGCCCGCCGCATCGTAAGCAAGATTGGCACCGGCGCTGGATTTCTCGAAGTCCGCCAGCATCTTCTTATCATCACAAGTGATCCAGCGGGCACTGGAAATGCTGGTGCCTTCAAACACTGCGTCGACGCCGTATTCATTCTTAAGACGACTGGCAACCACTTCAAACTGCAACACGCCGACCGCTCCCAGAATCAAATCACTGCTGACCACCGGTTTGAAAACCTGTACCGCCCCTTCCTCACCCAGCTGCTGCAAGCCTTTTTGCAATTGTTTGATCTTCAGCGGATTGAGAATGCGTGCAATCCGGAAAAAATCCGGGGCAAAGTAAGGAATGCCGGTAAATTGCAACATCTCGCCTTCTGAAAAACTGTCGCCGATCTGCATGTTGCCATGATTCGGCAAACCGATGATGTCGCCGGCATACGCCTCTTCCACCTGTTCGCGGGAAGACGCCATGAACGTCACCACCGATGAGACCTTAATATCGCGGTTCAGACGCAGATGTTTCAGCTTCATGCCACGCTCAAAGCGACCGGAACAGACGCGCAGAAAGGCAATACGGTCACGGTGCGCCGGGTCCATATTGGCCTGGATTTTAAACACAAAACCAGAAAAAGCCTGCTCATTCGGCTCGACTGCCCGCACTGTCGCATCGCGGTCGCGCGGCGGCGGTGCCCAGTCCAGCAGCGCATTCAGAATTTCACGCACACCGAAATTGTTAATCGCCGATCCGAAAAATACCGGCGTCTGGACACCTGCCAAAAAGTCTTCCAGGCTGAACGGATGTGACGCACCATGCACCAGTTCCACTTCCATTTTCAGTTGATCCATTTCCAGCGGGAACATTTCCTGCAAGCGTGGATTATCAATCCCTTTGATGACTTCAAATTCCTGATCGGCGCGTTCGCTGCCCGGTGTGAACAACAGGATTTCGTCTTTCAGAATGTGGTACACACCACGGAAATTCTTGCCCATGCCGATCGGCCAGGTCACTGGTGCGCACTGAATCTTCAGCACAGATTCCAGCTCATCGAGCAACTCCAGCGGATCGCGGGTTTCACGGTCCATTTTGTTGACGAAAGTGATGATCGGTGTGTTACGCATGCGGCAGACGTTCAGCAGCTTGATGGTCTGCTCTTCCACACCCTTGGCGGCATCAATCACCATCAGCGCCGAGTCCACGGCAGTCAGCACGCGGTAGGTGTCTTCCGAGAAATCCTGGTGGCCCGGCGTATCGAGCAGGTTCACCACGTGATCGCGGTATTCAAACTGCATAACCGACGATGCAACCGAAATGCCGCGCTGCTTTTCAATCTCCATCCAGTCTGATGTGGCATGGCGTCCGCTTTTACGCGCCTTCACGGTTCCCGCCAGCTGAATCGCGCCGGAAAACATCAGGAGCTTTTCTGTCAGGGTGGTTTTACCCGCATCCGGGTGGGAAATGATGCCGAAAGTACGGCGCCTTGCCACCTCGCGACGGATCAGGTCTTTCGACGGTGCATGGGAAGGCGCGGAAGGCGCAACTGTCTCCGCTGCAGATTCAGGAGTATCATCAGGAGATTCGTGAGTGGTGTTCATTGCAGATGCCGCAAAAATGGGAGAAAAACGTACAAGTTTAGCGTTTATTGGAAGGGAAGTCGAATTACCATTACAATAATGACATGTTCGCTGGAACCAAGCCGGGAAATGTCGATCAGAACATCGCCTGCCCCTGCCTCTGGCACGGGGGGTATCGTTACCGCCCATCCATAGTATTGTCATGTGGCACGACTAACATGGTCATTTTCTCAGCTCATTAATCAATTATGAAAAAGCTTTTCATCTCCCTTGTCATGACAGCTGTTGCTGCTGTCCCTGAAACCGGTTTTGCCTGGGGCGCAGACGGCCACCAGTCGGTCGGCGCGATTGCCGACACATTGCTATCCGGCACCATAGCGGGAGCCCAGGTCAAGGCCTTGCTGGGTGAGCAGACGCTGGAAAAAATGTCGGTCTGGGGGGATTGCGTCAAAGGGATTGCGCCGGAAAAAGATTTTGCCTACACCTCGGCTGGCCGTTACCCCGAATGCGCGCCGTTTGAAACCTCAAACGGTATTGCCGCTATGGCAGATTACGTCCGGCGCAATAACACCGCATGCAACCCGGCAGCCGACGAAGAAACCTGCCACAAGCAATATCACTACGCTGACGTCGCCCTGCAGCATGAGCATTACAAAACCGGTTATGCCGGCACCAGTGACCACGATATAGTTCATGCGATCCGCGCTGCAGCGCTGGTACTGCAGGGGAAACAAGCGCCAGCTCCGTTCTCCTTCAAGGACAAGCAGGAAGCGCTGGCTTTGCTGACGCATTACATCGGTGACATTCATCAACCGCTGCACGTCGGCTCCGTGTTTCTGGACGCCAGTGGCAATCTGGTTAATCCTGATGATACTGGTTATGACCATAGCAGCAATACCGTTGGCGGCAACGCGCTGCAATGTCCATGCGGGAATCTGCATTCATTGTGGGACGACCTGCCGCTGCCATACAAACGCGGCCGCATGAACGAAGCACTGGTCAAAAAAGCGCGCCTGGTTCCGCTGACACAGGGATCCCCGGAACAGTTACCGGCAGCGTGGGCTGATGATGCCATTCGTGACGCCAGAAAACTGTTTGCCGGCACGCAATTCAGCAAAAGCACACCCAATTCGCGCGGCAGCAACTGGTCCATCGCCCTGCCGCTGGAATATGAAAAAACCATGTTCTCCATGAAAGAAGACGCACTGGCCCGCGCCGGTGCGCATCTGGCGCAGATTCTGCAGGCAATCTGGCCGGAATAATTCCGCCCGCAACCGTTTAACTCATCAAGGAAAGCTATGCGTTTTACTCCATTTCGCTGGATAGGCCAAGGTTTCAGATTTCTCTGGCGCGCCCTCGATTTCAGCCGGCGGGTGTTTTTCAATCTGCTGATCCTGCTTGTACTGATCGGTGTCATCGCAGGCATGCTGACTGGCGGCACCAAAAAACTGGACGACAAGACCGCACTGATCCTGGACCTGAAAGGCACGCTGGTCGAGCAGCACTCTGGCAATGCGCGGGAAGCCCTGCTGGCAGAGGCGCAGGGCAACGCCAAGAAGACGACGCAATTGCGCGATATCCTGAGCGTGCTGGAAAGTGCTGCCAGGGATAACAAGATCAACAGTGCCGTGCTGTTGCTGGATGACATGGGCGGTGCCGGTTTGCCGATGCTGCGCGAAGTGGCCGCTGCGATAGACCGTTTCAAGGCAAGCGGAAAGACAGTGGTGGCGTGGGGTTCCAGCTTTGATCAGAAACAATATTTTCTGGCAGCGCATGCCAATGAAGTTTATCTGCATCCGATGGGCAATGTGCTGCTGACCGGATTTGGCCGCTACCGGAATTACTACCGTGATGCACTCGATAAAGTCGGCGTGACGGTAAATCTGCTGAAGGTCGGCACCTACAAGAGCTTTGCCGAGCCTTACGTGGCAAACGAACCCTCTGCCGCGGCACTGGAAGCGGAGAGTTTCCTGTACAACGGTATGTGGAAAACCTACACGGACAACGTCGAAAAAGCCCGTAAACTGCCTGCCGGCAGCATCATGCAGGGCATTAACCAGTTGCCGGAACTGATGAAGGCTGCCGGTGATGACAGCGCCAGACTGGCACTCAACCTGAAGCTGGTCGACGGCCTCAAGACGCGCGATGAACTGCGCGAGCTGATGCTCAAACGTGCAGGCAGGGATGAGCAAAACAAGACCTTCCGCCAGGTGGCGTTTGACGAATATCTGGCACGCGTCAAGCCGCGCCTGTTTGGCGATGCAGTCGGCGTGGTGGTGGCAGCCGGTGAAATCAGCGAAGGCATTGCGCCACCAGGCGCCATCGGCGGCTTATCCACCGCCAAGCTGATCCGCAAAGCACGCGAAGATGACAATATCAAAGCCGTCGTGCTGCGGGTTGATTCGCCCGGCGGCAGCGCTTTCGGCTCGGAACTGATACGGCGTGAACTGGAACTGACGCGTCAGGCTGGCAAGCCTGTCGTGGTTTCCATGGGTGACGTTGCTGCTTCCGGCGGCTACTGGATTTCCATGTCGGCGGACGAAGTGATTGCCGACGAAGCGACCGTCACCGGCTCTATCGGCGTGTTTGCGATTTTACCGACAGCGGAAAAAGCCATCGACAAACTGGGCATCCATACCGGCGGCACCACCACCACCTGGCTGAGCGATCCTTACAATCCTCTGCGTCCGCTGAACCCGCAATTTGGTGCGCTGGTACAAAGTAGCATCAATCATATTTATGCAGAATTCACCGGCAAGGCCGCTGCTGCCCGCAAAACAACAGCGGACAAAATCGATCAGGTGGCGCAGGGCCGCGTCTGGACCGGCGCACAGGCCAAAGAACGGAATCTGGTCGATACCGTCGGCACCTATCAGGATGCCCTGAAGTCTGCAGCTACCCGGGCGCATCTGGGCAATGATTACCGGGTCAGCTATATCGAGCCGGAGCCGTCAAAATTTGACCGGCTGTTTGATCTGTTCGGTGCGCAGGTTGCGCAGGTGCTGCGCGAGCAGTTTCAGGTCGCGCTGGTACCGTCCGGCATCCCGCCTGCTGCGGCGACACAGATGGCTTTCGATCTGCGCTGGCTGGCAGAGTTGAATACGCAGGGTAAGGGCTATGCAGCCATCACGCATTGCCTGTGCCGCATTAACCCCTAGCATGCATCCGGTGCATCGCGCCGTTCTGAGTCAAATAAAAACGGGGAGCCGCAGCTCCCCGTTTTTATTTACGCGCATCCGTCACGTTCAGGCAGAAACCGCCTGACGCTTTCTGGCTTCCTCATCGTACAACTCTTTTTTGGACAGTTTCCCGACCGGCGTCTTGGGTAGTTCGGCGCGGATTTCCATCGCCTGCGGCATCTCATGTTTGCCGAGTTTATCGCGTAAAAAATCTTTCAGTTCATCAAAGCTGAAAGGCGCATGTCCGGCCTTGAGTTTGATAAACGCCTTGGCGGCCTGACCCCGATAATCATCATGAATGCCGATCACGCTGACCTCTGCCACGGCAGGATGCTGGTACACCGCTTCTTCGATATTCCTCGGATACACGTTATAGCCGCCGGACAGGATCATGTCCTTGGTGCGGTCAACGATATAGACGAACCCATCCGCATCCATGTAGCCGACATCACCGGTACGGAAAAAGCCTTCCTCCGTAAAGGCATCGCGCGTGGCTTCCGGCTTATTCCAGTAGCCTTTCATGATATTCGGCCCCGACACGCAGATTTCGCCGCGCTCGCCGATGCCGGCATATTTACCTGGCTCGTCGATGCTAGCAAAGCGGAACCGGATACCCGGTGCAGGCAGGCCGCAGGAACCGGCTTTGCGTACACCGGAGACCGGCGTGAATGTGCCGGTTGGCGAGGTTTCTGTCATGCCCCATCCTTCCAGCAAGGTGCAACCTGTCAGATTCTGGAATTGCTGCAGGACTTCTGCCGGTAACGGTGCGCCGCCGGAGTTGCAGAATTTCAGCGCGCTCAGATCATATTGGCGAATGTCGGGATGATGAATAATCGCGGTGTACATAGTCGGCACACCGGGAAAAACCGTGATTTTTTTCGCCGCCAGATCCTTGACGACCGCATCCACATCGAAGCGGGTATGCAACACGATTTCCGCGCCGATATGAATCCCGAACAGCATATCCACCGTCAGCGCATAGATATGAAACAGCGGCAGCACGGCGAGCAGGCGCTCCTGTCCCGGCTCCAGCAAAGGCGGCACGGTATGGGTGGTTTCTATGATCTGGCTGCAGGCCGCTGTGAGGTTGGCGTGCGTCAGCATGGCGCCCTTAGGCAGGCCAGTGGTGCCGCCGGTATATTGCAACACGGCGATCGTCTCTGCCGGATCATCAACCGTCACGGGTGTATAGCGGCCATCGTTTGCCATCAGTTGCGCAAACGACAGGTGCTGTGCGTCGTCAGGTATCGCGCAAAGCTGTCCGGCTTTGTCCAGATTGGCACGCACAGCCTCCGGATACGGAGACATCTCTGCAATATTACCGATAATCAGTTTCTGCAGGCGGGTATGGCCGAGCATCTTTGCCATTTGCGGATACAGCATCACCATGTCGAGTGTGACCAGAAAATCGGTATGGCTGTCTTCGATTTTATGTTCCAGCACTTTTTCCGCATCCAGCGGAGAGTAATTCACCACGGTGCCGCCTGCCTGCAAAATCGCAAAAAAACTGATCACGTAATGCGGCGTATTCGGCAAAAACAGCCCCACATGCACGCCGGGCTTCACCCCCAGCTGCTGCAAGCCCGCTGTCGCACGGTCTACCAGTGTTTGCAGTTCACGGTAGCTGATGCGTTTTCCCATGAATTCCAGCGCAGGCAAATCCGGCCACTGCTGCACCGCCCGGTGCAGTAATTCCGGCAAGGAAGTGATAGGTAACGGCGCATCCCAATGCACGCCGGCGGGATAGGATAAGGTCCATGGTGTGTTGCTCATTTTGTCTCCTGATTTTTATGATTCGGAAAATAAAGCGCAATGGAACAATACTGCTGTTATATACCTTAAATATACTCAGGGGGAGTATTTTTTAAAGCCATTTATTTACTTAGTCAACCGGCCAGTTTTTCTACATACTCCCTGATTATTGAATAATTGAAGCAATTTTTCCCTGTCTGCAGAAGCCTTCGCGGCAAAGGCGAAAAGCCGGCAATCTGCCGGCTCTCCTGCACTGAAATCTTGTCTGTCAGACCCGGACATTTAACGGGGTGGCAGATATTTTTTCAGTTCCATCTTGCCGATCTGGTTTCTGTGCACTTCATCCGGACCGTCTGCCAGGCGCAGGGTGCGCGCCTGGGCGTACGCATACGCAACGCCGAAATCATCCGACACCCCGCCGCCGCCGTGCGCCTGAATCGCCCAGTCGATGACCTGGCACGCCATATTCGGGGCTGCCACCTTGATCATAGCAATTTCTTTGGCGGCGGCTTTGTTGCCAACCGTATCCATCATCTGCGCCGCATTCAGCACCAGGAAGCGCGCCTGATCGATCAGGATGCGGGCATTCGCAATCCGCTCCAGCGTCACGCCCTGCTCGGCAACGCGCTTGCCAAATGCGACACGGCTCAGCGAGCGTTTGCACATATCTTCCAGCGAGCGCTCCGCCAGACCGATGAGCCGCATGCAGTGATGAATCCGGCCAGGCCCCAGACGACCCTGCGCAATTTCAAAACCACGGCCTTCGCCGAGCAGCATGTTGGCAGCCGGAACCCGGACATTCTCAAACAGCACCTCGCCATGCCCATGCGGTGCATCGTCATAGCCGAATACCGGCAAGGCGCGCAGCACGGTCACGCCCGGCGTATCACGCGGCACGATGATCATGGATTGCTGCTTGTGACGGTTCTCATTCTGCGGATCGCTTTTACCCATGAAGATGAAAACCTTGCAGCGCGGATCATTGGCGCCGGACGACCACCATTTGCGGCCATTGATCACATAATCATCGCCATCCCGCACGATCGAGGCTTCGATGTTGGTCGCATCAGACGATGCGACTGCCGGCTCCGTCATAGCAAAGCAGGAACGGATCTCGCCGTTCAGCAAAGGAGTCAGCCATTGCGCCTGCTGCTCCGGTGTGCCATAACGCGCCAGAACTTCCATATTGCCGGTGTCCGGTGCAGAACAGTTAAACACTTCGGCAGACCACAGCGCACGCCCCATGATTTCACACAACGGCGCATATTCCAGATTGGTCAGTCCGGCGCCCTGATCCGACTCGGGCAGGAACAGATTCCACAATCCGGCTTCGCGCGCCTTCGCCTTCAGCTGCTCGACGATGCGGGTTGATTTCCAGGCATCTCCTGCCTGGCGGTTAGCGGCAATTTCTCCGAAAAATATCTTTTCGTTCGGATAAATATGTTCATCCATGAAAGCAAGCAAACGTGCCTGCAATGCCTGGACTTTAGGGCTGTATTGAAAATCCATGATCTTTCCTTTTTGGTGAAATCCGGAACGTGAAAGCAGCGCCGGTCTGCGTATTCAAAATCATTCAGCTGACCAGATAACCGCCGTCAACATTGATACAGGCTCCGGTGGTATAGCTGGATGCGGACGATGCCAGATACAGCACCGTGCCTGCCATTTCTTCCGGTTCGGCAATGCGCTTCATCGGGATTCTGGTCAGTGCTTTTTCCAGAATCACCGGATTGTGAAACAGTGCGGAAGCAAACTTGGTATCGGTGGCGCCGGGCAGCAGCGCATTGACCCGCACGCCCATTGCCGCACACTCCTGTGCGAAGGATTTTGTCATCGCAATGACTGCCGCTTTGGTGATCGAATAAATGCCCTGCAGTGCGCCGGGAATCACGCCATTCACGGATGCCACATTGATGATGCTGCCGCCGCCATTTTTTGCCATCAGCTTTGCTCCGGCAGAGCACATGAAGAAATAGCCGCGGATATTCACATCCACCGTTTTCTGGAATGCACCGACATCGGTATCCGTGATATGACCGAAGTGCGGATTGGTGGCGGCATTATTCACCAGAATATCCAGCCGGCCATGCGCGGCGATGATATCGGCAAACAGCGCATCGATCTGCGCCATTTCACCGATATGGCAGGCGCGTGCTTCGGCCTTGCCACCGGCTGCGGTGATCGCATTCACGACCGCTTCGCAGGCATCGGCCTTGCGGCTCGATACGATCACATGCGCGCCGCGCGCCGCCAGGGTTCTGGCGATGGATTCACCGATGCCGCGGCTGGCACCGGTGACCAGAGCGATTTTTCCGCTTAAATCAAACATATCCTTCATTATTTTTTCCTCTTGCCGCTGCGGCTTGGTCAGACTTCCGTTAAACGTAGGTAATTGATTGTGGGTGATTCAATACTTCGAGATGCGCAAAATTATTCAGGTAAGCCAGCGCCAGCCGCGCCGGTTTGTCGGGGGTGGCTAGTTGCAGATGCAGGCGCGTGACCGCGCTGTTAACCAACGACCAGTTCAGCTCGGAAAATTTGGCATCGGGGTAACCCAGCACATGCTGGCAAATAGCTGAAATCGTTCCGCCGGACGTAAAGATAGCGATATTTTTTGCCCCATCGGCCAAGTCAATCTGGTGTTGCAGGGCGCGGACGCAGCGCTGCTGAAACCGGTGCCAGGTTTCCGTGTATTCCTGATCAAACACGCCGGACATCCAGCGCGTGATCGCTTCTGAAAAAATATCCTGAAATGCCTGCTTGCCGTTCGGGGTATGCATCAGAAAATGTTTGACTGCCGCCGGATCGTCAAAGGCCGGCACATGCCGCGCCAGCACTTCATGGTGGTTGTATTCGTTGAATCCGGTATCGGTATGCCAGTCTGCCGTCATCAGCTGATCCTCGGCCACTCCGGCACGCTGTGCCATGCATGCCAGCGCACTCTGACGGTGACGTTGCATGCCGCCGGTGACGACACGGTGAATCTGCAAACCACGCTCTGCCCACCAGCGTCCCAGCTGCTGTGCCTGAGTCTGTCCGAGGCCGGACAGCTGGTCGTAATTCTGACTGCCAAATGACGCCTGGCCATGCCGTACCAGATAAATCTGTGCCATATTTTTCCTGTTCCGCCTTCATCTTTGTCTGAAGTGTAAGACTGTGGCTATAATTGATCAAATGAATAGTTATTATCGGATATTATTAATTTCATGCATATATCAAGAGTTGATCTGAATCTGTTCACAGTATTCGAAGCCATCTACACCGAAGGCAGCGTTACCCGTGCCAGTCAGCAGCTGCATCTGACACAGCCCGCCATCAGCCATGCTTTAAACCGGCTGCGCCAGTTGTTTGATGATCCGCTGTTTATCCGGCAAGGGCAAAACATGGTCTCAACGCCATTGGCGCGCAGCATGATTGAACCGGTACGGCAGGCATTGCGCGGACTGGAAATCACTTTGAACGAAAGCGGTAAATTTGACCCGTCGCTGGCCAGCAAGCAGTTCAACCTGGCATTGCGGGACGTATTGGAATCCACCGTCCTGCCGCCGCTGCTGGAGAGCATCACCGGGCAGGCGCCACAGATCAACCTCGCGGCAATCCAGGTAGAGCGGCGGGAACTGGTCAGCGAACTGGCTGCCGGCACGCTGGATGTGGCGATTGATATGCTGCTGCCCTTACCCAGCGATATCCGGCGCCAGCAGATTTCACGTTACACGACGGTCGTACTGGCCAGGCGAGATCATCCGGTGGTGCAAGGCAAACTTGATCTGGCGACCTACCTGCAGGCGGAGCATATTCTCGCCAGCTCACGGCGCAAGGGAATGGGGCTGGAGGATTTTGAACTGAGCAGACTGGGGCTGCAAAGACGCGTCCGGCTGCGTTGCCAGCATTATTTTGCGGCTTGCCGGGTTGTCAGCCAGACCGACCTGCTGCTGACCATGCCGGAAGGATACGCCCGCATTGCCAATGAACAGTTTGACAATCAGATTTTACCGCTGCCAATCAGCATGCCTTCGTGGGACGTCTATCTGTACTGGCATCAGAATGTGGATAATGATCCGGCCAATCGCTGGTTGCGCGAGCAGATCATGCAGGCATTTGACACGGAACCGTCAGCAACACGGCCAGCAGAATCATCAGGCTGAGCACGGCTGGCAATGTAATGAAAGTGAATGGCAGCGGCGTCCCGCCGGTCAGGAGGTTTTCTTCTCAGGCGCGTCCGGCAACAGGCAGGCGTCGATAATTTGCAGGTTATTGTCTTTGGCGAAATTCAGGACGAAATGGTAGGCCAGCGGCTCGATATCGCGTATTGCCTCATTCACGACCACAGAGCGAACGCCGTTGAGCAAAATCGGCCGCACATAAGGCGAATATTGCAGATGCGAATGCCGTCCGCCATCCGGGCTGAAGCAGGACATCGCGCCGCAAAGACGCTCCGCCCAATCGCTGGGACGGAACTGCTTTCCATCGTTGGTCAGCCCCTGAATGAAAAACTCTTTGACTTGCTGAGGATGCGTTTTTTTGGAATCGGCCATGTGCTCGGCTCGCTATGAAGCAACATTGAAAAAAGCAGGGTGCCATTATGTGACGTCCAGCTTTCTAAATACCTCAGTATTATATCTTATAGAAGACTTGCCTGAACCCTGCGATGCAGATAAATCTCAGTCACCTCATCCATGAGGCTCAGATTATTAATACTTATCCAATATAGCGTATTTACCCGCATAGTAAAGCAGCTTCAGATTTCAAAAAAATATACTTTTAATGATATTTGAACGAAGTTATTAACAATAAAAAGAGAAATAACAAAGTTGCAAATTCCAGGCATCACTTCCTGTGCGGCAGCAGCATCGCCGACAACAGACCCGATCGCCTGCTCGCCGCCCAGAGCAACAACGGCAGCGCCACTCCCAGAATCAGGCCTGCCAAGGCATTACCGGCATTCCAGTGCACGTATTTTTCCAGCACCGTGAATACTTTCCACTCGATCCAGGAATGGAAAATCAAAATAAACAGGCTGCCCTGACCAATGTAGCCGACCATCGCGGCAACTGCCGGAAATGCAGACAAATACGCAGAGACTGAAAGAACGATGTATATGCCGGAAACAGCCTGTAATGTACAGATCAGCAGACTGCCATAGTGGCGCAGATGCAGGTCTATCGTTTCATCAAAAAAATAATGCAGGGTAATGAACAGACTGAGGGCAGCCATCAGTCTGCCAGACTGCCAGCGGCTGCCGGAGACTGCTCCCTGACAGGCATAACCGGCCAGAATAAAGGCGGTGCTGATGCCGATGACATCAAGACTCCAGGGCAATCCCGGAAATCCGGTCTGTGCGTCGTTCAAGTAGGTATTCATGGCCGACCAGTCGCGCTGATCCAGCAACGCTATCCACTGCAGCACTTGCCAGCCGGCCAGCAGCAACAGAATCGCCATCAGCCAGATGCCGGCAGTTTCATAGCGGATGAAACGCTGCAGCGACGGCAGGCGCAACAGCGCACCTGCCAGCAACAATGCCAGCAACAGATGCGGCAGATACCATAAGGGGACCCATTCAATCGTATTTCCTGTCGCATAGATCATGCCGCTGAAATAGCTCAGCCAGTCCGCCTTCCCCTGCACAATACGGGTCAGCCCCCATATGGTCAGTACGGACAGATACGGCTTCAGGAGAGCTTCACTGCGGGAAATGGCAAAAGACCGCCATGCGCCACGATTCTTCAGAACCACGCCTGAAAGAAAGAAAAAAAGCGGCATATGGAAGGAAAAGATCACCCGGTACAGCTCACCATGTTCGTGGGCGACCAGCCAGTTATGGCCGAGCACCACGCAGATGATGCCCAGACCTTTGGCAATATCAATCGCCGGAGAGCGCTCAGAGTGCATATCGCCCCGGCTGGCCGTTCACCGGCAACAGAAAAAAGCAGCGAAGGAAAAATACCGGACAGAAAGACATGGATTGCCAGGATTTGCCTGCCATAAACAGTGCTTAAATCCAGACAGCGAAGGACAGCAATAACAGCAGCAGCATCCACAACAGCAGAGCGCGCCAGACCAGCCCGACGGCACTCTGCAAAGCACGCGGCGAGGCTTCTCCGCCCGGCTGGCTTTCAAGGTCGAGACTGTCTACATCCACCGCACTGGCATCCGCCTGCAGGACCATCGCTTTTTCTTCCGGCTCGCCAAGGCGAACGCCCAGCGCACCTCCGCCGGCAGACAAAATAATGCCTACCGCCTCATCGCTCCAGCGATCCGCGTAATTACGCCATGAATATACGGCATCTTCAAAATTACCCACCACAGCGAAAGCGACAGCGGTCAGGCGTGCCGGAACCCAGTCGATCCAGTAAAAAATTCTGGCGGCATACATGCCGAATTCCTCATTCTGCATATGCTCCGGCTCAGTCCAGGCCCGGGCCAGATATTCGGCCACACGGTACATCACGGCACATGCGGGGCCAACCGGCATCAGGAACCAGAAAAACACGCCGAACACATTTCTGTGCGTGGCAATCAATGCGCGTTCGACTGCCAGCCGGGAAATTTCCGACACATCCATATCACTGGTATCGCGGTGTATCCATTCCGACAGATAGCGCCGCGCAGCATCTTCGTCGCCAGAACTCAGCGCCAGCTGAATGGAAGTGAAATAATGACTGTAACGACGAAAGCCCAGAGTGAGGTAAACAATCAGCACATTCCAGGCAAATGCGGCAAACGGACTCAGTCGCAGGCAAAGCCAGTAAATCAGCGCCACGGGAACCGACAGCAAACCAACAACCAGCCACCACCCCATTCTGCCGTGCTTCACTTTACCTGCATTGAACGATGCTTCAATTCTGTTTGCCAATGCCTGTATCTGCATGTAGATAGGATTATCTGCACGCAGTGGTTTGAGTTGTTCTATCAACAGGGCAAACAGAATGGATATAAATGTCATGATTAATCTGACGCACTTCGTTTCTGACAGTGGTCATGGAAGAATTTGCTAATGCGGCAAGTGTAAACCGATTTCCGCAGATTATGAAGCTTTGTTCACCCTGCAGGAGAAGCGGAACCCATTTCATCGACACAGCGGGGATGCATCGTCATCTCAGGCACGCAGGAAATGGAACAGATTGCGCAACATGCCGGCTGTTGCTCCCCAGATGAAATACGTGTCAAAAGGCATTGCATAGAACATGCGCTGGCCGCTGCCATCCGGCATCTGAAATACACGGCGCTGGTGATGGCGTCCATCCATCAGAAAGGACAACGGCACCTCAAACACAGACGCAACCTCACCCGGGTCTGTCATCACGTCAAAGCCCGGCGCAACCAGGGAAACGACCGGACTGACCTCATAACCCGTGCCCGTGCGGTAGTCAGGCAGTCGCCCCAGCACTTCTACATGCCTGCGGTGCAAACCCACTTCTTCTTCAGTTTCCCGCAATGCGGTTTCTACCGGACTCAGGTCAGATGACTCAACCCGGCCACCGGGAAAACTGATCTGCCCGCCATGATGCTGCAAATGCGCAGCTCGCTGCGTCAACAACAAAGTCGGCTCATCACTGCGCATGACAATCGGAATCAGCACCGACGCCGGGCGAAATACCTTATTCTGCGCCAACAGCTCTTCGTTATTGAATTCAGGCGTCCATACCGGGGGATGAGAAAACCGCTGCCGCAAAAAGTCAGGCGTCAGACGTTCGGGAACAACTGCCGGTTCATTGGCAATCGAATCAACCGGCAAAGATTCAGGATCAAAAATCAGCTTGCTCACGAATCAGGCACTCAGGCAAATAATCGGAAATCAACAATATAAAAAAAGGGACGCCGGAGCATCCCTTTTTTGATGGCAATAACAGATATTACTCTGCTTTTGCAGCAACAACCTTACGTGCTGGCAACTTCTCTTTAATACGAGCAGATTTACCGGAACGCTCACGCAGGTAGTACAGCTTAGCGCGACGTACATCACCGCGACGCTTGACTTCGATCGAAGCGATCAGTGGAGAGTACAACTGAAATGTACGCTCAACGCCTTCGCCGGAAGAAATCTTACGGACGATGAAGTTAGAATTCAAACCACGGTTACGACGGGAAATAACAACACCCTCGTAAGCCTGTGCACGTTTGCGGTTACCTTCAACAACGTTGACGTTAACAACAACTGTGTCACCTGGTGCGAATTCAGGGATATTTTTGCCGAGGCGAGCAATTTCTTCTTGCTCTAATTTTTGGATCAAATCCATTTTTATACTCCGATAACCATCTTGCCGACGCTGCAGAAATCTCTGACTGATGCCCGGTAGAGGATGGGACTAAACATGCGTATGCCAGACCAGCCGGATACGCGCTTTGATTCCTGAATCAACAGGAAAACCTACAAACTGCTTAAAAACTTTTCATCGGCACGGGTAAGCAATCCCGCTGACCGCGCCGCCTGAATCAGGTCAGGACGCTTGCGCAAGCTGGCTTCCAGTGAACGCTGCCGACGCCATTTCTGAATTTCCGCATGATTCCCGCCCATCAGAACAGCCGGAACCGGCTGCCCCTCAAACACATCGGGCCGGGTATAGTGCGGACAATCCAGCAAGCCATTGACAAAACTGTCTTCCACTGCAGAAGCATCATCATGCAACACGCCGGGGAGCTGTCTGATGACAGCATCCATCAGCGCCATCGCCGGCAACTCACCGCCGGAGAGGACAAAGTCCCCCAGACTGACTTCTTCATCAACACAGCTATCCAGCAAGCGCTGATCAATCGCCTCATAACGCCCGCACAGCAATATCAGGCTGGGCATGGCGGAAAACTCCATAACCCGCTGATGCGTCAGAGGACGTCCTTGCGGCGACAGATAAACAACTCTGGACGGACTGGCGTGACGCTGTTTTGCTGCCTGAATCGCAGCCTGCAGGGGCTTTGCCAGCATGACCATGCCCGGACCACCACCGTACGGACGATCATCTACAGTACGATGACGATCCGTTGTGAAATCACGCGGATTCCACAATTGCAGCCCGCATTTATGCTGCTCAAATGCACGTCGCGTCACACCCGACTGGGTAATGGCAACGAACATCTCGGGAAACAGCGTGACAACATCAAACTGCATATCTGCCTTCTGACTTCACCGGCTTAATAATCAACACCCCAGTCAACCTGAATGGTGCGGGCAACCTGATCCACATGTTTCACAAAGTGATCCACGAAAGGAATCAGGATTTCATGTTTATGCAACTCGGTTTCAGGCACGTCGTGGGCAGCAACACGCAGAATCGGGTGCGCACCGTTGTCCATCAGATCCCGGACGATGCCGAGAGGCTGGCCTTCCAGGTTTTCTACCGACAAACCCAGCAGATCAACCCAGTAAAACTCATCTTTGCCCAGAGCAGGAAAGAGTTTGCGGGAAATACTGACTACCGCACCCTTTAATGCTTCAGCGGCACTCCTGTCAGCAACGCCAACCAGGCAGGCAACCACATCCTCGCCATGATTTTTTGCTTCGAGACGCTCTATGCTCCGCAATTCCGGCTTATTGATCCACCAGTTTTTAGCGGACAACATTGCATCTGCATCACGCGAGTAGGGACGGATTTTCACCCATCCACGAACACCAAACGCTCCTGAGATATGCCCGACAAGGACTAAATCATCAGGAACAGGCAGTTCTACCGACATCAGCGACAACGCAATTACGCTGCTGCTTTACCAGCCTGAGCAACCAGACGGGCAACTGCTGGCGACAACTGTGCGCCAACGCCTTGCCAGTAAGCCAGACGGTCTGCTGCAACACGCACTTCTTCAGCATTGCCGGAAGCGATCGGGTTGTAAAAACCGATACGCTCAATAAAACGACCATCGCGACGATTGCGGGAATCAGTTGCAACGATATTGTAGAAAGGGCGCTTTTTTGCACCACCACGAGCTAAACGAATAACGACCATAATATTTCCAAAAAATGTTCTAAACGCGGAAAAAGCTGTAGATTATAGCCCGCTTCAGAAGAAACAAGCAAGGAATATCCCACCGTAGCCCATAAAACGTGTGCATCTCAACACAAACACCCTGATTCAACTACAATCCTCGGACTGCCGATTGCAACAATTGACTTGAAATGACTCACAAAAATAAAACATTAGCAACATTTTTAGCTGTCATAACTGGCAGCCTCGGCGTTCATCGTTTTTACCTTGGAGGCAAACGCGACCCATGGGCCTGGCTGCACCTCGCCAGCTTGCCACTATCCCTGCTATGGAGCCATTATTTTTTTGGATGGCCCACCCTGCTGACCTACAGCCCGCTGCTACTCTCTTTTTTTGCCGCCCTTCTGGAAGCACTGGTGACCGGCCTCACACCTGATGAAAAATGGGATCACCGTCACAATCCGGCATCCGACCGAACCAACAACTCCTCCTGGCCGCTGGCCTTGCTACTGGTACTGACAACCGGTCTGGGCGCCACGGCACTGATTGCTGTCATAGCCCGCGCTTTCGATTTGCTTTACACAGGCGGCGCTTACGGCTGAACCGCGACAGGCAATACCTGCCAGCGAGTAATATTAAATAAAAAAATGAAAAAAATGGCCCGGCAAATTACCGGGCCATTTCACTAGGCTTCAGCTTCAGAACATATCTTCCGGCAAAGCCAGCACACCGGCACTGCCATCAACGATTGCAGAACGCAGTCCTTGCGCTGCAGACAGGATATGGTCAGCAAAAAAACGGGCTGTCGTAATTTTTGCCTGATAAAAGGCTTTATCACTGTCGCCCGATTGCAGTTTTTGTTGTGCAATCAATGCGGCACGCGCCATCTGCCAGCCACCCAGCACAATGCCTGCCAGTTTCAGGTACGGCACACTGCCCGCAAATACACCCTTGATGTCTTGCTTGAAATTCGCAACCACATAAGCCACGACATCTTCCAGCGCAGTAGAACCCGCCGCCAGTTGCTTCTGGATAGCCAGTAATTCAGGCTGATTCGTTGCTGTCAGTGCAGCTTCTGTTTCACGGATATGCGCAATCAATGCCCTTGCCGTCGCGCCGCCATCCCGTGCTGTTTTACGCCCGACCAGATCGTTGGCCTGAATTGCCGTTGTGCCTTCGTAAATTGTGAGGATTTTGGCATCGCGGTAATGCTGTGCCGCACCGGTTTCTTCGATGAAACCCATCCCGCCATGCACTTGTACGCCTGTCGATGTCACATCCAGCGACATTTCAGTCGACCAGCCCTTGACGATAGGAACCAGATATTCATACACAGCCTGATTCGCTTTGCGTGTCGCTTCATCCGCATGATGATGCGCAATATCGCTCAGTCCGGCAGCCACATACGCCAGTGCACGCGCTCCTTCTGTTTGCGCGCGCATGGACATCAGCATACGGCGCACATCGGGATGATTGATGATCGCCACAGGACCGGCGGAGCCAGCCAGATCACGCGACTGGATGCGGTCTTTGGCATACTGCACGGCTTTTTGATACGCGCGCTCTGCCACACCGATGCCTTGCATACCCACACCGAAACGGGCTGCATTCATCATGATGAACATGTATTCCAGACCACGGTTTTCTTCACCGACCAGCGTGCCTATCGCGCCGCCATGGTCACCGAATTGCAGCACCGCAGTCGGACTGGCTTTGATACCCAGCTTATGCTCAATCGATACACAGTGTGCGTCATTGCGCGCACCCAGACTGCCATCGGCATTGACCAGGAATTTCGGTACGATAAACAGGGAAATACCCTTCACACCTTCCGGCGCATCCGGTGTGCGTGCCAGCACCAGATGCACGATATTTTCCGCCATATCGTGTTCACCATAAGTGATGAAAATCTTGGTGCCAAAAATTTTGTATGTACCGTCACCCTGAGGAACGGCGCGGCTGCGCACCATCGCCAGGTCGGAACCCGCCTGTGGCTCCGTCAGATTCATGGTGCCGGTCCATTTACCGGAAATCAGATTTTCCAGATACATCGCCTTCTGCTCATCACTACCGGCTGTGAGCAAAGCCTCAATAGCGCCATCAGTCAGTAATGGGCACAGTGCGAATGAAATACTGGCTGAGTTCAGCATTTCTATGCACGGTGTCGCGACCAGCTTCGGCAAACCCTGCCCGCCAAACTCCTGCGGATGCTGCACACCCTGCCAGCCGGCCTCGCCGAACATCTTAAATGCTTCCTTGAAGCCTTTGGTGGTAAACACCTGCCCGTCCTGCCAGTAACTCGGTGCTTTATCGCCTTCCCAATTCAGCGGCGCGACCACTTCGCCAGCAAATTTGGCATTTTCTTCCAGCACCGCCTCAACCGTTTCAGGCGTGGCGTCTTCACAACCGGGTAAAGCATTCACTTCCGACAAACCGGCGAGTTCATTGATCGCGAACAGCATGTCTTTCACAGGTGCGACATATGTCATGGCATTTCCTAAAAATAGAAAAGAAAAAGGACAGAATCAGCAATGTGTCACAACAACAAAAACACTGCTGTCAATGGCGCGACAAACCACTCATTCTGTCCAGTCAGGGCCGGATAGCGGCCCGAAAGTTCACTGAAATCAGCCTAATTCAGCAACCAGCTGTGGCACGATTTCAAACAGATCACCAACGATACCGTAATCAGCAACGGAGAAAATCGGCGCTTCCGGATCTTTGTTAATCGCTACAATCGTTTTGGAGTCTTTCATACCTGCCAGATGCTGAATCGCGCCGGAAATACCAACCGCGATATACAGTTGCGGAGCAACGATCTTACCGGTCTGACCAACTTGCCAGTCATTCGGTACAAAACCTGCATCGACCGCTGCACGGGATGCACCCATCGCTGCACCGAGCTTGTCTGCCAGAGGTTCCAGCACTTTGAACGCATCTGCAGAACCCATACCGCGACCACCGGAAACGATGATTTTTGCAGCGGTCAGCTCTGGACGATCAGACTTGGCAACTTCACGCGAAACGAACGCTGATTTACCGGAATCAGCAACAGCAGCAATGACTTCAACAGCCGCAGAACCACCTGTAGCAACAGCAGCATCAAAGCCTGTTGTACGGACAGTAATTACTTTCACTGCATCGGTGGATTGCACGGTTGCAATCGCATTACCGGCATAAATCGGACGCTCGAAAGTATCTGGAGCATCGATTTTAGTGATTTCAGAAATTTGAGAAACGTCGAGTTTGGCTGCGACGCGTGGCAGGATATTTTTGCCGTAGGCAGTTGCCGGCGCCAGGATATGGCTGTAACCAGCAGCCACAGCCAGTACCTGTTCAGCCACGTTTTCTGCCAGGCCATCCGCAAAATGTGCTGCGTCGGCATGCAATACCTTACTCACGCCAGCGATCTGTGCCGCTGCTGCCGCTGCTGCGCCCGCATTCGAGCCGGCAACCAGTACGTGCACATCACCGCCGCATTGAGTCGCGGCAGTAACGGTATTTAAAGTGCTGCCCTTGAGGCCAGCATTGTCGTGTTCAGCGATGACGAGTGTAGTCATGATGTTTTCCACTTAATAAATCACCAGCTTGCGATCTGGTGAAGAAATTTGTCAATAAGATGTGATCAAGCAATCCGTGAGTGAATCAGCTGCAGTCAGCTATCAGCCAATTACTTTTGCTTCGTTCTTCAGCTTGGAAACCAGCGTTGCCACGTCAGGAACCATGATCCCTGCGCTGCGTTTTGCTGGTTCTGCAACCTTCAGTGTTTTAACACGGGAAGCAACGTCCACGCCCAGATCGGCTGGCTTGACGTTATCCAGCTGCTTTTTCTTCGCTTTCATGATGTTAGGCAGAGTCACGTAGCGTGGCTCATTCAGACGCAAATCCGTTGTCACGATCGCAGGCAAAGTCAGTGCAACGGTTTCCAGACCGCCATCCACTTCGCGCGTGACGGTTGCTTTGCCGTCAGCGACAGTCACTTTGGATGCGAAAGTCGCCTGTGGCCAGCCCAGCAATGCCGCCAGCATCTGACCCGTCTGATTGCAGTCATCATCAATCGCCTGCTTGCCCAGAATGATCAGTTGCGGTTGCTCTTTGTCAGCCAGTGCCTTAAGCAATTTCGCTACAGCCAGCGGTTGCAGCTCAGCATCAGTTTCAACCAGAATGCCGCGATCCGCGCCAATGGCCATTGCAGTACGCAATGTTTCCTGACATTGCGCCACACCGCAAGACACAGCAACGACTTCAGTCACGACACCAGCTTCTTTCAGGCGCGTTGCTTCTTCCACGGCGATTTCATCGAAAGGATTCATCGACATTTTGACGTTAGCGATATCCACGCCTGTGCCATCGGATTTGACACGCACTTTGACGTTGTAATCAACTACTCGTTTGACTGGTACCAGGACTTTCATAGTTCTGCCTTTATGAGCTAATGAGGGAATACAGTTGGTGTTGCGGAATATATTTCAATGCTTGTTCAATTTGTTGCGACACGCCGTCACGGTGCATCCGGCCGGACAAGCTGAACCGGTTACACCATACAGCCTGATCTGCCCCGTCAATCAGACAAACTCAGACCTTGTGGGCATCGTTGCGGAAATTGACGTATACGTAAATCTTAGTGATTATAAATCGAAATGAAGCGGTTTCTATATAATTTAGCACGATCGTTCCTTTTTTATCGGCATTCTGTGTAGAACTGAATACCTAATCGACACGGATTACGACACAAATTGCGACACACAATGCTTTGATGTTCCGGGGTAAATCGCAGCTTACGACCTGAAACGGAAAATAAAAAAACCCGCCAGAGCGGGTTTTTTTATTTCTCAGCCAAGTCAGCGCCGGACAATTCCGGAATTTTACTTGCGCTTGATGAAGTATTCAAATTCGTTACTGCTTTCAAGGTGGGACAATAATTCATTGCCGGTCTGTTTGGAAAACGCCTTGAAGTCTCTGACTGAACCCGGGTCGGTGGCCAGCACATGCAAAACTTCACCGGTAATCATTTCTGCCAGGGCTTTTTTGGTTTTCAGAATAGGCAATGGACAATTCAGTCCACGGGCGTCCAGTTCTTTATTGAATTGCATGATTTTTCCTGTAGCAGCAGAGAGCATAAGACCATCCGCAAAAACATCGATGCACCAATTCTACCGGAAATTTCATTGGGATGGTGCAATGCAACACACTAACAACACTTCGTTATTTTTCCGATAATTTTTTGCACAGCAATAGGGCAAAACACCCGGTTTTCCTGCGTTCAACAGATCACTCCGTGGAGCCCCAGCTCATCATTTCAGGTTCCAGACCACGGGAACGCATCCAGTCTGCCATGGCATATCCGGTCCCGGCATTCCAGGGGCGAAGTTTCTCCGGCTCAATCAGGCGATATTCCACCAACTCCTCAGACAGTCGAATCTCACCATCGGCTCTGACATGATAGGCGATAATCACTTCGTTTTTTTTAATGAACTCATAAACGCCAATCAGGTTGATGTGCTGCGCATCAAGATTGGTTTCTTCTTTTAGTTCACGCGCGATTCCCTGCTCCGGCGTTTCACCGCGTTCCATAAATCCGGTAATAAGTGCAAACGTTTTTTCTGGCCAGGCCGCATTGCGTGCCAGCAGAATTCTGCCGTCAATTTCCACCAGCGCAGCAAGCACAGGCAGAGGATTATCCCAATGCGTCCAATGTCCATCAGGGCATGCCAGCCGCAGCCTGCCCATGTCGGCGTGATCCGGACGCTGAATCAGCTCCGTAGCGCAGACCGGGCAAAAGCGGAACTCCATCAGCAGCCGCCCTGCGTAATCGCCGGCGGATTCGGATGCAGTCTGGCCATGGAGTATGTATCTGCAAAAACGCCGTGCCGCAAGGCATGGGCGCGGTGCGTTCCCTCGATCTGAAAACCGAATTTCTGATACAGATGGATCGCTGCTGCGTTGTCACAAAAAACGATCAGCTCAATCCTGAGAATGTTCAGCCACAGGTCAGCCAGCTGAATCAGCTCTTGCAACAAAGCGCTTCCGACGCCACGCCCTGCAAACGCATCGGCAACCCCCATGCCCAGCGTTGCCACATGCGCCCGCCGCTGTTTCTGTTCCAGATACAAGACCGCATTACCGGCAATCGCGCCGTCGCACAGTGCCACCAGCATGACATCTTTTGCATCCAGATTTTTCAGCCGCTCCTGCCACATGTCGACAGAAGGGTGCGGCAGCTGCAAGGTTCCGCCATACGCGCCGGAACTTGCATAGACCCGCTGAATCTGGGCCGCATCAGAAACTTCTGCGCGACGGATGTGGATCATACCCTGCCGTGAACCCAGTCAGTCACACCGGCCAATGCCGCCGCAAGGCCGGATGGATCGGTACCGCCAGCCTGCGCCATATCAGGACGTCCGCCGCCTTTACCGCCAACCTGCTGCGCCACGAAATTCACCAGATCACCAGCTTTCAGGCGGGAAGTGCTGTCAGCGGTAACGCCGGCGATCAGACTGACCTTGCCATCATTAACTGCCGCCAGAACGATCGCTGCGGTTTTCAGTTTATCTTTGAGCTTGTCCATCGTCTCGCGCAACGCAGTCACATCCGCACCGTCCAGCATTGCCGCCAGTACCTTGATGCCCTTGACATCGACGGCCTGAGCAAGCAACTCGTCACCCTGATTCGATGCCAGCCGGGATTTCAGTGCGGCCAGTTCTTTCTCAAGCGACTTCACGTGTTCCTGTACCTGGACAATACGCTGGGTCAGCTCTTCCGGCTGCGCTTTCAGCGCCGCAGCAGCCTCATTGATGCGATGACTCTGCGTCTGCACCAGCGTCAGCGCCACTTCGCCTGTCACTGCCTCTACCCGGCGGATGCCTGCTGCAACACCGCTCTCAGCCACAATTTTGAAAAGACCGATATCACCGGTGCGGGCCACATGGGTGCCGCCGCACAGCTCGCGCGAAGAGCCGATATCCAGCACACGGACTTCGTCGCCGTATTTTTCGCCGAACAATGCCATCGCGCCATGCTTGACCGCATCATCAAAGGCCATCAGCTGCGCAGAGGTCGCGGCATTTGCCAGAATTTCACGGTTCACGATCTGCTCCACCTGACGGATTTCACCAGCGGTCATCGGTGCCGTGTGACTAAAGTCGAAACGGGTTTTATCCGCATCCACCAGCGAACCTTTCTGGGCAACGTGGCTGCCCAGCACTTCGCGTAAGGCTTTATGCATCAGATGCGTGGCAGAGTGATTGCGCATTGTTTGTGCGCGCACTTCACCGGCGACTTCTGCTTTCACGTTTTGCACAATGGTCAGCTTGCCGGATCGCAGAACGCCATGATGACCGAAAACATCGGCCTGGATTTTCTGGGTATCACTGACTTCAAAAACCGCGCCATCAGTACCGGTCAGCAGACCGGAGTCGCCACACTGGCCGCCGGATTCGGCGTAAAACGGCGTCGTATCCAGCACCACAATCGCATGCTGGCCTGCCTGGACTTCATTCACCGGGCTGCCTTCGACATACAGGGCAACGATTTTCGCCTCATGCTGCAACTGCTCGTAGCCGACAAAGCGGGTCTTGTCACCGCTGTATTCAATGGCTGCTGCCATTTTGAATTTGCCGCCTTCACGCGCTTTTTTACGCTGCAATTCCATTGCCGCGTTAAAACCGGCTTCATCCAGTGTGACATTACGCTCGCGGCAGATGTCTGCTGTCAGGTCAAGCGGGAAACCATAGGTGTCGTACAGTGTGAAAGCGGTGTCGCCATCCAGATTTTTTCCGTCTTTTGCCAGCGCAGCTTCCAAAATTTTCATGCCGTTTTCCAGCGTCTCGCCAAAGCGCTCTTCTTCCTGACGGATCACCTGTGCAACGCGTTCTGCGGCTTCGGCCAGTTCAGGATAAGCGCCGCCCATTTCGCGAACCAGATCAGCCACCAGCCTGAAGAAAAACGGCTGGCTCTGTCCCAGCTTATGGCCATGGCGCAACGCACGGCGGGTAATACGGCGCAGCACATAACCGCGCCCCTCATTGCCGGGAATCACGCCGTCCACGATCAGGAAACCTGCGCAGCGGATATGATCGGCAATCACTTTCAATGAGTTGTTACCCAGATCGGTGCAGCCGGTCTCACGGGCGGCGGCCTTGATCAGATTCTGGAAAGTATCGATCTCGTAGTTGGAATGCACATGCTGCAGCACGGCCGACAAACGCTCCAGGCCCATGCCGGTATCGACGCATGGCTTAGGCAACGGATGCAGCACGCCCGCTTCATCCTTGTTGAACTGCATGAATACCAGATTCCAGATTTCGATGAAACGGTCGCCATCTTCTTCTGCTGATCCCGGAGGGCCACCCCAGATTTCCGGACCGTGATCGTAGAAAATTTCGGTACAAGGACCGCAAGGCCCCGTATCGGCCATCTGCCAGAAATTGTCGGAAGCGTAGCGCGCGCCCTTGTTGTCGCCGATACGGATGATGCGTTCTGCCGGCACACCGATTTCGTTTTTCCAGATATCGTAGGCTTCGTCATCTTCCTGATACACGGTGACTGTGAGTTTATCCGCCGGTAATTTATAAACCGTCGTCAGCAATTCCCATGCGTAATGGATCGCATCTTTTTTGAAATAATCGCCGAACGAGAAATTACCCAGCATTTCAAAGAACGTGTGGTGACGCGCGGTATAGCCGACGTTTTCCAGATCGTTATGCTTGCCGCCGGCACGCACACTGCGCTGCGCCGTGGTGGCGCGGGTATACGCACGCTTGTCCTGACCGAGAAATACATCTTTAAACTGCACCATGCCTGAGTTGGTGAACAGCAAAGTCGGGTCATTACCGGGAATCAGGCTGGACGAACGCACGCGCGTATGGCCTTTGGATTCGAAAAAGCTGAGGAATTTATCGCGGATTTCGGACGAGTTCATAGAAGATAGATCAGAGCTTAAAAAGATAACTTCTGATTATACGGTATAAAACCTGCGCGACAGCAGCCCGTATCAGGCGCTTGCTGCGAATGGAGACATTGATTGCAAAAACAGCAAAATCTCCTGTCACAGCTGATCAGAAATCTGCAGGAATCAGATCCAGCCGGTCGGTACAGAATGCATCCACACCCCAGCGCAACAGTTCCAAGGCTCTTTGCGGGTCGTTGACGGTATAACAGAACAATCCATAACCGGCATCCTTGACCTGCCGCACCAGCTCCGGCGTCAGCGATTCATGATTCGTATGCAGGGCACGGACGCCCAGTTCCTGGCACTGGCTTTTCCAGTCCGGAGTGATGCGCTCCGTCAGCCAGCCGCGTGGCAAAACGGGTGCTGCGGATTTTGCTGCTTTGAGTGCAGTGACAGAGAAGGAAGACAGCAGAGGCAGATGCCCGGCATCGCTGACCGCCACATCCGCAAACAAGGATGCGCAACAGGCGGCAACCACTTCCCCGGTCAGCGCCTCCATGCCGGGTACCGGTTTGATTTCCACATTCATCCAGATGTCGTGGTGCCGGCAAAATGCGACAGCATCTTCAAACAGCGGCACCGGCTCTCCTGAGAATTCGGCGCCAAACCAGCTGCCTGCATCCATTGCCGTCAACGCTTCTGCAGTGCTGCCTGCAACACTGCCGGTTCCGGCCAGCGTGCGGCCAAATTCATAATCATGCATCAGCACAGGAACCGCATCCTTTGATAACATGACATCAAATTCCACAGCATGAAACCCCTGCGCCAGACCGCAACGCAGCGCCGCGATGGTATTTTCCGGCGCCAGTATGCCGCCGCCGCGGTGTGCAAGAACTTTAGGATAAGGCCACATCATGCTCTCTCTGATCACAATCAATTCAAAGGATTACCGAAGATGGGTACAGCGACATCTCAGAAAACTGCTTTAGGGCATCTCCGCATACTCGATCTGACACGCGTGCTGGCAGGTCCCTGGTGCGCGCAGAATCTGGCCGATCTGGGAGCGGAAGTCATCAAAGTCGAACGCCCCGGCTGCGGCGACGACACCCGCAGCTGGGGACCGCCCTACCTGCGCGATACTGACGGTAACGATACCACGGAAGCGGCGTATTATCTGGCCGCCAACCGCAATAAGCGCTCGGTCACCGTCGACATCGCAAGCCCGGAAGGGCAGCAGATTATCCGCGAGCTGGCGATGCAATCCGATATCGTGCTCGAAAATTATAAAGTCGGCCAGCTCAAAAAATACGGCCTCGATTACGCATCGCTGAAACAGCTGAAACCGGATCTGATTTACTGCTCGATCACCGGTTTTGGCCAGGACGGCCCCTACGCCCACCGTGCCGGCTACGACTTCATCGTGCAGGGCATGGGCGGCTTCATGTCGCTGACCGGCGAACGCGACGACCTGCCCGGCGGCGGCCCGCAAAAAGCCGGGGTGGCGATTGCCGATCTGATGACCGGTATGTATGCCACCATTGCAGTCCTGACCGCACTGACCCACCGCGACCGTACTGGTGAAGGCCAGTACATCGACATGGCACTGCTGGATGTGCAGGTCGCGATGCTGGCGAACATGAACATGAATTACCTGTGCAATGGAAAGGTGCCTCCGCGCTGGGGTAATGCGCATGCCAACATCGTGCCTTACCAGACCTTCGCCACGTGTGACGGTCATATCATCGTCGCTGCCGGAAATGATGGTCAGTACAGAAAATTCGTGCAGGCAGGCGGACAACCCGAGCTGGCCGACGATCCGCGCTTCAATACCAATCCGCAACGGGTGCAGAACCGCGACACGCTGGTACCCTTGCTGGCAGAGATGGTCAAAAAGAAAAGCAAACAGGAATGGATTGCATTACTGGAAGCGGCAGGTGTTCCCTGCGGTCCGATCAACCGCTTAAACGAGGTGTTTGAAGATCCGCAGGTACAGGCGCGCGGCATGAAGATCAATCTGCCACATCCGGAAGCAACGTCCGTGAATCTGGTTGCCAGCCCCATGAAATTATCCGCGACCCCGGTCAGCTATCGCGATGCCCCTCCGTTGCTGGGTCAGCATACGGATGAGGTATTGCATCAGCTGCTGGCTTACGATGACGCCAAACTGGATGAACTCAGGTCGAAAAAAATCATCTGAGCCGCCTGCAATTGCGTGCCGGCGGGCGCATAAGCGCGGCACAGCCCGGGCAACTCGCGCCATTTCCCGGCGGGCTGGCGACACGATGACGTGTTTTATCGCATCCGGCTTGGTATGGCTGCCGCAGCCCGCTACCATCCGGAGATGACTGAATTGTGGAAGTTATCTTATGTACGGAAATACACCTTTTTTTCAACACCTGCGGGCGTTTTATCTTCGGCATACCAACAGTGCCTGGCGAACCATACTCGGCGAGATGCCCCGCTTGCTGCTGATTAATCAGCTGTGTGCCATCGTCATCATCCTGCTCGTGCGGCCTGACGGTTCGGTGTTTGAGAATATCGTGTTTTCCAACCTGATCGGCTTTTGCTGCTATGTACTGATACGTACTGGCCGGCATCTGATCTGGCCGGACAAAGAACCCGGTATGCTGGCTTTTTATCTGCTGTGCATTGTTGTGTCGCCGTTCGGTTTTATTGCCGGCGTCGCTATTTCAGCCACTATTTTTTCCTATCCGCTGGAAGAGGTGTTTTCGCTGCAGGGAAACTATGTCATCACCTTCGTATCGATGACCTGCATCATCAGCACCATCGTCGCCTGGCTATTCTGGAACCGCGCCAAGATCAATGCCTTGCATGCTCAGGCAGAGGCAGAAAAAACCCGCTATGCCTTAATTGAACGGCAGGCGATGCAGACCCAGTTACAGTTGCTGCAAGCGCAGATTGAACCGCACATGCTGTTTAACACCCTCGCCAACCTGCAGGGTCTGATTGCGATCGATGCCACCCGGGCGCAGCATATGCTGACACAGCTGATCGTGTACCTGCGTGCCACGCTATGCGCATCCCGTGCGGAAACCACCACGCTGGGACAAGAATTCACGCTGATCCGGGCTTATCTGGATTTACTGGCGATACGGATGGGAAGCCGGCTCAGCTACACACTGGATCTGCCACCTGACCTGGCAGCATTTCCCCTCCCGCCGATGTTGTTGCAGCCATTGGTGGAAAATGCCATCCGGCACGGGCTGGAACCCAAAATTGAGGGCGGTCATATTCTGGTTCAGGCCAGCAAAACAACTGGATTTCTGCGCCTGAAAATTGCCGATACCGGACTCGGTCTGCCATTCGGCTATGACGAACAGCCAGCGCCCTCTGCCGACGGTCACCATGTCGGCAATGCCAATATCCGGGAACGTCTGCAAGCCATTTTCGGCGCGAGCGCCTCGCTGACCTTAACGCCGAACCATCCCGAAGGCGTCATTGCTGAGCTGACGATTCCTTACTCCGGTTATCCTGACCCAACTTTTCACTGATGCTGATGATGAATGTCCCCAAACGCGCCCTGATCGCTGAAGATGAACCGGTATTGTCGCTGACTCTGCAGCATATGCTGCGCAGGCTCTGGCCTGAGCTGGAACTGTGCGCCGTGGTTGAAAACGGTGTTGCGGCTATTGATGCAGCGCTCAACACCACGCCGGACATCCTGTTTCTCGATATTAAAATGCCCGGCAAATCCGGGCTGGAGGTCGCTCAGGAACTGGCCGAGGAATGGCCCGAAGACCGCCCCTTTCCACTGATCGTGTATGTCACGGCTTATGACGAATTTGCGGTGGAGGCTTTTGAGCATTCGGCATCGGACTATGTGCTGAAACCGGTCACCGAAGAACGCCTGCACAAGACCATACAACGTTTGCAGGCACGTCTCGGCAACCAGCTACAACGCGCCGGTGAGCTCGACCGGGTGCTGGCACAATTGCGCCAGCTCATGCCCGGACATCTGTTGCCCGGTGTGCCGGCCAGCCCTGAAAAGCTGCGCATGATCCGCGCAGCCGTCGGTAACCATATCCGGATGATTCAGGTTGACGATGTCTTGTATTTCGAGGCAACCGACAAATACGTCAACGTCGTGACCCGTGAGCATTCTTCCCTGATCCGCAGCAGCCTGCGCGATTTACTGCCGCAGCTCGACAGCGATATTTTCTGGCAGGTACACCGCAGCACCGTGGTGAACATCCGGCAGGTGCACCTTGCCCACAAAGACGATAACGGCAAAATCACGCTGAAACTGCGTGACAGCGATGAACGGCTCACCGTCAGCAGAGTGTATGCCCACTTGTTTAAACAAATGTGATTTTCAACCAGGACTTTTTATGTCAGATACCACCGCCCTGCATTGGCAATGCGCCCGTTTCGATGAACTCAGCAATTTCCAGCTGCATCAGATTTACCAGGCGCGCAATGCCGTATTTATCGTGGAACAAAATTGCCCGTATCAGGATATCGACGGCAAAGACCCGCATTCCCATCACCTGATCGCCTGGGGCAGCGACCATCAGCTGGCCGCCTATCTGCGCATTGTTCCCGCCGGCATCAGCTTTGCCGAAGCTTCTCTGGGACGGGTTTTAAGCACGCAGGCATGGCGCGGCACAGGGATCGGTAAGGCACTGATCGCCAATGGTATCGCTGCTTTGCACAGACTGTATCCGGCAGCGCCGGTAAGAATCGGCGCCCAGGCCTATCTGGAAAAATTCTATGCCGGCTTCGGCTTTCAGACGGTGTCCGGTATCTATCTGGAAGACGATATCCCGCACATAGAAATGCTGCTGACACCCGCCGCATAAAACTGCCGGGAGCGCGCACCCGGCTTTTCCACTATAATTCTGACAAATCAATGACTTACTGAATTTTTACTATGCCGGTCGCAACACTCTCCCCTGAAACACCTTTCGTTAATATCTCGGCCTACAAATTTATCACCTTCGACGATACCGCGGAAAAACGCCAGGCCTTCATCGATAAATGCAAAGAATTAAACCTGAAAGGCACAGTCCTGCTGACCCCGGAAGGCATCAATATGTTCCTCGCCGGTTTGCGTCATGAAATTGATGCCTACATGGACTGGCTGCATCAGGACCCGCGCTTTGCCGATGTGGTGGCGAAAGAGAGTTTTTCGGACCGCCAGCCTTTCACAAAACTGCTGGTCAAGCTGAAAGCCGAAATCATCACCATGCGCATGCCGCTGATCAAGCCGGAAGAAGGCCGCGCGCCAGCCGTGGATGCGCAGACGCTCAAACGCTGGCTGGATCAGGGACATGACGACAACGGCAAGCCTGTCGTTATGGTCGATACCCGTAACGACTTTGAAGTCGACGTGGGCAGTTTCGATAACACGATTGATTACCGTATTGCGAAGTTCACCGAGTTTCCGAAGGTCATCGAAGAGCATCGCGACGAGCTCAACGACAAAACCGTGGTGACCTTCTGCACCGGCGGCATACGCTGTGAAAAAGCGGCAATCCACATGCAGAATGTCGGCTTCCAGAGCGTCTACCAGCTTGAAGGCGGCATCCTCAAATATTTTGAAGAAGTCGGCGGCGACCATTATCACGGCGACTGCTTCGTTTTCGACTACCGCACCGCACTGAATCCGCAACTCGAAGCAACCGACACCAAACAGTGTTTCGCCTGCCGCGCGGTAGTGACGCCACGCGAACAATTGTCACCGTGGTATATCCCCGGTGAATCCTGCCCGCATTGCAAAAAAGCCAGCCAGGAAAGCCACACCTGATCTGTACCTGATCACTGTGCCCATATGTTCTTAAAAAAAACACCGCAAAAAATGCGGTGTTTTTTTTACTCAAGACAAAGTCCTTTGCCGGAGACGGATACCCCGGCAAAAGCGGTGGCGATCAATCAGCGGAATTTCTGTGCCACTTCAGCGATGCGCTTGCCAAACAGTTTGGCCGTTTCCAGATCGCCGGGCAGCGGGCCTTCTTCCGGTGTGGAATCGGAAGGAGACTGCGTCATCAGGCCGCTGAAGCTGCCGACATAGTTGATGTCGTTGCGCTGGGCCGCCTTGCTGTTGGCTGGCATCAGACCGGTGCCAACCCAGATCATGGAATGCTGCTGGGACAAGGTGAACAGATAATGCAGTGTGGTCAGTTTGTCGCCGTTCATGGTCGCCGAGTTGGTAAAACCGGCGGCGATCTTGTCTTTCCATTGCTGGCTGAACCAGGGCTTGGACGAGGCATCGGCAAATTTTTTGAATTGCCAGGAAACCGTTCCCATGTAAGTCGGCGAACCGAACACGATGGCATCGGCGGCAGCCAGGCTGGCCCATTGCGCGTCGCTGATATTGCCTTCCGCGTTAATTGCAATCATTTCTGTTGTGACTCCCGCTGCGGCTGCACCGGCCTGCACTGCTTCGGCCGCCTTGGCGGTATGACCATAACCAGAGTGGTACACAATTGCTACTGTTGTCATTTCATGCTCCTAGTTGAAAGGCGGACTTGCCGCCATTAGTGAGGTAAATCAAAAACCAGCACTTCTGCCTGCTTGCCAGCAGACAAGTGCAAACTGCTTTCATCCTGTAATTTCACGGCATCGCCTTCCTGCAATGGCACACCGTTGACACTCAGTTCGCCGCGCGCCAGATGCACATACGTCAGCCGCTGCGGCGACAAACTGATGTCGGCCTGCTGATCGCCGTTGAACTGGCCGATGTAGAGCCGTGCATTCTGGCGGATAGCGACCGAATCCTGCTCTCCGTCGGGTGAAGCCACCAGCCGCAACTGTCCGTTTTTCTCAGCGGCACTGAAGGTTTTTTCGCTGTAACGTGGCGCCTTGCCCGGCACATCCGGCTCAATCCAGATTTGCAGCAGCCGGGTATGCTCTGAGGGGGAGGGGTTAAACTCCGAATGGCGCACCCCGGTGCCTGCGCTCATGTATTGCACGTTACCGGGCCGGATAGTGCTGCCATTGCCCATGCTGTCCTGATGCGCTATCGCTCCTTCCAGCACATAGGTGATGATTTCCATATTCTGGTGCGGATGGGTGCCGAATCCCATGCCCGGCGCAATCCGGTCATCGTTAATCACCCGCAGGGGGCCAAAGCCCATGTGCTGCGGATCGTAATAATCGGCAAATGAAAAACTGTGATACGACTTCAGCCAGCCATGTTCGGCATAACCGCGTTCGTGGGCGCGTCTGAAACTGATCATGATGTAATCCATTCAAAATATTTGACTTATGAACTCCAATATATACAATCACATTGGATGATATAAGGGCATTTTTTACAATGACTCATTCAAATTTATTGAATACATGAACCTGACACTGGAAGCGTTGCAGATTCTGGATGCGATTGACCGCAAAGGCAGCTTTGCTGGTGCGGCGGCGGCGCTGGATAAAGTGCCGTCAGCAATCACTTACAGCATCCGCAAGCTGGAAGAAGATCTGGATGTGCTGCTGTATGACCGCCGCGGTCACAAGGCCAAGCTGACGATTGCCGGCGAAGAGCTGCTGATGCAAGGCAGGCATCTGCTGAGTGCTGCACAGGAACTGGAAAATCACGTCAAACGCGCTGCCAGCGGGTGGGAAGCCGAGCTCAGGATCGTGCTGGATGGCGTGATCCGTTTTGATGATCTGATTCCCCTGATTCAGGAATTTGAACAACATGGCTGCGGCACGCGCATCCGGATCTCGCAAGAGGTGTTGTCCGGTGTCTGGGAAAGCATGGTGTCAGGCCGGGCCGACCTTGCCATCGGCGCTGCCCATGACGGCCCTGATGCTATCCGCATGCGCGGCGATTTTCAGTCGCGGGTGCTGGGTAATATCGACTGGGTGTTTGCCGTCGCGCCACAGCATCCGCTCGCCAGCGCAGCCGAGCCGCTGACGCCTGCCCTGCTGCAGGCGCACCGTGCCGTCGCGGTCGGGGATACCGGGCTGACTCTTCCCAGCATGACCGCCGGCCTGCTGACCGGGCAGGATACGCTGACGGTACCATCGATACAGGCCAAGCTGTCAGCACAGCTGGCAGGTCTTGGTTGCGGACATCTGCCGCGCCGCATTGCGCAGCCGCATCTGGATGCCGGAACGCTGATCGAAAAGCAGACCACCAACAGCCGGCCTGCCGGCAATAACCGCATCGTCTGGCGTACAGGCAACAAGGGAAAAGCACTGAAATGGTTTGTGCAGAAACTCAGCGACCCGATGGTACAGAAAATGCTGCTCGGCGCATAAGAGCCGGGCTATTTCACGAACGTTGAACAGTTTGATACGGATGCAGGTAACCAATCATTTTTCCCCGGCGGCAAACTACACCGGCCGGTTTGCCCCCTCGCCAACCGGCCCTTTGCACATGGGCTCGCTGGTGGCGGCGATGGCCAGTTATCTGGATGCAAAGGCACAGCACGGACGCTGGCTGGTGCGGATCGAGGATCTGGACTTTGACCGCAATGTTGCCGGAGCCGATCAGCAGATATTGCATTCGCTGCAACGTTGCGGCATGCAGTGGGATGGCGAGGTGGTCTGGCAAAGCCGTCGTCAGGCATTGTATGCCGCAGCGCTGGAGCAGCTCGGCACGCAGGTCTATCCCTGCGCCTGCTCACGCAAGGAAATTGCCGACTCCCTCCTGCGCAGCGGCGCAACGGCAGGAACAGCCGCCAGCCAGATTTATCCGGGCACATGCCGTCACGGTCTGGCCACCGGAAAAACACCGCGTGCCTGGCGTCTGCGTGTGCCGGATGGCGATGCCGCCGTATTTCGCTTTATTGACCGTCTGTGCGGACCGCAAGTGCAGAATCTGGCGAGCGAGGTCGGTGATTTTGTCCTGAAGCGCGCCGATGGCTTCTGGGCGTATCAGCTCGCGGTGGTGGTGGACGATGCCGCGCAGGGCATCACGCATGTGGTGCGCGGCGCGGACTTGCTGGATTCGACAGCGCGGCAGATGTATCTGCAGCAGTTGCTGGGGTTGCCGGTTCCCCGTTATTTGCATGTGCCCGTAGTCACCAACGCCGATGGTGAAAAGCTGTCCAAACAAACCGGTGCACTGGCCTTTGACCGCGGCGACAACGACCTGCTGCACGAAGCACTGATACCGGCAGCCCACTTCCTGGGCTTGGTCATTGGCGACCACATCGCCACCATTCCGGCATTCTGGCATGCTGCGACCTTCGCCTGGCAACGCAAGCTGGCGCAGGCCGGGCAGCCAGACCCGCACCTCGCGCCGCACGGGTCTGCCTGATACGGTCAGCAGCCAGGGCTCACTCAGTGCCCGCTGTGATGCTGCGGTTTAACGACCTGCACTTCTACTGCCGGATGCTGGTGCATTTCATGTCCGGCATGTTGCGCCTGAGCATCCGGGGTAGCGGCGCTGTCTGCGCGCACCGGCTCGCCGGGGTTGCCGTGATACTCATATGCCGCTGTTCCCGCAGGCTGGCGATACCAGCCCGGGTCCCGGTAGTCGCCCGGCTTCTGATTTTTACGGACTTTCATCACGCTGAACATTCCGCCCATTTCAAGACTGCCGAACGGTCCCTCGCCCGTCATCATCGGCAAGGTATTTTCCGGCAAAGGCATGGACATCATACCCATTTCTGCCATCCCGTTTTCCCCCATCGCCATGTAAGAAGGAATCAGCTTGCTGATTTTTTCCGCCACATCCTGCTGCTGTACACCAAGCATGGTCGGTACGCTGTGGCCCATCGCATTCATGGTGTGATGGCTCTTATGGCAGTGCAGCGCCCAGTCGCCTTCCTCGTCGGCGATCAGTTCAATCTGCCGCATCTGGCCGACACCAATATCGGTCGTCACTTCCGGCCAGCGCGCCGTTTTCGGTATGGCGCCGCCATCGGTTCCGGTGACCATAAATTCATGACCGTGCAGGTGAATCGGGTGATTGGTCATCGTCAGATTACCGACCCGGATCCGGACCCGGTCATTTTGCCGCACATTCAGGCTGTCAATGCCCGGAAAAACGCGGCTGTTCCACGACCACAGATTGAATTCGGTCATGGTGGCGATATTCGGCCGGGAAGCCCCGGGCTCAATATCGTAGGCATTGATCAGGAAGGCGAAATCGCGGTCCACTTCGGCAATCAGCGGATGCCTGCCTTTCGGATGCGTGATCCACAAACCCATCATCCCCATCGCCATCTGCGTCATTTCGTCAGCATGCGGGTGATACATGAAGGTCCCGGGACGGCGCGCCACGAATTCATAGACATAGGTTTTTCCCGGCGCTACCGGTGGCTGGGTCAGGCCGGACACGCCATCCATGCCATTCGGCAGACGCTGGCCGTGCCAGTGCATACTGGTATGTTCCGGCAGCCGGTTGGTCAGAAAAATCCTGACCCGGTCGCCCTCCACCACCTCGATCGTCGGCCCCGGACTCTGGCCGTTATATCCCCAGAGGTGGGCAATCATGCCGGGAGCCATCTCGCGTGCGACGGGTTCTGCCACCAGATGAAACTCCTTCACCCCCTGTCGCATGCGCCACGGCAGCGTCCAGCCATTCAGCGTGACAACCGGCTGGTACGGCCGCCCGGTCTCCGGCATCAGCGGCGGCATGGTATCCGGGCTTTGCCGGGTCACGGCCTCCGGTAATGCTGCCAGCGCCACCCGGCTCACGGCACCGGCCGCCAGCGCGCCGCCTGCGATTCCTGCCGTCTTAAAAAAATCTCTTCTTGAATTCATCGTTATCTTTCCTGTATCGGTATCCGCTGCGCCGGAACCATCAATGTGCGTTGTCTGATGCAGCAGCGGTGCCAGTGGCATTCACCGCCAGATTGGCCGGCGTGCCGGTCAGCTCCGCCTGCAGTGCGGCATCGGCCAGCCAGAACTGCTGTCCGGCATTGATGGCTGCGATGACGCTGGCAATTTGCTCCCGCGCATCACCCAGCAGATCAAAGACGCCGATCAGCATGCCGTTATAGCGCAGCTGATTTTCATCAGCGATGCGCTGCCGGAGCGGCAGGATTTCCTGTCGATAATGCTGCGCAATATCGTAGCTGCGCAAATAAGCGGAATACGCTTCACGCAGGCTGGATGCGGCATTGCGGGTGGTTTGCTCCAGCCGGTAACTGGCTGCCAGCGTTTGTGCATTCATCGCTTCGCGCTGCAATTGTCCGGAGTCAAAAACCGGCAGACGCACGGCCACTTCAACGCCGCGCCGGGTTTCGCCGCCAGCAGATGAAGCCGCAAATACCGTGTCGCGTTTGACTGTCAGCTCCAGGTCGGTCAGGCTGGTGATACTGTTTAAGCCTTGCTGCCGCATGGCGTTTTCAAACTGTGCCTGCGCCAGCCGCACATCGAGCCGGGTCTGCGGCGCCGTTGCTGCCAATTCTCCGGCAGCCACTGGTACGGCGGGCAACTCGGGCAAATGCGATGGCAAACGCAATTGCTGTTGCTGTGTCTCGTCCAGTCCCAGCAAGCGCACCAGCACTTCCCGAGTAGCAAGCTGCCGGTGCCGGGCGGCGGCGAGCTGGGTGACAGCATCGGCGTGAAATGCCTGCTGCCTGGCGGCCTGCAAGGCACTGAAATTGCCTGCCTTGCGCATACGTTGCGCCAGCTCCGAACCGGCTTCTGCCAGTTCACTGACTTGCTGTGCGTACAGCAAAGCCTGCTGCGCGGCGACGGCCCTCACCCACGCAGCACGGACCTGCGCCAGCCGGTCCACGACATCCATGCTGAGTTGCAGCCGGGTCTGCTGCAGACGGCTTTGGGCGACCGATTTTCGCTGCGGCAGCGTCAGCAGATCAAGCAGACCGACGCTGATCGCTCTGGCAATATCGAGCTCATCCAACAAACGGCTGCGCTCAAAGCGAAACCAGGGATTCACCGGATTGCCGCCCTGAACCGCCGCAGCGCCATCGGCCCAGTATTGCGCCAGCATAGCCTGCATGGCAGGACTGTTTGCAAGCGCCACCGACACCGCTGCCGGCTGCGTCAACTCCTGTTGCAGCAATTCGTCTGCGCTGGTGCGTAACTGCGCCATCTGGCCGGGATATTGCGCCAGCCGGAGCCGGGATTGCGTCATGGCGGCCAGATCCTGATTGATCTGGCCGATCGCCTGTTCCGGCTGAAAACTGCTGCAGGCCGTCAATAGCCAGGCAGCGGGAAGAAACCACACGGCAGAACGCCGGGTTAATGAAAACATACATCCTCGTCATAGAAAGTCCGACCTGCCTGCGACAGATCATTCAGATACTGTGTGGCGTGTCATGTTGTCACACGCCACCGTTACTCCACCGTCATTCCGTCGTTGCGGAATGGCAGTCAGAGAAGAATGATCGTGCGCAGTCTGGGCGGGCGCTCCGGCAACCGTGCCAGAGCCGGGGAAAATGCGGGAAACGCCGCACCATTCATCGCTGCCGCCAGCGAGTGCTGTGGCATGAAAAGGAGGACGCTCGTGATTGCCAGTCCGGTACAGCAGGCAGAAGACAGGTCTTTGCAATGATCTGACAAACCGGATTTCTGGTGGTGACCTTGCGTGTCTGACGGGAGGTCGCCCGAAACCAGCTGACGGTCAGATGCGGTGACGGGATGGGATGCGCCGGCGGTCTGTGACGCTTCTGCACAATGCGCCTCTGCCGCGACTGACAAGCTGCCGGCAGGAAACGACATACCGATTGCAGCAAAGCCCCGAACGGGCAGCAGCAGTATCAGCACAATCAGCAGGAGTCGCCATGGTTCTCGTTTCATGCGACGAAACTTACCATAAATCGGCGCCCCATTCCATGCACCGGATCAAACGGCAGCGCATGGCCTGCGCAACCTCAAGCAGCCACTAATCCCCAGGCCAGCATCAGCATAATGCCGCCGATCAGGCTGTCCAGTACCCGCCAGGCCTGTGGTCTGGCAAATACGGGAGCCAGCAGCCGCGCCCCGAAACCCAGTGCGGTAAACCAGATGACCGCGTTGGCGATCGCACCGCCGGCAAACCAGTATTTACCCGGACCCGGCATCTGGCCGCCGATCGCGCCCAGCAAAATGACCGTATCCAGATACACATGCGGATTCAGCAAAGTCACCGCCAGCACAGAACCGGCAGCCTGACGTCCGGTCAGCGCAACGCCGCCCCGCTCTGCCCGCAGGCTTTCCCCGCGCCATGCCGCCTGCCAGGAGCGAAGCCCATACCAGCTGAGAAACAACGCACCGCCCCAGCGGGCTGCTGTCAGCAATAACGGGCTGGCGGCCACCAGCCGTCCCATTCCAGCCACGCCCGTCAGTATCAGCAATGCTTCACAGACAATACAGATCAACACTGTCAGCGCCACATGCTCGCGCCGCAGCCCCATGCGCAGCACATGGGCATTTTGGAAGCCGATGGAAACGATCATGCCTGCGCTGAGACTCAGGCCCTTTATGAAAAAAGTCAGCACGCCTGGATTCCTTTCCTCCCTTATAGGGAGATGTTTGTCAGATGCACATTGTGGTGTCGCGATCGTTAAATTTGAAGTAAATTTAAAATATTTTCAGATTCATTAATTTTTCTTAATTTAAATACCGATGAACTCTCTGCCCCGGCTCGACAGCAAGCAATGCGAAGCCTTTCTGACCGTCATTGACCGCGGCAGCTTTGAGCAGGCTGCGCTGACCCTGCACCTGACGGCCTCCGCGGTCTCGCAACGGGTAAAAGCACTGGAAACACAGTCTGGCACGACGCTGCTGGTGCGCAGCCGCCCCTGCCGTGCCACGCCGGCAGGTCAGAAATTACTGCAGCATCTGCGCCGCATTGCGGAAATGGAACGTGATCTGCAGCATGAACTGAGCGGCGCCAGCCATGCCCCGGTCAGCATCGCGCTGGCCGTGAATGCCGACAGCCTCGACAGCTGGACGCTGCCCGCCCTGTCGGACTTATTAACCGGGGAACGGATTCTGCTCGATCTGACCATCGATGACCAGGAGCATACCGATGCGCTGCTTTCCAGCGGCATGGTACTGGGCTGCATTTCCGCCAAAAACGATGCCATGCGCGGCTGCGTCGCAGAACCGCTGGGCGTGATGCGTTATCACGCGGTGGCGGCACCGGCATTCTGTGATCGCTGGTTCCCGCAGGGCATGACACGCAGTGCGGCCTGCGATGCGCCGGTACTGAATTTCAACCGCAAAGACCGGCTGCAGGCCGATTTTCTGATGCAGCACTTTGGCCTGCATGAAACCGCCTGTCCGGCGCATTTCATCCCGGCGGCCAGCGCCTATCTCCGCGCGGTCTGTCTGGGGCTGGGCTGGGGGATGATCCCCGGTCTGATGCTCGATCAGCTGCCTGCCGGAACAACGCTGGTCCAGCTGATGCCGGCGCACCCGGTCGATGTGGCGCTGTACTGGCATCACTGGAAAATACAGACACCTCGTCTCGCCCGTCTGTCTGCGGCACTGGTGAGCAACGCGCGGAAAATATTATTGCAGCGATAACCGCCTGCATCCTGTCAGTCTGTCAGTTCGCAATGATCGTTGCTGCTGAATAATCTTCCGCCGGCTGCACCTGATTGCGGCCATGATGCTTGGCAAAATACAGCCATTCATCCGCACGCTGTATCAACATCTCCGGCGTATCATTCTGCGCTTTTTCGGCAACGCCAAAACTGGCCGTGATATTCAGCACGCGGCCATCGCTGATCTGGATTTTCAAGTGCTGTTCCACCTGCAGACGCATCCGTTCCGCGGCTTCAATCGCAGCGGACAAGCTTGTCTCCGGTAACACCACAATGAATTCCTCGCCACCATAGCGCACCAGCCAGTCCACATCGGCGCGCAGTTCCGACTGCAGGCATTCTGCAAAGGCCACCAGCACCTGATCCCCGGCAGCATGTCCGTACAGATCATTGACCGATTTAAAAAAATCGATATCGCAAAAAATCAGCGCCAGCGCCCGGTCATAACGCACAGCCCGCTGCATTTCTCCCGGCATCCTTTCGTTGAGCATCATCCGGTTGTAACAACCGGTCAGGCCATCCGTCATCGACAGCTGGCGCAGCTTTGCCAGAGCGCGTTCCAGCTTCCGGGTGCGGTCGGCCACCACGGCATCCTGATTGTCGATATGCTTCTGTATGCTGTCCTGCATAACGCGGAAACCGTCGACCACCAGATCAATTTCGTTATACCGGTGACCCGGCGGCATGCTTAATTCCAGCCGGGTGGACAAGCGGTTGGCCTGCAGGTTTTTCACAAAATCCGCCAGCTGGTGCATCGGTTTTTCGAGATCCCGCCGCAATATCGAAATCAGCGCCACCAGGATAAAAATTGCCAGCAGCACCACTTCAATCAGGACGATCAGCAAACTCCGGATCAGTTCGCCGCGCAGTTCAGCGCGGTTAATCACCAGCTCCATAGTACCGACTTCACGCCCGTCACCAGTGGGGGACGGAATCGAAAACAACAGGCGCTCGCTGCTCGTCTCAGGTATGACCGTACCGGCGGCAAACTGCTGGCCGGTGCTGACCCTGATCTGCACGTGGGCTATATGCGGATTCTGCACCAGCAAAGCCATTTGTTTGCGTATCGTTTCCGGCTCAATATCCCAGATCGCCAGCGCCAGCAAAGGTAAATGCGTATGCGCGACGTCCTGAATGGTCATATTGAAATTACGCTCGATGGCGCTGTAATTCAGCCAGGCCTGCAGGCTGCTGAAACCAAAAATACAGAGGATCACCCATTTGAAAACACTGCGGACAAGCTGACTGGCGATCGGCTGGAAAAGTCTGGGTTTCATTTTCGGGAAACGGCCTGAGGTGTCTGTATGAGTAATTGCCGGAAACTGAAATCATATTTTTTCAGCAAAGGATTGAGTACCTTGCTGAATTTCCTGAAATTGACTTTATCGAAATTCATTTGTCCGAACAGCATCTGAAAATGCCGGGCTTCTTCTTTATTCAGCAAGATGAACATCGGACGGTTCAGCTCCAGCCCTTCATCAATGAAGTCGCGTCCGTGATGGTAGTCATACAGCATCACCAGACCGAATGCCCCGGCAATAAAATGACCGCCAGCCAGTGCCGTCATGCTGCCGTCCTCTACCGCGGCAATCGCTTCCTGCGAAGTGTTGATGCCGCTGAAAAGCGCATCGGTTCCCGGTTTTCCGCCCTGCGCGCGCCAGCTGTCCATCGCGCCGAACGCCATCAGGTCATTTCCCGCCCAGATCAGCCGCGCCTGCGGATGGCGCTTGTATAACCATTCGCTCTGCTCCCTGGCTTTGGCGCGATTCCATTCGCCATAGATTTCCTGATCGATCACGACATTTTTTGCCTCGGCCACAGCCTGCCGCATTCCTTCATTGCGGCGCAACGAGGTCGGCGTGGAGCGGTCTCCGGCAATCACCAGCATATGCAGCTTGCCGTCAGGCGCTGCCAGATGTTCTGCCATACCCCGTTCAAACAAGGCACGTGCAGTCAGATAGCCGGCATCCGTGGCACGCGGTTCCAGCGAACCGAGCCAGCCCTTGAATTGCTGGCGGGGTTGCGGCATCGGCACCTTGTCGGCAGTGTCATGCATGCCGCTGAAAGCGAGGAAGGTTTTGATATTCGCCGTGTCCAGCGTGCGGATCACCTCCAGACCGGTCGAGTAATCGTTCGACAGAATCACATAGTCAGGCCGCTGCGCCGCCGGTCTGGCCGCGATTTGCCGTGCAAATTCCAGTGCCCGCAGGTGATTGCGCTCGGCGTACATGATTTCCAGGTCGATGCCGAGATTTTTGGCTGCGGCCGACATGCTGTTAGCCGCGGTCTGCCAGTAGATTTCATCATGCTTTCCCGGATTCAGAAAAATCACGGACATCGCCATGACGCGCAGCGGCAGCAGCACGGCAATCAGCATCAGAACAAGCGTTGACAAACGCATTCGGGACAACATCGGGAACTCCTCCTGATCCGGCCATTCTCGGTAAAACATGGCGGTGTAAGCACAGCGCTGCAAGGTGCGTTGTTCCGCAACACCGTGATTGGATTCAATATTTTCTGTCAGCCAGCCTCCTGAAGCCACTCCGGGAGTGGCGCAAAAAGCAGGGTAATCAATTTATACCGCTATTTTCCCTGTTTTTCCGGCAATAAAATCTTGCTTCACAAAAACTCACATTGTGTGTTCGGGATAAAACTGTTTTTGCATCAATACGGATGATTTTTTATTCATACAATGCGATGGAAATATCTTATTATCAGCCATCAGAACCGTGACCGGCAAAACATGCGGCGTCACTGCCACGACTATGCCAAAAGAGATGCGAAAAACAGGAGAAAAGATATTCGCCAGCCGGTGCGCCAGCAGAATCAGTCGGCATCTGCGCGCGCTGCGCCAAACAGGGCAGCCTGTTGCTGTGATTGCTGCGACAGTTTATCGCAGGCCAGCGTGCATAAAAGATACACCGAGCTGTCAATGACTTTGTAGTAAACGGTATTGCCACGCGCTTCACGCCGCAACATGCCATGCTGAGTCAGCGCATGCAGATGCCGTGAAATATTTGCCTGCGAGCAATGACATTGTTGCGCCAGCATGCCGACATTCAGCTCCTGATCACGCAGCAGATGCAGGATGCGCAGGCGGGTCGGCTCTGCCAGCATGGCGAAGTGTTGCGCCAATGCAGCATAGGCCCGGCCGGAATCATCCTGCTCAGAATGACACATTTTCAGATCAGCCATCGTTCTGGACTTTTTAAAAATTTATGAAGATCAGCATTTTGGGAAAAACATGAAATAATTATTTGCGCATTCATGCAAATAACTATATAATGATTTTACTTTGAGCGCAATCTTATTCTTGCAACCCGCTATTCAGGAGATCCGACCATGACCCGCACTGCCATCCGCCTTGCTGCGCTGACGTTTGCAGGCACTTTGCTAAGCCACCTCCCGCTTGCCCAGGCCGCGGGTCTTGCCGTAGCGCCAGTGCGTTCCAGTCAGGAGGGGCAGCGCTATCAGGCAGACGGCGTCGTCGAGGCCGTGCGGCAGAGCGTGATTTCGGCGCAGATTTCCGGCGCCATCGTGCAATTGCCGGTGAAAGCCGGCGATGCTGTGAAAGCCGGGCAGGTACTGGTGCGGATTGATGCCCGCGCCGCCAATCAGGAAGCCAGCGCCAGCCGCGCCCAGGTCGATGCGGCACGGGCTGCGCTGCAGGTCGCGAGCAAGGATTTTGAACGCCAGAAACAGCTGTTCGCCAAAAACTACATCAGCCAGGCACAGTTAGACCGTGCCGAGTCGCAGTACCAGAGCGCCAGCGCTCAGGCCAATGCGCAACTGGCGCAGGCGGCTGCCGTGCAGACCCAGTCGGGCTTTTACACGCTCACCGCGCCTTACAACGGCTTGCTGACCGAGGTGCCGGTCACGATGGGCGATATGGCGATGCCGGGTCGCCCATTGATGACGGTCTACGATCCGTCAGCGATGCGGGTCAGCGTCACCGTGCCACAGGAAAAAGCTCCCCAGCTGGCAACAGGTCAGGCAGTACAGGTTTCTGTCGCCGGTTTGCCCGAAGCACAGCGCTGGATCACCGCGACAAAAGTCACCGTATTGCCCGCTGCTGATGCAGCAACCCATACCGTGCAGGTCAGACTGGATTTACCCGCCAATCTGAACGGTCTTGCCCCCGGCATGTTTGCCCGCGCCAGCCTGCCGGTAAATGCCCCGCTCAAAACCAGTGAAGCGGCCCGGCTGTTTGTTCCTGCCAAAGCCGTGTTCCGGCGTGCTGAACTGTATGCCGTGTATGTGGTCAATGCGCAGGGTCAGCCCTTGCTGCGCCAGGTCAGACCCGGTGCCGTCAACGGCGGTGAACAGGAAATCCTGAGCGGTGTGGCTGCCGGTGAACAGATCGCCACCGACCCGCTGGCTGCCGCCGCTGTTTCTGCCGGAAAATAAGGAGCCGCCGATGAAAACCACTCTGGGTATTTCTGGCCGTATCGCCGCGTTTTTCCAGTCGGCGCAGATCACGCCGCTGCTGGCGCTGGTCGCCTTTTTGCTGGGTCTGTTTGCGATACTGGTAACACCGCGCGAAGAAGAGCCGCAGATCAATGTCACGATGGCGAACGTGCTGATTCCGTCTCCCGGCGCTTCGGTAGCCGACGTGGAGCAGATGGTCAGCATTCCTGCCGAACAGGTATTGAGCCAGATTAACAATGTCGAGCATGTGACGTCGGTATCCCGCCCCGGGCTGGCAGTCATCACGGTTCAGTTTGAAGTCGGCGTTCCCCGCACCGAGGCGCTGGTGCGCCTGTATAACACGGTACACAGCAACCGTGACTGGCTGCCCGCCAATCTGGGTACGCAAGAACCGCTGATCAAACCCAAAGGTATTGATGATGTGCCCATCGTTTCACTCACGCTGTGGAGCAAAAACCCGCAGACCGGCGCGTTTGACCTGGAACAGATCGCCCACAGTATCGAAGCCGATCTGAAACGGGTGCCCGGCACACGCGAAGTCATGACGACCGGCGGCCCCGGCCGCGCCATCAATATTGAACTCGATCCGCAGCGACTGGCCGCCAGCGGTCTGACTATCAGCGACCTGCGCAACAGTCTGCAGGCGGCCAATCTGGGCTTGCCTGCGGGCGAACTGCTGGCGGGAAATCAGTCGGTATCGATCGAATCCGGCCCCTTCCTGAGCAGCGCACAGCAGGTCGGTGAGCTGGTGGTGGGCGTCAGCGCGGGCAAACCCGTATTCCTGCAGGATGTCGCTGCAGTCAGCGATGGCGCCTTGCCCGCTGCACGCTATGTCTGGCATGGCACTGCCGGAAAAAGCGGCGCGGAATATCCGGCCGTCACCATCGCCGTTACCAAAAAACCGGGCCAGAATGCCGTTGATGTCGCCAATGCCGTCATCGCACGGGCCGGCAATCTGCGCAATAGCGTGATTCCTGCCGGTGTGGAAGTCAGCACCACCCGCAACTACGGCCAGACCGCTGACGACAAGGCCAAAAAGCTGATTCAGAAACTGCTGTTTGCCACCGCTTCGGTAGTCGCACTGGTGTTTCTGGCGCTGGGCCGGCGCGAGGCAGCCATCGTTGGTACAGCCGTCATCCTGACGCTGACTGTGACGCTGTTTGCATCCTGGGCATGGGGCTTTACCCTGAACCGGGTGTCGTTGTTTGCGCTGATCTTTTCGATCGGTATTCTGGTCGATGACGCGATTGTCGTGGTCGAAAACATCCACCGGCATCAGGCGCTGTTTCCTGACAAAACACTGCGGCAGATCATTCCCGGCGCAGTCGATGAAGTCGGCGGTCCGACCATTCTGGCAACGCTGACCGTCATTGCTGCCCTGCTGCCGATGGCATTTGTCAGCGGCCTCATGGGCCCGTACATGAGCCCGATTCCGATCAATGCCAGCATGGGTATGCTGCTGTCGCTCGCGATTGCCTTCATCGTCACGCCCTGGCTTGCCAGTCTGTGGATGAAAGAAGGTCATCATGCGGCTGGCGGCATGGCCGACAAACTGCGCCCGCTGTTCACCCGCGTATTCCGGCCGTTTCTGGATGACCGCACCGGCACCGGTAACCGCCGTAAGCTGGGACTGGGTGTTGCCGTGCTGATTGCACTGTCCGTCGCACTGCCGGTCATCGGACTGGTGCAGTTAAAAATGCTCCCGTTTGACAATAAATCTGAATTTCAGGTCATGGTCGATATGCCCGCAGGAACGCCGGTTGAACAAACCGCTGCCGTACTGCATGAGCTCGGTGCCTATCTGCAGACCGTACCGGAAGTCAGTGACTATCAGGCGTATGCCGGCACCTCCGGTCCGATCAATTTCAACGGACTGGTACGCCAGTACTATCTGCGTGCCGGCGGTGAAGTCGGCGACATTCAGGTGAATCTGGTCGACAAGCATCATCGCAGCGACCAGAGCCATGCGATTGCCACCAGAGTACGTCCGGCCTTGCAAAAAATTGCCCGCGCTTATGCGGCGAATGTAAAAATCGTCGAAGTGCCGCCTGGTCCGCCAGTGCTGTCACCGATTGTGGCAGAAATTTACGGCCCGACGCCGGAAGGCCGCCGCCAGCTTGCCAAGTCAGTACGCGGCGTGTTTGAAAAAACTGCCGGTATTGTCGATGTGGACGACAACAGCATTGCCAACGCCCCGCGCAAAGTATTGCTGGTCGATCGTCGCAAAGCGGCGCAGCTCGGTATTTCCCAGGCGGCGATTGTCAGCACACTGCGTGCCGGACTGGCAGGTGAAGCCACCAGTTATCTGCATGACGAAACCAAGTATCCGGCATCGCTGAATCTGCATCTGCCACCCGCACAGCAAGGCAGCCTGGACACGCTGCTGGCGCTCGGCGTCAGAAATGCCAAAGGCGGGATTGTTCCGGTCCGTGAACTGGTCAGCATCAGCGATGAATTGCGTGAGCAGCCCCGTTACCATAAAGACGGACTGGGCGTGAATTTCGTGGTTGCCGACATGGCAGGAAAAATCGACAGCCCCTTGTACGGCATGTTTGGCATGCGTCATGCCATCGGTCAGCTGACCGCGCCTGACGGCGGCCGCATTGAAGAATACTTCATCCATCAGCCAGCCGATCCGTATCGTGGATTCAGCCTGAAATGGGATGGCGAATGGCAGGTCACTTATGAAACATTCCGCGACATGGGGGCGGCCTATGGCGTCGGCCTGATCCTGATTTATCTGCTGGTGGTGGCGCAGTTTGGCTCTTATCTGACACCACTGATCATCATGGCGCCGATCCCGCTGACCATCATTGGCGTGATGCCGGGACATGCCCTGCTCGGCGCGCAATACACCGCCACCAGCATGATCGGCATGATTGCGCTGGCCGGCATCATCGTGCGCAATTCGATTTTGCTGGTTGACTTTATCCATGTGCAGCTTGCTGACGGCATGGCGTTCAAAGACGCAGTAGTGAATTCCGCCATCACCCGTGCCCAGCCGATTGCACTGACCGGTCTGGCAGCGATGATGGGCGCCTTTTTCATCCTCGATGATCCGATCTTTAACGGTCTCGCTATTTCACTGATATTCGGAATTTTCGTATCCACCGTGCTGACGCTGGTGGTGATTCCCCTGCTGTATTACACAGCTTATCAGCGCCGTTACAGCGCAGCGGCTTAAGCGTTTTTATCGCTGTTTGATGTTTGTTATTGGTATGTTTTTTAATCGTTTGTTTTACACTGAAGGAGTCTGATCATGACCAGCTGGCAAGTCGTCCGTATCGTTGCAGGATTTTTTATCTTACTGAGCCTGGCGCTCGGCATTCCGGAAAGCCCGGTTTTTGTCAACCAGTGGTGGCTGGGTTTCACCGCGTTTGTCGGCATCAACCTGTTCCAGAGCGGCTTCACCAAGTGGTGCCTGATGGAAAATATCCTGCGCAAACTCGGCATCCGTCCCGGCTGCTGATTTTCATACTGAGTCTTATGTAAGGAGCGATCATGCACCTCGTCTGCCCGCATTGCACAGCCACCAACCGGATTCCTGATGAACGTCTGTCTGATCAGCCCGTCTGCGGTCAGTGCGGGCACGCACTGATGGCCGCCGAACCGGTCGCCATCAGCGATCAGGCGCTGCCCAAATTCCTGGCAAAAACCGAATTGCCGGTGCTGATCGACTTCTGGGCAGAGTGGTGCGGCCCCTGCCGCGCCATGGCGCCCCAGTTTGCCGAAGCCGCACGCCAGATGCCCGGAATCCGTTTCGTCAAAGTCGATAGCGACGCCGCCCCTGCCGCCAGCCAGCAATTTGCCATCCGCAGCATCCCGACGCTGGTGCTGATGCACCACGGCCGCGAACTCGGCCGCCAGAGTGGCACCATGCCAGCCTCGCAACTGCTGGCATGGGCACGCCAGTTGCTGGGACAATAACCCAAACTTCCCGTCTGCCACCGGTAACAGGGTTCAACAACACTACGCCCTGTTCGCCCACGCACATCAATATTTCCAAAAAGAAATTTTAAAAAAATCAAAACGATATCCCGTTCATAACGGCAATACATCACCCTAATTCTTTGATTTTTAAAACTATTTTCAAATTCTTCACTTTTCTTTCTTGAAAAGCAGCTACCCCGCCCATATAATTAGCACTCGTTGGGATAGAGTGCTAACAACGCCATTCCCCACCTCTGAATGAACATTTTAGCAATTACTCGCAAATTTAAAGGAGCTTGTATGAACCTTCGTCCTCTGCACGATCGTCTGATCGTTAAACGTCTGGATCAGGAAACCAAAACCGCTTCCGGTATCGTTCTGCCTGACGCTGCAGCTGAGAAACCAGACCAGGGTGAAGTATTGGCCGTTGGTGCTGGCAAACAATTGGATAACGGCACAGTACGTGCGCTGGAAGTAAAAGTCGGCGACCGCGTATTGTTCGGCAAATATTCCGGTCAGGCTGTCAAAGTTGACGGTCAGGAAGTTCTGGTAATGCGTGAAGAAGACATCTTCGCGATCGTACAGAAATAATTCATATTCCTAAGCACTTAGATATTCCCAAGATTCTGGAGAAAATAACATGGCAGCTAAACAAGTTGTATTTGGCGATGACGCACGCGCGAAGATCGTTAATGGCGTCAACATTCTGGCGAACGCAGTAAAAGTCACTCTGGGCCCTAAAGGTCGTAACGTGGTTCTGGAACGCTCTTTCGGCGCGCCTACTGTGACTAAAGACGGTGTTTCCGTTGCTAAAGAAATCGAACTGAAAGACAAGCTGGAAAACATGGGCGCTCAGCTCGTGAAGGAAGTTGCTTCCAAAACCTCCGACAACGCAGGTGACGGCACAACAACAGCAACCGTACTGGCTCAGGCGATCGTACGCGAAGGCTTCAAATACGTCGCCGCCGGTTACAACCCGACCGACCTGAAGCGCGGTATCGACAAGGCAGTGACAGCACTGGTGGCTGAAGTTAAAACACTGTCCCGCCCAACAACGACCAACAAGGAAATCGCGCAGGTTGGTTCCATCTCTGCCAACTCTGACGCAGACATCGGCGACATCATTGCTAACGCGATGGACAAAGTCGGTAAAGAAGGCGTGATCACTGTAGAAGACGGCAAGTCCCTGAACAACGAACTCGACATCGTTGAAGGTATGCAGTTTGACCGTGGCTATCTGTCACCATACTTCATCAACAACCCAGAAAAACAATCCGTGATTCTGGAAAATCCATTCATCCTGCTGTTCGACAAAAAAATCTCGAACATCCGTGATCTGCTGCCAGTACTGGAACAAGTGGCTAAATCCGGCCGTCCACTGCTGATCATCGCGGAAGACGTCGATGGCGAAGCGCTGGCAACTCTGGTTGTCAACAACATCCGTGGCATCCTGAAAACTGCTGCTGTTAAGGCTCCAGGCTTTGGTGATCGTCGTAAAGCGATGCTGGAAGATATCGCTATTCTGACTGGTGGTAACGTGATCGCTGAAGAAGTCGGTCTGACACTGGAAAAAGCAACTCTGACAGATTTGGGTCAGGCTAAACGTGTTGAAATCGGCAAGGAAAACACCACTGTGATCGACGGTGCTGGCCAGGCTATCGCTATCGAAGCACGTGTAAAACAAATCCGCGCTCAGATCGAAGAAGCAACTTCTGACTACGACCGTGAAAAACTGCAGGAACGCGTTGCCAAGCTGGCAGGCGGTGTTGCCGTGATCAAGGTTGGCGCTGCAACTGAAGTTGAAATGAAAGAGAAAAAAGCGCGCGTTGAAGATGCACTGCACGCAACACGCGCAGCGGTTGAAGAAGGCGTGGTTCCTGGCGGTGGCGTTGCTCTGCTGCGCGCACGCTCTGCAGCTGGCGAAATCAAAGGCGACAACCACGATCAGGATGCCGGTATCAAGCTGGTCTTGAAAGCGATTGAAGCACCGCTGCGCGAAATCGTAGCCAATGCTGGCGGCGAGCCAAGCGTTGTTGTGAACGCCGTTGTAAACGGTTCCGGCAACTACGGCTTCAATGCTGCAAACGATACCTACGGCGACATGATCGAAATGGGTATTCTGGATCCGGCAAAAGTCACCCGTTCCGCTCTGCAGAACGCGGCTTCCGTTGCTGGCCTGATCCTGACAACTGACGCACTGGTTGCTGAACTGGCAGAAGACAAGCCAGCAGCAGGCATGGGCGACATGGGTGGTATGGGCGGCATGGGTGGTATGGGCGGCATGATGTAATTGCCGCTTGTACGCGCAGTTTTCCTGCGTCGCACAAAAAAGCCTTGCATGTATTTGCAAGGCTTTTTTATTTTTTACGCCCCGTCTTTGATATCCCGCACATATTCTTTATATCGCTCTGACCGGCTCAGAACGATTGATTATTTTCTGTCCTGACACGGCAAATCCAACGAAAATGCGGATTTCAAGCCCGCCATCTTGACACTGTCTGACAGGGCTTGGATACTGCCGCACCTGAACAGATTTTCAGGCTTGATGAATCTGCTTGCGGCCCGTCTGACCCGGACTCACCGCCAACAGATGTATCCGATATTTTCCTCTGGAGACGCAATGGCGCTGCAACAATTATCCGAACAGCAGATCCGCACCTGGACCCGGTCCCAAAAGGACGAATGGTGGTTTAACAATATCTATCGCGGCGACATGGCGCAGCTCACTTTGCGCTCTGCTCTGACGGGCTTTCTGCTCGGTGGCATCCTCGCCGCCACGGCTTTATATATCGGCGGCAAAACCGGTGTGGCCATTGGCGTGAATCTGATCAGCGTCATTCTTGCTTTTGCCATCTTCAGGGCGCTGCACAATGCCGGCATTGCCAAAGACTTTACCATTCTTGAAAATAACTGCACGCAATCCATCGCCACTTCCGCTGGCTATATGATCACCCCGATGATTGCCAGTCTGCCGGCGTATATGCTGGTCACCGGCGTCATCATCCCCTGGTGGCAGATGCTGATCTGGATCGTGATCACATCGATACTCGGCGTGCTGGTGGCATTCCCGATGAAGCGGCGTTTCATCAATGAAGATCAGCTGCCATTTCCGGAAGGCGGCGCCTGCGGCGTGGTGCTCGATGCGCTGTATTCTTCCGACGGCAAACAAGGCATGTTCCAGGCCAAACAACTGGCTGTCACTGGTTTGCTGAGCGCAGCCTACCAATTGCTGATCAGCGACGGCTGGATGAAACTGATACAGATTCGCCTGCTCGCGATGGACAAATGGACCGGTATACAAGAAGCGTGGACCATACACGAACGCTTCGATGATTATTACTACGCTGCAATGGCCAAATATGATCTGTGGGTACCGAAAATCCTGGGAGTCGATTTTCGCACACTGGGTCTGCGCTTCACGGTTGACGCAGCCATGCTGGGTGTGGGCGGACTGATGGGTATACGCGTTGCCAGCAGCGTTCTGCTTGGCAATCTGCTCAATTTCGCGATTCTGGCGCCGTGGATGATACAACGCGGCGATATCGCCGAACGGGTATCGGCTGCCGGCAAAACCGTCCCTGTATCGCGTATTGAAATCCTGAACCAGTGGGGTTTGTGGTGGGCCGTTGCCATGATGGTTGCAGGCTCTCTGGTCGGATTACTGGCCAAACCGGAAATTTTTACCAATGTCTTCAAAAATTTTGGCCGCAAAAAAAGCGCTGAAGAAAAAGTCGATCTGCTGGCGGATATTGAAGTACCGCTGTGGATTTCCTACGTCGGCGTACCGGTGTTCAGCGTACTGGCGGCATGGACTACTCATGCCTTCTTTGGCGTTCCGTGGCTGCTCGCTTTTATTTCATTACCGATGATTTTTGTGCTGACCGTGATCTGCACCAATGCGATGGCGCTCACTTCCTGGATGCCGACCGGCGCATTGTCGAAAATCACCCAGTTCACCATCGGTGCCATCGACCGCAGCAATCCGGCCAGCAATCTGCTGCCGGCAGCGATCACCGCCGAGGTGTCGCAAAATGCTTCCAGCCTGCTGTCAGACATTAAACCGGGTTATATGCTGGGCGCCCGTCCGCGCCAGCAGGCTATCGGCCATCTGATCGGCATTATCTCTGGCGCACTGGCTTGCATTCCACTGTATTTCCTGCTGTTTCTGCCGCCAGACAGCCACGGTGTCCGCAGCACCTCCACGCTGGTCTCTGAACAGTTTTCCATGCCGGCTGCGATGCAGTGGAAAGGGGTCGCCGACCTGATTGCACACGGTGTCAGCAGCCTGCCTGCCAGCGCCGTGACGGCGATGATCGTTGCCGCTGTATTTGCCGTTATTTTTGAAATCGCCGGAATAAAGAGTAAAGGCCGCTTCCCGCTCTCTTCCGTGTCGATTGGCCTCGGCGTGGTTTTACCGACCGATGCCTGCATCATGATGTGGCTCGGCGCCTTTGGATTCTGGCTCATGGAAAAACGTCATCCCGTTCCCGGCACCAGCGGCAACCGGTTCTGGGTAGATGGCTGCGAAGCGATTTCCGCCGGTTTGATTGCCGGTTCCGCGCTGATCGGCATCGGCAATGCGATTATCAATGTGCTGATTTGATTCAACAGCTCAGTAATACCGCAACCGCTATTGAGCCCCGCCACTGTGCGGGGCTTTTTGTTCTGAATTGATTGAAAGACCGGGCATTCTCTGCATTTGCAAACTGATGAAAGCATCAAACGCCTGCAACAGGGGCTGGAATTTTTGTTCGTTCTGTTCAATCCGCATCAGCGCATAGGCGCAGGCTTCGAGGCTGGAGAGCTGATCGGGCTGATGCGCCCGGCGTATCCGGTAATACGAAGCGGGCATGTGCTCCAGGCTGACGCGGGGCAAGCGCTGCAGAGCCGGGTTCAGATACAGCATCTTGCGGCTTTTGCGCCAGGTAGCGTCGAGCACAATCAGGCGTAGGCCGGTGAGTTCGGCAGGCAGCGGACAGGCTGCGGCATCCCACGGCATCAGGTCTGCCGCCTGATTCTGACTGGTATCCGGATACAGCAATACCGGCTTGCGCTGTAAGAGGCGATGTTGCTGATGATGCGGGTGATCACTGCTGTCCACCCCATACAAGGCCTGCTCCAGCAGGTCCGGCGCAAACTGTTCACCACAGATGATCCGGGAATGATCCAGGCATAAATGCAGCAGACGCGCGCTGCCCTTGGCATGATGTACTTCGAGCGGATGCTGCAATATTAATACGTCGGTCTGGTTGGCAACGCGTTGAATACAGGCACAGATACACGCTGTCTGTGCGCGGTCACAACGATCACAGACAAGACGCCGGCAGTGCGCCGAACCAGCATCAGAAGCAGTATCCGGCTGATTCATGCAAAGCCCGGCTCACATAGCATCCTGGTCTGTTTCATCTGATTAATCCGGCACATGCCATAAGTGCTCCAATGCGGCAGCCAGTTCCGGATAGCGAAAGACAAAGCCCCGCGCCAGCGCCTGCGCCGGACGCACGCGTTGCCCGCCCGTCAGCAAGAAGGCCCGTTCTCCCAACATCAGGCGGAGCACCGCAGCGGGCATCTTCAGCCATGCAGGGCGGTGCAACTGGTGCGCTAATGCCGCAGTCCATCCGGCGTTCTGGACCGGATTGGGTGCGACCATATTAAACCGGCCAGCCGCATTGGCATCTATCAGCAGGCTGTAGAGCAGCGCAATATAATCGTCGATATGAATCCAGCTCATCCACTGTCTGCCGTCACCGATTTGCATCCCTAAACCCAGCAGGAAAGGAAGACGCATTTTCTGTAACACGCCGCCCGCTGCATCCAGTACCAAACCGGTCCGCAGCAGACAAAGCCTTATTCCCATTGCTTCGGCCGGCAATGCAGTAGCCTCCCATTCGGCGCACAGCAATGCGCCAAAATCCTGCCCGGCTGAGGCGGACTCATCCTGCCAGTCGTCACCACGGTCGCCGTAGTATCCAATTGCCGAGCCACTCAGGAAAACACCGGGTTTGTGATGCGCATCCGCGATACGGCGCAGCAGTACCGCTGTCAGCGCTATCCGGCTGTTTCGCAATACCTGTTGACGTGAAGCAGTCCAGCGCCGGTCGGCAATCGGCTCACCCGCCAGATTGATCACGGCATCAAACACGGTATCGGCACGGTATTCCTCCAGCGCACGCATCGGTATCACGTTCGCACCGCATAATGCCTTGACCATGCTGGCATGCTGTCTGCTCAATACCGTCAGGGTATGTCCCTGCGCCGTCAGGAAGGCGCATAAGCGGCGGCCAATCAATCCCGTCCCGCCAGTGATCAGAATACGCATCATTTTCCTTTCGCTTTTACGACAAAAATAAGTTCAGGCTGGCTGAACTCAGCGCAGCTCTTCAAGTATTTTTAGGCCTTCATCAAAATTCCAGATACGCCGGATTTCAATCACATCATACTGCGCCGCAATGGCAGGCGGAAACGCTGCATATCTGGCATTAATCCGCACGATGTTCCGCACCGCCTGATCCAGATCGGCCCTGCCGCTGGAACGGTGGATAGTGATTTCCTCGACGCTGCCATCGCTGCGGATCGCGACTGTCACCAGCGGATCGCCGCGGGCCTTATCTTTGGAAGTCTGAGAGTAATTCAGATTACCATTGCGCTCTACTTTCTGCTTCCAGCTGTCGACATACATGCGAAGCTGCACATCTTTTTCTGAGCTGCCGAAAACGCTGTGGCGGCGCGGCTTTTCCTCGGTGCTATTGCGCGGCAGCGGCGGGGTGCCGCTCAGCAAATCCAGCCCGCGCGCCTGTTCTCTGGCGCGGTTCGCCAGATCGCTGCTGTACAGATTGCGCGGCAATAACGCCAGCGATTTCTGATCGCCCGCCCCTTCCTGTCCCTGCCCGGCGGCACCTGCGCTGCCAGCACTGCCGGCAGTACCGGCATCACGGTTCACAAAGGCAGCCCGGCCTTGTTGTGCCGTACCTGACACCCCGCCCGGCGCATTCTGGGAAACCTGCCCAGACTGGGCAGTACTGCTGCCGCGCTGTTCCAATGCAGCGGCGGCCTCCTGTTCGCGCTGCTGCATGGCCTGCTGCTCGGCACGGTGCCGGGCAGCTTCTGCCTGTTGCTGCGCCTGCTCTGCCCGCTGTTGTAATTGTTCCTGTTCACGGCGACGTGACTCGGCCACACGCTGCTGCTCTGCTGCTTCCTCGCGCTGCTCCGCCAGTTCCCGGTTGACGCGCAATGTCTGCACCCGCTCGCGGCGCTGCTGTTCCCGCTCTGCCGATTCTGCCTGCAGCTGTTGCTGCAAGCGTGCATCGTCCAGCCGGACCGGATTTGCCGACTGCGCCGCCGCCAGTGCCGCGGCGTTGGCGCGTAATGCTTCCTGCATCAGCCGGTGTTGTTCAGCGTCCTGTTCCAGTTGCAGCGCCATGGCCTGCGCCCGCGCTGCATCCGCCATACGGCGGCGGGCATCGTCATCGATTGCCTGCAAGGTCTGTTGCGCCTCCGCAGATAAGCCGGCTTTCTGCGGAGTCAGCTCTTCGGGTCGCACCAGCCGTTCAGCTTCCCTGCGCTGCCGCTGGGCTGCGTCTGGTTCGAACCGGGTAACAGGTTCCGCAATCGCCACGGCATCTGCCACCGGCTCCGATACCGGTTTGGTATCGGTTTCCGGCTCCGGAGTCTGCTGCGCCATGGAAGCGCTCACCGGATCGGCAAACTGCCTGGGCGCCAGTGCTGCATCGGTAGTTTTTTTAATGTCGTCCGGATGCGGCACGGCCACCACAAAGCTGTCATTGAAAATACTGTCCTGCGCGATGATGTCCGGTACTGCCGTTGCCTCATGTCTGGGCTCATGGATCAGAGGTTTGACGGAGCCGGTCTTTGACCTGATGCTTGCAGCTGCTTGTTTTTTCTTGTGCGGCAGTGGCGCAGAGGGTGCCAGACGGGCGCGGGCTGCCGGGGCAATAAGTTCGATCGCATTGGCAGGAGCGGATATCGTCGTGGCTTGTCTGACTGACGGGGGCAGCTGCGCGGGTGCAGCGACAGACTCATGCAACGGCGCTGACATTGACGCCGGTGTTGGTACGGACGTCGCCGCCGGCTGCGCCGCAGGTGCTGGTGCCAGCGTAATCTGCAGTGCCTGATCGGCTTCAGTGCTGCGCCGTTTGCTCCAGGGCTTTTCGATGCCCGGCAATCCCAATCCCGGCAGACCAAACTGCAACGAGAGAATCAGCCCATGAACCAATAACGACAGCAGCAGGCCGGCAGTCAGACGTTTTTTAATCGCAGGCGGTAGTCGGGATGCGTTAGTCACTGGAAACAAATTCATGCCACTGGCTGAGGTTGAGCAAGGTTGTCGGAGAAATATCCTGCGCTCAATAACAGGCACAGTCATCACCGGTGCTACTTTACCATTGGGAAGCAAAATTTCCTGCGCATTTTTGCACTTGCTCAGTAGTGCTTACTGGCGTCAAGCCCTGCCCGGACTATGCCGATTTCACCGCAAAAACCCGGCGGATGCCACAAGACCATCCAACCCGGTTTCGATTATGCTGTGATCATGGCGCAGTTCCGGTATTTTCAGCTTTTCCAGTCTCTCCTGTATTTCTCGTATTTCCGAAAAGGACAACATGACGCACGATACGATTTCGATTATTGACTCCCACACCGGCGGTGAGCCGACCCGGGTAGTGATCGCTGGCGGCCCTGATCTGGGCGATGGCCCGCTGCCGGCACGGCTGACGTTGTTCCGTGAAAAATTTGACCACTACCGCAGCGCGATTGTCTGCGAGCCGCGCGGCTCGGATGTGCTGGTCGGGGCGCTGAGCTGCGAACCCTCGGACCCCGCTTGTGTTGCCGGCGTCATTTTTTTCAATAATGTCGATTATCTGGGAATGTGCGGTCACGGCATGATCGGTCTGATCGCCACACTGGCGCATCAGGGGAAAATCGGCCCCGGCAGGCACCGCATTGAAACGCCGGTCGGCGTGGTCGAGACCGAACTGCATGCCGATCACTCGGTCACGGTGCACAATGTCCCGGCTTACCGTTACCGTGCAGCGGTCGCGGTCGACGTTCCCGGCATCGGCACCATCAGCGGAGATATCGCCTGGGGCGGAAACTGGTTTTTCCTGATCAACGACCACGGACAGAATCTGGCGCTGACACAGGTCGAATCATTAACGCATTACTGCTGGCAGGTGCGACAGGCATTGGAATCACAAGGCATCACCGGTGAAAACGGCGCACTGATTGATCACATCGAACTGTTCGGGCCACCGGTTTCCGGGAAAAATCACAACCGGAATTTTGTGCTGTGCCCCGGCAAGGCATACGACCGCTCCCCTTGCGGCACCGGCACCAGCGCCAAACTCGCCTGTCTGGCGGCGGACCACAAACTGGCGCCGGGCCAGATCTGGCGCCAGGAAAGCATCATCGGCAGCGTGTTTGAAGCATCCTACGAAGCGCATGCCGATGGCCGGCGCATTCTGCCGGCATTGCGCGGCACAGCGCATGTGACGGCAGAAGCGAAATTATTGCTGCATGCCGGTGATCCGTTCTGCTGGGGCATCCGCAGCGAATCGCTTCAGACCGGCTGACACAGATCGCGGTAATCGCTGGGCGTCATGCCGACCGTCGCCTTAAATACCCGGGAAAAAGCGCTGTGATCCTGATAGCCGCAGGCCAGCGCAATGGCAGTGATGCTGTCGCGGCTGTCAGTCAGCAAAGCCGAAGCCGCATCGAGCCTGATTTTGACCATCATCTGTCGCGGTGTGAGGGAAAAAATTTTATGAAAATTCCGCTCCAGCTGCGCGACCGATAATCCGGTCAGCGCCACCAGTTCCGTCATGCTGACAGGGCGCGAAAAATGTTGCCGGATATGCTGCACCGCCACGGCAATCCGGGCATAGACCGGATGCTCCTGATCGGGTGCCGCCAGATCGCGGGAAATGCCGGTCATACCGATGATCTGCTGGCTGCGGTTCCGCAGCGGAAATTTCTGCGTCAGGCACCAGCCCCTGGAACGATTGGGGTACAGATGCAGTTCCAGCTGATCGCGCAGCTCGCGCCAGCCCTGCAGCACGATCGCATCCTGCGCCGCATAACTGGCAGCCAGCGCCGCCGGAAACACATCGGCCGCACGGCAGCCAAGCAGCTCCGCCTTGCTGCGCCGTCCGCAACGGCGCACCAGCGTGTGATTGACCACCAGATAACGGCCATCTTTGTCTTTGACAAAAAAAACGATATCCGGCATCACGTCAAACAGATTTTCGGCAAAAAACGGGTCATCAAGACTGAAGGCGATTTGCTCTCGGGGCGTCATGGCAAGGCTGGCGGAACCGGATTCCGGCACAAAATTGATCACGCTAATATATTAATATGAAAACCAATACCAGAATCCACCGGAATCACTCAAAAATAAGCTCAAATACCGTTTTTTCTTTGTGGAGATCGCGTTTCTTCAACGCCAAAACTGGCAATGGTGTCGCTTCAAGACATGGAAGTGGCGAATTTAAAGTTTGTTCCAATCAATTTTAACAAGGTAAAATTCGAAGAAAGAGGGATTAGTCTCATATAAATTAAATCAATACCACCAGCATCCGTTTTAAAAGGAACCCCATGTCCGCCATTCTGAATGAGCAAGCACCGCAGGCGCCAAAACAGCGTGCCGCCAATATTGCTTATGATGCGATAGAAAACATGATCGTCACCCTGCAGCTGAAACCGGGAGCGCCGATTATCGAAGCGGAATTGCTGGAAAAAACCGGGCTGGGCCGCACACCGATGCGCGAAGCGCTGATGCGCATGTCCTCCAATGGGCTGATCCGGCCGATGCCGCGCCGCGGACTGGTGGTCAGCCAGATTCTGGCAGCCGAACACCTGCAACTGATCGAAACCCGGCGCGTGCTGGAAAACCTGATCGTCACCAGCGCCGCGCAGCGGGCGGATGCAATCCAGAAACAGGAGATCATGCAATCGGCAGAAAAAATGCTGGCGGCCGCGAAGCGGCACGATCTGAATGCGTTCATGGAAGCCGATCAGAGCTTTGACCACACTCTGCATACAGCCTGCGGCAATGCTTCTGCAGTGGCGGCAGTGGTGCCGCTGGTGATTCAGTGCCGCCGTTTCTGGTATGCCTATCAGCATGAAGGCGATATTGAGGAAGGTGCGCGCTGCCATCTGCTGGTCGCCAAGGCCGTCGCGCGTGGCCATGTGGAGCAGGCCCTGAAGTCGTCAAATGGACTGATGGATTATCTGGAATCGTTCACCCGCAAAGCGATCCCCTCCGCGGCATCAGGCAACTGACGTCGCAGAGCGTGGCAGCCGCCTGACATTCGGCAATGCCTCGCTCTCCAGCCAGCGCCTGAAACGCACCATCTGATGCGTGGCGCGCCGGTGCGCAGTGCGGTTTTTCAGCAAGATCATCACTCCCGCCTCGCTGACCGCCCAGATTTTTCCATGCGGCAGATAAGAATACGACGCGCCGATCATCCGCAGCTCCTGCTGACTGAGTTCCGGTACCAGCAATGCCTGTAAGTCCTGTTCCGGAATCCAGATCTGTTCCTGATCCAGATAAAAGCGCAGGTGATGACCGTCGAAACTGTAATAACAGCCGTTCCACGGCTCCAGCACATCGCGCTCCGCACGACGCCGGATTGCAGGAATCAGACCGATTAATTCCGGGCTGAACAAGTGCGCCCATAACCAGGCACTGACCAGCAGGCTCATCGGCGCAGCGCGCGGATGCAGCGCCGCAAAATAGCGCCATGTCATCCATGTAACGACCGCGCAGAACAGCAAACGGGCCATGAAGCTGATCAGCGCAGACATATCCTGCTTTCAGGCCCAGTCAGGCGGACGTTTTTCGATGAATGCCTGCACACCTTCCTGTGCCGAGGCGTCCATCATGTTGCAGGCCATGGTCTGTCCGGCCAGCTGATAGGCGGCTTCGATACCCATTTCCGCCTGCTTGTAAAACAGTTGCTTGCCGATCCGGATCGCGGCTGCCGGTTTAGCCAGGATACTTTCGCACAGCGCAGAGATCGTGTCATCGAGTTGCGCTTCCGGCACCACGCGGTTCACCAGCCCGCGCTGCAAGGCCGTCTGTGCGTCAATGAATTCGCCGGTCAGCAGCATTTCCATTGCCTGCTTGCGCGAGAGATTGCGCGACAGGGCAACTGCCGGGGTGGAGCAGAACAGGCCGATATTCACCCCGGAAACGGCAAAGCGGGCATGGTCGGCAGCCACCGCCAGATCGCACATGGCAACCAGCTGGCAGCCCGCCGCTGTCGCCAGACCGTGCACCCGTGCGATCACCGGCTGCGGCAGTTTCTGGATCGCCAGCATCAGCTTGCTGCACTGGGCAAATAAGTTCTGGTAATACTTCATGTCAGGACTGGCCTGCATTTCCCTCAGGTCGTGTCCGGCGCAAAATGCTTTTCCGGCAGCCGCCAGGACCACAACCCGCACCGAAGGATCGGCAGCGATTGTCCTGAGCTGCCCGCTGAGTTCGTCCAGCACCTGTTCCGACAACACATTAAAACGTTCACCACGATTCAGCGTCAGCGTGGTCACGCCCGCGCGGTCACTGCGCAAAACGCCAGGTAATGCGGTATCGCTGCTGCTCATGATTTATTCTTCCTCGTCAGTTTCCATACCGGTCTGCACGCTCTTGCCCTGCCCCAGCAACACCGGCGGCACATAGGTCGCCAGCAGATGCTCCCGGCTGGCCGGCGTTTCCAGGCTGACGCGGCCCAATGCGCCGCTGCGGTAATCAATCAGCAAAGTATGCGCCGCTTTTTCAAAATCCCAGTCGCCACCCTTGAGCCGGAAACCGCGCTTTTTCGCAATGCCTTCCACCACGGCGACCCCATCCATCGCCGTCAGATCAAAACCGTAACGCGCCGCCAGCGACTGTGGATAATGCGCGATCAGCTGCTCGGCCAGAAAGACCGCGATTTCCTCTTCGATGAGGGCGTTAATGCCGATAGCGTGGCTGGCAGCCAGCATCAGGCCATCGGTCGGGTGTTCGATCTTGGGCCACAACATGCCGGGCGTGTCGGTCAGGATCATGTTCTTGCCCAGATACAGCCGCTGCTGGGTCTTGGTCACGGCAGGTTCGTCGCCCACATTGGCGACCCGTTTTTTCAGCAGGGCATTCATCAGCGTCGATTTACCGACATTCGGAATCCCCATGATCATCATGCGCAAGGGCTTGGTCGGCACGCCGCGATGCGGTGCGATTTTGAGCGCCAGCGCCGGAATACGCGCCACATCGGCAGGCTTTTTGCAGCTCAGCGCCACTGCGTGGACATTTTTCTGGCTGTTGTAGTAATCAAGCCAGAGACGGGTCGCGTTCGGATCGGCGAGATCGGTTTTATTCAGGATTTTGAGGCAAGGACGCTGACGGAAAATGCGCAATTGCTCGACCATGGGATTGCAACTGGCTTGCGGAATGCGGGCATCCAGCACCTCAATCACCAGATCGGTGTTTTCCATGGTTTCCGCCGCTTTCTTGCGGGCGGCGTTCATGTGGCCGGGGAACCATTGTATGGACATGCTTATTCTTCTTTTTACTTAATCAAAGCGATATTGTACGGAACTCTGTGCAGCGGGGGCAGAAGTTTATCCGCTCATCCTGATTTTTCAGGATTAACGGGGAGTATCCTGATTTTCCAGCTGATTATCTTAGTAAAATATGGGTCTTTTTATATACTCCCCCTGAGTATATTCAGACATCATTTCTCCGGAACAGCGCTTTCGCAACCGTCGGTCATGCGCTTTCCGGACATCCGGCGGTGGCTGGCGTACACAGATCACGGGTTACGGATAAACGCGCAGGATTCTGCGGGCTGCGGGAACTTGCGATTGCCGCCTGCCAAGGCCGTTCTCAGTTTTTTGACAATGACGCACCTGTGTCCGGCCACTGGGATTCACCGAAGCGGCGAAGATCTCTTGATGAATCCGTGGCAGGCCGCAGCGTGCTTTTAGTGCATGCGCAACCAAAAATAACAGGCAATGGCCTGTCATTCTCGTTGCAATCACTCCAGATCCGCCAGCACCTTCAGATGTGCCGTGACGCTGCGTGCCAGCGCCGATAAGTTGTAGCCGCCTTCAAGACAGCTGACGATGCGGCCCTGCGCATGTTCCCGGGCGATCTGCATGATCTGGCGCGTCAGCCAGGCGTAATCGGTTTCCACCAGTCCGAGCTGTCCCATGTCGTCTTCGCGGTGCGCATCAAATCCGGCCGAAACAAACAGCATCTGCGGACGGAACGCATGCAGCGCCGGCAGCCACTGCTGCGTCACCAGTTCACGGATCACGTCGCCATAGCTGTGCGCCGGCACCGGCACATTCACCATATTGTCTGCCTTTTGTTCCGTACCTGAATACGGATAATACGGATGCTGGAAAAAGCTGACCATCAGCACACGCTCATCGTTGCGGAAAATATCCTCCGTGCCATTGCCGTGATGGACGTCAAAATCAATAATCGCCACACGCTCCAGGCCACGCACCTCCAGCGCATGCTTTGCCGCCACCGCCACATTATTGAACATGCAGAAACCCATCGACTCTTTGCGGGTGGCATGATGCCCCGGCGGGCGGACGGCACAAAAGGCATTTTCGATCTCGGCATCAATCACCGCGTCGGTCGCCGCAATCGCCGCGCCGGCTGCACGCAGGGATGCCTGCCAGGTATGGGCATTGAGCGAAGTATCGGCATCCAGCGGAAAATGCTGGTATTCGGAACGTTCGGTCGGGCAGTTTTCGCGGATGCGGTAAATGGCGTCGGCGGAATGCACGCGCGCCAGATCCACTTCCTGCGCCAGAGGCGCATCGCGGTGATCCAGCAAGGTGCTGATGCGGCTGGCAATCAGTTGGTCTTCAATCGCCTGCAGACGTTCAGGAGACTCGGGATGCCAGGCGCCCATTTCATGACGCTTGCAATCGGCATGGGTGTAATACGCGGTAGTCATGTCTCATATTGATTTTGATTTGCCTCCCAGTGTCACTCTATTTGCAGGCTTTTGCAAATGCGCTTTTTTCACTGGTGCAGGGATTGCAACAATCTGCGGCAATTCCGATTACACTGTGCGCTGCTTCTGACGCGAGGAAAAGATGTTTGTCAATATTCACAAAGTAGCGACACAGGTCAACGAAATCATTATCGGTAAGCAATTGCAGGTCAGGCAGGCGCTGGTCTGCCTGCTCGCAGGCGGTCACCTGCTGATCGAAGACCTGCCCGGTGTCGGCAAGACCACGCTGGCGCATGCGCTGGCGATTTCTCTGGGGCTGAAATTTAACCGCCTGCAGTTCACCAGTGACCTGCTGCCGGCCGATGTGGCCGGAATTTCGATTTTTGATCGGGAAAAAAATCAATTCGTCTTCCATCCCGGCCCGGTCTTTGCGCAAGTATTGCTGGCGGATGAAATTAACCGCGCCACCCCGAAAACCCAGTCCGCCCTGTTGGAAGCGATGGAGGAAAAACAGGTTTCGGTGGAGGGGCAGACCCGCAACCTGCCGACACCATTTTTCGTGATTGCAACTCAGAATCCCTCCCATCAGGTTGGCACATTTCCGTTACCGGAATCGCAGCTGGACCGTTTTCTGATGTGCCTGTCACTGGGCTATCCGGACCCGGTCGCAGAACGCGCCCTGCTCGCAGGCGACGACCGCCGGCAATTGCTGGCCAGACTGCATCCGGTCATGCAGGCAACCGAATTGCTGGCGGCGCAGCAGGAACTGAAGCAGATTCATGTCTCGGCTTCACTGCTGGATTATGTGCAGGCGCTGGCGCAGGCAACCCGTAACGGCGACGTATTCGCCGAAGGCATGAGTCCGCGGGCGTCACTGGCGCTGCTGCAGGCAGCCCGCGCCTGGGCGGCACTGGAAGGGCGCAATCATGTCTTGCCCGAAGATGTGCAGGCAGTGCTGATTCCGGTCGTGGCACACCGGCTGCGGCCTTTAAAGTCGGTCAGCGGCAAAGTCAGCGCCAGCAGTGACTTGTTGCTGCAGCTGATGAAACAGATTCCGGTATAAACGCAGCGCCATGTCCTCCGCTTTGCCTCCGCTTCAGCCGCCGTCCCCGCGCTTCCTGGCGCGCTGGCGTCAACAATGGCGCAAGATGGTCTTTCTGGAAAAAATGCCGGAAAGCGGTGAAGTGCTGCTGACGCAAAGACGGGTATTCACTTTACCAAGTAAAGCAGGCTGGATGTTTTTACTGCTGCTCCTGATCCTGTTTATCAGCGCCACCAACTACAACCTGAGCCTGGGTTTCGCCCTGACTTTCGTACTGGCGGCGAGCGCCATCGTGAATGTATTTCTGGGTTTCCGCAATCTGGCTTACCTGCATCTGGCCAGCGGGCCGGTCACCTCGGTATTCGCCGGAGAAGAAGCGCAGTTGACCGTTTATCTCATCAATCGCCGCGCCCACCAGCGTTTTGCGATCTGGGCCGGCTGGCAAAACCAGCCTGAGACAGCCAGAGCAGCCGATATCGCGCCCCACAGCCAGACCGCATTGCAACTGCATTTCCACACCAGCCAGCGCGGCTGGCAACAGGTGCCGCGCATAGCGCTGCATACCTGGTTTCCGCTGGGCTTATTGCGTGCCTGGAGCACCTGGCTGCCGGATGCCCGGGCGCTGGTGTATCCTGAGCCGGAAGCACTGGCGCCGCCGCTGCCGATGATCAGCAAGGCAGGAAACGAAATCAGCGACCAGTCCGGCACAGAAGATTTTTCCGGTGTGCGGGCCTATCAGCCCGGCGACCCCTTAAAACATCTGGCATGGAAGCATATTGCCCGCGTGGATCCGGCGGCCGGCGGGCAACTGGTCAGCAAACAGTTTTCCGGCGGGACGGGTTCTGAAGTCATGCTTGATTTCAGCCGCCTGCCGCATCACATGGATCTGGAGCTGAAATTATCGCGGATGACGCGCTGGGTCATCGATGCCGATCTGAGCGATATTCCTTACGGTTTCCGGCTGGGTGCCGATAACCTCGCTCCGTCGCAAGGGCCGGCACACCGGGAAGCCTGCCTGCGGGCACTGGCCCTGTATCAGCTTCCCGGCGCATGAACAGACAAAACCGTATGCGCCTGCCACGCTTTTCCTTCCCTGTCCTGAGCCGCGATAAAGCCGATACCCTGCTGCTGCTCGCCGCCTGCATCAGTATCCTGCTGCCGCATTTCCAACATGTCAGCTGGTGGGTGACCGCCAGCTGCACCGCATTGCTGGGCTGGCGCACCTGGCTGACTCTGCAAGGTCTTCGCCTGCCGCCGGCCTGGGTACTGCTGCCGGTGTCGGCACTGACCATGCTCGGGGTATATCTGCAATATCATTCTTTTTTCGGACGCGAAGCCGGCGTCACCATGCTGATGCTGCTGCTGACCAGCAAGCTGCTGGAAATGCATGCCAGACGGGATTTGTTTGTCGTTCTGTTTCTGAGTTTTTTCCTGATGCTGACCAGTTATTTTTATCAGCAAAACATTGGCAGCGCCTTGCAAAGCCTGACCGGCCTCAGCCTCTTATTGACGGCACAGCTGTCATTTCAATATACAGGTCTCTATCCGTCGCTCTGGCAACGATTCAAACTCAGCCTCAGCATTTTAGGGCTGGCGATTCCACTGACGCTGGCAGCATTCTTCCTGTTTCCGCGGGTACAGGGGCCGTTGTGGGGTTTGCCGGGAGATGCGCGCAGCGGCCGTTCAGGCTTGTCGGAGAGCATGGCGCCGGGCGGCATCAGCGAGATGGTGCTGTCTGAAGACATCGTTTTCCGCGTGCAATTCGGCGGCACAGTTCCGAACAAATCCCTGCTGTACTGGCGTGGCATCGTGATGGATCAGTTTGACGGCAAAACCTGGACGCACAGTCCCGGTTCGCAGCCGCTTACCCATTTACCGGCGAGTTATTCCGGTCCGGCCATCGCACAGACTATTCTGCTCGAACCACAGCGCCAGCGCTGGCTGTTTGCACTCGACCTGCCTGCCAGTCTGCCGCCGCCCCAGACGGGTCTGACAGCCAGCCTCAATCAGCAGATGGAATTACGCAACAGCGAAAGCATCAGCCAGCGTTTGCGCTATGAGATCACGTCTTCTCCGCAATATCGTTACCAGACTGCGCTCACCGCTGAGGAGCGGGAACAAGCCTTGCAACTGCCTGCCGGATTCAATCCGCGAACCGCCAATTTTGCAAGCACCCTGCGTCAGCGTTACCCGGAAGATGCTGATCTGATCAATGCGATCCTGCAATTTTTCCGCCAGCAGTCGTTCAGTTACACACTGGAGCCGCCGCTGCTCGGCACGCACACGATTGATGATTTTTTGTTTGAAAGCCGTGCCGGATTCTGCGAGCACTACGCCAGCACCTTTACCAATATCATGCGCTTTGCCGGGATCCCGGCCCGTATCGTCACCGGTTACCAGGGTGGCAATGTCAATACTGTGGACGGTTATTTTGAAGTCAGACAGTCCGATGCCCATGCCTGGAGCGAGGTCTGGCTCAAAGAACGGGGCTGGGTGCGGATTGACCCGACCGCCGCAGTCGCACCCGAGCGCGTCATGCAAAACCTGGACCGTGCGATTCCAAAACGCGGTTTCGCAGGATTGATGAGCTTCGCCTTGTCCGGTAATTCCTGGAGTCAGAATCTGCGTATGCGATGGGATGCGGTCAATAACTCCTGGAACCAGTGGGTACTGAACTACAACCGCCAGACACAGTTGAGCCTGTTCAAATCATTCGGTCTGAAAGAGATAGACTGGGCGCAGCTCAGTCTGATTTTTTTTATCGCCGGCAGCCTGATTCTGGCGCTGATTGCACTACCTTTAATGTGGCACAGCACACCTCTGCCGCCAGTGGATAGAGTATACTTTTTATTTTGTAAAAAAATGACAAGAAAACAGCTGCCAAAAATGCCGGAAGAAGGGCCGCTGCACTATCTGCAAAGATTGCGCCAAACGCTTCCCGCCAAAGAATTTCAGGCAGCCGAGCAATTCTTGAATCTGTATATCGCTGCCAAATACGGAAAACACGATTTTTCCGAATTCACTCTGATTAGCCGACTAAAGAAATTATTAGCCGCCTGCCCGTAACCATCATTTTCTTCACCGTTCAGCATGACTGCATCGTTCCCGCATTTGAAATCCGCTTCCGCAGAGCTCGCCAGACTGACCTGCTCGCTACTTTTAGCACTGTTGCTCTTGCCCGGCCTGACTGTTGCAGCCACCAGTAAGAAAAAAACTAAAAAACTCCCTGCACAGGAAACCGTGCAGGCGGACAATGTGCATTTTGCGCAATGGAAAGAAGTTGGCCTGTTTATCCGGCAAATGGAAACCCGGCATCAATTCGATGCCGGACAACTGGAAACCCTGTTTGAACAGGTGCGCTATGTGGATACAACACGGCAGTTGGTGAAACCGGCCCCGGCCGGCAAACCCAAAAACTGGAAAGCCTACCGCGCCCGCTTTATCGAACCTTACCGGATCGAGGCAGGTGTCGCTTTCTGGAATCAATATGCCGACACACTCGAGCGCGCGCAGCGGCAGTATGGCGTTCCCCCGGAAATCATTGTCGGCCTGATCGGTGTCGAAACAATTTTCGGCAAACATACCGGGAAATTCCGCGTCATGGATACGCTGACCACGCTGGCATTTGATTACCCGGACACGCCCAACCGGGAAGCCAGAATGCAGTTTTTCAGGAAAGAGCTGGAGAACATGCTGCTGCTGGCCAGAGACGCCGGCGTTGATCCTCTGTTGTTCAAAGGTTCTTATGCCGGTGCCATCGGCTGGTCACAATTCATGCCTGGCAGTATTCGTCAGTATGCCGTTGATTTTGACGGCGATGGCCGGATTAATCTGACCGATTCTCCGGTTGATGCCATTGGCAGCGTCGCCAATTACCTGGCGCAGCACGGCTGGAAACAGCAGTTGCCCGTTGCTTTTCCCGCCACGTTGCTGACGGAGAGCAGCCATCCCCTACTGGTCGAAGCGCTCAGTCGTGGCTTACGCGCCACGTATTCCAGGCAGGACCTGAAAGACGTCCTCAGCACCGCCAGTACCGAAGCGCCGGAAAATATCCTGTACGGAGTGATTGATTTGCAAAACGGTGAAGATGCGCCGGAATACTGGCTGGGCACCGATAACTTCTACGCTATCACCCAATACAATCGCAGTTATTTCTACGCTATGTCCGTTTTTGAACTGGGACGCATCATCAAACTTGCCCGGGAAAAATAAAAACGAGATATAAAGCAAAAATTTTTTAACAATATGTTTCGTTTTCACCAATTGATTTCAGGAACTTTTTGCTCAATACTGTTCATGCAAGCAATTGCACACATGCAAATAAAAGAATTAACTCACGACATTCTTTTTTTCAAACAAGTATTGCGATTCATTATGAATTAAACTACAGTGATGTTATCTTATTGATATAAAAGCATTATCAGCATCAGACATGTCAATAGATTTAACAATGTTTTGCTATTTTTCTCGTAAGCAAATCTCATTTTAAAGATACAATATTACCGTTTGATTAATTCTCATTGAAGCAATTAATTCAGCATCAATAGACTAGACAGCGAGGTAATTATGGCCAATCTGACCCAGCTTGAATCAGATGAAATCGACTACGATCCAAATAATCTTTTGGACACTCTGATTAAACAATTGCACCTGAAAAATGACGCAGCGTTGTCCCGTGCGTTGGAAGTTGCTCCACCTGTTATCAGTAAAATCAGACACCGCCGCTTGCCGGTTGGCGCTTCCCTGCTGATTCGTATGCACGAAATCAGCGATGTCAGCATCAAAGAATTACGTGAATTAATGGGTGACCGTCGCGCGAAATTCCGCATCAGCGACAAACAATTCAAACCCAAAGATGCTGCATAAGTTTTGAACAAATGAACATATGCACGGGAGCCGTTGAAACTACATGACTCCGGGCAAAATACCGAAACCGTTTATTCAGACAGTTTCGGTATTTTTTTATCCCGATCAACAAATTTTTCAGGCTGGAAAGACACCCGTTGACAGGTAACGGTCTCCACGGTCACAGACGATAAAGACAATCGTTGCATTCTCCACAGTCTCAGCAACCCGCAGGGCAATTTCACACGCACCGGCTGCTGAAATACCGCAAAAAATTCCCTCTTCCGCAGCCAGGCGACGCGCCATATGTTCGGCATCGGACTGACTGACCGATTCAGTCCTGTCAATTCTGGCCTTGTCATAGATTTTCGGCATATAAGCTTCCGGCCATTTGCGAATGCCCGGAATCTGCGATCCATCCTCCGGCTGCGCGCCAACAATCTGTATCTGTGAATTTTGCTGCTTCAAATAAGCGGAGACACCCATGATCGTGCCGGTCGTTCCCATCGCGCTCACGAAATGCGTTACACGTCCCCCCGTATCACGCCAGATCTCGGGGCCGGTTCCCTCAAAATGCGCCAAAGGATTATCAGGATTTGCAAACTGATCGAGGATCACTCCTTTGCCTTCTTTCTGCATCTGTTCCGCCAGATCGCGGGCATATTCCATGCCACCGGTCTTCGGTGTCAGAATAATTTTAGCGCCATAAGCAGCCATACTCTGACGACGTTCTATGCTCAGGTTTTCAGGCATCAGCAGCAGCATCTTGTATCCCCGCATCGCCGCTGCCATCGCCAGGGCAATGCCGGTATTGCCGCTGGTCGCCTCGATCAGGGTATCACCCGGCTTGATCTGCCCGCGTTCTTCTGCGCGCTTGATCATGGACAGCGCTGGTCTGTCTTTGACGGAACCGGCAGGATTGTTTCCTTCCAGCTTCCCTAAAATGATGTTATTGCGACGTGCATTTTCAGCACCGGGGATACGCTGCAATCTTACCAGCGGCGTGTTTCCTATCGTGTCTTCAATGGTCAGGTAAGGCATATCTTTCATAATCACTCATAGTTTCCTGAAACAGAACCCCATTCTAAACGCAGACGCACTGTTGCGCTGTCTCATCCGCAGCCCGGAATCCGGAACCCGGATGCCGTATAAGCCGGAAAACTCTTGTACGCAGAGGGAAAAGCAAACAATCTGCTCCGGAAATCGGGAAAAAATTTTCTTATATACATTTTGCATAAGCTAATAAAAAAAGCCTCTGACAGGTTCATCAGAGGCTTCTCTTGATACTGGTCAAGGTAAACCAGTTATTCGGCGGGGGAACGATCTCCCTGAATCTGCTTATTTCGTTTTGCCTTCTTTCGCACTGACAGCTGCTTTGGAAGCGCTGGCTGCAGCGGCATCGGCTTTCATTGCCTTTTTAGAGGCTTTATCCGCTTTTTCAGCAGCTTTGTCTGCAGTTTTTTCTGCTTTAGCAGGAGCAGCGTCTGGCATCGGGTCGGCTTTCGCGGCTTTGTCAGCCTTTGCCGCCTTTGCCGGTTTGGCATCCGCCGCTGGTTTTGCTGCCGGTGCACCGGATTTAGCCTGTCCGTTCACGGTCAGGCCAGCTTCCGATAACTTCACGGAGTTTTTGTCACCAATGCCTTTAACACGGGTCTGAAAATCAGCCCAGTCTTTAAAGCTGCCATTTTTTGTACGCTCTTCGATAATCGCCTTCGCTTTGACCGGGCCGATTCCTTTGACGCCATCCAGTGCAGCCTGGTCTGCCTTATTCACATCCACATCAGCAAATGCAAAATTCATCGTTGCCATCAAGGCGATCAGGGCGAGCAATAATTTCTTCAACATAGAAAACTCCTTGAATAATAAGTAATCAGTCGTGATGATGCTTAAGCTTGGTATTACCGAAAGAAGGCTGGTGCCGTTCTGTCATCTTTAACGATACCATACAAAAAAGGTTGACCGAATTTTACTTTTCAGGAAACCTCATGTTCTCCGAATAATTCTGCTCTGGAAACAGTTGCAGTACCAAGCTTACCCACCACGATGCCGCCAGCCCGGTTAGCAATCGCCACCGCATCCTGCATCGACATGCCGTTTGCCATCATGACCGCCATAGTCGCAATCACCGTGTCCCCTGCGCCGGACACATCGAAAACCTCTCTTGCCATCGCAGGTACATGCGTCACATCAGCCTCGGTGAACAGCGTCATCCCCTCTTCTGAACGGGTCAGCAGCAAGCCCTGCAGCCCCAGTTCACGCCGCAGATTCTGGGCTTTCTCCGTCAACATGGCTTCGCCAGACCATTCGCCGATGATCTGACGCAATTCAGCCTTGTTCGGTGTCAATAGCGTGGCACCAGCATACCGGCTGAAATCACTCCCTTTCGGGTCCACCAGCACCGGTTTTTCTGCAGCCACCGCAGCTTGTATCATCATGCTGACATTTGTGAGTCCGCCTTTGGCATAGTCTGACAAAACCACCAGATCGGAAGCACTGAGCAATGCGTTAAAACGATTGAGTTTATCGCGCAGAATATGCTCGGTCGGCCGCTCTTCAAAGTCGATACGGATCAGTTGCTGCTGCCTGCCGATCACACGGAGTTTGATGATGGTTGAAATCTGCCGGTCCCGGCTCAGATAACTGTCAATGCCGGATTTTTTCAGCAGCTGCTCAATGGTTTCGCCGGCTTCATCGTCACCAATCACCCCCATCAGACCTGCGCTGACACCAAGAGCGACCGCATTCAACGCCACGTTCGCCGCACCTCCCAGGCGTTCTTGGCGGCGCTCGACGCGCACAATCGGGACAGGTGCTTCCGGCGAAATCCGGTTAACTTCGCCAAACCAGTAACGATCCAGCATCACATCACCGGCAATCAGGATGCGTTTTTTCAACGATTGATTCACTGCATGACCCCGATTCTTGTTATTTATGTGTCAGAACCGAGCGGCCAATACCGTGATATTCGATTCCCAGTTCATTCATGACTGTCGGGTCAAACAAATTGCGGCCATCGAAAATCACAGGCTGCTTCAGGCGTGCCTTAAGCTGATCAAAATCAGGACTGCGAAATGCTTTCCACTCCGTCACAATCGCAAGTGCATCAGCCTGATCCAGCGCATCCATCGGGCTGGAAGCGTAACGGATTGCGTCGAGCAATTCCGGTGCGTCGTAAAAATCGAGTTCAAACACCCTTCTTGCCTCGGCCATGGATACCGGATCGTAAACAGCGACAGTTGCACCGCTGCGCAGCAATTCTCCCAGCAACACACGGGAAGACGCGGCGCGCATATCATCCGTATTCGGCTTGAATGCGAGTCCCCAGATGGCAAAATGTTTGCCGACCAGTTTGTTATCAAAACGCTTCAGAATTTTATTTCCGAGAATCTGTTTTTGCCTTGCATTCACCGCCTCAACCGCATTCAGAATCAGTAAATTCAGCCCGTAATCCTGTGCTGTGCGCTCCAGCGCCTGTACATCTTTGGGAAAGCAAGAGCCGCCGTAACCGCAGCCGGCGTATAAAAAACTGTGTCCGATGCGTGGGTCAGAGCCAATCCCATGACGCACGGCCTCGATATCGGCACCGACATGATCAGCCAGATTCGCCAGCTCATTCATGAAGGAAATTCGGGTTGCCAGCATTGCATTGGCGGCATATTTGGTGAATTCAGCTGAACGCACATCCATCCAGAAAGTCCGTTCATGATTCCGGTTAAAAGGCGCATAGAGTTTTTTCATCATGTTGCGCGCTTTATCGCCCTGCGCAGAAGAATCGCAGCCAATCACAATACGATCCGGACGCATGAAATCTTCTACTGCGGCGCCTTCTTTCAGAAATTCCGGATTGGAAACCACTGAGAAATCCGCATGACTCTGGCGTACTGCCAGTTCCTCACGCAATGCCGCACTGACACGGTCTGCGGTACCGACCGGAACCGTCGATTTATCGACGACGACTTTAAAACCCGTCATGTATTTGCCAATGTTCCGCGCTGCTGCCAGCACATACTTGAGGTCGGCAGAACCATCCTCATCCGGTGGTGTGCCGACGGCAATAAACTGAACATCGCCATGCGTCACGCTGGCCTCAATATCTGTGGAAAAACGTATCCGGCCGGCTGCACGATTCCGCGCAACGATTTCTTCCAGACCGGGTTCATGAATCGGGATGCCGCCATTATTCAGAATATCGATCTTGCTCTGATCCACGTCCAGGCAAAATACGTCGTTTCCCAGCTCAGCCAGACAGGCTCCCGTCACGAGCCCCACATAACCGGTACCAATAATAGTAATTTTCATTTTGCGATCACAATCTTAAAAAATCCATCATGCCGGAGCGGCAGAAAGCATATCCTTGCGCCACCCGGCATCATCGGTTAATTCATCACATTCAATTCTTCTGTACGGCGCGGAGGATAAGTTTCCCAGCGGCTGCAACCGGGGCAATGCCAGTAAAACTGACGTGCCTTGAAGCCGCAATGCGAACACTGGTAACGAGCCAGTTTCTGTGCATAACCGTGCACCAGATTTTTGACCATTCCCAGCTCAGGCCGGACTTCCGGCGGTGCCGTCATTAAGCGCGCGTCCAGCAATTTATCCAGACCCAGCAATGTCGGCGTGCGGCGTAATTCATCACTGACCAGCTGATTCGCGGCATCCACCCCATCCAGCTCCACCATCGCCTTGAATACGACTTCCAGCAGATCAATCGAGGGCGCTTCTTCCAGATAAGTCTTCAGCAGATTCAGCCCTTCCTGTGGCCGCTCCAGCTTGCGGTAACCATCCATCAGGCGTTGCGCCACCAGGGCGACATGCGGCACGCTTTGCTGTTCCACACGACGCCAGGTCGTGACTGCTTTTTCAGTATCGCCGGTAGATTGATAGACATCGCCAGTGAGAATCACGGCTCGGACACTATGGCGGTCTGTCGCCAGTGCCTTATCCAGCATCGTCAAGGCTTGTTCGGTATTGGCGCGAACCAGTTCGTCCTGCGCAATCTCACAATAAAACTGCGCAATTTCCTTCTGACGTCCGCCGGCACCTGCCTCTTGCAACGCATAAGCAGCATCAATCGCACGGGCCCACTCCTTTTCACGCTGATAGATTTCCAGGAGTGCTCGCCGTGCCGGAGCTTCATGCGGACCGGAAATTAACTGATGGAAAGTTTCCTCTGCCCGATCCAGTAATCCTGCTTTCAGGTAGTCCTGCCCCAGTTCAAACATGGCCTGGGTTTTCTGGTCAGCAGGCAAATCAGGGCGCGACAGCAAATTCTGATGCACCCGGATCGCACGTTCGGTCTCACCTCGGCGGCGAAACAGGTTGCCCAGTGCAAAATGCAATTCAACAGCTTCCGGGTCGAGCCTGACAATATCGATGAAGGCATCAATCGCCTTGTCCGGCTGCTCATTGAGCAGGAAATTCAATCCTTTGAAGTAACCTCGCGGCAAACTTCTGGATTCCGAGAGAAGTTGCCGGATATCGATCCGCGCAGCCATCCAGCCCAGTGTAAAAAACAGGGGAATCCCCAGCAGCCACCAAATTTCAAATTCCATTTTTTCTTATATTCTTTCGCAACCCAACTCTGGGCATGGGACTGACAACAGAGTTTTATTCTTATCACCTGAACTGGTCCGGCAGATACCGGCCTGGTTCATCAACATTTTGCATTATTGCTGAATGTTATCAGGCTGTGGCGCCTGTGTCCCCGCTTGCTGCACTGCATCTCGTTCTTTCTGGATTTCTGCCAGTGTTTTCTTATGCCGGGACAAATCCCGGCGATGCCTGAAAATCATGGGCACCATTGCCAGTGCTCCCAACACTGCGCCACCGACAAAAAATGCGAGCAGCATAATCACCAGCGGGGCAGATTGCTGGTAACCGAAGAAATACTGCAAAGTCACGATCTGATCATTTTTCAGGGCAAAACCAAAAAAGATAATGAACAATATTGCGGCAATCAGTCTGGAGAGGTATTTCATGGGGCATCCTTATCGTGTAACAGCGTATACGCGGCTAACTTAGCATTAAGTCACGCTTCCGGCAAACGATACATTGTACTGAAAAAAAACGGCATACCGGGGAAACCGGTATACCGTTTTTATGGTGCGTCAATCACGAGGCGCGATGCCTCGTCTAATCATCGTGTATAGGCTGCCCAACCATCGCATCCACCCGTTCCCGCAATTCTTTGCCCGGCTTAAAATGCGGCACCCGCTTTTCAGGCACCATCACTTTATCCCCGGACTTAGGATTGCGGCCAATACGTGGCGGACGACTGTTGAGAGCAAAACTGCCAAAACCGCGAATTTCAATGCGCTGCCCTGTTGCCAGTGCATCCGACATCGCATCCAGAATGGTTTTGACAGCGATATCCACATCTTTCGCAACCAGTTGTGGATAGCGCTCCGCCAGACGAGCTATCAGCTCCGACTTCGTCATATTTTATAAAACCTGATGACTGAGATTGAGCTTAGTTTTTGTTGTCGAGCTTCGCCTTCAACAATGCGCCCAGGCTGGTTGTGCCGGATGCAGCGTTAGCGTCGGTAGACATTTTTTGCATGGCTTCCTGTGTATCGGCAGAATCTTTTGCCTTGACAGACAACTGGATAGAACGTGCCTTGCGGTCAATGTTCAATACCAGCGCTTCAACGCTGTCGCCGACTTTCAGGTGAGTACCGGCATCTTCCACGCGATCGCGAGAGATTTCGGATGCACGCAGATAGCCTTCAACGTCGTCAGCCAGCTGAATCACTGCGCCTTTTGGCTCAACAGATTTCACTGTACCTGTCACCACTGCACCTTTGTCGTTCATTGCGCAGTAGTTGTTGAATGGGTCGCCTTCCAATTGCTTAACGCCCAGGGAAACGCGCTCACGCTCAACGTCGATGGCCAGAACAACCGCTTCCAGTTCGTCACCTTTCTTGAACTTGCGAACTGCTTCTTCGCCAGTTTCGTTCCAGGACAGGTCAGACAAATGAACCAGACCGTCGATGTTGCCAGACAAACCGATAAATACGCCAAAATCAGTGATGGACTTGATCGCGCCGCGAACTTTGTCACCCTTCTTGTGGTTGATCGCGAAATCATCCCAAGGATTGGCTTTGCACTGTTTCATGCCCAGGCTGATACGACGACGTTCTTCGTCGATTTCCAGAACCATGACTTCCACTTCGTCGCCCAATTGAACAACTTTGTTTGGTGCAACGTTTTTGTTCGTCCAGTCCATTTCGGAAACGTGAACCAGACCTTCGATACCTTGTTCAACTTCAACGAATGCGCCGTAGTCGGTCAGGTTCGTTACTTTACCGAACAGACGTGTGTTCGCTGGGTAACGACGGGACAAACCTGTCCATGGGTCGTCGCCCAGTTGTTTTACGCCCAGGGAAACACGGTTTTTCTCTTGGTCGAATTTCAATACTTTTGCAGTGATTTCCTGACCAACTGTCAACACCTCGGAAGGGTGACGTACACGACGCCATGCCAGATCAGTGATGTGCAACAAGCCATCGATACCGCCCAGATCAACGAACGCGCCGTAGTCAGTGATGTTTTTAACAACACCAGTAACCACTGTACCTTCTTTCAGGGTTTCCATCAGCTTCTGACGCTCTTCGCCCATGGACGCTTCAACCACAGCGCGACGGGACAGCACAACGTTGTTACGCTTACGATCGAGCTTGATAACCTTGAATTCCATGGTTTTGCCTTCGTAAGGAGTTGTATCCTTCACTGGGCGTGTGTCAACCAAAGAACCTGGCAGGAAAGCGCGGATGCCGTTCGTCAGAACAGTCAGACCACCTTTAACTTTGCCATTAACTGTACCAGTGACGATCTCGCCAGACTCCAGCGCTTTTTCCAGCGCGAGCCAGGATGCCAGACGTTTTGCTTTGTCACGGGACAGGATGGTGTCGCCGAAACCGTTTTCCAGCGAGTCAATCGCTACGGAAACGAAATCGCCGATATTCACTTCCAGGTCGCCCTGGTCGTTTTTGAATTCTTCAACAGGGATGAAGGCTTCAGACTTCAAGCCTGCGTTCACGATCACGAAGTTGTGGTCGATACGAACGACTTCAGCAGAAATCACTTCACCGGAACGCATATCCTGACGTGACAGGGACTCTTCGAACAAAGCTGCGAAGCTGTCTGCACCGGTTGCGAAATCTTGGGACATGAATACAGTAGACATAATATTTACGAGTTAGCCGGAACGGTGCAAAGGCGCCATTTACCGGGTTAGGTTGAACAACCCCTGAATAAACTTGCTTTATTCAAGGGACTTACCTGCACAAAAGACCGGATACTGTCTGTGAATGAATCAGCCAGTCACGAATCAGCTTCAGGTTTTCTGTGCATTTGCATACCATTCCAGCACTTGCTGCACCGCCTGATCTGCGGTCATTTCAGAAGTATCCAGAATCTGTGCATCTGGCGCAGGTTTGAGGGGAGCGGTTGCGCGGGCACTGTCCCTTGCATCACGTTCCGTCAAATCTTTTACCAAGTCTTCCATATTAGCAGGAATTCCCTTTTCAATCAATTGCTTATATCGGCGCTGCGCCCTGGCTTCGGCGCTGGCGGTCAGAAATATTTTTAAATTAGCATCAGGAAAGATCACAGTACCCATATCGCGCCCGTCCGCCACCAGTCCGGGGGGCTGGCGGAATGAGACTTGCAGGTCAGTCAGTGCCTGACGCACAGCGGGCAACACTGCAATACGCGACGCCGCCACACCAATGGCCTCCGCTCGCACGGCGTCGGTCACATCTTGCCCATCCAGCAACACATGGCCGTGTTGAAAACGGCACGGCAAGCTTCTTGCGAGTGCAGCAACGGCAGACTCGTCTTCCAGGTCGACTTGACGCCAGATCGCCAGCAAGGCGGTCAAACGGTACAGCGCACCGGAATCCAGATACTGAAAGCCCAGATGCTTTGCCACCCGATGCGCAACCGTTCCCTTGCCGGACGCTGTTGGTCCATCAATCGTAATTACTATAGGATTTTGGTTCATTTCAGGGAGTATCCTCAAAATTGCGGCTCTCGCCTATATCAATAAAGGGCTGCAAAATATACTGGGAGGAGTATTAAAACAGCTCACGGTGGTCAATTTGAGCAAATACGTCAAAATAATCCGGGAAAGTTTTCGCCACGCACTGAGGGTCATTGATCCGCATCACAGCACCACGTCGTGCTTTGCCATCCAGACTGGCGAGCGAAAAGCACATCGCCATGCGGTGATCATCATAGGTCGCAATACTGGCAGGCAAAATCTGCTCCGGCGGCGTGACGACCATGTAATCCGCCCCTTCCTCCACTGTAGCACCCACTTTGCGCAACTCGGTTGCCATCGCCGACAAACGGTCGGTTTCCTTCACGCGCCAGCTGGCAATATTGCGCAGCGTGGTCGGGCCATTGGCGTACAAAGCAGCGACCGCAATCGTCATGGCCGCATCCGGAATATGATTGAAATCCATGTCGATGGCCTGCAACACCCCGCCGGAACGGGCTTCGATCCAGTTATCGCCACGGGTAATGATCGCGCCCATTTTTTCCAGCGCTTCGGCAAAACGCACATCACCCTGAATGCTGTCACGTCCGACGCCCTCCACACGCACTGGGCCGCCTGCAATCGCGCCGGCTGCCAGGAAATACGACGCCGACGAGGCATCTCCCTCGACATGAATCACGCCCGGCGACACATAATGCTGACCGGCTTTGATGGTGAATGCCTGCCAGCCGTCGCGCTCCACCGTCACACCAAAGCGCGCCATCAGGTTCAGCGTGATTTCGATATAGGGCTTGGAAATCAGCTCGCCAATCACCTGAATGCGCACATCATGCGTGACGGCCATCAGCGGTGCCGCCATCAGCAAAGCGGTCAGAAACTGGCTGGAAACATTGCCCTTGACCTGCAATTCCTGCGCATGCAGATGACCACGATGAATATGTAACGGTGGATACCCAGGATTGCCGGTGTAATCGATCTGCGCACCCGCCGCATTCAGCGCATCCACCAGATCACCGATAGGACGCTCATGCATGCGGGGTACGCCATGCACCGTGTAATCGCCGCCCAGCACCGCCAGCGCAGCGACCAGCGGACGAATGGCAGTACCCGCGTTGCCCATAAACAGATCGGCATGCTGCTGCGGAAAATGACCTTTCACGCCATGCACACGATAATTCTGCGTATCACCTTCCTGCTCCCAGTGCACGCCGAGTTTTTGCAAGGCATTCAGCATCACCAGCGTATCGTCAGAAGCCAGCAAGTCTTTGATTTCAGTCACGCCTTCCGATAAGGCCGCCAACAGCAGCGTGCGGTTTGAGATACTTTTGGAACCGGGCAACCGCACCGTTCCCTGCACCTGCATGACCGGTTGCAGATCGAGGTAATGCGGATAATGTTTGCTGTGTTTTGTCATGGTCATCTGATCTTGAATAAGATACTAAATCGGATATTACGTCTTGATACCGGAGTGGCAACTGCATCGGCAACAACCCTGGATACTTCTGTCATCCAGAGCGGTGATGCCGGATGCGCCCTATTTTGCTCAGTCACCGCCCTCGCGCTGCTGTTTTTCAGCTGCTTCAATCGCGCTGATCCAGTTATGCCGTGCCTTCTGTGCATTGGCATAAATACCTTCAATACCCGTCGCATCCGCAGTCAGCAGGCATTCGCGCAACACCTGCAAACGCGCAGTGTAGGAATCGAGTTCCTGCAGCATCGCCTGCCGGTTTGCCAACGTGATATCACGCCACATTTCGGGCGACGATCCGGCAATCCGCGTGAAGTCACGAAAACCGCTGGCAGCATACTGGAACAACAAGTCGGCATGGGGTTTACGCGCAATATCATCGACCAGCGCATACGCCAGCAAATGCGGCAAATGGCTGACTGCGGCAAACACGGCGTCGTGCCGCTCCGGCTCCAGATAATGGATGATGGCACCGCATTGCTCCCAGGCCCAGGCAACACGCGCGACATCGGCATCGCTGTTTTCCGGCAAACGGGTAATCACCGTTTTTTTACCTGCGTATAAATCGGTCAGCGCCGCTTCCGGCCCATTCAGCTCACGTCCCGCAATCGGATGCGCAGGCACAAACTGGGCAAGCCTGGCACCGAGTGCGGCACGGGCGGCCAGCACTACATCCGACTTGGTGCTACCGGCATCAGTGACAATCGTCACAGGCTGTAAATGCGGCTGTATCGCACTCAGTATCGCCTGCGTCTGCGCGACCGGCGCGGCAATCAATATCAGATCAGCGTCTTTGACTGCCGCTTCCGCAGACGTCGCAATACTGTCAATGATACCGAGCTGCAAAGCGCGTTCCAGCGAAGCCTGGCTGCGTCCTACACCAACAATATGCTCTGCAGCGCCAGCTTTTTTCAAGGCCAGCGCAAACGAGCCGCCGATCAGACCAACGCCAAAAATCGCAACACGTTTAAAAACATTCGACACGTTCGGCATCACGATCTCACAACGTGCAGGGATAGGAACCCAGGACTTTGAAGAAAGCCGCCTTCGCATTGAGTTCGGACATGGCAGCGGCAACCTTTTCATCCATGACATGCCCTTCGACATCGACATAGAAATAATATTCCCAGTTACCGGTGCGTGCCGGACGCGATTCAAATCGGGTCATCGAAACGCCATGCTTGGATAAGGGTGCCAGCAGATCGTACACAGCACCCGCCTTGTTCGGCGTCGCCAGCACGATGGAGGTCTGGTCTTTGCCGCTCGGCGTGGTGTGCAGACGGCCAATCACCGCAAAGCGTGTGCGGTTATGCGGATCATCCTGAATATGCGCGCTGACGATGCCGAGGTTATATTGGGTACCGGCGATTTCACTGGCAATCGCAGCAACGGTATAGTCGCCGCTTGCCATGCGCGCAGCTTCGGCATTGGATGCCACGGCCTGACGTTCGATGTGCGGATAATGCTGATTCAGCCAGGCCTGACACTGCGCCAGTGCTTGCGAATGCGCGCAGATGCGGCTGACGCCTTCCATGTTGCCGGATTTGCTCATCAGACTGTGCTGGACCGGAATCGCCAGTTCACCACTGATCGCCAGACTGGTTTGCAGCAGCAGATCCAGCGTGCGGTTAATCGCACCTTCGGATGAATTTTCAATCGGCACGACGCCGAAATCTGCCGTGCCCGCTTCGGTTGCACGAAATACCTCATCAATCGAAACGCAAGGCAAAGCCTGAATCGCATGACCAAACTGCTTGTACACGGCCTGTTCGCTGAAGGTCCCGACCGGACCTAAAAATGCCACCACCACGCGCCGTTCCAGCGCGCGACAGGCGGACATGATTTCGCGGAAAATCAGCTGGATATCTTCATTCAGCAAAGGGCCGGGATTGCGCTCAGCCACGCCGCGCAATACCTGTGCCTCGCGCTCAGGACGAAACACTGGTGCATTAGTTTCTGCTTTCACATGGCCGACTTCTTCGGCGACGCGGGCGCGCTGGTTCAGCAAATCGAGAATCTGGGCATCAATCGCATCAATCTTGATGCGCAGGGGGAGTAATTTATTGTCGCTCATACTTTACCTAAAAACCGTGTTTGTTTGGATAGCGCAAGGCGTTACAAAAAAGAGCGATATGCGTCGCCGCACATTGCAACGCCTGAGCCATAGGCTGCTGTATGCTTACTGCCGGGCTTGTGATCCGGTCCGTCAGCGCCACGGTTTCCAGGTGATGGTGTTGTGCCATGCTCAGAAAGGGCTGACGGAGAAGCAAGCAGAAATCAGGAATGCTGGCGGGCAAATTCCTGCATAAAACTGACTAACGCCTGTACGCCTTCAATTGGCATAGCGTTATAAATCGAAGCGCGCATACCACCGACCGATTTATGCCCTTTTAACTGCAACAAACCGCTGGCTTTGGCTTGCGCCAGAAAAGCAGCGTTCAGACTTTCGTCTTTCAGGAAAAACGGCACATTCATCCGCGAACGGCTGTTTTTCTCTACCCGGTTTTCATAGAAATCCGTGGAGTCGAGATAATCGTAAAGCAGCTTCGCTTTCGCGATATTTTTCTGCTCCATCGCGGCGACACCGCCCTGACGCTTCAGCCATTGGAACACCAGACCGGCGATATAAATTGCATACGTCGGTGGCGTGTTGTACATAGAACCGTTGTCGGCGATGATTTTCCAGTCAAAGGCGGACGGACAGACCGGCAAACTGTGACCCAGCAAATCCTCGCGCACAATCGCAATCGTGAGACCGGCAGGTCCGATATTTTTCTGTGCACCGCCAAAGATCACATCGTATTTCGATACATCAATTTCACGCGACAGGATATGCGAAGACATATCCACCACTAACGGCGCACCATTTGTATCCGCCGCGATCTCAGGCGCAAACTGAAATTCAACGCCATCGATGGTTTCATTGGTGCAGATATGCACATATGCCGCATCCGGCGTCAGGTTCCAGTCAGCACGCGGTGGAATCGTGGTAAATCCGCTGGCAGCGGCAGATGCAGCCACATTCACTTTGCCGTATTTTTGCGCTTCCTTGATCGACTTCCCGCTCCATGAGCCGGTGTGAATAAAATCAATGGTCGCATCAGGACGCTTGCCCATCAGATTCATCGGCACAATGGCGTTTTCACCCAAGCCGCCGCCCTGTAAAAACAGGATTTGATAATTTGCCGGAATCGCCAGCAGATCACGCAGGTCGCGCTGAGCAGCGTCCATAATGGACATGAATTCGGCGCCGCGGTGACTCATTTCCATCACCGACATGCCGCTGCCATGCCAATCCAGCATTTCAGCAGCAGCCTGTTGCAATACTTCTTTTGGCAATACCGCCGGACCTGCGGAAAAATTATAAATCGTCGTCATGACGTCACTCCGGAACACCGGCTTCCAGTGTGCCGGCATCGCCATCTTCAGCAGTTTCAGTGTTGTCGGGATCGGCATCGGTTTCGACAATGCGCTGCAAGCCGGACAACTTGGTGCCATCTTCCACAGCGATCAGCGTCACGCCTTGCGTTGCGCGGCCCATTTCGCGAATCTCGGAAACACGGGTGCGGATCAGCACGCCGCCAGTCGTAATCAGCATGATTTCATCGCTGGTTTCCACCAGTGTCGCCGCGACAACCTTACCATTGCGCTCAGAAGTCTGGATTGCAATCATGCCCTTGGTGCCGCGACCATGGCGGGTATATTCGGTGATCGGCGTCCGTTTGCCGAAGCCGTTTTCAGTAGCGGTCAGGACAGACTGTTGTTCATTTTCTGCCACCAGCAAGGCGATGACCTGTTGCCCCTCATCCAGATTCATACCGCGCACGCCACGGGCAGTACGCCCCATAGGACGCACATCATTTTCATCAAAACGCACGGCTTTACCGGCGTCAGAGAACAGCATCACGTCGTGCTGCCCATCGGTCAGCGCGGCACCAATCAGGAAATCGCCCTCATCCAGATCGACCGCAATGATGCCTGCTTTACGCGGATTGCTGAAATCGGTCAGCGGTGTTTTCTTGACCGTGCCGAGACTGGTCGCCATGAACACGTAATGATCTTCCGGGAAGCTGCGGTTGTCGCCGGACAAAGGCAGGATCACCGTGATTTTTTCGCCATCCTGCAACGGGAACATATTCACAATCGGCTTGCCGCGTGAGGTACGTGAGCCTTGCGGCACTTCCCAGACTTTCAGCCAGTACAGACGTCCGCGATTGCTGAAGCAGAGGATGTAATCATGTGTATTGGCGACGAATAATTGTTCAATCCAGTCGTCATCTTTGGTTGCCGTTGCCTGCTTGCCGCGGCCACCGCGCTTTTGCGCCCGGTATTCGGACAAAGGCTGGGACTTCATATAGCCGGTGTGCGACAAGGTCACCACCATATCCTGCGGCGTGATCAGGTCTTCGGTTTCCAGATCGGTCGCATTGTGCGAGATCTCGGAACGACGCACGTCTTTATTACCCTCGCCGTACTCATTGCGCGCCAGTGTCAGTTCGTCGGTAATGATCACGGTCACGCGCTCAGGCTTGGCCAGAATATCGAGCAGATCAGCAATTTCCGCCATTACATCTTTGTATTCGTTGACGATCTTATCCTGTTCCAGACCAGTCAGACGCTGCAGACGCATCTGCAGAATTTCCTGCGCCTGATCATCCGACAACTTATACATGCCATCAGCCTGAATACCGTAATGCTTAGGCAGATTTTCAGGGCGGAATGCTTCGATGCCGCCAGGATTATCTGCTGCTGTACGCGTCAGCATTTCACGCACCATCGAGCTGTCCCAGGCACGGGTCATCAATTCCTGTTTCGCAATCGGCGGCGTCGGTGCGGCCTTGATGATCGCGATGAAATCATCGATATTCGCCAGTGCAACCGCCAGACCTTCGAGTACGTGACCACGTTCACGCGCCTTGCGCAATTCGAACACAGTACGGCGCGTGACCACTTCCCGGCGATGCGACAGGAAGCAGGACAGCATTTCTTTCAGGTTCAGCAGCTTGGGCTGGCCGTTGACCAGTGCCACCATGTTCATACCGAAGGTGTCTTGCAATTGCGTTTGCTTGTACAGATTGTTCAGCACCACGTCCGGTACTTCGCCGCGCTTGAGTTCAATCACGACGCGCATGCCGGATTTGTCGGATTCATCGCGGATGTCGGAAATACCGTCAAGCTTTTTGTCGCGCACCAGCTCCGCAATCCGTTCCAGCAAGGATTTCTTATTGACCTGATATGGCAGTTCATCAATGATCAGCGCGGTACGGTTGTCTTTACCAAATTCTTCAAAGTGCGTTTTTGCGCGCATGACCACGCGACCACGGCCGGTACGATAGCCGTCGCGCACACCGGATACGCCGTAAATGATGCCACCGGTCGGGAAATCCGGTGCGGGAATCAGTTCAATCAGTTCATCGACCGAGCAATCCTGATTGCGCAGCAAATGCAGCGCGCCGTTGATGATTTCTGTAATGTTGTGCGGAGGAATATTGGTCGCCATCCCTACAGCAATACCGGATGCGCCGTTGATCAGCAGGTTCGGAATCCGGGTGGGCAGCACGGAAGGTTCTTTTTCCTTGCCATCATAGTTAGGAACAAAATCAACGGTTTCTTTTTCGATATCGGCCAGAATTTCATTCGCAATTTTGTCGAGACGACACTCGGTATAACGCATCGCCGCCGCGTTATCGCCATCAATCGAACCAAAGTTACCCTGACCGTCGACCAGCGTATAACGCAGCGAGAAATCCTGCGCCATGCGCACCAGCGTATCGTAAATCGATGCATCGCCATGCGGGTGATATTTACCCATAACTTCACCGACCACGCGTGCGCATTTGACGAATGGCCGGTTATACACGTTGTTCATTTCGTGCATGGCAAACAAAACACGACGATGCACAGGCTTTAGTCCATCACGCACGTCCGGCAAGGCACGTCCAACGATGACGCTCATCGCGTAATCGAGGTAGCTCTTGCGCATTTCTTCTTCTAGGGAAATCGGGAGTGTTTCTTTGGCGAATTGATCCATTGGCAGACTGGCAAATTAAAGCTTGGTTGAATGATAACGCGACCATGACCGGACTCAGAGGAAAACTCTCCCAATCCTGGATAAGCGGGCACAGCCGGATGCGACTGGCAGTCCCCTGTTTTTCATCCTGAACTCCGGAATGTTTCGGGCGTTTAACGTTTGATTCTAGCATGCCGTGATGTGCTTCAGCGCCATTCCCGGTAAAACACTGTACAGAATGCAACTTACCTTCCGGGCAGCATTGCCAAATCTCTGCCTGACTGTCGTCAGGATGACAACCGGCAGGCAATACCCATGATTTAATCAATATTCACGACAACAACAAAGGGGGACTTATCATGACAAAACTGATCTTATCCGCTTTGGCAGCCTGCCTGACCGGCAGCGTCTGGGCTCAGAGCGACATTTCTCTTAGCCGGCAGGATGGCGCCTATGCCCAAGACAGCAGGACAACCGTCGTCCGGAGCGGCAGCGGTCTGTGCTGGCATACAGGCAGCTGGACAACACCGGCTGCCGTGGCCGGCTGCGACGGTCCTTTGACCCCACCCGTCAGCTCCCCTGAAAAACCTGCGGTTGTCATACCAGCAGCCGCAGTCACTGCGCCGGTGGTCGCGGCCAGCGCGCCAGCGCCAAAGCGTTGCGATTTCAGTATTACCCTGCAAAATGACGAGAGCTTTGATTTCAATCAGTACGTACTGAAAACAGGTGCAAGACAGCGCATTGACAAGGATGTCATCGGCAAGATCGCTCAGTGCGCACAACTGGATATCATCATCGTGACCGGCCATACCGATCTGATCGGGAATCAGCAATATAACCAGAAACTATCTGAAAAAAGAGCTGATGCTGTTGCCAGTTATCTCACCAGCCGGGGAGTCAAGACCACGATCGACACCATGGGCATGGGCAAAACACAACAAATTAAAGCCTGCGACGAGCATCTTCCGGCAAAACAATTGCAGGCATGTCTGGCACCGAACCGGCGCGTTGTCATTGAAGTTAAAGGACTGCAAAAATAACAATTACGTAAAGGACTCAAACTGGCATGGTTAAACTGCTTCAAATGCTTTTCTTTTAAGAAAAATCTGCAATTCCGTTGCCGTCACACGACATTATTGGGAAACAGGGTATTAAGCGAATTGGCAATGCGTCTGGCACAATTGTAATTTATGGCACAATGTTGATTTATAGCAGTTCACTGTTTGACGAAATAGTAATGTCATCAACCACGTGGTATCATCTGGTTTTATGCAGTCATTTGCGCAGTTTATCTGCGGTAATTCAATCTCAGTCGAGAGGATAATATGAAAAATTTAGTTAAACTCGTTATCGCAGCGTCCGCAGTGGCATCCTTTTCCGCTTCTGCACAACAAGATATCAAAGCAAACACACCTACCAGCGGTTACGTACAAGATGGCCGTGGCGTGATTGCACGCGACCCATTCGGTCTGTGCTGGCGTACAGGCTACTGGACACCTGCTGACGCAGTGGCCGGTTGCGATGCTCCTCTGGTCAAAGAAGCTGCTCCAGCTCCTGCCCCAGCTCCTGCACCAGTTGCTGCTCCAGCACCTGTTAAACCAGCAGCTCCGGTAGCACCAACTTCCGAAAAAGTGACTTTCGCTGCCAGCGCACTGTTCGACTTCGACAAGTCTGTTCTGAAGCCAGAAGGCAAAGCACAACTGGATGACATGGCGTCCAAGCTCAAAGCAATCAACCTGGAAGTTGTTATTGCTGTTGGTCATACTGACTCTGTCGGTACAGATGCATACAACCAGAAACTGTCTGTACGCCGTGCAGAAGCAGTTAAAGCATATCTGGTCAGCAAAGGCATCGATGCCAACCGTGTTTACACTGAAGGCAAGGGCAAGAAACAGCCAGTTGCTGACAACAAAACTTCCGAAGGCCGCGCTAAAAATCGCCGCGTTGAAATCGAAGTGGTTGGTACACGCAATGTCGCTAAGTAATCAGACCTGATTGCTTACACAAACCCCGCTGCGGCGGGGTTTCTTGTTTTTAGGCCATACTTTGACACCGGGTAATGCCTCCGGCCAGTCCTTCGCCTACAATACGGTTTTACTCTTTTGCGTTTCACGCACTCTCCGATTAAATACATCATGTCCACATTGAATGCAGATCCGGCAGAAATCCAGAAATTCAGCGAACTGGCTCACCGCTGGTGGGATCCCAGCTCAGAATTCCGACCCTTGCACGAAATTAATCCGCTGCGGCTTGAGTGGATCAATCAGCGCATCCCGTTGCATGGCAAAAAGGTGATTGATGTCGGCTGTGGCGGCGGTATTCTGGCTGAATCCATGGCAAAAAAAGGCGCTACGGTAACCGGTATTGATTTATCGGAAAAAGCATTAAAAGTCGCGGATCTGCACAGCCTGGAATCCGGAGTGAATATCCGCTATCAAAAAATCTCTGCGGAAGAAATGGCGCAAGCGGAACCGGCACAGTTTGATGTCGTCACTTGCATGGAAATGCTGGAGCATGTTCCCGATCCGGCCTCCGTGATCCGCGCCTGTGCGCAGATGGTCAAGCCTGGTGGAAGCGTCTTTTTCTCAACGCTCAACAGGAATCCGAAGTCCTACCTGTTCGCTGTTATCGGAGCAGAATACTTGCTGCAGCTATTACCAAAAGGAACGCATGATTACGCCAAATTCATCACTCCGGCCGAGCTATCTCAGGACGTACGCAATGCCGGTCTGGAATTGCAGGCGATGAAAGGATTGAGCTATAACCCGCTCACCAAAATTTACTCACTGAACAATGACACCAGTGTGAACTACATGATTGCCTGCCAGCGTCCCGGCTGATCATTGTCCACATTACTTTCTGTTTTTTATGTATATCCCACAAGCAATCTTATTTGATCTGGACGGCACACTGGCAGATACCGCACCGGATCTGGCCGCAGCAATCAATGCCATGCGCAGCAAAAGAAATCTTCCTGCAGTGAACTACCACAGCCTGCGACCGTTTGCCTCTGCCGGAGCAAGAGGATTGCTCGGTGCCGGTTTTAATATCAGCCAGGAAGATGAAACTTACGAGCCCATGCGGATTGAATTTTTAAATCAGTACGAATCTGCGCTCGCCATCCATAGCCGTCTGTTCGATCATGTCCGGACGCTGCTCAGAGGGCTGGATGATCTGGGCATCAGCTGGGGCATTGTGACCAACAAAGCCATGCGCTTCACCAATCCACTGATTCCTTTGCTCGATTTGCAAGAAGCGCGCTGCGTCGTATCCGGCGACACCACTCCCCATGCGAAACCGCATCCGGCACCGCTGCTGGAAGCGGCGCGAAGGTTAGGAATACGCTCAGAATACTGCTGGTATATCGGAGATGATTTGCGCGATATACAGGCGGCGGAAGCCGCCGGCATGACCAGCGTTGCTGCGGCCTGGGGCTATTGCGGCGCAGTGGAACCCAAAAACTGGAAGGCCACTGCGATCGTGGACAGCCCGCTGGAACTGCTGGAACTGATCCGCGCCAAACATTTGCAAGCCGCACACTCTTGATTTTTGCAGCACCACCCCGATATCGGGTATACTTGAGCAAGCTTTGGGGTCGACCTGGTTTCGACAGGGGTTGCAAAGCAGCGCAGGGCATACCGAGGCCAGACTACCTCGTAAATACAATCTGAACTATATAACTGCAAACGATAACTCGTACGCATTAGCCGCTTAATACCGGCTAACCTTACACCACCTCTTCCCTAGGGTGGGCTGGCAACAGCAGTAAGGACATTCATAGGGAATCGTTCTGAACCGGGTTACTTGGCGCAGAATTAAACTTAAGGTAACTCGTCCTGCCGCAGCGTGTGCGTCCGCGTCGTCAGGATTAAATCAAATGGCAGCACTAAGTATGTAGAACTGTCTGTAGAGTGCTTCTGGACGCGGGTTCGATTCCCGCCGACTCCACCAATATCCATGCCCAACTGCGTATACAGTTGGGCATTTTTCTTGCCCCCGTATGTTTGCGAGGGTTTCTGCGGACTTCGAGGTTCGGCTGGGTGACCAGAAAAAGCCTGTTTTGACTTTCTCCAGGCCATTATTCTCTCCACCACCGCCATGTTGAAGTTGCCCGAAGTCCGCAAAGGCCGCACCGTGCGTCGTTATAAATCAACGTGTTACGCGCGGACGAATCAAGCGGTTTGTTTTCGGCATCGGTAGGCTGCGGAGAAAGGTGACCATGAAATGCTGGATTTGTGGTGCGGAAGAGGCTGCGACGCGCGAGCACCTCACCAAAGCATCTGACCTGAAGGCTCTGTTCGGAAAGCCCTCTCAGCGCAACCCGCTCTATTTCCACGCCAGTGACCTCACCGGTATATCCAGACGTCGCAATATCCGTGTTGGCCGCCTGAAGTCAGACACGCTGAAATTCGCGCATCGCATCTGCCTGACCTGCAACAGCGCGCGCACACAGCCGTATGACTACGCCTGGGAGCTTTGTTCGCGCGATTTGCGCGCGGCAGTGCCAAGGTTGCTGGCCAAGGGCTCTTTCCGAGCCAACTCGCTATTCCACTACGATACGCGGCGCTCCATGCGCTTCGTGCACCTGTACTTCACGAAGCTGTTCGGTTGTGCAGTGATCGAGGGCGGATTGCCCATTGACATCGAGCCTTTCAGTGAAGCTATTATGAGCGGTCGTCCGCATCCGCACCTTTACCTTGCCTTTGGCCATCTGCCATTGCCGGTTGTGATGGCAGGCGGGTCCGACGTTCATACGGCGCAGTTGGAGGGCAAGGTAGCGTTTGCCACGTGGCTATACCACGTGGGCGACTTGGCGGTGAATGTGATGTATGCCCTGTCGGGACAAGATCGCGAAAGACTCAAGGTTGCTTGGCATCCCTACATGGGAGCCCAGCGACTTAGCTTCACGCAATTTAGTGGGAACACAGACTAAGCGCAAGGATATTAGTCATTCAACGGCTCTGAGCGGCTTTCGTTAGTGAAGAAATCAGCGCGCAATGGAATAAGCGAGAACCGTTTTCAGAAACTACTGACTAGTCGGTGCGCTGGACATCAGCTCAAGGATCGGTTCCTTTCCACCCGAGAAATCCGGCAGCAATTCATGTTCACTCAAAACAAAGCGTCCACAGATGCGCTAGAGATATTTGCAATCTCCCAGACGTTCGCCAGCGTCTGAGGGATGCCGATATTCAGATTACAATTAACTATCCATCAAACCGGCATTCCTGCGCATCATTTCCCGTTCAATCGTCTGCATGACAGAAACCTGAAACGACTCCTCTTTCAATGTGAAGGGATTCCAAAGCGAACGCGCCGGATTAGCCAGAGACCCGCCATATACATGAATACTGTAGGATGCCTGCGGCAGTGGGTTAGAAATGCTGTGAATCACATCCGGCGCAAGCATCATCACGTCAGGTGCGGCCATATTCTGCCGATGCGTTTCCGCGAGCTGCCCGCCCTCCCGACGATAAAAGACGTTATTCTCGCAACCTCGGTATAAACCAATCACCGCCCAAGTCAGGTGATTGTGCGGCGGACTCAACAGCCGGCTCGCCATGCTGACCTGAAGAATTGTCAAATCAGGAGATTGGTGTAAAAACACATATCGGGCAGATTCTTCCGGTTTCAGTTCCTCTACTTTCAGGGTGGCTTCGATCGCTATTGGGTCTGCGACGATGGCAGACAAGATTTCCTCAACCGCGTGCGCCGGGCGCGGCAGCGCAAGTGCTCTGCGACAAGAGTCGATGAATAACGGGATATTCAGCATAAGAAAACCTCCAACTCAACACGTGCTCAGCTGATATTTTGTGATTGGGCAAAACAAAGGATTAATGTTGACGACTGAATACCGATTCTTCCTACGACCAACTACGGTTGTAACGATTTGAGGTATTTCCGACACCCGGATTAACGTTATTCCCTGCACTCCCTCAGCTAAAACCAATCAGTTTTGTCCTGATGAGACATGTATCACTCGGCTTCATATTCGGCAGAGTGTTCGCAAGCCGGATGCAATCTGTCAGTTTGAACGAGGTAACTTGCGTAGCCAGGCATCGACTACGGCAGTAACCGGATAATCTGCATTGCCAAGTGAACGGTTAATCGCCATGTGCCCGCGTAAACCTGTATCGTCAAAACCATGCACTTCGACTGTTGTACCGGCCTGTACCAATGCCCTGGCCAGTGCCTCAGACTGATTTTTTCCATCTGCCCGGTTGATATGGGCAATCAGAAGTCTCGGCGCATTTGGAGCTGCAGCCTGCCATGTCGGTGATAAAGCACGCTGGCGTACCGGGTCGGTTCCGAATGTTTGCACATACGTATCCTGCATAAAGCGGCCGCCTTCCCGAATCTGGCGCGGAACGTCATAACACGCGCCGTCCAGTGCAATAATGCCTTGAATATCTTCTAAAGAAAGGCCTGCCCGGTTCAGATACTGAGGGTCAGTACCAACCAATGCCACCAAATGTGCTCCGGCACTATGTCCCATTAAAACGATACGGGATGCATCAACTCCCAGGGTGGCAGCATTACTCCTGATCCAGGAGAATGCCGCGGCAACATCCGCCGCCTGCTGTTCCACGGTTGCATCGGGCACCAGCCGATAATTGATCGACGCAAAGGCATAGCCATCATTTGTAAAGTGTTCTACCTTTTCAAGCCCGGTGGCATTTCTTTTGTCACCGTGCATCCAGCCTCCTCCATGAACAAAGAGAATCAGCGGCGCTGGTTTCGTATTCTTGGTATGCCAGAAATCAAGCTTCTGTAAAGACTCCCGTCCGTAGGCATATTCTGTCCGCTCAAAGGATAATGCTCCTGTCGTTGCGGGCGCCATTTCCGAAGACAGTCTGTCCTGATAGGGCGTGACAGGCGTGGCAGCCAGAGATGAATGCAGGAATGCGAGAAAAAAGCTGCCGGCAACAAGTTTTTGTATAGTGTTGGGAGTCATTTGGACCTTCCGATACATATGCATGCACGTGACTGACACAATTTATCTGGATTTTTATGGTTCCGCCAGCACTGATGCAATATGCATTCAACGTTTCTCGTATGTTCAGCCCCATCAAATTCAAATCTCCCCGCTACTCCATTTCTGACAGTATTTTTTGACATATTTATTTTTGGGAAAGTCGAAAATATTTCCATTATGCTATGATGGCAATTCATCTATTTTCTGTCGGGAGCAGACCCTATATGCTGTATCGCGGTTTAAAAGTTGCACTGATTGTTCCCTGCTATAACGAAGAAATTGCAATTGCAAAAGTAATACGGGATTTCCGGCATGCAATGCCGGCAATCGAAATTTTTGTCTTTGATAACAACTCCAATGATCGAACTTCGCAGGTAGCCCGCTCGGAAAACGCGCGGGTGATTCATGTTTCCCTGCGCGGAAAAGGTAATGTGGTACGCCGCATGTTTTCTGATGTCGATGCCGACGTTTTTGTCATGGTTGACGGCGATGCGACCTATGATGCGAGCGCATTGACCACCATGGTCGATAAGCTGATTGATGAACGTCTTGACATGGTAGTCGGTTGTCGTAAAACCCCGGAGGAATCCGCCAGTGACGCTTATCGGCGGGGTCATCAATGGGGTAATAAAATGCTGACGCAAAGCGTGGTTCAGATTTTTGGCGGTGAATTCAGCGACATGCTGTCCGGCTATCGGGTATTCAGCCGACGTTATGCAAAATCATTTCCGGCTTTATCAAAAGGATTTGAGATTGAGACTGAACTGACGATACATGCCCTTGAGCTTCGCATGCCGTACGGTGAAGTGATCACCTCATATGGTGTCCGGCCCGAAGGCTCCGAAAGCAAACTGGCCACATACCGGGATGGCTGGCGTATTCTGAAAACGATTCTCCGGCTATATATGTGCGAGCGTCCATTGGCATTTTTTGGCATTTGCGCAGCAGTCATGGCAATGCTGTCGATACTGGTAGCCATTCCCCTGTTTGTCGAATACCTGGAAATCGGTCTGGTGCCACGTCTCCCCACCGCCGTCTTATGCGCGTCGATCATGGTCTGCGCCTTGCTGTCATTTTTTTGCGGCCTGATACTCGACAATGTCACCCGCGGAAGGCATGAAATTAAGCGTCTTGCGTATCTCGGGTTTCCGCTCGCCTCTCCTTCAGGAGACAATGAGTGAAATCCCCGTATCAGCTGTTGTGGTTCCTTGTGGCGGGAAGTCTGGGTTTTTGTGTTGATACCGGGGTGCTGTATCTGTTGAAAAATGCCATCGGCCTGTACGAAGCACGGCTGGTTTCTTTTTTATGCGCAGTTTTTTCAACCTGGCTGATTAACCGCACAATGACTTTTCAGGGCAGCAAGTCAGGGTTGACTGTCAGAAAAGAGTTTCTTGTTTATTTGTTGCTGATGGTAATTGGTGGGGGATTTAATTATGGTACGTATGCATTCCTGGTCCACACCTATCGTCAGATCGCTGAATATCCGGTGCTGGCGGTTGCTGCAGGCAGCATTGCGGGCATGACCATCAATTTATTGACCTCAAAATATCTTTTATTCCGTTTCCACCGTTAGTACGCTGCTTCAATCTCAGCTTGTCGGATTAACTTTGATTGCCGATCCCTTAAGTCAGATTTCTCCGGCGGACGGCCGCTCCGGACCACCTTGATATACCTATGAAATTCAGCACACCTTCCGGTTACCGCATCCTGTTTTCAACGCTCTTTTTAATTACGGTATCAGTATTCTGGTACGGAGTTTTCCGCGATATAACATTACCCGGACTTTATATGGATGGCGTCAATCCTGACTACATTGCCGCAAGTCTGTTGCACCCGGAAATGAAAAATCCAGCCTGGACTTTACCAACAACCTGTTTCCCGATTCTTGGCAGTCTGTATCACGGAGTACAAAATATCTACGCGGGTCTGCCACTGTTTTATTTATTTGGAACCAATATTATTACCCTCAGAATTGCCCAGTCTTTATTCGGCGCAATGATTGTTGGGTTGGTATATCTGATTGCACACCGGATGACTCAGAACCTGCTGCTCAGTTTTATTGCGGCGCTTTGCCTGGCAACCGATATCGCACTGATCGCTTCTTTCCGCACGCAAAACTATATTATTCTCGGCGGCATGATGTGGCTCTTGCTGGCCGTATTCCCATTATCGAAAACACACGAGGATCAATATTCAGTCAAACAATTATTCAGCTCAGGTATTTTTTACGGCTTATCGATATACGGGTATTTCGTTTTCGCTTTCTTTTTTCCCGTGTTTCTTTTTTATACGGTCCGTATTTCCACTCAACAGCGAAAATACCGCAATAGCCTCATCTGGTGTGCCGGTGTCGCGACAGGTCTGCTGCCATATGTTCTTGGCTATCTGTCGATGGGCATCGCATTGGGCAGCATTCAGGGATTTATCAATTTCCTGATCGGCACGACAAAAAGTCTGAACCCGCTATCATCCACGCTTTCATTACCGCTTGCGTATTTGTACAGCTTTGATATGGCGCACCTCGCGGTGACGAATGGCGGAAATGAGCTGATGATTCTGGGACAGACCGTCACTATGAATCCATTGGTGAATGCCAAATTCAGCGCATTGCTCATTTCGGTTTCGGCGCTGCTTTTCCTGTCCTTGTTCCGTTATTTCCGGGGCAGCAAGTTAAGGCAAGAAAGCTTCTTTCCTCTGGAATTATTACCCTGCAGTTATCTGTTAGTTGCAGGGCTGCTCGGGCAGCGCTTGTGGGCTCACCACTTTTCCGTCATCACGCCTTTGCTATATCTACTTAGCGCGCAGCTTATCGCCCAGCTTTGTTTCAAATTTGAAGCTCCCCGTTCTGCAGGGAGATGGTCGAAACTTGCGAACGTCGTGATTCTGCTGCTAGGTATATGCGTTATCAGCGGAAACCTCTATCAGCAAAATCATTTTTTTGCGAAGCTGGAAGAAACCGGTGGAACCGGAAAAATGCCTGTTGCGATAAATGAGATGGCAAGCGAAGCGCTGACACAACACAGGAATGAATTTTATATCTTCCCGGAATGGGGATTTATGATGCCTTTTGCATTCCTCACCGGGAATCAGATTGCGTATGCAGTTGATGTTAATGAATTCACAAAAAATCCCGACAAGACAAACTTTAAACGCGTCAATGTCCCTTATTGGGATCAGAAAGATACTGAAAAATACCAGGCGCAATTAACTTCACTCGGCGCCCTGAATACGGAAGTTAAAACTTATATGAGGAAAGACGGACAACCCGCATTCTATTTGCTCTCCGCAACCTTGCCTTGACATGACATTGACGCTGCGTCGTCTTGCATAAATACACAATAGCAACGATGAACGCCCCACGAATAAACTGTCAGGAAAAGTTCCGGAGCGGTCATCATTATCGGGAACGTTATTCAGTATCGGCAAGGTGATATGTCAGTCTGACCGATCGAAGAAGTTTTATGCTGCAGCCACAGCTTGGCCGGCATTTTGCTGCAGATAATCCAGAAATCCCCTGGCGACAGGCGACAGCCGTTTTCCCTGCAAATGCACCGCAAACCAGTTTTCCTGCAATGGAAAATCCTGTACATCCAGTATCGCCAGTGCATGGTCTTGCAGGTTTGTATTCAGCGCGTGGCGGGACAACACGCTCAGTCCCATATCGCCGGCCACTGTTTGTTTGATAGCTTCGTTACTACCCAGCTCCATCCGGGTCTGAGGTAAAAAATCATGGCTGGCAAAATGCCGGTCACAGGCAAGCCGTGTGCAAGAACCTGCTTCGCGCAGGATAAACCTTTCCCCGCAGAATTGTTCCAGCCGCAGCCCCTGTTGCCCTGCAAAAGCATGGGTCTGCGATGCGACCATGACCAGCGGGTTGGGCATCAGCGTATGCCGCACGATATCAATGTCGTCCGGCGGTATCGACATAATGCAGAAATCATCGCGATTTTCTCGCAAGCGCCGCAAAATTCCTTCGCGATTCTGTACCTCCAGTGCGATATCCACTTCAGGATACATCTTACTGAAAGCACCCAGCAGACGAGGCATGAAATATTTGGCGGTACTGACAACGGCGATACTGAGCTGCCCGCAGGTCAGCCCTTTCATTCCGGCGATACACTGCTCATAAGCCTGCCATTCATCTTCCATCACCTGCGCTGCCCTGGCCAACTCCTGTCCGGCAGAAGTCAGGTATAAACGCTTCCCGATCACCTCATACAACGGCAAACCCACTTCGTCGCTGAGTTCGCGCATTTGCATCGATACCGTCGGTTGCGTCACCTGAAAATGGCGCGCAACACCGCTGATACTGCGCTGATTTGCCAACTCAAGGAATAAGCGTAATTGTCGGAAGGTTACATTCATAAATCGGCCTGAGATGGCATGGGTGGCACGGCGCCGATGAGACTGCGCTGACATCGCTCAACGGCAAATATCCGTCAGAACTGCATGGTAATGCCCTTCCCGATGCCAGCACATTGTCGCCGCTCAGTGCGTCTGCGGCCTTGACATCCCTCAAATGAAATCTCGCTAGTTCTGAAACCCTTTGCACGATGATGCAGGCGGCATCAGCAACACATCAGTCTCCGCAAGCCGTTTTCAGACAGAAACCTCATTTACAATAATGATCATTTTCAATCAGACAAGAGGCCTCATGCTTCCCGCAGACCGCAGTCAACATCCGCGCCAGAACATTCTGCCCGTCATCCTGCTAATGAGCGGCTTTCTGCTGGTGGGTGATGCCATCCTGGTGAGCCTGTCGGAACCTGTCGGTTTCGGCATTCTGTTTCCGGCGATGCTGGGAATTGCGTTCGGCTATTGCGGCTGGCGCTGGCCTGCCTTGCAACAATGGCGCCGGCGCAGCGGCATCCATGCCCGGCTATGGTTCTGGGGCTGGACGCTGTTCATGCTCTGGTTACTGAGTCTGGTGATATTTTTCTGTGCCATACCATACCGTGAAGAAACCCTGGCGGCCGCATCAAAACCAGCGCCTGCGGCAATCATCATTCTCGGTGCAGGCCCCAAGGACTGCACGCCATCCCCGGTCTTAACGGAAAGGCTCAACAAAGGATTGCAGGCAGCGCATATCTTTCCGGCAGCTGCAATCGTGGTCAGCGGCGGTAAGTTGCGTCATCATGCCTGCACGGAAGCACAGATCATGAGCGACTATCTGCGTGCGAAAGGTGTGGCGCCATCACGCATTCTGACGGAAGACCGCAGCACCAGCACCTATGAAAATTTTAAGTTCAGCCTGCCGGTTTTATCTCAGCACGGAATTTCCCCTGAATCTGCCGTACTCATTGTCAGCAGTGATTTTCATGTATTACGTGCCAGCTACATTGCCCATCGGGCAGGCTTCCCGAATACCCGGCTGGCTGGTGCAGAAACACCGCTGCTCGTCCGTTACAATGCCCGGCTAAGGGAATATTTTGCCTTTATCAGCGGATTCATCTTGCGGGAATATTAAAATTTTCATCTTTCGGCAGCCATCAGATACTCGTTTTTCTGTGGCACATCGGTTAATCTGTCCTCATGGAAAATTTTCTTTCTGACGACGATCATCGAACGGAATAAGAGACTGCAATCATGACAAACCAACGTTTTCATCCGGTTTCCGCCATCATGCACTGGGTGATGTTTGTACTCATTGCCGCCGCACTGGCCGCCATTGAAATTCGCGGCGATATCCCGAAAGGTGATCCGCTGCGCGACACGCTGAGAAACTGGCATATGCTGGCAGGACAGCTGGTGTTTTTATGTTTGTTGGTGAGGATTGCTGCCAGAATCCGTTATCCGGCTCCGCCGGCCTTGCCTGCGCCACGCTGGCAGACGGGCAGCGCTCATCTGGTGCACGGCGTGCTGTATCTGCTGATGCTGGCCATTCCTGTAACCGGAGTGCTGTTTTATCAGGCCGGGGGGCGGGAAGTCAGTTTCTTCGGAATGGTTCTGCCAGTCTTGATTGCCCCCAATCCAGACCTGAAACAAAACATCAGAGAATTTCATGAATTGATGGGCAATGCCGTCTATGTGGTAGTCGGCATCCACATTCTGGGAGCGCTGTATCACCAGTTCATACAAAAGGACGGCACACTGCTGCGCATGCTGCCCTGGAAAAAATAATTTTCGCCCACACCGGCAGCCCGGCGTCTGCTGCCGGTAGCCGGGTCGGCGACTTACTGCACTGCCGGCCTGGTTTTGTGAAATACCAGCGGGCTGTACGGCACGGAAGATGGCGGCGGTGATTGCAGGATATGCTTTTTCATCGCACCGATAATGTGCATCTCACACGGTTTGCAATCAAATTTCAGCGTATAGGTCTCGCTGCCACTGACCAGCGTCATCGGCTCAGCCCTGACCTGCCCCTGCACACCTTTCACTCCTTTTGCCTGTTTCGGGCACAGGTTGAATGAAAAACGCAGGCAATGCTTGGTAATCATCAGGGGCACTTCACCGGCTTCCTCATGCGCCTCGTAAGCCGCCGCGATCAGTTGCACACCATGTTTGTGATAAAACGCCCGCGCCTTGCTGTTGTACACATTTGCCAGATAACTCAGCGTGGTTTCCGGATAAGGAACCGGCGGCTCGACGGCTGGCGTGCGGGCCGGACGCTGCCATGCAGCAATGCGAGCCGCCTCGTGCGCTGTTACAGCATCCCGGCGCAGTGCATTGATCACCGATGCCGGAACAAACCACGGCTGGCTGAGACGTAATTCAATCTGCGCTGACTGGAACATGGTACCGCCCAGTTTTGCCAGGCTGTCATGCAAAGCGGCTTCGGCTTTCTCAGCCTGTTGCGCCGCCTCCAGCGGAAGGTCTGCGCTGACCTGAGACTGCACACCGTCTTCATCCATCAGCGACAAGCGCAGCCCCTGTTCGGTATCCGTCAGCGTCATCCAGAGCGGGATTCTGCGCTCGGCTGATTTTTTGGTCAGCGCCTGCTCCCAACGCTGATCACGGTTACGATTAACCGGCATACCGGGTTTCAGGCCGGGCAAATCCGTGATTTTTTCATTTGGCACGATGCGCCAGATTTCGCCATGCTCGTTGCTGCCGGTACGCTCAGCCGTGTTCGCCTGAATCCCGATGACTTCCCGCTTGTGCATGTAATTCAGGCCATCGCCGTTTGCCATTGCTTCCGTGGTTTCCAGCTCCAGCCAGTTGGTGCCGATCCGGCTGATGTAGCCGAGATGCAGTCCTACATACTTCGGCGAATCAAATGCACCGATATTATCAAGCCGCCCATTGGCAAAATAATCGGTATGACCACGATGAAAATTTTTATCCACGTCCGGTGTGAAGGCAATCTGACTTTGCCCGCTGGAAGCCCGGGTGAATTCAGGGCGTTTTTCCAGAATCTCGTCCAGCAACAAGCGGTAATGGGCCGTGATATTTTTGACATAGCCCATGTCTTTATAGCGTCCCTCAATTTTCAACGACTGCACACCGGCATCCAGCAAAGCCTCCAGATTACGGCTCTGGTCATTATCTTTCATTGACAGCAAATGTTTTTCGTAAGCGACCACCCGGCCTTCACCGTCAGTCAGCGTATAAGGCAGGCGGCAAGCCTGCGAACAATCACCGCGATTGGCACTGCGTCCATTGTCGGCATGAGAAATGTAGCACTGACCGGAGAAGGCCACGCACAGAGCACCGTGTACAAAATATTCCAGCGGGGTACGGGTTTCTGCCTTGATCGCGCGAATCTGCTCGATGGTCAGCTCACGCGCCAGCACCAGCTGGGAAAATCCGACGCCATCCAGAAAACGTGCTTTTTCGATGGTGCGGATATCGCATTGCGTGCTGGCATGCAGCTGAATCGGCGGAATATCCAGCTCCAGAATTCCCATGTCCTGCACAATCAGCGCATCCACACCGGCCTCGTACAGCTGAGCAATCTGGCGACGCGCCGGCTCCAGTTCGGATTCATGCAGTATCGTGTTCATCGTCACAAAAATCCTGGCGTGATAGCGATGCGCAAACTGCACCAGCTCCGCAATCTCGCTGATTTCATTGCTCGCGTTATGCCGTGCGCCAAACGAAGGGCCGCCAATGTAGACGGCATCTGCGCCATGCAGGATCGCCTCCTTACCGATGGCGATATTCTTGGCGGGAGAGAGTAATTCAATTTGGCGGGTCAGCAAACTCATAGCACTGCAGGAAAAGCAGAAAAAAGGAAATTATAACGAAAAGGCTGATGCTATAGCTCTCGCAACCTTTCACTCAGCATCAGCAGAAAGCTTCGCACCAATACAACAACAGGAGACAATATTCTGTTCAGCAGCTATATGCCGTATTTTATGCACTTTTAGTGATAAATCTCACGCGTGAATTGGTTTCCCCAAAGTCATTTTTGAATTTATTGTTTAATGGTAACGCCATAGCGCCCATCAAGATATGTTAACTGCAACATCTGCAAATGATGTCACAAGGAAAATACTCTGCATACATAGCAGGCAGCACACCTGTATGTAGTACGGCAAAGCTAAACGACAAAACCTGAGTAGTTTTCATCGACCAAAAAGCAAAGACAGTTCAATCTCACTCCAATAAAGATATTTAAAACTGTTTTATTTTAAATATCTTAATTAATTTTGATTAATTTTTATTGATTTTGATTGATTTTAATAAAAATTAATTCATTAGCGAGACTCACCCGCATTCGCCAATCATTAAATCTGGCGCACGGTCTATTTTGCATTCTCGCGAAATTTCATGCTACAGTAATGCAAACGCAAATCATTATCATTTGAAATAAATCTCATTCCTTTGCTCCAACATTCAGCAGATCTGGTGGCATCGGAAATCTTTTACAACATTTTTTATATGGAAAAAGAAAAATGCGAAATTTTGTCCGCCGTCCGATTCTGATCGCTATCCAATTAATGCTTGGTTCTATTGGGGCAACTGCAGCGGCAGAAAATGCCGAAACTGTACCGGAAACCGCGTCTTCAACAACGTTGCCAACAGTGATCGTTACGAGTGACTGGTTAGAAAATTCCAGTCCCCGTTCTGCAAAAAAACACCCTGGTGCCCGCACCGTCATCAGCGAAGATGACCTGGCAAATATCGGCGCCCGCACTCTGGATGAAACACTCCGGCAAGTACCGGGAATAACTGTTCTGGACGAGACAGGCTCCGGCATTCTTCCTAATATCGGTGTGCGAGGGCTCAATCCACTGCGCAGCGAGCAAGTTCTGCTTTTGCAAGATGGCATTCCAATGACGCTCGCCCCTTATAGTCAAACCGGTGCCTCATTATTTCCTCTGACACTCCAGGCAGTCGAATCGGTAGACGTTGCGCGCGGTGGCGTAGCCGTACACTATGGCCCCAATAATGTCGGCGGGGTGATCAATTTTGTGACTAAGCGTATCCCTGAAAAAGTTTCCACCACACTCAGCGAATCACTCTCGGTTGCCAAGAATGGCCGGGTGCAAAGCGACAGCTATGTACGTGCCGGTGGCTTCGTGAATGACCATCTCGGGTTACAAGTGCAGGCGAATGCCATTGATGGACAGGGAGAACGCGCGCACTCCAATACCTCGACTCGCAACCTGATGCTCGATGCCGACTGGTTGCTCAGTAATGCAACGGAACTGAAAGCGGGCGTGCAACGATACACCACAAGCAACGAACTGCCGGGAGCGCTGACGCCATCCACCTATGATCGGGATCGTACGCTGTCAACTCGTCCGAATGACCGCTTTGATGGCGATACCACGCGTGCCCACCTGACCTTCACACATCAATTCAATGGCGGCACCGAATTCAACTGGAGCAATTTCGGTCACCGCAGCACCCGCACCTTTGTATTTGGCAACGCCAGTAATGCCGACACAACATCCACGCTGCGGCAATCATCACCACGGGAATACTTAGTCTACGGCACTGAACCGAGAGTCAGTTTTGATGTTGACAAGCTGATTAAACAAAAAATCATGCTCGGCATGCGTTATATACGCGAAGAAGTGGATTACAAGGTTGACAGCCGCAATCTGGCCAGCGGTGCTTACAGCGTCACCCGAGACTGGCGTTTCGAAAACGATGCATATGCGACCTATGTCAGCGATACATTTTCCTTGCTTGACGGAAAACTCAAAGTGACCCCTGGTGTGCGGCGCGAGGAGGTCAAACTTGTTTACCGCAATAACGTCACCAGTGCCCAGACCCGCAATCCCACCACGGATTGGTTGCCTGGCATCGATGTAGGTTACCAAGTTAGTAATGACGTATTTTTATTTGCCAATACGCACAAATCGTTGCGCCCGGTTCAATTTACTCAAATCACCTACGGTGGTGATCTGGCGGCAGAACATGCGAAAAATTATGAAGCTGGCGCACGCTGGGCAGCGACACCCGAACTGGATTTGGCATTGACAGCATTTCGCTTTCAGTTCGACAACAAACTTGAGTTCGTCAACGCCAACGTCGGCTTCCGCAACCTCGGTCAAGCACGTCATCAGGGTACTGAAATGGAGCTGAAATGGCGACCACAGGCATTACGCGGACTCGAGCTGAAAACTGCGTACACGTTTGTTGATACCGAACAACAGTCTGGTGCCTTTAAGGGTAATCAATTGCCTTATGCTCCGCACCATCAGCTTGCCCTGGACGGCACTTACCGAAACAACGACTGGGTCTGGAATTTAAACGGGCACTACCAAAGCACCATGTTCAGTGACGGTGCCAATACGGTCGTCGAAAGCGCGAGTGGATCGGTAGGCAGAATTGCCTCTTACTGGCTGTGGAATGCTCAGGCCGGATACACCTTCAGCTGGAACGGAAAGCGCATGAAAGCAGGCCTTGCGGTTAACAATCTGTTTAACCGGGATTATTACTTCCGTGGTGTGGATTACAGCCAAGGACGTATGCCGCAACCGGGTCGTGCGCTTCTGTTGAGCCTGCAAGCAAATCTGTAAAAAAGGAGCTGTCATGCAACATCTGATCGTGCTCACGCACGTGCCAACCGATTCAGTGAATGAAGGATTTCTGCCAGCGGCAAAATCATTGGGACTGGCAGTAACCCTACTAACGGATTGCGCCGATGCGCACCGCGCGCATTTCTCCAGGAGCGGGCTGCCCGCCTATCCTGACGAAATTCTGTCATGCGACGTGTTTAACCCGTTGGCGGTAATCGATACATTAACGCATCGCACGGCACTCCCGAATGCGATTTTTTCAAACAGCGATCATCTGCAGACCAGCACTTCTGTGGCAGCAGACTATTTCGGGCTGCCACGCAAAGACTGGCACACTACCTACCGCGCCAAGAACAAGGCGGAGATGCGTACACACTTGCAAACACTGGGAATAGATACATTGTGGCACGCAACAGTTTGTGACCAGACCATGTTGTCAGCACTTCCTCAAATCCCCTTCCCGGTGGTAGTCAAGCCGCGCGAGGGTGTTGCCAGCTTACAAGTCAGTTTGGCCTGCAATCACGCTGAATTACAGATGCAATGCACTGCCGTATGGGCCGATCATCCAGGTCGTCCACTGCTGATCGAAGAATACATTGATGGTCCGCTGTACACACTGGAAACTCTGGGAGATGGAATCAACCTGATGGCGCTAGGCAGTTTCCAGGTACGGCTATCATCGCCGCCGCATTTCATTGAACATGAGGCCGTGTGGGTACCCGGATTACCGCAAGGCGAAGCAGCCAGAGTGCTTGACATCGTGCGTACTTTTGGGGTCGGTTTCGGTGCCTGTCACACCGAATTTGTGATGAGCGCACAAGGCCCGCGTCTGATTGAGATCAACTATCGTAATATCGGCGACTACCGAGAATTCCTGTTACAGGAAACACTGGGGATACCGCTGTTTGAAACCGTATTACGACTTTACCTGGGGCAGGCGCTGCCCGCCTTGCAATTAAACGATCATGCTGCTCACATCCGCTATTTTGTTGCGTCAGAGGCTGGAACCGTACTACGTGCTCCGGAAACCTTCAGTGAGCGCAGCGATACGGTCCGATTAACCTACCAGCCACTGCGCGCAATTGGCGACACGATAGCATTGAGCCACTCGAATAAGGATTATCTGGGCGTATTGCGCGGTGCTGGAACTGACGCCAGTACACTGGCTGCCGCCATCGACAATGCCGCACAACGTCTCTCGTGGGAGATCAAGGTATGAACCACCGTACATCGGAAGAACATTTACAGCCAGACTTAGATGCCGTCTATGTCTGTACCCGTGTGATTGATGCCTTACTACGCGAGGATGTGCGTGCCTGCGTCACTCGTGCCCGCCTGATAAGCAGTGAAGATTTACCGGTCAGAGAAACTGGATTTCCTTTGGCGCAGCGCTGGTTGGAAATTAGCCACTTTGGAACCGGACGTATCTGGATTCCGGTATCGCCGGAAAAATTTATGCAAAGCTGGCGTCTGACTCGCTTGCCGTTACTGGCTGAGGATGGTGGTCAAGTACAATCTTTGTTTCAGGTAGAAGATATTCTGACACACTTCAGCGTTGGAGCAGACGACGATACCTGTGCACGGTTTACCGATTTCAAAAAAGAATGCATCACTGCGGTCGGACACCGTCGTGCAGCTCAAATAGCACAACGCGACTGGTTTGCAGCTGGAACTGAAAATACGCTTCATCACTGGCATGAACATATGCTGCATCATGACCGGCTGGCATCGTACCTCGATCATCCGCTCTATCCGACAGCACGCGCCAAACTGGGTTTTGAAATTGACCATCTGCGCAGCTATGCGCCGGAATTTTCTTGCCGTTTTAAGTTAAATTGGCTGGCTGTACCGCGCACATTACATCAGTCCAGTGGAAACCGTCTGCCGCCGGGCTGGCCCTGTTTCACCGACGTCGGGTTGCCTGAAACACTGGCGGAAGATCATGCACTGGTGCCTGTGCATCCTTTTGTCTGGAACGGTGAATTGAATACTCTTCTGACCGGTGCAAATCTGCAGGAAAAAGTGATTCGCGCTCCTCATACCTATATGTCCGTAACACCTACCTTATCGGTACGTTCGCTGGTACTGAACGACAACCCGGCATGGCATCTCAAATTGCCACTGACCATACGTACGCTAGGCGCAAAAAATATTCGTACCATTAAACCCAGCACGATTCGCGACGGGCAACGCGTGCAAAACCTGCTGGCTGCGATCGCCGAACGTGAACCGGCCATCCGCGGACGCCTGCTGTTGACCGCTGAAGATACTGGCGCGCACGTCGATGGCAAGACTTTTCTCGGCTACATCGTGCGCCATTATCCCGACGCCGCCTTGCAACACTCCACACCGGTGCCGGTAGCTGGTCTACTGGCATCTACCCCACTCGGTGGTTGCGTTGCAGAAGAACTGGCAGCCCGCTTTTATGACGGCGATACGGTGGCGTTCTTCGACGACTATCTCGAACTGACCTTGCGTCTGCACCTGACTTTATGGGTGCGTTACGGCATCGCCCTGGAATCGAATCAGCAAAATTCGGTCTTAGTGCTGTCTGAGCAAGCACCACGAATGCGGTTGATGCTCAAGGATAACGATGCGGCACGCCTGCACCGTACCCGGTTGGAAGAAACGTTCCCCACACTGGCGACACACATTGACTCGCTGGAAGACGCACGTCTGATTGTCGATCACGAACTGCCGCTGGCGCAGATGTTTACCACCATCACTTTGCAGTTAAATCTGGCGGTACCCACTGAAGGGCTGGCCGAACAAGTAGCCGGATTCAGCCGGACACGAACCTATGTCCGCCTGCGCGAACGTACGGCCGCCATTCTGAACGAATTGGCGGCAGAAGGTGAAAATGTCACTCTGGCGCGCCAGACCCTGCTGGACGACGACTGGCTGTACATCAAATACCTGTTGACGGCGGCGACACTACTCGACAAAGGCACAACCGGAGCCGCAGACGTGAATAAATTTTACGGCAGAAGTGCGCCCAACTTCCTGAAAGTCTCGTCATGACCGCTTCACCGATGCCGCGCATCATTGTGCTGGCGGTCATGGCGGGACATTTCGTGGCGGCTTTCGCTGCACTCGGTATGCCGCCGTTTTTTTCACTCATCCTGGAGCGCTCGCTGTACAACGAGGCACGTTATCTGGCCGGCTGGTTCTACGTAGTGCCGACCGCATTCGCCGCGATCAGCAGTCCCTGGTGGGGCAAGCTGGCGGATCGCTATGGCAAAAAGCAATTGCTGATTCGCGCCCAACTCGGACTGGCTGCCAGCTTCCTGCTGGCAGGCTTTGCGACCAATACCTGGGTATTTTTTGTAGCATTGGCACTGCAAGGTATTCTCGGCGGTACTTTTGCAGCCTCCAATGCCTATCTGGCGACCGTCACCAGCGGTTCAACCCTGGCGCGCAGTCTGACTGCAATGCAATGGTCGGCGCGCGCGGCTCTGGTGGCAGCACCACTAACGCTGGGACTAGTGCTGCAGATGGATATTCATTCTCCAATTGAAATGTATCGCGCACTGGCACTGCTACCACTGATCGCCGCTGCGCTGGCCGCCTTTCTGCCTGCGGGGGCGCCCCCTCAAAAAACAGTCTCTGTGCACGAAACACAGATTGTCGCAGAGGCCACGCCCTTGCAGGTCTACGCTTTGCAATTCGTTTTCGTGTTCGCCACGGTAGTGACCTTTCCTTACTTTGCACCGCACGTACAACAACGTTTTGCTGGAGTGTCCGTCGGCATGTCTGGTCTATTGTTCGGTCTGCCACATGCCGTCTACCTGTTAGCAGCATTACCATTAACCAGTTGGCTTACCCACAACCGGCGCAACCCGATACTGGCTGCCGCATTTGCCGTGTTAGCGCTGTCTTTGGTTGGTCAGGCTCTGACCGAATCACTTGCCGTGCTAATCGTCTGGCGCTTACTGATGGGATTGGCAATGACGACTGGCTTCATTGCGTTACACGGACTGATCGCAGGCATCGTCCGCAGTGGCAATGCTGGGCGCGCCTTTGGTTGGTTTGAAAGCAGCTCTAAGTGGGGGGCCGTTGCAGCTGGCCTGGCAGCCGGGTTCACGGCTCAGGCATTCGGTCTGAACGCACCATTTTTAATGGGAGCCGCTCTCGTGTTCTGCGTATTCATTTACTTGATGCTGGCACCATACCATCGACTGCGTGCCAGTATCTGACCATTTATCCCAAGGAAAATCATGCAAATCACATCCAATGCTCAACTCCTTGATTCGACGACTCCGGCAGCATACGAAGCTGGTCGACGCAGTCAGGAGACACTACTGAATTGCTATTGCCGTGAAGTGGCAGGTCCCGCTGGCGAATTAAGCGTCGGACCGCTGTTTTGGCAAAATGACTGGCCAGCAGCGATCAAGATGGCATTACAGCGCGACGAAGGCGGACAGGTGCTGCACGTACAACTGCCATTCACTGGCGAACGACTGCTCGTAGTGGTCGCAGCAGCCTCAATCACGGGCAACTATCGCTATCGCTCGCCATTTTTTCATAAGGCGTCCGGCAAACCCTGGGCTCTGCTCGACTGGGAAGCGCAGGCAGCATTACTGCTGCGCGAAATGGCACTCAAACACAAATTGCCACATAACTCCGAACTGATGGAACAGGTTCGCAACAGCGTGGCAATGACCACGCTGGCGCTGTCGTGCCCGCCCGCCGCACACTTTCCCGCCGACCCGATCGACGCCTATATCGACTCCGAACAGTCGCTGGTATTCGGTCATCCTTTTCACCCCGCGCCGAAGAGCCGACAAGGTTTTTCTGAGGACGATCTTGCGCGTTACTCGCCTGAGCTGGGTGCGCGTTTTGCATTACATTATTTTGCCGTACGCACTGAAGACATCGTGCAACAATCGTTACTCGGACAGCGCTGCGAAGAGATTGTCGCCGCCTATGCGCCGCATGTCGATCCTGGTTTTGTCGCAGTTCCGGTACACCCTTGGCAAGCAGATCACTTGCTAACGCATCCTCTGGTCAGACAAGCCATGTCCGAAGGACGTCTGCGCCATCTCGGCGCGCATGGCGCTCCGTTTTTCGCCACATCGTCGGTGCGCTCGCTGTACCAGATTGGCAATCCCTATTTTTACAAATTCTCGCTGAACGTGCGGCTCACCAACTGTGTACGCAAAAATGCCTGGTACGAACTGGAGGGCGCGATTCAAGTAAGTCGTCTAATGCGTGATCTTCTACCTGGCCTGCAACGTGAATTTCCAGGTCTGGAAGTGTTAGAAGAACCGGCATTCATGTCGGTCGACCTGCACGACGCCGACCCGGTGCGCAACCGCGAAGTGATCGAGGGATTCGGCATGATCCTGCGCCGCAACGTCGAAGCCCTGCTGCGGCCCGGCGCCACGCCCCTGCTGGCCGGTGCGCTGTTTGGTAACCACATATATGGCGAGATGCGCATGCGCCAGTTGCTCGGCGACATCGCCGCGCGCGATGGCAGCCCGCTCGCCAGCGTGACCGAACGCTGGTTCTCAGACTATGTAGAACAACTCATGCACCCGGTGCTGCACTGCTATTTCGCACATGGAATCGTATTCGAGCCGCACCTGCAGAACGTGGTGATCGGATTGCAAGACGGCTGGCCCAGCCAGTTGTTCCTGCGTGATTTTGAAGGAGTGAAATTGCTGCCCGGACACTACCCAGAGCAGAAATTACAAGAGATCAGCGCGCGGGCGCGGGAAGCGCTCTGGTATGACGATGAACAGGGTTGGAAGCGCATTTCCTACTGCCTGTTCGTCAACAACTTCGCTGAGGCCATCTGTCAGCTCGCCGCTGAACAGCCGGCCTTGCAGCAAAGGCTGTGGTCGGTGGTCCGTCACCAGTTGCACCGCTATCAGGTGCAATGGGGCAGTCCGGTGTCCGCGCGACGCATCAACGCCGTATTGGCAGGCGAAGCCTTTCCGGGCAAGACCAATCTGAGCAACCGCTTTTTCCAGCGTGCCGACCGCGCCTCCACCTATGTACCAATCGGTAACCCGATTGCCGCCGCGGGAGAGCTTGCTCCATGGAACTGAGACTGGATGCCGTAGAACGTCACCTGCGAACGGCGCTGGATAACGCTACTGAACCTTTATGTGCCTATGTGTATGACCTCGAAGCGCTGCGCCGTCATAGTGAGACTGTAGTCGCTGCCTTACCCGAAGGATGCGAGTTGTTTTACGCGATCAAGGCCAATTCCGATCTGCCCATCCTACGCGCGCTGGCGCCGCGCGTGGCCGGCTTCGAGGTGTCCTCGGGCGGTGAACTGGCCTGGGTGCGCGCGCATTTTCCTGACACCGCGCTGATATTCAGCGGCCCCGGCAAGACCGACGCCGAGCTCAGGCTGGCGCTGGACAGCAACATCGAGGCGATCCATGTGGAAAGTCAGCACGAACTACAACGGCTCGCATGGCTGTCCGAGTCCGCGGGAAAAGTCGCACCCGTGCTGCTACGCGTCAACCTGTCATTGCCAGGGCTGGCTGCGACCACGTTGATGATGGGGGGCAAGCCGACGCCGTTCGGCATCGCGGCCGACCAGCTGCCGGCCTGCATTGATCGCCTGCAATCCACACCGGGCCTGCGTTTGCGGGGCTTTCACTTCCACCTGCTGTCGCACCAGCTGGATGCCGGCGCCCACGTCGAGCTGATCGCTGCCTACCTGGACCAGGTCGCACGCTGGTGTGACACTTATGGTCTTGCCATCGACCATGTCAATGTCGGCGGCGGTATCGGCGTCAACTACCGCCAACCGCAGCAGCAATTCGACCTCGCGGCGTTCGGTGCTGCGCTGCGTCAGTTGCGCCAAAGCCGGCAAAATTTGCCGCGCCTGCGCTTCGAGTGCGGCCGCTACATCACGGCTGCCTGCGGCTACTACGCCATGCAGGTACTCGACTTGAAACATGCGTTCGGTGGCGACTATGTGGTCGCGCGCGGCGGCACCCACCATTTCCGCACGCCCTACGCACAAGGTCACAGCCACCCCTTCCACATCCTGCCGGTCGAACGCTGGCACTATCCCTGGCCCCGGCCCGAACTGCGTGACGCCACCGTCAACGTGGTCGGACAGCTGTGCACCCCCAAGGACGTGCTGGCGTTTGATGCGCAGGTATATCGGGTGCGGGTGGGAGACCTGCTGGTGTTCCCGTATGCTGGCGCCTATGCCTGGCATATCTCACACCACGACTTCCTGCGCCACCCGCATCCGCAACACAGTTACCTGCCGATGGAGTGCGCCAATGCTGCAAACGAATAAGCTCAAGGCGCGGCTGGCGGCAGGGCAGCGGGTGTACGGCCTGCTCAGTTCCATTCCCGCACCGCTGCTGGTTGAAATGATCGGCTACGCCGGCTACGACTTTGTCATCCTCGACCTGGAACACGCGAGTGTCAATCCGCAGACGCTGGAAGACATGATTCGTGCTGCCGAAGGCTGCGGGCTCACGCCGCTGGTGCGGGTGCCAAGCGCCGAACCCAAGACCATTCTGCGCGTACTCGACGCCGGCGCCCAGGGCATCGTGGTTCCCTGCGTGCAGGATGGCGAGCAGGCCCGGCAAGCGGTGCGGGCCTCCCGCTACCACCCGCTGGGGGAGCGCGGCATCAGCGGCGGGCGCACCACCGGCTTCGGCACGCTCGATCTGCCGGCCTACATGGCACTGGCCAATCGAGAGGTCATGGTGATCGCGATGATCGAGGACGCTGCCGGGGTCGAGAACATCGACGCCATCGCCAGCGTACCCGGCATTGATATGGTTCTGGAAGGGGCGATTGACCTTTCACAGTCCCTGGGTGTTCCGGGCCAGGCACAGCACCCTACCGTGCAGGCGGCAATCCGGCGTGTCGCGGCGACGTGCGCAGAACACGGTGTGCCTTTTTGCGCGATTCCACGCGCCGATGGTCAGCATGCGACGTGGTGCGAAGCGGGCGTCAGGGCTTTTCTGCTCGGTGACGACCGTGGCGTGAGCTTTCGCGCATTGAAAGCAAATCTGGGAAATTTTCATGGGAATGTTGTTTAAGGCAGTAAAACCGCGGTATTGGTGGAAACTGTTGCATCGCTGGATAGGTTTAACGCTAGGTACGATTCTGATTTTGGTAGCCATCACCGGAACCCTGCTGACGGTGCTGAGACCGCTGGATGAATGGATACATGCTGATCTTTTTAAAGTGATGCCTGAAACCGGTTTCGCCTCCCGTCCAAGTGGCGCTGGAACTAGCGCAATTGACACAGACGTCCTGGAGCAAGTACGCCAACGGCTGAGATCCGAATTCGGATCCCAAACCAGTTTGCGCCTGCGCCCGGCACAACAAGCCGACGACAGTATCCGCGCGGCGGTGCACGGCTCCTGGAACGGAGTCATTTTCTACGATCCACACACGGCAACCGAACTGGGGCGGCGCAACGACCATTGGACTCTGGTGAATTTTTTGTTTGAACTGCATAGCACCTTGTTGTTGGGAGAAGCGGGCAAAACCATTCTCGCGATTGCCTCACTCGCTTATTTATTACTTCTGATATCAGGCTTAGTGCTATGGTGGCCAATACGTTGGCATCATGCCTGGTCCGTCAAGCTGCGAGCCGGAACCACACGCGCCCTGTTTGACCTACATCGTGTTGGCGGTTCACTGTTTGGTATCCTGATCGCCATCAGTGTCGTGAGTGGCATTTACATGGCTTGGCGCCCCTTGTCTGCCACGGTAACAGCGCTCAGCGGAGCGTCGGTGATGACTGCCCCGCGTCTCTCGATTGCAGCAACGATTCAGCATGCCACAATGCATCCGGCATCCTTAGATTTGCAAGTCAGTAACGCGCATACTGCTTTACCTGCCGGACAGGTTACCCTTGTGCAGCTCCCTGCTTCGCCAAATCAGCCAATACGTGTTCGTGTCAAACTGACCGATGACCCACATCCCATCGGTCTGAGCTCGGTCTGGTTGCATCCAGTGACGGCAAAAGTGCTGGCGGTTCAGCGTTGGGATCAGCTCGATCCCGGTATCCGTGCCTTCGCTGTCATGTACCCGCTGCATATCGGAGACTTAGGGGGTGTATTGCACACTTATCTGGTCGCTATTCTGGGAATTGCGCTCGCTACCTTTGGAGGCAGCGGTATTTGGCTCTGGTGGCGCCGCAGAGTTAAATCCAAAACAGCGTCGTGACGATCATCGTGATGGAGTGAGTGTTACTGCGCTTTAACAATAACGTTTTCTTTGTCAGGTAGAACCATTCCCATTATTCCTGTTATCAAACATTTCTTGATAGCGATCACAAAACCAGCCTGAATGTCTATGATCTGAGTAGAATTAGCGTTATCCAGCGTTTTATCGGCAGATACCTCTGTGTTTCAGGCAAGTACCTGCATACCTATGCAGAAAATCGAATGGGTGCGCTGCAGGTTAGTTTTTTTTACTGAAAGATCTGTTTATGCTAAAAACTGCTCTGCATCTCCTCTGTCTGGCGGTGTCCTCTGTTGCGCTGGCACAGACTTCCGACACAAACCTGCCTGCTTCAGCTCAACGTATTTTCGAACAACTCAACATCTCACACCGTGCGATCAGCATAGTCGTGTTGCCCGTCGGTGCGGATAAAACTGTGCTGTCGCTTAATCCCGAAGCCGGCTTCAGTCCTGCCTCCACCATGAAGCTGCTGACCAGCCTGGTGGCGCTGGAAGAACTGGGGCCAGCCTTCCGCTGGAAAACGCAGCTGCTCACTGACAGCCCGGTCAGAAAAGATGTGCTGAATGGTGATCTCTATCTGCGTGGCGGCGGCGACCCTGATCTGAGCTGGGAAAAATTCGGCGTCATGCTGCGGGCATTGCGCAATCAGGGAATACGGAAAATCCGCGGCAACCTGATCCTGGACCGCAGCTATTTCCAGCCGTCCCGCCCCGACCTCGGTGCACCGGCATTCGATGAATTTCCCGATGCCTATTACAATGTGATTCCGGATCCGCTGCTGATCAACAGCAATCTCAGCAGCATCGGCATCGAATCCACCGGAGAGAAAATCGAGACCCACCTGCTGACGCCGCTCGATAAAATTTCTTTTTCCAATCATCTGCGTTTTAACGACAAGTCTTGCGCAGAATGGGAAAGCGAGTGGAAAATCCCGCAAATCAGTATGCAGCGGCGGGATCAGATTGATATCCTGCTGCGCGGCGGTTTTCCGCGTTACTGCAAAATCACCGCGCACCTGAATCTGCTTGACCGCAATCAGTATATTGCCCATCTGTTCCGCCGCCTGTGGCAGGAAATGGGCGGCAGCTGGCAAGGACAGGTGCAGGACGGTACGGCACCGGAAGATGCGATTGTCCTGCATGAGCACCCGTCTGCCACGCTGGCGGAAACCCTGCGCACCGTCAATAAGCAATCGGACAACAGCATGGCGCGTATGCTGTATCTGACACTGGGTGCGGAATCGCCTCAAAAAACAGAAGATCATCTGCAGGCTGCAAGTTTGCGGATACACCGCTGGCTGCAGCAGCATCAGATCAATGACAGCGGGCTGGTGCTGGAGAACGGGTCCGGTCTGTCCCGTACGGAAAAAATCAGCGCCAGCCAGATGGCAGCCGTGTTACAGGCTGGAATGCGCAGTAACTGGAATGCCGAATTTCTGAGCAGCCTGCCGATTGCCGCACTTGATGGCACCATGCGCAAGCGCCTGAAGGGAAGCGCCGCAGAGCAACGCGCGCGCATCAAAACCGGTTCGCTGCGCGACACCACAGCCATCGCCGGTTATGTCAGGGACAATCAGGATCAATCCTGGGTGATCGTCGCCATGATCAACAGCGAGTTTGCCTCCAAAGCCAGACCGGCGCTGGATGAAATCCTGAACTGGATTGCCGCAGGCCGCCCCTGACCGCACTTCTGCACGCCTGCGGCAATCCAACGCCAAACCCGGGTTGCCGGCAGAAGTAAAACGGATTACTGCTTGAAATAGACCACCTGCGTGGTCGTCGCCAGCAGATTGCCGGATGGTGTCCAGATTTCTGCTGACTGGTCAAAATAATTATTGTAAAACCGGCTGGCGCGGGCATACCCCAGCAATTCCTGCGCACCGTGCGCTGCCAGCATTGCGCTATCGGCATGAAAATAAATCGTCATCGATACCGTTCCGGCTGGCACCTGCTCCTGACGCCGGACAAACACGCGCGGGAAAAATGCATCGCAGATCGCCGTCAATGCGCAAAAATCCAGCGCACGGCGCGGTTCATCCCGTATCCATTGCATACTGACCGAATCGCCGGACGGCGGTTGTTCGGGCGCCATGAATCCCGGCATGCCGCGTATCACCTGAATGTCGTAACGCTGTACCCACGCCGGTAGCCGGTGCACCGGCATGGCTGCGGTCTGGTTCGCTGGCTGGTCTGGCAGCAGAGGAAAACTGGCATCCGTGGCAGACCATGTTTCACGCCGGGTAGCAAATAGGGCTGTCGCCAGCGTCACGGTCTCGCCCTGCTGTTTCATTTCTATCGACCAGTGCTGCGTGGACCGGTTGGTCCGGACAGCCCCGGCAATAATCTGAAATTCACCATCGGCAACCGGCGCGGCAAAATTCACGGTCAGCGACAAAGGCTCGCCGATCCGCTGCGGATGCTGCATAACAGCCTGCAACAACACCGCTGCAGTAATCCCGCCAAATGGTCCGACCATATTGCCGTAAGCTGCCGAAGTACCACCATGAAACAGGTCGGGCTGTGCGTCGTCGCGGCGCAGCTGTACCGCTTCGTCAAACGGGTGCGCAGCTGCAGACAAGGGGGCTTCCGATAAATTCATCGCTGTCATAAGTCAGAGTCAGGTTGTCAGTTCAATGTATCAGCCAGGTGTGTCGATTCAGCGCCGGCGCAGTATGTCTGTGTTTTGCCAGCTGTTTCAGCAAGCTGCGGCAAACAAACTGAGTGTATCTGCATCGGCCAATATTTGCAGAAAGCCGCCACATATCCCGCCAACACCATAGCGGGATATGTGACGCACTATACGTTCAGCACGCAAACAGCAGGAGCCGGCTGGCTCAGGCTATTTTGCAATGAATCAGCGCATCCTCGTCCACACTGTAAATGGCGCACAGGCGATGATAGCCATCAGCGATGACCACTTTGCCATTGGCCGTATCACGGCACAGCAGCAGCGGTGACAAAGGCGTCTGATTCTTGATTTTTTTGCGGTCTTTTTCCACATGCGAATTACTGACGCCGAGCAAAGATAACTGCGAGGCGCGGAAAATATCTTTTGCCTTGAACTGGCTCAGGCCGGTTGTCCGCAGCTGGCTGACCAGTCTGGCCGTGGTCGCATCATCGTAAATCAGGTTCAGGTAGGAGGCCGCTGCAGGATAATCATGTTCCTCGACGTCAGTCAGCCATTTGATGTCTGTTTTGTTTTCCATATCGATACACCTTTCAAATTGACGCATGCCGGTACCATACCGGCACTGCGATTACGCAACTCTCTCAAAAAAATCTGTCCGTTGCGGATTCAGAGAAATCCGCGCACCGGAAAATCCGGCGTGCGCTGTATCCAGTTCAGCGACGAATATGCGCTGCAGCCATCCGTCACATGCAGCGTATAAGCATGGCGCGACACCGGCGAACGGTTAGGTGCACTATAATGCGGCAACAAACCGTGGAAGCACACCAGACTGCCCGCCTGCACTTCCAGCGGAATGGCGCTGCGGTCATCCGACCAGGGCAAATCAGATAGTTTTTCCACTCTGACCTGATCGCCCTCGCGGACAAAGCGCTCCCGCATCGGCGTGCGGTGCCCGCCGGGTTCCGCCCACAGACAGCCATTGTCCAGTGTCGCGTCTTCCAGCGCAAACCAGAAAGTGGTGACGCTGACCGGGGTGGTATCAAAATAGGTGGCATCCTGATGCCAGCGCACTTCACCACCGATACCTGGCTGCTTGAAGATATACATCGACTGCCAGATCTGCGGCTGTTTCAGCCCGATATCCGCCGCAACCTGCGCCAGTGCGGGGCCGCGTGAAAATTCGCTGAATACCGGGTCCAGATCATGCATTGCATGGCCGATCTTGTTGATGGAAAGCGCCTTTTCCTGTCGCAGCACTCCGTCAGCACCGAATGCTTCTTCCTCGAAAAAACAGCTGATCCGAGTGGCAGAGTCGAGAAAATAATGATCGACCTGTTTTTCCTGTTCCCTGGTAGTGAAAATGGTGCGCGATGCCTCGGGATCAAATGCATCGACAATCTGCGCCGCACGTGTGCGCAGTGCGGTGATTTCTGCGGCGGTTTTAAAATTGGGCAGAATCAGGTAACCCGCTTCCTGAAACTGCTGCAGCTGTTGGTCGGTCAGCATACAGACTCCGGTAATCGTCAGAGGTAACCGGCACGCAGACAACAGGCGCATCCGGGGTGCATAAATGGAAAGTATGCCATGTAATTCCTACCTGTACCGGTTTGTCTGCCGGATATCATTCACGATGATGTTCATCAGCAATAACCCTAACTTATATCCTTCCTATAAAAAATCAATCGCCCCGCACTGGTATTCTTCCGTAAGATGAAGCTGACTTGTTGGTGTCATCAGGTCATCCTCAAACATCCCCAAGATGAATGGGATTTTTGACAGGGCGCGCAAGCGCCCTTTTTTTTCGCCACTCAGTGTCACCGCATTTATGGCTAAAGACCCTGACAGCGGAAATACTGGCTCACCACGCCCGAATACAGTAGCATCTGGACTCTTTTGTTTTAAAGATGACGCCAGCCGCATGTTTCCGTTTTTCCGCCTGACTGCTCTTTTCCAGCGCCTGCCACGCAATCTCTGTACCGGCGGCACGCTTGCCATCCTCTGTGCCATGTTGCTCGCAGCCTGCGCGGTAACGCCGGAACCCGCGCAACGCCAGACTGCACCGGTTACCAGTCATACGCCACAAACACCGCCCCGCCCCGGCCAGCAGCTGCCGCCGGTGCCACGCGAATTCCGCGCGGTCTGGGTATCCACGGTCGCCAATATCGACTGGCCAAGCCGGCGCGACCTCAGCAGCGAACAGCAAAAGGCCGAGATCATCAGCATCCTCAATCATGCCGCACAGATGAATCTGAATGCCATCGTACTGCAGGTGCGGCCTGCTGCCGATGCGATCTATCCATCAGCTATTGAACCGTGGTCGGAATTTCTAACCGGTGAACAGGGCAAACCTCCGTCGCCTTATTATGATCCGCTGCAATTCTGGGTCGAACAGGCGCATGAGCGCGGCCTGGAACTGCACGCCTGGTTCAACCCTTACCGGGCCCGCACGCCGCAGGCTAAAACAGCGGCCGCCAAAAATCACATCAGCCGAACCTGGCCGGAAGCCGTAAAACAATATGGTGACCTGCAATGGATGGATCCCGGTGAACCGGCTGCGATACAGCAAACGCTGGACGTGATCCGCGATGTGGTGAAACGTTACGACATCGACGGCGTACACATTGACGATTACTTTTATCCTTATCCCATCAAGGCTGCGAATGGTACGGATCTGGATTTTCCTGACGATGCGGCCTGGCTGCGCTATCTGCAAAGCGGCGGTAATCTGAACCGGGCAGACTGGCGGCGCGAGAATGTGAACCGGCTGGTCAGCGCCATCGATCAGCAGGTGCATCAGGAAAAAAGCTGGATCAAATTCGGTATCAGTCCGTTTGGCATCGGCCGCCCGGATCGCCTGCCCGCCGGCATCAGCGGCTTCAGCCAGTATGACAAACTGTATGCCGATGTGGAGCTGTGGCTGAGTCAGGGCTGGCTTGATTATCTGGCGCCGCAACTGTACTGGCCGATCCAGCAGAGCGCGCAGGCATTCAAAGTACTGCACAGCTACTGGATTGCGCAAAATACACAGCAGCGCTATGTCTGGCCCGGTCTGTACACCAGCCGTATCGACCACAGTGACAAATCCTGGCCTGTCGAGGAAATCCTGAACCAGGTTGATGCAGTGCGCGAACAAAGCGGCAGCGGACATCTGCATTTCAGCATGATCAGCCTGCAGCAAAACCGCAAAGACATCCGCCAGCGGCTGGCCGCCGAAAAGTACACCACGCCCGCAGTCATTCCGGCGATGCCCTGGCTGGATGGCGGCACCCTGCCCGCCACGCCGCAACTGGAACTAAGCAGCGATCAGCAATCCGTCACGATAAAACCCGGCGGCGATGCCGCAGCGGTGCGTCTGCTGGCAATCTGGAAACGCACTGACCAGCAGTGGCTGTTCTCCGTACAGTCCGCCTCAAAAACAGGCATCTCCCTGACCAGCTCGCCCCAGACCGGTGCGATTCGTGAAATTGCCGTCATCGCCATCGGCCGCAATGGCATGGAAAGTCAGGCAACAAGACTCTCCCTTCCCTGACCCGGTGCGGCATGATACGCCGCACTATGTGGTTTTTTTGATTGCCGGGACGCCTGTTCCTGCAATCAAAACAGCATGCCTCTCTTCTGCTCCGGCCACGGACAACACCGTCACCACTGCAGCTGGCGACGATGTGTAACAAACCATATCTTTAAGTTATCATCTGAGTAAAAATTTTCATTTGTCACCTGACAAGTGAAAACTCTAGTCTCAATCTGGAAGTGCATATTGTTATAACCATTTAATGCGATTGCAGCCTGTCCAGACTGGTGCAAAAAAAAATCCTGATAACAAATCCCGCCAGCACAGCCGCGCCCGCGGGAAACAACATATGACATGAGGAGAACACAGTGAAATTGAAAACGATTGCCCATTGCATTGCCATCATCGGTCTGGCCAACGGAGTTGCAGCCTGGGCACAGGAAAAAAACAATGACAGCACAGCTCCACAGCGGGTAGAAATCACCGGCAGCAGCATCAAACGCATCGCTGCCGAAGGCGCCCTGCCGGTCGAGGTGATTACCCGCAAACAGCTCGAAGCTGCCGGCATCGTGACCGCGGAACAACTGATCTCCACACTCAATATCAATGGCAACGGTTCGGACAATCTCGCCAGTAATGCAGACGTCACGTCTGGTGCGCAACGCGGCAATAACGGTGCCACCTCAGCCAATCTGCGCGGTCAGGGTTCGGACAGCACACTGGTATTGCTGAATGGCCGCCGCATTGCCACTCATGGTATGAAAGGTTCGGCAGTCGATCTGAACTCGATCCCGATGGCAGCAGTCGAGCGCGTCGAAGTGCTGAAAGACGGCGCATCCGCGATCTACGGTACGGATGCGATTGGCGGTGTGATCAATTTCATCCTGCGTAAAAATTACACCGGACTGGAAGCCCAGGCATTCACCGATCTGACACAGCAAAGCGGTGGTGATATTCACCGCGTGTCCGTCGTTGGCGGCTTCGGCAATCTGGACAGCGATGGCTACAATGTGCTGCTGACCGGCACCCACAGCGAAAACCAGGCGCTGCGCGGCAATCAGCGCTCGTTTGTAAATACCTTCCAGCCAGACCGCGGCCTGTCGGTCGATACGCGCGGCACACCGTTTGCAACGGTATTTGCCACTTCGCTGGCCAACACCATCATGAGCAGCAAGAGCAATACCGGCCCGGTTTATCCCGGCACCACGCAAGCCATGAATGCCATCAACGTGCTGAACCTGCCGGGCGGCGCGGGCTGCGGATCAGTGGACGGCATGGCCGCTTATGACTATAAAATCTGGGATGTCGCCTCTTCCAAATATGCCTGCGCCTGGGACACCGGCCGGGCTGCCGTTTTGCAGCAACCTGTCACGAACGATAATTTTGTTTCACGGGCGACCTTCAAAATCGGCGAACACCAGCTGTTTGCCGAACTGGTCGGCTCCCGTGTGGAAGTCGCCAAGAGCTTCTCACCAAATCAGGTTTCCCCCGGCTCGAACTTCCCGGCTTCGTCCTTCTATCCGAAAACCGGTGCCGCCTATGACTCAGTGTTCAATGCCATTGCCGCCGTATTCCCCAGCATCAAATCCAACTATGGATTACCGATTGCCTACCGCTGGCGCTGCATGGAATGCGGTAACCGGGAAATTTCCACCAAAACCGATGCGGCACGCCTGCAACTCGGCGCGGACGGCCAGATCGGCAAATGGGATTACCGTGTCGGCCTGTCGCGCGCCTACAGTGAATCGCAATCCACGCTGGGCAATGGTTATAACTACACCGTCGCACTGGCCAACGCACTCGGCAGCGGCATCATCAATCCTTTCCTGATGCCGGGGCAAAAACAAAGTCAGGCAGCAATGGATCTGATCGCCAGCACATCTGCCAAAGGCGTTGTGCTGTATGGCGGAAAAACCACGCTGACCCAGGCGGATGCCGCGGTATCCGGTGAGATTTTTAAATTGCCGGCAGGTGCCGTGATGGCTGCGATCGGCACCGATCTGCGCAAAGAAGAATATGCATTTAACGGTGATGCCCGTGCCGCCAGTGCGCGTCCGGCTATCCTGAACGCACCGTTCGACGATGCCAATGCACTACCGTCGGTCAGCCGCGATATTCGCGCCCTATATGCCGAGTTCCTGGTGCCGGTCACCAAGTCACTGGAAGTCACGCTTGCCGGCAGACAGGATCATTACAGCGGCTTCGGCAACACCTTCAATCCGAAAGTGGCTTTCCGTTTCACGCCGGCAGAACAACTGCTGTTCCGCGGCTCTTACAATACCGGCTTTCGCGCGCCATCGTTCAATCAGCTGTTTAACGGCGTCACCGAGTCGCCTTATTCCGGCAAGGATCTGGTTGATCCCGCGACCTGCCCGAGCCTGAAAGCAGACAGCACCAAACCCGGCTGCGGCGTCATCACACCCAATACCCTGACCGGCGGCAAACCGAATCTGGGACCGGAAACGGCCAAGCAGGGCAGCATCGGCGTGGTCTGGGCACCCAGCCGCAGCTTCAGCGCCAATATGGACTTGTGGGAAATCCGCAAAGAAAACACCATCACCTCGCTTGACCTGACGACCCTGCTGCAAAACTACAACCTGTTCCAAGCACAGTTTATCCGTGATGCCAGCGGCGCCATCGTGCAGATTGACCAGCGCTGGGTGAATGCAGGCTCCAGCATCACGCGGGGCATTGAGTTGGGTGCCAACGCCAATGGCGCTATCTGGAACGGAAAATGGACCGCAGCGATAGACGGCTCTTATCTGCTGGAGAAAAAATCACGCCCGAACGCCAATGCCCCTTATGGCGCCAGCGAAGTCGGCCGTTTCATTTTCACCGGCGATCTCGGCCTGCGCTGGAAACACACTGCTTACGTCACGTACTCAGAAGGCAGCTGGACGACGATGTTCTCGCAGATTTACCGGTCCGGCTACAAGGATCAGGTATTGCCGGGCGTGGCAAATGGTCTGGTCACGCCATCCAATTACAATCCGGATGTCAAACCGTATTCGGTCTTCAATCTGAGCGTGTCCTACAGCGGCATTAAAAACATGACGCTGACCGGTGGCATCAAAAACCTGCTCAATACCGATCCGCCGTTTGCCATCACTTACGACAGCAATACCGGGGCCGGCAGCTCATGGGAACCTCGGGTCGCCGACCCGCGTGGCCGCTCATTCACGCTGATGGCGAATTACAAGTTCATGTAACTCTTTCAGCGCCATCCGGCATATGTTGAAAGCAGCGCGGCAAGGAGAAATCCTTGCCGTTTTTTTTATAATTTCTGAACCCACATCGCGTCACCACCGCACAGGCAAGGTGGAAGTCCGCTGCCAACATAGCGAAAAGACATGATCCCGTCATGATCGCTTGCTAAACTCACGATGTTGTCTGTTTGCACCAATTATATTTGTCCAAATAGATATGCTACACTAGCAGGATAGGAGGATTTGCATGCCAAGAAAAGCTGTCACGCAAAAAAACCCGTCGGCCAATCTGTTATCAGAGCAGGAAAATGCGCAGGGCACAGCGCCGGATTTACGTCTGGAAACGCTGAAAAAAATCCGGATCATGATCCGTGCAGCGCAACAGCATTCGCTCTGGATAGAAAAGCAGTGCGGCATCAATGGTGCCCAGTTGTGGATTATCCAGGAATTGCAAGAAGCAGCCGGTTTGCGGGTGGGTGAAATTGCGAAGCGTTTGTCCATTCACCAGACGACCACCAGCAATCTGCTCGATGGGCTGGTGAAAAAAGGATATGTGAATAAAGAGCGCGATCCGGAAGATCAGCGGGTGGTGAAAGTGCATCTGACCAGCCAGGGAAAATCTCTGCTGAAACGTGCACCGCAACCCGCCAGAGGTCTGCTGCCGGAAGCCATGCGGAAAATGAGTGATGACAGCATCGCCAGCCTGCATGCGGGATTGCAGGAAATACTCGACAGCATGGATGCGCTGGATGAAGGATTCGCCCTGTTGCCACTACCCTTCACGATGTAGGCAACAGCAAGGTATCAAGGTTTGCAGTAAAAAGTCACGACTGACTTGAGGGAATTCAGCCGTGACCTGTTCTGATAACGGTCAGAAATTGTTATTCCCCAAAACCAGATCCCAAAAGAGGAAATTTCCATGCGCTCTATTTATCAGGTATCCACCATCAGCCTCGCCGCATTATTCATGGCAGCTTGCAGCTCGCCAGTGAAAGTCGCTGAACAGCCGGCAGCTCCTGTTGCCACCGTGGCAAAACCAGCACCGGACACACGTGCCGTTGCTCCGGTCACTGCACCAGTTGTCGACCCGCTGGATGATCCGAAAAACATCCTGTCCAAGCGCAGCGTTTATTTCGACTTCGACAAATACAATGTGAAGCCTGAATTCAATGCGCTGGTCGAAGCACACGGCAAATACGTCAGCAGCAGCAAAACTAAAAAAGTCATGATTCAGGGTAATACTGACGAACGCGGCGGCAGCGAATACAACCTGGCGCTCGGCCAGAAGCGCGCTGAAGCAGTGCGTAAGGCAATGGTAATCTCCGGTGCGGCAGATGCCCAGCTGGAATCCGTCTCTTACGGTAAAGAAAAGCCAAAAGCAGCGGGTCACGATGAAGCAGCATGGGCAGAAAACCGCCGTGCAGACATCGTCTACGTCGCTAAGTAATTCAGGAAACACCATCGCGGCGCACGTCGCCGCGATCGGCAACATTGCCCCATCACCGGCCAACCGGCCAACCGGCCATCAGCCCATTTTCAATGCGCAAATGGCGCATGAAAATACTCATTCCACAGACACAGACTGCGCTTCCGGATTAAACGCCGTGATCGCATGGTGAATCGCGTTTTTCTCCAGCATTGGCAAAGGTAATGCCACGAAATTGCTGACACAGCCCATGATTTGCCGGAACACGTGGTGAAAGGCGGCGCGCTGTGCTTCATCGCTGCCATCTGCCAACGCCGGATCAGCAAATTCCCAGTGCGCCGTCAATGGATGGCCTGGCCAGACCGGACAAACCTCTCCCGCAGCATCGTCACAGACCGTGATAATAAAATCCATCTGCGGTGCATCAGCTGCGCTAAATTCATTCCAGCTTTTACTGCGCAGATTCTGCAAGGGATAAGTCGTCTCCCGAATTTGCTCAAGCGCCAGCGGATGCACCACACCAGTTGGAAAACTGCCGGCTGAAAATCCCCGGAACCGGCCATGTCCCATCGTATTCATCAGCGCCTCTGCCATAATGCTGCGCGCTGAATTGCCGGTGCACAAAAACAATACGTTATAGACTCTGTCGCTCATTGCGTTCTCTTTTTTTTAATTGATTTTTTTACTCTGATCGGCATCTGGCCTCTGCACATCAGGTGCAAACGGATTTTGCAGAATCAGATTCTGTCCAGCGTGATCAGGCTGGCTATTTCTGATATTAGAAATAATTTACGTACTTGTCACGTAATGATTGCGTGAAGCAGCACGGCTATTCTCTACAGCGATGGTGATCGCAACCGCCGCAGCCGGTTTTCAATCAGCGTTTTCAGCCAGCATCTGTTCCAGCCCGGCCTCCCCGATCAAGACAGCGGTTCCGGGGCCGATCCGTTCGAACAGGGTAATAATATCTGTCGAACGCATACGGATACAGCCGTAGCTGGCCGGAGTGCCAAGCAGGCTTTCCTGCGGTGTGCCGTGGATACAGATGAAGCGTGTATACGCATTCCGGTTACGCTCTTCGGTGCCGCGCAACCACAAAATCCGGGTCACCACCGGATCACGGCCCGGTGCATCAATCCCCACGATTTCACCGGTCGGGATACGGTCTTTGAATACGGTTCCGGCTGGCATGCCGCCGCCGATTTTTTCCGCCACTTCCATCCTGCCAGCGGGTGTCATATAACTATCCGGCATATCACCGATCCCCCGCTGCGCCGTCGAAACAGGATAACGTGCGACAATCTTCCCTGCTTCCAATAACACCATCTGCTGTTCCGGTACGGAAATCAGTATCCGGTGACGCTGATCGCGCAACATCTCACCAGTATTCAACTGGCATGCAGAAAGGAAAACCGCCATCAGCAGCAACAGGAAGCAACGGGGACACCGCATGGAATATTCTCCGGATCAGAAGATGGTGACGATACAGCATAACGAAGCGCCATCGCGCTGGCTAATGCTGATTTTCCGGCGTTGCATTACCTGCGGTTATGACTGCGTGATCAGCTTTCATTGGTTGACTGCCAGTCGCAACGTTAAGGTAAAAGGGTTTGACGGAGAAAAAGACCATGCTGAATACGGAAACTCCCAGCAGCCTGCATACGGCACTGGACACCTACCCGACAGCGACGCTGACGGCGGTGCTGATCGATGATCAGTATCATGCGGTACAGGCAGTCCGTGCGGTAGCTGCCCGGATTGCCCAGGCCGTCGACGCTGCATTGCCACGGATACAGGCCGGTGGACGGCTGATTTATGCCGGTGCCGGCACATCGGGCAGGCTCGGTGTGCTCGATAGTGTGGAACTGCTGCCGACCTTTTCCTGGCCGAATGAACGCGCCATCGGCCTGCTGGCCGGCGGGCAGCAGGCGATGTTTATCGCCGTCGAAGGAGCCGAAGACAATACGGAACAGGGTGCCGCAGATATCGCTCATCTGCACCCGCAAGCGGACGATGTGGTGCTGCTGATTGCTGCTTCCGGCACGACGCCATACGTTCTCGGTGCGCTGCATGCTGCACGCGCCGCCGGTGCGCTGACCATCGGGCTGGCAAACAATCCCGCCACACCACTGCTGCTGACGGCGGATATCGGCATCGGACTCGATACCGGCAATGAACTGATTTCCGGCAGTACCCGATTAAAGGCCGGCACCGCCCAGAAAATAGCGCTGAACACGTTTTCCACCGCACTGATGGTGAAGCTGCACAAGGTTTATGGCAACCTGATGGTGGATGTGAAACCGACCAATGTAAAGCTGCTGCGCCGCACTGTCAGCCTCGCCATGCATGCGACAGGGCATGATGAGAAAACCTGCCGCCGGATTCTGGAAGAATGCGATTTCCACGTCAAGACGGCCATCGTAGCGCTGCAGCGTCACATCAGCGTCAGCGCTGCCGGACAATTACTGGAACAGCATCAGGGGGATGTGCGCAGTGCGCTGGAATCAGCCATTCCAGATGCGCCGCACATGCAACGTCGTGCGGATGAAAAGCTTTCACCGTAACGTTCACGGCAACAATCCGCGCTGCAGGTACAATCGCGGAACGGGCACACCTCATTTCAGCCATTCATGTCACCATGCGATTACGCCACATTGAAGTTTTTCATGCAATCATGCAGGCGGGCACCATCAGCGGTGCCGCACAGTTACTGAATATTTCCCAGCCTGCCGCCACCAAGGTATTACAGCATTGCGAACTGCAACTCGGCCTGAAACTGTTTGAGCGCATCAAAGGTAAACTGCATCCGACACCGGAAGCACATCAGCTGTTTATCGAAGTCGATAAGCTCAACCGCGATCTGCAGTCGGTGCGCCGCCTTGCCAATAATCTCAAGAACCATCCGGATGAAGCGGTAAGGCTGGCATCGACACCCACCTTGTCGGTAACGGTGATTCCGGCTGCCCTGGCCGCATGGCGCGCCAGATTTCCGCAAATTCACTGCACGCTCGCAACTCATCACACCAGCGATATGGTCAATGCCTTGCTGCTTGGCGATGTGGATTTTGCGTTTTCCCTCTACGATCCGTGCCATCCGAATCTGGCTTCTGAGCCGCTGGTACGCGGCAGCATGACGGCGATCGCACCGATGGGCAGCTGGTCGCGCATGCTGGACAATCAGCCGCTGCCAGTCGCCGACTTGCCGAAAAACCTGATTACGCTTGATCTGGACGATCATCTGGTCAGCCGCGTCATGGATACCTGCGAAGAACAAGGCATCCGCTTTAATTCCTATACCGAGGTGCAGACTTATGTACTGGCGCGCACACTGGTCGAGCTGGGCGCTGGCGCAGCGGTGATCGATCCGTTTACTGCCGCCACTGCCAATCACGACAAAGTACAATGCCGCCCGATGTCGCCACAGGTGCCTGTCGATTTATTTTTGCTGACTAAAAAATCGACTCCTCTGTCCCGTTCAGCCCGCGCATTTGTCGACTGCGTGCAGATGGCAGGCAGCGACTGCATCGCCAGAACAGGCGGAGAATAATCCATCCAGCCCGTACTGCCGGTACCGCAGTAAACCTGCCCGTCTTCAGTACAAAGTCTCTGCCAGGGCCCCCAGAATCTGCTCTTCCCAGCGGTTCATACTGGAATACAGGCCAGAATTCTGTTCCGGATCGGCACCAGTGCCGCCAGTTATATAAATGATGCCATTACGCTGCACCGGATCAAAGATAAAACCGGACTGCAAACCATAAGCAAAACCCAGATGACCGACGCCGGTCAGTCCTTGCGGTTGACCCGGCAACGGCGGCGTCATACGGTCGCCGCGCGCATCGTCACGGGTGCCGGTGAATACCTGCATACCCAGCGCCCATGACTGAAACAAACCGCGGTAATGGTCACCATTCGTCTGGACACCTGCCTGATAACGCCATTGTGGTGCGATCAGCGTCCGGACCGAAGCCGGCTGCAGCAGACGGATGCCATCCAGCTCCCCCTGCTGCATCAGCATCAGCATAATGCGGCTCAATCCACGTGCACTGATGCGCAGCCCGCCGTGCGGACTGAACAGCGTCGCGTTGCTGCCCGGCTGATAATGCAGCAGATAGGGCATGGCCGCAGGTGCCTGCTGATGGTAGTCATCGACTTGTGCAACCCAGGGGCCTGTACTATCCCAGCGCTCCTGCACCTGTTTGCGGTACAGCGTCGCTAACTGCGCGAGCTGCGCCGGAGCCAGATTCGCCGGATGAAAACTGCCGCTGATCTTCAGCGGGTCCAGCACCAGTTGCTGCATCAGCAGATCAAAACGCTGACCGGAAACCGCCTCCATGACAGAACCGATGACACCCCAGTTCAGATTGACATAGCTGAAGAAGCTGCCGGGCCGGAAATCGCGTCCGCTGGCATCCGGTGCTGCCCACGGCGAAGCATCGCTGCCAGCCTCACCCTGCAGAACCTGTCGCAAGGTCATGTCTGGCGGAAAGTTATAACCGGCATCATCTCTCAGCGAAGAAGTATGGCTCAGCAACATGCGCAGCGTGATCGCTGAATCGGGATAATGCGGATTACGCACGCGGTATCCCAGATAATGGCTGACATCTTCGTCCAGATCGAGACTGTGCTGCTCCACCAGGCGCATCACACCTATTGCCGTTACCATTTTAGAGACAGAGGCAACCCGGTACAGGGTTGAAGCATCCGCAGGCAGATGATGGGCAGACTGTGCCGGATCGATATAACGCTCGCCAAACTGTTGTTCATACACGATCCGTCCATTGCGTATTGTCAGCACCGACAGGCTTGCCAGCGGCCGTTGCGGATCACGCTGGATGGCGTGCAGTTTTTCAGTCACAGCCGGAAAGGATGTGCGGAGTGCCTCGTCGCCCGTCATCTCAGCCGCTGAAATCATCGTCGTCACCAACATGACAAGTGTAGCGCATGCTGTCAGCATGATTAGTCAATGCGCAGGTAAGTCTGGCGAACCAGCGCCGGATCGCCGCAATTGAAATGCCACCACTCGCTGTTGATGCCGCGAAACCCGCCGTGAAACATGGCGGCCCGCAACATATTGCGGTTGGCCTGCTGTGCATGACTGATCTGCCCTTCAGCCAGCATCCTTTCTTCCAGCGCAGGATGCGATTTTTCCGCCAGCTCATCGAAACGGCTGCCCATATCCAGCTCCTGCCCTGCTGCATTCAGCAGAGTCACATCAACCGCCATGCCGAAAGAATGGATAGACCCGCGGGCCGGATCTGCCACATACATTTGCAGACGGGTGCCGTCCAGATGCTGCCAAAGCATTTCCTGAACTCGGTGCGGACGCAATGCATCCAGCACCAGAATGCGCATTCCCGGCGCATGCTGGGCCAGATAGCGCACTGCCCGCTGCAAGGCATCAGCCGCTTCATGATGCAGCCAGGCGCAATCGAGATCGCCATACAGGTCGCGCCCGACAAAATTGTCTGCGCCGATATAACGCAAATCAACGGTCACACCATCTATCGTATTGAGGCGACGAAAATCGGGATGACCGGCAATCAGTTCACAACGCATGTACAGCTTCTCCAGATAAAACGGACAGAAACCATCCGCGGAAAATATCAGAATTTTTCATCGCACAGCATAAAATCAGACCGCAAGGTATACCAATGAAACTTTACCCGGTGCATATAACCGGAACTCATTTCCTGTTGCGCCGGACAGCATTTCTGCAGCGTCCGGCACAGCATGTCTTCAATGCAGATTCTGCTGTGCATCCGGCGCAATATCGAGATAACGCCAGTTGGTGAATTCCACCGGATGGTGCTGATAATTGCGTACCCAGGGTTGCACCACATCGGCAGACAAGGGATGAATCCGCGGAATCCAAGGGTTATACGCATGCATCAGCAACGCCATCTGCTGATACAGCCGTCTGCGTTCCGGCGAGTCTGCCATGCTCCGTGACTGCTCATACAACTGGTTAAATGCGGGCAGATTAAAGCGGGCATAATTAGCCCGTCCGGTATTCGGCCCATACAGCAGCTGATAAAAATTTTCACCATCAGGAAAATCCGCGATCCAGTTTGCTTCCGTCATCTGCACCTTGCCGAGACGGGATGCACGGATGATCTCTGAATGTTTATCGGTCTTAAAACTGATGCGGATTCCCAGCGCATCCAGATTTTTGCGCCAGATTTCATCCCGCAGGCGTCCTGTGGTATTCGCCTGAGAATACATTTCCAGCCGCAGCGGCTGGCCGCCGGGCAGCGTACGGTAACCATCTGCTGCGCGCCGGTATCCGAAGCGGTCCAGCAAGGCATTGGCCAGCGGCAGGTCATGCGGAACCGGGCTTTTCAGGTTCGCGTCATAGCCCAGCACATTCGGCGGCAGCGGCGACTGCGCCGGAATCGCCAGCCCTTTTTCCATCAGGCGGATATCTTCTGCACTGTCATAACTCATGGCAATCGCCCGGCGCAAGGCAATCTTGTCCGGCGTGTAACCACCGATTACCGGATCTTCCATATTCATCCAGACATAGTAAGTCTGCAAAGGTGAAAACAAGGATAAGCGCACGCCCTGCTGCTGCAATTCCGGTTTCAATTGACCGTCGCGCAGCACCATTTCTGCCAGCGGCGGTGGCACCTGCTCCAGCACATCGAGTTCACGGTTCAGAAAAGCCAGTACACGCGCCTGCTGTTCTTCCATGATGTGAATCACCACCTGGCTGACCAGCGGCAGGCGCTGCCCCCGCAACGCCGCTGCCAGTGCCTGGGCAGCAGGGTCATTCCCCGGCTGATCCTGAAAAATCACCTGACGGTATTGCGGATTGGCCTTCAGCACCAGTCGGAAACTGCGCTGCCATTCGCTCAGCACAAATGGTCCGGTACCAGCCGGATGATTCCCCGCCTGATTGCCGTACGTTTCCATCACTTCCCGCGCCACCGCCGCCGTTGCGCCGGTCGCCAGAATAAACGGAAAATTCCTGTCGGGCGCAGTCAGCCGAATCTGCAGGGTGTAAGTATCGAGCACCTGCAAACCCGCGATTGCAAGCCGGGGATCAGTGACCGCCATCCCTTGCGGCGGCTGGCGCAATTGTTCATCGCCCAGCAGTTTTCCTTCAAACATAAACAGCCACGGTGACTTCAGGACGGGGTCGTACAGGCGGCGGATGCTGTAAGCATAATCTGCCGCTGTCAGCTCACGCGCGCGTCCCTTGAAAGCCGGGTCGGGAGAGAAAAAGATTCCCGGTTGCAGATGCAGGATGTAGGTCTTGCCGCCATCCCGCACTTCCGGCATCGATTTCAGGGTATTTGGCCGCAGCTGCAATGGCCGCGCCAGATAGTCATAGCGCAGCATGGGCTCGAAAATGTTTTCATTGATGCTGAGCGTGGCAATATCCGATGCCACTGCCGGGTCCAGCGCACTTTCCGGCGTCGTCAGCAACACGCTCAGCGTCTTGCCTGCCGCCTGAGCCGGAAACGCCGGCAACCAGGCCGCCAGGCTCAACAGGGCGCTGAACAGCCAGCATCCGGCAGCCAGGGAAAATAACTTCATGGCTGCGACTCCATTACGCGATCAATCCGGTCACTGTGACGGGTTACATAAAACCATTCCTCGCCAGCCTGGGCGGCGCTGTCGGGGAAGATCATGCGTCCGCCGAATTCGGCACGCACTTCGCTGCCGTCATGGCGGATACCGATCAGCTCTCCGGGTTGCAACTCATCGAAACTGCGCCACGGGCGCACAAAACGGTCATCAGCATGGAACTTGTCGATGACGTCGTAAATGCGCAATGCCTCCATCTCATGCATGACTTCCGGACTATCGCCTTCAATCATACCGAGATGGATCAGCGTATTGAGAATAGCGCGGTACGCGACTTCCGGCGCCTCCGGAGCCTGATGCTGGCCGCATTCCAGAGTCACGGCATAACCACCGGTGGAGCGCATATATTCCGTCGTTCCGACACCAAACCGGGCATCGGCATTCGCCACAGCCACCGGGTCTGCGCCCGGCCCCAGACTTTGCTGGCGACGGGCAACGCCGCGCGCGTAGGTGCTGAGCCAGCCATCCACCATGCGGCGTACGCCAAGCCGCATTGCCATCGCGAGTTCGGCACCGGCATGGGTAAATGGTTCGATCGCGCCCTGATTATTTTCCGGCCCGACCAGCACGAATGCTTCTCCCTCACCACGGAACGAGTGCAGATCAAGCAATACCTCATGCTCTGCCAGCAAGGGGCAGAGCCAGTTTGCGACATGGTCTTCGAATTCGACTGGTGTTGCCGCCGGAATCAGTCGCCGGTTCAGGTTGCGGTCACCCTGCCGCTGTCCGCGCTGATACGCCAGCGGATTAGCAACCGGCACCAGCGTCAGAAAACCGCTGCTTAACACAATGCGGCCGGCAGCCATCTCCGCCATCAGTCTCCGGATTGCCACCGTGCCGCAGGTTTCATTGCCGTGTACGGCGCCAGTCACAATCAGGCGAGGCCCGGCCTGCAATGATGTGTAGCGGTGCGACTCAAAAAAAAGGGGGGCGGCATTCATCGGTATTCCTGTTTATCTTCAGAGCGTTTTTTTAATCCGGGTTGATTACTTGATTTTTTCATCGGTCTTTTTACCAAATGCGGGATCGACCTTAATCAGCGCCGTTACAATTAGCGTCGGTACAGCGGCGACGCAAATCCAGATGAAGAAATGACTGTATCCCAGCCAGGTCTGCAGCCAGCCGCTGAACATACCGGGCAGCATCATGCTGGCCGCCATGAATCCGGTGCAGATCGCATAGTGCGCCGTCTTGTGTTCGCCATCTGCGACCATGATCATGTACAGCACGTAGGCAGTGAAGCCGAAGCCATAACCCATCTGCTCCAGTGCAACCGCCGTGCCGACCAGATACAGATTCTGCGGTTGTACCAGCGCCAGATACACGTACACCAGATGCGGCACATTGATTGCCAGCGCCATCGGCCACAGGCACTTTTTCAGGCCATAACGGGCTATCAGTGCCCCGCCTGCCAACCCGCCAGCCGTCAGCGCGATCATTCCCATGGTGCCGTAGACAATGCCGACTGCCTGGGTTGACAGCCCCAGTCCACCTTTATCCAGTCCATCCAGCAAAAACGGCGGCGCCATTTTGACCAGCTGCGCTTCGCCAAAGCGGTACAGCAGCAAAAACGCCAGTGTGATCAGGATATTTTTCTTGCGGATAAACTGGCCGAAAATGGTGAAGAAAGTGGCCATCACCTGATTCGGATCGCCATGCGCGCAGTCACTCTCCGGTACCGGCAAAGCCCAGCGGTGATAGAGCGACAGGCTGATGAACATCAAAGCCAGCACGCCAAAAACCACGATCCAGCCCAGCGCAACATTGCCCGTGACGTCGCGCAGGGTGCCGGCCAGATACACCAGTGCGCCCTGTCCGGTCAGCATGGAAATCCGGAAAAACATGCTGCGCACCCCGACTAATGCCGCCTGCTGATGTTGTTCCAGCGCCAGCATATAAAAGCCGTCGGTGCTGATATCGTGCGTCGCAGCGGCAAACGCCAGCAGCCAGAATACTGCCAGCGTCGCCTGAAAATAAGCAGCCACCGGAATCGTCAGCGCCACCAGACCGAACAGGCCGCCGATCAGCAGTTCCAGCGTAATAATCCAGAACCGTTTGGTGCGGAACATATCGACAAACGGCGACCACAAAGGTTTGATCACAAAAGGCAGGTACAGCCAGCTGGTGTACAAAGCGATATCCGCATTGGATATCCCCATATTTTTGTACATGATCACTGACAGCGTCATGACCGCGACATACGGTATGCCCTGGCCAAAATACAGCGTCGGAATCCAGCGCCAGCCATGACTGGCGTCGCTCTCAGAATGGGCATCGGTATCGTGAATGGCAGTGTCTCTGGTCATTATGATGTTTTCTTAATCGGTATTACCTTATACTGCTTTCTGTACGCTGGGATTTTCCCCGTTGAGCGCACGGAAAACGATTGAATTTTTGCCTTCTGCTCATAGAGAAAAGTTATACGCTGTGCTGATCTTTTCATTTCTGCAAGCGGAGCAAAGCGAACTATGATAAACGATCAATACCCTGTGCGATACCGCCGGAAACAGGCAGGCACCTCTTTCACCTGAAGTGATGATACCGTTCGCAGTCGCACCTGCTTGTTGCCGGTCTGCGCTGCCGGACAAATTAGCCGCATGATGAATCCAATACCGTCCCCGTCTCATTCCGCTGCCCTGCCCCGGCTGGGTCTGGGCATCGACACCGGTGGAACACAGACACGCTGGGCAATTGCCACCATTGATGAAAAAATCGTCGCCAGCGGCACGACCGCCGGACTGACGGCGCTGCAACTCAATACGCTGCATGGACAGACTGAATTTGGCCAGGTATTTGCCGGGCTGGCCGCCACCGCACATGCACACGGCAGCCTGCAAAGCGTCCGGGCTGGCATCACCGGCTTTGGCGATCAGGCGCATCATGCTCTGCTGCAACGGATGCTGACCGATATCCTGCATCTTCCGCCGCAGGCAATTCATCTGAGTAATGATATTGAGATTGCCTATCTGGATAATTTCCAGCCCGGCACAGGCTATCTGATTTATGCCGGCACCGGTTCGATTGCCGCATTGATCGATGAGACAGGTCAGTTTCACCGTGCCGGCGGGCGCGGCTATCTGCTGGATGACGGCGGCAGCGGCTTCTGGATTGCACGCGAGGCGCTGCGCCATATCTGGCGCAGCGAAGATGAAGAGCCGGGATGGAGTCAGCATTCACGGCTGGCACAGGAAATGTTTAAGGCGCTGGGCGGCGACAGCTGGGACGTTTCTAAAAATTTCATTTATCATCGCAGCCGTGGTGAAATCGGAACGCTGGCGCTGGCAGTCGCCGCAGCAGCCGGTCATGACGAAACCGCGGCGCGGATTCTGAAGCAGGCGGGTGCGGAACTGGCACGGCTGGGTTTGGCAATGTGCCGCCGTTTCGGTGACAAACCGATGGTATTGAGCGGGCGGGTACAGGAATTGCACCCGCTGATCGCAGATTCGCTGCGCCAGCATTTACCGCCACATATCAGCCTGCGGCGCAGCGTCTGTCAGGCACACTTTTCGGCAGCCAGACTGGCTGCCAGACAACTCAGGACTTTATGATGAAAAACTGGTTACTGATCGGCATTCTCGCCATCCTGCTGAGCGCCTGTTCCACCGTTCCCCGGCGTGATATTGATGCCAGCATTTCCGCCAAAAGCCAGGAAGACCGCGTGCAATTCCTGGTTCTGCATTACACCGCGATTGACCAGCCGACCTCGCTGCGCGTGCTCAGTCAGCAAGGCGTCAGTAGCCATTATCTGGTAGGGAATGAGTCACCCGTCAAAGTATGGCAGCTGGTGGACGAAAACCGTATGTCCTATCACGCCGGGCTCAGCGACTGGAAAGGCTACAGCCGCTTGAATGCCAGCTCAATCGGTATTGAAATCGTGAATCTCGGCTTTAAAGATACGCCGGAAGGTCGCGTCTATTTCCCGTTTCCCCAGGAACAGATTGACCGGGTGATTGCCCTGGTCAGGGAGATTGCGGCCAGGCATCAGATTCGTCCGGAATACATTCTCGGTCACTCGGACATCGCCCCACAGCGCAAATCTGATCCCGGCCCCCTGTTTCCGTGGAAGCAGCTGGCCGATGCCGGCCTGATTCCCTGGCCGGATGCCGCCGAGGTGGCGCAGCGCACGCCATTATATGAAGCGCAATTACCGGACGTTTCCTGGTTTCAGCAAAAACTGGCACGGCACGGCTATGCGGTACCGCAGACCGGCGTGCTGGATGAAGCCACCAAAAATGTGCTGATTGCCTTTCAGACCAAGTACCGGCCTGCAAAGTTTGACGGCATTCCGGATGCAGAGACCGCAGCCATGCTCGATGTGCTGGTGACCAATACCAATAAAGTGCATTGACTGCAGCAAACACCGATGCCAGGTCTGAATCAGCAATATCACCGAACTACCAATCCTGACACAATCGTTTCCATCCCGAGGATGGAAACATTGCCTGCCTGACCGGCGCTTCATCCCGCCTGCAAGCATTCTGTTCCGCACAAACTGCGCTTGGTCGCCCACACCTATCATTCTGACTGCGGAATGATTACAGTGCACCGACCGGAACACGACAAGAAAGGGGCTGTATCATGAAACTCGCTGCAAATATGGAAGGCATACTGCTGGCAGCAATCGGGCTGGTCATGCTAAGCAATCTGCTGCGTCCGTTATTTATCTGAGGTGATGATGCTGACACTGATGCTGTGGCTGATTCTGCTGGTCTTTTGCTGGCCGCTGGCCTTGCTGGTGCTGATGATGTATCCGCTGGTCTGGCTGTTGTTGCTGCCATTCCGGATCATCGGCCTTGCCGTGGATGGCGTTCTGGAGTTATTGCGGGCAATCATCATGCTGCCGGTCCGGCTGTTACGTGCCGGCAGCTGACTCAGCCGGCTGAACTTATCTGACTGAATTGATCTGAATACGCTCCTCTGGATTGAGCAATATCAGCGGACATATGATTGACGGAAACGCGGTACAGGCATCCCGTATGACGGTGAACGCAGCTTCAGGACGGCGTTCAAGCATATCTGCAATCCGGCTCTCAGTGCACGTGGTTGAATAATTCGTGCAACTCTTCCAGACGGTCTTCCAGCTCATCGCTTGCCAGACCGAGAAAATCAAGCGCCTGCTGGCCGCCTTTCTCCCATTCGGCGAGCGTTTCCTGCCCGTGATATTTGTGAATGGCGTACTCAGCCACCAGTGACAGCGCCACCAGTGCCCGTACCCGTTCGCTGGTAGCAGTATCCTGCAGCACGGCATAATCATGGTGCAGCAAAATCGCATTGCAGACTTCTTCCGGCAAGCCCCAGGTGCGGGCCATCAGCGCACCGATTGAAGTATGGCTGGTGTTGTGCTTTTCCTGCTCGATGAAGGTGAATTTATGTTCAAGCTGCTGATATGCCAGTTCCAGCGTCTGCTGGTAATCGGGAAAACGCTCCATCAGGATCGGAATGCCGATATCGCAGAACAGGCCAAACGTATGCGCCAGATCAACCGGGCAGACACGCATATAGCCGGCCAGATATGACATGGCTTGCGCGCGCTTGGAGGAAAAATCCCAGAATTTGATCAGGGATACATTTTCTATCTGTATGGATTGCCGGGCGATGATGCCTGTCATCAGCAGACCGCATTGCTGCATGCCGAGCAACTGCACCGCATGATCGACTGAAGATGCCTTCAGTCTCAGGCCAAAAAAAGACGAATTGGTGAGCTTCAGCAAAGAAGCCGACAAAGACACATCGTGGGAAATCGTGGCTGCCAGACGGCGCGGATCAGGTTCGCGGCTGCTCAGTTCGGCCTGGACATCAGCCAGCATGCTGGGGCGCGGGGGAATGCGGATGGTCTTGACCAGTGCATCAACGGACTGGTCATTCGCCACAGATGTCTTGCTTGCAGGTGTCATATCAAAGCGATAAGGGATATCTTGCAGCTGTGTATTTTAACGTAAATTACAGCGAAGAAACCCTGTACCGGCGCAGTTTTTCACATCCTGCTGCGCCGGAGCGGCAAGCACATCCTCAGCCGGAAGTGTTTATTTGAGCGGAATCGGCGTACTGTGATCGACCGCAACAGCAGTGACGCTGTTTTTCGGTGAGCCGTCAATCAGTTTGTCCGAATAAGTCAGGTACACCAGCGCATTCCGCTTCTGATCGACCATACGCACGATGCGCAATTTTTTGAACAGGATAGACAAGCTCTGATTAAACACCTCTTCCTGTTGCTTCAACGGCCCCGGAAAACTGATCGCCCCGACCTGGCGGCAAGCGATCGATGCTTCCGATTTATCCTCTGCCAGACCGAGCCCGCCGGAGATGCCACCCGTTTTGGCCCGTGAGACATAGCAGGTCACGCCATTAACTTTGGGATCATCATAAGCCTCCACCACGACTTTATGGTCCGGCCCGATCAGCTTAAATGCCGTATCCACACTGCCGATATGTTCGGCCTGCGCCGCCGTTGTACATAAACCCCAAACCAGCGCAGCGAATATGGCCTGTTTTACCTGTTTTGCCTGTTTCATGTTCATCCTTTGTCGGTATCTTTGCCGGTATATGAATCAGCATGCGTCTCTTGGCGCGACCTGTGGCTGCCGGAAACCCGGAAGCCCGAAGCCGATATGGTGCAACCGGGATTTAATTCAAGCGGGAATGACGTTTGCTGTACAAAAAATAAATACCAATCGCTATAAACATCCAGATAAAGAAAACTTTATAGGTTGTATCCGACAAATCCTTCAGGATATATAGGCAAGCCAGGATGCTGAGTCCCGGAATCAGGTAAGGCCCAAACGGTACCCTGAAACCATGATTGCCATGACCGGTTCCCTGACGGCGGATCACAGGCACAGCGCTCGACACCACGATGAACGCGACCAGCGTCCCCATGCTGACCATATCCCACAGGAACGTGGCATCCACCAGACCGGCAACAAGACCGACCACCATGCACACCAGAACCGTGTTGATGACCGGTGCGCGGGTGCGGCTGTGCACCTTCTGGAATGCGGAAGGAATCAGTCCGTCTTTGCTGATGGCATACAAAATCCGGCTCTGACCGTAAATGGTCACCAGAGTCACGCTGAAAACAGAAATCACCGCACCGGCAGATAAAATCAGCGCCGGCCAGGCTTTGCCGGTGACATTTTGCAAAATCACCGCGAGACCGGCCTCCTGCCCGTCAAACATGGCGGCAGGCTGTGCGCCGATGGCGGCAACGGCAACCAGCATGTAAAACACCGTCACGACCAGCAGCGCCGCCATGATGCCCAGAGGAACGTTTCTGCGCGGATCTTTGACTTCCGCGCCAGCCGTTGCAACCGTGTCGAGTCCGATGAAGGAGAAAAAAACTGTGCCAGCCGCCGCAGTCACGCCTGCCATGCCCGCCAGTCCCTTGCTGTTGTCAGTATTAAAAAAAGGCGTGAAGTGCTCGGCATGAAAGCCGGTGAATGCAATCACCGCGAAGAACGTCAGGATCACTAGTTTGATCATGACCATGATGGCGTTGACCGTGGCGGATTCCTTGGCGCCACGCAGCAGCAGCACACAGCAGATCATCACCAGAATCACTGGCGGCAGATTAAACTGGGACAGATGAATTTCCATGCCTTTCGGACCGGAAACGATCATCGGCGAGCGCAGCATCTCCGGAATCTGCCAGCCAATCGCATTTTCCAGAAAATTATTCAGGTAAGCCGACCAGCCGATGGCGGTTGCACTGGCGGCCAGCCCGTATTCCAGCAACAGGCAGGCTGCCACCACGAAGGCAGCAAACTCGCCGACTGTTGCATAGGCAAAGGAATAAGATGAACCGGATGCCGGAATTCTGGCAGACAGCTCGGAATAGCACAGCGCCGTCAGCCCGGCCGTCAGGGCGGCGATTAAGAATGACAGGATCACGGAAGGCCCGGCCTTGGGCACGGCTTCGACCATGGTGAAAAAAATCCCGGTACCGATGGTGGCACCGACGCCGATCATGGTCAGCGCAAATAAACCCAGTGAGCGATGCAGGCCCTGGTGCTGTTCATCCTCCGCAATGATGTCGTGCGAACTCGCCGGTTTGGTACGCAGCAATTGCTGCAGTAATGAAGTCTGGCTCAAGATCATTCCTTCTGCTTGGAAACGCCGTCTTGTGGATCGCGCTTCCCTGTTTAATCGGCTCATGCCACCGTTGCGTCACCGCACACTGCCAACTGCCGTACCGGACTCTGGGAAGCCGGTCGCCAGAGGAATATGTCATTCCGGTGACATGAAAACCGCCATCATAGCGGTAAACGGCAGGCAGATTCGCGCCGCCCGCAGGAATTTAGAAGTTTGTTGTATATCATGTTCACCGGACTTGCCGGTGTTACAATTCGCTACATGATTTTATTCACCCCGTCCCGCCGCATGGTGCATCGCCTGGTGCGCGCAGTACTGCTGATGTATGTACTGACGCTGGGCGTTGCCATGGCATCCCCCATGATCCGCTCCGATGCCATGAGCCTGATCTGTACCAGCACAGGTTACAAGCTGATCGGTCAGACAAGCGGGGATTCCACTCCGGGAAAAATCCAGCCCGGCCAGCATCTGCTGGATTGTCCGCTGTGCACAGCGACCGGCATCCCGCCGGCGTTTTCCTGTGAGCCGGTCTGCGAACCGCCTCACACCCTGTCGTATGCGACGCGCTCCATCCCGGCTGCCCGTCTCGCCTCCATCGTGTCGGCACCGTTGCCGGCCCGCGGACCTCCCTTAATCAGTCAGTAAATCTCCACACTGGTCGGACAACTTGCTGTCATTGCCTGAATGCGGCAGACCGCCGTTCGTCCGCACCTCTTTCTGTGCACATTTTTGATTGATTCCACACTATGCTGACTATCTCAGTCCCAGCGGGCCTGCGCGTCCGGAAAACCATTCTGGCCGCGGCACTTGCCTCTGCATTTTCCTGCTTTCCTGCCATGGCAATGGCGGATATCGTTCTGGCCGATGCCAGCGCATCTCTGCAATCGGTCATCATTAACGGTGACCGCCCGTCTTCCCTGCCGACAGAAATTCCAACCACGATCGAAGGCATACAAGCGCAAGAAATCGAACGCACCATCAATGCGGTGGACGCAGAAGACGCGCTCAAATACCTGCCAAGCCTGCTGGTTCGCAAACGCTACACCGGCGACTACAACCATGCCGTGCTGGCAACGCGTGCTTCCGGCACCGGGAACAGCGCACGCTCGCTGGTGTATGCCGATGGCATTCTGCTTTCCAATTTACTCGGCAATGGCGCAATTTTCACCCCGCGCTGGGGTCTGGTGACGCCGGAAGAAATCGAACGGGTCGACGTGCTGTACGGTCCGTTTTCCGCCGCTTATGCAGGTAACTCCGCCGGTGCCGTGGTGGATTACATCACCCGCATGCCCAGACAGTTTGAAGCACATGCCAAAATCACAGGCCTCAGCGAAAGCTTTCAGCTCTACGGCACCAGCCAGACCTATACCGGCAAACAACTGAGCGCCAGCCTGGGCAACCATCAGGGCGATTTTTCCTGGTGGCTGAATCTGAACCAGCTCGACAGCGATGGACATCCGATTGCCTTCACCACAAAATTAGTTTCTTCCGGTATCAGCAGCAATGTGGGTCAGGCCGTGACTGGTGCGATTGCGGGGAAAAATCCGCAGAATCAGGATTGGTGGATTCTTGGTGCCAGCGGGCAGTATCACACCGTACAGGACCATGCGAAAATCAAGCTTGCCTATGACCTGAGTCCGGTTTTGCGTGCCAGCTACACTTTCGGCTACTGGCGCAATAACATGGACAGCGGATTACAAAGCTATTTGCGCGATGCCGCCGGCAATCCCGTCTACAGCGGCGACATTAATCTGAATGGCAAAAAATATACTTTGTCTCCTGCCGATATGGCGAACAGTCAGAACCGGCTGGAACATCTGGCGCACGGCCTGAATCTGAAAAGCCGCACCAAAGGTGTATTTGACTGGGAAATATCCGCCAGCCTGTATGACTACCGCAAAGATACCGGACGCAGCCCGCTGACGGCAATGCCGGCAGCAGACAGTGGCGGCCCGGGCCGCATCACCGACCAGAGCGGAACAGGCTGGAACACATTTGCCATGAAAGGCATCTGGCGGCCCAATGCGGCACACACTGCGGAATTCGGCTATCAGCGCGAGGATTACCGGTTGCGAACCAAAATCTCCGATACCACCGACTGGCTGCACGGAGAAACGCAAAAACTGTTTTCTGCATTTCAGGGCGATACCCGGCTGCAGAGCCTGTACCTGCAGGATGCCTGGCGAATGGCTCCGCAATGGAAAAGCATTATCGGCGGCAGGCTGGAACAATGGCAGGCTGATCATGGCGTGCTATCAAATGCCGGTTCTGTTCTGAATTTCGGCAGCCGCAATGAACAGGCTTTCTCACCCAAAGCAGCGCTGGCGTTCAGTGCCGCTGATAACTGGACTTACAAGGCATCCGTCGGGCGTGCTGTCCGTATGCCAACCGTATCCGAACTGTATCAGGGCAGTATTTCCAACAACGTGATTGTGAACAATGATCCAAACCTGAAACCGGAAAAGTCCTGGACCACGGAATGGACCGCCGAACGCAGTCTCGATGAAGGAAAAGGCGTACTGCGCGCAACGCTGTTCCATGAGCGCACCAGGGACGCCCTGTATTCGCAGGTGAATACACTGGTCACGCCGAATATCACCAACATCCAGAACATCGGGGTCATCAGGACGACCGGTCTGGAACTGGTGTATCAGGCCAGCGATGTGTTCTGGCGCGGCCTGGATGTGATGTCGAGTGTTACTTATACCGATTCGGTGATCCTCCGGAATGCCGCCAATCCGGTCAGCGTCGGTAAAGCGCAGCCACGCATCCCGGACTGGCGCGCCAATCTGGTACTCAGTTACCGCCCCAATGACAAGCTCAGCACCTCGCTCGGCATCCGCTACAGCGGCCGTCAGTATGGGGCGCTGGATAACAGCGATGTCAATGCCTTCACGTACTTCGGCTTCTCCAGCTTCCTGGTTGCTGATATGCGTGTCCGTTACCAGCTCGCCAGACAATGGAGCGCCGCTATCGGTATTGACAATCTGAACAACAAAAAATACTGGGCATTCCATCCTTACACCCAGCGCAGCGTCAGTGCGGAAATCAAGTTCGATTACTGACCTGCCATGACAACCCGTAAATCGCAGAGCCCGGCGCGCCGCTCACTATACGCGATAACGTTGTCCGCTGCGGTTACCGGGAAATTTTTACTCAAAATAAATTACAAATAACATCATGAACACTTCACTGAAAACCATATTGACCGCTTCTGTTGCCTCTTTATTTCCGCTGGGTGCAGCACAGGCCAGTGAGCCAGCCACATCCGGTCAGCCTGACACCGTACTGATTCAGGCAAAAAAAATTTCCGCCCCGAATGTCGATGGCACCAGTCAGGCTGCTGCACTCAGCGCCAGCAGCGATAGCGCCGCACTGTTGCGCGATGTGCCCGGGGTCAGTCTGTATGGAGCAGGTGGCGTATCGAGTCTGCCTGCCATTCACGGACTGGCAGATGACAGGTTGCGGACACAGGTCGATGGCATGAACCTGATCTCCGCCTGCGCCAATCACATGAACCCACCGTTGTCGTATATTGATCCCAGCCACATCGGCAGCATACAGGTACTTAATGGCATTGGACCTGTCAGCAATGGTGGCGACAGCATTGGCGGCACGATACGGGTTAATTCACCTGACCCGGAATTTGCAATGGCCGGGGAAATGCTGCGCAAAGGCCAGGCCGGTGCGTTTTACCGCAGCAATGGCCATGCACATGGTGTCAATCTGAACGCCACACACGCCAGCGACGCCTGGAGCATCAACTATGCGGGATCACTTTCGGAAGCAGGCAATATCGTTGCAGCCAGCCCATTTAAAGTCGTCAGTCAGGGTAACGGTGGCAAGCCGGGACTGGCTGGCGATGTAATCGGCTCATCGGCTTACAAGTCGGAAAACCAGTCGCTGCAAATGGCCATCCGCAATGCATCTCAGCTGCTGGAATTGAAACTGGGGCTACAGAATATTCCATACCAAGGCTTTCCTAATCAGCGCATGGATATGACAGGTAACCGCAGCGAACAGCTCAACCTGCGCTACAAAGGAGACTATGCATGGGGCCAGCTGGAAGCGCGGCTATATCATGAGCATACCCGCCACAGTATGAATTTTGGCGACGACAAACAATTCTGGTATGGCAATGCACCCGGTATGCCGATGGATACCGAAGGTAAAAACAGCGGCACCCTGCTGCGTGCCGGATTACCCTTATCGGAACGTGATCAACTTAATCTGGGTATCGAATATCAGCGTTACCGCATGAATGACTGGTGGTCTGCCTCCGGCACCGGCATGATGATGGCACCGGGCACATTCGTGAACATCGCGGACGGGCAGCGCGACCGGTTTGGCATGTTTGTCGAATGGGAAGCCAACTGGAACCCAAACTGGTTTTCGCAGATTGGTCTGCGTGCAGAGCGCGTCAGTATGAACAGCGGCCCGGTCGCTGGTTATAACGCCATGGCATACGGTAACCCGGCATCACCTTTATCCGTGCCCGGTGCATTTAACGCCGCCAACCGGCAACGCGCAGATCACAATCTGGATTTTACGGCAGTGGCACGTTACACACCGGACAGCAGCTTTAGTATTGATGGTGGTTATGCGATGAAAACCCGTTCACCGAATCTGTATGAACGCTATACCTGGGCGACAAGCAATACCATGGTGATGAACATGAATAACTGGTATGGCGATGGCAACGGTTATGCCGGCAACCTGAATCTGAAACCGGAAATTGCGCATACACTGAGCGCCACGTTTGACTGGCACAGTGCCAACCCGGATCAGTGGCAATTCAAAATTGCTCCCTACTATACCGATGTGCATGACTACATTGACGCCGTTCCCTGCAGCGCAGCCAGTAAAATTTGTCCTGGCCGCAAGGACGGTTTCCTGAACCTGAGTCTCAGCAATCAGAATGCACGTTTATACGGTATGGATGTCTCTGCCAGCGCACTGCTGCTGAGCACAGAAAAATATGGCCAATTTTTAGGCAATGCCGTGCTAAATTTCCTGCATGCCAGAAATAAAGATACCGGCAGCGGTTTGTATAACATCATGCCGCTGAATGCCAAACTGTCGCTGACGCAACATCTGGGACACTGGAATACCACGGCCGAAATTCAGATGGCAGCAGCGAAAACAGATATCTCCGCTGTACGCAGAGAAATGACGACCCCGGGTTATACGCTGCTGAATCTGCGCAGCAGTTATACCTGGAAACAATGGCGCTTTGATGCAGGCATCGATAATCTGTTCAACCGCTTCTATCGCAATCCGCTGGGTGGCGCTTATCTCGGCCAAGGTGCTACCATGGGGCAAGGCGTACCCAGCGGCATCGTGGTGCCGGGCATGGGACGTTCACTGTATGCGGGTATGCAACTGAAGTTCTGAAAATTCCGGTATGCCGCCGCCATCGTCGCAACGCAGTCATGAAAACGGCGCGACTCCGGAAAGGGGTTTCGCTGTTTCGTTACAGGATCATTGAAAGTGCCGCGCCGAATACCTGGCTAAGCACGGTCATCAATCCATTCAATGCATTCTGGACTGCGATCAGTGTCAGCTGGGACACCGCCGTCAGCACCGACTCGCAGGCAGTGCGCTGCATGCGGAACAGGATTTTTCCGGTTTCGGCTGAATATCCCTGTTCCGGGTCCAGCTGGTACAGCGCTACATTGTCCGCAATACTGGCCAGCTGCACTGCCATCTTTTTAAACTCTGCAGGGGCATACACCTTGACGGCATCCCAGCCTTCGCGGAATGCACCCGCTGCGGCATTACTCATCTGTTGTTCAATCTGTTCTGCGGTCAATGTCATGCGCGATCTCCTTGTGTGGCATCAGGGGGCAACTGACGCTTTCTTTTTCGCTGTTTCCACCACCATCACTGCCATGATGGACTGATTTGCTGCTGCCAACGCGTCTCTGGCACTGACTGGCCTAAGGCAGGAAATACCGCGACAGGTATCAGCTGAGCGGTGAATGGTACGGATCGCAGACAACTGTTGCGCTACCAGTGTCAGCAGGCGAACATTACAAGCACTGGCGGCAGCACTGTCAGCAGGTGAATCTGCCGTTCCGGCTTCGGGTTGCAGCACCGGTGACGGGGTTGTCTGCAACACATGGGATAACTGGCTGTACAACTGATTTTGCAGGCGACAGGATTTCCCTCCAGAAGCAATCGTGGCGCGGGTAATCAGCAGTTCCAGTTTCGCTTCGAGCGCATTATAAGTACGCAGATTGGCTTCGTAACTGCCTTCGGGCTGACCGCCGAGTTCTGCCATGTTCTTGACATGCATGTTGAGCTGCTCGGAAAAATCACTGATACCCTGGTCGATGACCAGATCGTAATCGCTGACCAGCCGTACACCGGCGCAGCCTGCCAGCGCCAGGGCTGCCAGCCATACTGCCAGCATGGCGCAGCACCCTCGCTTCATCCGGCTGGCTGCAGTATTGCTGTGATTCATTGCGGCTCCTTTGCCGGTTTCAGGGGACAATCGTAGTCAACAGATACACGGCAAAAATCACCAGATGAATCGTCCCCTGCATAATGGTAGTGCGGCCCGTCCCCAGCGAGAGCGTGGTAATCATCAGCGACAGCAGTAACAGCACAGTGGATTTGGCGTCGATGCCCAGCGTCAGTTGCCATCCGGTCAGTAAAGAAATCACCGCCACCACCGGAATGGTCAGGCCGATACTGGCAAGTGCCGAACCGAGCGCCAGATTAATGCTGGTCTGCAGCCGGTTGGCACGCGCCGCACTGAGCGCCGCCAGCCCTTCCGGCAGCAACACGATCATCGCGATAATGATGCCGACCAGCGCTTTCGGCGCACCCGCGGCTGCCACGGCCGACTCCAGTGCAGGGGCCAGCGATTTTGCCAGCAACACCACCGCCACCAGACAGACCAGCAGCAGCCCGGCGCTGATCCAGGCCATGTTTGCCGATGGCTGCGGTGCATGCACTTCTTCATCGCTGGCTGCCACGGCGGGCAGAAAATAATCCCGGTGCCGCACTGTCTGCACCAGCACAAACGTACCGTACAGCACCAGCGACACCACGGCAATAAATGCCAGCTGACCCGGACTGTAATAAGGGCCGGCAATGGTGGAAGTAAAATTCGGCAGCACCAGCGTCAGCACCGAGAGGGCAGCCAGCGTCGCGAGCGAAGTGCTGGCCCCCTGCAGGCCGAAACTCTGTTCGTTGTGCCGGATGCCGCCCACCAGCAGGCACAGGCCGATAATGCCGGTCAGGATCACCATGACTGCCGCAAACACCGTGTCACGCGCCAGCCCGGCAGTCACTTCGCCGCCGGCCAGCATCAGCGAGACAATCAGCGCCACCTCAATCAGCGTCACCGCGAGAGCCAGCAACAAGGTGCCGAAGGGTTCGCCGATTTTATGTGCCACCACTTCGGCATGGAATACGGCGGTCAGCACTCCGCCAAACAATGCGGCAGTCAGCAGAATGGCATACCAGCCGGCGGTCAGCAGCAGGCTGCCGCCAAGTATCAGGCAGACCAGGGCAGGCAGGATAAGTGACCAGCGGGGAAGAGCCGGTGTGATGGTCATACGCAATCTCCTAATCAGATCAGCAGGTGAATTCAGGCCATGTTGCGCTGCTACAGTCCTGACTGCGGATGGTAACCGAAGTTCCGCCGGAATTTACAAAAATGCAGCAGAATACGGCCATTCGGACGCCAGCAGCGAATAGCATTTCAGGTCGGCATAATGATCCTGCTTCCGTTCGCATTCGCGCAAAACGCCTTCGAGCTGAAAACCGAGGCGCTCCGCCAGTTTCCAGCTGCTCAGGTTGGCAGGCTCAATCAGCATTTGCATCCGGTGTATTCCCAGCGTTTTAAAACAATAGGCGAGCATTGCCTGCAGGCTTTCGTGCATGATGCCCTGCCCCCAGTATTCCGGAAAAATCCAGAACCCGGCTTCTGCGCAATGATGTTCCTGCTCCCATTCATTGATGCCGCAGGTGCCGATCAGCACATGCGGTGCATGACTGAAACAGAGACCCCACCAGATACCGGTACCGGATGCCCAGATCAGTTCAAACCAGTCGAGCTGGGCCTGAGTCAGCGTCTGCGTTTCATAGCTGATGCCGTAGTATTCGGTGACGCGCGGATCGGACATGCCGCGAAACAGCAAGGGCAGATCGTCGGCGCTCATGCGGCGCAAGATCAGGCGCGGTGTGTGCAGGACAGGAAAGTCGGCAGGAGTAGGCATACAGGATCAGCAGGGACAATGATATCGGTGGTCTCAGCGGTTTTCAGAGCAGGCGGCCGCCATCAGAGCGCAGCATACATGGATAAAGACAGATCGGAAATGCCGCAGCAGACGATCTTCCACGCTATTGCTGTTGTACGGATTTCTGGCAGATGCGGTTTTATTGAATGCGGTTTTATTGAATGCATTTCTGTTGGACGAATTTTTGTGAGCCGCATTTTTGCCGGGCGCATTTTTGTTAGGTGCATTTTTGTTGCACGCATTTTTGTTGCATAATCAGGCAGATGTTTTTATGAGGAGTTTTTTCCATGAGTCTTGCGATGATCGTTTTCTTTAAGGCGCTGGTTCTGGTACCGGTGACCTTATTGCCTATTTTAAATCCCATCGCGATCGCTCCGATTTTTTTATCCATGACCGGCCCGATTGAACCTGCGATTGCCAACCGGCTCGCAAAACGGATTGCCGTCAATTGTTTTCTGCTGCTGATGGGCGCTATTTTCATCGGCTCTTATGTGCTGGATTTTTTCGGCATTTCCCTGCCGATCGTGCGGGTTGCCGGCGGGATTGTGGTCAGTATGGCCGGCTGGAAACTGCTGAATGACCAGAGTCAGGACAAGCTGCTGAACTCGGTCGCTGCCACGCATGGCGGCCAGTGGAATCATGAAGAATTACGCCGCCGCAGCTTTTATCCGTTCAGTTTTCCGCTGACGGTCGGCCCCGGCACGATTGCCGCATCGGTCACGATCGGCACACAAATGCCGCATAAGCCGATTGACTGGCTGCTGACCAGCTTCGCTTCCGCGCTCGGCGTGCTGCTCACCACGCTGGTGATCTATCTGTGCTATCGCTTTGCACGCAATATGGAACGTTTCCTCGGCGATGTCGGCGCCACCGTGCTGCTGCGGCTGTCAGCATTTATCCTGCTGTGCATCGGGATTGAAATCGGCTGGGCCGGTGTGTCGGATTTGCTGGCTGAACTGAGCCAGCATTAAACCGGCCTGGCGTCCGGCGAGTGACAGGCGCAGGCTTCGCCATGCGCGGCAGCCACCAGTTCCTGCAAGATCCCGCACTCACGACCATGATGCCGTTCGTCGCAGCGCGCGCGCAGCTGGCTCAGTTGTTTTTCCAGCGCTTTCATACTTTTCAGTCTGGCTTTGACGCGGGTAATCTGCTGGTCGATGAGCAGGTTAATATCGCCGCAATCATCCGCCGGATCGTTGATGAAAGTGGTCAGGCGGCGAATGTCTGCCAGCGGGATATCCAGCGCCCGGCAATGCCGGATGAAAGACAAGCGCTCCAGATGTTCAGCGCTATAACTGCGGTAACCATTGTCCTGCCGCGCGGGTGCCGGCAGCAATCCCTGTTTTTCGTAAAAGCGGATGGTTTCCAGTTCAACGCCGGTGGCGCCGGAGAGTTCACTGATGCGCATGCTGTTTTCCTTTTATATATACTCCCTCCCAGTATATAAAAACGCCCTTTATTTACATTGATATCAGAGCATTTTATTCATAAATAGGGGGGAGTATCCCGAATAACGGGGCAGTACAAGTGACAATCACCGGGGCAGCTCTTATTTTAACCTGGCATAAAAAAGAAGCTTGACCCTGTAGTCACTCCAGAGTCTACAGTAGAATTCATTTCATCAACAGGACGGTAAGACGTTCTGGCAATCAATGATTTCACAGGATAGACCATGAGCGAGAAAATCACCTGCTGCGGAGATCCGCAACCGCCTGTCAGCACCTGCAACCGCACTCATGATCAGAACGGTGAGCACAGCCACGATCACCATAATCACGGCAGCCATCATCGTCACGGCCACTCCTGCAAGCAGGATCATGCTCATGATGCCGGCCATGCGCATGAACATCATGCCGGACAGTCTGCCTCCAAACAGTCCGGCAGCATGCCGCCCGGTACGCAGCAATTCCGGCTGCACATTGCCGCGATGGACTGTCCGACCGAAGAAGCGCTGATCCGGCGCGTGCTGACACCGCTGCCGCAGGTGCTGGGACTCGATTTCGACTTACTGAACCGGATACTGACAGTGCATCACAAGGAACAGGAAGTGGCAGAAATCCAGCAAAAGCTGGCTGCCATCGGCATGCAGGGTCAGTTGCTGGCCGGAACAGCAACCGCCGCCAACGCTAAACAACAGGGCTGGTGGCGGCTGCTGGCGGGCGGCAGCGCAGCACTGGCAGCAGAGGCGCTGGTCTGGGCGGGCTCACCAGAAAAAGCGCTGCCTGTTCTGATACTGTCGCTGGCTGCCGTTCTGATCTGCGGCCTCCCGACGCTGAAAAAGGGCTGGATCGCCTTGCGTCATCTGACCCTGAATATCCATCTGCTGATGACGGCTGCTGTCAGCGGCGCACTGCTGATTGGTCAATGGCCGGAAGCCGCCATGGTGATCTGCCTGTTTGCGCTGGCGGAAATGCTGGAGGCTGCCAGCCTGATCCGGGCGCGGGATGCCATTGGCAGCCTGCTTGATCAGGCGCCCGAAACGGTGCAATGCCAGCAGCTCGACGGCAGCTGGCAGGCGCAGAATACAGCTGAGATCGCCGTTGGCGCGCTGATCCTGTGCCGCCCCGGCGACCGTATCGCCCTTGATGGTGTGATTGAATCGGGGCAGTCTGAAGTCAATCAGGCAGCCATCACCGGTGAAAGCATGCCGCAGGAAAAAATCCCTGGCGATCCGGTGTATGCCGGCACACTGAATCAGACCGGGGCGCTGCAGATTCGCGTGTCAGCACTGGCGGGCGCCAGCATGCTGGCGCGCATCGCCCATTCCGTGCAGGACGCGCAAAGCCAGCGCGCTCCGACCCAGCGCTTTGTTGACCGCTTCGCCGCGCTGTATACGCCCATCGTATTTGCGATTGCTGTGCTGGCCGCGATACTGCCACCGCTGTTGTGGCAACATGGCTGGCACGACAGTCTGTACCGGGCGCTGGTGCTGCTGGTCATCGCCTGCCCCTGCGCGCTGGTGATTTCCACGCCGGTCACGGTCGTCAGCGGTCTGGCACTGGCGGCGCGGCGCGGCATCGTGGTCAAGGGCGGATTGTTTCTGGAACAAGGAAAACTGCTGCAACAACTGGCGTTCGACAAAACCGGCACCCTGACCGAGGGCAAACCCGCGCTGCAGCACACACAAAGCTTCAGCGCACTGACTCCGGCTGAAATTCTGCGCATCGCCGCCAGCCTGGATGCACATTCCAGCCACCCGCTGGCGCAGGCATTACTGCAGGCGTGCCGGGAACCCTTGCTGCCGGTAACGGAGGTCAGCCTGTTTACCGAGGGTCGGGGGCGCGGTATTCGCGGCCGTATCGGTGATCAGCCATATCTGCTGGGCAATCGCGCAATGCTCGCAGCACTGGGGCTGGAACAGATGCCGGATAACGGAGAATCAGCCAAGTCAACCAATCCGCCTGCGGCGCAGTTTCTGGAGCAGGACGGCAGCACCCTGATTTTCCTGTGCCAGCCGGGACAACTGCTCGGCGTGCTCGGAGTGGCAGATCAGGTTCGCGCGAGCAGCAGGGAAGCGGTGCAGGAGCTGCATGCTCTCGGTATCCGCACGCTGATGCTGACCGGGGACAATGCATCCGCAGCACAGGCGATTGCGAAGCAAACCGGGATTGAGGAGGTGCGCAGCGAACTGCTGCCGGAAGATAAACTGCAGGTAATCAGCACACTGGCGCAGCAAGGCATGACCGGCATGGCTGGCGACGGCATCAACGATGCGCCGGCGCTGGCACGCGCTCAGATTGGTTTCGCGATGGCAGCAGGTAGTGACATTGCGCTGGAAACCGCCGATGTGGCGCTGATGCAGAACGATCTGCGCAAGCTGCCTGAATTCATCCGTATTTCCCGCAAAACCAATGCAGTGCTGTGGCAAAACATCGGCTTTGCGCTTGCTATCAAACTATTGTTTCTGCTGCTGGCGCTGACTGGTCATGCCAGTCTGTGGATGGCCGTATTTGCCGACACCGGCACCAGCCTGCTGGTGGTGCTGAACGGGTTGCGTCTGCTGCGTTACTCCAGCTCTGGCGTCTGATCTCCGGACTCTGGTTCATTGAGCATCAAGGCATGTTCGACCTGGCTGGATTCGTCGCCGATACGGCTTTGCCAGGCGCGCGCAAAATAACTTTTCTCTTCCGCTGTCGGCGCAGAAAACCAGATCACCATCAGCGTGCCTTTGTGATCGTGAATTTTTGCCAGCTTGGTGATGCATTCCCGGTTACCGGCGACATCTGCCAGTCCGATCGCATAGCCATATACACGGCTCAGACGTTCAATCCGGTCTGGTTCGGTTTCGCTGTTGGTGGCAGAAATTTTCGGGTGATCCAGATACATGATGCAGTCTCCGTCGTGAATGTGGTCTGTCTAGCCGCACTGATTTTAGCCCAAGCAGCCCGGCACGGCTACGCTTTTCCCATGCTGCGCACACCGCACCGGCGATTCAGAATACCCGGTAAGCGCGTTGCAGCAGCTGGTTGATGGTTGGCACGTCCAGCGGCCGGTAATAATAGTATCCCTGGAAATAGCGGCAGCCGACTTCCTTCAGGAAATTTTCCTGCTGCTGATTTTCGACGCCTTCGGCCACCGTATCACAGGAAAGGATTTCTGCCAGCGACACAATCGCCTTGATGATCATTTCACTCTTGCGGTTATAGCCGATCTGGGACACAAAAGAACGGTCAATCTTGACGGTATGCGCCGGGAAATGGCTGAGCTTGGACAAGGAGGAATAGCCTGTGCCAAAGTCATCAATTGCAATGCTGAACCCTCGGTTTTTCAGTGCATTCAGATGATGAATAGACAGGGACTCATTCGCGATCAGGCCAGTTTCAGTAATTTCCAGTTCGAGATAACGGGTTTCCACCGCATAGTGCTGGCAGCGCTCCTCGATCAGCTGGATCAGGTCGGCCCGAGCAATATCAGATACCGACAGGTTCAGCGCCACGACCGGACTCTGGCCGAACAGGTCCAGCCAGCTGCGGATCTGGGCGCAAACCTGATCCAGCACAAAATCGCTGATGTAGCGGATCAGGCCGGAACGCTCCGCAATCGGAATGAATTCTGACGGCGCCACTTTCCCCAGCGTAGCGGAATTCCAGCGCAACAGCGCCTCCACCCCGGCCAGCGAACCATCGTGTGCCACCTTCGGCTGGTACAGCAGGTGAAACTCATTTTGCCGCAGACCATTGACCACCCCGACTTCAATTTCGACATTGCGCCGGATCTGTAATGCATCTTCTTCATCAAACAAGGTCACGCTCTGATCGCTCGACCGGCGCGCCGTATCAAGGGCGACTTCACTGCGCCGGATCAGGTCATCCGGTTCGGCATCTTCCGGCCGCACCAGCGCAATCCCGGCAGAAAATTGCACCAGCAATACTTCGCCATTGATTTCCAGCTCTTTAGGTAAAGCCTGGCGGATCTGGTCCACCAGCTGAATCACGTCGCCGGGCGTGCGCAATTGTTCAATCACAAACGAAAAGACGATGCTGCGCAACCGGGCGCAAAAACAGTTTTTCGGCAATACCTGTGACAGTTCGTCAGCAAAGCGGCGCAGCAACACGTCACCGGTGTGGGCGCCGAACTGCTGATTGGCATGCCGGATACTGTTGAGCCGGAACGACACCAGTGCCGTCACCTGGCCCGCATCCTTGCTGGTCAGCAGGGTAAACAAATACTGGCGCAGCATTTCGCGGTTCGGCAGATTGGTCAGTGCATCGTGGCTGCTGAGGTAATCTTCGCGCTCCAGACTGAGCTGCAATTCATTCTGCATGTGATGCAGGTGCGACACATCGCGCAAGGCAACGATGTAATGCTCGCTGGAAGTCTGCGAGATATTGTCCAGCGCCACCATTTTGCCGTCACGCGTCCGGTAGGCGGACATCCGCAGATTGCCCGAATCTTCGCTTTGCGTGGTTTTCAGACGCACGCTGTTTTCTATCGACAGCCAGTTAAACAGCGCCTGCTCCTGGTCTGTCGCAGGATTCCGTCCGAGCAGTGCATTGGCCTGATTATTCGCCTGCAGGATCAGCCCTGCCGCATCAGTCAGCAGTAATGCAGTTCCGGCATTTTCAAAAACCTCCTGATACTGGGTATAGCTGATCTGCAAGGCATTACTGGCACTGCGAAAACGCAGCAACATCGCGTCGAGCGCATGCAACACCCGGAACACCGTCAGCGGCAAGCTGAAATTGAAAAATAAGAACAGCAGCAGATGCAGATAAATCCGGGTCACCGGAACCGGCCCGGGCGGCTCAGCCAGATAGTTATTGAAAAAATGGTAGGGCTCGCCAAACAGCAGGAACAAAAACGGAATCACGTTCAGAAACATCAGGCCCAACGCCAGCCGGGTGCTGAAAAACAGGCGGGCAATCATCGGCACGGCATACATCAGGATATAGCCCAGCCGCGCCAGCTCCGGGTTGGAAACCATTGTGATAATAATCAGTGCCGTCGCATAAATATTTGCCACCAGCAGCGCCGCGCCAAGCCGGACGGAACGTGAGGAATAATAAATCGCCAGCGATTTGATGCAGTACACCATCAGAATCGCCCACAGCACCGGGTAGGTTCCCTGCGCATAGGCATGCAATGAGCTGTGAATGGCAATCCCGCCTTCCAGGAGAAACCCGGACAGCAGGAAGATACGAAGCGCACTTAATTTCCAGGAGGTATATTCAACCGGCGTCAGCGTGTTCTCATCCAGAAAAAGCCAGCGAAACATAGTGATAAGAAATAAGAACCGGGTTGAATAAAATGAAAATTTCTTTTCAAAGTGAAAATAGATTTTCGCATAGTCTGAAATACTCCTGTAGTAATTGTTACATTTTTTTCTATGCACGTACATGAATTACACATCTTGATACAAGCTCTGTTGTTACATTTTCAGCTTGACACTAGACGACCGGTCTAATAAAATTCGCTCCATGGATAAATATGATCACCGCCCCACGCATCAGGACACCCGTGAACGCATTCTCGCGACAGGTGAAGGACTGATTCTGGGCAGCGGTTTCAGCGCACTGGGGCTCAGTGAGATACTGGCTGCGGCGGCGGTTCCCAAAGGATCGTTCTATCACTACTTCCAGTCGAAGGAAGGTTTTGGGGTCGCGATGCTGGAGCGTTATTTTGCTGATTATCTGCAACGCACCCATGTGTTGTTTTCCGACCCGCAACTGACAGTCAGGGAACGGCTCTTAAGCTACTTCCGGCAATGGCAGTTGCAGGCAGAAAGCAGCGGTTGCCATAAATTGTGCCTGGCGGTCAAACTGGCCGCTGAAGTGTCCGATCTGTCTGAGCCGATGCGTGAAGCCTTGTCTGTCGGAATGCGGAATATCATGTCGCAGATTGCCGATGCGATCCGTACCGGACAGGCAGACGGCAGTCTGAGCAATCAGGCCGAAGCCCAGGATCTGGCCGAGTCTTTATATGGCCTCTGGGTTGGCGCTTCCCTGCTGACGAAGGTGAAACTGGATTTGCGCCCTCTGACGCTGGCTTACCGGCAGACAGAAGCCCTGCTGGAAGGCCCACCAGCCAGCGTACAGACATAAACGATGTATGAAATCACCTGCGCTGCCGGGCAGAACAAAGGCAGCATATGCAGCACAGTATCCGCAGTATCCAGAGTGTCAGGCAGCAAGCAGTATGTAAAACCATTGATGAAGTGCAATGTGGGCTGAACGTCATGCCCATTTTTTTGAAACACAAATTAGACGACCGGTCTAATTTATTATCCGTCTTACCCCCTGTTATTGGAAAAACCAAAGGAAACCCGATGCTGAATCATTTACTCTCCCCCGTCAAAGCAGGCAGTGTTGCCCTGAATAACCGCGTTGTGATGGCGCCGCTGACACGCTCCAGAGCCGGTCAGCCCGGCGATGTGCCGCGCGCACTGAATGCCGAATATTATGCGCAGCGCGCCAGCGCCGGCCTGATCGTGACAGAAGCCAGCCAGATTTCCCGTCAGGGCCAGGGCTATGCCTGGACTCCCGGTATCTATACCGATGCCCAGCAAGCCGGATGGAAGAATGTGGTCGATGCAGTGCACGCGAAAGGCGGAAAAATCGCGCTGCAACTCTGGCACGTAGGCCGGATTTCTCACAATCTGTTGCAGGAAAATGGTCAGGCACCGGTTTCCGCATCCGCGATTCAGGCGGCCAACAGCCAGTGTTTCGTGGTGCAGCCGGACGGCACACCGGCCAATATCCAGACCGCCGAGCCGCGTGCGCTGACATTGGAAGAAATGCCTGGCATCGTCGAGCAATACCGTCATGCCAGCATCCGCGCCAAAGATGCAGGTTTTGATCTGGTCGAAGTCCATGCCGCAAACGGCTACCTGCTGCAGCAATTCATGTCCACCAACAGCAACCTGCGTACCGATGCCTATGGCGGCAGCCTGGAAAACCGTGCCCGTCTGACGCTGGAAGCCGTGGATGCTGCGATTTCCGTACTCGGCGCAGCACGCGTTGGCGTCAGGATTTCGCCCAACTTCGTGGCGCATGGGATTGCGGATACCGAAGCTGAAGCAATGGCGTTGTATCTGGCAAAAGCCTTTACCCAGCGCGGAATTGCTTATCTGCATATTGCAGAGCCTGACTGGGCTGGCGGTGCTGAGCTGACAGCAGCCTTCCGTACCGAATTACGCGCAGCCTTTCCCGGCACACTGATCTGCTGCGGCGGCTACACGGCAGCAGAGGCTGACTCCCTGATCGCCAGCGGACTGGCAGACGCGGTTGCATTTGGCCGCCCTTACATTGCCAACCCGGATCTGGTGGAACGCTTCGCCGCCGGTGCCGCATTGAACACCCCGGACCGCAGCACCTTCTACGGCGGTGAAGAAAAAGGCTACACCGATTATCCGTTCATGTAATACGCAGTTGCCGGAAATGCTGGCCTGAAGCGTCTGCGCCCTGCACCGCATTCATGTCCGGCTTTCCGGCACGCTGATTCACGGCTGGCCAGCCAGCCGGTGTGTCGGATGGCATGCCGGCAGCGGTGCCGGCTCCTCCTGCCCCAATGCCTGAATGATCGGGCACTGCACCTGCGCCGACGCCGATTCGCAGGCATGAATCAGATGCGACAACATACTCTCCATACGATGCAAATCTGCCAGTTTGGAGCGCACCTGCGTTAATCGCTCCTGCGCCACATGCCGTATCGCCTTGCGGTCATCACTGTCTTCCAGCAACAGCAGGTTGCCAATCTCTTCCAGTGAAAATCCCAGTTCCTGCGCTCGCTTGATAAAGCGTATCCGTTCCGTCAGCGCTGCCGAATAAGTGCGAAAACCGCTGCTGACCTGCGGTACCGGCAATAACGCACGACGCTGGTAGTAGCGTATAGTTTCAATGCCGACACCTGCCGCTTTTGCCAGTTGCCCGATCGTGTATAGCCTGTTTTCAGCCATCATAAAAAATCCTTGACTCCGTTCCTGAGTACAGGGTCTATGATACAAAAAAATTCCTGTCATCCGTCATTCCGGGAGATTTCCATGACACATGAACACACGGACAATTGCTGCCCTCAGGCACAACCTGCCGCGTCGTCCGGCAATAGCGAAAAAACCTATACCGATCCGGTCTGCGGCATGCAGGTCGCCAAGAGCGCTGACAAAACCGCACGTTTCCAGGGTATTGCCTATTATTTCTGCAGCCAGTCCTGCGTGACCAAATTCAATCTTGCGCCGGAAAATTATGTCCGCGCCAAACCGGTTATCGGTGCCGGAAGCATTGCCACCGCTTCTGCTGCCCCTGCAGCACCTGCAAGCGCGGCAGACCCGGCCCCGATGAAGACCAAAGAAGTCAGCCGCCCGGCCGCCCCGCCTGCGGCGGCCTCTTGCTGTGGCGGACATGCCGAAGGCAGTGCGATGCTGCACGATCCGGCAGGCCAGCATCTGGACCCGGTCTGTGGCATGACCGTCAACGAGACCACACCGCACCAGCATTTGCACAACGGTATCCATTATTACTTCTGCTCGGCGCACTGCGTCAAAAAATTCAGCGCCGATCCGGCGGCTTATCTGGAACCCGGCAAGCGCCCTGCCCCGCCGCCAGCCGCCAAGGATGCAATCTACACCTGTCCGATGGACCCGGAAATCGAACAGATCGGCCCCGGCATCTGTCCGATCTGCGGCATGGCGCTGGAACCGAAAGAAGCGTCGATGCATGAAGACAGCAGCGAATTCGACGATATGCTGCGGCGCTTCAAAATCAGCATCGTGCTGAGTCTGCCTTTATTACTGATGACCATGGGCGATATGCTGCCCGGGGTATCGTTTCACGATATGCTGGGCATGACAACGTTTAACTGGTTGCAGTTCGTGCTGGCGACGCCGGTAGTGCTGTGGCTGGGGCGGCCGTTTTTCGACCGTGCGCTGGCATCCTTTAAAAGCGGCAATCTGAATATGTTCAGCCTGATCGGGGTCGGCACGGCTGCCGCCTATCTGTTCAGCCTGATCGCGTTGCTGATACCGGACAGCTTGCCCGATGCGTTCAAGATGCACGGCATGGCGCCGCTGTATTTTGAAGCGGCGGCTGTCATCATCAGTCTGGTGCTGCTGGGGCAAGTGCTGGAATTACGCGCCCGCTCTCAAACCAATACCGCGATCAAGGCGCTGCTGTCGCTGACGCCGGCAACAGCCATACGTATAAGCAAAGATGGCACCGAGCAGGAAGTCGCACTGGCAAGCGTGCACACAGGCGACATCCTGCGGGTGAAGCCGGGTGCGCATGTCCCGGTCGATGGCGTGTTGCAGGATGGCAGCTCGTATGTCGATGAGTCGATGATTACCGGCGAGCCGGTACCGGTTGCCAAACAACAGGGCGACCAGCTCAGTGCCGGCACCATGAATCAGAAAGGCAGCTTCACCATGCGTGCTGAGCGGATCGGCAGCGACACGCTGCTAGCCAGAATCATCGCGCTGGTGAATCAGGCCAGCCGTTCACGGGCACCGATTCAGAAACTGGCCGATAAAGTCTCGGGCTGGTTTGTGCCTGCCGTGATCGGTATCGCCGTACTCGCCTTTGCAGTCTGGGCGCTGTGGGGACCCGCACCGGGACTGGCGAACGGCCTGATGGCAGCAGTATCCGTACTCATCATCGCCTGCCCCTGCGCACTCGGACTGGCGACGCCGATTTCTGTCACTGTCGGCATTGGCCGTGGCGCCCACGAAGGTGTGCTGATTAAAGACGCCGAAGCATTGGAGCGTCTGGAAAAAATCGACACGCTGGTCATTGATAAAACCGGCACCCTGACCGAAGGCAAGCCGTCGCTGCAGGAAATGATGCCCGCCAGCGGTGAGGAGCGCATGGCATTACTCGGGCTGGCACTGGCGCTGGAACAAAGCAGCGAGCATCCTCTGGCACAGGCGATCGTGAATTATGCACGCCAGCAGCAGGCCGTGGCGGCGAGCATCAGCAACTTTATCGCCGTCACCGGGAAGGGTGTCTCGGCGCTGAGCCAGCAGGGAGAAATCCTGCTGCTCGGCAAACCCGGCTTCCTCATTGAACAAGGCATTGCACTGACCGAATTCCAGTCTCAGATTAAAACCCTGCAACAGCGCGGTCATACTGTCATGTTGATGGCGGCCGGACGCAAGGCAGTTGCCTTGTTCAGCGTTGCCGACAGCATCAAGACCGGCACTCAGCAAGCCATACAGCAATTGCAGCAGCAAGGCATACGGGTCATCGTCATGACCGGCGACAACGCGCAAACTGCCCAGGCCGTCGCCAGCCAGCTGGGTGTGGACGAGGTGCATGCCGACGTCATGCCGGAAGATAAATTCCGCTTTGTGCAGCAATTGCAGGAACAGGGTCATCAGGTAGCAATGGCGGGCGACGGCATCAACGATGCTCCGGCGCTGGCACAGGCGAGCGTCGGTATCGCGATGGGTACCGGCACCGATGTCGCCATGAACAGTGCGCACGTGGTACTGGTCAAAGGCGATTTGCGCGGCATCGCCAAAGCCCGCAGCCTGAGCCGGAACACGATGAAAAATATCCGCCAGAACCTGTTTTTTGCATTTGTCTATAACTTCATCGGCGTACCCATCGCCGCTGGTATTCTGTTCCCCTGGTTCGGCATTTTGCTGAGCCCGATGATCGCCAGCGCCGCGATGAGTTTCAGCTCAGTGTCCGTCATCAGCAATGCACTGCGGCTGCGTCACACCCAGCTGTAAATTCGTCATCCCGGAAAATCGGAACGACAAACGGGAAACCGAGCGGAGAGCGTGCAACGCGCTTTCTGCTCACCGGGAGCGGCGGAATGGCGGAATCAGTAATACGTGTAATACGTCTAGTAGCCTTCTTCAGAATATCCGGGCATGTCACATGAATGTCATCTGACACTGCTAGCATCACCGCTCAGCATTCGTCCACTCCGGATGGCTGTCTGCGTCGATAACGTGTCATGAACACGGCAGACAAGCCTGGGAACAATATCTGCCACGGGTCGGGCGACCGCAATCCTTTCTCCACCTCATTCCAATTTGCTGACTCCATGATGAAAAATATTCCCCTGTCAGCGCTTTTACTCAGCGCTTTGTACGCCCACGGCAGCTATGCCCAGACTGTCACCACCACACCGATTGAGCACGTGATTGTGCTGGTGGGTGAGAACCGGACATTTGATAATCTATACGGCGTGTATCAGCCCAAAAAGAAGCAGACCATTTCTAATCTTTGGTCTAAAGGCATCGTCAAAGCCGATGGTTCGCCGGGGCCGAACTACCATCTGGCAGCGCAAAAGACAGCGGAAAATGTCACGACCTATCTTCCGGCGCCAACCGTCAAAGCCCCTTATGCCAGCCTGCCGCAGCCGTATGCTGCCGGTGCTTTCGGCCAGCGTCATGATGTGCCGGATGCGCGTTTCCCGTCAGATATGCCGAACGGACCGTTTCAAATCACCAAGCACGTCAGCTATGGTGCACATACAGGCGATCCGGTACACCGTTTTTTCCAGATGTGGCAACAGATTAACGGCGGAAACAATGACCTGTTTGTCTGGGTCGCTGAAATGACTGGTGTTGGCCCTAGCAACGCCCCCATTCCTTTCGCCCCCGGCCGCACCTACCAGGGCGGCATTGCGATGGGCTTTTACAATATGTCCACCGGCGATGCGCCGACCTTCAAGAGACTGGCGGACAACTACGCGATTGCCGATAACTATCACCAGCCGATCATGGGCGGCACCACCGTCAACTATCTGGCGCTGGCAACCGGCGACGTGACTTTTTATACCGATCAGGGTAAACCTGCGGTTCCTCCGGCCAACATGATCGAAAACCCGAATCCGCAGCCCAATACCAATAACTGGTACACCGAAGACGGCTACCGTGGCGGCACCTACATTCAGTGCGCCGACCTGTCGCAGCCGGGTGCTACCGGTATACATGCCTTCCTGAAAAAACTGCCGTATCAGGCATTCAACCAGGGCAATTGCGCACCGGACACCTACTACATGGTGAATAATATGGATCCAGCCTACTCGCCACTGGGCGAACCGCTGGCACTGGGTGCGGATAAATTCCTGCTGCCGCCGCAAACCATTCCCCATATCGGTGATGCGCTGACTGCTGCCGGTGTTTCCTGGAAATGGTATAGCGGTGGTCGTAATGACGGTAAGAATGTGGACAAAGAGTATTGCGCCATGTGCGACACGCCATCGTTCTTCGCTTCAACCATGACCGGTCCGGATAAAAACAAATTACAAGACCTGCACCAGTTCTATGTCGATGTAAAAAAAGACGAGAAATCCTTTCCCGCGGTCTCTTACATTGCGCCGTATGACAGCCTGTCCGGCCATCCGGGTTATGCTTCGGAGTCGAGCTTTGACGAGCTGGCTGCCGACGTGATCGCCCGCGTTAAAGCAAATCCGGAACTGTGGAAAAAAACAGCGATCCTGATCACCTTCGATGAAGGCGGTGGCTATTATGACTCCGGTTATGTGCAGTTCATCGATTTCTTCGGCGACGGCACACGCATTCCGCTGGTTGCCGTGTCACCGTATGCGAAAAAAGGACATGTCGATCATACCTATTACGATCACGCATCGATCCTGAAATTCATTCAGCGCAACTGGAAACTGGCACCATTGTCCAAACGCAGCCGCGACAATCTGCCAAATCCGGTGACCGATAAAAAGAATCCATACGTACCGCTGAACCGACCTGCGCTGGGTGACCTGATGGGCATGTTTGATTTCAAACAAAAGCCCTGAACCGGCACATCCACCAGCACCCCAGACTCCCGTCTGCCATAAAACAGACGCACTGCAATTGCCGTGCGTCTGTTTTTTTATGTATCGCCAACACTGTTCCCGGATAAAAACCGGGGATGCACCAACCGCATTTAATGCAAAAAAATATTTCACCCTGATGACTATATCAGTGATTTTGTTGCAGAAATGTAGCGAGGATTTCATCCAATCCAAATTCACTTTCTTGTCACATTGCCTGATTAGACTTCGCGTCGTTGATGTCCGGACATTGCTGCTTTTCTTTGCATTCAAAAGCAAATGACTTCCTCGCTTCAGATGAACGGTCAGGCTTGCTGATACTTCTGATTCGTTCACAGACACGCAACATATTCCAACAATTATTTATAAACCACACTCAGGAACTTACTCATGGCAATCCAATTCCGTCGTTCCCCGCTTTATCTGATTTTGCTGCAGGCATTTGCTGCACCTGCATTTGCAGAAGACGCACCAGCAGAAGTTGTCAGCGTCGTTATCTTCGGCCAGGGTAATACACGTCAGGTACAGGACGTATCCAAAAAAGATCTGGCACTGGCATTGCCAGGCACCAGCCCGCTGAAAACACTGGACAAGCTGCCAGGTGTGAGCTTCCAGTCTGCTGATCCGTTCGGTGCCTATGAGTGGTCTACCCGCTTCAGCGCACGCGGCTTCAACCAGAGCCAGATGGGCTTTACGCTGGATAACGTACCGCTGGGTGACATGAGCTACGGTAACAACAACGGCCTGCATATCAGCCGTGCGATTTCCTCTGAAAATATTGGCCGCGTTACCCTGTCTCAGGGTGCAGGTGCTGTCGGCACAGCATCGACCAGCAATCTGGGTGGCACAGTACAGTTTTTCTCTTCCGCTCCGACCGATGAATTCGGCGTGACCGGCGCACAGACTTTCGGCAGTAACAAGACCTACCGCACGTTCGCACGTGTTGACACCGGCTTGCTGTCTTCCGGCACCAAAGCCTACCTGAGCGCGACCCGCCAGCGTGCAGAAAAATGGAAGGGCACTGGCTCCCAGAATCAGGATATGTTCAATTCGAAAGTAGTTCAGAAGCTGGGCAACAGCAAACTGACTGCATTCTTTAACTACTCTGACCGTACTGAAGTCGACTATCAGGATTTGTCGATCGAAATGGCAAATCGCCTCGGTTACGACTGGGATAACTACGCACCGGACTGGCAGCGTGCAGTAAATGCCGCCAAAGGCATCTACACTGGCAAAGTCAACAGCCTGGATGATGCTTACTATCAGGGCAGCGGCCTGCGTAAAGACAGCCTGCTCGGCGCCACGCTGGACAACCGTTTCGGCGAAGACGTTTCTCTGAAAACGACAGCTTATCACCACAGCAATCAAGGTCAGGGCCACTGGTACACACCATACAGCAGCTCCTCCAATGGTTTGCCGATCGCGATCCGCACCACAGAATATTCGATCAGCCGTAACGGCGTGATTGCTGACCTGACAGCAGAACTCGGTCAGCACACACTCAATGCCGGTTTCTGGGCAGAAAGCAGCCTGCACACACTGACCCGGAATTTTTATGATGCCACGCCGCTGGATACCAACTATTTCCTGAGCAATCCAAACAAGACTGGCTTCAAGCAAAACTTCACGACTACCACCACTCAGTTCTACGCACAGGATACGATTTCCCTGCTGGCTGACAAGCTGAAACTGAATGTTGGCTTCAAATCCCCGAATGTCAAAATCAACGCTGTCACGATCGTTGGTACCCGTGCTGCCGGTGATCTGACTGCATCTAAAAATTTCCTGCCACAACTCGGCCTGAATTATGCACTGAGCAAATCGGACGAACTGTTCCTGAGTTTCTCGCAAAATATGCGTGCTTATCAGCCGGGCGTGAATGGTCCGTTCTCTCAGACACAGACTGCGTTTAGCCTGAGCTCTGCTTCCATCAAGCCGGAAACTTCCAAAACGGTTGATGTCGGTTATCGCTTCAAAACCGATAATCTGGTTGGCTCTGTTGCCGCTTATTTCACACGCTTTGATGACCGTCTGATGGCAGTCGCCACTTGTGCCGGTATTGTTGGCTGCCCAAGCACATTCGTGAACGTCGGTCAGGTGGAAACCAAGGGTATCGAGACAGCAGCAATGTGGACACTGGCAAAAGACTGGTCTCTGTTCAATTCCCTGACGTATAACGACTCCAAGTACAAGTCAAACTACATGGACGGCACGACACTGGTCGCCATCGCTGGCAAGCAGGTTGTGGATTCGCCAAAGCTGATGTTCAAGACAGAGCTGTCATATGAAACACCGCAATGGTTTGGCCGTGTCGGTGCGAAATACACAGACAAGCGTTTCTACACTTACACCAACGACGCCAGCGTTCCGGCTTACTGGGTCATGAATCTGTCGACTGGATACAAGCAGAAAAATCTGGCAGGCATCAAAGATTTCTCCGTACAGTTCAACGTAGAAAATCTGTTCAACAAACAGTATTTCAGCACGATCGGCTCCAACGGTTTCCAGACATCTGATCCGACTGGCACTGCACAGACTCTGCTGACAGGCGCACCACGCCAGTTCTTCGTGACATTCAGCGGCAAAATCTGATTGCTGCAGCCCGGCTTCTCCGCACCGCAAGGCGCGGAGGCTTGAGCAAAACACCTCTTATCCGGCCAGCCGGGCAAGAGGTGTTTTTTTATCCGCGCGGCATCCTCAGTTACCACAACCCCGCTGCTGCCTGAACAGGTAAAATACGCGCTTTGCGCCGCATTGCGGCCGCCCTTGCCCTCTGAAATACCTTATGCGCCTTCCCTTTTACCTGTCACTACCGCTTGCACTGTTCACCCTTCTGACCCAGGCTGCAGACCTGGCGCCGGCTGCAAAAAAGAACCACCAGAAAAACACTGTCCCGGCAACCATCACGCTCTACGCCGCCGGTGACATTGCCGATTGCCAGAAAAAAACTGCTGCCGACAGCATGGCCGCCCGCACATCCGATCTGATCCTGAGCCACCTGAACAACGACCCCGATGCGCTGGTGCTCACGCTGGGGGACAATACTTATCCGGTCGGCCGGCCGGAAGAATTCAGCCGTTGCTACGAACCGACCTGGGGCCGCTTTAAAAACAGAACCCTGCCAGCGCCCGGCAACCACGAATACGGCATGCCGAAAGCATTGGGTTACTTTAATTATTTTGGCGACCTCGCCGGACCGGAACGGCGCGGCTATTATGCGGTGCAGGCTGGTCACTGGAAAATCATTTCGCTTAACAGCAACCTGGATCCGCAAGCCATGCAAAAGCAGCTGGAATGGCTGCAGCAGGAGCTGGCACAAAAGAAATCCCGTTGCACACTGGCTTTCTGGCATCACCCCTTATTCAGCTCCGGCGGTCATGGCCGTAATGAACGCATGCAGCCAGCCTGGAAAATACTGGCCGACGCGCAGGCCGATCTGGTGCTGGCTGCGCACGATCATGATTATGAGCGCTTTGTACCGCTGGATAGCAATGGCGAGCGCGACGACAAAAATGGCATACGCAGTTTCGTCGTCGGCACCGGCGGTGCGCAGCTGACACCGATGTTCCTGCCGCGCCTGTCAACGGAAATCCGGGATAACTCGACCCACGGTGTCCTGAAGCTGCGCCTGCACGAACAATCCTACGACTGGGAGTTTCTGCCCGTTCCCGGCCAGCGCTTCACCGACAAAGGCAGCGGCAACTGCCACTGATCCATGCCAGCGGCGCTGGCATTGTCCACGCTGATGCAGTCTCACGCACCCGAACCGGATATATCGCTGAAGTGATAAGCAGTATTCCGGAACGCATCGGCACGTAAAATTTTTTTTGCACTATACTGAATTACGGCTCAACGGTCTTGTCCGCCCCGGCGGATCAGGCTGCCCTTTCCCGCGTCCGCCAGACGCATTCCGGAGTCGTTATGCATATCGAAGAAACCCTGCGGCTGGATTTTAAGGATGTTCTGATCCGCCCCAAACGTTCCACGCTGACTTCCCGTTCCCAGGTTGATCTGGAGCGCGAATTCGTTTTTCATCACTCGCGCAAAACCTATCGCGGCATTCCCATCATTGCAGCCAATATGGACAGCACCGGTACCCTGGAAATGGCAGCGGTGCTGGAAACGCATCAGCTGTCCGTGGCGCTGCACAAACATTATGACGAAGAAACGCTGGTGAGTTATTTCTCCGGACTAAACAGAAAGTCTTCGGCGTTTTACTCGATGGGAATCACGCAGGCCGATTTTGACAAATTCTGCGCAGTGATGACGCGCGCGCAAAATGCCATCGAATATGTCTGCATTGATGTGGCCAATGGCTACACCGAAGGATTCATCCATTTCGTCAAGAAAGTACGCACGACCTACCCGCACCTGACCATCATGGCAGGCAATGTGGTGACCGGTGACATGACGGAAGAGCTGATTCTGGCCGGTGCCGATATCGTGAAAGTCGGCATCGGCCCCGGTTCGGTCTGCACAACTCGCAAAATGACCGGTGTCGGTTATCCGCAGCTGTCGGCCATCATCGAATGCGCCGATGCCGCGCACGGACTCGGCGGTCAGATCTGCGCCGATGGCGGTTGTGTGGTGCCGGGCGATCTGGCTAAGGCTTTTGGCGGCGGCGCCGATTTCATCATGCTGGGCGGCATGCTGGCGGGTCATGATGAATGCGCCGGTGATCTGATCGAACGCGATGGCCGCCAGTTCAAGCGCTTCTATGGCATGAGCAGTAAGGCGGCCATGGATAAATACGCCGGCGGCGTCGCCAGATACCGCGCCTCGGAAGGTAAGGAAGTGCTGATTCCCTATCGCGGTCCGGTGGCCGACAGCCTGCAGGATATTCTGGGCGGCGTGCGTTCCGCCTGCACTTATGTGGGCGCACACAAGCTCAAGGAGCTGACCAAACGCACCACATTCATCCGCGTCACACAGCAACTTAACGAGGTATTCGGCAAATCCTGAACTTGCTGCCTTCCTGCTATCGGCGTCTGAGTAAAACGGTGGCTGCGTCACAAGCTGCCACCGCCTGTTGCGCTACCTGATTTTCACATTCCCCGGTCTTCCTGCCAGGCACTGGCACATTTCCTGCTATTTATTTTTCGACAGCACATGGAAACTCCCTGATTGCAGGGATTTCCGGTGTTGCGGCACAGCATTGCCATAGTATTCATTCCATGGCAGCATAGCCGCTTATTTTTTATACCATTTTTGGTAAAAAATCCGGAACGCCGGGTGCGCACAAAAAAAAATATCAGACATGTCCAGTCTGTGAAAATAACGCGGCTTGACCGCTCTCAGTACCGTACCCGGGATATGCATGTTGTAACCGATTTATATGTGGAGAGATATGAATAAGGTAGTTCAGAACAGCAGCAAAAGACATTTATTGCCGGCAGGCAGCCTGCTGGCAGTCAGCCTGATATTGGCGGCATGTTCCAAAACCCCGGCACCGGAAGAAAACAGCAGCACCCCGCCGTCCTCTGCGCCGTCTTCCCCGCCCAGCGCACAACCAACCGGTCTGGTGAAAAATCCGGTCAGCCACGACCATGTCGCGGACGTCACCAAATGGATGGATCAGGCTTCAACCAAGACCGCAGCACAAATTGCACAGGAAGAAAAACTGCTGAGGGAAGCCAGAGAGAAACAGGCGCAGGAAGCAAAACGCGCTCAGGAAAGCAAAGCTGTTCCGGCTAAAAATAGCGCACCGGCAAAAGAATCCCTGCCTGCAGCGTCTGTTCCGGCGCCCGTCACCACCCCCACCGTCGCGCCCAAACCTGCAGAGACGGCACCGCCTGCGGCAACTACGGCTGCACCTGCAACGCCTCCCACAGCAGCACAAAACAAAGCGGCAGAACCAGAGCGCATCGTCTTAAAACTGATCAGTAACATCCAGCCCAAATATCCTGCCACGGCTGTACGTGCCGGGGTGACAGAAGGCTCGGTCAGCGCGCTGATTCATGTGGAAACAGACGGCAAGGTGTCCAAAGTCGATATTATCAAAGCGCGCCCGGCAAAGCATTTCGATAAAGAAGTTATCGCGACCGTCATGCAGTGGCGCTATGCGCCGATTTCACGGCCGCAAACCACGGTGGTGGAATTTAATTTCAAGATTGACTGATCACATCCGCTCCTGCCAGCCGGTCGCAATACATCTGTCACGCGGCTGTCCGGCTTTGCATATAGGTCATAAAAAAACACCGGCTGCTTTCGCGCCGGTGTTTTTTATGATCCTGCCGCCCTTATCGCAACATGGTGCAGCATGGTGCTGCCGGTGCGGAATCAGGACTTATTTTTCTCGTCCGTAATCAGTCCCAGCTCAGGGCCGGACATCAGTTTTTCGATATCCAGCAAAATGATCATGCGCTGGTCAATATCGCCCAGGCCAATCAGATAATCGCTGGAGAAAACCGTGCCCAGCTCTGGCGGCGGCTTGATGGCAGAAGCCGGCAATGTCACCACGTCAGAAACGCTGTCAACAATCATGCCGATCACATGCCCCTTGATATTGAGTACGATAACGACTGTCGATTCGTCAAAATTAGCACTTCCTGTTGCAAAACGCAGGCGCATATCAATCACCGGCACGATCACACCGCGCAGGTTCATCACGCCTTTCAGATATTCCGGTGCATTCGCAATCCGGGTCAGCGTCTCAAAATTCCGGATTTCCTGTGTCTGTAAAATATGGATGCCATATTCTTCCTTTCCCAGACGAAATGCCAGAAACTCCTGCTCAATCTGGCTGACTACATTCTGTTCATGATCAGCGACTGGGCTGGCAAAGTCTGATGTGCTCATTGAATATCCTCTCATATACCGGTGACGACGGTGAAAAAGCATGTGCAATACATGCCTTTTCACTGTACTTCCCGCTTGCCTGAAACTCAAGCCCGCGATGACAGCAAACAGACGGAATGTGTGAATTATTGTTTCAAGGAAACTTTTCTTAAAGGAATTTTTAGCGCTTTGCTATTACTGGCCGACACTCTTCATGCCAGCCAGCTGGCGCAATACCTGTGCCACGGCCATCAGACCAAATGATGCCGTCACCACGACGGATGAACCAAACCCGGCGCAATTGAGCCCGGTCACACCACCATTGCGCGATACATCGACCTGGCTGGCGCCGTCATCCGGCGTGAGTTCTGCTGTATTTACGGCACAGCTCTCAGCTGTTTCCGGCATGGTCAGTACTTCCATTGAAAATACCGCGTCAATCCCGAATTTGGTCTTGGTGCCGCGCGGGAATCCGTGATTCTGGCGCAAGCGTTTGCGCACCAGCGCCAGCAGAGGTTCCTGCTCGGTACGCGACAAATCGCGGATCATGATTTTAGATGGATCGGTCTGCCCTCCCGCAGCACCGATGGTGATCAGGCGAATACCTTTTTCGCGGCAATAAGCAATCAGTGCCGTTTTTGCCTTGACGTGATCGATCGCATCAATTACGTAGTCGAACCGGTCTTCACCCAGCATCTGGGCGACGTTTTCCGGCCCGATAAAATCTTCCACCTGATGCACCCGGCAACCGGGATTAATCAGCGCGATCCGTTCCGCCAGCGCGGTGATCTTGGCTTTACCCAGCGTGTCGCTGGTTGCCTGAATCTGGCGGTTAATATTCGACTCGGCCACATTATCCAGATCAATCATGGTGAGCTGCCCGATGGCGCTGCGTGCCAGCGCCTCGACCACCCAGGAGCCGACGCCGCCGACACCAATGACGCAGACATGCGCATCCTGAAAACGTTGCAGCGCCTGCGCGCCATACAACCGTGCGATGCCGCCAAAACGGCGGTCAAAATCAATATCCGTATCTTGTTGCATAATGAGAGAAAATGGAAAAGCAGGCGCCATTTTACAAGACCCTGATTGATGTGTCGCAAGCATCGCCGTCCTGCGTCATGCATAATATGGAACACTCACTCCAGAAGGAGCCAGTATGAACAGTTTATTTGACAGCGCCCCTGGTTTTGACCAGCCGCTCGCGGTACTGAAGCACTGCCATGACCGTATTCGTAAGCAATTAGCCACGCTGGATAAATTGGTCAGCCACCTCAGTGACGTCGGCATTGATGAAAGCGCTCAGCAGGCCGCCAAAGCCGTACTGCGTTACTTTAACAAGGCCGCTCCCTTGCACCATGAAGATGAGGAAATTGATCTGCTGCCCGAATTGCAGGCAACGGCGCAGGATGAAGATGCCAGTCTGCTGGCGACATTGATGGATAAAATTCTGGCGCAGCACCAGCAGATGGCAACACAGTGGAAAACACTGGAAAAACAGTTGCTCGCGATCGAAGACGGCAGCGGCACCGATCTCTCTGCTTCCGATGTGGAAGATTTTTCTGCGCTTTACGCAGAGCACATGCAGATTGAGGAAGGTCAGATCGCCCCGATGGCGCAACGCCTGTTTAATGCCACACAGATGCAGAAACTCGGCGCTGCCATGCAGGCGCGCCGGGGAATCAACTCCTAGCTATTATTAAAAAGGATATTCATGTCTATCGCCGATCTCCGCAAAGATTATCAGCAAGCCAGTCTGGATGAAACCGACGTCGCCGCCGACCCGGTCGAGCAGTTTGGCAAATGGTTTCAACAGGCATTGCAGGCCGATGTCGCCGAAGCCAATGCCATGAGCCTGTCTACCGTCAATGCTGCCGGGCGGCCGTCTTCCCGAATTGTACTGATCAAGGATTTTGACCAGCGCGGCTTTTGCTGGTTCACCAATTACGACAGCGCCAAAGGTCATGATCTGGCGCAGAACCCGTTTGGTGCCTTACTGTTTTTCTGGACAGCGCTGGAGCGCCAGGTAAGGATTGAAGGACGCATCGAAAAAATCAGCGCCGAAGAAAGCGATCAGTATTTCCACAGCCGTCCGCTGGGCAGTCGTCAGGGCGCACATGCCTCGCATCAGAGCCAGCCAATCGCCAGCCGCGCCATCCTGGAGCAGCAACTGGCGCAGGCGGTGGCACAATTCGGCGATCAGCCGCCACGTCCGGCGCACTGGGGCGGCTACCGGCTGGTTCCTGAACGGCTAGAATTCTGGCAAGGCCGCAGCTCCCGCCTGCATGACCGCATCGTGTATCTGAAGACAGCCGCAGGCTGGCAGATTCAGCGTCTGCAACCCTGATTTTCCTGCTGGCTGCACCCCGGTCAGCACTTCCCATCTCCTGCAGGTGCAGTCACTGCGCCTGATCACTGCTGTACCACCTGTGGTGCGGCGCTCACGCCGGAATACGGCGTCATCAAAGCATCATACTTGCGTGTTAGTCTGGGAAATTCATCTTATTTCCCAGACTCCCTCCGCCATGGTCAGAAAAAAAATCCTGTTGCTGAGCGTCTCAGCCGGTGCCGGACATAAGCGTGCAGCAGAAGCACTGCACGCGGCCGCCCTGCTGCATGATGCCGCACTCGATGTCTGCCATCTGGATGTAATGCAATTCGTGACGGCAGGTTTTCGTAAAATCTATACTGACTGGTATATCCGGCTGGTGAACAAAGCACCGTCTTTGTGGGCTTATCTGTATCAGATCAGCAATGAAGCGCAGGCTGATGGAAAAATGGAACGGCTGCGCCGCAGCATTGAGCATCTGAATGCGCGTCCTTTGCTGAAGGAAATCGCGGCCTTTGCCCCTGATGTGATTATCTGCACACATTTTTTACCGGCAGAAATTCTGTCCAGATTACTGCTGAAGAAAAAACTGCATTGCCCGGTCTGGGTGCAGGTAACCGATTTTGACCTGCACCGCATGTGGGTGCATGAGCGTATGGCCGGTTATTTTGCACCAAACGAAGAAATTGCCGATCGCATGCGGCAGCAAGGTATTCTCCCTTCGAATATCCACCTCACCGGTATTCCGGTCATGCCGGCCTTTGGCGAACCTGCCAATCGCTTTGCCTGCGCCAGAGGATACGGGCTGCGCCCGGAGCAGGCGACAGTACTGCTGATGGGTGGCGGCTCCGGCATTGGCGGGCTGGAACAACTGGCAGAACGCCTGCTGCAGCTTGACGAAGCGTTTCAGCTGATCGTCCTGACCGGCAGCAATACCCGTGCTCTGGATGCCTTGCGCGAACTGGCAGAGCGTATCCCCGGGCGGCTGCTGCCGCTGGGCTATACCGATCAGGTGCAACGTCTGATGGCCTGCGCCGATCTGGTCATTACCAAGCCCGGCGGACTGACCACCGCAGAATGCCTCGCGATGGGGCTGCCGATGATCGTGAATTCCCCCATCCGCGGTCAGGAAGAACGAAATGCCGAATTCCTCATGGAGCAAGGAGTCGCGCTGAAGGCTTATGATGATATGAGTCTGCTGTACCGGGTGCGTTACCTGTTGCAGCATCCGCAGCAACTGCAGCAGATGCGCGCCCGCGCCCGCGCGCTGGGCAAGCCGCATGCAGCGGCGCAAGCAATCCAGCGTGTGCTGCAAACACCGCCGCCTGCACCTGTCCGGGCTTTTCACTGACCGCCATGTCTAATACTGTCAAATCCGTTTATATGACGCTGGCCTGGGTCTGCCTGCTGGCAATTCTGTTTGCACAGGTCGAAATCCAGATTGAAGGCCCTGCGGGCTGGGGCAGTAATCTGCCGACCTGGCGCATTGAAAAACACTGGCTGCTCGATATCTTCTGGGGTGGCCGAGCGATGACCGGTTACCATGCCTGGGTGTTTCCGTTCATTGCCCTGTTTTTTCATTTTCCGCTGGTGCTGCTGCAAACCTGGAATCTGCGCCTGCAAGCCAGGATCATCGCCTGCCTGATCGTGTTCTGGATCGTGGAAGACAGCATGTGGTTTGTGATGAACCCGGCCTATGGCATCAGCCGGCTGCAACCGGCGCTGGTGCCCTGGCATCACCACTGGCTGGCGGGCGTGCCTGTCGATTACTGGCTGGGCAGCATCGCCGCCTTGTGGCTGCTGCGTTACTCCCTGCCACCGGCTGACAGCAGGATCAACGACTGATCCCGCAATCTCGGCCTGGGCAGCTTATTGGGTACTGAGCGGTGCCGCAGCGTATCCGGCTTTCGGATCATCGGCCGCCAGCGCGCCCGGCGTTGCCTGGGTCGTCGTCATGGTTTGTTTTTCCGGAATCTTGAATCCGGCATACGTCCCTGCGCTCATGCCGAGCAAGGTCAGAATATTGCTGTCGAGTTCCGGCATGCGGACATGCTGCACCACGTAAATCACAAACAGCAGTCCGAATAAGATGTTCAGGACCAGCATCTGAAAACGGTACAGCGCCAGTCCCTGCGTATCACTCAGAATATCGCGCCAAAAGCCTGCGCTTTCCGTTTCCAGCAGAGGTTTGCTGGCATCCACACCGGCTGCCGTCAGATAAGTCGCGCTGCCTATCCCCATCAAACCCAGCGCCTGGGCAGACAATGCCGGAATGCCTTCCCCGACAATCCACAGCCACAGATAAGCAGCAAACACGATGAAAAACCACCATGCCATCTGCACCCGGGACAGGCTGAAACTGCGCCGCTGTATGCTCAGGTGCGTGAGGTCACGCAACAGTCCGGAATCGCGCCCCAGCCGCAGCAGCGCAAAGCCGACCAGACAAATACAGCCGCAGCCCAACAGCATTTGCACCGGATGCAACACCTGCAGGCGGAACATGCCGCTCCCCAGCTCCTGCGGACTGCCATTCAGATTCAGGCTGAGGTGATAGCTGACGGTGCGCTGAAAACCGGCTTTCGCATCGCGCCACGGAGAACCAAGCCATACTTCGCGCAAATCCGCCTGGCTATCGCTGTCCAGTGCCGGCAGCCGGTATCCGAGCACATCCTGCGGCGTCCCCGGACGGCAATCAAACGGCTTATACGGGGTCAGCACACCCTGTATCCGCAGCTCCACCGCACCCGGCTGCGCTGCCGCAATCCGCTGGCACAATCCCGGTGCAGAAATAGTGAAAGGCTGATTGAATTGCAGCTCCGTCAGCGGCAGCTGCAAACGCTCTGGCTCCGCTGCGTGAACCGGCGACGCACCAGCCACCCCGCACAACAGCACGCCAAGGCCCAGGCCACGCAGACGGCTCCATACCCTGCTCAACATCATAGTGAACATCGACATCTCCTCAAACCGGTAATAAAAACAGGGCGCGTTCAGCGGCGCGGCGTTTGATCAGGCCGGGAAAAGGCTGGCCACCCGCCATAATCCAGCGGCCAAATTCATCGGCCGCTCCCTGACGGTCATTCATATTCAGTTTTTTGAGCAAAGTGGAATTGCGCAGATTGCCGATGCCGAGATTAAAGACAAAGCTGGTCAGTGCGCCAAATTCATTGTCATTCAGCGAGACCGCGACGACCGACAGCACATCGCGTCCTGCATTCATCAGGTCGGCGTGCAGCAGCGTCAATGCCTGATCCAGCGAAATCCCGCCCGGGTACAAGGCTCTAACCTGCTGCTGGCTGGCATCGCCACGCAGAAAGCGTCCCTGATACGTAATCGCATGTCCCCAGCCAATCGTCCAGATGCCAACCGGGTCCAGATACGGATCGATCGCACTGGTTGCCGGATCGCCGTCCGGGATACCCTCATATTGTCTGACCAGATCAATGGTCGCCGCATTCACATCGCGCAATGCCATCTGCCGTTCTCCCGTCGTGATAGTCCTGAACGCTCAGACCAACGGAGCCTCAGGCAAACCGGGAGATCATAACAAATAAATAATTGCAAAACAGATCAGGAAATCATTTTATTTGCAAATACCTGACGCGCCTTGGCGACTTTGGGCGCCACGACAAACGTGCAGTAACCCTGTTGCGGATGCTGCCGGTAGTAATTCTGATGATAAGCCTCTGCCCGGTAAAACACCGGCACCGGACTCAGTTCCGTGACCAGCGGCGCATCCCACACCGCCGCCATTGCAGCAATCACCTGCTGCGCCATCTGTCGCTGCGTCTCGTCGTGGAAGTAAATAACCGAACGATACTGCGTCCCGACATCATTACCCTGCCGGTTCAGCGTGGTCGGATCGTGAATTGTGAAGAAAATTTCCAGCAACTCGCGGTAACTGATGAGCGCCGGATCAAAGCTCAGACGCACCACTTCCGCATGCCCGGTCGTGCCGCTGCAAACCTGCTCGTAAGTCGGCTGTAATACCGACCCACCGGCATAACCCGACTCCACCGCCAGCACACCACGTATCTGCTGATAAACCGCTTCCAGGCACCAGAAACAACCGCCACCTAAAGTCGCGGTTTCGAGACTTTTCGAAGGTTCTTTATTTTGTATCATCTGTTGATTTTTCATATAAAAATACCTTTTGGCTGTTTCTACTTCTGGAAGTCTTCTGCTGAATTCTGATATAAATTTAGCAGGAAGGAAGCGTAAAAATGACTACGAAATTGCCTCGTGGTGTCCGTTTAGCTACCTGGAAGAACAGGACGGTAGCCGCATCACCGGATATCGGCTGACTATTCTTTGCCATCATGGGAAGGTCAAGTCCAAACCGAGCATCCTGGCAAAGACGAAGGTGACGAACACCAGGCTCAGGAGCGATAGCACGAAGACTGCGGCCACCTTACCGCCCGCTCGCAGCACCACGCGCTTCTCTATCTCCTTCTCTTTCTGCCCTTGATCGTAATGCCACTTGATGGCGAAGAACATGCCCGTGCCCAGCACGAGAACCTTGAACGTAACGAAAACTATAGGGAACCAATCCATGATTTTGAATATTTCCAGGCAATTACTTGACACTATCTATCGTGAGGAGCACTACCAAAACGCTGCATGACATCTCAATCGAAGTCAGTTTATTATAGGTTAAGCAAACAGCGATTTACATTGGACATAAAGCCCTACTCTCAGGTGGCAACTTTGCTTTGCGAACCGGTGACAACATTAGTCCGAATATTCATCTGCGCTGGTGAACGTAGATTTTCCATAGGGATAGCCACTCATTGCGTGACTTATTTTTTATTGTTTTACTTCAATGAACCACTGAGGTTTCATTTCATTGAAATCGGTTCTTATGTTTGAGGGCAGGTAGCTGGCAGAGTCTAAAACAAAATGTTTGTCGTGCTCTCGTTTGAATACAACCCAATGCCAAAAGTCTTTGCCTTTTTCTTGGTGATACTTGATAGCAAGTAATGCCAGGTCAGGTAATGCCTCCCAGGATACGAAGGGGACTTCTTCACTGGAAGTCTCCACCCCGGAAGCTGAGAGCATGCGACGAACATACTGCGTGTCAGACCATAGCGACTGATCTGTGGCATAAATTCCCATTTCATTGGCGATCGTTTTCATCTGGGAATAAGTTTTCCCGAGAATGTTAGCGACTGAGGCGATTCCGCAGCCTGTTGGTTCTTCTTGTATCACTGGAGTTGTCATGTCGAATGCTTTTCTTTCATGTGTCAGAGCGATATGCATCCCACCAAGTATAAGGTTGAATTCAATGTATGAACGAGAAAGGTAAAGCCCGTTTTTCAGGAATCCTAAAAATATCAACTTCCAGTCTTTATACGCTGTATAAGTAATAAGCGCCAACTAGATAAGTTATGCCGTAATGCGATAACTGTTAGTCACGGCGCCGGCTGGTCAGCGTAGCGGCGGGTGTTTACCATCCGGGGCTGATCGAAAGGATTTCTCATGCAAACACGTCGTATCGCGCAACAGCAAGTCTCTGCCCTGGGTCTCGGATGTATGAATCTGAGCCATGCCTATGGTGTGCCGCCGACCGCTGAGCAGGCTGAGCGGGTCTTGCTGGGCGCGCTCGATCTCGGCATCACGCTACTTGATACGGCTGCGCTGTACGGCTACGGCGCCAACGAAGAATTACTGGGACGGGTATTGAGCGGGCACCGCCATCGTTACATGCTGGCCAGTAAATGCGGGATTTTTCAGGAAGATGGTAAACGTGTCATCGATGGTCGTCCGGCCACGATCAGGCAAACCTGTGAAGCCAGCCTGCAACGTCTGCGTACCGATGTGATCGATTTATATTATCTGCACCGCTGGGATAAGCAGGTGCCAATCGAAGACAGCGTGGGCGCGCTGGCCGATCTGGTTGCAGCCGGAAAAATCCGGCACATCGGCTTGTCCGAAGTTTCCGCTGCGACCCTGCGCCGCGCCCATGCCATCCACCCGATCGCGGCCCTGCAAACAGAGTATTCGCTATGGACCCGCAATCCGGAAATCGCCGTGCTCGACGCCTGCCGCGAACTCGGTATTGCCTTTGTTGCGTTCAGCCCATTAGGACGCGGGTTTCTGAGCGATAGCCCGCCCGATGTGAACGCCTTCGAAGACAATGACATACGGCGCAGTATGCCGCGTTTCAGCGCCGGTAACATGGTCGCCAACCGTGGTTTACACCAGAAACTGACGCAGCTGGCGACGCAGGCCGGATGCAGCATCGCCCAGCTGGCGCTGGCCTGGTTGCTCGGAAAAGGCCCGCATGTGATCGCCCTGCCCGGCACCACCAGCCTCGCGCATCTCGCTGAAAATGCCGGTGCCGCTGAATGCATGCTGAGTGCAGAGTTACGGGCCGCTCTGGATGCGCTGATGCAGACCAGCCCCGTGTCCGGTGCGCGCTACAATCCGCTCACGCAACGCGAAATCGATACCGAAGAATTTGCCTGATTCAGTGTGCATAAACCTGACCGGCGATCTCTTTTATCAGGGATATCATGGCGTTTTGGGTCAGCGTGGTGATGCGTCCGGCGGCAGTCGCCATGGTCAGCCGCGTCAGCAATTGCGGCGCGACGATAGGACGCATCAGATAGGCATCCGGATGTGCACTGGTGGTCACAGCATACTTGGTCAGAATCGCAAAACCTGCGCCATCGGCAACCAGATCCAGAATCGCTGCCACACTATCGATTTCCAGATGTATCAGGGGCTTGCAGCCGAGACTGGCCATTTCTGTCTCTAACAGCATGCGGATCGCATTCGGGCGATTCGGTATGACCAGTGCATGCCCGGCGATTTCACTAAGCGTAATCGGCAACGCTACTGCATCGTCGCTGCGCGGCCCGACAAAATACAGCGCTTCTTCCGCCAGCGGCGTTATTTCCAGCTCCGTCGTGAGCGCCGGATTGTAGAGCAATGCAATATCCAGCTGGCCGGTCAGCAACCATTCATGCATCGAGGTGGACAAACCTTCGCTGATGGACAAAGTCGCATTCGGCAAACGCTGGCGAAAAGCGCGTGTCAGTGGCACGGTCAACATTTTCGAGGCGCTAGGCGGCAGTCCGACATTCACGCGTCCGGCCAGAGCACCGCGTATCCGGCCCAGGTCTTCTTTGGCGCGCGCCACCTGATGCAGGATGCCGCGCCCATGCTCCAGCAGCAGCAACCCGGCTTCTGTCGCAGTCACCCCGCGACCATTGCGGCACAACAGATTCTGACGCAACTCCACCTCCAGCTGACGCACCTGGCGGCTGAGTGCGGGCTGGGCGATATTGAGCACGTTTGACGCGCGCGTAAAACTGCCCAGTTCAACGACGTGCACAAAATACTCCAATTGCTTGAGATCCATCTCTTACCCCGGTTTCAGGTGATAAATGCATATGATGAACTTAATTATGCCAGTTTGTTATATCTGCTAGTGAATGTTTGCACTTATTTGCTGGCGGCGGGCGACGCATAATGTTTTCCATGCAAACCTCTATTCCATCCCTATTCATGCGCGGCGGCACTTCCCGCGGACCTTTTTTCCTCGCTTCCGATCTGCCTGCGGATACGGCCACACGCGACCGGGTTTTACTGGCCGTGATGGGCTCACCTGATCCGCGTCAGATCGACGGTATGGGCGGCGCTCATCCGCTGACCAGCAAAGTCGGTATCGTCAGCCCCAGCAACACTCCTGGCGTGGCGCTCGATTTCCTGTTCGTGCAATTGCAACCGGCGCTCAGTACCGTCGATACCACGCCGAATTGCGGCAATATGCTGGCTGCCGTGGTTCCGTTCGCCATCGAACGCGGCCTGATCACACCACAGAGCGACAGCACCACCGTACGGGTGCTGACCGTCAATACCCAGATGCAGTGTGATATCACGGTACAGACGCCGCTGGGGCCCAACGGCCGCAGCATCAGCTATGAGGGCACGGCGCGCATCGATGGCGTACCGGGCAGCGCCGCGCCGATCACGATTAATTTTCTGGATACCGCCGGCTCGGTATGCAGCGGCTTATTGCCGACCGGCCAGATACGCGACCGGGTCACCGTCAGCAGCCCGGATTTGGAAACTTTTTCGCTTGATGTCACCTGTATCGATAATGGCATGCCGCTTGTTCTGTTGCGCGCCGGCGATCTGGGATGCAGCGGTTATGAAAGCGTGGCTGAACTGAATGCGGACAGCGCGCTGAAGGCCAGACTGGAAGCATTGCGCATTCATTGCGGCCATCTGATGGGACTGGAGGACGTCAGCACCAAAAATTATCCCAAGATGACCCTGATCGCAGAACCGCGTGCAGGTGGCAGTATCTGTACGCGCAGCTTTATTCCCCATGTCTGCCACGACGCCATCGGCGTGCTGGCCGCCGTCACGGTCGCCACCGCCTGCGTGCTGCAAGGCTCGGTCTGTGAAGGACTGGTGCAACTGACCGGCAGCAATGTTTCGGTCGAACACCCCACCGGAGAATTCAGCGTCGAACTCGGACTGGACCCGGACAATCCGCAAAACGTATTGCGCGCTGCCCTGTTACGCACCGCGCGCCTGATCATGCGCGGCGAGGTCATGGTACCCGCTGCGCTGTGGTCGCCCTCACGCTAAACCTTTTTTTCTGCTTTCACGGAGACATGCATCGTGCAAAAAAAACCCATGATTATCGACTGCCACGGTCACTATACGACCGCCCCCAAATCTCTCGAACAATGGCGTACACGCCAGATTGCCGGGATTCAGGACAGTGCCCAGATGCCGCGTGTCTCGGAATTGAAAATAAGCGATGATGAATTGCGTGAGTCGATAGAAAGCAATCAGCTGCGCCTGATGCGTGAACGCGGCTCCGACCTGACCATCTTCTCGCCACGCGCCAGTTTCATGGCCCATCACATCGGCGATTTTCAGGTTTCGAGCACCTGGGCTGCGATCTGCAATGAACTTTGCTACCGCGTCTCGCAATTATTTCCCGATAACTTTGTCCCGGCTGCGATGCTGCCGCAATCACCGGGCGTCGATCCCGCTACCTGCATCCCTGAACTGGAAAAGTGCGTCAAAGAATATGGCAATGTCGGCATCAACCTGAATCCTGATCCGAGTGGCGGTCACTGGACCTCGCCGCCATTGAGCGATAAATCCTGGTATCCGATTTACGAAAAAATGGTCGAGCTGGATATCCCTGCCATGATCCACGTTTCGACCAGTTGCAATAACTGCTTCCACACCACCGGCGCACATTATCTGAATGCGGACACGACCGCATTCATGCAATGTCTGACCTCTGATCTGTTCACCGATTTCCCGACGCTGAAATTCCTGATACCGCACGGCGGCGGCGCGGTGCCTTATCACTGGGGACGTTTCCGCGGTCTGGCACAGGAACTGAAAAAACCGTTATTGCAGGATCATTTGCTGAACAATATTTTCTTCGATACCTGCGTCTATCATCAGCCCGGCATCGACTTGCTCAATACCGTCATTCCGGTCAAAAACGTCTTATTTGCGTCCGAGATGATCGGCGCAGTACGCGGCATCGATCCGGAAACCGGTCACTACTATGACGACACCAAACGCTACATCGAAGCGTCCAGCATACTCAGCGAACAGGATAAGTTCCAGATTTACGAAGGCAACGCGCGCCGCGTGTTCCCGCGTCTTGATGCAGCACTCAGTGCCAAAGGGCGTTAAGCCAGACATTCCGCCGGATTTTTAAAAAGGATATCCCATGACACAACGTCTCAATCAATTAGGCATCGTCAAACGCAACATCGTTCGCGCCGATCCTGCAGCCGTCGCACAATTATCCGCCTTCGGCGTGGCGACGATCCACGAAGCCATGGGCCGCACCGGGCTCATGAAACCTTATATGCGCCCGATCTACACCGGTGCACGCATGTGCGGCACCGCGGTCACGGTCTTATTACAACCTGGCGATAACTGGATGATGCATGTTGCCGCCGAGCAGATACAGCCGGGCGATGTCGTGGTCGCGGCCTGCACCACCGATAACGAAGACGGCTTTTTCGGTGACTTACTGGCGACCTCGTTCCAGGCACGTGGTGCGCGCGGCCTGATCATCGACGGTGGTGTGCGCGACGTGCAGGATCTGAGCGAAATGGGTTTTCCGGTATTCAGCCGCGCCATTCACGCCAAAGGCACGATCAAGGCCACGCTGGGCTCAGTCAATGTCCCGGTGGTCTGCGCCGGTGCCCAGGTGAATCCGGGTGATGTTGTGATTGCCGATGTGGATGGCGTGGTCGTGGTGCCAGCCGCACTGGCGAAAGAAGTAGCCGCAGCCGCAGCCGCACGCGAAGCCAACGAAGGCAATAAGCGCGCCATCTTTGCCTCCGGCGTGCTCGGGCTGGACTATTACAACATGCGTGAAGGTCTGGCCAAAGCCGGCCTGACTTACATCGATTAATTGAATCTTTTGAATCAGGAAACAAGACACCCCATGCTTACCAACCACGAACCCCCTGTTACCAAAACTCCGGGCTGGCTCGATTTTTATCCTGCGCCTTCACGGCCCCGTTTTGTTTTGCCGCCCGGCGCAGTCGATGCCCACTGCCATGTGTTTGGGCCGGCAGCGCAATTCCCCTACGCGCCGGAACGCAAATACACCCCCTGCGATGCGTCCAAAGAACAACTATTTGCGTTGCGCGATCATCTGGGCTTTGCCAAAAATGTCATCGTTCAGGCCACCTGTCATGGCAGCGACAACCGGGCGCTGGCCGATGCCTTGCAAGCTGCCGGTGAGCAGGCGCGCGGCGTGGCAACCGTGCGGCGCGACATCAGCGATGCCGAACTGCAGGCGCTGCATGCCGCCGGCGTACGCGGTACGCGTTTTAATTTCGTCAAACGTCTGGCCGACTTCACGCCGCGTGAAGTGCTGTCTGAAATCGCACATCGCATCGCGCCGCTGGGATGGCATGTCGTCGTGTATTTCGAGGCTCAGGATTTGCCCGAGCTGTACGATTTCTTCACCAGCTTACCCACTACCGTGGTGGTCGATCATATGGGGCGTCCTGACGTCAGCCAGCCGGTCGACGGCCCCGGTTTTGCGTTATTCCTCAAAATGATGCGTGAACATCCGCATATCTGGAGCAAAGTCAGTTGCCCTGAACGCCTGAGTCTGAGCGGCCCGCCGGCATTACATGGAGAAACGCACGCCTACCGCGACGTGATTCCGTTTGCACGCACACTGGTTGAACAATTTCCGGATCGTGTGCTGTGGGGGACAGACTGGCCGCACCCGAATCTGAAAGATCACATGCCGGATGACGGGCTGCTGGTAGACTATATTCCACACATTGCCCCAAGCGCAGAGCTGCAGCAGAAGCTGCTGGTGGACAATCCACTGCGCTTATACTGGAGTTGACTCATATGGCACTTGATAAACCGTATCGCGACATCCCCGGCACCACGATTTTTGACGCGGAGCAATCGCGCCTGGGCTACCATCTGAACCAGTTCTGCATGTCGCTGATGAAAGCCGAAAACCGCGCCCGTTTCAAAGCCGATGAACGCGCGTATCTCGACCAGTGGCCAATGACGGAAGAGCAGAAACAGGCTGTGCTGGCACGCGATCTGAACCGCTGCCTGGCCGCTGGCGGCAACATCTATTTTCTGGCCAAAATCGGGGCTACCGATGGCCGCTCATTTCAATACATGGCCGCCAGCATGACCGGCATGAGCCAGGAAGAATATGCCGCCATGATGCTGGCCGGTGGCCGCTCCATCGCCGGCAACCGCGTAACCGGAGAAAAAAATAAATGAGCACGCAACACGCTAAAATTTCGGCCAGTGTGTACACCTCACACGTCCCTGCCATTGGTGCTGCTCTCGATCTGGGCAAGAGCCAGGAACCATACTGGCAGCCTGTGTTTGCCGGCTATGAAGCATCTAAAACCTGGATGAAGGAAAACACGCCCGATGTGATTTTCCTGGTCTATAACGATCATGCCACCGCATTCAGCCTCGAGATGATACCGACGTTTGCGATCGGCTGCGCCGAACGGTTTCAGCCGGCGGATGAAGGCTGGGGGCCGCGTCCGGTACCGGTGGTGCAAGGTCATCCTGAGCTGGCGGCGCATATCGCGCAATCCGTGATACAACAGGATTTTGACCTGACCATCGTCAACAAAATGGACGTCGATCACGGCCTGACAGTGCCGCTGTCGCTGATGTGCGGACAGCCGCAAGCATGGCCTTGTCCGGTGATTCCGTTTGCTGTCAATGTCGTGCAATACCCTGCGCCATCCGGCCATCGCTGCTTTGAACTCGGCAAGGCCATACGGCGCGCCATCGAATCGTACGATACGCCGCTCAACGTACAGATCTGGGGCACCGGCGGCATGAGTCACCAGCTGCAGGGCGCCCGCGCTGGACTGATCAATCCGGAGTTCGATAACGCCTTCCTCGATCAGCTCATCAGCGACCCGCAAAACCTGGCCAAAATGCCGCATATCGACTATGTGCGCGAAGCCGGTTCCGAAGGGATAGAGCTGGTCATGTGGCTGATCGCCCGTGGCGCGATGGACGATGTCGCCGGCGGCAAAGCGCCCCGGGTGGCAGAACGTTTTTATCACGTACCGGCTTCCAATACGGCGGTCGGCCATCTGATACTGGAAAATCAACCATGACAAAAACCATCAAAGTCGCGCTGGCTGGCGCGGGCGCATTTGGCATCAAACATCTGGATGGCATACGCCAGATTCCCGGAGTCGAAGTCGTTTCGCTGATCAGCCGTGAAATCGAAAAAACCCGCGAAATCGCGGCACGCTACGGCATTCCGCACGTCACCACTGAGCTGGCCGACAGCCTCGCGTTGCCGGAAGTCGATGCCGTCATCTTATGCACCCCGACCCAATTGCATGCAGAACAGGCGCTGGCCTGCCTGCGTGCCGGCAAACACGTGCAGGTGGAAATTCCTCTGGCCGACAGCCTCGAAGGCGCCGAGGCTGTCGTCGATCTGGCACGCCAGAGGGGGCTGGTGGCAATGTGCGGACACACGCGCCGTTTCAATCCCAGCCACCAGTATGTGCAGCGGCAAGTGCAGGACGGCCGCTTCCGGCTGCAACAGATGGATGTGCAGACCTATTTTTTCCGCCGCAGCAATATCAACGCGCTTGGAGAAGCCCGCAGCTGGACCGATCATTTGCTGTGGCACCATGCTGCCCACACGGTGGATCTGTTCGCCTATCAAAGCGGCGCCGAGATCATCCAGGCACATGCCCTGCAAGGTCCGGCTCATCCTGAACTCGGCATTGCGATGGATATGTCGATTCAATTAAAAAGCAGCAGCGGTGCGATCTGCACGCTCTCGCTAAGTTTCAACAACGACGGCCCTTTAGGAACCTATTTCCGCTATATCGGCGACAGCGCAACGTATATCGCACGTTACGACGACCTGTATACCGGCAAGGAAGAAAAAATCGACGTCAGCCAGATTGACGTGTCCATGAATGGCATCGAATTACAGGACCGTGAATTTTTTGCTGCCATCAGAGAAGGCCGGGAACCGAATTCCAGCGTCGCCAAAGTTCTTCCCTGTTATCGCGTTCTGCACCAGCTGGAACAGCAATTAAACGCGTCATAAATCACGGAAAAATCCGTTCTGCCGCAATTGCCGCACCAACGGCAAAATCCGGCCCCGGCTCAGGCATGACGCCGGGGCCGGATTAAACCCACTGCATCATACTGTTGGCAGCCGCCTGCAAAGCCGGAAGGCATTTGCTGGTGGCTTCCGCTTTGGAGCAGCTGCTGATCATCATCGAAATACTCAGTGCGCCGACCAGGTTGCCGCGCCGGTTTTTGAGCGGAACGGAAATCCCGCGCAAGCCGATTTCAAACTGGTTTTCGGTCACGCCATAACCTTGTTCCCGGATCGCGCACAGCTCGGCAAACAAGGCATCTTTATCCGTAATCGTCAGATGGGTGTAGGCGATCAGCTCAACCCGTTCCAGATAGCGGTGCAACTCATCTTCCGGCAACGCCGCCAGCAATACCCGTCCCGCAGTTGAGGTATAAGCCGGCAGGCGCGTGCCCGGCTCAAAACCGGTCGTCAGGAGACGCGGCGCATTCACACGGCTCACATACACCACGTCATCCCCTTCCATCACCGAGTAATTGCTGGACTCATGCAGCTGCATGGTCAGGCGCTGCAGGAAAGGCACGATGGCGCGTGGCAGGCGGGCAGAATTGATATACGAACGCCCCAGATTCAGTACCTTCGGCGTCAGCCAGAAACACTTGCCATCCGTCGCCGCCAGCCCGATATGCACCAGCGTGAGCAGATAACGGCGTGCTGCACTGCGGCTGATATGAATTTTTTCGGACAGCTCGCTTGCGGTCAGACGCGCACTATCGTCATTGAACGCAGTGATGGCATCGATGCCGGTGATGAAGCCTTCAATCAAATCGCGTTTAGCGACTTCGACGTCGCTTAATTCCTGCCGTTTCATCGTCAAATTTTCTCCGATTTGCGCGCTAATCGCGCAATTTGAGCGATTGTCGCAGTAATCGCGATTTTTGCGTCTGTTTTTTGCAGATCGTCTTTTCTACACTACATGCATAGAAACACCATCGAAAGTGTGCAATGAGTATACAAGAAGATCTGCCGGAGCCAAGTAATCCGCTCGGTATCGACGGTATAGAATTTATCGAATATGCGACCGCCAGACCACTGGAACTCGGTGCGCTGCTGGAACAAATGGGGTTTGTCGCAACGGCCCGCCATCGCTCACGTGAAGTCACCTTATATCGCCAGGGCAGCATGAATATTATCGTCAATGCCGATCCGGTTGCATTGCCGCTGACCACCAGCGATACCCAGTCAACCAGTATCAGTGCCATTGCGCTGCGCGTGCGCGATGCCGACCTGGCCTACCGCCATGCCATCGACATGGGTGCCTGGGGCATACAAACCCGTGCCGGTGTCATGGAACTCAACATCCCGGGCGTGCACGGCGCCGGCGATTCGATTTTGTATTTCGTCGACCGGGTTGGCGACTTCTCGATTTACGACGTCGATTTCAAACCCATACCCGGCGTTGCGCAAAATCCTCCGGCCATCGCCGGCATGCATTTCTTTGGCGTGGTGCAGGCCATAGGGCGCGACCGCTCACCGGAGTGGATTGATTTTTATCAGCAACTGATGGATTTCCGGCCTTTACCGGACGGGCATTTTTTCGGCGTGCTGCCGAAAGGCTTGCTGCTCGAAAGCCCTTGCCACTCTTTCTATCTGCAACTGATTGAGCCGCCGGAAGGCGCTGCCGGTTTGCAATGGGAAGAACAATTAATCCGCATCGGCATCGGCGCCCCGGACGTGCTGCAAGCCGTCAGTGAATTGAAAAAAAGAGGCATCGTATTTATCGACAAGGCAAGCGCTCCGTCGAGTGAAAAAGGTGCATTGACTCAACTTTATAAAGGCGGCATCAGTTTCGAGCTGGTTGTCAGCCATTCGGAGCAAACAGCATGATCGAAATTTCCGGAACCACGCGCATCTTCTTTGTCATCGGCTGGCCGGTAGAACAAGTCAAAGCACCCGCCTTGTTCAATGCCTATTTCCAGCGTCACGATATGGATGCACGCGTGATCCCGCTCAAAGTCCCGCCTGAAGCCTATACCGCAACCGTGCGCACGCTGATGGCGATAGAAAACGTCGGCGGTATTTTCGTGTCGATTCCGCATAAGCCGATGACCGTGCACAGCGTTGATCAGGTCACGCCGCGTGCCGCGCTGGCAGCCGCCTGCAATGCCGTGTACAAGGGTGCGGACGGCCAGCTGATGGGAGATCTGATCGACGGCGAAGGCTTTGTGCGCGCCCTTGACCGCACCTGTGCCGACGCGCCATTCGACTGGGCGCATGCGCGCGCCCTGGTGGTCGGCAGCGGCGGAGTGGGATGCGCCATCGCGACCTCGCTGGCAACGCGCGGCATCCGCGAAGTCGCCTTGTACGACACCAGAACCGGGCAGGCTGAATCATTGCAGCAGCGTCTGCAACAGGCTTATCCGGACATCACCATCAGCATCGCTGCGCCGCGTGCGCAAGGCTATGACCTGATCGTCAATTCCACCCCGCTGGGCATGCATGCAGACGATCCTTTGCCGATTGATCTGGAAGGCTTGTCTGCCAGTTGCATCGTGGCAGATTGCGGTATGAAAATCGAAATGACCCGCTTGCTGACGCTGGCGCAGGAACGCGGCTGCCGCATTCAAAAAGGACGTGAAATGCTGATCGAGCAAGCGCCGCTGTATCTGGAATTATTTGGCTGGCCCGGCGTCTCCTCAGAACAATTCAGGGCCCTGGGGGCATTATGAATCTGAGTAATTTCGGCATGGACAGCATCACGCTGGCCGGTCCCCTCGAATCGAAATTAGCCGCCTCGAAAGCAGTCGGTTTTTCGCAGATTATGTTATGGGCGAAAGATCTCGCCGCGCATCCGGGCGGCATCAGTGAAGCGGTGCGCGTGGTGCGCGCCAGCGGTGTGCGGGTTACCGGCATCCAGGTCATGCGTGATTACGAAGGTCTGAGCGGCCCGTTGCACGAATATAAGCTCGATATCGCCAAGAATATGCTGCAGGTATGCCAGGCGGTCGGTGCGCCCTTGCTGATGGTGTGCTCCAGTACTTCCAGCCATGCCAGCGGCGATCTGCCCCTGATCGCGCGCCAGCTCGCCAAACTGGCAACGCTGGCCGTGCCGCTCGGCGTGAAGGTCGGATTTGAGGCGCTGTCCTGGGGCCGTCATATCAACCAGTATGAGCAATCCTGGGCAGCGGTGGAGATGGCGGATCACTCCAATCTGGGTGTGGTCATCGACAGTTTTCACATGCTCGCCAATCAGGCTGATCTGGAGTATCTGGAAGACATTCCGAGTGAAAAAATCGCGATGGTGCAGCTGTCCGATTTTATGTGGCGCGATATACGCAGCGCCGAAGAGCGGCTGGAAACGGCACGCCATCTGCGCGTGTTCCCCGGTGAGGGAATCCACTCACGCGAACTCAGCGAGCTGCTGCGCCGTCTGGATAAAAACGGTTATCGCGGCGATTACAGTTTCGAGGTTTTCAATGACGACTATTTGCAATTGTCGCCTGAAATCGTGGCCAAACGCGCGCATGGCGCAGCCAAGTGGGTCACGGATCAGGTATTACGCCGCAGCCTGAACATGCGTCAGCCCGTTCCCGGTCATCCGATGATGGCTTAATTTTTTCAGATACTCACAGACAGAAAATGAAAACAGTTTTGATCCTGAATGGCCCCAACCTGAATTTGCTCGGTCAGCGCGAACCGGCCACTTACGGCCATCAAACGCTGGACGATGTGCGCCAGTTATGCGAAGCCGCCTGCCAGCAGCATCAGTTGCGCGCTGATTTTCGTCAATCTAACCATGAAGGTGTACTGCTGGACTGGATTCATGAAGCCGGTGCTGCGCAAGCTGCCGGCCAGCTTGCCGGCGTCATCCTGAACGCCGGGGCATATACCCATACCTCGATCGCGCTGGCAGATGCGATCAAGGGCGTCGGTTTGCGAGTGATCGAGCTGCATATTTCGAATGTCCATGCACGCGAGAGTTTCCGCCATCATTCCTATTTGTCGGCGGTGGCGGCCGGCGTCATGTTTGGTTTTGGCACGCATGGCTATGCGCTGGCGATTGCCGCCATGGCGCAGCTGAGCCACAGTGGCGGCCATCCATGAAAAACACGATGCCACCGGCGAATCTGATCAGCATCTTGCTGATGTTGCTGCTGGCGGCACAAGTCGTGGCCACCGATATGTATTTGCCGGCGTTGCCGCAAATTGCCAGTGACTTGTCGAGCTCCACCGGGCAGGTGCAATGGACGCTGACCGCCTACATCTTATCGTTCGGTTTTATGCAGTTAGTCGCCGGTACGATTGCCGATCGCTATGGCCGGCGCCGCACCCTGTTATGGGGTCTGGCCTTTTATGTCGTCGCTGGCGTGATCGGCGCCTGTTCCGAAAATCTGCCGCTGCTGTTACTGAGCCGCATTGTGCAAGGTGCCGCGACCGCCGGTGCCGTCATCAGCGCACGCGCGATCATCCGCGATCAGTACAGTGCAGTGGCCGGGCTGGGCATCATGGCGCGCAGCATGACCGGCATGAGTCTGATCGGTGTGTTGTGCCCTGTGTTCGGCGGGCTGGTCACGGAATATTGGGGCTGGCATACCACGCTGGCCATGATCGCCGTATTCGGGACACTGATCTGGTGCATCGTGTTTTTTTACTTCACAGAAAACCATGCTGTCAGCGAACAGGATTTATCCGTCACAGCCATCGATTTCCTGCAACACAAAAAATTTCTGTTTTCCTCGTTACTGGCAGGTCTCAGCTTCAGCGGCGCCATTGCTTTTTTAATGCTGTCGCCGTTCGTATTTATCGGTGAATTCGGCATGTCGCGCATTGCCTATGGCGTATTGCCGGCACTCTGCTCACTGGCCTTTTTAAGCGGCACCATTGCCTGCCGCACTGCGTTGCGGCGCTGGCCGGTACCGCAGGTCGTGAAATTCGGGGCGGGTCTGTCTTTGCTGGGCGGCGTCGGTGAATTTCTGCTCTGGCATTTTGGATACCGCACGGTACTGACGCTGGCTGTTCCGCAATGCGTGTACATGCTGGGCCACGGTTTTCATCAGCCCTGCGGACAAGGCGGCGCGGTCGCTCCGTTTCCGCGTTGCGCAGGACGGGCGGCGGCCTTGTCCGGTTTCCTGATTACCGCCACCGCTTTCGTTGTTGGACAACTGATTTCTCATAGTGCAGTAAAAGCGTCCCAGACCTTGGTGTTGACCATGCTAAGTCTGGCCATCCTGCTCGCTACCTTATCCTGGTTTGCGATCCCGCGCGCGTATTCCGAGCACGCCGGTTAAGTTCGGTCTGAAGTACGAAGACCCCTCACTTCTGCAGCACGCTGAGGGGGAAATGACGGAGACAGATGTCATCCGTCAATCAATATAAGATAAATTTAATGGAGATTTTCATGAACAAAAAAATGCTCACTGCAGCCGTCATCGCTACCTGCTCCTCTTTGGCTCAGGCGCAAAGCAATGTCACTATCTATGGCGATATTGATCAGTACGTCGGTTACATCAGCAGCAGCAGCGGCAATCACGTGATTGGTCTGAATGACGGCAGCATCCTGCGCAGCCGTCTGGGTTTCCGCGAGACCGAAGAGCTGGGCAATGGCTATCAGGCCAAATTCAATCTGGAGCAAGGCCTGAATGCCAATACCGGCGCATCGGCCGATAGCAATCACTTGTTTGACCGCCAGGCATGGGTCGGCATCAACACACCGGCCGGTGAATTCCGTTTTGGCCGTCAGAACACCGAGATACTTTATGTCGGCGGAGCGATTGACTACACCGAGCGCACCACATTTGGCTCCGTCGTCAACACCTTTGGCGTACCGTCGCGCTATGACAATGACATCTCGTATAAGAGCCCGCGCATTGCCGGCTTTCAGGGTTCGGTACATTATGCGCTGGGAGAGCAGGCAGGTGGCGGTCTGAGCCAGAGCGCCGTGATGCAGCTGGCACTCGATTACACCAATGGCCCCTACCGCGCCGGTTATGCCGGGATCTCCGCCAAACCCGCGCCGACCGGCGCTGTACAGACCAATATTGTCTATCACAACCTGTATGCCGACTACGATTATGGTCCGGGTAAAATTTACCTTGCCTACGTACGTAGCAACAATATCACTGCCAATGCAAACGGTCTGACGGCTGGCACGATTCTCAGCAATATTGCCAATCCGAACAATCTGGTGGCCGGCACCGATAAAAATGCGAATCGCTATTTTAATATTTACCAGATCTCGGCTGACTATCGCCTTAATCCGCAAGTACGCATCGGCGCCTTATATGGTGTGATTAAAGATACCAGCGACAACAATGCCGGTGCCAAAGGCGGTAACGTCGGCGTGTTTTACGACCTGTCAAAACGGACTACCCTGTACACATTTGCCAGCGTGATGACGAATCAGGCCAATGCAGGTTTCCGCTTCAGCGGCTCGGCTGGACCCAGCGCCAATCTGGCCGGTGCTGATGTCAATGGTCAGCGCCTGAGCGGTCTGCAAGCGGGATTTTTACATAAATTCTAAGCATTTATCTGTCAGTTGAGTGGCGCAGACTGTTGTGCCGCTTACCGTCACCTCACCTATTTTATTGAGAATCCGACATGTCACTATCTACGACACATAGCCGTTCATCCACCAGTGCTTCGCGCAAAGCTGCGCTCGCCAGCTGGATAGGAAGCGCCGTTGAATATTATGATTTCTTTATTTACGGCACCGCTGCAGCCTTAGTCTTTGGCAAAATATTTTTTCCTTCTTTCGATCCCGTCACTGCCACCATCGCCGCCTTCGCGACCTTCGGCGTCGGTTATGTGACCCGCCCTATCGGAGCCATCGTGCTGGGTCACGTTGGCGACATTTACGGACGCAAACGGGTACTCACTTTCACCTTGCTGCTCATGGGAGCATCGACCTTCATGGTGGGATTATTACCGACTTACAATCAGATCGGCATTGCCGCCCCCGTCCTGTTAGTCATCCTGCGTATGCTGCAAGGTTTGTCGGCAGCGGGCGAGCAGGCCGGCGCCAATTCGATGACGCTGGAACACGCCCCGGCTCACCGCCGCGCATTTTTCACCAGCTTCACGCTGAGCGGCACCCAGGCCGGACTGATTCTGGCAACTCTGGTATTTTTACCGATCTCTGCCCTGCCCGAAGACCAGATGCTGTCCTGGGGCTGGCGCATTCCCTTCTTCCTGAGCGCGCTGGTGGTAGCGGTCGGCATGTGGGTACGCCGCACCTTGCCGGAAACGCCGGCGTTTCAGGAAAACGAGGGGAAATCGCAAAAAGCGCCGGTCACCATGTTGTTTACCAGTAATAAGGCCAATGTCCTGCGGGTGATCTTCGCTGCGCTGGTGTCGGTCGTCAGCACCATCTTCAGCGTGTTCACCTTGTCTTATGCTGTCAATACCATGCATATTCCACGCGCCACCATGCTGACTGTGCTGGTGCTCGCCAACGTGATCGCCCTGGGCGCCATTCCGGCTTTCGCCTCCTTGTCCGACCGCATCGGCCGCAAGCCGGTATTCATCTTTGGCGCACTCGGCTCGGCAGCGCTGATCTGGCCGTATATGTGGGCCATCAGCGTCGTGAATATTCCGCTGATCTTTTTCTTCGGCCTGGTGTTGTCAGGCGTGGTGTACAGCGCGGCGAACGGTGTCTGGCCTTCTTTATACGGTGAGATGTTCGGCACCCGCGTCCGCCTGTCCGGCATGGCAATCGGCACCCAGATCGGGTTTGCGCTGGGCGGTTTTGCGCCAACCATCAGCGCATCAATTCTGGAAACCGGCCCTACCGGCTGGATGCCGGTTGCCGCGTTTGTCACCCTGACCGCAGTGATTTCCGCCACTTCGGTTGCCACCTGCCGTGAAACCTACAAAATGGCGATGGAACAACTGGGCTGACTGAATCAAGCGCAATAGCATAATTCCCTTGCTATCCGCTCATCATTCCTGCCCTCGTCCGGCGCTGTCACCTGAATTCGGGTGACAGCGTACAGCGTACTTCAAACACGCGATTCCCCATCAGGATTCAGGTCGTTTTCATCTCCGGCAACTGCTACAGCTGCAGCTGCGCCAGCCATTGTTGCGGCCGGCCGTAAGCGGACTGATGATCCAGCGTCTGCCATCGTCCGTCCTGTTCCAGCACCAGCCCCGGAAATCCATGAATACCGGCTTCCCGCATCAGCCGGTGCGTGTCTGCCGCCGTGACGGGCAAAGCGGCATATTGCGCCTGATAGCGCTGCAAAAATGCCTGCTCCGCCATTCCCTGCGCCAACGCCAGCCGGGTCAGCACGGCCAGATCGCTGACATCCTGCGCATGCACATAATGGGCATCCTGCACCGCAGCCAGCATCGTCATTCCGGCATAGACATTGTCGGCTGCCATCGCCATCACCGCGGCAGACGGCGCTCTGGAATCAAACTGCAAGGTCGCGGCATGCCGGATTTTGTCCTGATACGCCGCACCGAAACGAACCCCGCTCAGTTCGGCAATACGCTGATCGGCCGCCAGAATATGCTGCCGGTAACCGTGTGCGATTGTCGTCGGCGCCTGAAACAGCAGACCCGGATGCAACACAATCTCCCGCGCGGCATCCGTCTCCAGCCCGGCCAGCAGGTGCAGCGCGGGGTGAAGGGCGTAACACCAGCCGCACAGCGGATCAAATATTACATGAATACGGCTTGTCATCATCTCTGTTTTCTTTCACATTGTCGGGACAAGGATTGTATAAGCACCCGCCGGAAGGAAAAACCCGCATTCCGGAAAATCATTGTTATGCCAATCAAAACAATCCCCCTGCCCTCTGCCCGTTGCCTGAAATTTCAGGAAAATAGGGGAGTATCCTTTCATTTAACCTCATTCTCCATATGAATAAAGGTCTTTTAAAAATACTCCCCCCAGTATATTTAACATACCAAGCGGCAGACAAACGCCCGTGCAGGCTTGAAAACCGGCAGGCAAGAGGATCGGCGCCCGCAGTCTGCCGGAGAAGTTACGACGATAAACCGCGAGCCACACATTAAATAAACGACAATATTCAAGCCCGGTACAAGCAGGTAAAATGCCGTATGCAAAATTTTAGTGACGACGTTCACGTCCAGAGCGGCGAAGACCTGGCTCTGCAGACGTATTTCAAAACTGGCATTTCCCCCGATGACGTTGCCGCCGTTTCCCCCTTAAAACGCGCCCAGCCTGTCCTGCAGGCATTCACTGCGCTGTTTCATGGCGGATTTAACGGCGTGTTGCTGCGTCTCCTGGTGCTGCGCGAACTGGCGTCCGATGTCGAATCGCCGGCGGTCAGCCGTGCTGATATCAATGCCAAGCTGGGTTATCTGGAGCCGGATGCGCTGGAAACCGTGCTGTCGCGCCTGCGTTCCACCGGCCTGCTGGTGTGGGATGCAAGCCAGTCGGTGTACCGCATCACGCCAACCGCCCGCAATGTGCTGGCGGCACTCGAATCGCTGATTCATACCGAACAGAATCAGGATCAGGCCGAAATGAGCTATATGCTGACGCAGGTCGCCGGTGCGCAGGCGGTCGGCGGTGTCTCGGTCGAACAGCTGCATCACCTGCTGGGCCGCCTGATTGAACTGACCGAAGAATTTTCCGATGCGATCGCCTCCGGCTCCGAATTCCAGCTGCGCACGGCCCAGAAAAAATGGCATACCGCCTGCGACTGGGTGGAAAAAGGTTCCGAGATTATCCACGCCATCACCCACGACGAACGCGCCGATGCCGCCACGCACCGCGCCGCGCAAGCGATTGGCCGCGCCCAGAGCGCCCTGCTGAATATGCAGGGCATGTTCTCGCGCGCGCTGAACCAGATCGAGCGGCAACGCGTGCATCTGGGGCAATCCGGTCTCTCCACCACCGACATCAAAACCTGGCTGCTGCAAAAAGATGATCTGGCGGCACTGGCCGACGGTGCGCTGGCGCAGCCGGTGACTCCGCTGTTCATCACCCCGTCCGAAATGATCGATGTCGCAGAAAGCGAATTACTGAGCCATCGCATCTCCGCCGTGGCAGGCGCGCTGCCGGCGGGTGAAAATGCGGTCGCCGTCGCCAATGACGACAGCGACGCCCTGCATGAACTCGATCACTGGCTGGGATTGCTGAGCCGCTCCGACGCCCGTACCAAACCGCTGGCCCTGCAGGATATCCTGCTGCCAGCCAGCTTTGCGATTGCCTCTTATCGTGCATCGATGCTGCCGCTGCTGGGAGACGCCAATGAATCTGCCTTGCAAGGCGCCACCGCAACGCTGGCGCGGCTGCCGCTGGAATTTCATTCCAAAGACAAAATGCAAAAACTCAATGATCCGCATGTCGCGGCAATTTCCGTTGCCAGCCTGATCGCGGCGGCCGTTGCCCCCGGCACCGAAAATCATCCTGCCACCGACGTAACGGCACACCAGGAATCCATCAGAGACACACCATGACTGAAGATGCACAAATCCTGATTGCGCGCCTGCTCGCGCATCAAACCCTGCGCCGTGACGACAAACTGGTCAAGCGTGCTTTGTCGGATGAATTGTTCCGCGCCGATCTCGATGGTCGCCTGAAAGCCTGCGGCATGAAATTCATCGACAATGTGTATGCGGATTATGTGACGCTGGCACTCACCCGCGACAGCGAAGCCAAAGTATTCGGCACCCGTGAAACCTGGCAGAACAACAATGTCGGTCTCGCGCGCGATGGCGTGGCGCTGCTGGTGGTGCTGTGGTCGCTGATCATCCTGCCCAAACGCGAACGCCAGGAAGCGCATCAGCTGGCTGAAGAAGACCAGAACGATATGTTCGGCAAGGAAAAACCCCTGCCGCGCGCGGAAGACACCTCGATCGGCATTTCCTACCGTGCGCTGCTGGCCGATTTCGGCGACAAGCTCGGCAAAAAAACCCGCATGGACATGAATCTCGGCCAGCTCGCCCGCATCGGCTTTATCGAACGCAAGGGCGACCTGATCTGTGAAGGTCCGCTGCTCGATCTGCTGATGGACACCGACACCCTGAAAGACCGCATCATCAACGGCGCACTGTCCGATATTTTCCAGATTCCGGCAACCCGCACGCCGGCGGTACTCGGCATGCCAGCCGCGGATGAACCGATAACGCCGGACACGACAGACTATACGGAAGACCAATAAGCCCCATGTTTCATATCAAATCTCTCGAACTCGTCCATTGGGATTACTGGCAGCGGATTAAAAATATTCCGCTTGACGCCAAGATCATCACCATCGCCGGACAAAACGGTTCCGGCAAAACCACGCTGCTCGATGCGCTGCGCACCCTGTTCGGACTGGAATGCTCGATGGGGCGTTCCTACAAACACTATGCCCGCCATTCCGGACAGCAAACCGCGTGGATCAGGGCAGTGGTCGATAACAGTGCGGTCGGCCCGCAGATTTCCAATCGTCCGTTCCGCATGTCCGGCCTGTACGAAGATGAAGTCACACTGTTCTGCAAAATTGAAAAAAACGGTGGTGACTGGAAACGTCAATACCTGATGCGCGGCGGTAAAACCGAGATTGAAGAAGTGCTGGAAGCCAGCGACTGGCTGGGTGTGGAAAGCTACCGGAAACGCCTGTCCCATGCGGGTCTGTCGAATGCCATGGGCAAAGTGCTGGCGCTGGAACAGGGTGAAACCGACAAGCTGTGCGAATACGCGCCGCGTCAGCTGCTCGATCTGGTGTTTCAGGTATTCGGCGACAAGGAAGTGCTGGACGCATATGACGATGCCAAACGCCACCAGCACGATACCGAAGTAGAACTGCAGCGTTTTGAAACCGAACTCGAGGCAGCCAAAACCAATCTCGAAGGCCTGCGCCTGAAGGTGGCGAACTACCACCAGTACGAAAGTCTGGGCAAGGAAAAACGCGACCTGCAGGAAGAAATCCTGCCCACGCTGCAATACCATGAAGCGCTGGAAAAAGCCGCAGCCACCAGTCAGGCGCTGCGCGCCTCGCGCCGCTTCCTGAAAACCCAGGACGAGGCCTTGTCGGAACGCAGGCAGCAACTTGCACAGCAGGCGCAACTGGTGACGGAAGCCCGGGAAGCCGAAGCTGCACTGGAAGCGGAAGAATCCGCCCTGCGCGAAAAACTGCAGCAGATCAATGCCAAATTAAAGCCGCAGGAAAGCCTGCTCGAACAAAAAGCGCGACTGCAAAAGCTGGCCGCGGAAGCCGATGCTGATGTCGCCAACATTGCCGACGATCTGGAGAAAAAAGAAGCCGAACTGTCACGGCTGAAACTTGACCGCGACAGCCTCAGCCAGCGTATTGCCGCAGAGATGGATACCATCGCCGCACTGCAGGGCAAATCCTCGCTGCCCGACCCGGAAAATGTGCGCCAGATGCGGCGTGCGCTGAACGATGCCGGCATTGCACACTGCATGCTGACCGATATCGTCGAAGTCACCGATCCGCAATGGCAGGGTGCAGTTGAAGGTGTCCTGCGCGGCTATACCTCGGTGATCCTGCTCGATAAAGCCAGCGACGCCAGCGCCGCCTACCGCATCGGCGAAAAGCAGAAATACAGTCACTTCATCGTACCGGACCGCATCAGCGCACCGTCCGTCCGGGACCAGAGCCTGTTGTCGGTGGTGAATTTCACGGCACAGGCACCGGGCTGGCTGATTGAACAGTTGCAGCGCATCGACACCGTATCCTCCGTCGAAGCCGGCATGAAACTGCCCAAATCGCAGGAATGGATCACCCCCGATGCCTATCATTTTGAACGTCGCGGCGGTCGCTCTTTATTCGTCGAAGTATCGCGCTACCGCTTTGGTAACGCCGGCCGCACCCAGCGTCTGGAAGCATTACTGAAATCGCTACCGCGCCTGCAATCGCAGGAAGACGTGCTGACCATGAACATCAGCAAGCTGGCTGGTGAAATCAGCAGCTACAAAGCGCGTCTGGCCGGTGTTGATGCGGCCAAGGAACTGAGTGCGCGTCATGCCGAATTTGAAGAAGCCAGCCGCAATACCCAGCCACTGAAACAGCAGCGCATCGAAACCGGCAGCCGACTCGGAGAACTGGCGCCATTGCTGAAAGCTGCGACCGAACAGCGCTCTGTCACGCACCTCAAATGGGAACAGGCAAAGGCCGCGATTGCCGATGCAGAATCACAATCGCGGAGTCTGGAAAAACGCCATGCAGAAGAACGCAAGGCGCAGTTTGAAACCCTGCGCACCATGCGCGATACCTGGCACAATCTGCCGTCGCAATGGAAACGGACTTCGCATCGTCAGGAACTGGTGGCTGAGCATGAAAACGTGCATCAGGTCGAATTACGCATCCGCAGCCTCGTCAACAATCTGGCGCGCGACGACTGGGAAACCGATTCCACCGTGGTCGATCAGTACACGCGGCTGAATGCATTGCTGCAGGGCCGGCAGGCAGAAACCGATGAGCGCCGCTACCAGAATAACCGTGCCATCGAAGCCACCATCAATGCCCGTGCCGCCTACATGGACAGGCTGCGCTACACCATCAAGGCTTACAGCAAAAATATTAAACAGCTCGGCGAACTGGCCGGCATCGAAGTGCACACCGATCCGGTCAAACTGGAAAACGATGACATCCAGCTGGCGCAGGCCGGACTGCATGTGCGTTTCAAATTCGACGGCAAAGGCCCGATCGGTATGAACGACGGCGAAGCCTCCGGCGGGCAGCAGGTGATGAAATCGCTGATCCTGCTGATCGGTTTATTGAAATCGGAAGATGGCTCCGGCGGCTTTGTGTTCATCGACGAACCGTTCGCCCATCTGGATATCCGCAATATCCAGCTGGTCGGCGAATTCCTGAAAAACACCGATGCCCAGTACCTAATGACCACGCCGCTGACGCACAATACCGATGTCTACGACCCATCGGAACTGACGCTGATCACCAGCAAAAAGAAAAAAGACACCGAATGGGCGCAACCGATTTTTGTATTGCAGAGGAAATCAACGAAAGAGGCCCGCTGATATTCCGCACCTCTCTGCTGCGCTTATCCTGTCGTGATTGAATCAGGGTCAGCGCAGCAAAATCTGACAAGCGCTGTCAGTCGCGCGACGGAATCAGTAAGCCGCGCTGTACTGCCGGCCTTTGCAGGAATTGCTCCAGTACGCGCTGCACTTCGGGAAAATCCGAAAACCCGACCAGATCACCGGCCTCGTAAAAACCCGTCAGGTTTCTGACCCACGGAAAAGTCGCGATATCGGCAATGCTGTATTCCCTGCCGCACAACCACTGACGATCGCGCAGATGCTGATTGAGCACATTCAGCAGACGCTTTGACTCGCTCGCATAACGCTCCAGCGGACGTTTGTCTTCATACATCCTGCCGGCGAATTTGTGAAAGAAACCAACCTGACCAAACATGGGGCCGATGCCGCCCATCTGGAACATCAGCCACTGCAAAGCCTGATAACGCAATGCCGGATCTGCCGGTAATAACTGACCGGATTTTTCCGCCAGATAAATCAGGATCGCCCCCGATTCAAACAAAGGCAGCGGCTGTCGCCCCGGCCCGTTCGGATCGATGATGGCAGGGATTTTATTATTCGGGTTCAGCGATAAAAACTCGGCAGACAACTGGTCATCCGTATTGAAATCAACCAGATGCGCTTCATAGGGCAGACCGGTTTCCTCCAGCATGACCGACACTTTCACGCCATTTGGCGTAGGCAGGGAATACAGCTGAATGCGGTCCGGATGGCTCGCTGGCCATTTGCCCGTAATGGGAAAAACAGACAAAGAATTCATACAATATCTCATCAAAAACAGTGCAGTAACGATAACATAATTCCTGATGCGCTGACGGCAGGGCATTTTCCGGCTCCGGCAACAGACAGAAGCCTTAACGTAGCATCGCAGCATTGCAGCAGCGCAGCGGACTCGGTGTTATGATTTTCGCTTTCGGCCGCAACGGTATTCCGCATGACTGCCAGCACATCCATTGAAGCATCCCGTGTGAAACAATATCTGCCATGGGTGGTCGCCACGGCGCTATTCATGGAGCAGCTCGACTCCACCATTATCAACACCGCGGTGCCCTCAATGGCAGCCAGTCTCGCTGTCAATCCGCTGAGTCTGAAAGCGGTGGTCACCAGTTACATCCTGAGCCTGGCGGTCGGTATACCAGTCAGCGGCTGGATTGCCGATCGCTTCGGCACCCGGCGCGTGTTCAGCATCGCGGTGGCCGTTTTTACCCTGTCATCCGTCATGTGCGGGTTGTCCGTCAACTTGTCGATGCTGGTGGTCGCGCGCATCCTGCAAGGACTGGGAGCTGCGATGATGATGCCGGTAGGACGCCTGACCATTGTCAGGACATTTCAGAAATCTGAATTGCTGGCTGCGATGAATTTCGTGATTATTCCTGCGCTGATCGGCCCCTTGCTGGGACCGACGGTGGGCGGGCTGATCGTCCATTGGGTGTCATGGCGAGCGATTTTTTTCATCAATGTGCCGGTTGGCCTGATTGCGCAATACCTGATTCACCGGCATATGCCGGACTACCATGGCGACCAGCCGCGGCCACTCGATCTGCGCGGTCTGGTGCTGTTCGGCAGCGGTGCCGCGCTGCTGTCCTGGCTGCTGGAAATTTTTGACGAACACACCATTTCGCCGGAACTGACCATAGCACTGCTCCTGCTGGCCTTCCTGCTGCTCGGCGGATACGCCCTGCATTCTCAGCGGGCTCGCTTTCCTCTGCTGAATCTGAATCTGTTTCGCGTGCGCACTTTCCGCGTCAGCGTGGTCGGCGGCTTCGTCACCCGGCTCGGCATGGGCGGCATGCCCTTCCTGCTGCCACTGCTGTATCAGCTGGGACTAGGTCTGCCCGCATGGCAGTCCGGCATGCTGATGATGCCCTCGGCAGCTGCAGCCATGGGTATGAAGCTGATTGCGGCCAGGGTGTTGAAGCGCTTCGGCTACAAGCAGGTGCTGATTATCAATACCATGATGATCGGCCTGACGATATTTACATTTTCCCTGATTACCCCTGCCACGCCGCTGTATCTGATCGTGGCGCTCGGACTGGCCCAGGGTTTATTCAATTCCCTGCAGTTCACCAGCATGAATTCAATGGCCTATGCAGATATCCCGCCAGCGGATTCCAGCATGGCCAGCACCATCGCCAGCACCCTGCAACAGATGTCGATGAGCTTTGGTCTGGCCTGCGGTTCACTGGTCACCGCCTGGTTTTTGAGCGGTCTGCCGCAATCTGATCAGCTGGCAGTGACCTCGGCACTGCATCATGCATTTCTGACGCTCGGCGTCATGACGCTGATGTCTTCGCTCAGTTTCTGGAGCCTGAAGCCGGAAGATGGAGAAAGTGTTTCCAAAGGTGCGTCCTAAACACGTCTAATAAACATGCCGTTGCATAATTACTACGCTATTGGCTCGTAAAGGATTTGAGTAGCGCTGCCGGATCAGGCACAATCCGCTGTCTGTGATGATGGGGGATGCTGATGAATATCGATACCGGAACAGGAGCCGAAGAGCTCGGCGAAGCGCTGATCGTCAGCGAGCTGGGATATGGCGCTGCGCATGAAAAGCAGGAAACCCATCAGACCACATGCAGCAATTGCGGAGCCGTGCTGTCGGGAGCATATTGCCATCAGTGCGGCCAGTCTGCCCATATCCACCGTTCGCTGCTGCATCTGATTGAAGAATTCCTGCACGGTCTGCTGCATTTCGATACCAAATCCTGGCGCACGCTGCCCGCCCTGATTTTCCGTCCCGGTCAGCTGACCCGCAACTATATTAACGGCCAGCGCACCCGTTATGTGTCACCGCTGGCTTTGTTTCTGTTTCTGATTTTTCTGATGTTCTTTGTCTTTTCACTGACAACTTCATCGCAGGGCGACAAGGCCAGTCTGATCAATCCTGATATGACTCGCCAGACATTACAGCAATCCGTGACTGAGCTCGACAAACAGATCAGTATCGTGCGCCAGAAACTGGCCGGACTAGAAAGCCAGAATAATGCTTCCCCGCAGACAACGGACGCGGCAAATGATTTAAAAGAAGAAAAAAGCACATTACAGAAAGAACTGGTGATCCTGGAAAAAATCCGGAACCAACAGCAAGCGGCGACTGATCCGGCCAAAAATCAGGACTCCGGAAAATCCGGACAGCTCAGCCTCATACTGCGCGACATCGCAGAAGAAACGCCAACGCCTGTCGGTCAGTCAGGGTGGCTGAATCATCGTCTGATCCATGCCGCGGAGAATCCTGATCTGACGCTCTACAAAATGAAAAGCGCGGTTTCTAAATTCGCCTTCCTTCTGTTGCCGATTTCGTTGCCATTCATGTGGCTGTTGTTTGCCTTCAGGCGGCAATTCAGGATGTTTGACCATGCCGTTTTTTCGCTGTACTCCTTATCTTTCATGGCTTTGCTGATGATGCTGATAACCACGCTCAGCTACGCCGGACTGAAGAGTCTTGCCGCCTTGCTGTTTGTGCTGCTTCCTCCTCGGCACATGTTTATTCAATTGCGTGATGCTTATGGACTGACAACAGGCGAAGCCCTGTGGCGTACCTGCGCACTGCTGTTGGTAGCTTTCAGTTCGCTGCTGATTTATATGCTGCTGATTGCCGGTATCAGCATGTAAAAAACTCGGACGGGTAATGACCGGAAACCGGGCAGTCAAACTAACATGGGGCCTTACGGCCCCTTGTATTGTGCTCCGGCTGCAATCCCGGCCCTACCTCACATACTGGTATGCGTATGGATATGCAGGCGCTGCTGCTCTGCCTCCACTTTTTCCTGACAAGCGATGCAGCGTTCAGCGGTCGGTTCAGCTTCCAGACGGGCAAAGGGAATCAGCACACCGCATTCCTGACAAATATCGGCAATGTTTTCCGCCAGACGCGCCTGCGCTCTCTGCAGCGCCTGCCACTCCTCATGCTGATGCAGATATTGCGCCATCGTGTCATGGCTGATGACATCATTGGTCACGGAGTCACCCTCGCCTGCACCGGCGTCCAGCTTGCCCGGATTATGGCGGCGCAGGTCTTCCTCAATCTGCTGCCTCATCTGTTCCAGCCGTTTTTTCAGATTTTCCTGTTGTGCATTGCTGAGACTCATAGTGGTTCCTTAAAATGAAGATCACAGATTCAGATTACTCCGCCAACCCGGATGAACTTTGATTCACCGCAATGTCGCTGCTCGGTGGATGATTCACGAAAAAGGCTGCGCCGGACTGTTGCATGCTGATTGCACATCAGTATATCCCGGTGCCATTTTTAAATTCAAATCCGTTTTTTTTTACGGATCAGTCATCGTGAAAAAAAACAGTAAACACGGATCACCATGACAGATTCTGGCAGCAACTTGGAATCAACCTGAATGAGAAAAAACCGCATGACAACAGCATGCGGTTTTTTGTTTTTACGGATCATGCCGGCGATACCGGCAAAACCGGTCAGGATGTGCGGTAGTTATTCTGCATCTTGTAACTTCTGGCATACAGCGCAAACAGCAAGGCTGCCAGCAACGCAAATCCGGCAAAAAAGAACATCTGGAATGCCGTCACACTGATGCCGGTGGTTTTAATCTGTGCCGTGACGGCTTCGCTCTTGACGCTGGAATTCGCCAGCAACACCCACAGATTGCCGATCGTCACCGACAGATTCCAGAAGCTCATGATCACGCCCTTCATCGCCAGCGGCGCCTGGCTGTACGCAAATTCCAGCCCGGTTGCCGAAACCAGCACCTCGCCAAAAGTGAGCAGGGCATAAGGCAGAATCTGCCAGGTAATCGCCAACGCATCACCATGATCAATCGCCAGTTGCATGAAGCCGACGACAATCCAGGCCAGTCCGGAAAAGGCAATCCCCAGTCCCATCCGGCGCAACGCGGTCAGCTCGATCCCGATTCGTTTCAGCAAAGGAAACAACACCAGATTATTGAACGGAATCAGCAACATCACCAGCATCGGATTCAGCGCCTGCATCTGGGCCGACTGAAACCAGGAAGGTTTCGTCATCAGATCCGCCTGCAATACCCAGGTCGATGCTTTCTGATCAAACAGCGACCAGAAAGGTGTCACCAGCGCAAACACCACCAGCACCCGCAACACGGCGCGTACGCCGTCCACTGCCTCATCCGGATGTGCGCCGCGGGCGCGCTCCAGCTGCATCCACGATCCCATGCCGCCGCACCCCAGCACCATCACCAGCGCCAGACACAGTGCCGCCACGATACCGATTTGCGGAATCAGGAACAGACTGCCGCCGGCCAGAACCAGACCCAGCACAGCCACATAAAAGCCGTTTCTGCCCTGCCCTGGCGCCGCGCTGCTGAGCGCCGTACGGACGACATTCAGGAAAGAATGCGGGTCTTTCGGTGCCAGCGGCACATAGACATATTTAGAGCGGCCAGACCAGAACACAATCGTTGCGATCAGCATCAGCAGGCCCGGAATACCGAAAGCGACACTGGCGCCAAACTGCTTCAGGAAAATCGGCATCAGCAAGGACGCGAAAAAGGAACCGAAATTGATGATCCAGTAAAAACCGTCAAACACTTTCTGCGCCAGACTGCGGTTGCTCTGGTCAAACTGGTCACCGACAAAAGATGCCACCAGCGGCTTGATACCGCCGGAACCCAGTGCAATCAAAAATAAACCGGTGAAAAAACCATTGCGGTTATTCTCAAAAATCGCAAGACAGGCATGACCCGCGCAGTACACCAGACTCAGCCAGAACACGGTGTTGTATTTACCGAAAAAACGGTCGGCAATCCAGCCGCCCAGCAAAGGAAAGAAATACACGCCAATCACAAAAGTATGGAAAATCTCTTTCGCCATCCCTGCCCGCAGCTGCTCAGGCATGGACAGCAACAGGCTGGTAATCAGGAACGGTGTCAGGATATTGCGCATCCCGTAAAAGCTGAAACGTTCGCAGCCTTCGTTGGCAATGATGTACGGAATCTGCCGCGGCATCTTCGCCTGCGCTGGCTGTCCGGCTTCTTGAGTCATGAGTCTCTCCAGTTCAATTGTTGTTGTGATTAAAATGAATAAACGGCCCGGATAAAGGCCGTTATGAATGGAAATCATCGTTTGTAACGGTTTGTCACAGAACGGTCACCGCAGTATCCTGATTTGAAACCGGCAAGTCAAGCATGCCCCGTCCACCGGTTGTTGCAGCGTTCTCAGACCGGTTTATAGCATCTGCCGGAGAACGCTGCCGCAGGCATCAGCGGCGTTTTGAGCGCAGCCAGCCTGCAAAACGGAAGGGAAGGCGGAACAGGAAACGGATTAACAAGAAAGTGAGTATGGCCTCTGCGAACGTCAGCACAAAAGCAATCACCGTATTCCAGCGGGCGTCACGCCGGAGGAATTTGGCCTTCATCCTGTCATAGTTGATTTCTATGCTGTCGTAGAAAGTCGGTACCACCAGCAGCGTCAGCAAAGTTGACGTCACCGTTCCGCCAATAATGGCAATGGCCAGCGGACGATAAAACTCACCACCCTCACCCAAACCGATCGCCACCGGCAACATACCGGCGATTAGCGCAAACGTGGTCATCAGGATAGGACGCAGGCGCTTGCGACCGGCATACATGAGTGCATCTTCCCGGTCAAAGCCTTCGCGTTCGCGCTCGCGGGCGCAGTCAAGCAGCAGGATTGCATTCTTGGCGACCAGCCCCATCAGCATAATGATGCCGATAAAACTCATCAGGTTCAGCGTGCCATGTGTCAGCAACAGCGCCAGCACCACACCGATCAGACTCAGCGGCAACGACAGCATGACGGCCACCGGTGCGGTGAATGAGCCAAACTGCATGACCAGAATCAGATACATCAGCCCGATTCCCATGACCAGCGCAATCGCCATTTCCGAAAACAGTTCTTTCTGCGAGCGCGCCGCACCACCAAGCTCGAGTGCATAACCGGTCGGGAAGTTGATCGACTTGGCCAGCGCCAGCGCATCTGAGGTGACTTCGCCGGAAGAGCGTCCCTGCGCGTTGGCAGACACCGCAATCATGCGCTTGCCGTCAAAATGCTGAATCTGTGACGGTCCCTTGCCCATCGTGATTCTGGCAATCTGCTCCAGCGGCACCATTTTGTCACTGCCGGTCACCGAAATCGGCAGACGCTCGATGTTTTCCAGATTGACCCGGTCTTCCGGCTGCAAGCGAACCGCCACATCACGCGCCTCGCCGGTCGGATCGACCCAGTCGCCCACTTCGACACCGGCAAATGCCACCCGCAATGCCTGCGCCGCATCATTGACCGAGATACCGAGCGAATTCGCCAGGCCGCGATCCATCTCTATCTGGAGTTCATCTTTCGGTTCCTGTTCCGACAAACCGACATCCACCGCCCCCGGGACTTTCCTGAGTTTCTCCATGAAATCATTGGCGATCTCCAGCAGCTTGCGGGCATCCGGTCCGGAGAACTGAATCTGAACCGGCTTGCCGCCGCCGTTATTCAGGTCGTCCTGCACCACATATTCGGCACCGATGATTTGCGCCACCAGCTGCCGCAGCTCGACCGCAATTTCTGCCGCAGAACGCTTGCGCTCGGTACTCTTGCCGATATCCACGTACACCCGGCCGCCGCTGAGGTTGACGGTGCTGTTGGTCGCCTTGGTTTCGGATATGGTGCGCGCCAGTTCTGCCGCTTTCTCGACTTTCAGCCGCGAATATTCGAGGCTGGAACTCGATGGCGTGCGGACATTCACCAGCAGGGAGCCGTTATCCGCAGCCGGTAAAAAGCTCGAACCGCCCAGCGTCGCGTGTAAAACAAGCGCACCGACAAAAGACGCACCGGCGATCACTGCCATCCAGACCCGGTGATGCAGCGCCCACGCAATCACGTGACCATAGCGGTCGGACTGATGATCAAACCAGGCGTTGAATTTTGCCAGCCAGCGGCTGATGCCTTTTTTCGGCTGTTCGTGATGACCCGGAGGATCACCCCAATAAGCCGACAGCATCGGGTCCAGTGTGAAGGAGATGAACAAGCTCACCAGTACCGAGCTGGCGACTGTCAATGCAAACGGACGGAACCATTCGCCCGAAATGCCGGGCATGAACGCCACCGGAATAAACACGGCAATAATCGAAAACGTGGTCGCCGCCACCGCCAGACCGATTTCCCTGGTGCCGTTGCTGGCGGCCGTTTTACGGTCCACACCCATTTCCATGTGACGGACAATATTTTCACGCACCACGATCGCATCATCAATCAGCACACCGATAGCCAGCGACAGGCCGAGCAGCGTCATGAAATTCAGCGTGAAGCCGGACAACCAGATTGCGATAAATGCAGCCACCACCGAAGTCGGCAGACTCAGCGCGGTAATCAGGGTCGAGCGCCACGAGTTCAGGAACACGTACACCACAAAAATCGTCAGCACTGCACCGAAAATCAGGGATTCAATCACGTTATCCAGGCTGCTCTCCGCATCCTTGCCGCCATCCTGTGTGATTTCCATGGTCGTGCCGGCCGGCAGCGTTTTATTGATTTCCGCCACCATCGTGCGCACCCGGTTTGCCACCGAAACCGTGCTGGCATCGCGTGAACGGGTAATGGATATCCCGACGTTCGGATGACCGTTACGCATGCTGAAACCGCTGATTTCAGCAAAACCGTCTGCCGTATCCGCGACCTGCGCCAGACGGATCACTTCATTGCCGCGCCGCTTGATGACGATGGCCTTGAATTCTTCCGGCGACTCAATCCGTCCGATCAGGCGAATACTCTGTTCATTCAGCGGGCCTTTGACCTTGCCAACCGGTGCCGTGGTATTCTGGTTTTTCAGCGCAGTCACCACCTCTGCCACAGAAACATTGTATTCACGCAGCTTCTGCGCATTCAGCAGTACACTGAGTTCCCGTTTCAGCGAACCGTTTACACTCACGGTCGCCACGCCATCGATGCTACGGAATTTGTCCGAAAACTCATCTTCGGCTTTGCGTGAAATCTCGGCATGTGTCAGTGTGCTGGAGGACAGCGCAATCTGCATGATAGGCTGTGCCGACGGGTCTATCCGCTGCAGCACCGGTTCGCGCATTTCCACCGGCAATTTATAGCGGACGGCAGCAATCGCATTCCTGACCTCATCCGAGGCCTCGACCATATTTTTATTGAAATTAAAAAAGATGACGATGCTGGCACTACCCTCATAAGCAGTGGAACTGAGTTTATCCACACCGGAAATGCTTTGCAGGGATTTTTCAATACGGTTGATAATTTCCCGTTCCACGGTCTCCGGCGACGCGCCCGGATAAGGCACGCTGACGACCAGCAAAGGCTGATCGACATCGGGAATCTGATTCACCTTGAGTTTTTTAAGCGCCAGCAAACCCAGAGCCATGAGCGCGATGATGATCACGATCATCGCAATCGGGCGCTTGATACTGAAGTCGGAAAGGAACATGGCTTATTTTCCTGCTGGTGCCGGTATGGCAGAGGTGGAAGCGGCGCTGGCCGCGGCTGACGCCGCAGCAGTCGCTCCGGCCGATGCCACCATCTGCACTTTCTGGCCGTCTTTTAATGTGGACAACGGATTACTGATCACCTGATCACCATTGTTCAAGCCGCTGCGCACCGCATAGTCGCCGCGACGGGCATCGCGCTGACCGATGACGACAGAAACCTTGTGCAGCACGCCGTCCCTGATCCGCCAGGCATAGGCTTTATCGCCATCACGGATCAGCGCAGAACCGGGAATCATCAGGGTTTCGGCAGAGGCGGCCTCAATCATTCCTTCTGCAAACAAACCGGAAACCCGTGGCTGGACGCTGCCTTCCGCAAAGTTCACCAGTACCTCCACCTGCCGGGTAGTGGCATTCGCTGCCAGATCAACCCGCTTCACTTTTCCGTTGAACTCCTGATTGCCGTAACCGTTGATCCGGAACCGTACTGTCTGCCCGATTTTGACGCTGGTCACTTTATCGGCAGAGACCAGCCCCTCGAAACGCATGCTGGCAGGATCAATGACTTTCACCAGTTCTTTTCCGATCTGGGCCGTGTCTCCGGCAGAAACCTTGCGTTCACTGACGACGCCATCAAATGGCGCCCGCACTTCGGTACGCTGCAATTGCTGGCGCGCCTGAACGGTGCGGGCCTTTGCTGCGACCAGGTCGCTTTGCGTATTATTCCGGCGGATTTCCGCATCTTCCAGCTGCTGTGTCGAAGCCATGCCGGAAGCGCGCAGGGTTTTCAGGCGCTGCATCTGGCGTTCCGCCTGATCGTAGGTCTGCAACGCGGCACGTTCTGCTTCCAGTGCAGAATTCAGACTGTCCTTGATCGAAGTGTCATCCAGCCGGACCAGCAGATCACCGCGCCTGACGGATTCTCCGTTTTCCTTCAATACCTGCAGTACCACCGATGAAATTTCGGAACGCAGGTCGGCCTTGCGCTCAGGCTGAATCGAGCCGTTGATGACCGGACCGGAAGCCAGTGCATTGCTGCTGACCGTGGACAAATCTTCCTTGGTGATCATGAGCGGTTTTTCAGCTGCCGCCGAAGTTTTGGCCTGATCAGCCGGCTTTTTACTGCAGCCACTCATGACAAGTGCAATGCATACTACGATTAAACTAAGTCGCAACATAGACAATCTCCGGATAGCTCGATTCTGGGAAGGCCGCTTCGACATTAAAAACTGACAAAAGTTGCAGATGGCTCTCATCTGTCCGCTTTCAGGTCAGTCTGTTAATGGGAACAGACCATAGTCGGTCAGTATCCATGACGTCGAAAGCACTTGTCAATCAGACATTTTATTTTGTCGTGTGCGGCATCACCCTTGCAATTCCGGTGCAAGTCCGTTAGTCTCCGCCCTCCTTTGCTTTTCCGTATTCTGTTGTGTCAGCATCCAGCCAAATCAGCTCCCGCGCAAGCGAGCACTCTCCTTCACGTCCAGCCGCATTGATCGTGACCGACGTCTTCGGCCATACCCCCGCAATCGACAGCCTGGCCAGACAGCTGGCTGTGGATGCCACGATTATTTCGCCATTTGCCGATCCTGCCCGGCAATTCCGTTCCGAGCAGGAGGCGTATCAGGCGTTTATCGCTGGCGGAGGGATCGCCCGCTATACGGAAAAAATCACCCATGTCCTGGAGCATGCGGCGATACCGTTTCAGTTAGCGCTGGGTTTCAGCGCGGGCGCCAGTGCATTGTGGCTGTCCGTCGCAGAAAGCCCGGAAAACAACGTCAATGCAAACATTCCCGGCATACGTAATGCCGTGTTGTTTTATGGCTCCCGCATCCGCGAATACCGCATGTTGCGTCCGACCTGTCCGGTGCGCCTGATTTTTGCCGAACAGGAGGCCGCATTTGAACCGGCGGGACTGGTACAGGATTTACGTCAACGCGGACACACCGCAGAGATCCGCCCCGGCAGCAAGCACGGCTTTATGAATGCGTATTCCCGCGGATATTGTGTTCAGTCCTATACCCGTTATCTGGATGAATTGTCCGCCATGCTGCATCCGTCCATGCACCGTGCAGCCTGATCCTCGGCGTTGCATGGCGCCATCACAATAAAGGCGCCGGATTTGAGTAAACAGACCTCCCTCACTTATACTCTGCTCCGCGTGACACAATCACCGCCCCATGCCTGCGGCGGCCAAACCGGCCAGCGTGGAAAGTTTGTAATCGCACGACCCCGTTTTAACTTTTCTTATTAACATTTTTTGCAGACCGATGATTCAGCCTTATCCGGCGTTGTGAATCACTGTTGCTGCGCGGAGCCATAAGCATGACCGCTTTCGTATTCAATGAAATCAATTTTGACAACCATGAACAGGTTGTCTTCGCTTCAGAGGCCAAATCCGGCTTAAAAGCCATCATCGCCGTACACAATACCCAACTCGGCCCGGCCATGGGCGGCTGCCGCATGTGGAATTACGCCAGCGAAGCCGAAGCCGTGCGCGACGTATTGCGCCTGTCGCGTGGCATGACATATAAAAACGCAGTTGCCGGACTGCCCATCGGCGGCGGCAAGAGCGTGATTATCGGCAACCCGAAAACCGATAAAACACCTGCGCTGTTTGAAGCACTGGGCGAAGCGCTGGAGCGTCTGGGCGGCCGCTACGTCACCGCCGAAGATGTCGGCACCAGCCCCGCCGATATGGCGAACGTTGCGCTGAAAACAAACTATGTGGCAGGACTGGGAGACCGCGGCGACCCGTCACCATTCACCGCACTGGGCTGCTTTGTCGGCGCACAGGCAGCTGTCCGGCATCAGTTCGGACGTGACAGCTTCGACGGCCTGACTGTCGCGCTGCAAGGTCTGGGACATGTCGGCTACGATTATGCGCGCCGCCTGAAAGAAGCTGGCGCCAGACTGATTGTGTCAGACATCGATCAGGCTGCACTGGCTCGCGCACAAGCAGAACTGGGTGCCGAAGTCGTCGCCACCGACGCCATTTACGATGTGCAGGCAGACATCTATGCACCTTGCGCGCTGGGTGCCACCGTGAACCCAGAAACACTGTCGCGGCTGAAAGTGAAAATCATTGCCGGCGCTGCCAATAATCAGCTCGCCACACCGGAAATGGGTATCGCCTGCCGTGAACAAGGTATCCTCTATGCGCCGGATTTTGTGATTAACGCCGGCGGCATCATCAAGGTATGTTACGAATACCTGAACACGCCGGAAACAGGTCTGGACGCCCATGTACGCCGCATCGGCGAGACCCTGGCTGAAGTATTCGCGCAGGCGGATGCAGACCGCTTGCCAACCAGCGTCGTGGCCGACCGCATTGCCGAAGCGCGGTTCAAAAAATAATCCCCGCCTTTTGTTGTCCTGCTCAGGCCGTCCGGCATCCGGGCGGCTTTTTTCATTTCACCATCAGCAGTTTCATAGTCAGACGGTTGCCGGAGGATATTCAGCATCCAGAATGCAGTAGTATTTTTTATTTAACTTGTTATGATATTCACTTCAGCCGGCATCAGCAGGCAATCTGCAAAGGATCAGTGATGGATATGGTATTTTGTCGTGGTTGTGGAAAAGAAATTCACGAAACAGCATTGAGTTGCCCGCATTGCGGCGCACAGCAAACTGGCCCTAAGCAGCAGTCAAGCAGTAGTAAACGCATCCTGCCTGCCGCATTGCTCTGTTTCTTCGTGGGCTTTCTCGGTATTCACCGCTTTTACGTCGGTAAAATCGGCACCGGCATCGTGCAATTATTGACTTTCGGCGGACTCGGCATCTGGGCGCTGATTGATTTCATCATGATCGTCGCCGGCAGCTTTACGGATAGCGAAGGTCATACCATCAATCTCTGGACCTGATCACGGCAGCTGCTTGCCGATGCGGCTTTTCTGAGCCGCCTCCGGCTTACTCCGTTTTTTTCCGGATTTTCTCTGCAAATCCCTCACACGCCTTTCCGGATGCCGCGATGACTTCCAGCATTGGCAAACGCTGGCTTTTCATCTGAAACATCCGGCAGCCATGCATAAAACCGGCATCATGCGTGATGTAGTAATGTCTGCACTGCAGGCAGTTCTGCTGAGAGGATGGAGGCTGAGAAGGGGCGTTCATCTCAATCCTCTGCCTGATCCGGTATCGGCCATACATCTCTGAACGCCATCAGCAAGCCTTCGCCCAACAATAGCGGTGTCTGGGGGAGTCCGTGGTCGTCCAGTGCCAGCCGGGTCCCGGTCATCAGTGCTTCGGAGCGCAGCAGCCGTTCCAGATTCTGAGGCAAGGTCTCGCTTGCTGTCGCACATGCGCTGGCATCATACGAATGCGCTTTCCGGCATACTGCCGGACGCCAGGCATAAATGCTGCACTTTTCTTCATGCAGCAACGGACATGCAGCCCCCTTCTTCGCCTCAGCAGCGGCCTGCTGCAACCGTGCATAGGTCTGGCGTGCCAGATCCGGTTCATGCAACTTCATCTGTGCGGCAATAAAATCCGCTTCTGCCCGGGTGATTTCCACCCGCTGCCGGCGGCAGCAATGACTGCATCCGGCAGCGCACGCCACTTGTCTGCCGTCGAATTCCTGCTGGCTGATCTGGTCAATACTCTGATGCAGCTGTTGCATCAGCTGCTGCGGCGTCACCGACGCAGCCGCCAGCCTGCGTCCCTGAGTGTCACGCACCAGCGTAATTGCCTGCAAAAAACTCTGTTGTTCCTGCCCGCTCAGTGCGTCGACCGTCATGGGATATCCACTTTCTCTGGTATTCCGGATTGCATCCTGCCGTGGGCATGTTTGCCGGCGTTAACCACATGCGACAATTCCAGCCGCTGCTGCCAGTGCTGATAGACCAGCAGCGCCACATGGGCATCATTGGCCGCATACAGAATCTGCTTTTCAGTCAGCGGATGCTGCGCCCAGTTCGATGTGGAGATTTTTTTGGATTTGGACAACTGCATCCCGAAAAATTTGGCCACTGCCGTTTTAGCGCCCATATCGGCATGCTTGTTTTCGCGCAATGCTTTTGCCAGGTCCAGTACCGGCGCAGTGAGAATACCCAGTTTGTCTTTCAGGCTTTTCAGATCATCACTCAATCCGAATCCCGCTTTCAAAACGTGGCTGGCTTCCAGAATCCGCTTCAGCACAGCATGCTGCCGCTCACTGAGTGCATGACCTTGCACCGGAAATAAAAAAACCTGCTGTTCGGTCGCCAGCTGGATCAGGTGCGGCCCGTTGTGGCGCTGCCCTTTCTGAAACACAGGCCGGGTCTCGGTATCAAAGCCCAGCACCGGCACGGACATCAACTGCTCACACACCTGTTCCGCCAGTGCGTCGTGCAGCACCAGCGTCACATTCTGAATGGCGATTCCGGGATATGCCGGCAACGAAGGAGCCGGCTCGTGATTAATTTCCTGATTCATTCTTTCTGGTCTGATGTCCGGCCTGCCGGATCGCTCATTTTACCTTTCCGTCATCGGTGGCAACCGGTTCCGGCGGTGCAGTTTCCCCGTGCAGATCCTGACGCCGCCGGCGCTGCGCCTGCGGAACATCCGGCGAGATCATCACGACCTGACCGTCTTTCAGCGAAATAGCCAGTTTATCCAGCCCGTCGTGCCGGAAATGATAAACGGTCGCGTCGCTGACGGCGCAGGACTGCTGCAGGCTGGCATCCACCAACTGCTGCGATAATTCCTGGACACTGGCAATCTGCCACAGCAGCCTGGTCATAACATTTTCACCTGATATCTGATGAGATAATTCTCAAAGGCCGCCGCATCCATCGGTTTGGCAAAATAATAGCCTTGTACCTGATGGCAATGCATCTCTTTCAATAACTGCATCTGTTCAGCTTTTTCCACCCCTTCTGCCACGACATTCAGTCCCAGACTCAGCCCCATCGCTACGATGGCACTCGCAATCGCGGCATCGTCCGGATTCACGTGGATATCATTGATGAATGACTTATCGATTTTCAATTCATCAATCGGGAAGCGGCGTAAATAAGACAAGCTGGAATAACCTGTTCCAAAATCATCCAGCGAAATCGATAAGCCCAGTTTTTTGAGAGAACGTAACGCCGCCAGCGTGCTGCTGACATCCTGCATCACCATGCTTTCGGTCAGTTCCAGCGTCAGCTGGTGCGGATCAGCACCGGAATCCTGAATGATTCTGGCGATACGTTCCGATAAATCGTCCTGCCTGAACTGACGCGAAGACATATTCACGGCAATTTTTAACGGCGGCAGGCCGTGATTGCGCCAGATCACCTGCTGGCGGCAAGCTTCGCTCAATACCCACTCCCCCAGCGGCAGGATCAGGCCGGTCTCTTCTGCCAGCGGAATAAACTCAATCGGCTGTATCAGGCCGATCTGCGGATGATGCCAGCGAACCAGCGCCTCAGCACCGATCACGGCATGCGTCACCAGATCAATCTTTGGCTGGTAGTGCAGACTGAATTCCCCCCGCTCCAGCCCGCGCCGCATTGCACCTTCCATGTTCAGGCGGCTGATGGCTGTCACGCCCATCTCCGGCACAAACTGACGTGCGCTGTTACGCCCGTGCTCCTTGACCCGGTACATCGCAATGTCAGCATAACGCAGCAGAATTTCGCCATGATCGCCATCGCGCGGATAGACCGAGATGCCGATACTGGCAGTCACAAACACTTCAGCGCCATTGATCAGCATTGGGCGCGCCAGGGAATCCCGCACTTTTTCAGCGATGGCATCCACATCTTCGCTCTCAGGCAGATCCGTCAGCACAATCACAAACTCGTCACCGCCCAGGCGTGCCACGGTGTCTGTGTCACGCACACACAGATTCAGGCGTTGCGCGACCTGTTTCAACATCTCGTCACCGGCACCGTGACCGGAAGCATCATTGATCAGTTTAAAGTGATCCAGATCAAGCAGCATCAGGCCAACGTGCAGTTCCTGCCGCTTGGCCCATGCGATGGCTTGCGTGATGCGGTCGTTCAGCAGGCTGCGGTTGGCCAGACCGGTCAGACTGTCATGAGTGGCGTGATATTCCAGTTCTTTCTGGTAATTGACCCGTTCACTGACATCGTTGATGACGCTGACAAAATGCGTGGTGATGGCACCGGCGGCATCCTTGACCGGCGAAATGTGCAGTTCATTCCAGAATTGCGAACCATCTTTGCGATAATTGCGCAACAGGGCACGCCCCTCGCGCTTTTCCCGCAATGCAGAACGAATTTCTTCCAGATCCGGCTGCGCCATATCTTCGCGCACCAGAAAGCGGCCTTCGCGCCCGATCACTTCTTCGGCATCGTAGCCCGTGATGCGTTCAAACGCAGGATTGACGTAGACGATAGAATGATCATGATGATCGCTGCGCGTGATCATGATGCCGTTGCTGCTCGACACCAGCGCCTGCTCCCGCAGGAGCAAGGCCTGTTCCACTTCCCTGATCTGAAACTGGTCGTCGCTGAGACTCTGGCGCACTGCGATCAGATGCGTGACCCGTCCATGCTCATCGCACAGCGGACTGACTACCTGTCGCTCCCAGTAACAATGTCCCGCTTTATGGCGGGTCTGGATATCGCCATGCCAGTGTTCGCCCGATTGCAGAGCGGTAAATGCCGCCCGGTGCCGCAGATCATCCGGAAAGCCGTTATCCCACAACACGCATTTGCTTTCCAGTTCAGCCAGTGTGAATCCGGACTGGCGGGTATATGCCTGATTGCAATACTCCAGCTCGCCCAGCGCGTTGGTAATCAGGATAGAAAACGGGCTTTGCTGCACCGACAGCGCCAGCAGTTCCAGGTCATTCTGCAAATCCCGTTGGCCCGGCATTCCCAGCTGCGCCAGGATAGCGTCAGCAAGCTCCCGGAAAAACCGGCTCAGCACCTGATGCAACGGATGAACATCGGTAAAGTGCTCCGGCGCACGCGCATGCAATGTCAGGCGTCTCTGCGGCGCAATCAGTTCACTGACCATCAGATCGTGAATGCCATCGGCAGCACCGGTGTACGGTTCAGCCTGTTCCGGCGTTCCGGCGGTGAAAGTATAAGTCTCGGTCTGCCCCTGCTGCTCAAGCAGAATATCCGCCTGCAAATACCCCGCCCGCTGCACCAGAATTCGGCAAAAATCCTGCAGCATGGCGGGCAGCGCCTGAGGCGACCACAGACAATGTGTCAGCTCCCCCAGTAATAAATACCAATGTTCCAGCCGTTGCGACTCTGCATCCAGGGAATCCGCCTGCCCGATTGTGCCCATCTGTGGTGCCACTCCTCGTCTGGTCGTGAAATTGGTCAAAGGATTTTTATACCTTGTATAAAAAATTGGCGCAATAGAAACATTGCCAATCCGTATCTAAACAGCAAGCAAACTTGTTTCGCATTGCAGCAAAGTCCTGGTTTATGTCAGATTTACCAGCATTTCTAGGTTAAAATCGAAGGTTTGGCAAACATTTTTCTCCCGCTCCTTCCGGGGCGCACAAGGCAGACAGCACGATGCTCACATTTCAACAAATCATCCTGACATTACAAGATTACTGGGACAAACAGGGTTGCGCCCTGTTACAGCCTTACGATATGGAAGTGGGCGCCGGGACATCGCATACAGGTACGTTTCTGCGCGCCATTGGCCCGGAACCCTGGCGTGCCGCTTATGTACAACCTTCCCGCCGCCCGAAAGACGGCCGCTACGGTGAAAACCCTAACCGTCTGCAACATTACTACCAATATCAGGTGGTGCTGAAGCCGGCACCGGAAAATATCCTCGACCTCTACCTCGGATCGCTGAAGGCGCTGGGACTGGATTTGCAGCAGAACGATATCCGTTTTGTCGAGGATGACTGGGAAAACCCGACACTGGGCGCATGGGGCCTGGGCTGGGAAGTCTGGCTCAATGGTATGGAAGTCACGCAGTTTACGTATTTCCAGCAAGTCGGTGGCCTCGACTGCAAACCGATTCTGGGTGAAATCACCTACGGTATCGAACGTCTGGCGATGTATCTGCAAGGCGTTGAAAATGTGTACGACCTGCTCTGGACCGAACGCGAAGAAAACGGAAAAACCGTACGTCTTTCCTACGGCGATGTGTTTCACCAAAACGAAGTCGAACAATCGACTTTCAATTTTGAATATTCCAATACCGACTTTCTGTTTTCCCTGTTCAACAATTACGAAGCAGAAGCCAAGCGTCTGCTGGAAGTGACGGAAAAATCACTCGCCCTGCCTGCTTACGAAATGATCCTGAAAGCCGCACACACCTTCAATCTGCTGGATGCGCGCGGTGCTATTTCCGTCACCGAACGCGCAGCCTACATTGGCCGCATCCGCAATCTGTCACGCGCAGTTGCAGCAGCGTACTACGCAGCACGTGAAGCACTGGGCTTCCCGATGTGCCCGGCTGACGACATGCACAAGCCAGCCCCAGCGATCAAGATAACAGACGCCGCCTGATCGGCATCCGGACAGAATGGACAGGAATTCCAATATGAATCAAACATTATTAGTCGAATTATTTACTGAAGAACTGCCGCCGAAAGCGCTGGCAAAACTGGGCGAGGCATTTGCCGCCGGTATCGTTGCCGGGCTGAAATCCCGTGATTTTTTAGAAGCAGACGCAGTTGCCACATCCTACGCTTCGCCGCGCCGTCTGGCAGTCAGCATCACCCATGTCCGCGCGACATCGCCAGACAAGCAGATGCGCGAAAAAGTGCTGCCTGTTTCCGTAGCACTGGACGCCAATGGTAACCCAGCCGCACCACTGACCAAAAAACTGGCTGCGATGGGTTTTCCCGATGTGCAGATCAGTCAGCTCGAACGTGCCTCCGATGGCAAGGCTGAGAGTTTTTTCTACAGCTATACCAGTGCCGGTTCCGCTTTGGCGCCCGCACTGCAGAGCGCGCTGGAAGAAGCCGTCAGTAAATTACCGATTCCGAAAGTCATGAGCTATCAGCGGCCGGATGGCAATACCGTGCATTTTGTGCGTCCGGTGCACAAGCTGATCGCTTTGCATGGCGACGCCGTAATTCCGCTCAGCCTGCTCGGCCTGCAAAGCGATCGCCTGACGGGCGGCCACCGCTTCCTGTCGCAAGGTCTGGTCACTGTCGCTCATGCTGATGACTATGCAAAGACTTTACAGCAGGATGGCAAAGTCATTGCCAGCTTTAGCGAACGCAAAGAACAGATCCGTCAGGTTCTGCTGGCGAAAGCCGGCGCCGATCAGGTGCTGATGCCGGAAGCGCTGCTGGACGAGGTGACCGCGCTGGTCGAATGGCCGGTGGTATACGAATGCCATTTCGAAGCAGAATTCCTTGCTGTGCCACAGGAATGCCTGATCCTGACAATGCAGACCAACCAGAAATATTTTGCGCTGACAGACAGCCACGGCAAGCTGCGTTCACGTTTCCTGATTGTCTCCAATCTGGAAACCAGCGATCCGCAGCATATCATCCAGGGTAATGAGCGCGTGGTACGTCCGCGTTTATCCGATGCGAAATTCTTCTTTGAGCAGGACAAGAAAAAAACACTGGCATCCCGTCTGCCGCTGCTGGCCAACGTGGTATATCACAACAAGCTCGGCACCCAGGCAGAACGCACTCAGCGCGTCAAAACACTGGCTGGCCAGATCGCAGCCATGCTGAAGACGGATGTAGCGCTGGCAGAACGCGCCGCGTTGCTGGCGAAGACCGATTTGCTGACCGACATGGTCGGCGAATTCCCTGAACTGCAGGGCATCATGGGCACTTACTATGCCCGTCACGATGGCGAGCACGAGGAAGTGGCAGCTGCAGCATCCGAACACTATCAGCCGCGCTTTGCCGGAGATACCTTGCCCGCGACCGATACCGGAACTGCCGTAGCACTGGCCGACAAACTGGAAACGCTGGTCGGCATCTGGGGTATCGGCCTGCAGCCGACGGGTGACCGCGATCCGTTTGCACTGCGCCGCCATGCACTTGGTATCTTGCGCATGCTGGTGGAAAAGCGCTTACCTTTATCCATCAACACCCTGCTGAATAACGCAGTCAGTTTATTTGCGGCCAACAGTCACTTTAAAGATCCGACCGCTGACGTCCTGAACTTCCTGTCCGACCGCCTGCGTGGTCAGTTACGTGAACGCGGATTCTCGCAAAACGAAGTGGAAGCCGTGGTAGCGCAGCAACCGGACACGCTCGATACCATCGTCGAGCGCTTGCAGGCAGTCCAGGCATTTGCTGCCTTGCCGGAATCAGTTTCGCTGGCTGCGGCCAATAAGCGGATTACAAATATTCTCAAAAAAGCAGAAGGCGCACCGGGTGAAATCAGTCCGGCGCTCTTGCAGGAAGCGGCCGAGCAGGCACTGGCGCAAGCCATGAGCAATGTCCGTCCGCAAGTAGATGCGGCATTCGCCAGCGGCGATTACACGGGGGCATTGAAAACGCTGGCAGCATTGCGTGCCGGGGTGGACAGTTTCTTCAATGACGTGATGGTGAATGCCGAAGACCCGGCATTGCGCAATAACCGTCTGGCATTGCTCGCCAGCCTGCACCGCATGCTAAATCAGGTTGCCGATATTTCCAAGCTCGCGGCCTGAGACCGTTTATGACTTTAGTTACAAGGACGCCGGAATGAAACTCATCATTCTCGACCGCGATGGTGTCATTAATCAGGACTCGGACGCCTTCATCAAATCACCGGATGAATGGATTCCGATTACCGGTTCGCTGCAGGCCATTGCACGTCTGAACCAGGCCGGTTACCGGGTGGTGGTCGCCACTAATCAGTCCGGCATCGGTCGTAAATTATTTGATATGGCCACCCTGAATGCGATCCATCAGAAAATGCATCATATGGCGCAACAGGTCGGAGCGACGATTGATGCTATTTTCTTTTGCCCGCATATGGCGGATGACAATTGCGACTGCCGCAAACCCAAGCCCGGCATGCTGCACGAAATTGCCCGCCGCTATGACCAGCCGCTCAAAGGCGTGCACACGGTTGGCGACTCTCTGCGCGACCTGCAGGCTGGCTTTGTCATGGGCTGCATCCCGCATCTGGTCTTGACCGGAAAAGGTAAACAGACTTTGGAAAAAGGTGGCTTGCCACCGGGAACCGAACTTTATCTGGACCTGGCCACGATGGTTGATAAATTACTGGCATCACCGCCTTCTGACACGCAGACAGCGGCCTGACCGCACATTCTGGAGTATTCATGCTTCGTATTATTCAGTTTATCCGTTCCCTGATTTTCTTGCTGGTCATGGTCGCCGCTACCGTGATCTGGGCGCCAATCAGTATGCTGTTTGCATTCCTGCCTTACAACCAGCGTTACTACATCACCTCGCGCTGGAATGTGTTTATCATCTGGGCCGCCAAAGTCATCTGCGGCATTCATTACCAGACCAAAGGGTTTGAGAATTTTCCGGATGCGCCGGTGATCCTGTTGTCCAAGCATCAGTCTGCCTGGGAAACCATTTTTTTACTGATGGCCACACCGCGTCCGCTGGTATTTGTGTTTAAAAAAGAAATTACGTACATCCCGTTCTTTGGCTGGGCGATTTCATTGCTGCGCATGATTCCGATTGACCGCAGCAAAGGCAAGGATGCGTTTGCGCAGGTGGTCGTGCATGGTAAAAAGCGGCTGGCAGATGGCCAGTGGATCATCATGTTCCCGGAAGGCACACGGATTGCGGTCGGTAAAAAAGGAAACTACAAAGGCGGCGGCGCACGGCTGGCAGTGGAAACTAATACGCCGGTTGTGCCGATTGCGCTGAATTCCGGCGAATGCTGGCCCAAAAATTCCTTTATCAAAAAACCAGGAATAGTGACCGTCTCGGTAGGAAAACCGATTTCACCTGAAGGATACAATCCGGTCGAACTGATGCAGCAGGTGGAAAACTGGATCGAAGCGGAAATGCGGGTAATCTCCCCGGACGTTTATCCACAAGAACATTCCTGAACATCCCCATACAGCCTGCCTTTCGCTAAGAACGCAGGCTTTTTTGATCCGGTGCCTGCACAAAATCCCGACTTGGTATACATTGACCGGCGTATTTGATTTTTTCCTCCGGCACATTGATATGGCGTCACGCATTCAGACTTTGGGCAAAGCAATTCACTCCGCATTGCAACTGGATTTATTCAGTGACCTGCTGATTCCCGAAAAACTGCGAACCAGGTCTCAGCATCCTTCCGGTATTGTCCCCCGCAGCAATCCCGGACCGGAATTGACGCTCACGCCAACCACGCCACAATCCGCGCGCCAGCGTCAGATTATGCTGAAAGATGTGGTCGTGGAATATGAGTTGCAACGCTCCAAACGGCGCAGCATCGGCTTTCTGATCAATGATCACGGCTTACGGGTGACTGCGCCGCGCTGGGTCAGCATCGCAGATATTGAACAGGCGATTCACGACAAGCAGACATGGATTTCACGCAAGCTGAACGAACGCCGGCAACGGGTTGAGCGCCGCATCGAGCCACCCATGCAATGGCGCGATGGCGCCAGGCTGCCGTATCTGGGACAAGACATTATCCTGAAAATTGCTCCGGCATCGACGGCAGGAACCCATTTCAGTCAGGCTACCGGTGAACTCATCATTAACATACCGAACGAGGCCACCGAACAGCAGCTGAAAGACCGGGTGCAGGCATGGCTGCAGCAACAGGCGCGGCATGAGTTCATGCAACGGTTACCGGTGTTTGCCGAAAAACTGAATGTCCGCTATCACAGCATGGCGCTGTCTGCCGCAACGACCCGCTGGGGCTCGTGCACCGCGCAAGGAAAAATCCGGCTGAACTGGCGCCTGATTCATTTTTCGCCGCTGATTATCGACTACGTTGTCGCCCATGAACTGGCACACTTGCGGGAAATGAATCACAGCCCGCGTTTCTGGGCAACGGTACAATCCGTTTTCCCTGATTTCGAGATCGCCCGCCATCAGTTGCGTCAGCATGCAACGGCCGATCTTCCTGTCTTTTAAGTATCAGAAACATCCCCGAAGCGTATTCTGCTGAGGGGCAGCTAATGCAAGCAGTTTGATGCAATATTCATGAATCATCCGCAACGAAAGGACATCCAATGAGAATTTTACACACCATGCTACGCGTCGGCGATCTGCAGCGTTCGATTGATTTTTATACCAAGGTGTTAGGCATGCATTTACTGCGTCAGTCCGATAATCCCGAATACCAGTACACGCTGGCCTTTCTGGGTTATGGCAGCAATCCGGAACATGCCGAACTGGAACTGACGTATAACTACGGCGTGGAAAAATACGAGCTGGGCACTGCGTACGGTCACATCGCCATTGCCGTGCCGGATGTGCATGCCGCATGCGAAAGCGTGAAAACACGGGGTGGTCTGGTGACCCGTGAAGCTGGTCCCGTGAAAGGCGGAAAAACGATCATCGCTTTCGTACAGGACCCGGACGGCTATAAGATCGAACTGATCCAGCGCACATCGGAAGTCCGGCTATAAGCGGCTGACCTCAGTGCACCGGGAAACGCAGATCAGGTCTTTGTTTTCCGGTGATCACGCAGACGAACGACTTTAAGTTCTTTGCCTTCTTCTGCTTGTTTCGCCTCATGGTTCATGGCTTTCATAACAACAATCAGACTCAGGATAAACAGCAAAGCTAACCCGGTGAAAATACTGGCCCACATGATGCAGACTCCGGTGAGTTGAGATATCTGTTTTATATAACCACCGGTGCTCACCGGTCAATCAGACACTCTCCTGCCAAAGGTGTTTGGGAGTCATTTTTTGCATTCTTTAACGATTCACCGGGTAATCGCCCTGCTTTCAGACGTGACCATGTCTTCTGAAGTAAGAAATCAGGCCGCAGGTGGATGTATCGAGCTGCGCATCGTAAGCCTGATCGCCCATGATCGCCGGTAACAGGCGGTTTGCCAGTTGCTTCCCCAGTTCCACACCCCACTGATCAAAGGAGTTGATGCTCCAGATCACGCCCTGCACAAACACTTTATGCTCGTACAAAGCCAGCAGCATGCCAAGCTGAAACGGATCAAGACTAGGCATCAGGATCGTGGTGGAAGGCTGATTCCCAGCGAATACCTTGTGCGGCAACAAACGGGCAATCTGGGCTGCCGTCAGTCCTGCCTGCGTCAGCTCTTCACGTGCCTGCGCTTCGGTTTTGCCAAAAGCAAGCGCCGCGCTTTGCGCCAGGCAATTTGCCAGCAGAGGCGCCTGATGGCCTGGTAATGGATGATCGCTGGATGCCGCCACCACGAAGTCACAAGGAATCAGCCAGCCGCCCTGATGCAGCAGCTGAAAGAAAGCATGCTGCCCGTTGACGCCGATCTGTCCCCAGACAATCGGGTTCGCACGGCAGGTCAGCGCTTCGCCGTCGCGGCTGACGGTCTTGCCATTCGACTCCATTTCCAGCTGCTGCAAAAATGCCGGCAAATGGCGGATCGATTCATTGTACGGCAGGATGGCACTGGTTTCCGCACCGAGAAAATTGGTGTTCCAGATGGAAATCAGCGCCAGCAGCACCGGCAGATTTTGCTCCAGCGGCGTTTTCCGGAAATGCAAATCCATGGTTTCTGCGCCGGACAGCAGGCGCTCAAATCCATTCATCCCGATCGCCAGCGCAACCGATAAGCCGACCGCTGACCAAAGGGAATAACGGCCACCGACCCAGTCCCAAATTTGCAGGATATTGTCATCAGGAATACCGAATTCATGCGCCTTGCCGGGACTTGAGGTGACGGCAATAAAGTGTTTGCCAATCGCCCATTCCTCCATGGCGGCCGCCATCAGCCAGGTGCGTGCAGTCTGTGCATTGATACTGGTTTCCTGGGTGGTGAATGTCTTGGATGCGACGATAAACAGTGTGGTGCGCGGATCGAGTTTTTCAAGCAGAGGGGCCAGATGTGCGCTGTCCAGATTCGAGACGTAATAAAAGTGCAGATTCGGGTGCTGATACGCCGACAGCGCGCGGGTTGCCAGTTTAGGTCCCAGATCAGAGCCGCCGATGCCGATGTTGACCACATTCTGTATCGCATCGCCTTTGAAACCGCGCCATAAGCCGCTGCGAACCCGCTCAACAATGTCCCGCATCTGTTTGCGTACCGCCCTCACCTGCGGCATCACATCGTTTTCAGCATCGGGAAAGGGTTTGAAATCCGAGTGACGCAACGCGGTATGCAAAACAGCACGGTCTTCGCTGATATTGATTTTCTCGCCAGAAAACATCCGGTCACGCCAGTTTTCCACATCGGACAAGCGGGCCAGCGCCAGCAGGCTCTGCAAGGCTGGCTGATCAATGCGCTGCTTGGAATAATCCACCAGCAGGCCATCCAGTTCTGCAGAAAAATGTTCGAACCGTTGCGCATCTTCTGCAAACAAATCCCGCAAATGCTTGTGTTCAAGGCGTTTCTGATGCTGCAATAAAGATTGCCATTCAGGAGTCAGCGTAATATTCATGGGTGCAATCCGTCTCGGGTGAGCAAAGAAAAATTACTGTGCAACGCTTCCGGCAAAAGTGGTCACGACGCTGAGTGCGTCAGCATGCGCGCCAGATTCACATACTGTTCCAATGCAACCGTTTCCGGCCGTGCCTGCGGATCTATTCCTGCATCGGTCAGTTGCTGTTCGGTAAACATCCCCGCGACACAGTTACGGATCACCTTACGCCGCTGCGAAAAAGCCTTGGTCACGACAGCTTCCAGATCCGCCTGCGCACAGTCCAGCACTTCCGCCTTGGGGATCATACGGACAATCGCAGAATCTACTTTCGGCGGCGGGTCAAATGCGTCAGGAGGAACGATAAACAGCAGCTCCATGTGGTAACGCCATTGCAGCATCACGGAAAGGCGTCCGTAAGCCCTGCTGCCCGGCTCGGCCACCATGCGCTCCACCACTTCTTTCTGCAGCATGAAATGCTGATCTTCGACGATGCCGGCGATATCGGCCAGATGAAACAGCAAAGGACTGGAAATGTTATAGGGCAAGTTACCGACTACCCGCAATTTCCTCCCCGGCGTTAACGGTATAGAACTGAAATCAAATTTCAGCGCATCTCCCTCGTGAATAATCAACTTCTCAGGAGGGAAATTTTTTTTCAGGCGGGTGACCAAGTCGCGGTCCAGCTCAACCACATGCATCTGTGGCAATGCGTCCAGTAACAAGGTGGTCATCGCCGCCAGTCCGGGGCCGATTTCCACCATCACTTCGCCGCTTTGCGGATGAATTGCGCGGATAATCTGGCTCAATACCAGCTGATCGGTCAGGAAATTCTGTCCGAAACGTTTTCGTGGAATGTGTTTCATTTTTTAATATTCGTCATTGCCATGGCAGCTGCAGTGCGCAGTGCCACCTGCATGCTGCCGGTATCAGCGTGTCCGACACCTTGTGCTGCCAGATCGAGCGCTGTTCCATGATCGACCGAAGTCCGGATCAGGGATAAGCCCAGTGTGATATTGACACCCAGTCCAAAACTGGCATGTTTGAGTACAGTCAGTCCCTGATCGTGATACATCGCCAGCACACAATCAGCCTGCGCCAGATATTTTTGCTGAAACAGCGTATCTGCCGGATAAGGACCGGAAACCTGCAGTCCGAGTGCCTGCGCCTGAGCGATGACGGGAGCGATGATGTCGATTTCTTCCCGCCCAAGATAACCATTTTCTCCGGCATGCGGATTTAATCCGGTCACCAGAATGCGCGGATGTGCAATTCCCATTTTCTGCCGCAAGTCTGCGTCGATAATTTGCATAGTACGCAGCAGTTCATCGGACCGGATCGCATCCGGCACTTCTCTGAGCGGCAAATGGGTGGTTGCCAGCGCCACCCGCAAAGGCTGTGGCAGCTGAGGATTGGCATCGCAGGCCAGCATCATCACCACCTGCGGCGTCTGCGTTTTTTCTGCCAGGTATTCGGTATGGCCGCTGAACCGGACGCCTGCCTGATTGATAGTACTTTTTTGCAGCGGCGCGGTCACGATGGCATCGCACCATCCCTGCTGCACGCTCTCGACCGCCACATCCAGCGTCTGCAGCACAGCACGGCCATTGCGCGGATCAAGCTGACCGGCAATGACATGGGCATTGAGCGGACAGTCAATCACCGTCACACGCTGCTGATCCGTAGCGGGCAAGCCGGCGTTGCGCATGGCCTGCAGGGAAATACCCATCAACCGTATCGACGGATCGATTTCATTTGCCAGCATCGCCAGATAAGCGGCATCACCAATCAGCACCGGCCGCATTTGCTGCCGCAAAGCCCAGGCAGCACGAATGGAAATTTCAGGACCGATCCCTGCCGGTTCTCCTACTGTGACCGCGATCACCGGCAATCTGGAATCAGGCATTATTGATCTTCCGTGCGGTATTCGACATAAGTGCGGTCACGCAACTCACGCAGCCAGTCCTGCTGCGCCTCATCGGCTTTGCGCTCGCGCAACGCCTGCCGGGCGGCCATGCGCTGGCGGTCTTTCGACTGGTCTTCCGTCTTGCGCTCCAGTACCTGAATCAGGTGGAAACCAAATGGCGACTGCACAGGATCACTGATTTCATTGACTTTCAGCTTATTCATCGCCTGCTCAAACTCAGGCACCGTGTCGCCAGGATAAATCCAGCCTAACTCACCGCCTTTGGCAGCGCTGCCATCTGCAGAAAAGGATTTCGCCATGTCTTCAAATGTTGTGGCCTTGCTTTCGATTTTCTGTTTCAGCTCGACCAGTTTCTGGCGCGCTTCCGCCTCGGTCACAATCTGGTTTGCCTTGATCAGGATGTGACGCACACGCGTCTGCTGCACACTCGCAGCGCCATTCTGCGCGTCGTTGGCGGCGCGTTTGCCAGCAAGCTTCAGAATATGAAAGCCATTCGGACTGCGGATAATGTCGGAGAATTCGCCAACCTTCAGTTTATTGATGGCATCGACAAACAATTGCGGAATCCGGTCCTGTTCACGCCAGCCGATCTCTCCGCCCTTCAGCGCCTCGCTGCTGTCGGAGTAGGTCACTGCCAGCTTGGCGAAGTCACCGCCGGAACGCAGTTTTTGCACGACTTCTTCCGCACGGCTGCGGCGCAGGGCAATTTGCTCTGCGGTTGCATTTTCAGGAATGCGCACCAGAATATGGGACAGGTTGACTTCCTGTTTGCCTGCTTTGGCGCTGGCTTCCGCAGCCAGATAACTATCGACTTCTGATTCGGTGATGAGAATCTTGCTGTCCACCTCACGATCACGAATACGCTGCATCATGATGTCATCGCGGATCTCTTCGCGGAAACGGGCATAGGATGTGCCTTCACGCTCGATCTGATTTCTGAATTCCTGCAGGCTCATCTTGTTTTGTTCAGCCATGCGTTGCAATGTGCGGTCCAGCATCACATCATCGACGCGCATACCGTTCTCTTTCGCCAGCTGCAGCTGCGCCCGGTCAATAATCATGCGCTCCAGCAATTGCTTCTGCAGATCGGTGCGATCCGGCAACGCCGTTCCCTGCGCTTTCAGACGACGCTCGACGGAAACCATCCGCTCGTTCAGTTCCTGCCGGGTAATAACCTCGTCATTGACAACTGCAACGATATTGTTCACCAGCTGTGCCTTGGGTGGTTTCGATGGCACAACCGATTGCTGGGCAAAACCAGCCTGACTGGCCAGCAGGCTTGCTGAAACAGCGATGGCGGAAAAAAGTGTGCGTTGTTTCATGTGCAGTAAATGTCGCATAATGTTCTAAAACTGGTTAAGCCATGCTGCCGGAACAGCGCATCCTTCCGGTGCAAAAGCTGCAATATACACGTTGGTACGTATTTCACAAACAAAGTTTCCTGATATTACCAGGAGGCAATCAACGTCCCTCTCGGCCGCCCTGAATCTGTGCCTTCGCTCCGGCACCGGTTCGGTCGCGCTCGTTCAGTTCAGCGCTCGGAAATCGGCTGATAACCGGAAATATTCCGTTTCAATGCTTCAATCGGGTTATTTCCGACACCCAGCCGCGCCAGTCCGTTCAGTTCCAGCTGAATCGAAAATCCGGTATTACTGTTGATGCTGTCGATCGCAAACCGCTGCGCCACAAAACGCAACGACCAGCAATCGGCCTTATACTCAAACCCCGCCAGGCCATCCACAATCCGCTTATCCATTAATGAGTAGTTAGTCCGGCCAACCGCATACCAGCGATTGGCTAACGGCCATTGGCCTGAAAGGTCAACCTGCTCCAGTGTGTCGCGCTGAAAACGGTACGCCAGATTCAGCACTTTTTTAGGCTCGGGATGCCAGCTGATGCCATAGGTTGCACGAACCGACTGATGCGTACTCTGACTGATCTGCAAGGCGGTTTCCGCACTCAGCGTATCAAAAATTCTGCCATCTGCAGTCAGAAGCAAATCTGAGCGGCCAGGATTTTTTACGCCATCCAAAGTCACTCTCTGCTTACTGAAATTGAATCTCTGTCCAATCGCCAGTTTTAACCGTTCTGCCCCGTCTTCTTCCAGAAAACGGGAAATCAAAGCTAAGGTTACCTGATTAGCATCGCCGACCCGGTCTTGCCCTGTAAATCGGTTCGGGCTAAAAATCTGTGCAAAATTAAAATCCGCAATGGCGCTGTCAAAATTCGGCAATCTCCCCTGGCGATGATACGGGGTATTTACATAAAATATTCTTGGCTCCAGAGTTTGCGTCGTCGTTTTTTCGAACAATTCGCTGGGGCGTTCAAAAATCAAACCGCTGTCAACAGAGAAAGTAGGAATTTCCAGCTGGTAAGAGGGCTTCTGCCTTTTCCCCGGATTGGCCAGTTCATATTTGCTGAGATGCAGGGAAATTTTGGGAATCACAAAATATCCCGGCTGAATCAGTGGCAAAGAAAGCTGTGGAGTCACAACCAGACGATCGCCCTGAACCAGGGTCGGATGCTGAAAACGCGTTAATGTACTGTCAAGCGTCCAATCAAACCCCATTAAGTCATATTTTTCAGCATGGAACTGCAATTCAGGAGAACGGCTATATGGCAGAGCAATAGGAGTGGTCGCAGTGACGTCCTGCAAGACCTGATAACCGGTTGTACGCAAAGACGTATTCCAGAATGAGCCATAATAAGTCAGGCTCACATCACGCAGCAGCAGACGTTGTGCGGTTTTGGTGATAGAGTTCGAGAAATCGGATGGATAATTATCATCCGATGCAGAATTCAGATTCCATTCGAGCCGTAACTGCGGCGTCAGCTGCTGCTGATGCACGGAAGTCAGCGCGTAGCGGTTGGAGTTGGTCAGACGGTCATTCGCCAACCCCTCAATACTCGTTTCACCCCGATATGTTTCTCCGAGATAACGTCCTTCAACCCCCAACTGCAGGCCACGGCGGGAAATCAGCTTGGGGTACAACGTCAGGTCGCGGTTTGGCGCAATGTTGAAATAATACGGCAGCGCGAATTCAACGCCGCCTTTCGACGATGCGCCGACTACGGGCGGTAAAAACCCGGAATGACGCGCACTGGACAACGGGAAAGTCAGCGATGGCGTCGCCAGGATTGGCGTTCCCATGAAATACAGCACCGACTTCCCGGCAATGCCGGTATCGAGCCCGGTATCGAGGTTCAGCGTCTCCGAACGCAGGTACCAATCAGGATTCAATCCTTCGCAGGTGCTGTACGTGCCATTATTGACAATAGAACGCTCTTCATCGAGAAAATCAATACGTTCAGCTTTACCCTGCGCATTGTTGCGCAGTAATTGATAGACGGGATTAACGACATTACCGGCACCGGAATCGAGCTGCATGCGAACACTGTCACCGTTATAGCAGTCACCGTTACGCAGCATACGGACGCTGCCTTCCGCTGTCACTTCGTCTTCCAGAAAGCTGTAGCTGGCCCGGTCAGCATTGACCTGCGTGGCGCCTTTGAGGATTTCAACTTCATGTTCGAAATGGATGAAACGCTCTGGCCTGCCCCAGAATTTTCCGGATTCAATCAGGGTCGGCGCATTTTTATCGTCGGGTTGTTTTTCCTGCTGCAGCATCTTGTAACTTTGCTGACGTAGCAGTCTGTCCTCTTCAAAACTCTGAGGAGTAACGCTCTGCGCCTGGGCCTGGGCAAAAAAAGCAGGTACAAGCACCGATGCAACAATCGCCGGGATAGTAGGAAACAATAGCGGTGAGTGAGATAATACGGGTTTCCTGCGCATGAATTCAGAAGTCAGTAAGCGTTTTGGCAAGCATTCCGGACAGTGTCATCAGATCATCCGCCAGAAATCAATCGCCTATTATAGGTGAAATGCTGTTAAAACCGCCTGAACATTGCGCACAAACAAACTCGCTCATTTTTCTCATGTCACTCAACACGTCCCTCATTACGCAAACGGCTTCAGAACAAAAAGAACAGCGCCGCCTGGCTTTAAGTACCTGGCTGGCGCAGAAAACCGCACAGAATTTGCAGCTGGCCAGTATGCGGCCGGCATCGGCAGATGCCAGTTTCCGTCAGTTTTACCGGATAGATACGAGCACCGGGGAAAGCGTGATTGCTGTGGACGCGCCGCCAGCAACAGAAAATTCCGCCGCTTATCTCAGCATGGCAAAACTTCTGAAAGCGGCACACTTATCCGTGCCGGAGGTGCTGGAGTACGACCTGGAACAGGGATTTCTGCTGTTGACCGATCTGGGCCCCCACACCTATGCCCACGTTCTCAATCACAATACGGCACATCAGCTGTATATGGAAGCGATTGAGGCGCTGATTCTGCTGCAGACACAGAGCCAGCCTGAGGTACTGCCTGAATACGACCGCGCATTTTTAAAGCGCGAGCTGCACATTTTCACTGAATGGTATATCGGTAAACACCTCGGTGTGACGCTCACCGACGCACAGAGTCAAACCTTGAACACCGTATTCGACCACCTGCTGTCGGGCGCGCTGGCGCAGCCCCAGGTATATGTGCACCGTGACTTCCACTCCCGCAATCTGATCTGGATGGCAAAAGGTAATCCCGGCATCGTTGACTTTCAGGATGCGGTCTATGGTCCGCTTACCTATGATCTGGTATCGCTGTTGCGTGACGCATATGTGCAGTGGGATGAGGAAATGGTGCTCGACTGGGCGATCCGTTATTGGGAAAAGGCGCGCCGTGCCGGATTGCCTGTGCCGCAGGATATTGACCATTTTTACCGTGATTTCGAATGGATGGGCTTGCAGCGCCATCTCAAGATTCTGGGTATTTTCGCCCGCTTGTCCTATCGTGACGGCAAGGATAATTTTCTGAACGATATCCCGACCGTGATGGACTATGTCCGCAAGACTGCCCATCGTTACAAAGAGCTGGTGCCATTGCTCCGCCTGCTCGATGAGCTGGAAAATACCGCGCCACAAGTCGGCTACACGTTCTGAGGTGGAAACCATGAAAGCCATGTTACTTGCCGCCGGACGCGGTGAACGGATGCGCCCCCTGACCGATACCTGTCCGAAACCGCTGCTCAAGGTGCGCGGACGGCCGCTGATTGTCTGGCACATCCTGAATCTGGTCAAAGCAGGCATTACTGACATCGTCATCAATCATGCCCATCTGGGCCACATGCTTGAGGATGCGCTGGGCGATGGTTCGCAGTACGGTGCGCGACTGCTTTACTCTGCAGAGCAACAGGCGCTGGAGACGGCAGGCGGTATTGCCAAGGCATTGCCGCTGCTGGGTGATGCACCATTTGTCGCCGTATCCGCAGATATCTACATTCCCCATTTCGATTTCAAAGAATGCATCAATACGCTGGAAGATAACGATCCCTGGGGTAACCCACATGCCCCGGATCAGCGCGACATCGCCTGGCTGTATATGGTCAAAAATCCGTCCTTCCATCCGACCGGGGATTTTGCGATGACGCTGATGGGTTTATCCAATGAAGGAACACCGCGTCATACATTTGCCAATATCGGCGTCTACCGGCCTGAGATGTTTGCCAGTATCCGCCCGGGTGATCATGCCAAACTGGGCCCCCTGCTACGTGAATTCATTGATGCCGGACGGGTCGGCGGCGAACTGTACCGCGGCGAGTGGCATAATCTGGGCACTCCGGAACAGCTGAGTGCGCTGAATACACCGCTGTTCCAGCATCAGCAGTCATGAGCGCGGTACCGGCAAATCTGCATGGCTACCAGCAGCGCCGTCAGGCGTTGATGACGCAGATGGAACAACGGGGCGGCGGCGTTGCGATTATTCCGACGGCAAGGGAGTGGGTACGGAACAATGACAATCATTTCCCGTACCGGCATGACAGCTACTTTTATTACCTGTCCGGCTTTTGCGAACCGGAAGCGGTCATCGTGCTGACAGTCCGTCAGGGCCGGCAACAATCCCTGCTGTTCTGCCGCGAAAAAAATCCTGACCATGAAATCTGGGATGGCTACCGCTATGGTCCGCACGCCGCACAAGAACTGTTCGGCTTCGATCATGCTTATCCGATTGCCGATCTGGATGCCTGCATGCCGGACATTCTGTCGGACACGCCGCATTTGTTTTACAGCGCCGGCAATGCGCCGCATCTGGATCCGTCTTTACAGCAATGGCTGCAAGCCGTGCGTGAGCGCAGCCGTTCCGGCGTTCAGCCACCGCACACGATAATCGACATCCGTCCGCTGCTTGATGAGATGCGCCTGTTCAAAGACACGCATGAAGTGACGCTGATGCAGCGCGCAGCAACGATTTCCGGCCAGGCGCATCTGCGCGCAATGCGCCATGCCCGCCCGGGGCAATTTGAATATGAGCTTGAAGCAGAGTTATTGCATACCTTCCGTCGTCATGGCGCGCAATCGCCAGCCTATGGCGCCATTGTGGCCAGCGGCGCCAATGCCTGCGTACTCCATTACCAGAATAATCATTCTCAAATTCGCGATGGCGAACTGGTCCTGATTGATGCCGGTTGCGAATTCGACAGCTATGCTGCCGATATCACCCGCACCTTTCCCGCCAATGGCCGTTTCAGTAAAGCGCAACAAACCCTGTATGAACTGGTGCTCGCAGCGCAGCAGGCGGCACTCGACTGCGCCCGCCCCGGTGCCCGCTACATGGATGGCCATCATGCCGCCGTGCGCGTGCTGACGCAGGGTATGCTCGACACCGGGTTGTTAAACAAAAATCAGGTCGGCCACGTCGATGACGCCATTGCCAGTCAGGCTTACCGCCAGTTTTATATGCATGGCACGGGACACTGGCTGGGGCTGGACGTGCACGATGCCGGCCAGTACCGCGAGCCGGATCAGCAGGGTGATGAACGTCCTTACCGTCGCCTGGAACCCGGCATGGTCATGACGATTGAGCCTGGACTTTACGTCCGCCCGGCAGAAGGTGTTCCCGAAATTTACTGGAATACCGGCATCCGCATTGAAGACGATATTCTGATCACGCCGGACGGGCATCTGAACCTGACCCGGGACACGCCAAAAACAGTGGCCGAGATTGAGTCGGAAATGCGTCCGCACACCATGCGTCCATGAGGAAATAATGTCAGCAACGATGAATGATTTTGACATAGCCATCTGCGGCGCAGGTCCGGTGGGACAAGTGCTCGCTTTGTTATTGCAGAAACATGGCATTGCAGCACAACGCATCGCCTTATTCGATGCCAAAACCAGTGACCAGGCGGAGCAGGATGCGCGCACGATTGCGCTGTCCTACGGCAGTCAGCAAATCCTGCAGATGGCGGGATGCTGGCCGGTACGGGCAACTGCCATCCGTGAAATCCATGTCTCCCGCCGCGGCTATTTTGGTCGTACGCTGATCCGGGCTGAAGAACATCAGGTACCGGCACTCGGTCAGGTCGCCTGCTATGGCGACATCATTCGCCCGATGCAGGCTGCGCTGGCGGCCACCGAGGTGCAGCAATTCCGGCCATGTCTGGTGGAAAACCTGGAGGAAGCTGACGATCATGTGCGGCTCAATCTGTATCAGCCCACAACGAACACCCGTTTCTGCAAAAGCGCCAATATTGTCGTGCAGGCGGAAGGCGGGACATTTTCAGACCAGTCGCAGCGATTGCAACGGCACGATTACCGGCAAACCGCCCTGATCGCCCATGTGGAATTTGAGCAACCCCGTCCTGGTCGCGCATTCGAGCGTTTCACAGAACAAGGTCCGCTGGCCCTGCTTCCTCAGGATCAGGGTTATGCGCTGGTCTGGTGTGTCCGCCCGGCACGGGCGGAGCAGCTGATGGGCCTCAGCGATACGAACTTCATCCAGGCATTGCAGCAGGAATTCGGTCAACGTATGGGCAAGCTGCGCAAGCTATCCGCCCGCTCGGCTTATCCTCTTGGCCTGAATGCGCAAGCCCAGGCGACAGCGCGTACGGTCTGTATCGGCAACGCCGCCCAGACCCTGCATCCGGTTGCCGGACAAGGGCTGAATCTAGGGCTGCGCGATGCCTACACGCTGGCGCAATGTCTGGGCAGGCAAGACAATGCCGGTCAGAATGTGTTGCAACAATTCCTGCAGCAAAGACATACTGACCGCCAGCTCACCATTCGGCTGACCGACACGCTGGCCCGTATTTTTGCGCAGGATGAGCACGCGCCGCTGACGCAGTCAGTGCTCGGGCTCGGGCTCGGTATGCTGGACATGATTCCACCGCTTAAAAAAGTTCTTGCCGGACACATGATGTATGGCTGGCGCTAAACTGATCCCTTTGATCCCTTTTAACCTTTGACAAACAGGAAAATCAATGAAATTACGTACCAAACGACGTTTGCTGAATTATGGCCGGCTATATAACTACCAGCTGGCCACTGTACTGAATGCCGCTTTTGAGGAATTCAAAGCCGACTTCATTCAGGAAGGGGAATCCGTCTCTGACTCGCAGGAAGCCTTGAAAAAACTGGGTAACAGCTATCGTTACTTTAAAAAATTCAGCCTGCGTTTTGTCATTACACGCTGACATAGCATGACAGCAAGGCGATGCAGCACCTCGCCGCCCTGCTGTCTCTGCACTGCGCCGGATCTGCCGGTTGCCGATCAGGGTGCATGCCCGGCATTCTGCAACGGTAGATCAGATAAGCAATCAGCCGATCGGCAAACCACTGACCGGCTTGATTTCTTCCATACAAATCATCGACCGCAGCGATGCCACTCCCGGCACCTGCATCAGGGTATCCGTCAGAAACAAAGACAAGCTCTTCAGGTCAGCCGCCACCACTTTCAGGATGTAATCAAAATCCCCGGAAATCGTGTGGCACTCAATAATGTTGGGGAACGCCATCAACTGCCGTTCTACTTCCCTGACATTGCGGAATTGTTCACGGTCCAGTGAAAGATTGACGAAAGCCATCACCCCCAGCCCCACCGCCTGAGGTGCCACCTGCGCCACATAACCGCGTATCACCTTTTTTTCTTCCAGCATCCTGACCCTGCGCAGGGTTTGCGGTGCAGACAAATGTATTTTTTCAGCCAGATGCAGATTGCTGATACGGCCATCATCCTGCAAGTGGCGCAAAATACTTAAATCGTAGTTATCCAACTTGACCTCTTTTCACGGACATTTTCTCAATTATTTTATATAAAACTTTATTTTAGAAATAAAAATACTTTTTTCAATAAAAATAGAAATTTTATTTCTCATTAAATAGAATCAACAACACATTTAGCAATCTTATTATCGCCGGGTCTGGCTACAATGACTATCAGGACTCGTTGTTTTGGAAAGCAAGGTTTTGCTTGAGGCTTTTGCGAAATGTGGAAAAATTTCGCAACAGCTTCCGGACATGCCTCAGATGCTGTATCTCTGGCTAAGTTCAATGACGATGTTCCAGACAGATCAATCAACATCACGGAGAACATCATGGTGACCTTCATCGGCACAAAGGAAATGCAAACCCATTTACGCCAGGTACGGCTTGAAACCGCGATTACGCGGATGGCGGAAATGATCAGGGAAGACTATCTGCGCTGGAGCAGTTTTGATAAATCAGCCCGTGTTGCCAATCATTCCGACATTGGCGTGATTGAGCTGATGCCAATTTCGGACGGGAAAAATTATTCGTTCAAGTATGTGAATGGCCACCCGAAAAATACTCAGGCCGGTTTGCTGACGGTAACCGCTTTCGGTGTACTGGCTGATGTTGCCACTGGCTATCCGCGCTTGCTGTCAGAGTTAACGCTCACGACCGCCATCCGCACGGCGGCGACGTCTGCCCTTGCGGCACGCTACATGGCACGGCCAGACAGCCGCAGCATGGCGCTGATCGGCAATGGCGCGCAAAGCGAATTTCAGGCCACCGCTTTTCATACCATGCTGGGGATTCAGGAATTGCGCGTCTTTGACGTTGATCCGGCAGCGACGGATAAACTGGTACGAAACTTAAGCGTCTATCCTGCATTGCGCGTCATCCGCGCCCGCTCGGTGGCAGAAGCCGTTAAAGGTGCAGATATTGTCACGACTGTGACAGCAGATAAAACCAATGCCGTCATCCTGACCGCCGAAATGACGGAACCCGGCATGCATATCAATGGCGTTGGCGGCGATTGTCCGGGAAAAACCGAGCTTGACGCCGGGATTTTGCAAAACGCACGTGTTGTGGTTGAATACGAACCGCAATCCAGAATAGAAGGCGAATTACAGCAGATGCCGGATGATTTTCAGGTCACCGAGTTATGGCAGGTGCTCAACGGCGATACAATGGGACGCGAGAATGCGCATCAAGTCACGGTATTCGATTCAGTCGGCTTTGCACTGGAAGACTTTTCTGCCATGCGTTATCTGGAAAAATACGTCGTGCAGAAAAATTCCCCCGTGCTGGATCTGATTCCGGAAATGCTGAATCCCAAAGATCTGTTTGGCATGGGAATGAACGGCACGATTGCCACGACACAGTCACCAGTCAGTTTCGCCGCGCCTGCAGTACCGATACAAGCAGTACACGCTTAATTTTTACTATCACGACCCATCATCATAAGAATGAAAACTATTTCCATCATCGGGGCGCCAACAGATGTCGGCGCCAGCGTCAGAGGTGCAGGCATGGGGCCTGATGCTCTGCGGGTAGCAGGACTGAATGAGGCGCTGGAAGCGCGTCAGCTCAGCGTCATTGACCACGGCAACCTGCATGGCCCGGCCAATCCCTGGGAGCAGCCAGTGAATGGCCTGCGCCATCTGACACAAGCCATCGACTGGAATCAGGCAGTTTATGATGCAGTCAGTGAAGCCTTGCTGAATGGCCATTTCCCGATGATGCTGGGTGGCGATCACTGCCTGGCTATCGGCTCAATCAGCGCAGTAGCGGCACACTGCCGCCGGGCCGGAAAAAAATTACGCGTTTTATGGTTTGACGCACATGCCGACAGCAATCTGTCCACCATCAGCCCGACCGGTAACATTCACGGTATGCCTGTCGCCTGCCTGATGGGACACGGCCCCAAAGAACTGATCGCTTATTCGGGCGTCACCCCGGCTATACAGCCCGCGGACATACGGCTGATCGGTATCCGCAGTGTGGATGCCGGAGAGAAAAAATTCATCCACGATATGGGTATGCAGGTTTTCGACATGCGCTATATCGATGAATACGGCATGCGCAATGTCATGAGTTCGGTGCTCGCCGGGTTAGATTCTGACACGCACCTTCATGTCAGTTTCGATATGGATTGCCTGGACCCCGGCATCGCTCCGGGTGTCGGTACGGCTGTATTAGGCGGCCCGACCTACCGCGAAGCACAGCTCTGCATGGAAATGATTGCCGATACCGGATTGCTGGCATCGCTCGATGTGGTGGAACTGAATCCGGCGCTGGACGTCCGCAACCAGACGGCTCTCCTGGCGGTTGACCTGATTGAAAGCCTGTTTGGAAAATCCACGCTGGTCAGAATGTGATCTGTACAAAAAAGCCGCTGATACAGCGGCTTTTTTGTAGCATGTTGCTTATTTTTTCCCTCCGGATGGCGTACCATTGGTCTGCCCCCCCATATTCGGAGGGCCCATGCCGGTTGTTTTCGCGCTCATCAGATTTTGCTGATTTTGTTTGTCCTGTTCCTGCTGAAAAGCAATTTTCTTCTCAACTGCTTTATTGTTTGCCACGATAAAATCTTCTGTGGCTATTTTCCATTGTTTCTGACGCTGCAACATTTCATCCAGCGTATTCTTTGCGTCACTTGCAGCAGAGGCATAAGCTTTATCCATACGCTCTGTCGCCGCATCCATTTCATCCTCGTTCATAAGACGTTCAATATCTTTAGGAATGACTTTTCCAGCCGGTAAAGAATTCGTCAGATTTTCAGCGAACCGGTTATAACACTTTGTCCAGGCCGAAAATTCATTCTGTACTTTTTTAATTTCCTCATTGGTTTTAGACACTTCAGGAATCACTGGCGTACCGCACTGAAATGCACTCAATTGCACCTCTTTGCCGTCAAATTGGCTGGTGTAGTATAAAATTTTCTCCCGATTGGCTGCACGGTCAGCAATTAATTTCAGAAATTCTCTACCTTTGACATTTCCTCCCATGGCAGACTGCCGGAAATATTTTTCTGCAATCTGTTCATCTCTTTTCACACCATCGCCATACCAGTAAAGCTCTCCCAGAGCTTCCTGAGCGTCCGCATTCCCATTCTGTGCCAGCTTGTTGTAAATCGGAATCGCATGTCCAAAATCCTTTTTATCCGCCAGCCTGGCGGCTTCTGTCAAATCATTCGCAAAAGCCAAGCCTGCAATACTCGATAAGAAGATAATACTGATCCATCGTTTCATACAACTTCCCCCGATTGAAATGAAGTACTGTGATTTTTATGATCCATGAATTCAAACAGCGTCATAAATGAGACTCAAGAAAATTTTTCAGAATACCCAGATAACTATGCGATCAACTGACGATGCGTTTTCTGCACTTCTCAGTTACGTTGAACTAACATGGATGTATTAATATATTAGTACAATATTTCATTAATTGGAAAAATTGAATGCCTTTAATGCACCAAAATTTGGCGACTGACTTCTGTTGAGACGTACTGCCGGTTGATTGACTGCATACAAATTTTCATTCATAAAAAAACCTCCTGCGAATACAGGAGGTTTTTGAAGGAAAAAGAAGCGGGTACGCGGATTACTCGACCGCTTTTACCATATCTTCAATGACTTTTTTGGCATCGCCAAATACCATCATGGTTTTGTCCATGTAGAACAGTTCATTGTCCAGTCCGGCATAACCGGAAGCCATAGAGCGTTTGTTCACGATTACCGTTTTTGCCTTGTAAGCTTCCAGAATCGGCATACCGGCAATCGGTGATTTCGGATCTTTGGCAGCAGGATTGACCACATCATTTGCGCCCAATACAAGAACCACGTCAGCCTGTCCGAATTCACTGTTGATGTCTTCCATCTCAAACACCTGGTCGTACGGAACTTCAGCTTCGGCCAGCAACACGTTCATGTGCCCCGGCATACGGCCAGCCACCGGATGAATCGCATATTTGACGGTAATGCCTTTGTGCGTCAGCTTTTCAGTCAGCTCTTTCAGCGCGTGCTGGGCACGAGCGACCGCCAGTCCATAGCCCGGAACGATAATCACGGTTTCTGCATTGCCCAGTAAGAAGGCCACATCGTCCGGAGAACCGGATTTCACGTTCCGCTGTACCTGTGTGCCAGCAGATGCTGCCGCTGCCTCACCACCGAAACCTCCGAGAATCACGTTAAAGAAGGAACGATTCATTGCCTTACACATGATGTAAGACAGGATGGCGCCGGAAGACCCTACCAGTGAGCCCGCAATAATCAGCATCGAATTATTGAGCGAAAAGCCAATTCCGGCAGCAGCCCAGCCTGAATAGCTGTTCAGCATCGAGACCACGACCGGCATATCAGCACCACCGATAGGAATGATGATCAGCACCCCCAATACAAAAGCGATAGCAGTCATCAGCAGGTAAGGTATCCATGCCGGCTGGGCGCCGGGTGCGAAGCAAAAAATCAGGCCGAAACCGATCATCGCTACTGCCAGCAGCAGGTTCAGCATATGCTGGCCGGTAAAGCTGACCGGCGCGCCCTGGAATAAACGGAATTTATATTTTCCGGACAACTTACCAAAAGCGATCACGGAACCCGAAAAAGTAATCGCACCGACAAATGTACCGATAAATAATTCCAGGCGATTGCCGAACGGAATGGCGGCATCACGTGCAGTGATATTAAAAATCCACGGCTCGGCCACAACCGAAACGGCAATACAGACGGCAGCCAGACCGATCAATGAGTGCATCGCAGCAACCAGTTCAGGCATTTTGGTCATTTCGACCCGTTTCGCCAGCGTTGCACCAATACCGCCGCCAACAATCACTCCCAGCGCCAGCAAACCGTAACCCAGACCGCTGCCAGCCGCTTCGTTTTTAAGTTTGACGATCAGTGCCACCGTGGTGAATACCGCCACCGCCATACCCGCCATGCCAAATGCATTGCCGCGACGCGCCGTCGATGGGTGGGACAAACCTTTCAATGCCTGAATAAAGCAGACCGATGCGATCAGATACAGCATCGTAACGAGATTCATGCTCATTATTTGCTCTCCCTCGCGTTTGTTTTGTTCTCTTTTTTCTTGAACATTTCCAGCATCCTCTGGGTCACCAGAAATCCGCCGAAAACGTTAACCGCAGCCAATGCCACGGCAACGGTTCCCATAACCTGCGCCAGCAAGCCTTCCGTCAGACCGGCAGCCAGCATGGCGCCGACAATGATGATGGCGGAAATAGCATTGGTGACCGCCATCAAAGGCGTATGCAATGCCGGAGTGACCGTCCACACCACGTGATAGCCCACATAAATGGCGAGCACAAAGATGATGAGATTGGTAAGGGTATGACTAACTTCCATGGTGTCCTCTCTGTTTTTTGGATTAAGACATGCAAATCAGTTCAGATGCAGCACGCCCGACATGATGTCTCACTTCCATCGCAGTTTTACTTCAGATGGCGGCAGTGAGATTCAGCGGAAAGCGGCTGCATATGCGCTTCAATTACTCCTTCAGACCGGTGATCTGGTTTTTTGCGTTAACAAAAACCACTTTCGGCTTGTACCCGCTGGCTTCCTGTTCCGTCATCGGGGCGTAGGTACAAATGATCATCAGGTCTCCCAGCTGTACACGGCGGGCTGCGGCGCCATTTAATGAGATTTCGCCGCTGCCACGTTTGCCTTTGATGGCATAGGTGGAAAAGCGCTCGCCGTTATTGACGTTGTACAGCTCGATCTGTTCGTTCTCGATGATATTCGCAGCGTCGAGCAGATCTTCATCGATACCACAGGAACCTTCATAGTGGAGATCGCACTGGGTCACAGTGGCGCGATGAATTTTGGCGCGGAGCATATTTCTTTGCATGGTGTTTCTGCTTTCTGATACCTGTTACTCAAATACTGATTGTTTCTCAAATTACTTCTTCAACACTTCGCCGCCGGCACACAGCAAAGTGGCTGCGACAATCTCATCCTCGCGGTTGATCGCAAGCTGCGCATCCTTATCGATAATCAGCTTCAGGAAATCCAGCACGTTGCGGGCGTACAGCGCGGAAGCATCTGCCGCCACCAGTGTCGCCAGGTTCGGCTCGCCGATGATATGTACACCATGTTTAGTGACTGTCTTCCCGAGTTCGGATAAAGGACAGTTTCCACCCTGCTCTACCGCCATATCGACAATCACAGAACCCGGCTTCATTGCCTTGACAGTTTCTTCCGAAATCAGCACCGGCGCTTGACGACCGGGAATCAGCGCTGTGGTGATGATGATGTCGGCCTGTTTCGCACGCTCATGCACCAGCGCAGCCTGACGCTGCATCCATGCTGCAGGCATAGGACGTGCATACCCCCCGGTTCCTTGCGCAATCTCGCGCTCCTCATCGGTTTCATAAGGAACGTCAATAAACTTTGCGCCCAGGGATTCGACCTGTTCTTTCACCGGTGGACGGACATCGGAAGCTTCAATCACAGCACCGAGACGCTTTGCCGTCGCGATCGCCTGCAGGCCTGCAACTCCGACGCCCATAATCAGCACCCGGGCAGCCTTGACAGTTCCTGCGGCAGTCATCAGCATCGGCATGAAACGCTGATAAGTGTTCGCTGCCAGCATCACGGCTTTATATCCGGCAATATTCGCCTGAGAAGACAATACATCCATAGACTGCGCACGGGTGATCCGCGGCGCAGCTTCCAGTGCAAAGGCACTCAGACCATGTGCCGCCATGGCGGCAATATTTTCTGCATCAAAGGGATTCAGCATACCGATCAGGACGGTGCCGGACTTGATCAAAGCCCGCTCGCCTGCATCAGGAGCCCGCACCTTCAGCACCAGTTCGGCACCGAATGCGTCGGCAGCCGAACCCAGCTGTGCGCCGGCTGCCAGATAAGCTTCATCCGTGATACTCGAGGCCACACCAGCACCAGACTGCACAATCACCTGATGTTTTGCAGCAATGTACTTCTTGATGGTTTCCGGAGTTGCCGCAACGCGCGTCTCCCCGGGCCGAGTCTCGGCGGGAATGCCGATTTTCATAGATTTGCTCCCTGATTAAGTGAATAAAATCGTTCATCACACGCACCCGTCTTTACATCGCATGCAGTACGGCAACACAAGATGTTTCTGTCAGATGACGTGCTTAACTGCGACCTGTCTGTCCTGCCTCACAGGGGTTTATGCCCACACATTGCAGTCACAGAGGCCAAATGCTTACCTGAAGCTTACATTTAATATTCGACAACGATATTACACGGAAAATGTTTTTTAGCACAACCGTTCGTTTTTTATTATTTTCTGTATTATTTTGATAAAAATATAGAATTCCCAATTACCGGATATTTTCATGAGAATTTATTTTTATCTTTAAAAACAATCACTTAAAAATTCCTATTACCGATTTGAATTGGTAATTTCAAAATTCCGACCAAAAATCCGGGTGGCGAAGCCGCCATTAGATCAATTCTGCATTAGCTAATTCGCTTTCAGATTTGCTGGATTGCCACATAAATTCTGACGGCAAAGTAAAATGTCACCCTCATTGAGAAAAGTTATGTCTGCTATCTGGAAACCATCTGTCACTGTCGCCGCTGTCATCGAATCCAATAAACGTTTTCTGATGGTGGAAGAAGAAACGCCGGAAGGCATCCGCATCAACCAGCCTGCCGGTCATCTGGATTCGGGCGAATCACTCGAACAGGCGGTTATCCGGGAAACGCTGGAAGAAACCGCGCACGATTTCACGCCTACCGCGCTGATCGGGACTTATCTGTCACGCTATGTATCGCCCACCGGTGAGCAGGTGACTTATCTGCGCTTTGCCTTTACCGGCGAGCTGGGTCAGCAATATGACCGTCCGCTCGATACCGGCATACTGCGCACGATCTGGATGAGCTATAACGACATTCTGCACAGCGAACACCTTCATCGCAGTCCGCTGGTGCTGCAATGTATTGACGATTATCTGCGGGGTAAGCGCGCGCCGCTTTCCCTGCTGTTTACCCATCCGAGCGCCTTATGAGCAAGAAAAAAGTTGTGATTGGTATGTCCGGCGGCGTGGATTCCTCCGTTTCCGCCTGGCTGCTCAAAGAACAGGGCTACGAAGTCATTGGTCTTTTCATGAAAAACTGGGAGGACGACGACGATTCCGAATATTGCTCAACCCGCGAAGACTGGATCGATGCGGTCAGCGTCGCCGATGTGGTCGGCGTGGATATTGAAGCCGTCAATTTCGCCAGCGAATACAAAGACCGCGTATTTGCTGAGTTTTTGCGTGAATATCAGGCCGGACGCACACCCAATCCGGATGTCCTGTGCAATGCCGAAATCAAATTCAAGGCATTTCTCGACCATGCGATGAAACTGGGAGCGGACTATATCGCAACCGGCCACTATGCGCGCGTGCGCGAAATGCATGGTGAATTTCAGTTATTGAAAGCGCTGGACGCGAGCAAGGACCAAAGTTATTTTCTGCACCGGCTGAATCAGAAGCAACTGGCGAATACCTTGTTCCCGCTCGGTGAAATTCATAAAACCGAAGTCCGGAAAATTGCCGAGCAACTGCAGCTGCCGAATGCCAAGAAAAAAGATTCGACCGGCATCTGTTTTATTGGCGAGCGTCCGTTCCGGGAATTTTTAAATCGCTACCTGTCCTACCAACCTGGCGACATTAAAACTGCTGAAGGCGAAGTCATCGGTCAGCATGTCGGCCTGAGTTTTTATACGCTGGGTCAGCGCAAGGGCATCGGTATTGGCGGGATCAAATCGCACCAGAATCAAGATGGCAGCAGCGATGCATGGTATGTGGCGCGCAAAGATGTGGCCAATAACACTTTGTATGTAGTGCAGGGCCATGACCATCCCTGGTTGCTGTCGGCGGCACTGGACGCCACGCAAGTCAGCTGGATCGCCGGACACGCTCCGGAGCAAACGGCATTATCCGCCAAGACGCGTTATCGTCAGCCTGATGTCGCCTGCAACTTCGCTGGCAACAACGAGCATTTTTCGCTGCAATTCCCAGACCCGCAATGGGCAGTCACACCCGGACAATCCGCCGTTTTATATGATGGCGATATCTGCCTCGGTGGCGGCATCATCCATTCCGCACATCCATAAGCCCGTCTGCCCCGCACCAGTCATGGCCGGGGCAGCATTTCGCTGCATCACTGCCATCTCTGCATCCCGCCAGCACAGATCACCCAGAAAAAGGTGATTGCCGAATATTATTTATCTATTTTTAAACATTCAGAGCAATCTTCAGCTGCCTTGGTGTAACCATACATGACGAAAAGCCTTGCCTCTGCTGCTATTTGATACGTTTTATTGCTTTACATTTAAAATTTATGAAATTATATTTACATTCCCATTTCACCGGAATCGCCAGCCCATCATGAATCATCCTGATATGCAAGCCCTCGGCGGCACTGTCAATGCACGTATTGGCAAGGTTTATATGAGTCTGTCCAAAGCCCACAAAAAAGCGGCTGACTATGTGCTCTCCAATGTATTCCGGTCGGCCACCATGTCCATTGATGAATTAGCCAATGCGGTGGGAATTTCTGTCGCCACCGCCAACCGGTTTGCGCGGGCGCTGGGATTTGAAGGTTATCCGCAATTCCGCGCCGAACTGGTTTGCGGATTCGAGGCCATGCTGGCGCCAATTGATAATTTGCGCAGTGAAGTGCAGCGGCCCGCCACCAGCACGGAAATCATCGCCGGTTCACTGAACGAAGACCTTGCCAATCTGGAAGCCACACGCCGCGGACTCGATCCGGAATTATGCAATCAGGCAGTTAAAATGATTCTGAATGCAGAACGGATTTATGTTGTCGGATACGGTGCAAGCGCTTATCTGGGCGGCTTAATGGCGCACAGTCTCGATCCGTTTTGTAATACGGTGCAATCCACCATCGGCACCGGCGGCCCTTCTGCCGTAGCCCGCCAGCTGTTCAAATATACCGAACGTGATCTGGTGATCGGCATTTCCTTTCCCCGCTATGCGGAAGATGTCGTAACGATCCTGCGCCAGGTCGGAGAAAAAAATGTTCCGGTACTGGCACTGACGGATGCGCCCAGTTCGCCACTGGCGGCGCTGGCAGACATTACGCTGTACGCGCAGACCCGCCGCCATTTTTCGCCGAATTCGGAAGGTGCGGCACTGTGTCTGATCGAAGCTATCTGCAGCGCAGTCGCGCATCAGGCAAAAGCACCGGTTCATGCTGCATCGGAAATGACCAAATTTGTTCTGCCGTGGCTTTATCAGGAACCAAATGCCAGCATGCGCAAGAGCCTGACATCGGAAATCAAATCCATCGATGATAACCGTCCGGCCTGATGTGATTTCTGTGGCATCACCGCGGTCAGACACTGGTATGAAAAAAGCCTTCAGGGAAGCAATTTCCTGAAGGCTTTTTTCATCTCTCTGTCGCATGGACCAGTCAGCCCGCAATGACCGGGCCATGCGATCCGTTGAATAGATAAATTACGATCTGATCAGGTAATCAAATGCACTCAGCGCTGCTTTTGCCCCTTCGCCGACAGCAATCACGATCTGCTTATACGGCACTGTCGTGACGTCACCGGCAGCAAACACGCCCGGCAGGGAAGTCTGTCCACGCGCATTGACTTCGATTTCGCCATGACGTGACAGGCTCAGCGTATCTTTCAGCCATTCTGTATTTGGCACCAGGCCAATCTGCACAAACACACCTTCGAGTTCAACACGGTGCACACTGTTATTGCTGCGATCCTGATAACTGATGCCATTCACTTTCTGGCCATCACCATGAATTTCTGTCGTCTGCGCCTGCGTAATCACAGTCACATTCGGCAGGCTGTGCAATTTGCGCTGCAATACCGCATCGGCACGCAATTCCGCAGCGAATTCCAGCAAGGTGACATGGCTGACAATGCCGGCCAGATCAATCGCGGCTTCCACGCCGGAATTACCGCCGCCAATGACGGCAACCCGTTTGCCTTTAAACAAGGGGCCATCGCAGTGCGGACAGTAAGCCACGCCGTGGTTACGGTATTCTTTTTCACCCGGCACATTCACTTCACGCCAACGGGCACCTGTTGCCAGAATCACGCTTTTCGCTCTGAGCGTCGCGCCACTGGCTAACTGCACTTCGGTCAGTCCGTCTTTTTGCACCAGTTTTTCTGCACGTTGCAGATTATTGATATCGACATCATAAGTTTTGACATGCTGCTCAAGCGCCGCAGCGAACTTCGGTCCTTCTGTCTCCGTCACGGATACAAAATTTTCAATCGACATGGTATCAAGTACCTGCCCGCCAAAGCGCTCTGCAACGACGCCGGTGCGTATTCCTTTGCGGGCGGCATAAATCGCTGCGGCTGCACCGGCAGGGCCACCGCCGACGATCAACACATCGTAAGTCTCTTTTGCATTCAGCTTTTCCGCAGCGCGCTGGGTTGTGCCGGTATCCAGTTTGGCCAGAATTTCCTCTACCGACATACGTCCCTGACCAAATACCTGGCCATTCAGATACACCGTCGGCACTGCCATGATCTGGCGCTGCTCCACTTCGCTCTGAAACAGCGCACCATCTATGGTCACGGATTGAATGCGCGGATTGAGTACCGCCATCAGATTGAGTGACTGAACCACTTCCGGGCAGTTCTGGCAGCTCAGGGAAATATAAGTCTCAAAATGGAAATCGCCATCGAGCTGCTGTATTTGCTGAATCACATCCGCATCAACTTTTGGCGGATGGCCGCCGGTCTGCAGCAAAGCCAGTACCAGCGAGGTGAACTCATGCCCCATCGGGATACCTGCAAAGCGCAGGGAAATGGCCTGTCCCGGTGAAGTGATCGCAAATGAAGGTTTGCGTTCTGCATCATCACGTTGTTCGACAACGGAAATTTTTTCAGACAACTCAGCAATCTCACGCAGCAGTTCCTGCATTTCCCCCGACGTCTTACTGTCGTCCAGCGATGCCACTAACTGAACAGGCCGGGTCAGGCGTTCCAGGTAAGACTTTAATTGCGTTTTGAGTGTGTTGTCTAACATGATGCGTCTTTCTGATTCGTGATGAAAAGCTCCTCAGAGCCGCTGCTGCAGGCAGACAACGTTGTCATCAGGCTGTCTGCCGGGGATATGTGCGGTACTGTGTGCGGTACTGAGGAGCGGTGCTGCAGGCAGGACTCAGATCTTGCCGACCAGATCCAGAGATGGTGTCAGTGTTTCTGCGCCTGGTGTCCATTTTGCAGGGCATACTTCACCTGGGTGGTTAGCCACGTATTGCGCTGCCTGCACTTTACGCAGCAGTTCTTTTGCGTCACGGCCGATACCATTGTCGTGCACTTCCATGACTTTGATTTCGCCAGCCGGATTCACAACGAACGTACCGCGCAGCGCCAGACCTTCTTCTTCGATCAGCACTTCGAAGTTACGGGAAATCTGCAGTGTCGGATCGGCCAGCATCGGGTACTGGATTTTAGCGATGGTGTCAGACGTGTCGTGCCATGCTTTGTGTGTGAAGTGGGTGTCGGTAGAAACAGAGTAGATTTCTACGCCCAGCTTTTTGAACTCTTCGTAATGATCAGCCAGGTCGCCCAGTTCTGTCGGGCAAACAAATGTGAAGTCTGCTGGATAGAACACGAATACCGACCATTTTCCAGCCAGATCTTCATTGGCGACCGGAACGAATTTGCCATTGTGGTAAGCAGTGGATTTGAATGGTTTGATAGTTGTATTGATCAGTGACATGGTGATTTCCTTTGTGGTTAAAACACGTTCGAAGTAACGGGTTCAAATGATAAAGCGTTTTAATACATTTAAATAGTAAATTAATTTTATAAAAACAATTAATTTTAACTATCAAGCTTAGTATACCGTATTCTGATGAAACTGCGATGTCACCCCATCAATGCGCACGTCTTTCAGGCTGACTGGCACACCATAGTCCATATTCCGTTTTTTAGCTGAACGACATTCGTTGCGATGACGAGGAAAAATGGCTGCGCCGCAGGCAGGACAAAATACCCGCTTTCATTCGCGTCAACGTTATAATTCCCGACCACTTCACCTTCAGGAAATCTATCGTGTCTGACCGACTTGCCGTGCTTCCTCAATACCTGCTCCCCAAAAAAGCATTGACCATGCTGGCCGGGAAACTGGCACATGCCAGAGCAGGTCAGCTGACGACCAGCGTGATCCGCTGGTTCGTGCAACGCTATCAGGTGAATATGGAGGAGGCTGCGAATCCTGATCCCGGCAGTTACCGAAGTTTCAATGAATTTTTTACCCGCCCTCTGCGCGCAGGCATCCGTCCGCTGGCGGATGCCGATCTGGTGTGCCCTGTGGATGGCGCTATCAGTCAGTTCGGGCCGGTTGCCAAAGGTCAGATTTTTCAAGCAAAAGGACATGACTATTCAGCAACGGCACTGCTGGGCGGTAATCAACAACTGGCATCGCCCTTTCAGAACGGCTGCTTTGCCACGATTTATCTGAGCCCGCGGGATTATCACCGGATTCATATGCCTTGTGACGGAACGCTCACGCGCATGGTGTACGTGCCGGGTGACCTGTTTTCTGTCAACCCGACGACAGCACGCGGCGTGCCCGGTCTGTTCGCCCGTAATGAGAGAGTAGTTTGTTTCTTCGATTCAGCCCGTGGTCCGTTTGTGATGGTGCTGGTCGGAGCCACGATTGTCGGCAGCATGGCGACGGTATGGCATGGCACCGTGAACCCACCGCGCAGCGGTGATATCCGCGAATGGAATTACACCGGACAAAATATCAGGCTCGAAAAAGGCGATGAAATGGGACGCTTCATGCTCGGCTCCACCGTCGTGCTTCTGTTTCCCGATAATACGATGCAATTTAACCCTGCATGGCAAGCCGCAAAGCCGGTTCGTCTGGGTGAATGCATGGCAGATTACGCCGCATCCTGACCTGTCTTACCGGAGTCACCAAAAAGCCCATGTCATACATGGGCTTTTTTTTATTTCTGCCATTGAGGCCAGTCATGCCGCTGATTTCTGCTGTAACCAAGAGCAACGCTCAAACCGTATGGCTTTACCTTCATTTTTGCTTCCGATCACATCGTTGATAAAAAAAACTTGCAATGCATCTCAAATTAAACAATAATTTAAATAAGAATTATTCTCGTTTAGATTTGAAAATTATGATAACCATTCCCTCTGCGATTCAAACACCCTCCGGCGATGCCTTCGCTGACCAGATGCCGGGCAATTGCCAACCGCCCGCCATTCCCCGCATCAAAAGCAGCGATCTGATGCCGCGGCACAGAGAGCTGGAAATCGATCATGGCGGACGTATTTATCGTTTACGGATCACGCAGCTCAATAAGCTGATCCTGACCGCATGAAATGCATGTAATTCCGTCCGGCATTCTGGATTAACGCCCACCCTTCTCACTTTTGGACACATATGATGCGCACCGACCAATCACTGAATTCAAATACCGCTACTGCGACAGCAACTTCCTCCCAGCCGGAATTACTGGTCTCTGCTGTATTGCATCTGATGTCGCATTACACCGTGCAATCCGGCCAGACCAATGGGGAAGGCGCCTGCATCAAACTGGCCTCCGTGATTGAACGGCATCTGAAAGTGCTGTCGGATCTGCCGGAGCTGGCGCCTGTTCTGCGCGCAACCTGCCAGCAGCTCTCCGAGCAGTGGGAAATCCTGATTCACCATAATTTGTCGCGCCAGGCGCCTGCTAAACGCTTTGGCTGGCTGCACCCGAAAAACGCTTAAACTCAGAGGTATTTCCATGATTGTCTGCGTCTGCAATAACGTCTCCGATAAGAAAATCCAGCGTGCTGTTGAACAGGGCATGAGTACGATGTCGGAACTGCGCACGCATCTGCAGGTTGCGACCTGCTGCGGCAAATGTGCCGGCTGCGCCCGGGAAGTACTGCAGAAATGTCTGCAAGCCACATCTCATGAACCCAGCGGCATGCGCGGTCTGCTCCAAAAAGTTCACTTCCAGCCTGATCCTGTCGCCATATGAGTCCGTTTGCCATGCCCCTTGCATTTGGTTCACAGCCGGTTCTGCGGACCTCACGCCTGTTACCTTTCAGCATCATTGTCATAGCGCACCTGATGCTGATTATCGCCCTGCAACACATCCTGTTACCGGACACGGCACCGGCAGCGCCAAAAGCAATCGTCATGACGCTGCTGACACCGCCACCACCTCCGGCGGCGGCCGTTGCCACGCAACGCGCTATTCAACCGGTTACCCCCGCAGTTTCGCATCCGGTTCTCGCAGAACCGTCTCCTGTCAACATCGCGCCTGCGCCTGAAGCCACGTTCGTGCCGCCTGCGATTGCCGTGATTACACCAGCGACAGCTCCCGCCATAACAGAAACAACACATGGCACTGCCACCCATCCGACACCTCCGGCAATCAGGCAGATCAGCGAAGTACAGTACATCCGCGCACCGCAGGCCGAATACCCGCCTATGGCAAAGCGCATGGGCGAACAGGGAAAAGTCACGCTGACTGTTCTGGTCAATGAAAAAGGTCACGCCGAACGCGTCGATATCCAGAAAACATCCGGCTCGCAACGGCTGGATGAAGCAGCCCGGCAGGCATTGATGCGTGCGGTATTCAAACCTTACGTCGAAGATGGCAAACCCTTGCCGGTGATGGCTTTTGCAACGATCAGTTTTTCACTTGATACCTGAGACCTGTCGGCCGTCAGAATTTTTATACCTGTCATCCAGCTAACTTGCTATGATGAATGCATCCAGATCATTCATGAAAGGATGCAAAATGAAAGGCGATGCGGCAGTCATCAAATTGCTCAATGCGCAACTGACGAATGAACTCAGTGCGATCAACCAGTATTTTCTGCATGCCCGGATGTATAAACACTGGGGGCTCGATAAGATTGCGAAAAAGGAATACGAAGAATCTATCGGTGAAATGAAGCACGCCGATAAGCTGATTGACCGCATTCTGATGCTGGACGGACTACCCAATCTTCAGGCTCTGCACAAGCTCATGATCGGTGAGGATACGCTGGAAATGTTGGAGTGCGACCTCAAACTCGAAACCGCAGCACAGCAAACCGTCAAAGAAGGAATTGCGACTGCTGAAGCCTGCGCCGACTACGTGTCACGCGACTTGTTTCAATTGATTCTGGAAGATACCGAAGAGCATATCGACTGGCTGGAAACCCAGATTGAACTGATAGAAAAAGTCGGCACCCAGAATTATCTGCAGTCCCAGATGTCCTCCAGCGAGTAAGTCTCCGGAAAACAGGAACCGTCATACTTCACATTCAGCAATAAAAAAGGATGGCGCATTGCCATCCTTTTTTATTGAACACATTTGCAATCAGCGAAATAAGCTTATTGAGGAATCGTTTCTTTGAACGAAGGACGTTCCGATAATTTATCAAACAGTTTTGCCAGATTCGGGTAATCATCCCGCCAGGCGATGTCGGGGAAACGGAAATTCAGCCAGCCCAGGGCACAGCCGACACTGATATCCGCCAGCGTCAGATGATTGCCGCAGCAGACGGCCGACTCCCCCAGCCCTTCCGACATGGCTTTCAGACTGGCGCTAACCTTACCCATCTGACGTGTGATCCATTCTTCGCTTTGCTGTTGTTCAGGCCGTAAGGTCTTTTCAAGGCGCACCAGAATAGCGGCATCCAGCAAACCATCTGCCAGCGCTTCCCAGCATTTCACTTCGGCACGTTCGCGCCCCAGACCGGGAATCAGCTTGCCAACCGGAGTCAGCGTGTCGAGGTATTCAACGATGACGCGGGAATCGAACATCGCGCCACCATCTTCCATTAGCAGGCATGGCACTTTCCCCAGAGGATTGGACTGCTGAATCGTCGTGTCAGCCGCCCACACATTTTCCTGAAGAAATGCATAGTCAAGCTTTTTTTCCGCCATAACGACGCGGACTTTTCTTACGTAAGGACTGGTGGTAGAGCCAATGAGTTTCATAAATTTCAATAAAATGATTTGCTGCAAATTATAACATCGGGCCATGACCGGACGAGACTGGTCAGATGTGAACAAGCTTTACACGCGCAGCCAGAAACACGGTCCTGAGTTCGTTCAAATGGTAAAATCACGCATCCCGCGCAAAACAAGTCTGCTCAACAATGTATAACAGCTTTCAAAGGCTGGGCACAGATTTGACATAATTTGCAAAATTGTTGTTCTTTGCGCAATAATTTTTCCATTTTACCTCACGAACTCATCATCATGGCTTTTTCCTCCCTGTCCGCCCTTTCTCCGATCGATGGCCGTTATGCCGCCAAAGTTGACGCGCTGCGCGCCACCTTGTCCGAAGCAGGTTTCATGCATCACCGCGTCAAAGTTGAAGTCTCCTGGCTGCAAGCTTTGTCCCAGGCTGGCTTCGATGAGATCAAACCATTTTCTGCCCAGGCCAATGCCTTGTTAGACCAACTGGTGGCGGAGTTCTCGGAAGCCGATGCCGCGCGCATTAAGGAAATCGAAGCCGTCACAAATCATGACGTCAAGGCCGTCGAATACTGGCTCAAGGAAAAAGTAGCGAATTCTGCAGAACTGACTGCTGCCAGTGAATTCATCCACTTTGCCTGTACCTCAGAAGACATCAACAACACCTCGCACGGCATGATGCTGAAAACAGCGCGTGACCAGGTCATGGTGCCGGCACTGCAGAAAGTCATCAGCAAACTGACCGAAATCGCGCATCTGAATGCTGAAGTACCGATGCTGTCACGTACCCACGGTCAGCCAGCCAGCCCGACAACGCTGGGCAAGGAAATCGCCAATGTGGTCGCGCGTCTGCAACGTGCGGTCAAACGCATTGAGCAAGTTGAAATTCTCGGCAAGATGAATGGCGCCGTCGGTAATTACAACGCGCATTTATCGGCATACCCATCGTATGACTGGGAAAATTTTTCCAAAAATGTCATTGAGCAGCGCCTGGGCCTGACTTACAACCCGTACACCATCCAGATCGAACCTCACGACTACATGGCAGAAATGTTCGATGCATTTGCCCGCGTCAACACTATCCTGCTCGATCTGAACCGTGACATCTGGGGTTACATCTCGGTTGGCTATTTCAAACAGAAAACCAAGGCGGGCGAAATCGGTTCCTCCACCATGCCGCACAAAGTCAATCCGATCGACTTTGAAAACTCGGAAGGCAATCTGGGGCTGGCCAATTCCCTGCTGCGCCATCTGTCTGAAAAATTGCCGGTATCACGCTGGCAGCGCGACCTGACCGATTCGACCGTGTTGCGTAACATCGGCGTTGCGTTAGGTTACACCCTGCTCGCTTATGACAGCTGCCTGCGTGGTCTGAACAAGCTGGAAACCAATCCCGAACGCCTCGCAGCCGATCTGGATGCAACCTGGGAAGTGCTGGCAGAGCCAGTCCAGACGGTCATGCGCCGTTACGGTATTGAAAATCCTTATGAGCAGTTGAAAGAACTGACTCGCGGCAAAGGGATTTCGAAAGAAGCGCTGCGTGACTTTGTACAGGGGCTCGCTATTCCGCAGGAAGCAAAGGACCTGCTGCTGGCAATGACACCGGCAAATTACACAGGCATCGCCGTCAAACTGGCGAAGGCAATCTGAGCGCTCCCCTGATCGCCGTACACATAAGGCGGTCTGCCACAATATCCATGATGCCTTGACGCTGGCATCTGAACTTCTGAAAGAGCATCCTGTCTGATGGACGGATGCTCTTTGCATTTGGTCGGCGAGGCATTCCCGGAAAACGGTTCTGCTGAACAGAAAAGCAAGATTGTCAACTTCTGAAAACTTTCTGCAGACTTTCATTTTTTTTGCTATATTAGTTCGCATTAGAACTAATTTCCAATTTAAACAGGATTAAGCATGCGCACCCAACAACGTTTTCCGGGATCGATGATTTTGTTGCACTGGCTGATCGCCGGCCTGATTATCGCCGCCTTCATTCTCGGTACAGTGATGACGGACATGAAAATCAGCCCGACGAAATTACAATATTACGCATACCATAAATGGATAGGCATCACCGTGCTGGGGCTGGTCGCCGTACGCCTCATCAATCGTCTGCTCAGCACACCGCCGGCCTATCCTGCGCACATGAGTCCGTGGCAGGTCATCGCTGCGAATGGCGCGCATAGCATGCTCTACGTGCTGATGTTTGCCGTACCTCTGTCTGGTTATTTTTACACTTCCGCTGCCGGTTATCCGGTGGTGTATCTGGGTCTGTTTGAATTACCGAGCCCGATTGCCCCTAATCCTGAACTCAAATCCCAGCTGAAGGAACTGCATGAAATCCTGACTTATGCCATGCTGGCGCTGGTCTCGCTGCATGTTGCTGCAGTGTTAAAACATCAGATCATTGACAAAGACGGCTTGCTGCACCGCATGCTGCCAGGTCAGACAACTTAAAAAGGACACACGATCATGAAATTCCCGACGCCTTCCAGAACATTGACCACAGCATTGCTGGCAGCCGTCATTGCGGTACCTGCACTGGCTGCCATGACGAAGCTCGATAACACCAAGAGCACGATTGCGATCGTCTTCAAGCAAATGAATGTGCCGGTCGATGCGAAATTCAAGAAATTCACCGCCGCGATCGATTACGATGCTGCCAAACCGGAAACCTCGAAAGCCAGTGTCGAGATTGAACTTGCCAGTTTTGATCTGGGCGATCCGGAGTACAACAAGGAAGTGTTGAAAAAAGAATGGTTTAACACTGCACAATTTCCCAAAGCCAGCTTTGTTTCCAGCAGTATGAAACAAAGTGCGGCCGGAAAACTGGACGTCCACGGCAAACTCACCATCAAAGGTAAAACTGCTGATGTGAGCTTTCCGATGACGGTCAAAAAGGAAGGGAACAGCCAGATTTTTGACGGCAGCCTTCCGATTAAACGCCTGACTTTCAACATTGGCGAAGGCGAATGGAAAGATACGGGCATGGTTGCCGATGAAGTCACCATCAAGTTTCACGTAGTCACGCAATAAATCACCTACCTTATTTGAAAAGGAATATCCCATGAAATTGCATCCAATGATCATCGCCGCTTTGTTCGTCAGCGCAGCACCGGCATTTGCAGATACGTACAATGTCGATCCTAGCCACACCTATCCAAGCTTTGAGGCAGACCACTTTGGGGGCCTGTCCGTATGGCGCGGCAAATTCACCAAGAACAGCGGCAAGATCACTCTGGACCGCGCAGCAAAAACCGGTACCGTCGATATCACGATTGATGCCAGCTCCATCGATTTCGGTCACGAAAAACTGAACGAACATGCACGCTCCAAAGAAATGTTCAATGTCGCGCAATTTCCGACCGCCACTTACAAAGGCACATCGATCAAATTCAATGGCGACACACCGGTGGCTGTTCAGGGTGAATTCACCTTGCTGGGTGTGACACATCCATTGACTCTGACCATCAACAAGTTCAAGTGCATCCAGCATCCGATGCTGAAAAAAGAAGTCTGTGGCGCAGACGCTTCTGCTGAATTCAAGCGTACCGATTTCGGCCTGAACTATGGCATCGCTTACGGCTTCGCACCGGAAGTCAAACTGGCGATTGAAGTAGAAGCGATCAAAGCTGACTGAGAAACTTCAGGTCAATGATTTGCCGCAGCGATGCTTGATGGCAGCGCATTGCGGCAGATCACCGCCTTGCCTGGCCGGTGCAGCCGTCATGGTTCAGCACCGGCTTTTTCATGGACGTATGATGGATAAACGTTATTTACGCAGCATCCGCCTGCTGTCGGAATGCATGCAATTATTCGAACAGGCATCGGCCCGCAAAGTTCGCCAGTTTGGCCTGACCCATTCCCAGTTCGATATTATCGCCACACTCGGCAACACCCCCGGCATGACCTGCAAAGAACTGGGCGAAAGAACCCTGATGACCAAAGGCACGCTGACAGGTGTGCTGGACCGGCTGGAAGAAAAGAGGCTGATACAACGCGAGCGCGGTGCCGATGACCGGCGCCAGCTGTTTGTGCGCCTCAGCAACAGCGGCGAGCAGACTTTTGCCGAAGTTTTTCCACAAGTGGTGGAAAACGGAAAACAGCGCTTCACCAGCTATACCGCGGATGACTATCAGACGCTGGAGGATGCGCTGCTCAAGCTGAAGCAACATCTGGAGCAGGATCAGCGCTGACGGGGGATCATCGGTCGGCTGCCAGCAACCAACAGACTGGCCGCATATATACTCCCCCTCAGTATGTAGAAATGCCCTGATTTTTTATTGATCTCAGGGCATTTTGATTAAAAACACAGGGGAGTATCTGTTTACAACGTATCCCCGACTATCGGACCGCTGCCGCTGAAACGATCCAGTGCCAGATAAATCACCGGTGTAATGAACAGCGTGATCGCCTGCGAGAAAATCAGCCCGCCCACCACCGCCAAACCCAGCGGCTGGCGCAATTCAGCACCGGCCCCCAGTCCCAGCGCAATCGGCAAAGCACCGACCAGCGCGGCCAGCGTGGTCATCATAATCGGCCGGAAACGCTGGATACATGCTTCCCGGATCGCTTCTGCCGGTGTCATGTTGTGATGGCGCTGTGCGTCCAGCGCGAAGTCAATCATCATGATCGCGTTTTTCTTCACGATACCGATCAGCAGCAAAATGCCGATCGTTGCAATCAGTGTCAGATCTTCGCCAAACCATTTCAGAGTCAGTAACGCACCCACCGCAGCCGACGGCAAGCCTGCCAGAATGGTAATCGGATGAATATAACTTTCATACAAAACACCCAGCAGCACATAAATCACCAGCAACGCGGCCACAATCAGCACCACCTGTCCGGACTGCGTGTCCTTGAACACTGCCGCATCACCGCCGTAGGACGTGATAATCGATGCCGGCATTTTCAATTCGTCGCGATACTGCTCAATACGTTTGGTCGCGTCGCCCAGCGCTGTACCTTGCGACAGATTGAATGACACCGTCACTGCCTGCAACTGTCCAACGTGATTAATCGACGTCGGGCCGACGGTGCGCCTGACCATGGCAACGCTCGACAACGGCACCAGTGTGCCGGTATTGCTGCGCAGATAAATACCGTCAATCGCACTTTCGTCTGCCTTCGCTTCAGGACCGACTTCCATGATGATCTGGTAGCTGTCGACATTGGTGTACATGGTCGATATCTGACGCTCACCGAACGCGCTGTACAAAGCCGAACGGATGGCATCCATGCCGACGCCGAGCGTATTGGCACGGTCACGGTCAATCTCCACCGAAGCCTGCAAGCCTTTGAGCTGAGAATCCGTGGTCACATCTTTAAAGCCATTGTCATTACGCAGCTTGTCCTGTAATTTGCCGGCCCAGTCACTCAGCTCACTGGCTTCGACACTCTGCAAAATATACTGATACTGGCTTTTACTCTGACGGCCACCCAGCTGCAGGTTCTGCGTCGGACGCAGGAACACATTGATCCCGGGAACCTGCGCCAGTTTCTTGCGCAAGCCATCCACCACATCCTTCATCGGCTTGCGTTCGTTACGCGGCTTCAGATTCACAAACATCCGGCCCGTATTCTGCGAACCGCTGCCGCCATTGAAAGAGGCGACGGTCAGCACGTTAGGGTCGTCACGGATAATTTTGGCCGCCTTGTCCTGCAATACCAGCATGGCCGGGAAAGACACGTCTTCCGCCGCTTCCGTCGTGACGTTGATCTGTCCGATATCTTCTTGCGGGAAGAATCCTTTTGGAATCGTTTTGAACAGATAGGCCGTCGCGATAAAAGTCAGCAAGGCAATCAGCAACACCATACGACGATGGCGCAGCGCCAGATCCAGGCTGCGGGTATAAGCGCGCAACGAGGCAGTAAAGGCGTTTTCAAAACCATGCAGTATCCATGCTGCCCATTTGGGCGGCTCGGCAAGCTCATGCTCGCTTTTCAGGAAGCGGCTCGCCAGCATCGGAACCAAGGTCAGCGACACGAATGCCGACGCCAGAATCGCCAGGCTGACGATCACCGCAAATTCATGAAACAGCTGGCCAATCACCCCCGGCATGAAAAAAATCGGAATAAAGACCGCCACCAGCGAAGTGGAAATCGAGATGATGGTAAACCCCACCTCGCGCGAACCCTGCAGCGCCGCTTTAAACGGCGGCTCGCCATTTTCAACGTGCCGCATGATGTTTTCCAGCATCACGATCGCATCATCCACCACCAGCCCCACCGCCAGCGTCAGTCCGAGCAGGGAGATGTTGTCCAGCGTATAGCCGAAGCCCCACAGGAGACTGATTGCGCCGACCAGCGAAACCGGCAAGGACAAGGTCGGGATCACCGTCGCAGTCACACGCCGCAGGAACAGGAAAATCACCACTACCACCAGGAATATCGTCAGCAGCAGGGTCAGGTTCACGTCATGCAAAGCATCACGCACCGACACAGAACGGTCATTTACCAGCCCGATTTTGACCGAAGCAGGTAATTGCGCCTGAAAACCCGGCAAGGCCGCTTTGATCGAGTCCACCACCTTCACGGTGTTGGCATCCGTCTGACGCTGGATGCCTAGGGTGATTGAGCTTTCGCCGTTGTAATTCGAAGCCGACTTGACCTGTTCATAACTGTCTTCCACGACCGCCACGTCGCGCAGGCGGATCACCAGTCCGCCTTTATTTCCGACCACCAGATCGGCAAACTGGCTGGCATTGAGCAACTGCCGGTTCGCCAGAATTGTCAGAGTCTGCTTGTCACCATCGAGCGTGCCGACCGGTGTATTGGCATTGGCATTACGGATGCTGGCAGCCAGCTCATCGAGCGTCATATTGCGCAGCGCCAGCTCCTGCGGCTTGACCCGGATGCGGACGGCATAGCGCTTGATACCGTAAATATTGACCTGAGCCACACCGTCGAGCGTGGATAAACTGGGAGAAATCAGATGTTCTGCATAACTGGTCAGTTCAGACAAGGTCATCGACGGCGACCTCAGCGACAGCACCAGCACCGGCGCATCCGCCGGATTCACTTTCCGGTACGAAGGTGGCGAAGTCATATCCACCGGCAGCGACCGCTGCGCACGCAGCAAGGCGGCCTGCACATCCACTGCGGCCACATCAATATTCCGGTTCTGGTCAAATTCCAGCGTCAGCGAGGTATTGCCTATCGTATTGCTGGAACTGATGACGGACAGGCCGGGAATGGTTGCAAACTGTTTTTCCAGAGGCAACGCCACCGATGTTGCCATTGTTTCGGGACTCGCGCCCGGCAGATTGGCATTCACGCTGATGACGGGAGTGTTATAACTTGGTAAAGCCGCTACCGGAATAAAGCGGTAAGCCAGTACGCCGGCCAGCACCACCGACAGATTCAGCAACACCGTCATCACCGGACGGCGGATAAACAGCTCAGATAAATTCATGATGCGCTCGCTGCCGATGCTGGTTTGTCTGTTGATTTTTCCTGACCGCTGCCGCCAGCCTGATGGTTTTTGCCGGATTTTGCGCCGTCCTTCGCGTCATTGTCGCGCTCTTTCACCGCGGCGCCAGGATGCAGATTCTGTTTGCCATCGAGGACAATTCTGGTACCCGCCGCGATACCTGTCACCACGGCATCCGTTCCGAAACTCTGGGTCACCACGACCGGCCTGAGTTCCGCCTTCTCTTCCGCAGTGACCGCATAAACCGATTTGCCACGCGCGCTGACGATCACCGCATCCTGCGGCACCACCACAGCATCCTTGAGTGTCTGTACGCTGAGTTCCACGGTGACATAAGCACCCGGCCACAACTTCATTTCCTTATTATCGAAAATCGCTTTGACCTTGACTGTCCCGGACGCTGCATCAACCGCATTATCGACAAACTGCAGTTTCCCTTTGAACGGTGTGACACCGTCCGGTAATCTGGCCGTGACATAACTATCAGCGCGGCGCATGCTTTCCAGCGCATCCGGCAGATTCCGTTGCGGCAAGGGGAAAGTGATCGCAATCGGATCAATCTGGGTAATGGTCACCAGAGCCGGTGTGGTGGCGCTTGGCTGCACCAGCGAACCCGGATAAACACTGATGATGCCGGTGCGGCCGGCAGACGGCGCCACGATCCGGTCATAGCTCAGCGCAACTTTGGCGGCGACCACCGCTGCCTTATCCGAAGCCACCACTGCTGACTGGGCATCTACCGCCGCCTGGCTGGTGTCGAGCGCACTCTGCGCCACGAATTTTTTAGCCACCAGTTCTTTGCTGCGCACCAACTGGCGCTGATAATCGGCCAATGTGGCGAGGTCCTTGTCCATTTGCGCCTGCGCCTTTGCCAGATTTACCTCATCAGCGCGGCTATCCAGCGTGAACAGTAACTCACCGGCTTTCACAAACTGACCTTCGCGGATATGCACTTTGCTGACAGTGCTGGTCACCTGCGGCCGGATATCCACGGTATTCAGAGCCGACACCGTGCCATTGGCAGAAATCCGGACCGGGTAGTCGCGCTGTTGCGCCAATACCGTTGACACACTGACAGGACGCGCCGAAGCATCCCCGTTTTTTCCTGCCGCACCACTGGCGGATGCGCCAGTGTCAGCCTTGTTCAGAGTTGAAGGAACGGCAAAATACCAGGTGCCGCCGGCAAGCGCGGCAATCACGGCGACGATAGTCAGTGTTTTGTATTGGCTCATGTTGTTTTTATCCTTTGCAGATGCTTTCAGACTGGCGCAGGACAGGAAAGTTCGGTGGAATTGCTGGATGACTGCGGAGAAAACGTATCAAATCAATGCGTAAAGTACGAAATTGAAACAGCACAATACCTGCGCCAGATTTACTGTTGATAGTAAAACGAGAAGGCGATATCAAAGATGAATTTTTTTCCAGTCAGCGGCAGACGGCTATGCTACCAAAGAAAAAGCCAGCATCAATGCTGGCTTCCTCTGCCGATACCTTACGTTACACCAAAGTCAGGTAGCGGAATGTCTGATGCAGGTGATAGGCTCAGACGACGGCACCATCGGTATCGTCTTTTTCCTTGACCGGTTTGATCAGGTCTTCGCGCGTCACACCCAGCCACATCGCAATCGCGGCAGCCACGAATACCGACGAGTAAATACCGAAACAGATACCGATCGTCAGCGCCACTGCAAAATAATGCAGTGTCGGCCCGCCGATCAGCAACATCGACAGCACCATCATCTGGGTGCAGCCGTGGGTAATGATCGTGCGGGAAATGGTGCTGGTAATCGCGTTATCGATAACTTCCTTCACGCTCATCTTGCGCTGCTTGCGGAAGTTTTCACGGATACGGTCAAAAATAACTACCGACTCATTCACCGAATACCCAAGTACAGCCAGCACCGCCGCCAGTACCGAGAGATTGAATTCCCATTGGAAGAAAGCGAAGAAACCGAGAATAATCACCACGTCATGCAAGTTCGCGACAATCGCTGCAATCGCAAACTTCCATTCAAACCGGATCGCCAGATAAATCACCACGCCCAACACCACAAACAGCAAAGCCATCAGACCGTCATGCGCCAGTTCGTCACCCACCTGGGCGCCAACCTGCTCAACACGCTGCTGACGGACTTCCGGGTCTTTGGCCTGCAGAGCCTGCATGACCTGAGTTGCCTGATCTGCTGCGGTCATCGTCTTTGACAACGGCAGGCGGATCACCACATCCTGCGCCTTACCAAAAGTCTGTACCGGTGCATCGGTGTACCCCAGTCCTTCCACGGTGCGGCGGATCGCATCCACGTCGGCAGCTTTCGGATAGGTGACTTCCATCACGGTGCCACCGGTAAACTCAACTGAAAAATGCAGCCCTTTGTGCAGCAGGAAAAACACTGCCGCCACAAAAGTCAGCGCCGAAATGACATTGAAAATCAGCGCATGGCGCATGAAAGGAATGTCTTTTTTAATGCGGAATAATTCCATAATAGATTCCTGAATCCTTATCTTGGCTACGCGGTCACTGCTTTACATCAGTCTGTACATCTGCTGCTGGCTTCCAGATCTGTCCGATCGAAATCGAGGCCAGCTTTTTCTGACGGCCGTACCAGAAATTCACCACGCCGCGCGAAACAAAGACCGATGAAAAAATCGAAGTCAGAATCCCGAGGCAATGCACCACCGCGAAACCGCGGATCGCACCGGAGCCGAAAATCAACAACGCCAGACCGACGATCAGCGTGGTCACGTTGGAATCGAGAATCGTCGCCCAGGCATGGGCAAAGCCTTCTTCTATCGCTTTTTGCGGAGACTTGCCGCTGCGCAGTTCTTCGCGGATACGCTCGTTAATGAGCACGTTGGCATCAATCGCCATACCGAGCGCCAGCGCAATCGCGGCGATTCCCGGCAAAGTCAGTGTCGCCTGCAACAGGGACAGGATCGCCACCAGCAGCAGCAGGTTCACAGACAAAGCCAGCACACTGAAGAAGCCGAACATCAGGTAATAGATCACCATGAAAATCGAAATCGCGGCAAAACCGTACAGCGTGGAATTGCGTCCCTGCTTGATGTTTTCAACACCCAGCTGCGGACCAATGGTGCGCTCTTCAATGATTTCCATTGGTGCGGCCAGTGAACCGGCACGCAGCAGCAAGGCCAGATCGGATGCAGCCGTCGTGGACCCCATGCCGGTAATACGGAAGCGGGAACCTAACTCATCCTGAATAGTGGCTACGGTCAAAACTTCGCCCTTGCCCTTTTCAAACAGGACAATCGCCATCTTCTTACCGATTTTATTACGGGTCGCCTCACGCATCTTGCGTCCACCGTCGCCGTTCAGATCGATACTGACCGCAGGTTGCTGATGCTCATCAAAACTGGCCGATGCGCCGGCAATATAGTCGCCGGTAATCACAGGCTCTTTGTACAAAATCGCAGGGGCGCCACGGCCAACCTTGAACAGCTCTGAACCAAAAGGAACCGGAGTGCTCTCATCCACCGGGCCGATCACGGACTCGTCCGACAGACGCACTTCCAGTGTCGCGGTACGGCCAATGATTTCCTTGGCGCGCGCCACATCCTGCACACCCGGCAGCTGCACCACGATACGGTCAGGACCTTGCTGCTGGATGATCGGTTCGGCCACACCGAGTTCGTTTACCCGTTTCGACAACGCGGTAATATTCTGCTTCACACCCTCGGTAATGACCGCTTTCAGCGATTCCGGTTTCAGGCTGACCTGCAGATTGAATTCGCTGTTATCTGTACTCGCCACATCCGTCAGGCTGACGTCATTCATTTGTGACGACAGCACATTTCTTGCTGCATTGCGTGTTTCCGCTTCACGGAAACGGACGGTGATCGCATCACCATCCCGGCTGATGCCGGCATGACGCACATCTTTTTCGCGCAAGGCAGAACGGATCGAAGACTGCAATCCCTGCACCCGCTTCTGCATCACTGCCTTGGTATCCACCTGCATCAGAAAATGCACGCCGCCGCGCAGATCCAGCCCCAGATACATCGGCAGCGCATTCATGCTCTGCAGCCACTTCGGCGTATTCGATAACAGATTAAAAGCGACGGTGTATGTCGGATCGGCAGGGTCGGTGTTCAGCGCTTTTTCCAGCACATCTTTCGCCTTGAACTGGGTATCCGTATCCACGAAACGTGCCCGCACGGAACCTTGCATACCGTTGAAATCATAAAAAACGCCACTGTCTTTCAAACCTGCCTGCTGCAAGGTTTGTTCGACGCGGGTTTTCATGCTTTCATCAATTTTGACTGTCGATTTGGCGCTGCTGATCTGCACTGCCGGCGACTCGCCGAAGAAATTCGGTGCGGTGTACAGTCCGCCGAATATCAGTGCAATCAAAATCAGCAAATACTTCCAGAGTGGATAGCGATTCATAATAAAAAAGAAAATTGGAAGCTCAAAAGAACAACGCAGTCCAGTTCATCTGTGGACTGCGTTGCCGGTATATGCCGATTAAATCGCTTTAATGGTGCCTTTCGGCAGCAGTGCGGTAATGGCCACTTTCTGCACCACGAGTTCGGTGCCCTCAGCCACTTCCAGCGTCACGTAGCTTTCGCTGACTTTCGTGACCTTGCCCAGCACACCACCGGCAGTCACGACTTCGTCGTTTTTCGCCAGTGCATCCATCATGGATTTCTGTTCTTTCTGACGCTTCATCTGTGGACGGATCATCAGGAAATACAACACCACAAACATCAGTACCAATGGCAGAAAGCTCATCAGACCACCGTCAGCGCCGATTCCGGCTGATTGCGCATAAGCGTTGGAAATAAACACGTTCAGACTCCGTTGTAATATAAATTTGACCAGCATTCAGATCTGACTATCAAATCTGCAACACTGACTTCAGCAAATGGTGACACTACATCCCATTTCAACTGCTAAAGCGCCACATTCTAGCATTGACGCCAAGGCAATTGGCGATTCTGCGTTCAGACCCCGCGCGCGCGGTCGGTATGAAATTCCTGAACGAATTCCGGGAAACGTTCTTCGTCCAGCGCCTTGCGGATGTTTTTCATCAGATCCAGGTAATAATGCAGGTTATGGATGGTATTTAAGCGCGCACCCAGAATTTCGCCGGTACGGTGCAGGTGATGCAGATAAGCGCGGGAAAAGTTTTTGCATGTATAACAGGAACAGGTGGCATCCAGCGGCTCTTTATCTTCCTTGTAACGCGCATTCTTGATTTTCACATCGCCGTAGCGCGTGAAAATCCAGCCGTTGCGGGCGTTACGGGTCGGCATCACGCAGTCGAACATGTCGATACCGTTTGCCACTCCTGCCACCAGGTCTTCCGGCGTACCGACACCCATCAGGTAATGCGGCTTGTTTTCCGGCAGTTTCGGGCCGGTATGCGCCAGAATGCGCATCATGTCTTCCTTTGGCTCACCAACCGACAAACCGCCGATGGCAATACCGTGAAAGCCCAGCTCGTTCAAGCCCGCCAGCGATTCGTCGCGCAGATGTTCAAACATGCCGCCCTGCACGATGCCGAACAAGGCGTTCGGATTGTCGGTGCGTTTGAATTCGTCGATTGAACGCTGCGCCCAGCGCAGGGACATACGCATCGACTTGCCGGCCTCTTCCGTCGTGGCGGGGCGGCCGTCGATTTCATACGGCGTGCATTCGTCAAACTGCATCACGATGTCTGAATTCAGCGAACGCTGAATCTGCATCGATATTTCCGGCGACAGAAACAGGCGCTCACCGCTGATCGGCGAAGAAAATTTCACGCCTTCTTCGGTAATCTTGCGCATGGCGCCGAGCGAAAATACCTGAAAACCGCCGGAATCGGTCAGGATCGGTTTGTCCCAGCCCATAAAATCGTGCAGGCCGCCAAATTTATTCAATACATCCAGCCCGGGACGCAACCACAAGTGGAAGGTATTGCCCAAAATGATCTGGGCATCAATTTCCTTTAATTCCAGCGGCGACATGGCTTTCACCGAGCCGTACGTGCCAACCGGCATGAAGATGGGGGTTTCAATCTCGCCGTGGTTGACTTTGACCCGGCCGCGCCGGGCCGCTGTGGTTTTGTCTTTTTTGATTAAGGTAAATTCAAGCATCACTTTTCCTCATGCATCTCACAGATGCACATTCATCTTCAGGGCTGACGCAAAATTGTCCTGCCGAAGGAGCGCCGCCAACCGCGCATCATTACGGTGAAGCAGAGCAACCATGCCAGGGCGGTTTTGCGTCAGTCCTGAACGCATTAATTTTCGGACTGTAACAGCATCCGGATCACGCCGGATAGCGGGTATCGCCTTATTTTTTTCCCGACTGATTTGTCAGCAGCATGGCGTCACCGTAACTGAAGAAACGGTAACGCTGTGCAACGGCATGCGCATAGGCGGCGCGGATAGGCGCATAGCCGGCAAATGCCGACACCAGCATCATCAGCGTGGATTTCGGCAAATGGAAATTGGTAATCAGCCGGTCCACGGTTTTAAATACATAACCCGGAGTGATGAATAACCGAGTATCTGCGCTGCCCGCTTCCAGCTGTCCGCTCTGCGATGCCGATTCCAGTGCGCGCATACTGGTGGTGCCGACCGCAATCACGCTGCCGCCGCTGGCCTTGACCTGCCGGATCAGCGCCACAGTCTCTTCCGGCACGGTATACCATTCGCTGTGCATCACATGCTCACTCAGGTTTTCCACCCGCACCGGCTGGAAAGTGCCGGCACCGACATGCAGCGTCACATAAGCGAGCTGGATTCCTTTATCGCGGCAACGCTGCAGCAACGCCTCATCAAAATGCAGTCCCGCGGTCGGTGCCGCCACCGCGCCCGGCACCCGGCTGTAAACCGTCTGATAACGCTGTTCATCAAAATCGTCGGCATCATGTTCGATGTAAGGCGGCAACGGCAGGCGACCATAACGCTCCAGCAGCGAAAAGACATCCTCCGGGAAAAACAGCGTAAAAAACTCCCCCTCGCGCTCTCCGACAATCACATCAAACGCATCAGCCAACCGGATCCGGCTGCCGGGCAAAGGCGATTTGGAAGCCCGCATCTGCACCAGCACGCGCCGGTCCTGTTCCGTATTAGAGACAATCCGCTCTACCAGCAGCTGCACTTTGCCACCGGTTTCCTTCACCCCGTGAAAACGCGCCTTCAGAACCCGCGTATCATTAAAAACGAGCACATCCCCCGCCGACAACTGATCCAGCACATCGGCAAAATGCCGGTCTGTCAGCCGGTCGCCATCCACATGCAACAGGCGCGACGCGGTACGGTCAGGCAAAGGTGTCTGAGCGATCAGCGCATCAGGCAATTCAAAATCAAAGTCACTCAGAGAATAATTCATACACGGAAAGCGGAAAAAACAGAACAAAATGCTGCGCACTGTATAAAAAATCAGTAAAATGCATCTCAACCCAGTGTTACCTGATGGCCAGACTAACAGCAAAACCCACCATTTTACACTCATGGCAGCTGAAGACCCAAGCGCGCATTCCGCCACTCCCTCCGCTCAGGCAAACGCGGCTGATCAGCGCCAGCGTAAAAAACCGCGCACCCCGTCTGCCAGAACGGCTTCCGCCGCATCAAACGCCAGCCAGACCAGCAAAATCAGCGACAAGCTGGCACGGCTCGGATTGCGTACTGATATGGATTTTGTGCTGCATCTGCCGATGCGTTATGAAGATGAAACCCAGGTGCTCGATATCCGCGAGGCAGCGCTGCGCGGCGGCAGCCAGGTACAGATCGAAGGTGAAGTGCTCAGTGCGGATGTGCAATACAGGCCGCGCCGCCAGCTGATCGTCACAATCGCCGATGACAGCGGCCAGGCGATACTGCGGTTCCTGAATTTTTACGGCAGCCAGCTCAAACAGTTTTCTGCAGGCGCGAGAGTTCGCGCCCGTGGCGAATTGCGGCATGGTTTTGCCGGACCGGAAATCGTGCATCCGTCTTATAAAATGGTGATCCAGGGCGCGCCCCTGCCAACCGCGCTGACACCGGTCTACCACACCGCTGAAGGTATTTCGCAACCCCTGCTACGCAAAGCAATTGCCAGCGCAATGATGCGCAGCGAATGGCGCGATACGCTGTCTCCTGCGCGCCTCGCAGCACTCGGCCTACAGGACTTTGAAACCAGCGTCCGGCTGTTGCACAATCCACCACCGGAAGCCGACCAGTACAGCTTACTGGAAAAACATCATCCCGCCTGGCAAAGGATGAAATTCGATGAACTGCTGGCACAGCAGCTGTCACTGAAACGGGCCCAGCAAACACGCCGCCGCCAGGGTGCCAGCGCACTGCCGCTGGTGGGCGAACTCAGCAATGCTTTTTTGCTGACATTGCCATTCTCACTCACCGGGGCGCAGGAAAAAGTGCTGGCAGAAATCCGTCACGATTTGCGCCAGACCTTTCCCATGCAAAGATTGTTGCAGGGTGATGTCGGCAGCGGAAAAACCATCGTGGCGGCATTGGCAGCGGCGCAGGCGATCGACAATGGTTTTCAGGCCGCACTGATGGCCCCGACCGAAATTCTGGCGGAACAGCATTTCCGGAAAATTGCCGCCTGGCTCGAACCGCTGGGCGTCCGCACCGCCTGGCTCACCGGCAGTCTGAAGAAAAAAGAAAAAGAGCAGGCCAGCGCGCTGATTGCCAGCGGCGAAGCGCAGCTGATCATCGGTACTCACGCATTGATTCAGGACACCGTCCAGTTCAAAAAACTAGGCCTGACGATTGTCGATGAACAGCACCGCTTCGGCGTTGGTCAGCGCCTGAATCTGGCCAATAAAGCCGAAGCAGGAAAAATACCGCATCAGCTGATGATGTCTGCCACACCGATACCGCGCACGCTGGCGATGACTTATTTTGCCGATCTGGAAGTATCGGTCATTGACGAACTGCCGCCGGGACGCACACCAGTGCTGACCAGGGTGATTGACCAGCAGCGGCGCGATGAAGTCATCGCCCGGGTGCACGCGGCAGCGCTGGAGGGGCGGCAGGTGTACTGGGTCTGCCCGCTGATCGAAGAATCCGAAGCATTGCAGTTACAGACGGCCACCGACACCCACGCCATGCTATCGGCTGCCCTGCCCGACATCCGGATAGCACTGGTGCACGGTCGCCTGAAGCCTGCCCAAAAGCAGGCTGTGATGGCAGATTTCAGCCGGCAGCAGACTCAGGTGCTGGTCGCCACCACGGTTATCGAAGTCGGGGTGGATGTGCCAAACGCCAGCCTGATGGTGATTGAACATGCAGAACGTTTCGGCCTGTCGCAGCTGCATCAGTTGCGCGGCCGGGTCGGCCGTGGCGCCGCCGCCAGCATCTGCCTGCTGCTGTACCAGAGCCCCCTGGGCGATACGGCCAGACAGCGACTGGCAATCATGCGCGAGAGTAACGACGGCTTTGACATCGCCCGCAAAGACCTGGAGTTGCGCGGCCCCGGCGAATTTCTGGGTGCGCGCCAGTCCGGCGAGGCGCTGCTCCGCTTTGCCGATCTGGAAACCGACCAGCCGCTGGTGGAAAAAGCCCGCAATCTGGCGGAAGAATTATTGCGGGATGATCCCGTCACTGTCGCCGCCCATCTGCACCGCTGGATGGGAAATAAAGAAGAATTTCTCCGGGTCTGAACATGTCGCCCGGCCTGTGTCCCATCGATACCCTGCGATACCAGCCACCTCATTTTTTTAACAGGATTTTCCCATGCTGACTTTCCTCAAAGCCGATCTGCGCAACGACCGGCATACCAGTGACCTGCTGCATCTGCTCAACAGCTATGCGCTCGACCCGATGGGCGGCGGCGAGGCACTCTCACCTTATTGCCGCCAGCATCTGATTTCCGAATTACAGCAGCGGGAGCGCACCGTGCACGCTTTCCTGCTGTATCAGGATCATGTGGCGGCGGCATTCTCAATCTGTATCGAGGGCTTCTCCACGTTTGCCTGCAAACCGCTGCTGAATATTCATGATTTTGCAGTGCATCCGGATTTCCGCGGACGGCAGCTCGGTAAACATCTGATGAGCCAGATCAGCCAATACGCAGAACAGCATGGCTTCTGCAAACTGACGCTAGAAGTATTGGAAGGAAATCATCCGGCACAGGCACTGTACCGCTCTCAGGGTTTTGCCGGCTACGAACTGAATCCGGCGATGGGTGGCGCCATCGTGATGCAGAAAAAATTCTGAACCAGATCGCCCGAATCTGAATACACCCTCCAGTCATCACAGGGTAGAATCAGCAGCACTTTACCTGCTGCATTAACTTCGATAAGGATGACGACATGAGCTTAGATTTCAAAGGCCGCGTAGCGATTGTAACTGGCGCCGGTGGCGGTCTGGGGCGCGAACACGCGCTGGCGCTGGCGGCACGGGGCGCCAAAGTGGTGGTGAATGATCTCGGCAGCGCAACCGATGGCTCTGGCGGCTCCTCCGCTGCGGCATTGGCCGTGGTCGAAGAAATCCGTGCAGCCGGTGGCGAAGCGATTGCCAATGGCGCTTCCGTGACGGATTTTGCAGCCGTGCAGGCAATGGTGGCAGATGCTATGGCAACCTGGGGCAGAGTCGATATCCTGATCAACAACGCCGGCATTTTGTGCGACAAGAGTTTCGCCAAAATGGAAATCGATGATTTCCGCCTCGTGATTGATGTGCACCTGATGGGCGCGGTGCATTGCTGCAAAGCGGTCTGGCCGGTGATGATGGAACAAAAATACGGCCGCATCGTGATGACGACCTCCTCCTCCGGACTGTATGGTAACTTCGGTCAGTCGAATTACGGCGCGGCCAAACTGGCGCTGGTCGGCCTGATGCAGACGCTGGCGCTGGAAGGCGCGAAATACGATATCCGCGTTAACAGCCTGGCACCAACCGCAGCCACCCGTATGACTGAAAGCCTGTTCCCCGCAGAATTCCTGCAGGCACTGAAACCGGCAGACGTCGTGCCTGCCATGCTGGTTCTGGCGGCAGAAAATGCGCCAAGCCGCGCTATTCTGTGCGCCGGCGCAGGCAGCTTTGAGGCCGCCCATATCACACTGACACAAGGCATCTGGGTCGGACGCGACAGCGATGCACCGGAACAACTGGCGGCACGGCTGGCTGAAGTCAGACAGCGCGATGGCGAAAACGTCCCGGACAGCGGTGCAGCGCAGGGACACCTGGAACTGACAAAAGCGATGTCTCAGCTGCAGAAAAACTGAGTTTGCCCTGATGTGCCCTGGCTTGCCAAACAGGCAAGCCAGGGAATTTTATACTCCCCCGGTGTATATGAAAAAATCAGCCTGATGCCATTGAAAGCAAAGGGCGAAAAAATATACTCCCCCCGTTTCCTGCATCCTGACAGGATGTTTTAAAACAGATTGCTGACGTCAGCGCCAGTCTGTGCCACACTAAGCGCATGACCCTCACCGAATTAAAATATATCGTCGCCGTCGCGCGCGAAAAGCACTTCGGCCATGCCGCAGAGGCCTGTTTTGTCGCGCAGCCGACGCTGTCGGTCGCCATTAAAAAACTCGAAGATGAGTTAGGCGTCACCATTTTTGAACGGGGCGGCAGCGAAGTATCCACCACCCCGCTGGGTACGCAGATTGTCGCCCAGGCCGAACGTGTGCTGGAGCAAACTGCAGCCATCAAGGAAATTGCCAAACAAAATAAAGATCCGCTGGCCGGCTCCTTCCGCCTCGGCGTGATTTACACGATCGGCCCTTATCTGCTGCCGGTGCTGGTCAAGACCATGATTCAGCAGGTTCCGCAAATGCCACTGGTGTTGCAGGAAAATTTCACGGTCAAGCTGATTGAGCTGTTGCGTCAGGGTGAACTCGACGCCGCGATCATGGCCCTGCCCCTGCCTGATCAGGGGATGATGGTGCAACCCCTGTATGACGAACCCTTTGTCGTTGCCATGCCGCGACAGCATCCCTGGGCCGGCCGAGACAGCATTCCTGCGGCCGAGTTGAAATCCGAAACCATGCTGCTGCTGGGCAACGGACACTGCTTCCGCGATCAGGTGCTGGAAGTCTGTCCGGAAATGGCACGCTTTTCGACATCCGGCGATGGCATTGCCCGTACATTCGAAGGCTCTTCGCTGGAGACTATTCGTCACATGGTCGCCTCCGGCATCGGCCTGACTGTGCTGCCAGTCGCCTCCATACCGGATATGCATGCGCAGGATGGCATGCTGCGTTACGTGCCGTTTGAATCGCCGGCACCGGAACGGCGCGTCGTCATTGCCTGGCGCAAGAGCTTCACCCGTCAGGCTGCAATTGAAGCAATCCGGAAAGCGGTGCTGGCTTGCCACCTGCCGGGAGTCACCATGCTGGACGAAGCTCCTGGCGTGCAATAAATCCCGCCCTGCAAAACAGCACGCATTGCAGAGAACTGCGTCGCGGTTAGCGCTTTTTCGTGCCGATCTGATGCGTCAGCACAGGTAATTCCGGTTTAGCTTCTGGTCGGCGCAATGCGGTAAAAGCGGAAAACTCCCAGGAACGGAACCCGACCAGCAAAGTGAAGCCATCGCGTTCTTCCGGTTGCAATTTGCGATCGTCCTGATGCAGGCGCGCCAGCTCGGCAACCAGCTGCTGGATTTTCTGCACGACCTCCTGCGCGCTGTGGATGGAAACACGCGCAGGCACGCACAGCAAGGTTTCTCCAACCTGATCAAAGCGGCCATTGAAATAATCGCTGACCACATGTTCGCGGAAATATTGCTGAACCGGTCCATCGGGCCGCCAGTGAAACGCCGCCGACACATTCAGGCGGTAGCGGTTATTCGGACGCAATTCAATCAGCTCCAGCTTATCGAGTGCAATCAGATGCAAAATGCATTCTGCCTGACTCAGCGAATAGGTTTCGACGATCTGCTCCAGCGTCCAGTGTCCCAGACAGCAAATCGCCACCAGCAGTAATTTCGGCTCAGCCATCAGGGATTTTTCCTGTGCCAGCGTCAGCGTATCCGAATGCGGCGTCACATCGGCAGCCTGCCGCAGCACGTCTTCCATCGCCACGCCGGATGCCTTGCATATCTGCGCCAGCCGGGACAGGCTCATATCTTTCTGACCAAACATGCGTTTGACGCTGGATTCACTCATGCCTATCTGTTCTGCCAGCATTTTGTAGGTCACACCGGCGGCGCGCAATTCGCTGCGCAACACACTGATCAGTAATTCGGGAGAACTCATTTTGACGTCCTGACTCAATATTAAAATAGCAAATAGTCGTAAATTTCAATACCAATAATTCTGAAATATGACACTTTGAACATTTTCATAGTACCAAGTTCCCGATCAGATGAAACTTATCCCGATGACTGATGCGCAAGTCATCTGTGTTGTGTGCGATGCGGGCCGTCATGCCTCCTCCATGCCGGTCCGCATTACCTGATCAACCATCATAGGAAACCCGCTATGAAATCCCTGTTCCGCTACAGCCTGTGTCTGGGCATCACTGCAGCCGTATTCCTGTCCGGCTATCTGGCCGGGCAATCTGCCGTTGTCTCTGCATCTGCCTGCCAGCTGCCGGCTGCCGCCCGCTTTGCCAATGACACGGCAGACAGTCCCGCCAACGCAGATACCAGCTTTGTTCCGGAGAACCACCCGCATTCCCCCCTGCTGCTGTAAGACCGATACCGGCGTCCGTGAGCGGGAGATTCGCCTTTATAATGCGGATCGTCACGACTTTTTCACGCTCTCATGAACGCCACCCTGAACCGCCTGCACTGGTATCTGAAACTGGTCCGTCTGGATAAACCCATCGGTATCGTCTTGCTGTTATGGCCGACCTTATCGGCACTGTGGATTGCCAGCCATGGCGTTCCTGACTGGAAACTGGTACTGATTTTTTGCCTCGGCACCACGCTGATGCGCTCTGCCGGTTGTGCCGTGAATGATTATGCCGACCGGGAATTTGACCGTCACGTGAAACGCACGGCAGAACGTCCACTGACCAGCGGCAAAATTTCCGGCAAAGAAGCGCTGCTGATTGCATTGCTACTGTCGGTGATTTCTTTTCTCTTGATCTGGCCGCTGAATATCCTGACCAAACAGCTATCAGTGCTGGCCGTCATGATTGCTGCCAGTTATCCGTATTTCAAACGTTTCTTTCCGATTCCGCAGGCTTATCTCGGGATCGCCTATGGTTTCGGCATTCCGATGGCTTTTGCCGCCGTACAAGACCATGTGCCGCTGATTGCATGGGGTCTGCTGCTGGCCAATATCTTCTGGACGGTCGCTTACGATACCGAATATGCGATGGTTGACCGCGACGATGACCTGAAGATCGGTATCAAGACGTCTGCCATTACTTTTGGCCGCTTCGACGTTGCCGCCATCATGATCTGTTATGCCACCAGCTTTGCACTGATCACGCTGATCGGCTGGCAACAAGGATTGCGCTTCTGGTTCCTCGCGGGCATGGGCATTGCAGTACTGTGCGCGCTGTATCACTATCGCCTGATCCGGGAACGGGACCGCATGCGCTGTTTCGCTGCCTTCCGTCACAATAACTGGCTAGGAGCCGCAATCTTTGCTGGTGTTGCGCTGGACTATGTATTACATTGACTCTGACTCGTATAACAATATCAACACGGCGTTTATTTGATCTGCAACAAGAGGCCTTGTTTTGGCTTACCTAGACTACAGATAAGAATTCTCCAATTACTTTTCATAAAGGATCTGCCATGAGTTCCGTAGAACAGCATAAAGATCAGTTGATGCACGATTTGAATCAGGTTATCCGTGATGCCGAAGAGTTGCTGAAAAATACTGAGCAGCAGTCGGGCGAAGGCTTCAAATCCGCCAAGGCACGCTTTGAGCACACATTGAAAAATGCGAAAGCAGAAGTAGAACGCATCGAAGACCTGGTTGTGACCAGAACCAAGGAAGCCGCCAAAGCGACGGATGTCTATGTTAAAGAAAATCCCTGGCAATCCGCCGGTATCGCTGCCGGTGTTGGCCTGCTGCTCGGTTTGCTGATCGGCCGCAGCAAATAATTCATGGCCATACTGGACTCGGTAAGGCATCTCGGCGCGACAGTTGCGGGTATTCTGCATACCCGTCTGGAGCTGGCTGCAGTGGAAATTGAGGAAGAACTGCACCGGTTTTCGTCATTACTGCTCTGGTCGCTGACCGCGCTGTTTTGCGCCTGCTGCGCCGTTGTGTTGCTGGTGGTGTTCCTGATCGCCGTTTTCTGGGACAGCTATCGTTTAACGCTGATCTCGGTTCTGATCGCCGCATTTGGCCTCAGTGCAGCCGGTATCGCCTGGTGGGTGCGCAAGCAGTTCAGCCTGAAACCTGGTTTGCTGTCACACAGCCTGCAGGAGCTGGAAAAAGACAGCCTGACGCTGCGCAGGCAGGACAGCACAGTCACGCCACCCATCACACCATCCGGCACGGAAACATCGTCAGGACAATGAACATGGCTTCTGATTACGCAGACCGGCTGGCCTTGCGCCGCGAAACACTGTTACTGAAAATTCAGGCACAACGCCAGTTGCTGTCCTTGCAGACTCAGGATGTCGGGGAACAAATTGCATTTGCTGAATGGAGTTTTCAGGCCGGGCAGCAATTAATCCGGCTGGTCAGACACAAACCTCTTGCCGGCATTGCGGTCGTGGCCGGTATCGTAGCCGTTAAGCCGGCGCGCTTACTGAACTGGCTCGGTACGTCTTTCCGTATCTGGAAAATCTGGCGGCAGATGGCGCCTTTGCTGAAGCAGGATCAGCCGCGCTCTTAAACAAGCGCTGTCGACTGGCGTGCGAATAATGTGCGCCAGATTCGGTCGTCGTGAAATTTCAGACAGCTTAACGCATGTGATGCGGTTGCTGCCCCAAAGCCAGTTGTCCGCCCGTTTTTTTGGCAGCAAACAACCATAAACGCTCACGCTGATCTCCCGGACGCGCACCTTCCCAGACCAGATGCCACTGATGGCTGTTCAGATGTTCCGGTAACTGACTCTGAAAACCATTCACCAGCAACAGATCGCATTGCACATCAGGCTGATTCTCCTGACGATAGGTAGTGATGCCGGCAAAATAGCGCAACATGGCACGTTCTGATTCACCCAGATCCTTACTCGCCATGCAGTCAAAATTATGCGGCAACGCTGTTTCCATCGAATAGAAAACGCTGCGGTAGCTTTTTGCATAATCCACCCATGGCAACAACAGGTTGCTCATCAGCATCCAGCTCAGGCTGACGCCCGACACCCAGCTCACCAGACCGCGGCCATGCACATGTTTAAGCCTGCCGAGATAGATCACCGCGATGGCGGTGATTCCGGAAGCAAACAGCACTTCCACCCATCTGAAATCCGGTGTGAATGTGTCCGGCAAGTATTTGAGGATAAACATCCAGCGTGGCGGCCCGCCCTCCCAGATCATGGCTGCCCAGAGCGTCCAGATGAACAGGGCTATCACACCAAAAATCAGGCGGGAAGTCCAGTCGAAAACACGGTCCACCCTGAACGATAAATGACGGGCCGCAGGCGCAGCCAGAATGGCAAGCGGTAATAACAGCGGCAATGCGTAATTATCCCTGGCGGAAGCGGCGCGCCATAACACCAGCAACATAATCGAAAACACCAGCACACAAACCTGCAGCGCAGCAGAACTCCGCCACTTGGCACGCTCTCGCCAGAGCGTCAGCGCGGCCAGCGGCAAGGCCGGGAAAGTAAACCACGGCAAAGTCGTGATCCAGAATCCGTCTGTGTGCGGTGCACCCAGCTGCGCCACTGAAAAGCCGAAAAATCTGCCGATGTTATTCAGCCAGAACCAGTCCATGAACAAAGCCGGGGAACGCCCCAGCAAAGCCAGCGGCCAGATCAGCAGCCACGGCAAAGAAAAACCCAGGGCAACCAGCAAGACATGCAGATACGCTTTCCTGCGCCACGATTGAAACAGCAGCGGCAACAAAACTGCCGTCAGGCCAAACACACCCAGCGCCAATACCCCTTTTGCCATAAAACCGATACCAACACCTGTGCCCAGCAGCATGCCCGATCGCAGCGGATTATTTTTTACCTCTGCAAATCCGGCGGTAGCAACCGCAAAACCGGTCAGCAAAGGAACATCCGTCAACATCATATGAGAATGTAAAAGCAGTCCCAGACAGGCCAGCAAAGACATTATCGCGAAACGTCCGTAGCCCTTCCCCCACCAAGTACGGGCAGCCCAACCGGTAGCAATACAGGTAATGACCATAAAAACGCCGGTTGCCAGCCGCGCACCGTCATGTAACGCCAACCAAGGAGAAAGCGTATTTGCAAGAACGGTAGCCAGCCAGTAATACAAAGGCGGTTTTTCCATAAATGGCTCGCCTGCCATCATTGGCACAATCCAGTCACCACTTTCCAGCATGTGATGGATAATCCCAAATATATAAGTTTCATCCTGCTTCCAGGGATCGTGTCCGATCAAACCAGGAAACAGGTAAATGGAAATCAAGATCAACAATGCGAACAATGCCGCATTGACACGTTGCGAAACCCATTCAATCAAGCAGGCAACAACAGATGCGTTACCTGTTTCACACAAGGCAACAGAAGCGGCGCCATCGCCGATAAGGCGAGGGCGAACAGAAAAGAAGGTACGCAACCAGTCAAGGAAAATCATGTAAGCACATCAAGGGAAATACATTAAAGAGATGTGCAATGATTCATCGAACTATCAGGAGACGCGAAAATTTTCGCGATAAACGATACAAAGCACATAAATCCGGCCTGCTGAAATTAGCAGAACAACAAAAAAATTAACTCCGGAAGGTAACATATTGTATCTCAAATGCGAGTCTTTTTTTCTAAAATTTCTACTCCAAAAGCCAGATGACACGCAATTTTGCATTTGCGAAAAAACATTTTCAGAATAAATCCTCATGAAAATGCATGACGTCCTGATTTTTCATCTTCTAAATTGCAATTGAGCAATTTTTAATCAATGTCATGCGCTTTTATGACTATGCTTGCTGACCAAACTCATCACCCAGTTCTGCTGCTCTGACAGCAGCGGCCTTGACGGCCGTTACGATGGACTGGCCGACCCCGGCGGCTTCCAGGCTGGACAAGGCGGCATACGTGGTTCCACCTTTTGAGGTCACCCGCTCACGCAGAATGCTGACTGGTTCACTGGAATGCATCGCCAGTTGAGCCGCTCCCTCAAAGGTGGCGATAGCAAACTGGTTGCCCTGTTCGGCGCTCAATCCCAGTTCCTGCGCTGCCTGTTGCAGGGCTTCGATAAAATAAAACACATAGGCGGGACCGCTGCCGGAGATAGCAGTGACGGCATCGATCTGCTGTTCCTGCGCCATCCAGGATGTCAACCCGACAGAACGCAGGATATCGTCAGCGATCTGCTGTTCGTGTGCGCTGACTCCGGGTAAGGCAAACATCCCGGTGATGCCTTTACCAACCAAGGCTGGCGTATTCGGCATCGCCCGCACAATTTTGCCGTAAGCATTCAGCCAGCGAGAAATATCGCTGGCACGGATACCGGCAGCAATCGTAATCAGCAGCTGTTGCCGCACATACGGTGCCAGTTCCCCGACCACATCTCTTAACTGTTGCGGCTTAACGGCAAGAATAATCACATCAGCATCCTGCAGGCGCGCATCCATCGCCAAAGCGGTGGTCACGCCAAATTCTGTTTCCAGGCGATTCAACGAAGTCTGGTTAACATCCACGACATGAATACAGGCAGGCAGTGTGAAATCAGGCAATAAGCCGCCAATCAATGCGCCCGCCATATTGCCGCCGCCGATAAAGGCAATTTTTAATTTATTTTGCATAATTCCTGCTCCCAAAAATTCCTGTTCCGATTCTGACCATCGTACTGCCTTCCGCGATCGCGGCATGCATGTCACTGCTCATTCCCATTGATAATGTATCAAGAGGAATGCCTCGCGCAATCAACTGATCCTGCAAGGCACGCAGCCGCTGAAAAGCTGCACGCTGCACGACAAAATCCGTGGCCGGCGCAGGCACGGCCATCAGACCGCGCAACCGGATTTTCGGCAGTCCGCTGATCCGCCCGGCCAGCGCCAGCACTTCGTCTGGCGAGACCCCGCTTTTGCTGTCTTCACCACTGATATTCACCTGCAGACAGATATTCATATCCGGATAATCCGGAGGGCGCTGCTCAGACAAGCGATACGCAATCTTCTCCCGGTCGACGGAATGCACCCAGTCAAAATGCTCCGCAATCGGTTTCGTTTTGTTACTTTGTATCGGTCCGATGAAATGCCACTCCAGCGCAAATTCAGGCACACTTTGTTTGAGGAACGCAATCTTGTCGAGTGCCTCCTGCAGGTAATTTTCGCCAAAAGCACGCTGCCCGCAGCGCGCCGCCTCGATAATGGCATCGGTTCCAAAAGTCTTGGAAACCGCCAGTAAACGTACGCTGGAAGCAGGTCGCCCATATTGCAGCTCGGTGCGCCTGATATCAGACAATACGGCTTGCAAGTTGTCAGAAATTAAGGACATAATCGAACAGTTTTGTATGAAACTTCACTCAATCCGGGCTGCACCAATCCGCAGCCCCCTTGTGTCATGCCGGCCATCCAAGGATGGCGCACTAATAGCGGAATTATAAATGGACATCTCTGAGCTACTTGCGTTCTCGGTCAAGAATAACGCTTCCGACTTACATCTTTCTTCCGGCCTGCCACCCATGATACGTGTACATGGCGATGTGCGGCGCATCAATCTGCCGCCGCTGGAACACAAAGACGTGCATGAACTGATTTACGACATCATGAACGATTCCCAGCGCAAGATTTACGAAGAAACGCTGGAATGTGATTTTTCCTTTTCGATTCCCGGTCTGGCCCGTTTCCGTGTCAACGCCTTCAATCAGGAACGGGGACCAGCGGCAGTTATGCGTACCATTCCCTCCAAAATCCTGACGCTGGAACAGCTAAACGCACCGAAGATTTTTGCCGATCTCGCGTTAAAACCGCGTGGTCTGGTACTGGTGACTGGCCCGACGGGCTCCGGTAAATCCACGACTCTGGCCGGAATGGTGAATCATCTCAATGAAAACGAATACGGCCACATCCTGACCGTTGAAGACCCGATTGAATTCGTCCATGAATCCAAAAAATGTCTGATCAATCAGCGCGAAGTCGGGCCGCATACCATGTCCTTCAACAACGCGCTGCGTTCTGCGCTGCGTGAAGATCCGGATGCGATTCTGGTTGGTGAATTGCGTGATCTGGAAACCATCCGTCTGGCGCTGACCGCTGCAGAAACCGGCCATCTGGTGTTCGGCACCCTGCATACCTCGTCAGCGGCAAAAACCATTGACCGTATTGTCGACGTGTTCCCGGCGGAAGAAAAGGAAATGGTGCGCTCCATGCTGTCGGAATCCTTACAGGCGGTGATTTCACAAACCCTGCTGAAAACCAAGGACGGCTCCGGACGGGTCGCAGCACATGAAATCATGATTGGCTCGCCCGCGATCAGAAACCTGATTCGTGAAGCCAAAGTCGCCCAGATGTACTCAGCCATCCAGACTGGCAACAATCTCGGCATGCAGACGCTGGATCAGAATCTGACCGATCTGGTCAGGCGCAATGTCATTTCGGTGGGAACAGCACGGGCTGCCGCCAAAATTCCTGAAAACTTCCCAGGCTAACCTGAAACGATAGGAGCATCCCGACATGGAACGCGATCAGGCCACAAAATTCATGCATGACCTGCTGAGACTGATGCTCAGCAAAAACGGATCCGATTTATTCATCACCGCAGACTTTCCTCCTGCTTTCAAAATTGACGGCAGAGTGACTCCGGTTTCCAACCAGCCGCTGACACCAGCGCATACTGTCGATCTTGCGCGCGCCATCATGAACGATAAACAGGCCGCCGAATTTGAATCATCCAAGGAATGTAATTTCGCGATCAATCCGGCAGGCATGGGGCGTTTCCGCGTTTCCGCCTTTATGCAGCAGGGCCGCGTCGGGATGGTGCTGCGGACGATCACAACCGCCATTCCCAAATTTGACGAACTTGGCCTTCCGGAAAATCTGAAAGAAATTGCCATGACCAAACGGGGGCTGGTCATCATGGTGGGGGCCACCGGTTCCGGTAAGTCCACCACGCTTGCGGCAATGGTCGGATACCGCAACCAGCACAGTTACGGTCACATCATCACCATTGAAGACCCGATCGAATACGTGCATCCTCACGCAAACTGCATCGTCACTCAGCGTGAAGTGGGTATTGACACAGAAGACTGGGGCGCCGCACTGAAGAACTCGTTACGGCAGGCGCCGGACGTCATCCAGATCGGCGAAATCCGGGACAGGGAAACGATGGATTTTGCGGTCGCCTTTGCAGAAACCGGACATCTCTGCCTCGCCACCCTGCACGCCAACAGCGCCAACCAGGCACTTGACCGTATCATCAACTTCTTCCCGGAAGAACGCCGCGCCCAGCTCCTGATGGATCTGTCGCTGAATCTGAAGTCCGTGATTTCCCAGCGCCTGATTCCCCTCAAAGGCCGCAAGGGGCGGGTTGCCGCTGTCGAAATCATGCTGAACTCGCCTTTGGTTTCTGATCTGATTTTTAAGGGACAGGTGCATGAAATCAAAGAAATCATGAAAAAATCCCGCGAACTCGGGATGCAGACTTTTGATCAGGCTTTGTTTGACTTACATGAGGCCGACCAGATTTCATACGAAGACGCATTACGCAATGCCGATTCCGTCAATGAATTACGTCTGGCGATCATGCTCAAGGGAAAAGAAGCCAAAGAACGTGACCTGAGTGCAGGCACACACCACCTGGGGATCGTATGATGAGCGCACTGGATTACACGGCAACCAACCTGCAGGGAAAAGAAACCGATCTGCGCCAGTATCTGGGGCAGGTTGTGCTGATCGTGAACACGGCCAGCCAGTGCGGTTTTACCCCGCAATACAAAGGGCTGGAGGAGGTGTACCAGCAGTTCAGGGATCAGGGTGTCGTCGTGCTGGGTTTTCCTTGCAATCAGTTCGGTCATCAGGAGCCCGGCGATGCGGATCAGATCGGCCACTTCTGCGAAAAAAATTACGGCGTCACTTTCCCCTTGTTTGAGAAAGTCGACGTCAACGGGAAAAATGCCCACCCCTTATTCCAGCATTTAAAATCGGCGGCGCCAGGCGTTCTGGGAACGCAGGCAATCAAATGGAATTTCACCAAATTCCTGATCGGGAAAAATGGCCAGGTCTTTAAACGTTATGCCCCGCAAACCACTCCGGCAGAAATCACGGATGATATCCGCGCGTTGCTGGCAATGACCTGAAGTCAGTCAGATCATTCCCAGACCGCGCAATGCCAGCGGCAGCAGGATTGCCGTCAGCAACCCGGATAACCCCATTGCCAGACCGGCAAACGCACCAGCCTGCTCACTCATCTGGAATGCCCGTGCAGTACCAATGCCATGCCCGCTGACACCCAGCGCAAAGCCACGGATGCTGTCATCCCTGACCCGCAGCAGAGTTAAAATCACGGAAGCCATCATCGCCGCCGTGATTCCCGTCAGCATCACCAAAGCAGCCGTCAGGGAAGGCAGACCACCGACCTTTTCCGTGATGCCCATTGCGATTGCCATCGTGACTGACTTTGATGCCAGCGATAGAACGGTAATCCTGGATGCCCCTGTGATATGCGCAATCCCCATTGCAGTCACGATAGCAACCGCACTGCCAAGAACCGATGCCGTTAAAAATGCCAGCCAGTTCCGGCGCAGCTGATTGATTTGCTGATATAGCGGAACTGCCAGCGCCACAGTCGCTGGTCCCAGCAGGAAGTGTACGAACTGAGCACCAGAAAAATACGTACTGTAAGAAGTATTCGTCAGCGTCAGAATCAGGATAAGCAATGCCACAGCAATCGCAACAGGATTTGCCAGTGGACTAAACCGGCACCGGACATAAATCGCATAAGCGAGCTGGTATGCCAGCAAAGTGGCAGTCAGCCCCAGCAAGGGCGAAGTCGCCAGATAAACCCAGATTTCACTGAAACGGCTACTCATTTTTGCAGGTGCTTCGCACACAAGGCAGTGACGACAATCGATAACGCCGTGCTGACCAGCAAAGCCAGCAGCAGCGGCAGCCATTCATTCAGCACACGCTGTCCATGCACCATGATTCCGACGCCGGCAGGTATGAACAGTAACGATAAATGTCTGAGCAAGGCCTGAACATCCGGCAGTAATTTTTCTGCCATGCCTTTTCGCGCCAGCAGGCACAAAAACAGCATCAGCATACCGATTACCGGCCCCGGAACCGGCCAGCCGAACAGATGCACGATCCCCTCACCGATCGACTGGAAAATCAGTAATATCGAGAAAGTCCGCAGCATGTCTGCCTCTTTTCAGAATCAGCAGTAATCACTTAATGCAGGGCCTGTTCCAGCAATTCTATCCAGTGCAGAACAGGTTTGTCGGTACCGGACTGCAAATGCGTGATGCAACCGATATTGGCGGAAACAATCGTATCTGGCGAGGTTGCCAGCAGTTTTTCCAGTTTATTGTCCCGCAAACGGTAAGATAAATCCGGCTGCAATACCGAATAAGTACCGGCAGAACCGCAGCACAAATGGCTGTCGGCGCACAATTGCACATCCACGCCGGCAGCACGCAGGATACCTTCGACTTTGCCACGAATCTGCTGCCCGTGCTGCAACGTGCACGGCGGGTGCCAGGTAATGCGCTGCGTGATTTTTCCTTGCATTCTGGCGGCAATCTGTGACTCGAAGTCCGGCAGGATTTCGCTTAAATCTTTGGTCAGTGCGGAAACCTGACGGGCCTTTTCTGCATAGGCAGTATCGTGCGCCAGCAAATGGCCGTAGTCCTTCACCGTTACCCCGCAACCGGATGCCGTCATGACAATCGCTTCGGCACCGGCTTCAATAGCCGGCCACCAGGCGTCGATATTACGCCGCATGTCGTCCAGTGCGGCTTCCTGATCATTCAGGTGAAACCGGATCGCGCCGCAGCACCCTGCTTTGGGAGCCACGATCAGCTGCACGCCCAGCATATCCAGCACCCGTGCCGCGGCGCTATTGATGTTCGGCGACATGGCAGGCTGTACGCAGCCATCCAGCAGCAGCATTTTGCGTGCATGGTTTGTTACCGGCCATGTAATCGCAGGTTTTTTTTCCGGTACTTTTGCGCGTAACGCCGCTGGCAGCACAGGACGCATCGCCTGTCCCAGGCGCATGGCGGGTTTGAATATCCATGGCCTCGGCAAGAGTTCTTTCAAGCCTGTCCTTAACATCTGCTGCACCGGCGACCGTCCCACTTGCCGCTCGACGACCTGCCGGCCGATATCGAGCAGACGGCCATATTGCACACCGGACGGACAGGTGGATTCACAATTACGGCAAGTCAGACAGCGATCCAGATGCTGTTGTGTTTTCCGGGTCGCCGGCTTACCTTCCAGCACCTGCTTGATCAGATAGATACGGCCACGCGGTCCGTCCAGCTCGTCACCCAGCAACTGATACGTCGGGCAGGTTGCAGTACAGAAGCCGCAATGCACGCATTTCCGTAAAATGTCATCAGCTTCTTTGCCTTCGCGGCTGTCTTTTATAAAATCGGCGAGATTGGTTTGCATGATGAATCAGAAATCCTTATACAAGCGACCCGGATTAAAAATCCCGGACGGATCAAATGCTGCTTTCAGGCGTTGGTGAATACCGGCAATCGCGGGCGCCAGCGGCGTAAAGACGCCAATGCTTTTATCTCCGCCACGAAACAGCGTGGCATGGCCGCCGGCAACCTGTGCCGCAGCACGGATCGCGGCAGGACTCTCGTCTGTGAACAGCCAGCGCTGTGCGCCACCCCATTCTGTGAGGGATTTGCCGCTCAGTGTCATTGGCGGTGCGGTCGAGGCAATGGATAGACGCCAGAGTCCGTGCGCATCGTCCTGACTGAAAAAATCATGCGTCTGATCCTGCAATGCCCGCCAGCTAGCAGCGGCATCCTGCATCACTTCGCCCCCCAGCTTTTGTCTGGCAGCGCGGACCGCAGCTTCAGCCCCCGACAAGCGCAACATCAAGCGACCAACATGCCAGCAGCTGCCCGTGACCGGCAGCGCCTGTCCGGCCCATTCATTCATTTTTCTGATGGCATCGGCCTCAGACATCGCAAACAGCAATGTGGTTTCCGCAAATGGGCGCGGCAATACTTTGACAGACACATTCAACACCAGCCCCAGACTCCCCATGGAACCTGCCAGCAGCCGGGACACATCATAGCCCGCCACGTTTTTCATGACCTGTCCGCCAAACTCCAGTATCTGCCCTTTGCCGTCCATCAGCGTCACACCCAGCACGAAATCCCGCAACGCCCCCAGGTAAGGTCTGCGCGGCCCGGATAGTCCGGCAGCCAGCATTCCGCCCAGCGTGGCGTCCGACCCGAAATGCGGCGGATCAAATGCCAGCATCTGCTGATGTTCTGCCAGCACCGCTTCAATCTCGGCCAGGGGTGTTCCGCAACGTGCGGTCAGTACCAGCTCGGTTGGTTCATAGGCAATGATTCCACGATAAGCCCGGGTATCCAGCAATTCACCCTGTAGTGATTGCCCATACCATTGTTTGCTGCCGCTTCCCTGTATCTGCAACGGCGTTTTCCGCTCGCCAGCCTGCTGAATCCTGCTACGGAAATCATCGAGTATGCTTTTCATGGTGATATCTGTCCCGCTATTTTTTATTTTTCAGAAACGTGGCAACTCAGGAAATGCCAGCCGGCCTTTACTCACGTGCATACGTCCGTATTCAGCGCAACGATGCAGGGTTGGAATCGCCTTATCGGGATTAAGCAGCATGAATGGATCAAACGCTTTTTTGACGTCCCAGAAGGCATCCATTTCCTCGCGGGAAAATTGCACGCACATGGAATTAATCTTTTCAATACCCACGCCATGCTCTCCGGTAATCGTGCCGCCGACGGCAACACACAGCTCCAGGATTTCAGCCCCAAATGCCTCTGCCCGGTGAAATTCACCTTCCTGGTTGGCATCAAATAAAATCAGCGGATGCAGGTTGCCATCACCCGCATGAAATACATTGGCGCAGCGCAAACCGTACTTTTCTTCCATTTTGGTAATGCCGATAAGGACTTCCGCCAGCCGCTTGCGTGGAATCGTGCCGTCCATGCAGTAGTAATCCGGTGAAATCCGGCCGGCAGCTGGAAATGCATTTTTGCGCCCGGACCAGAAACGCAGACGTTCCGCCTCAGTCTGCGACACGGCAATGGCAGTCGCACCTGCCTGCTCCAGCACAGCACTCATACGTGCAATTTCTTCGGCCACTTCTTCTGCCGTGCCGTCGGACTCGCAGAGGAGAATCGCCTCGGCATCAACGTCGTACCCGGCATGAACAAAGGGTTCAACCATGCGGGAAGATGTCTTGTCCATCATTTCCAGACCAGCGGGAATGATACCGGCAGCAATCACATTGGCAACGGCATTACCACCTTTCACCACATCATCAAAGGACGCCATAATGACACGGGCTGACTGCGGTTTAGGAATCAGCCTGACCGTCACTTCGGTCACCACACCCAGCATTCCTTCCGAACCGATCAGCACGGCCAGTAAATCCAGACCCGGTGCATCCAGCGCATCACCACCCAGCTCAATCACCTCGCCGTCCATGGTGACCACCCGCGCACGCAACACATTGTGTACTGTCAGACCGTATTTGAGGCAATGCACGCCGCCCGAATTTTCAGCGACATTACCGCCGATGGTACAGGCAATCTGGGATGACGGATCCGGCGCGTAGTACAGCCCCAACGCCGCAGCAGCGTCCGAAATAGCGAGATTGCGTACGCCAGGCTGCACAACTGCAGTCCGCGCATAGGCATCGACCCGGATAATTTTATTCAGCTTCGCCGTGGATAACACCAACCCGTCAGCAATCGGCATGGCGCCGCCTGACAGTCCCGTACCTGCGCCGCGCGGAACGATCGGTATCTGCAGACGCCGGCAAATCTCCATGACCGCGATTATTTGCGTTTCATTTTCCGGCAGGCAAACCACCATCGGTAATTGCCGGTATGCCGCCAGCCCGTCGCATTCATAAGGCCGGGTGTCTTCTTCCTGCGCCAGAACGCAATGTGCCGGCATGACTTGCCGCAATGCTTCAGCCAGTGTGGTTTGCCTGCTCCGGTCGATCTGCACAGAATTACTTTGCTCCATACCCTCACCTCATTATTTTTTTACCAGTGTAATCGGCTGCCAGCAATTATGGATGAATAGTTTGAAGATGATTCACTGAATAGTTTTCAGGAAAAAAAAAGGACGCCGCAGCGTCCTTTTGTTCTCATTCCGGCGATTAAACCGAGAAAGATGAACCACAGCCACAAGTCGTGCTGGCATTCGGATTTTTAATCACGAACTGCGCGCCTTCCAGATCATCTTTGTAATCGATCTCGGCTCCTACCAGATACTGATAGCTCATGGAGTCAATCAGCAACTGCACGCCGTTCTTGGTCATCGTAGTATCGTCTTCATTGGTGATTTCATCAAAAGTGAAACCATACTGGAAGCCGGAACATCCGCCGCCCTGCACGAAAACGCGCAGTTTCAGTTCAGGATTACCTTCTTCCTCAATCAGCTGCGCAACCTTTGCAGCAGCGCTGTCAGTAAAATTAATCGGTGCGGGCATTTCTGCAACGGCATTCATTTTTTGCTCCTTCAATCGGTGATACCTGACATTATAGTCCTGTGCGCTGAACTATGCATTGGATGCAGCGAGCTTCAGCACTGCATGCTCTTGTTCTGCATCATGTGTCAGCTTGCCGGAGACCAGCGCACCGCTCAGCATTTCCAGTGTTTTATAGTGCACATCGCCCGAAATTCTGGCCTTTGGTTGCAATTCGAGCAATTCCGTAGAGATGACGGGGCCGTGGATCACACCATTGACCACCACATGCGCAGCGCGCACCTCGCCATCAATAATTGCCTGTTCGGAAATGATGAGCATGCTGGATGACTCGGTATCGGCAATGACATTGCCACAGATATGTCCGTCAATCCGGAGTCCGCCCTTGAAATGCAGATCACCTTCAATCTTGGTGGCAGAACCAATCAGGCTGTCTATCGTATTTTTCACTTTGCGGCTAAACATGCGAATCTCCTGTGCGGGACGTACATCAGATCCAGACGCTCCAGAAAATTGGGATAGGTTCTGATGCAGGTTATAAATTGACCGTTTGCTGGGCACGTATCTGGCCTTTATCCAGCACTTTTGCCAGAACAGACTTCACCGCCGTGCCATCCGGAAGGGTAATCAGGCCTTCCACCCTTTGATAATGCCTGAATGACAATTTCAATTTTCCGGCATCCCCGGTTTTCGGATCGGGGAACAGCATCGTAACAGGTTTACCGGCTTGTACCAAGCCCAGAGAAAACTGGAGTTCGCCAGAAAAATCCTTACCGTTTTTCACCCCTTGCATGACGAGCGCACGGTAGCGGATCTGGGTTGGAGACACGACTTCGACCTTCAGATTTTGCAGGGCAACGCCATCCATCCCGGTTGCAGAAGGCATCAGCCCTTCAAAAAAAGCCAGGTCATCTTTCAGCTTCTGGTTTTCCGCAGTCAGAGTTTTCACCTGCTCGGTTAACTCTTTCTGCATGGACCTGTCGATATTTATCTTGCTGTCAATCGTGTTTGCCTCCAGCCGGAGCTGATCGCGCTCGGCAGTCAGCAGCTCAAGCTTCTGGCGCAAGGACTGCACCTGATCCTGATTGAATTGCGGGCCAAATGCAAAATTCCGCCCCAGATCATAAGTCCACCATGCCACAGCGCCGATCAGCGCAATCAGCAGCAAAGACATGGCAAGCTTCATCGGCCAGGGCTGCTGATGCGTAATGGTCATTTTCGACACCAGGTGACGCCGCTGCCAGGTTTGTCTTTTTGCCATACCGAATCAGGGGAGGACGGGTACGTGCATCAAGCCGGTCGTTTCCGGCAGGCCAAACATCAGATTCATACACTGCACAGCCTGTCCTGATGCGCCTTTCACCAGATTATCCTGCACCACCAGCACGATCACGGTATTACCGTTATTTGGACGGTGCAGGGCAATACGCAGCATATTTGAACCACGGGTCGAGCGCGTTTCAGGGTGACTGCCAAATGGCATGACGTCAACGAATGGTTCATTCCGGTAAGCCTGCTCAAACAATGCCTGCAGTTGCTCATTGCTGACATCCGCCGTCAGGCGGGCATACAGCGTGGAATGCATACCACGGATCATCGGAACCAGATGCGGCGTGAACAACAAGCCGACAGGCTGATCGCTCATCCGCTGCAACTGTTCAATGGTTTCCGGTGTATGACGATGCCCGGAAACACCATAGGCTTTGAAAGAATCACTGGTTTCCGAGAACAAAATACCGATTTCTGCCTTGCGTCCGGCTCCGGAGACACCTGATTTGCAATCCGCAATCAGGCTACCGGCATCAATCACTTTCGCCTGAAGCAAAGGTGCGAATCCCAATTGCATGGTCGTCGGATAACATCCCGGATTGCCAATCACACGGGCAGACCGGATAGCGTCGCGGTTGAGCTCAGGCAAACCATACACCGCTTCTGCCAGTACATCTTTACAAGTATGCGGAATACCGTACCACTTCTCAAACTGGGCGACATCCTTCATGCGGAAGTCTGCCGCCAGATCAATGACCTTCACTCCGGCAGCGAGCAATTCCTGCGCCTGCGCCATCGCCACGCCATGCGGCGTTGCAAAAAACACGACATCACACTGCGTCAGATTTGCTTTATCCGGCGAAGAAAACGCGATCTGCACGCGTCCGCGCAAAGATGGGTACATGTCCGCAACCGGCAAACCATCTTCTTTGCGGGATGTAATCGCCGTTAATTGCGCATCGGGATGGGTCGCCAGAATACGCAACAGCTCCACGCCTGTATAACCTGTGCCGCCAACAATGCCAACTTTAATCATTTACTTTCCTTGCAAGAAATTTTTACGCTATTCTAACAGCAGACTTCTTCAACTGAACGATTCAGATAAAACTCGTTACACGGTAGCAGGAAAGAAAAAAGCCGCCTGAACAGGCGGCTTTTTTGCTCCAGCAATAAAATATTAACGCTTGGAGAATTGCTTTGCGCGACGTGCTTTACGCAGACCCACTTTTTTACGTTCAACTTCACGTGCATCACGAGTAACGAAGCCAGCTTTGGACAATTCAGATTTCAAAGTTGCATCGTAGTCGATCAGGGCGCGAGTGATACCGTGACGAACTGCACCGGATTGGCCGGATTCGCCGCCGCCGTGAACGTTCACCATAATGTCGAATGTTTCGAGATTATTAGTCAGTTCCAGAGGTTGACGGATCACCATCAGGCCAGTTTCACGAGAAAAATATTCGCTTGCTGGTTTGCCGTTGACAACGATCTTGCCGCTGCCAGCTTTCAGGAATACACGAGCAACTGCGCTCTTGCGACGGCCAGTACCGTAGTTGTAATTACCGATCATGGCTAATCCTTAGATGTCGAGTACTTGTGGTTGCTGTGCAGAATGCGGATGCGTTGCATCAGCATATACTTTCAGCTTCTTGATCATTGCGTAGCCGAGTGGGCCTTTTGGCAACATACCTTTTACCGCTTTTTCCAGCGCACGGCCTGGGAAACGCTCTTGCATTTTCTGGAAATTGGTTTCATAGATACCGCCTGGGTAACCAGTGTGACGGTAGTATGTTTTGTTCAGGGACTTGGTGCCAGTCACGCGCAGTTTGCCTGCGTTGACGACGATAATGAAATCGCCTGTGTCTACGTGCGGTGTGAATTCTGGTTTATGCTTGCCGCGTAAACGGAGTGCCACTTCGCTGGCAACACGTCCGAGTACTTTATCTGTCGCGTCAATCACGAACCAGTCGCGCTGAACCTCATGGCCCTTAGCGGAAAAGGTTTTCATGTTGAATCCTAAAAAGTTAAATACGCCCTTGGTTACGGTGGTTCTGCCAGTATTTCAGCAGACTCTCCCTTTTCATATCTCGTTCGGGCAAATCGAGAATCGAAAATTATAAAGCCTTTCAAAGACTTAAGGCAAGAAATGTTTAAAAATTAGGCAGTTTTTTTGTTTAAGGCAAAAAAATACCCGAAGACCAGGCTTCGGGCTGAATCCACCAAAGGAGGAGGTGGAGGAGACAATTGCGTGGTAGTCAACAGTAATCTGGAAGAAAACAATTAACTAACCGATGGGTCAATAATAGGATAGGAAATTGTGCAGTGCAAGATAATTCGATCACATTCACAGGAGGACTCCCTCTAATTTCAGATACAGTAAAATCCAGTCCTGATATCAATTAACGTCGAAATGAGGATCACATGGAAGCAACTGTACGCTGGACAGGTTTATCGGGCATGTCATTTCTGGCCGAAACCGGTTCCGGTCATGCTGTACTGATGGACGGCGCACCCGACGGGGGTGGCCGCAATCTGGCGCCACGGCCAATGGAAATGGTCTTACTGGGAACGGGCGGCTGCACTGCGTATGATGTGGTACTGATCCTGCGCAAAAGCAAACAGGATGTCCGCGGCTGCGATGTTCGCCTGCAGGCAGAAAGGGCCGAGGCGGAACCCAAGGTATTCACACAGATACATTTTCATTTCACTGTCCGTGGGCGCAATCTGAAACCTAATCTGGTTGAACGGGCAATCAAGCTATCGCATGAGAAATATTGCTCTGCGTCCATCATGCTCGAAAAAACCGCCACGATCACACATAGCTACGAGATTATTGATGACCTGAGCCTGCCATCCGAGCACGAAGCAGCAGAATAAGCGAAGCAACTCACGACAGCAGGTCAGAAGCGGAGCAGTGATTGCCAAAGATCACTGCTCCGGTATAAGCATTGACGCAACCTTCTATAATGAGTCCGGCTTGCCGAAAATGTCTCTGAAACTGGGATAAAACGAGCAGTACCGGATCGTGGTCAATAGTGCAAGCACCGGCATCATGAGCAGGATCACAAAAACCGTATTATCAGTCATCGCGATGAGTATTTCCACCAGCATGGCTGGCAGTAAGCCGGAAATGACGAACCAGGCGGCGGCATAGACCAGGAATGCGCGCCCTGCACGCTTAACCGAAAAAAAGCTGTAAAACAATGCTTTTCCAACAGACATGCGATGCCACATGATCAATGGTCCCGCAAACCAGAACGCCATCAGCGCCGGAAGAAAACTGAGAGCAGCAACCAGCATGCCGAGCAACAAACGTCCTTGCGGGACATCTTTGGGGTCAAGCGGCTTCTGACTCGATATGAGCTGATATAAGGCACCGTCATCAACCAGTTGGGAAATCAGGGTTGCCAGAGAGATCGCCAGTAAATACAGGCATCCCAGCCCTAATAAGCGCGGTAGCGCAGGTGACCGGAATCCCGCCAGCAACACGCCAGGATGAACCTTTACGCCCTGCTCAATCAAAAAACTGGCATGCATGAAGCTCATTGCAAATACGGGAATCAGCAATAGCGGCATAAAATGCCCCAGCAAGGGCAGCAGGCTGATTGCCATGTTGAGGAACATGTAGGCAAAAAACAGCGTCAGCATTTCCGCAGGCTGGCGGCGAAACAACTGAAACCCTTGTTTTACCCAGGACCATCCGGCGGATGGATGAATCTGACTCATACGTCGCAAGTCAAAGGAGGCACCGGGAATGATTCCCGTAAACGCAAAATCCGCTCAAAATGAGCAGGATCATGCGGCGTCAGCATTTCCGCATCCCGGGGCTGATAATAATCATACAGACGAGACAGCCAGAAGCGCAGTGCGGCAGCCCGCAGCATCGGTTTCCATGCCACCGATTCGTCATCGGTAAAAGGCCTGACTTCGTGATAGGCCTTCAGCAGCGCACGAACCCGCTCAACATCCAGCTCGCCAGTGGCAACATCAATACACCAGTCATTCACGGTCACCGCCACATCAAAAATCCAGGTGTCGCAACCCGCAAAATAAAAATCGAAAAATCCGGTCAGGCGATCACCCTCAAACATGACGTTATTCCGGAACAGATCCGCATGGATCGGGCCTCTCGGTAATGCACGGTAAATCGCGGTACTGTCAAAAGCATCCTGAAAATGCACTTCGGCACACAACAGATGTTTCAGTTCATCGGACAAAAATGGCATGACCTTCGGTGTCGTTTCATGCCACCAGTCAAGAGAACGCAGATTGGCCTGATACATCGGAAAATCCTGTCCGGCCAGATGCATTTTAGCGAGCATGGCACCAACCTCAGCGCAGTGCAAAGGTGCCGGTGCCATTTGCGAACATCCTTCCAGTTTGCTGACGATCGCCGCTGGCTTCCCATGCAAAGACACCACCAGCTCGCCATGAGCATTCGGCACCGGAGCCGGCACCAGTATGCCGCGGTCAGCCAGGTGACGCATTAATTTGAGATAAAACGGCAGTTGTTCAAAATTCAGATTTTCAAATATGGTGAGCACATACTCACCAGACTCGGTGGTCAGAAAAAAATTACTGTTCTCAATTCCTGAAGTAATGCCTTTAATTGCCAGTGCCTTCCCAAGTGGAAACTGCTCCATCCAGGAACTGAGGTCATCCAGTGTAACCGAGGTAAAAACTGCCATTATTAATCGCCAGAAATCAGATTATTTATTGGCAGACGCCGCGCTGGCGGGTGCCGCTTTTTTAGGTTCGGGAGGCAGGACCGGCAAAGGCTCTGGTGCTTCTTTGCTTTCTTTCTTACCGCCGAATTCCAGCACTGTCCATTGCGGTGCCCGATTGGTGCTCGCAGTTCCTTTCGGCGTATTCCCCACTTCCGGGTCAGCTTTCAGCGTGTAATTGCTCTTACCTGACTTGACCTGAACTTCAGTGACTTTACCGGCATTATTACGTTTTTCCGTGACCTTATTCCTGGGCTCTGGCTTACCGACAGACAAGGCGGCTTCCGATGCTGAAATTTCTTCAAGCTTTTCCAGTTTCGGCGGCGCAGGATCGGTTTTAGCTGGCGTCTGCGCAAAGGCTGTGCCCGCTATCAGCAACATACTCAGCGCGTTGACCCAAATATTTTTCGATAGTTTTTTCATCAAGGCATCCCAGAAATAGAGGCAACGAAGCGTTTCTGTCATTGTAACAAACGACTATGATCAACGATACCAATTAACAGAAGGAAAAACACAAAATCACAGTATATGAAAGCGCAATAAAAAAGAGCGGCTGAAAAGCCGCTCTTTTTAGCAAACCATTATCAGGCTAGAGCCTGAGCATGATTAGAACTGGTGACGAACGCCTGCTGTGAATTCAGTAACGTTGGAACCAGCAACAGAACCCAGGAATTTGGATGCTGCGTCTTGAGTAGTACGTGCGTATGATGTGTACAGATCAGTACGCTTAGACAGTGCGTAGGAATAACCCAATGCGAACTGCTTGGAATCAGCAGCAGTATTTGCGCTATCTTTCACTTTTGTGAAGCCAGCCAATACTTTGCCTGTTGCGTCAACAGGTACTGTCACTGCCAGAGAGTAGATCTTCTTGTCGATACTGGATGTATCGTTAGATTGCTTCTGGTAGAAGAATACTGGCTTAGCAACGCCGAAGTCGTAAGAAGCAGCAACTGTGTTTGCTTTCACTGCGTTCACTGTGGAGCCAACAACTGCATTGTCTTTTGCGAAGTTGTAGCCAACTTCCAGAGCGTCAACTTTATAGCCCAGGTTCAGACCGATAGAACGGTTAGCAGAAGTATCGCCAGCAGCTTCACCGAAGCCGTAGGAAACCAGTGCTGTGAAACCGCTCAGGTTAGGTGTGCCGTAGAATACTGCGTTGCTGACGCGACCAGTTGTGTCAGCAGCTGGGTTAGCTGTGCCGCCAACGAAGTAAGCAGCACGGATACCTGTGCCGTTGTTGATCAGTGCGGATACAAACGGATCGAAGTTATCAAAGAACTTCAAAGTTGTTGTCTTGTCACGACCCAGGTTCAGGGAACCGAAATCACCGGACAGACCAACGACGGATGTACGACCGAAAGTACGACCTTGGTCAGAAGCGCCTGTATCCATCTGGATGCCCTGTTCCAGAACGAAACTTGCTTTCAGACCGCCACCCAGATCTTCAACGCCTTTGAAGCCCAGACGGGAACCAGCTTCCTGACCGCTTTGAATACGGGACATACGGCCGTTACCCAAATCCAGGCTTTGGAAACCAACGTCAGCGATACCGTAGATGGTTACGGAAGATTGCGCGAAAGCCGCACCAGAGAATGCACTCATCAGAGCGAGTGCGAGGAATGATTTTTTCATTGTCTAGTATCCAAAAAATGAATGTTAATTTTTGCTGCAGCACAATACTTCATGCGGCAAAAAGCTGAATTGCAGGTCTATTTACAGCCTTGAACCAAAAATTGATTCAATGACAAATGTCACGATACCTGCGAAAAATGACACTTTGATGAAATCGGGCTTTTTAATAAACAAGGACTTACAGAATGTTGCAATTAAAAGACGCGGAATTTTTTACAACCCGGCTTCAAATATTTGCTGCTACGTCATAGCCCAGACCGACATTATAGGCATTTTTTCCATTTGCTGCACAGCATCAAAGATATAAGGGGTATCCACATCTTTTCAAGGGCAGCGAAAAAAATTATTTAGCCGACCGTTTCCCAGGCATTTTGTTTCTGAGCAGTCATCGAACGCCAGTACGCTCTGCCGGTATACCAGAGTGCTGCGCCAATCAGCGCACACGCCAGCTGCCCAGTCGCCAGTGCCAGTACAGAATGATCGAGTACCGGGGCCACCACACCTGCAATCACTGCGCCGATCAGCGTCACAGATGCCGACTGGCAGGAGGCAACGATGCCGCGGATGGAAGGAAACAGGTCAAGCACCAGCAAAGTCGCACCCGGCGCCACTAAAGACATGCCGAAAGTGTAAAAAAATAAAGGTATCACTGACCAGAACAGGACAGGCGCAGAAAACAGGTGAAAACCGACGTTAAACATGGATGCGCCAATTAAAAAGCAGAAACCAATGCTCACCTGTTTCCAGACTGATATCTTCCCAGCCAGCCGGTTAGCCGTTAAGGCTCCCAGAAAAATACCACCGACCGAAGGAATAAATTGCCAGCCAAACTGGTCCGTTCCCAGATGAAGGTGTTGCGTGATAAAGACAGGCGCCGCGGAAATATATAAAAACAGGCCGCCGAAATTAAATGCGATCGTGCCAGCTTTCAGATGAAACAACGGTGATTTAAATACTTTGGCATAGCTTTCCCACAAAAACTCCGCGCTGAATTCCTGACGTTTCTCTTTGGGCAAAGATTCGGGTAACAGTTTGAAACAGGCGAACCACAAGACAATTGTGTAGCCAAATAACAACAGAAAAATAGCTCTCCAGCTCATAAAAACCACAATCCAACCGCCCAGAATCGGTGCAATGGCGGGAGCAATCGAAAAAATCATGGTGACCAGCGACAGCAAACGTTCTGCCTGTGCACCGGCATATAAGTCGCGGATGATGGCGCGTCCGACGACCATCCCGGCGCCTGCTGAGACACCCTGTAAAATACGGAATCCCCACAAGTAATGAATACTGTGCGCCGAGGCACAGCCAAAGCTGGCCACCGCAAAGACGGCCAGCGCAACCAAAATGACATTACGCCGGCCAAAAGCATCAGACAAGGCGCCATGCCACAAGGTCATGACCGCAAATGACAGCATATAGGCAGTCAGTGTCTGCTGTACTTCTAGTGACGTGGCCTGCAAACCGGCCTGAATGCTTGGGAAAGCAGGCAGGTAAGTATCGATCGAAAACGGCCCCAGCATCGCGAGCGCCGCCAGAATGATGGCAAGTCCGGCGCGACCGGGACCGGAATTGTCTGATTTCATTGATTCTCCAATTTCCTGCTAATGCCCCAATCCATGCCCTTACCGCCGGCATGGACTGAGACCGGCGGCATCAGATGCCGCCCATGCATAAATATTTCATTTCCAGATACTCATCCATACCGTACCGGGAACCTTCGCGGCCTAATCCGGACTGTTTCACGCCGCCAAACGGCGCCACTTCATTGGAAATCAGTCCGGTATTAATGCCGACCATGCCGTATTCGAGCTTTTCAGCGACCCGCCAGACCCGGCCGATGTCGCGGGCATAAAAATAGGAAGCGAGGCCAAAATCCGTATTATTGGCCGCAGCGATCACTTCGTCTTCGGATGTGAATGGCATGACGGCAGCAACCGGACCGAATGTTTCTTCATTCATCACCAGCATGTCGGGTGTGACATCCGCCAGCACGGTTGGTTCATAAAAAAGCATACCGGCGGAATGCCGCTTACCGCCCGCCAGCAGCCGCGCCCCGTTTGCCAGCGCATCGGCGACGTGTTCGCTGACTTTGGCCACGGCCTGATCGTCAATCATCGGTCCCTGCTGAATCCCTGTGGTAAAACCGTCGCCGACCTGAATTTTCTGCGCGCCGGCAGCCAGTTTGCGGACGAACTCGTCATAAACCAATGTATGCGCATAAAACCGGTTGGTACAAACGCAGGTCTGCCCAGCATTGCGGTATTTGGACTGCAGTGCACCTTCCACTGCGGCATCGATGTCGGCGTCGTCAAACACGATGAACGGCGCATGGCCGCCGAGTTCCAGCGCCAGTTTTTTGACTGTCGGTGCGGACTGACGCATTAGGATGCGTCCGACCGGTGTTGATCCGGTGAACGACAGATGACGTACAACCGGGCTGTCGCACAAGACCTGTCCGATCGCAATCGAACGTTCCGAATCGGCGGTCAGCACATTCACCACACCGGGCGGAATACCGGCACGGTGCGCCAGTTCAGCAATCGCCAGTGCCGACAAAGGGGTCTGCTCTGCCGGCTTGATCACGATGGAACATCCGGCAGCCACCGCAGGAGCCACTTTACGGGTAATCATCGCAATCGGGAAATTCCACGGCGTGATCGAGGCGCAGACGCCGATCGGCTGCTTCAGCACCACCATGCGCTTGTCGGTCCAGGTGGAAGCCATCACATCGCCGGAAACGCGCTTGGCTTCTTCGGCAAACCATTCCAGAAAACTGGCGCCGTACACGACTTCGCCCCGTGCCTCAGCCAGCGGCTTACCTTGCTCGGCAGTCATGATCGCCGCCAGATCGTCCGCATGGGCAATCATCAGATCAAACCAGCGGCGCATCATCCCGGCGCGCTCTTTGCCGGTCTTTGCGGCCCAGGCCGGAAATGCTGCCTGCGCTGCAATGATGGCCTGTTGCGCATGTTCTGCACCCAGATTGGCAACCTGCGCCAGCACTGCCTGCGTGGACGGGTTGCTGACCTCAAAACGATCCGTGCAAGCTACCCAGTTGCCATTGATGTACGCCGTATCCCGGAGCAGGCTGGCATCTTTCAGTTTCAGGCTGCTGGCTGTTTGTTGTAAGGACATGACTCAGTCTCCGTATTGATCTGAACTAACATTATGAACAGGAAAAGGCATCCGTTCCTGAACAGATGCCGTTAAGAATGAAAGCCTAAAGCAAAACAGCCAGGTCTGCGCTGACTTGGCTGTTTTTTTCACATGAAACAAATTAATCGGCACAGCTTACTGTGGATTCTGGTCCGGTTTCGGTTTTGCTTCTTCGCGCCGGTTAAAGCCGGACACCATATCGAAACGGAACAGACGACATTCCAGCGCACCGTTAAAAAATGGCGTCTTGCGTGATTCCTTGAGACGCAGCAATTTCGGCACTGTCAGATCGGCAGTGAATAGGAAAACGCTCCAGCCGGCAAAACGCTGCTTCAGAGTGGCGCTGAATGCAGTGAAAAACTCTTTTGCCAGATCATCGGATTCCAGGCTGCTGTCACCGCGCACGCCGATCCGTTCTCCATATGGCGGATTGGTCAGCAAAATTCCGGGCTGCGTCGTTGGCGCTTTGATTTCCTGCGCTTCGATCTGCTTCAGCGGCACATCGAAACGGATACCGGCCTTGTTCAGGTTATTGCGCGTCATGACCACCATGTCGCCGGAAATATCGCTGCCGAAAATCGTCGGCTCTGCCGGCAGGGGATGCGGTTTGACTTTGGCTTTGATGTCTGCCCAGATCGCAGGATCGAACTGATGGAATTTTTCAAAAGCGAATTCGCGCCGCATTCCCGGCGGAATTCCTGCCAGAATCTGCGCTGCTTCGATCAGGATCGTGCCGGAACCGCACATCGGGTCAAACAGGGGAACGCCGGGCTTCCAGCCGGAAGTGCGCAACAGGCCGGCGGCCAGGTTTTCACGCAAAGGCGCATCGCCCGTTTCCATGCGCCAGCCGCGCTTGAACAAAGGCTCGCCGGACAAATCCAGATAAATCGTGAAAGTGCGCGCATCCAGAAAACCGACGATGCGCATGTCCGGATTGCGGGTGTTGACGGACGGACGCTGGGTGAACTGATCGCGGAAACGGTCGCAGATCGCATCCTTGATTTTCAGGGTGATGAATTCCAGGCTCTTCAATGGCGATTTCACCGCCGTCACATCGACCCGGATGGTATGGTGATAACCAAACCAGTCTTCCCAGTGCGTATCAAGCACCAGATCATAAATATCGTTTTCGTTGCTGTAACTGGTGTGTCCCATACGCATCAGCACACGCGAGGCAATGCGTGAATGCAGATTGATGCGCCAGCCGTCCTGCAGGCTGCCAGAGCAATGCACACCGCCCGGAACCTGATTGTGGACGGTCATGGTTTGATCCAGCGCTGCGATTTCACCGAGCTCCTCGGCCAGTGCGGCTTCCATGCCGCGCGGGCATGGACAAAAATAAGAGTAACGTGTCATGGGGAACCTTTTATCCGTTGTGTGTCTGTATCAAAAAAAATACCGGCGAAAACAAAATGTGTTTTCGCCGTTGCGCGGAAACCGGAATCCAGACCAAATCCCTGTCCCGCCCTTCCTGCCTGCAGCCATCAGGCATTCCTCAGAATGGCTTGACGATCACCAGAATCAAGACGATCAGCAGTAAAACCACCGGCACTTCATTAAACCAGCGGAACCAGACATGACTGCGCTGGTTACGCCCCTGCTCAAATTTTTTCAACAAGCGGCTGCAGGCATGGTGGTAACCAATTAACAGGATCACGCACAGCAGCTTGGCGTGCATCCAGCCGTTACCCGGCCCTTTGCCGATACCGTATCCCAGCCATAAATACCCGCCCAACAACACCGCGGGCACCATCAGTATGGTCGAAAAACGGTACAGCTTGCGCGCCATCAGCAACAGGCGCTCTGTCGTTGTCGCATCATTTTCCATCGCCAGATTGACCAGAATGCGCGGCAGATAAAACAATCCCGCAAACCAGGAAATCACAAACAAGACGTGCAGCGCTTTGATCCACAGCATAAACTTTTTTCCTCATCGAAATGGCGCGCCAATCCGGTGCGCCGCGTATGACCACGAAGCCTTATTTACTGGCGGACCTCGCCATGCCCAAACACGATGTACTTCAGGGATGTCAGCCCTTCCAGCCCGACCGGGCCGCGTGCATGCAGCTTGTCGTTGGAAATGCCGATTTCGGCTCCCAGTCCGTATTCAAAACCATCGGCAAAGCGGGTGGAGGCGTTCACCATCACCGATGCAGAATCAACTTCGCGCAAAAAGCGCATGGCGCGGCTGTAGTCTTCCGTCACGATCGCTTCCGTGTGTTTGGAAGAATACTGATTGATGTGATGGATCGCCTCGTCCATGTCTGCCACCACTTTGACCGCCAGCACCGGCGCCAGATATTCCGTGCTCCAGTCTTCTTCGGTCGCACTGGCAATCCAGGCATAATCATGCAGCAATGAAGCCGCAACCGGATCGCAGCGCAGTTCGACTTTCTGCGTCGCATAGCGCTCTGCCAGCAACGGCAGAATGCGGGGAGCAATCGCTTTCGCGACCAGCAGGGTTTCCATGGTGTTGCAGGTGCCGTAACGGTGGCATTTGGCGTTGAACGCGATATCGGAGGCTTTTTGCAGATCGGCCTTGTCGTCGATATACACATGGCAGATGCCATCCAGATGCTTGATCATCGGCACCGTGGCTTCCTGCATCAGGCGGGCGATCAGTCCCTTGCCGCCACGCGGCACGATCACGTCCACATATTGCGGCATGGTGATCAACTCACCGACGGCAGCACGGTCGGTGGTCTCGACGATCTGCACCGCATCGGCCGGCAGGCCGGCGCCAGCCAGACCTTCCTTGACCAGTTTTGCCAGTGCCTGATTGCAGTGAATCGCTTCTGAGCCGCCGCGCAGTATCGTCGCGTTGCCGCTCTTGATGCACAAGCCTGCCGCATCCACCGTGACATTCGGACGCGCTTCGTAAATGATGCCGATCACGCCCAGCGGCACGCGCATCTGGCCGACCTGAATGCCGGTCGGACGATATTTCATATTGGAGATTTCACCAATCGGATCGGCCAGGCTGACGATCTGCTCCAGACCTTCTGCCATCGTCGCAATTGCTTTATCGGACAAACTCAGGCGGTCCAGCATCGCGGCTTCCATACCGGCGGCTTTGGCGGCCGCCAGATCGAGTTCATTGGCTGCGCGTAAAGCCGCAGCCTCACGGCGGATAGCTGCCGCAATCAGGCTCAGGGCTTTGTTTTTGGCTGCGGTGTCGGCTTTGGCCATCGCGCGCGATGCAATGCGGGCACGCTGACCAAGGTCGCTCATGTAGTGTTTGATATCCATGATGTTATTTCAGGAGCAAATATACTCCCCCCGTGTATTTTTAAACGCCCTTTATTTTCAAGGGTATCAGGCATGATTTTAGTGATACCCCCCTGTTTTCAGGGTTGCCGGAGATTATTCCGGCAGCATCCGGCAATCAGGCAGCGCTGGCGACCTGCAGACCAAGCTGCAACAGCGCATCCCAGGCATCGCCGGCCAGTGTTTTGGCACGCAAGCCCTTCACCATCTTATCGATTTGTGAGGCTTGCTGCAGCGCAGTCTGCAAGGTCTGCAAACTGACTCTGCGCAGTGCCGGGTCCATGAGCTTTTCTCTGGGCCCCCAGATCCGATATTCCTTCAGCAAAGCCGGCAAGGGCCGTCCCTGGCTCATGCCGGCTTTCAGCTTGAGCAACGTGCGAATTTCTTCCGCCATCGCCCACAGCACCAGCGGCAGGGCTTCGCCCTCACCTTTTAGGCCATTCAACATCCGCGACAAGCGCTTCACGTCGCCCGCCAGCATCGCTTCATTGAGCTTGAAGACGTCGTAGCGTGCCACATTCAACACGGCGTCGTGAATCTGTTCAAAACCGAGCCGGCCAGCCGGGTGCAGCAAGGCCAGTTTCTGAATTTCCTGATGCGCCGCCAGCAAATTGCCTTCGACGCGTTCAGCGATAAATTCCAGACCCTGCCGGTCAGCGCTCTGTTGCTGCAAAGCCAGACGCTGACTGATCCAGTTCGGCAAATGCGCACGTTCAACCAGCGGAATATCAACATACACCGCCGCCTGCTGCAAACTGCCAACCCAGGCGGCTTTCTGCGTAGCCCAGTCCAGCTTGGGCAGGGTAATCAGCGTCAGGTTATCGGGTGACAAATGCGTCACATAATCCTGCAACGCCTGCCCGCCGTCCTTACCCGGCTTACCGGTCGGGATGCGCAGGTCAATCAGTTTTTTATCACCGAACAGGGATTGCGACTGATTCGCCGCCAGCAGCGCACCCCATTTGAAACTGCGCTCCACCGTCAGGATTTCACGCTCAAAAAACCCCTGGGCTTTGGCCGCCCGACGAATCTTGTCGGCAGCTTCCAGCGCCAGCAGATGTTCATCGCTGGTCACCACATACAACGGCGCCAGCGTTTTCGCCAGATGGCCGTCAAGGGCATCAAAGCGCAGCTGCATTTACTGATCCATTTTCACGACTGACAGACGACGCATGATCTGCTGCACCAGATCGGTCTGCATGTCGCGGTACAGCAGGGCTTCTTCGGATTCCTTCGCCAGCACCTGGGATTCGTTGAAGGTGATGCTGCGTTTCAACTGTATCGATACCGGTTCCAGAAATTCCTTGCCTTCGGCATCGCGCAGGCGAAACTTAAACCGGTATAACAGATTGTATTCACGCACGCGGCCCTGGCTGTTGAGCGACAGAATCTGCTTTTCACGCGTCTCGCCGAGCACATCCAGAATCACTTCTGCGTCCTTGGCATCACCGGCAATCTGCGTCTGACCATTGGCACGGATCTGGCGTTTGAGCTCACCGCCTAACGGCGACGCATCCGGCAAGCCGATGTAGATGCTGTGAAACGGAAAACTAACCGGTCCGCGCAAAGCGAAACCGCACGCAGACAACATCATCAGCGCCAGCAAAGCCAGCAGCCATGTCTTGCGGTGGATGATCCATGAACGCATGCGGTTTCTCCTTTTTCTCTTGCTCAGGCCACGATATTGACCAGCTTGCCCGGCACCACGATGATCTTCTTCGGCGTGCCTTCGATAAAACGCTGCACGCTTTCATTGGCAAGCGCGGTGGCTTCGATCGTCGCTTTATCGGCGTCCTTGCCAACCTTAATGCTGCCGCGCAGTTTGCCGTTCACCTGCACCATCAGTTCGATTTCATCCTGCACCAGCGCGGTTTCATCCACCAGCGGCCAGGGCGCATCAATGATTTCTCCCAGCTCTGCGGCAAAGCCAAGTTCCTGCCACAGCGCATGTGTGATGTGCGGGCAAACCGGATACAGGCCGCGTAACAGAATGCTGAACGCTTCACGCAATGCCGCTGCCGATCCTTCAGCTTCCGATTTGAATGACTCGATCGTGTTGAGCAATTTCATCGCGCCGGAAACCACAGTGTTGTATTGCAGGCGCTCATAATCGGCATCAATCTGCTTCAGGGTCAGATGCACTTCACGGCGCAAGGTCTTCACCTCACCGGCATAAGACGCCGGCGCTGCGGCTCCGGTGGCGATAGTGGCAGACAGTTTCAGGGCAGACGCCCACAAACGGCGCAGATAGCGCGAGGCGCCTTCGACACCGCTGTTGCTCCATGCGGCGCTCTGATCCGGAGGTCCGGCGAACATCGTGAACAAGCGCGCAGTATCGGCACCGAACTGGGTGATGATGTCTTTCGGCTCGACCACATTGTTTTTGGATTTCGACATTTTTTCAATGCCGCCCATCTGCACCGGCTGACCATCAGATTTCAGGCTGGCCGATACAGGACGGCCTTTGTCGTCATGCTGGACTTCGATTTCATTCGGATAGAACCAGGTTTTCTTGCCGCTCTCGTCTTCGCGGTAGAACGATTCGTTCAGCAACATACCCTGCGTGAACAGATTTTTGAAAGGCTCGTCAATCTTGACCAGCCCCAGATCGCGCATCGCCTTGGTCCAGAAACGGGCGTACAGCAGATGCAACACCGCATGTTCAACGCCGCCGATGTACTGATCCATTCCCTTAGGACTCATCCAGTAATCATTGCGTTCATCGACCATGGTTGTCGCATCCGGGCAGGTATAGCGCATGAAATACCAGCTGGAATCGACGAAAGTATCCATGGTGTCGGTTTCACGCTGCGCAGGTTTGCCGCATTTCGGGCAAGGCACATTCAGGAAAGCCGCATGCGTTTTCAATGGATTACCGGAGCCGTCAGGGATGCATTCGGTTGGCAATACCACCGGCAAATCTTCGTAAGGCACCGGCACGTCGCCGCAGCATTCGCAGTGAATGATAGGAATCGGCGTACCCCAATAGCGCTGACGGGAAATACCCCAGTCACGCAGACGCCAGGTCGTTTTTTTCTCGCCGACGCCTTTGGCTGCGAGGTCGGCAGCGACCGCATCTACCGCCGCTTTGTAACTCAAACCGTCGTATTTGCCGGAATTGACGGTCACGCATTTTTGTTTATCGCCATACCATTCGGCCCAGGCATCGGTCGTGAAACTTTCACCTTCAACTGCCACCACTTGCTTGATTGCGATACCGTACTTTTTGGCAAATGCAAAATCACGCTCATCATGTGCGGGCACCCCCATCACAGCGCCGTCGCCATAAGTCATCAGCACATAATTGCCGACCCAGACTTCGACCTGCTCGCCGGTCAGCGGATGCGTCACGAATAAGCCGGTCGGCAAGCCTTCTTTTTCCTTGGTCGCCATTTCGGCTTCAGTGGTACCGCCGGCTTTACATTCTTCGATGAACGTTGCCAGTTTTGCGTTATTTTTTGCAGCAACAGTAGCCAGCGGATGTTCCGCTGCCACGGCGCAGAACGTCACACCCATGATGGTGTCAGGACGGGTCGTGAACACATGCAGTTTGCCGTCCTGTACCAGCGCACCGGACTCACCGGCAATCTGGTGCGTGAACGCAAAGCGCACGCCTTCGCTCTTGCCTATCCAGTTGCGCTGCATGGTACGTACCTGCTCCGGCCAGCCATCCAGCGTATCAATACTGCTCAGTAATTCCTCTGCGTATTGGGTGATTCCAAAGTAATAACCAGGGATTTCACGTTTTTCCACCAGAGCGCCGGAGCGCCAGCCGCGACCATCGATCACCTGCTCATTGGCCAGCACGGTCTGGTCAACCGGATCCCAGTTCACGACCTGGGTTTTTTTGTAGGCGATGCCTTTTTCCAGCATCTTCAGGAACAGCCACTGGTTCCAGCGGTAGTAATCCGGATCGCAGGTCGCCACTTCACGCGACCAGTCAAACGCCAGCCCCAGCGGTTCCATCTGCGACTTCATGTCTTCGATATTGGCGTAAGTCCACTCTGCCGGCGATTTTTTATACGCAATCGCGGCATTTTCGGCTGGCAGACCAAATGCATCCCAGCCCATCGGCATCAGCACGTTGTAACCCTTCATACGCAGCTGGCGTGCCAGCATGTCGTTAATCGTGTAGTTGCGCACGTGGCCCATGTGCAGCTTGCCGGAAGGGTAAGGCAGCATGGAACAGGCGTAGTACTTACCTTTAGGGAAACGCGGATTATTTTCTACGGCTTTATAGGCGTCGATTTTTTTCCAATGGGATTGCGCCGATTGCTCGACGTCGGAGGGCGTGTATTTTTCTTGCATGGCGTGACCAGAAGTAGATGCGGAAATGACTCAGAACCTTTGATTATAACTGGTTCGGTGCCAAGTTTGAGTAAAGCAGGCGTTGCAGATCAGGGGCTGGTTGCCTGCACGCCGGCGGGATCGGTGACAAAGGCAATTTTTCCCAGTCCCAGTTTCTGGGCTACGGCCATGACCTGGGCAATCGTTTCGTAGCGTGTCGCCTTGTCTGCACGTAACTGGATTTCCGGTGCGAGCGGCTGGCGCGCAGCAGCTGCGAGCTGGCGTTCCAGCATTACCGGGTCGGTCAGCTGCTGCTCAAAAAAAATCTTTCCCTGCGCGTCAATCGCAATATGCAGGCTGGCAGCTGGCTGCGGCGCAGGCTGCGCGCCGGTTTGCGGTAATTCCAGCCGGATGCTGGGCGCCAGCATGGGGGCTGCCAGCATGAAAATCACCAGCAAAACCAGCATGACATCGACCATCGGTGTGACGTTGATGTCTGCCATCGGGCCAGACATCCTGACGCCGCTGTCGGCCTGGGCTGAAAAGCTGCCGAAACTCATGCGATGTCCCGGGATGCAGGGGGAGGACAAAAATGCAGCAGCAAGTCGTGCGCAAAACCATCCAGTTCCGCCAGTGTGACTCTGTGTACGCGCTGCAAGGCGTTGTAAGCCAGAACGGAGGGAATGGCAACGATCAGTCCGAAGGCTGTCATGATCAGCGCCTCGCCAACCGGTCCTGCCAGCTGATCAATCTGCACCATTCCTGCCGCGGAAATCGAGGTCAGTGCATGATAGATGCCCCAGACGGTTCCCAGCAAACCCACGAAGGGAGCCGTTGCGCCGATGGATGCCAGCACAGTCAGCCCGTTTTCCAGTTTGCGCGTGAGTTTTTGCAATCTTTGCCGCAGATGACGGGTCAGCACTTCGCGCAAGTCACTTGCTGCGCTGAGTGTGGCGGCACGCTCGCTGCGCGCTGCCTCTGCAGCGCTGTCTGCCAGCGACAGGAAAATCTGCTCTTTGTCATGCAGGCGCAGCAAGGACAGCGCATCGTCCAGTGTCGGTGCCAGCCAGAATTGCTGCAGGAAAGGTGCGGCTCGCCGGACGCGCCAGAACGACCAGGTTTTGGCAAAGATCAGCGTCCAGCTCAGCAGAGACAGGCCGAACAATAGATACGCGATCGCATGACCGAACTGATCGGCCTGTTCCCAGTATTGTGCGATAGCAGAATGCATCGTCTGTGGTCGGTATGGAGTCCGTATTGGTTCAGTCAGCCGGATTAATTCAGTCCCAGCACATCGTACATGTCAAACAGCCCGCTGGCCTTGTTGCTCAGAAAACGTGCCGCACGCAGACTGCCATGGGCATAAGTGACCCGGCTGGAGGATTTATGGGAAATCTCGACCCGTTCGCCGATGCCGGCAAACAATACCGTGTGATCGCCGACAATGTCGCCACCGCGGATGGTGGCAAACCCGATCGAAGACGGATCGCGCTCGCCAGTCACCCCCTCGCGCGCAAACACGCCGACTTCGTTCAGATCACGACCCAGCGCGCTGGCGATGACTTCGCCCATTTTGAGCGCAGTACCGGAAGGCGCGTCCACTTTATGACGGTGATGCGCTTCGATAATCTCAATATCGTAGCCGCTGGCAAAGCTTTTGGCTGCCATCTCCAGCAGTTTCAGCGTGACATTAACGCCGACACTCATGTTCGGGGCAAACACAATCGCCGTCTTTTTACCTGCTTCTGCAATCGCTGCTTTACCGGCCTCATCGAATCCGGTGGTGCCGATAATCATCTTGACGCCATGCGCAGCGCAATATGCCAGATGTTTCAGCGTTCCTTCCGGGCGGGTGAAATCAATCAGAAATTCAGCGTCTGCCAGCGCCACATCCAAATCCGATGTAATCAGTACACCGCATGGCTTGCCCAGCGCAGCCGCAGCATCCGAGCCGATCGCCGGCGAGCCGGCCACATCCAGCGCACCTGCCAGCACCATATCATCTGCGCTGGCAATCGCTTCAATCAACATCTTACCCATACGGCCGGATGCACCGGCAACGGCTACTTTCAATACTGTCATACAAGCTTTCTTTACTTTTTATCTTTTTTCTTGGTGGCGCCATCGAAATCGGCCAGCGATTCCACTTTGCTGCCCACCAGTGCCGACTCGGTAATCCGCGCCAGATATTCCTGTTCCGTCGGCAGGTTGCCGCCTTCGAATTTGGCAACCGTGTTATTTTTGAAGAAAATAGTAACGCGGCTGACAATCTGTTCGCCACTCGGCTTGGTCAGGCGGAAAGGGTAATCCCAGCGGTCTTCGTGGAACATATCGGTCAGTAACGCCGTGCCGAGTACGAAACGCACCTGCTCACGGGTCATGCCTTCCTTGATCTGGGACATCATTTCCTGCGACACGAAATTGCCCTGCTGCACGGTGACGCGATACGGTGAGATATAGCCCAGGAATTTTTTCACCCCGGTCGGGGTATACACCTGTGTTCCCGCAGCAGCGGTACTGGTCTGCGCTTTAGCTGCCTGATCCGCCGATAACGGCGTCTGGGATGCGCAGGCAGTCAGACTTGCCAGGACAGCGATGAGCGCCAGATGACCTGTCTTACCCTGAAGGAATTCGGAAAACAACAATCGCATAGGAACCTCAGTAATTGAGCAACATGCCCTAAAACCCGATATCATAAAGCAGATAGCATTCTTTTGACTGAAAACATGACAAACAGCACTCCAAACCTGAAAGCCAGCGGTCTCAAAGCGACCTTGCCACGTCTGAAAATTCTGGAAATTTTCCAGAACAGCAAGGTGCGGCACCTGACTGCGGAAGATGTCTACAAGATTTTACTGAATGACAATATGGATGTCGGACTGGCAACAGTATATCGGGTGCTGACCCAGTTTGAACAGGCCGGTTTACTGCACCGCAATCACTTTGAGACTGGTAAAGCCATTTTCGAACTCAACGAAGGCTCACACCACGACCATCTGGTCTGTCTGGATTGCGGACGTGTGGAAGAATTTTTTGATGCCGGTATTGAGCAGCGCCAGACCGCCATTGCCGCCGAACGCGGTTTTAAGATCGCAGACCATGCACTGGCGATCTACGGTAATTGCACGAAAGAAAACTGCGAACACAAAAACAGGTGATCGTCACCGGACAAAGGGATTGATTCATCATTCATCCACCAACAACGGAAACCTCTGCAACCTGTCCGTCCTATCATGACTGTCAGACGGTTTCCGGCGGCGATCCGGCAAATCATCGCCCAGCGCTATTTTTATTCAGCTTGGCTGCCACCGAATTAACAGTATCAATAATTTTCTGCGCATTGAAGGGTTTCAGGATGAAGCCGTGTATGCCTGTTCTGACCGCCGCACTCACGGTTTCCTGATCCTTGCTGGCAGTAATCAGCAGCACCAGCGAATCCGGCAGCATATCCTTGAGCTTGGGCAGGATATCCAATCCGCTGACTTTCGGCATCACCACATCAAGCAGGATAATGTCCGGTCTGAGCTTCAGCGCCATGTCCAGTCCGGTTCCGCCATCGGTCGCTTCGCCAACAACATGATAGCCCTCGCCACGCAATATCACACGCAAGATCTCCCGCGTGATTTCATTGTCGTCAATGAGCAAAATCGCGATATTTTTTTTATGCATGTCCCCGTCCTTTCAGTGACTCAGGGCACTGGACAGCAATTTTGCAGTGATATCCACAATCGGAATGACTCTCTCGTACGCCATCCTGGTGGGGCCGATCACGCCCAGCGTGCCGACAATCTTGCCATTGACGCCATAGGGTGCCGTCACAATGCTCATTTCTTCCATCGGTACCAGTTGTGACTCGCCGCCGATAAAAATCTGTACACCGCCTGCCTTGCTGGAAACATCCAGTAATTGCATCAGCCCGCTTTTCTGTTCAAACATATCAAACAATTTACGCAGCGATGCCATATTCGATGACCAGTCCTGCACATGCAACAGATTGCGTTCGCCGGAAATCACCACTTCGTCGGCCTGATCTGCCAGCGCGTCGCTGCCAGCCGCAACGGCAGCCTGCATCAGCCTGCTCATGTCGCTCTGGAGCTGCTGCAATTCATGATTGAGCCGCAAACGCGCCTCTTCAAAACCGTGACCGCTGAAATGCTGATTCAGATAGTTGGCAGCCTGGGTCAGTTGTGCCGGGGCGTAATCCACGTCGGTCAGCAGCAGGCGGTTATGCACTTCGCCGCTGGGTTCCACGACGACCAGCAGGATCCGCTTTTCCGACAGGCGCAAAAACTCCACCTGCTGGAATACCGATTCGGTGCGCGGCGTCATCACCACACCGGCAAACTGGGACAGGGAAGACAGGGTCTGCGCCGCGTTGGCAATAATTTTCTGCGGCGGCTGCGACAGGATACCGGGCTGCATGCGCGATTCCAGCGCCGTTTCGTCGATTTCCTGCACCGTCAGCAATTCATCCACAAACATGCGGTAACCGCGCGGTGTCGGGACCCGTCCGGCAGAGGTGTGCGGGCTGGCGACAAAGCCCATGTCTTCCAGGTCTGCCATGACATTTCTGATGGTCGCCGGCGATAACTCCAGTCCGGAAATTCTGGACAAAGCACGGGAACCGACTGGCTGACCATCCGCAATGTAATGTTCAACGAGGGCTTTTAATAAGGTCTGGGCACGATGGTCGAGTTGCATGTCTTCATTCTAGGCGAGTCACAAGGCGATGAACACAGGAAACTTCACAGCCATTGTGTTAAATCGTGTAAATCTTTAAATTCGGCATCCGGCCGGATGTGCTGATGACGCGGATCAGCAGACGGCATACCGCTGCGATTCATCCAGCCTGCGCGCAATCCGGCCTGTTGCGCGCCCTGCACGTCCAGCAGCAGATCATCTCCCACGTACAGGACTGCCTGCGGCGCCAATCCCAGCGCGTCACATGCCGCAAGAAAAATCCGCGGATCGGGTTTGGCGCAACCGAACTGATGCGCGGCGACAGATACTTCAAAATGCGGCGCCAGGCCGATGGCCTGCAGATCGGCAAAGCCATTCGATACCGTGCCCAGCCGCACCCGCTGCGTCAGTGCTTGCAATGCGGGCAATACATCCTCATACAGGCTGACCTGATTGCGGGCTGCCGCAAACACTGCCATCGCCTGATCGGCTTTTGCCGGGTCCTCGTCATGTTCAGCCAGAATCTGGCGCAACAATGTATGACGCAAGGCCCATAAATCATAGGAAAACCGGGGATCGCTCGCCACCAGCGCCTGCCGCCGTTCGCGCAGGCTGTCTATGGTATGCAGGGCAGTGACAGCCGGTGCGTGTTCCTGCATCCAGGCATGCAGGCGGCTTTCTGCATGGCGGATGACCGGTGCGACCGGCCACAGCGTATCGTCCAGATCCAGCAAGACTGCTTTAATTGTCATAAATAGCATTCAATCCGTTCATTTCTTCCTTAATTATGGTCTAATCTGAGGCGTTACGTCACTACTCTTTCTTTATGACTGTCCAGGCCAAAACAATCGCCCTTGTCGGAAAATACAATGCGGCAGGTATTGCCGGTTCTATCAGTGCGCTGGCCAGTTTTCTCGATCAGTCCGGTCATACCGTCGTGCTGGAAGCGGAGACCGCCAGTTATATCGAACTTGATGCGTTTGCCGTCATGTCGGTGCCCGATATCGGCAAGCAGGCAGATGCGGCGATTGTGGTCGGTGGCGACGGCACCATGCTGGGGATTGCGCGCCAGCTGGCACCGTACAATGTGCCGCTGATCGGCATCAACCAGGGCCGGCTGGGTTTTATCACCGATATTCCGCTCGATCGCATGATGCCGGTCGTTGCCGAAATGCTGGAAGGAAAATACACCTCCGAACGGCGCAGCCTGCTGCAGGCAATTGTGGTGCGGGGCGGTGATCAGATTTTCAGCGGCGTGGCCTTTAACGATATCGTGGTGTCGCGCGGCACAGGTTCCGGCATGGTGGAGCTGCGGGTCGAAGTCGATCATCACTTCATGTACAACCAGCGTTCTGACGGTCTGATTGTCTCGACCCCGACCGGTTCGACCGCCTATGCATTGTCTGCCGGCGGGCCATTGCTGCACCCCAGCCTGAGCGGTATCGCCATGGTGCCGATTGCGCCGCACGCCTTGTCCAACCGTCCGATTGTGCTGCCGGACAGCAGTGAAATTGTGATTGAGATCGTGGCAGGCAAAGATATCAGCGTGAATTTCGACATGCAGACTTTTGCCAGCCTGCTGCATCAGGACCGGATCATCGTCAAGCGCTCTGCGCACACTGTCACCTTTCTGCATCCCAAAGACTGGAATTATTACGACACCCTGCGCGAAAAACTGCACTGGAATGAATATCCCTCGGTGGAAGGTGCACTGAGCTGATTCCGGTTGCTACAATAGCAGCTGCTTTTTCCTTCCGTTTTTTGTATTGTGTTTTTTCTGTTGGCACCCCACTACTATGCTGCGCACGCTTGCTATTCGTGATTTTGTGATTGTTGAAGTGGTCGAGCTGGAGTTTTCCTCCGGCTTTAGCGCACTGACCGGCGAAACCGGTGCCGGTAAATCCATCCTGATTGATGCGCTGAGCCTCGCACTGGGCGGACGCGGCGACGCCAGCATGGTGCGCGAATCGGCAGGCAAGGCCGATATCAGCGCTGAATTTTCCACCGGATCGCACATCAACGACTGGCTGGAACAGCATGATTTCAGCACACCGGAGCAACAACTGATCCTGCGCCGCACGATCGATAACGCCGGACGTTCCAAGGCCTGGATCAACGGCATCACCGCCACCGCCACCCAATTGCGGGAACTGGGCGATCTGCTGGTCGATATCCACGGTCAGCATGCCCATCAGTCACTGCTGCGCAACGAAGCACAGCGTGCATTGCTCGATATGCAAGGCAACCTGCAAACCCAGGTGCAGGAAACGGCAAGCCGCTATCAGGTCTGGCGCAAATTACGCCAGCAGCGGGAAGAATTTGAAATCAATGCCAAAAACGTGCTGCAGGAAAGAGAACGGCTTGAATGGCAGGTCGGCGAACTCGACAAGCTGCAGATTCGTGAAGGCGAATGGGAACAGATCAGCCAGGAACACAGCAGGCTGGCGCATGCCGCCAGCCTGCTCGATGGCGCCCAGGAAGCCGCTTCCCTGATTGCGGATGCCGAACATCCGGTGCTGTCCCAATTATCAGCGATGCAGCAAAAACTCAGCAAGCTGCAGGATTATGACGCGGCGCTGCGCCCGGTCACCGAATCACTCGAATCTGCCTGCATTCATCTGCAGGAAACCATGTATGCACTGCATGATTACCTCGGCCGCACCGAACTGGATCCGGCGCGCCTGCGCGAGGTTGAGACAAGGGTGGAAGCCATCCACAGCACGGCGCGCCGCTTTCATGTGGCGCCGGAGCAGCTGCACCGGGAGCATGCGGCACTGACGGAACAGCTGCAACAGCTGGCCGATGCCAGCGACCTGGACAGTCTCCGGATTCAGGAAGACAAGGCCCTGCAAAGCTATCTGCAGACCGCGCAAAAACTCAGCAAGGCCAGACAGAAAATCGCAAAAGAAATGAGCGCCGCCGTCACGGCAGCAATGCAGGATCTGAGCATGAGCGGCGGCAGTTTCAGCGTGGCGCTGCATCCTGCCGAACCAGCCGCGCACGGTCTGGAACAAGTGGAATTCCTCGTGGCAGGACACACCGGCGTGCAGGCACGGCCATTGGCACGGGTGGCGTCCGGCGGCGAGCTGGCGCGGATTTCGCTGGCGATTTCCGTCATCACCTCCTGTGCCACAGCTACCCCGACCCTGATTTTTGATGAAGTCGACAGCGGTATCGGCGGCGGCGTTGCCGAAGTCGTCGGTCGTCTGCTGAAACGTCTGGGACAAGACCGCCAGGTGTTGTGCGTCACCCATCTGCCGCAGGTCGCCAGCCAGGCCAACCATCATTTCCAGGTCAGCAAAGACCAGCAGCGCGGCAAGACCATTTCCCGGATTCAGCTGCTCGACAATCCGCAGCGGGTTGAGGAAATTGCCCGTATGCTGGGAGGTATCGAAATCACGGCAACCACCCGCCAGCATGCCAGGGAATTACTGGCCTCCTGATACCGCGGCTGGCAGCATGGATTTACCGACACATTGATCCGCCCCATTTATCCGAACCATTACAACAGAACTGACACATGCGCTTTTTGAAAGAACCTGATTACTCGCACGGCAAAACCGGAAAAACGGCGGTCGTGCTGATCAATCTCGGCACGCCGGATGCACCGACCACATCGGCAGTGCGTCGTTACCTGAAACAATTTCTGTGGGACAGACGGGTGGTGGAAGTGCCGCGATTCATCTGGTGGCTGATCCTGCGCCTCATCATTCTGCCGTTCCGCTCCGGCCAGTCGGCCAGAAAATATGCATCTATCTGGACCAATGACGGTTCGCCGCTGCTGGTGCATACCGCCAAACAGGCTGCGCTGCTCAAGGGCTATCTGGGCGAGCGCGGCCACGAAGTGCATGTTGCTCATGCCATGCGCTACGGCTCGCCGTCGATCCCGTCCGTGCTGGAAAAACTGAAAGCAGACGGTTACGACCGCCTGCTGATGCTGTCGGCGTATCCGCAATATTCCGCCACCACCACGGCATCCAATTTCGATGCCGTATTCCAGCACTATCAGCAAGTACGGAATATTCCTGAATTGCGTCTGGTAAAAAATTATCACGACCATGAGGCTTACATCGAAGCGCTGCGCCAGTCCGTGTTGCAGCACTGGCAGACTGAAGGCCGCCCTGAAAAGCTGGTCATGAGTTTTCATGGCCTGCCCAAGGCATTTCTGCTGCGTGGTGACCCGTATCATTGCGAATGTTATAAAACCGCCCGCCTGCTGGCAGAAAAGCTGGGGCTGAGCAAAGAGGAATACATCGTCAGCTTCCAGTCCCGCCTGGGTCGCGCAGAATGGCTGCAACCCTATACCGCGCCAGTCGTGAAACAGCTGGCGAAAGACGGCATCAAGCGGATCGACGTGATTTGCCCCGGCTTTATTGCCGACTGCCTGGAAACGCTGGAAGAAATCGCAATCGAAGTCCGTGCTGAATTCATGCAGGCAGGCGGCAAGGAATTTCATTACATTCCCTGCCTCAACGAATCGCCCGTATGGATGCGCGCACTGGCAGAAATCGCCGAGCAGCATCTGATCGGCTGGCCGACCATGCTGACCGCCAGCATGCGTGAAGAGCAGAAAAAGCAGGCGCTGCTCAGCCGCGCCGAAGCAAAACGGCTCGGTGCCGATCACTGAGCATGCCAGTCACGTATTTCATCGGCGACATTCAGGGCTGCGCCACCGAGCTGCGCCAGTTGCTGGCGCGGATCGAAGCCAGAGCACCGGATGCCCGCTATCTGTTTGCCGGTGATCTGGTGAACCGGGGGCCGGAATCACTCGACAGCCTGCGCCTGATCCGCAGCCTGCAACAACAGGGCCGCGCCGACAGCGTGCTGGGCAATCACGATCTGCATCTGCTGGCGGTGGCGCATGGAATACGGCCGGCACACCGGGATGACACGCTGCAGGAAATCCTGCAGGCGCCAGACCGCGAAACGCTGCTCGGCTGGTTGCGCCAGCGGCCGATGGCGATCATGGAACAGCAGCATCTGCTGATCCATGCCGGACTCTACCCGGCATGGAGTGCCGGCCAGACCCTGCAACTGGCAGGGGAAGTGGAGAACATGCTGCGCGGGCACGGCTGGCTGGACTTTCTGCGCCACATGTATGGCAATCAGCCGGATACCTGGAATGACGGCTTGCAGGGCGACGACCGCCTGCGCTGCATCATCAATGCGCTGACCCGTATGCGCTTTTGCGATCAAAGCGGACGCATGGATTTTGCCATCAAGGATGGTGCCGCCTCGGCACCGCCCGCTTATCTGCCCTGGTTTGACCTGCCGCGCCGCAGCGCAGATTGCACAGTGGTGTTCGGACACTGGTCCACGCTGGGACTGGTGTTGCGCCCGAACCTGATCAGCCTGGATACCGGATGCGTCTGGGGCGGCAAACTGACTGCCGTCTGCCTGGAAACCCGCGAAGTGATTCAGATAGACAGCCCACAGCACCGCAAACCAATCCAGTGCCCGACCTGATGGAGCGTAAAATATACTCCCCCCAGTATGTTTGAAAGCCCTTTATTGACGCAGAGAATAGGGCATTTTTAAGGAATACTCCCCTTAAAAATCAGTCATACCAGTTGGTTTTTTCAGAAAAACTGTCAGGTCTCGGCAGACACACCCAGCGCCTGCATCACTGCGCTGCGCGCCTGTTGCGCGACATCGCGGCGGTGTGCGCCTTCGGTGGAAATGGCAGGCAGACGAATCAGTTCGGCGGTCATGCGCGGCGCCGTCAGGATGACGCGCAGGCTGTCGACAAACGTCATCTCGCCAATGAAATCCGCCGCTGTGTGAAACTGCCCGCTGGCATCGATATAGCGAATCACGAATGGCTGCACCGGCACCTTTGCCTCAATCGCGGCCTCGAACAGATTGGCGTGAAATGGCAGCACCGTTCCCTGCGCGGCAGTCGTGCCTTCGGGGAAAAAAGCAATCCGCTTGCCTGCCTGAATCTGATGCACCAGTCCTTCATAAATCCGGCGTACCTCGCGCTGCTTGCCGCGCGCCAGGAAAATCGTTCCGGCCTGCTCACATAACCAGCCCACCAGCGGCCAGCTGCGAATATCTGCCTTAGCGACAAAATGGCAGGGATGCAAGGTGTTAATCACAAAAATATCGAGCCAGGAAACATGGTTTGACACGATCAGCGCCGTTTTCGCCACGACACCTTCGCTGGCATCCTGGAATGCCACATCGACGGTGCAGATTGCCAGCAATTGCTGCGACCAGCGACGTATCAGACGTTCACGCCGCTCAGGGCTGGAAAAAGGAAACTGGCAGGCACAGGTCAGCATGCCTGCCATCAGGTGAATGAAGATACGGAAAAAATGCCAGACAATCATGCCAAACCTGTCAGATATCCAGAGTAGATATCGCTAATCATGTTTCTTGTTGATCGGAACCGGCTCCGCTGCAGTAGCCGCCGGAGCCGGATGGTGATGCGTATGCGTTTCAGGTCTTCGCATCAGGCAGGCTGTACCCAGCCTGATGATGCTGTCCGTTTAATGCAGGGCGTCATAAGCGACATGGCCGGCAACCATCGTGAGCTTCACCACCCCGGGCAATTCATAACCGAGGAAAGGGGTATGCTTGCCCTGGCTGACCAGCGCCGAAGCGGTGACGGCCCAATGGACAGCAGGGTCAAACACACACAGATCCGCCCCCTGCCCCACCTGCAGGCAACCCGCAGGAATACCGGCCACCCTGGCTGCATCCTGGCTGATTTTTGCCAGTGCCTGCGGCAGGCTGATTTCTCCGCGGCTGTCTGCCGCCCATTTCAATGTCAGTGACAACAGCAACTCCAGCCCGGTGGCGCCAGGGGAAGCTTCTGCAAACGGCAGCAATTTCTCATCATCGTCCACCGGCGTATGGTCGGAGCAGATCGCATCGATCGTGCCATCCTGCAATGCCGTTTTAATCGCATCGCGATCGCGCTGGCTGCGCAGTGGCGGCGTCATGCGGGCATTGGAATCAAAAAAGCCGATATCGGCATCCGTCAGATGCACATGATGTGCGCCCACATCGCAGGTCAGCGGCAAACCTTCCTTTTTCGCCTGCCGCACCAGCTCCAGCCCCGCTGCCGAGGAAATCCGGCACAGATGCACCTTGGCGCCGGTGGCGCGCATCAGTTCAAACAAAGTATGCAGCGCAATGGTCTCCGCCATCACCGGCACACCGGACAAGCCCAGCCGCGATGCCAGTGGCCCGCTGTGCGCCACACCGCCCTTGCCGATATAGGCATCCTGCGGCCGCAGCCAGACCGTGTAGCCGAAGGTGCTGGCATATTGCAGTGCGCGCTGCAGCGTGCCGGTATCCCTGACGGGCTCTTCTGCCTGTGAAAAACCGATACAGCCGGCATCGGTCAGTGCCGCCATTTCCGTCAGCGCTTCGCCGCGCAGGCCAATGGTCAGCGCACCCAGCGGATACACATGCGCCTTGTTCTGGGTGCGGGCACGCTGCTTCAGCATTTCTACCAGTCCGGATTCATCCAGCACCGGATCGGTATCCGGCGGACACACCAGGCTGGTCACACCGCCGCGCATGGCTGCCTGCAATTCAGACTCCAGCGTCGCCTTGTATTCAAAGCCCGGTTCACGCAGGCGCACGCTCAGATCCACCAGCCCCGGTGCGACCACCAGTCCGGCGGCATCAATGACTTTGTTGGCGACGAAATCTGCCGGTGCAGCACCGAGCGCGACAATTTTTCCTGCCGCAATAAACACATCCTGCACCGCATCCACGCCATTCGCCGGATCGATCACGCGGCCATTTTTAATCTGTATTTTCATCTTGTTTTCCTCAGGCGTCGCTGCCACTGTTACCGGCAACAATACTCATCACCGCCATGCGCACTGCAATCCCGAACGTCACCTGCGGCAGGATCACGGCCTGCGGGCCGTCTGCCACGGCGGAATCAATTTCCACGCCGCGGTTCATCGGCCCCGGATGCATCACGATGGCATCCGGTTTCGCCAGCGCCAGACGTTCCGGTGTCAGGCCGTAGCTTTTGAAATATTCCTGCGCCGATGGCAGCAACGCGCCGCTCATGCGTTCATTCTGCAGACGCAGCATGATGATCACGTCCACGCCCTTCAGACCTTCGTTCATATCGGTGAATACGCGCACGCCCATCTGCTCCAGCCCGCCCGGCAACAGCGTATGTGGCCCGATCACGCGCACTTCCGGCACCCCCAGCGTGGTCAGTGCATGGATGTCTGAGCGTGCGACACGGCTGTGCAGCACATCGCCGACGATCGCTACCGTCAGGTTGGTGAAATCTTTTTTGTAGTGGCGGATGGTGTACATGTCCAGCAAACCCTGCGTCGGATGCGCATGGCGGCCGTCACCGGCATTCACCACATGAACGTGATGCTGTTTCGTGTCGTTCAGATGTTTAGCGATCAGGAAAGGCGCGCCGGAAGTCGCGTGGCGCACCACAAACATATCGGCGTGCATGGCGGCCAGATTGTCGATCGTATCGAGCAGCGATTCGCCTTTGCTGGTGCTGGAGGCAGCGATGTTGAGGTTAATCACATCCGCTGACAGGCGTTTGGAAGCGATTTCGAAAGTCGTGCGGGTGCGCGTCGAATTTTCAAAAAACAGATTGAACACGCTTTTACCGCGCAGCAGCGGCACCTTTTTCACTTCACGGTCGCTGATGCTGACGAAAGAAGACGCGGTATCGAGAATGTGATTCACGATCGCTTTCGGCAAACCTTCAATCGTCAGCAGGTGCTGAAGTTCGCCATGTTTATTGAGCTGGGGGTTATACATGATCAATAGAAAAACTCAGTGTGCCGTCTTCTGCGCGTTGCAGATTCACAGAGACAGCGGGTTCAAAGGCGGCGACATGCGCCACGAAATCAGCAGCAACCGGCAACTGACGTCCGCCGCGGTCAACCAGCGCAGCCAGCATCACGCGGGCCGGACGCCCATAGTCAAATAATTCGTTGATTGCCGCCCGGGTAGTACGTCCGGTGTACAGCACGTCATCCACCAGAATGATCTGAGCATCATCAACCGCAAATGGGATATAGGTTGGCTTCACATCCGCATGCAGCCCCTTTGCGGCATAGTCATCGCGGTAAAACGAAACGTCAATCAGCCCCGGCTTATTTTTGAGGCCGAGATCATTCACCAGGCGTTCCGCAATCCAGGCGCCACCGGAATAGATACCGATGATGGCAAGCTGATCATTGGCGGCGGCCAGCGGTTTGATTTGCTGCAAAAGCTGCTGGTACAAGACTTCCGCATCAAGTGGAGTGGAAACTGTCATCATGGGTTCTCATCAAAATATTGTTGCAGGATCAGGGCAGCGGCAGCATCATCAATGCGCTCCCCCCGTTTGCCATGCAGCACCGCGGATGAAAAGCGCTCATCCACCAGTGCAGTACTGACTTGAAACCGGCCTTGCAGCTGATTGGCAAAGCGCTGGCAGCGCACGGTCATTTCATGGTCAGTGCCATCCGGATGACGCGGCAGCCCCACCACGCACAACACCGGCTGCCAGTGCGCAATCACTTCCGAGAGCGCGGCAAATTTGCCATCGTTGGTCGGCGCATCGATAATCTGCAAAGGCTCGGCCTGCTTCAGAAATGTATTGCCAACGGCAACGCCAATGCGTCTGAGGCCAAAATCAAAGGCGAGCACAGTCCCTTCTGTCACGCCCCCTGCCATCAGGCATGCCCCGCGTCAGACGCCAGCATCACCGGATCAATGCCGAGCAGTTTGATGGCGGCGTGAAAGCGCTGTTCCAGCGGCAGGTCAAACAAAATATCGGCCCTGGCCGGAACTGTCAGCCAGCCATTGGCCAGTATTTCGCGCTCCAGCTGGCCTGCGCCCCAGCCAGCGTAACCGATGCTCATCAGCACATGCGCCGGCCCTTCGCCGGCAGCAATCGCTTCCAGTACATCGCGGGAAGTCGTGAATGCGATCTCGTCGGTCACCTTGAGGGAAGAACTGTATTTTCCGGCGGGTGTGTGCAAGACAAAACCGCGATCGTCCTGCACCGGGCCACCGAACATCACCGGCTGGCGGCCGATCGGATGCGAATCCGGAATGATTTCAAGTTTCAGATCGATCCGGTCAAACAGGCCGGAAACGGTCATGTCGGTCGGGCGGTTGATCACCATGCCCATGGCGCCACGCCGGCTGTGTTCGCACAAGTACACGACGGTGCCGCCAAATACCGGGTCCTGCATCGATGGCATCGCGATCAGGAAATGATTGGTTAAATTTAAATCCAGCGGGGAAACTGTTTCGTCGTCCGTCATGGACTCCTGATCTGCAAATGTGTCAGCAGGAACAGGAGACTGCGTATGCAGCCCTGAGTGGGAGGTTTTTTTTTGCTTCGGCATGGCAGGATTTTAGCATTTCTGACGGAGTTTTTCGATCTGTGCGAGGAAGCAACGGGCCTGCCGGCAGGATTGCAGCACGTGTGCGCGATACAAAAAATACTGGCACACAATGAAATATTGATGTGCAGAACAATTTCTTTATCCATTGGCAACACCGGCATCCGCTGCATGAAGGCAAGCTGACCAATTTTTGCATCGGACAGACGAATCATGTGCTCACCAACCGGCAAGAATACTGGCTTTGTGGCAGGATGGCGGCTGAACGCCCCATCAGCGATCTCTTGCCGCGCGGGTATTTTCCAGTCAGAAACAGGTCGCTTATTTTTGCGTGACTGTTGAATGAAAGACGTATTACAGCATGACAAATCAGAAAAAAAATTCCCCCTCATTTCAGCGCTCACTGGTCTGGTTCCGGCGCGACCTGCGCTGCCACGATCATGCTGCGCTGTATCATGCGCTGCGTCAAAGCCAGTCCGTATTCTGCGTCTTTATTTTTGACCGTACCCTGTTACACGGTTTGCCCGCAAATGACCGGCGGGTACGCTTCATTCATGACAGTGTGCGTGAACTACGGGCAGACATTGAACAACAGGGTGGTTGCCTGCTGGTCGAGTATGCCGATCCGCTCGAAGCGATTCCCCGGATTGCTGCCGGGCTGGAGATTGATGCCGTATTCGTAAATCACGATTACGAACCGGCCGCTATGGCGCGGGATGCTGATGTGGCGCGCACGCTGTCGCAAAGCGGGCGTGCGTTCCTGAGCAGCAAAGATCAGGTCATTTTTGAAAAAGATGAGGTGTTGTCGCAATCAGGCAAACCGTTCTCGGTATTCACACCCTACAAAAATGGCTGGCTGCGCCAGTTGTATGCGGACGGTGGCGATTTTTATGCCAAAGCCTATCCGGTCAGCGATTATGCGGCGCATTTTGCCTCTCACCCATCAGCTCCGCTGCCGGATCTGGCCGAGATGGGATTTTCCGCCGACGATGCACACAAAATGCCGGTGCCAGCCGGCATGTCCGGCGCCAGCAGCTTATTTCAGGAATTCATGGGCCGTATGCAAAACTATGACGCGGCCCGTGATTTTCCGGCGATCAAAGGACCTTCCTATCTGTCTGTCCATTTACGTTTCGGCACAATCTCGATACGCAGCCTGGTCAGGGCAGCATTACAGGAAATCCGCACCGCCAGCCAGCGCGGAGCGGAAGTCTGGTTATCGGAACTGATCTGGCGTGATTTCTATTTTATGATCCTGCATCATCATCCTTCAGTGACAACACATGCGTTTAAGCCGGATTACGATGCCATCCAGTGGGAAACAGGGCCGCAGGCCGATGCATTGTTTCAGGCGTGGTGCGAAGGAAACACCGGCTATCCGCTGGTCGATGCCGCGATGCGGCAGCTGAATCAGACCGGCTACATGCATAACCGCCTGCGCATGGTGACCGCCAGTTTTCTGATCAAAGATCTGGGTATCGACTGGCGGCGTGGCGAGGCTTATTTTGCGCTCAGGCTCAATGATTTTGATCTGGCTGCCAATAATGGCGGCTGGCAATGGGCGGCCTCGTCCGGCTGCGATGCCCAGCCCTATTTCCGCATCTTCAACCCGATCACGCAATCAGAAAAATTCGACGCCGACGGTAAATTTATCAGCCGCTATCTGCCACAACTGGCGCCGCTGGCACGACTCGCCCCCCGTTCGCTGCATGCACCGTGGAAAGCCTCTCCTGCCCTGCTGCAACAGGCCGGGATACGTCTCGGGGACAATTATCCCTGCCCGATCATCGAGCATGAACAGGCGCGGCAACATACCCTGAGCCGTTATGCTGTCGTCAAAAAACCGGGAACGCACATCGACTGAAATGTTTGGGCAGCCATACCAGCCACAGCGCGACAGCCGAAAGGCAGCCGTGCTCCTCTCCTGCTCAGGGATTGGCGACCTGCGATGCCTGCCAGATGGCATCTGCCTGTTCCACCCTGGCCACACCCGGCAAACGCCATACCGATTCGACGTAGGCACGCAGGACCGGCAATTCGGGCACGATCTTGAATGCCATCAGCCAGTGCAGCGCGATGCCCCATAAAATATCGGCAGCACTGATTTTGTCGCCAAGCAGATACGGTGTTTTTTCCAGCTGCGCAATCAGCACCTTGAGTTGTGTTTCCAGATCGCGCCAGGGAGTTGTCGAAGCCGGCCCGGTTTCCCGTTTCAGAAAAGCATCCATGATGGCCGGCTCAAAACAGGAACCGTATTGCGTAATCCAGCGCAGATAGGATCCCCGGCGAGGATCATCCATTGCCGGTGCCAGCCCTGCCGCCGGAAACAGATCTGCCAGATAGATGAACAAAGCCACCTGTTCGCTGACCAGCGTATCGCCATGCAATACGGCAGGCACTTTGCCGTACGGATTTACGGCCAGATATGCCGCCTGCAGCTGATCAGATTTTTTCAAATCCAGATAATGCACCTGATAATCCGCATTCAATTCTTCCAGCAATACCCGTACGGCCAGTGAGCGGCTCTGTGGCGCATAAAACAAAACCAAAGGCATATTCAGTGTGCGCATATTTCCCTCATGGAAAAGATCGAAATTGAAAGGCTAGATTCACTGATCAGGTCTACCTGTACTTTTGCAAAATAGACCACTTTCTGAGTATAACCTGTCCCCGAAAAAATGCGGCTACAAAGTCTCAATCATTGCTGGTATGGCGCTGGCGCCGCCAGGTCGGCACATGCAATAACTGTCTGCCGGACTTACGCATGCACATCATTGCATTACCATAAAAATGACTGAAAACCCCTGATGTGATGTCCGGGTATCCAGCCAATTTCAGCGGCAGGATAAAAAAATCCCCCGCAAAACGAGGGATTCTTCTGTGACACAACCGCTGCAAAGTACAGGCGCCGTCAATCAGACCAGCGCCGCATGCTCCTTGCCGATCAGGCCAATAATCGCTTCCAGCAGATCATCTTCGCGATAAGGTTTGCCGAAGTATTCGTTAACCCCTAATTCCTTCGCGTAATTCCGGTGTTTGTCGGCAGTCCGCGAAGTAATCATGATGATAGGAATATGGCTGGTACGGGCGTCGTTACGAACGTTACGGGTCAGATCGAAACCATCCATGCGCGGCATTTCGATATCCACCAGCATCACGTCCGGCGTTACCGACTGCAGCTGCTCCAGCGCGTCAATGCCGTCCTTCGCCAGAATTACCTGATAACCTTCACGGGTCAGCAGGCGCTGTGTCACACGGCGTACAGTGAGTGAATCATCCACCACCATGACGATATGCTGCGTGCGCAATCCCTGCACCGGCTCCGAACGGTTCTGGGCAGATACTGAATCAGCCTGCAAATCAGCCACCGCGCCCATTTCCGGCAACATCTCACTGCCAGATTGCGGCAGGCGTGCGCGCTCATGTTCCAGACGCTGCGCCAGTGGCACAGGATTCAGGATCAGCACAATTTCACCGGAACCCAGCACTGTCGCACCGGCAATACCCGCCATCCGTGCGAGCTGCGGGCCGATATTTTTCACGACCACCTCGCGGTTACCGATAATTTCATCGACGTGAATCGCGACCCGTTCAGTACCGCTCTTCATGACCAGCAATGGGGTATATTGCTGCGCCAGCGGCACCGCATCATTCTGTCCGAGAATCGTGGACAGGTAGTACATGGAAACCCGTTGCCCCTGCCACATCACCGCACCATCGTTGTAGGCATTGGCAAGCGCATTCGCTTTCAGATGCTGCACCTGCTCCACCAGCACTGACGGCACGGCTAAAGTTCTGCCGCCGGCATTGAGCAACACCACCTGAGTGACGGCCAGTGTTAATGGCAGGTGAATTGTAAATTCCGCACCCTGACCAGCAGTGGTCGATACTTCGACCCGTCCGCCCAGCGACGCCGCTTCGGAACGCACTACGTCCATCCCGACGCCGCGCCCAGCCAGCTCGGTAATCTCGGTGGCAGTTGAAAAACCCGGTTCAAAGATCAGGCTGGCAGCTTCTGCATCATTCGGCGCCTGTTCGCTGCTGATCATGCCCAGGCTCAGTGCTTTCTGGCGGATATGCGCCAGATTCAGTCCCCGTCCGTCGTCATTGAAGCGGATCACCACTTCATTACCTTCCTGGCGGATTTCGATCAGCAGCTCACCAGTCTCGTTCTTGCCAAGCTGACGCCGTACATCCCGTGCTTCGATACCATGCACAATCGCATTGCGCAGCAGATGTTCAAACGGACCCACCATTTTTTCCAGAACGCCACGATCCATTTCCACACCGGCGCCGCGGATATCCAGATTCACGCGCTTATCCAGTTCTTTCGCGGTCTGGCGTGTGACCCGGTATAAACGTTCCGAGACGCTGGCGAAAGGAATCATCCTGACCCGCATCAGATCCTGCTGCAATTCGCGGGTCAGACGAGCCTGGATGTGCAGATTGCCAGAGGCACCGTCAATCGTGCGCGTCAGATTGGTCTGCACCGTGGCAACGTCACTGACGCTTTCCGCCATCATCCGCGTCAGTTCCTGCAGGCGTGTGAAACGATCGAATTCAAGCGGATCAAATTCGCGGTCCGCCGAGTGCGCCATACGGGAAGTAATCTGCGTTTCTGCCTGAATCTCCACCTCGCGCAACTGATCGCGCAAACGGCTCACGTTTTCAGTCAGTTCGCCCAGCGAAGCCCTTAATGTTCCGACCTCGTTTTCCAGACGGGAACGGGAAATCGATACCTCACCGGCCTGGTTGACCAGACGGTCCAGCACGTCGGCACGGACACGAACCAGCGGCACGGGTGCGCCGGGAGCAGCCGGCAGACTGACCTGGGTAGCAGATGCCGAAGTTCTTGTCGCCGGGGTATTGACTGCCAACGGCATCAAAGGCGTCAGACTGACCAGCTGGCTGTCCGCAGCCTCCGTTGCCGGAACATGCTGCGCCTGTACCTCGCTGGCCACCTGCGCATCCTGGAACTGATCCAGCTCTTGCGCAGCAGTCAATACTTGCGGAACAGCTGGCGCCGATGCCGCCTCCGGATGCTGCAAACGTTCAAACAGCTGCATACTGTGATCATGACGGGCCAGCAAATCATCCATCAATGGCTGCCGTACCAGATGGCCGGTATGCATGAGGCTTTCAATACGGGTTTCCATGTCATGGATGTGCTGTCCCAGCCCCATGGCACCCGCCATTCTGGCGCTGCCTTTGATGGTATGCATCAAACGGGCAATGGATTGCGGGATCGCGGTGTCTGCCGGCTGTTCCTGCCAGCTGCGCAGCAATTGCCCGACCATCGGCAGCAGATCATGCCCTTCCTCCAGGAATACCGGCAGCAAATCGTAGTCGAGTTCGTCTTTGATCTGTACAGACTGGTCTGACAAGGATTCGGTCGATACCGGCAATACCGTGGCAGGCAAATCAGCCTCAACCAAATTGGTCAAGTCTGCAGCATCGTCTTCCGGCAGGCCAGACAGATCGGACAAATCGAGCTTCTCATTAGTCGAAGTAACGAATTCTTCATCCGCACCGGCACTGGAACGCGCAATCACATGTTGCAGCAATTGCTCCAGCTGACGTACTTCGTCCGGTGCAGCTTCTGCCATTTCGGATAAGGCGAATTTCTGCAGCATGTGTTTAGCCGTTTCCAGCGCATGATCCAGCACATCGAATTCTGCGTTTTCCAGACTGACCGGATGGCGTTCCAGTCTCTGCAAAACCAGTTCCAGACTGTGCGCCAGCTCATGCAGCGGCTTCAGTCCCACCGTTGCAGAACTGCCCGCCAGCGAATGGCTGGCGTGAATCGCATGTGTGGAAACATGCCGGTGCGGCTCATGCCGCCATTCTGCAAAGTCCTGCGTCAGGAAACGGACGATTTCATCGGTTTCCGCCATGTAAATCGAATATAGCGGCACACTGATTTCGAGGTCGCCAATCCGCTTGATATTGTCATCGACGGGCGCGGCTGTCTTGCTCAAATCAGGGAAGCCAATAATTTTTGCACCGCTGACAGGTGTCGTTTCCTCTGCAATGCCGTGGTCAGTCTCTGCAGTCACAGCTTCCGTCTGATGCGTATCTGACGCGACCTCGGCGGCAACGCTGTCCTCTGCGTCCCGTACTTCCAGTCCTGCAGACGCTGCAATCTCATGCGGCATCTCTGCCGGATGCATAGCCGTATTTTCGAGCGGCATGTGCGGTAGTTCATCTGCCACGATTGGCAATGTTGCAGCTATTGCAGGCACGACGTCGGCTACGCCAGCAACAGTTTGTGCTGCCGGTTCGGCCAGCAGATTGGCTGCGCTGGGTAAATCATCAAAAGCGCTGAGTTCAAAATGTTCCGTATTCGCAGCACTGGCTGTCTCCGGCATGTCAGGCGCAGTCAGTACTGCGTCCGTTGTGGATGCCACAGACATCGATTCGGCGAATTCCGGCAACAGCTCGGCTTCCTGCAGTAATGTCTCAAACGATACGGCTTCCGGAGCCGTGGCAATAATAGTTTCTGTCGCGCCCTCCCCACTCTCAGGCTGAGATACCGGAGCCGCTGCAGTGGTCTCTGCAGGCAGGTTACCGGGCATTTCCGGCGGCATCAGGATTGCCTGTGGCGTCTCAAAATTCAGCCCGGCCTTCACGCGTTCAGCGGCAGCAATAATATCCGCACCAGTTCTGGCTGAATAGCCATGCTGTTTCAGCTCATCAACCCAGATCACCATTTCTTTTGCCGTATGCTCCAGCAAGGCGTACAGGTTCTGGTCACCACGCCGGGATTCCGACAACCACAGGTTCATAACCTGTTCTATATTCCACGCAGCCTCACCAAATACGGTCAGGCCCACCATACGGCTGCTGCCTTTGAGGGTGTGGAAGGAGCGGCGCAGACTGGTCAGATGTTCCTGATTGTCGGCATCATCGCGTGACAAAGGCAAGGTATGCTGGACAAACGCCAGCACTTCTTCAGCCTCAGTCAGGAAGATGTCGAGCAATTCAGCATCAATGGCTTCATCACTCTGAGGCAGAGAAACCGGTGCGGCAGAAATTTTTTCCTGGGTGGCGACCGGAGCAGTCGCCGCTACCAGATGTTGCAGATTTTCGGAAGTACGTCCGGCATCGGCAGATGCCAGCAGGCCGATCGCCGCATTGGCACGCCCGCTGGCATCGGTATCATCCAGCAAGGTTGCAACGGAACGTTCAGACTCCAGCGACTGTTTCAGTTGTGCCTGCAACGCCTTGTCTTCCGGATGTTCCGCCAGCGAGACTGCCAGCCGCGCGGATTCCTGCTGCTGGTGCGCCAGTTCCTGTTCCGTGGTACGAACGGCAGTCTCAATCGAATGCGGACTGTCTGGCAACACAATATGGGCAAATTCTTCCCGCTCCGGCAGCAGTTCTTTTTGAACTACCTGCTCCAGCAGATTAGAACGGAAAATTCCCGACTCCTCGTCGAAACTGAATTTCTTTTTCGCTGTATCAGGCTGGGACTGCAAAGTCTCGATGAAGAAGCTCAGGGCACCAATATTCTGGGCTACTTTCTGGTGCAGTGCTTCGATATGCACGCCATCCGAAGGCGCTGAATCCGTCGTCGCGGTGGCGTCAACAAACTGTGCAACAACCTGCCGGGTATATTCGACAGCCTGCATCGCTGCATCCTGATCGAGAATAGCCAGCGCTCCGCCAATCTGGTGCAGAACACCATCAATCGATCGCAAGGAATCATGTTGTGCCGGATCGCGGAAATATTCGTCCAGTGTCTTTTCAACCTGCCGCAGGCTGGTCTGCATTTCCGTCACCAGCACTGCCATGGTCTGACGCTGTTGCGCTTCCCTGGAAATTTCACCCATCCAGGCAGCCTGGGATTCCGGTTCTTCACCGGAAACCACCGACAACAGACGCGCTGTGATTTCCTCAGCACGCTCTGAAAAATGTGCCGGCAAGCGCGTAATATGGTCTAAGGCATTCTCAACAAACAGCAGGCTGGTTGCCAGTTCGATCGCCAGTTTTGAGCCATCGGCAGAATGCGCCACATGACGGGCAATCCCGCTCAGTTCCCGCAGTAATTTCGACAGCGATGGCGAATTCAGCTGATCACCCGTCTCTGCCAGGTCTTTCATTTTCTGGGAAAATTTATCGGCAAGGTTATTATCACCGTTGGCGATCCGGCCCCATAAATTTTTCACCGCAGTCAACTGCTCTTTAGCAGTAGTCAGCACCCCCGCCGCAATTTGCCCATAATTTTTCTGTACGTAATCCGCCGGGACTTTATTGTCGAGATCGTATGCCTGGCGGACGTTGGCAACAAAAGGTGTCGGATGCTGAACCTGTGCCAGAAAGAACAAGGCGTCGCGCAATAGACGCTCAGGAATCGTATTCACGCCATCCATCAAGCGGCGTATCTGCAGATTAATGCGCCCGAAAATCTGTTTGACGTATTGCTGATTTTCAATCTGTCCATTTGTGACTGCTTCGACAAAAGCCCGCATCACGACCCAGAATGCCTTGGCCTGCGAATTGGTCTGCGCGTGATCAATCTCACGGATCAGCTCATGCATAGATGTCAGTGCCAGCTGCTGTTTTTGCGGGTCTTTACCGGTCAGTACCGTCAGTAATAATTTTTCAAAACGCTGACGCAGATCTGTGTAATTTGCCGGGACAACCGCCTGAGCCACTGCCAGCTCGGGAATTTTTTCCTTCGCAGACAATGCAGGGAAAAACAAATCCGCCGGATGAATCCGTTCAGCACCTTTCAATTCCAGCAGTGCGCGGTAATAGGGAAATAATCTGACTGGCTGATGGACGGAGCCAGACAATAAATCTTCCAGATAGCGCAACACAGCATGAAACGCATCCAGAATGACATCAACGTTTGCCTGCGTCATCTCCAGTTGTGCGCTCTGCAAACGATCAATAAGCTCCTCGATGGTTTCCGTCACAATCGAAACACCATCGATATCCACAATCTGCAGGGCTCCATGTGCCTGATGCAGATAGTTTTTGGCATGCAGCAAAGTAGTGGACCGGACGTCAATATCCTGTGCCAACGCATCTGTCAGCATCTTGCCGGCATTGGTCATCGCCTCCCGCACTTCCGGCATCACCCAGGACAATGGTCCGGTATCAAACTGTTCCTGCGGAAAATGAGAGGAATTTGAAAAATCGGATGTCATGCATACTCCGCGAACTCAAGAGACGACCAGCCGCACGGCTCATCGTCTTGCAAATATGGCGGGCTGCCATTGCAGCCCAGGAACGGACAGATCAGGCCGCAACGCGGAAACGGGACACGGAATTTTTCAACTCCTCCGCCAGCAAAGACAATTGTTTAATCGACTCTGCCGTTTGTTGTGTACCGCTCTGGGTCTGCTCAGTCATCGTCAGAATGTGCTGGATATTTTGTGCCACACCGTTCGCAGAAGTCGCCTGCTGCTCCGTCGCCAGCGAAATACCCTGAATCAGTTCCGCCAGGCGGTTCGAAACGCTACGGATTTCAGACAGTGCCGTACCGGCCGCATCGGACAGTTTGGCTCCCTCAACCACACCCTGAGTGGATTTTTCCATCGCGGCTACCGCATCGTGGGTATCGGTCTGAATCGTACGCACCAGCGCACCGATCTGCTTGGTCGCTTCAGCCGAACGTTCCGCCAGACGCTGCACCTCTTCCGCAACCACCGAGAAGCCGCGTCCCGCTTCACCCGCAGACGCCGCCTGAATCGCCGCATTCAGCGCCAGCACGTTGGTCTGTTCGGTAATATCAGAAATCAGTTCCGTGATCTCACCAATCTCCTGAGAGGACTCACCCAGACGCTTGATTCGTTTTGACGTTTCCTGGATCTGTTCGCGAATCTCATTCATACCCTTGATCGCGTCTTCCACCGCATGCGCACCCTGCTCCGCCGCCGCAACCGACTGACGCGCAACCTCTGCCGACTCATTCGCCGAGCGGGAAACGTCAGTAATTTCCGCCGCCATCGTCAGAACAACCTGGCCGGCATCAGTGATTTCGCGTGACTGCTGTTCGGATGCTTCCAGCAAGTCGTTGGAAATATTCTGCGCCTGATCGGACGCCGAAGTAACCTGTTCTGCAGTCGAGGTAACACGGCCGACCAGACCGCGCAACTCTTCCACCGTATAGTTAACCGAGTCGGCAATCGCACCGGTAATATCTTCAGAAACCGTTGCCTGCACCGTCAAGTCACCGTCCGCGACTTCCTGCAATTCATTCATCAGCCGCAAAATCGCAGCCTGATTCTGATCGTTGGCGGCTTTTGCTTCTTCTTCCTGTTTCTGCGCCTGCAACATCTGTGCCGCAGCTTCCTGACGGCGTTCATTCGCTTCTTTAGCGCGATTACGGCTGTCCTGCAACAGAACCAGCGCAATTCCCACCGCAGAAGTCAGCGCGATCAGTGCCGAGAGCATCAGCAACCAGAACGACAGGCTGGTGGAATCCTGCTGTGCAGTGTAAGTTTTTTGCAGCTTGGTCAGTTTCGATTTCAGATCTTCGTTTTCGTTAAAGATCAGCTGTTCGGATTGTTTGGCTGCAATAAAATTCTGCAAATTACCCAGAATGGTCGAAACCGATGCCTGATACTCAGTAAAAGTTTTTTGCAGTTCTTCCAATTTTTCCCGTGTATCGGCATCCTTGGTCATCGTCAGGCGCAACACCTCGCTGCCTTTCAGGAAACCATCCACCAGATCGCGGAAAGTATTGGTATCTTTACCCAGGAGGAAAGCCGTTTCCGGATTAACACCTTCAGAAGTCAAGAATTCATTCGCACTGCGGCCCAGACGCTGGGTCAGCATCACCAGCTGGCCGGATGCAGAAATTTCACGCGCAGATCCGCCCCCCTGCACTTTCAGCGTCGAAATCTGCTCTGTCAGTTCCAGCAATACCGGCGACAGCGAGTTCAGTTTCTGCAGTGTCTCACCGAAACCGGTCAGCTCTTTACGTCTGGCCAGAATGGTTTCCGATGCTTTATTGGAGTTTTGCCAGGCCTTGATCGTTTCTTTTAAAACAGGCTCCAGTGTGCTGTCCGCCGGTTTCACATCACGTCCCTGATAATTACCGCCTTCCAGCAGAATTTTCAGATCGTTGTTGATTTCCTTGCGGCTGTCTTCCAGCTGTTTAAACGCTTCGACGTTACCCTGAATCGAGTTTGGCGCAGCTTTACCGATACGCTGCGAGTGCATCAGCACGTCACCGGAAATCTGTACTTGCGTCGACACCAGCGCAGACTGGTTGGCATTGAGCCAGACGAAAAAACCACCCGCCAGCAATGCAACCGCCATCGTGACCGACAGCACGCGCATCTGCTTCTGCAGCGACATTTTGCCGATCAGCGGCAACTGAATATCGCCGCCTTTTTCCAGCGCATCACCGATAAAAGTCGCATCGGCGCGTTGTGCATGCGACACAGGAGCGGCAGTTTCCTGTTTGACTCCGGCATCTGCTTCAGTTTCCGTATTGAGCATTCTGACGTTGCTGGCTTCTTCAATCTCAACCGAATCAGCATGACCAAATGACCTTGCCGCCATCTCTGCTCCATCAATTTCCGTAACCGGATCATCTTTTTTCTTGGACAAGAACGGTACTTTCAAAGCCATTACTAAGTCTCCTCAACGATTGAAAATCTGTCAGCCGTACTTCAAAAAAGACTGACTATAAACCTATATGCAAAAAATCCTGATCCTGCACCAGTGCAGCCAGGCTCAACTCACGCCAGATATGACCATCACGGTCACGGAACTGCCGTTGCAACCATGCGCGGTGCCCGGTTTCCTGCGTATCTGACGCCACCTCATCCATCTCGGCAATATTGCGCAAACCCAGAACCTGCGTCACCAGCAATGCGCTGTTAAATGCCAGCCCGGGAGCAAAAGCGATGATGCGGCACGTCGGATCCAGTACGGTGGATTCATTTCCCTGAAAGCGCGACAAATCAACCACACTGGTCAGATTACCCCGGATATTCGATAAGCCGACATACCAGTCTCTGGTCAATGGTACCTCTGTCAAAAGACCGGCGCTGACAATTTCACCCGCCTCGCGCAAATCGAGCAGGTAACGGTTCTGCCCGATCAGAATCCCCAACTGATTGAGTTGTGAAAAACCGCCACGCTGCGCAGCCTGCATTCTTTCAACCAGCTGCGCCTGAAACTCCCTCAAACGGGTGCGCCGCACCCCGCTGTCCGGAGAGGCAGCTTCGAGATTTACAGCTTTAGGGTCACTCAACGTCTGGGTCATGAGCTTGTCCGCGAATTTCTGAAATGGGTAAGGCTTTTATTGCTGTCAACGATGTACCGGTTGTCTGCAGACATCAGCCCAGTGCGGCGATTTTAGCCAGCAATTCCTGCGGGTCAATCGGCTTGACCAAGTAATCACGTGCGCCCTGGCGCAGTCCCCAGATACGGTCCGTTTCCTGGTTTTTACTGGTGCAGATAATGACAGGAATATCCTGCGTTTCCGGATCTTTTGCAATGGCACGGGTAATCTGGAAACCATTCTGACCAGGCATAACAACATCCATCAGAATCAGTTGCGGCTTATCTGCCTTGATCTTGGTCAGCGCCTCTTCGCCGTTTTCTGCCGTTGAAACAGAAAAGCCGTTTTTCGCCAGCACATCCGTGAGGAAGTAGCGTTCGGTTGGAGAATCATCTACTACTAAAATTTTTTGAATTGCCATTTCGCTCATTCCTTACATTAACTGAATTATTGCTGCTCTCCGGAAGTGTAATTCCGGACAGTTTTCAGGAGACTGTCTTTTGTAAAAGGCTTGGTCAGATATTCGTCCGACCCCACCATCGCACCACGCGCCCGGTCAAACAAACCATCTTTTGACGACAGCATGATGACCGGCGTATCCCTGAATTTCGCACTTTTTTTAATCAGAGCACAAGTCTGATAACCATCCAGACGCGGCATCAGAATGTCACAAAAAATCAGGTCGGGGTGAGAATCATTGATTTTTGCCAGGGCATCAAATCCATCTTCAGCCAGGACAATTTTATAACCAGCCTGCCCAAGAAAAATCTCCGCTGAACGACGTATTGTGCTGCTATCGTCAATCACCATGATTTTCAAGTTTTCATTGCCAGCCAATGTTGACATAAGTTCATCTTCCCGACAGAATTATAGCAAGCTAGCACTTTAACAAAAAATCTTTAAAGTGCTACTTATTTTCCGTGAATAAACATTCAATATAGCCAAAAATACACAAGTCGAGGTTAAATCGCAACCATTTCAAAATCTTCCTTGCGGGCGCCGCATTCCGGACAGGTCCAGTTCATCGGAACATCATCCCATAAAGTCCCCGGTGCGATGCCCTCATCAGGCAAACCTTGCTCCTCATCATAGACCCAGCCACAAATCAGACACATCCACGTTTTATACTGCGGCTTATTACCCACATTATCGCTCACGACTAAAACCCTTCAATCAAGTAAAATACGAACATACCGCACAAAAATGACAAAGAGATTGTCACTTCCATACTTCGGACGAAAAAAAGTCCGGCAAAGCCGGCTATATTAATCTACCCACCGTGCAAAACCAAATTTCCCCACTTATCCTCAGTTTTGGGGCTGCCGATCCGGTGGCTGCCACAGGCTTATATGCGGACACCGCATCATTTGCCGCAATGGGCTGTCACGGACTCCCGGTCACGACAGCGATACTCACCGGCGATACCGGTCAGGTTGACAGCATTCATGCGCTGGATGCCGATCTGGTCGACGAACAGGCAAGAACCGTGCTGGAAGACATGCCTGTGATTGCCATCAAAGTCGGACTGGTAGGCAGCGTCGAAAACGTTACGGCCATTGCCGAAATCGTCTCAGACTACCCAGACATGCCGCTGATACTCGATCCGTTTAATGCTGCCGTGGCGGAACACATTGCCGATACCGAGGATCTGTCCCTGTCGATTCGTGAATTGCTGATACCGCAGGCAATGCTGCTCGTCATTTCCGCGATCGAATTATCACGGCTGGCTGAAACCTGGAAAGAGCAGGGCGAATCTGATGATCTGACAGCCGATGCCATGACGCTCATTGATTCCGGCTGTGAATATGTGCTTGTGACCGGCACCCCGTGTCAGGCCGGAGAAATTGCCAATATGCTGTTCAATGAATCGGGCATGGTCAGGCGGGATGTCTGGCAGCGCTCTCCCGGTTCCTACATGGGCGCCGGGACCACCTTGTCTGCTGCGCTGACAGCCCTGCTGGCGACCGGCATTCCGGTACCGGAGGCGGTACTGGAAGCCCAGGAATTCACGCTGGCGGCTGTTCAGCATGCGCAGCAGTTCGGCATGGGGAAACTTGTACCAGACCGCTATTTCTGGGCCAGAGAACCGGCACAATAAGCCTGCCGCCACCCCTCGATTTTTATCTGAATCCATATCATGACGAATCATAACGAAACCTTATTTGCACGCGCCCAGTTATCCACTCCCGGAGGGGTCAATTCTCCTGTACGGGCATTTCGCTCCGTAGGAGGAACACCCCGTTTCATCACCCGTGCGGAAGGTCCTTATTTCTGGGATGCCGACGACCGTCGCTACATTGACTATATCGGTTCGTGGGGCCCTGCCATTGTGGGGCACGCACATCCGGAAGTCGTCAGCGCAGTGCAGGAAGCTGCGGCACGCGGCCTGAGTTTTGGCGCGCCGACAGAGGGTGAAATTCTGATGGCCGAGGAAATCTGCAAGCTGGTGCCCGGCGTAGAGCAGCTGCGCCTGGTTTCCAGCGGTACGGAAGCGACCATGAGCGCACTGCGTCTGGCCCGCGGCGCCACCCGGCGCGACAAAATCATTAAATTTGAAGGCTGCTACCACGGTCATGCGGATTCATTGCTGGTTAAAGCAGGCAGTGGTTTGCTGACTTTCGGTAACCCGACTTCTGCCGGTGTGCCGGAAGATTTCAGCAAACACACGCTGGTTCTCGACTACAACAACAGCCAGCAACTCGAAGAAGTGTTCCGTACTGTCGGTGATCAGATCGCCTGCGTGATTGTGGAGCCCGTCGCCGGCAACATGAATCTGGTCCGCGCCACACCGGAATTTCTGCAAACCATGCGCCGTTTATGCTCACAGTATGGCAGCGTCCTGATTTTCGATGAGGTGATGTGCGGCTTCCGGGTGGGTCTGCATGGCGCACAGGCTTTATACGACATTCAGGCCGATCTGGTGTGCCTGGGCAAAGTCATCGGGGGTGGCCTGCCGGTTGCTGCATTCGGCGGTCGTGCTGATCTGATGAAACATATGGCGCCATTGGGCGGTGTGTATCAGGCGGGAACGCTGTCAGGTAATCCGGTTGCCGTTGCTGCCGGACTGACGACGCTGAAAATTATTCAGCGCGAAGGTTTTTACAGCACACTGACCGCGCAGACCCGTGAGCTGGCAGAACGCCTGACCGCAGCAGGGCAGGCTGCCGGACATCCATTCTGCGCGGATGCCGTCGGCGGCATGTTCGGCCTTTATTTTGCCTCGCAGATTCCCGATTCCTATGCGGCAGTCATGGCCAGCGACAAAGAAAAATTCAACCGTTTCTTCCATCTGATGCTGGACACCGGCGTGTATCTCGCACCGTCTGCATTTGAGGCTGGCTTTGTTTCTATTCAGCACGATGGGCAAATCATTGACGCCACGATTGAAGCGGCAAAACAGGCATTCGCACGTCTTTAAAATCTTTTATGCCCAATCAGGCGATCCGGTCGTCAGACGAAATAACCGGATCGCCCGCAATATCTGCCTCATCTCCTGAAATTTACAAAATTGCCGCGTCCCGGCAAATCCAGTCGCGCTTCCATCCTGGGAGTTTCACTGATAATTTTGCCGCGCCGGATAACGTATCGGCGCACAGGGCGCAAGCGCAATGCATCAATACAGTCAGGCGCATCCAGCATCACCAGATCGGCATGACTGCCCACTGTCAGTCCATAGCCCGGCAAGCCCATGATACGGGCAGGAATAGTAGTCACCGCCTCAAAACACTGATGCATCGCCTGCTGTCCGGTCATCTGGGCAACATGCAGCCCCATGTGCGCGACTTCCAGCATATCGCCGGAACCAAGACTGTACCAGGGGTCCATGACACAATCATGCCCGAATGCGACATCAATACCCATCGCCAGCATCTCGGGCACCCGCGTCATACCGCGTCGTTTCGGGTAAGTATCATGCCGCCCCTGAAGCGTAATATTAATGAGAGGATTGGCGATCGCCGCCACCCCAGCCTCGCGCATCAATGGCAACAGTTTGCTGACATAGTAATTATCCATGGAATGCATGGAAGTCAGATGCGACCCTGCCACCCTGCCCTGTAAGCCCAGCCTCTGGGTTTGGAATACCAGAGTCTCAATATGACGCGACATAGGATCGTCAGATTCATCACAATGCATATCGATGCGCAATCCCTGCTCTGCGGCAAACTCGCATAACAGACGTATCGATTCCGCGCCGTCTGCCATCGTGCGCTCAAAATGCGGAATGCCGCCCACAACGTCGACACCCATCGCAACCGCACGTTTCAGATTGTTAAAAGCGCCCGGGCTGCGCAACAATCCGTCCTGAGGAAATGCGACCAGCTGCAAATCCAGATACGGTGCCACCCGGCGGCGCACTTCCAGTAATGCCTCGACTGCCAGCAGACGATCATCGCAAATATCGACATGAGAACGGATGGCCAGCAAGCCCTTTGCAACCGCCCAATCACAATATTGCATTGCACGTGCGATCAACGCTTCCTGCGTCAATTGCGGCTTCAGCTCCCCCCAAAGCGCGATTCCCTCTAACAAGGTACCGCTTTGATTCACCCTCGGCAAACCGTAGGACAGCACCGCATCCATATGAAAATGTGCATCGACAAACGGCGGACACACCAGATCACCCGCCGCATCCAGCTCCCTGATTCCTGGCCTGATGCCGGACAATCCGGTATCGATGGCTTCAATCAATCCTGACCGGATCAGAATGTCCATTCCGCGACGCCCATCGGGCAAACTGGCATTACGAATCAACAAATCCTGCATAGCGGCTCCTGTCGGTATGTTGGTAAAAATTTTAACCGTTTCCTTTATCCTGCGTCATAATCACAGGATCGACATGCAGGAATTTTTATGGCAACAATGAAGCAGGTCGCGGAAAAAGCCCGCGTCTCAACCACCACCGTTTCCCACGTCATCAACAATACCCGGGTCGTCAGCGAAGATGCGCGGGAACGTGTGCTGTCCGTCATTCAGGAGTTGCGCTACATCCCAAGCGCAGTTGCGCGCAGTCTGAAAAATGACCGGACCCACACACTGGGTATGATGATCCCGAATAATTCCAACCCTTATTTTGCCGAAGTGATTCAGGGGATTGAAGATGCTTCGTTTAAACTCGGCTATAACATCATCCTCTGCAATTCCGATGACAATCCCAAAAAACAGGCAGCCTATATCCGGGTTCTGATGGAAAAAAGAATCGATGGCCTGATCCTGGTTTCGTCAGGTTCGGACGAAGAACTGAGCCAGCTACTGGCTGATGAAGGCATTCCGAAAGTGCTGGTGGACCGGGAGGTGTCCGGCGTTTCTGCTGATTTCATTGAAGCTGACCACGTACAGGGCGGCTACGATGCCACCAGTTATCTGATCAGCCTCGGACACCGGAGGATCGCATGCGTCGCAGGGCCAGATACGCTCTTGCCCAGCGGAGGACGCGTGACCGGCTATCTGCGTGCACTCAAAGAAGCCGGACTGGAATTCCGGGACAAATATCTGGTGCACAGCGACTTTACCAGTCAGGGCGGTTTCAATGCGTTTCAGGAATTGCTCGCATTACCGGAACGCCCTACCGCTATTTTTGTCAGCAATGACCTGATGGCCATCGGCGGTATTTGTGCAGCCAACGCAGCAGGCGTCAGAATCCCGCAGCAATTGTCCGTGGTCGGCTATGACGACATTGCGCTGGCATCGTTCAGCACGCCTCCCTTAACAACGATTGCCCAGCCAAAACATGCCATTGGTGAGCTGACCGCCAAAACACTGGTTGACCGGATACAGCATCCCGACGCCCCCTTGCGGCGTGAAATGCTGCAGTCACGCCTGGTCATCCGTCAATCCACAGCAGCACCGGGACACAGGGACTAATATGTGCTGGGTTCTGTCCGGCTCAGTAAGTCGTCGTCAGCAAGCGGGGCAAGGCTTCATTCAGTACCTTGCTCAGAACCTGCAGTATGATCAAAACCAGCAATGGCGAAAAATCCAGGCCGCCCAAAGACGGCAGCAGTCGCCTGAAAGGCGCTAGCAAAGGCTCGTTCAACGCACGCACAAACGGTGCCAGAGGTGCATGCGGATTAATCCAGCTGAATACCGCCTCAATCAACAGCAGAGCCATCAAGCCATACAGCGCCCACTGCGCCACCCGGAAAACGGTCAGAATCAGAATTATTCCCGGTGATACCTGGGACAGCAGCCAGAAATCCAGCAGCACCGGCACCAGCGCCGTCAGGAACACGGCCGTCAACGTCGCCCAGTCATATCCCCTGAACCCGGGGATAATGCGGCGTATCGGATGCACAATCCAGTCTGTAATCTGAAAAATCGCCTGCGCCAGAGAGGAAGGAGGACGAACCCGTTGCACCTGCATCCAGAAGCGCAATAACAGGAAACCGGCGAAAAAACCCGTCACGATGTCGATAATGAATGTAAAAATTCCGTGTAGCACGAATTGTTTCCTTCAAAAAAATACCCACTGGCGATGTATCACACAGTGGGTATTGTGCCTGAATAAGATCAGGCAACCAAGTTCGCCAGAGATTAAGCCGGACGATTACCTGTTGGAAATGGCCATGCGGCATTTGGGCTGACGACAGTTTTTGCGTCAGGTGTCGCTGGTTTAGCCGGTGCCGCTTTTTTTACCGCCGCCTTTTTCGCTACTGGCTTTGCTGCCGCTTTCACTGCCGGTTTTTTAGCTGCTGGCTTCGCTGCGACTTTGGTTGCTGCTTTCGCTGCGGGTTTCGCTGCCGCTTTTTTCGCTGCTGGCTTCGCTGCGACTTTCGCTACCGCTTTTTTTGCTGCTGGCTTGGCGGCTGCCTTTGCTGCAGGTTTCGCTGCTGCCTTCGCTACCGGTTTCGCTGCCGCTTTTTTCGCTGCTGGTTTCGCTGCGACTTTCGCTACTGCTTTCTTTGCTGCTGGCTTAGCGGCTGCCTTTGCTGCAGGTTTTGCTGCGGCTTTTTTAGCTGCTGGTTTCGCTGCGGCTTTCGCTACTGCTTTCTTTGCTGCTGGCTTAGCGGCTGCTTTTGCTGCAGGTTTTGCTGCCGCTTTTTTAGCTGCTGGTTTCGCTGCGGCTTTCGCTACTGCTTTCTTTGCTGCTGGCTTAGCGGCTGCTTTTGCTGCAGGTTTTGCTGCCGCTTTTTTAGCTGCTGGTTTCGCTGCGGCTTTCGCTACAG
>NZ_JACOGC010000003.1:345155-468300 GCF_014284195.1 Cognatundibacterium griseum
ACAGTTTTTTTCGCTGCTGGTTTCGCTGCGGCTTTCTTTGCAGTCGCCTTAGCTTTTTTCGCGCCGACTGGCTCGTCTGGAGACGGTTGTGGTGCTGTTGCCATGGTGTTTCTCCTTCAATCGAGATGGAAAAAATCAGATAAAAGTAAAATCCGCTCTATCCTTTCAAGCGGATTATTCATCGGCACAAACAAGATCGCTGTTTGCGCTAATGAATTCGGCACCAGCTAAGAACACTGCGCCTCCTCGATCTGAAGCAGTATCTCAGCTATGGCTCATTTTCTGATCACGAAAATGACGCCTGACACCCGCATTCCGCAGGCGTTGGTATCTGTTTACAGCACGAGCTCAAAGCCAAAAACCGCAATATCCGACCCAGCCAGATATTGCGGCACTAACAGTGTTACATCCTGTAAGCTGTAACTGTTCATTCAGTTTGATGAGGCCTCTCGAGTTTTACATCTCGTGCAAACCATGAGCATTCCATTTCAGAATCCAGAGGCGCAGTACATGTCTGCTGCTATTCCCAATTCAGGGCTCCGCCAGTCTGATACTCAATGACGCGTGTTTCAAAAAAGTTGCGCTCTTTTTTCAGGTCGATCATTTCGCTCATCCATGGGAAGGGATTTTCTTCCTGCGGGAATAGCTGATCAAGACCAATCTGCTGTGCCCGACGATTTGCGATAAAGCGCAAATATCCTTTGAACATTGGCGCATTTAATCCGAGCACTCCACGCGGCATTGTATCCTCTGCGTAGCGATATTCCAACTCCACCGCACGCAAAAACAACGATTTAATTTCGTCGCGAAATGCAGGAGTCCACAAATGCGGATTTTCCATCTTAATCGTATTGATCAGATCGATCCCGAAATTGCAGTGCATCGATTCGTCGCGCAAAATGTACTGGTACTGTTCAGCCGCACCCATCATTTTATTCTGCCGGCCTAATGCCAGAATCTGCGTGAAGCCAACGTAGAAAAACAGTCCCTCCATCAGGCACGCGAACACGATCAGCGAACGCAGCAAAGTCTGGTCGGCTTCGGTCGTGCCGGTCTTGAATTCAGGATTCGTCAGCACGTCAATGAAAGGAATCAGGAACTGGTCTTTGTCGCGGATGGATTCGATCTCGTTATACGCGTTGAAGATTTCACCTTCATCCAGACCCAGCGATTCGACGATGTACTGATAGGCATGTGTATGAATTGCTTCCTCGAACGCCTGGCGCAATAAGTACTGACGGCATTCCGGCGCAGTGATGTGGCGATAGGTGCCGAGCACGATATTGTTGGCAGCCAGCGAATCAGCCGTGACAAAGAAACCGAGGTTGCGCTTGACCAGACGACGTTCGTCTTCAGACAGACCGTTCGGATTTTTCCACAGCTCAATATCGCGCTGCATATTAATTTCCTGCGGCATCCAGTGATTGGCGCAACCGGCCAGATATTTATCCCATGCCCATTTGTATTTGAAGGGCACCAGCTGGTTAACGTCGGTCTGGCCGTTGATGATACGTTTGTCGGCAGCGTTCACGCGGCGTGCGGTATCTTCGGCACTGACTGCATGCGGCTGGCTGATGACCGCAGGATTGAGCGCCACTTCCGGCATCTGCAAGCCAGGTGCAACTGGCAAAGGTTGTACCGGCGCCTGTCTGGTGGTGCTGGACGTTTCTTCATCATCCCAGGATAACATTTCTTAATTCCTTACAAAAAAGCGCTTCGATATCCATATCAGATCAAAGCGCAAAAACAGTTTATCTGCTGCAATCATTGATACGGGATAGCCGCATGGCAGGCTATCCCGTATAGCGAATATGAATGCGGGGTCTTATTGACAGGCTTCACATTCTTCAAAACCAGGGTCACCCGGACGCAGGTAACAAGCTGCACCATCTGCTTCCGCCGCCACTGCCGGCACAGGTGTCGCTGCGGGAGCCGCATTAAAGGCGCCGCTGCCGCCATCCACCGCCACCGCATTCAGGGCACCGGTCTTGGTTGTCGATTTTTCGGTATGTGTTGCACCGATCGTACGCAGGTAGTAGGTGGTTTTCAGACCACGCAACCAGGCCAGTTTGTAGGTTTCATCGAGTTTTTTACCCGATGCGCCCGCCATGTAGATATTCAGGGATTGCGCCTGGTCTATCCATTTCTGACGCCGCGCAGCGGCCTCCACCAGCCAGGAAGGGCTGACTTCAAAAGCGGTGGCATACAGGTCACGCAGATCTTGCGGAATGCGGTCAATGCGGGACAGGCTGCCATCAAAGTATTTAAGATCGGCAATCATGACCTCATCCCACAGGCCACGCAGTTTCAGGTCGCGCACCAGATATTCATTGATTTCTGTAAACTCACCCGACAGGTTCGACTTCACATACAGGTTCTGATAAGTCGGTTCGATACAGGCTGATACGCCGATGATGTTAGAAATCGTCGCGGTCGGCGCAATGGCCACGCAGTTCGAGTTGCGCATGCCGAATTGCTTGATGCGGTTACGCACCACGCTCCAGTCCATCATTTCGGAGAAATCTGCTTCCAGATAACCGCCGCGCTCTTCCGCCAGCATTTTCAGCGAATCCTGCGGCAGGATGCCACGATCCCATAAGGATCCTTGGTAGGAGCTGTAAGTGCCACGCTCTTCCGCCAGCTCAGTCGATGCCAGGTAAGCGTAATAGCAAACGGCTTCCATCGATGTATCAGCAAACTGCACCGCTTCATTCGAGGCATATGGCATACGCATGATGTGCAGGCAATCCTGGAAACCCATGATACCCATGCCGACCGGACGGTGGCGCAGATTCGACTGACGCGCCTTTTCTACGGCATAGTAGTTAATGTCAATGACGTTATCCAGCATGCGCATCGCTGTGCGGATGGTTTTCTGCAGTTTGACATGATCCAGCTGACCATTTTTCATGTGCGCAGGCAAATTCACGGAACCCAGGTTACAGACAGCGATTTCGCTTTCATTCGTGTTCAGTGTGATTTCAGTACACAGATTGGAGGAATGCACCACGCCGACATGCTGTTGCGGTGAACGGATATTGCATGGATCTTTGAATGTAATCCATGGATGACCGGTTTCAAACAACATAGACAGCATCTTGCGCCACAGATCCAGCGCCGGGATTTTTTTGAACAATCCGAGCTCGCCGGAAGCAGTTTTCGCTTCATACGCCAGATAAGCCTGCTCAAATGCTTTGCCGTATTTATCATGCAGATCAGGAACATCGGAAGGCGAGAACAGTGTCCATTCCCCTTTTTCCATCACGCGCTTCATGAACAGGTCAGGAATCCAGTTGGCCGTGTTCATATCGTGCGTACGGCGACGGTCGTCACCCGTGTTCTTGCGCAGGTCGAGGAATTCTTCGATATCCATATGCCAGGTTTCGAGATAAGCGCAGACTGCACCTTTGCGCTTACCGCCCTGATTCACCGCCACAGCCGTGTCATTCACCACCTTCAGGAAAGGCACCACGCCCTGTGACTTACCATTGGTACCTTTAATATGGGCGCCGAGCGCACGTACCGGTGTCCAGTCATTTCCCAGACCACCGGCAAATTTAGCCAGCAGTGCGTTTTCCTTCAGTGCATCATAAATACCGGCCAGATCATCGGACACGGTGGTCAGATAGCAGGAAGAAAGCTGGGAGCGCAGCGTGCCGGAATTGAACAGTGTCGGCGTCGAGCTCATGAAATCAAAGCTGGACAGCAGGTTATAAAACTCGATGGCACGGGCATTGCGATCTTTTTCTTCCAGCGCCAGCCCCATCGCCACGCGCATATAGAAAGCCTGTGGCATTTCGATGCGGGTGCCGCGCACATGCAGGAAATAGCGGTCATATAAGGTCTGCAGACCGATATAGCTGAACTGCAGATCACGGTCAGCGATGAGCGACTTCGCAAGACGATCCAGATCGAATTCGGCCAGACGCGCATCCAGCAATTCGGCAGCAATCCCTTTCTGGATAAACTGCGGGAAATAAGTGATGTATTCTGCTGCTGCGTCCTGCTGCGCCACTTCCTTACCGAAAACTTCTTTACGAACAGTATGCAGCAGCAGGCGTGAAGTCACCTGACTGTATGCAGGCTCTTTTTCCATCAGCGCACGCGCTGCCAGAATTGCCGATTTATGCAATTCCTCGACCGGTACGCCGTCATACAGGTTTTTCAGCGTTTCAGTCAGGATTGCTTCCGCATCGGCCAGCTTATCCAGACCTACGCAGGCTGCCGTAATCAGGGCGCGGACTTTTTCGATATCCAGCAGCACTTTTTCACCATCGGCCACCACGTGAATCTGCGGCAGCTTCGCCTGGGAAGCACGTTGCGCCTCCTGCGCCAGACGACGTTCTTCCTGATGTTTGGCACGATACAGCACATAAGCACGGGCGACGTCATGCTCACCGGAACGCATCAGCGCCAGCTCAACCTGATCCTGAATGTCTTCAATGTGGAAGGTGCCGCCAGCCGGCTGCCGGCGTAACAGCGCGGCCACGACAGTTGCCGTCAGCTGCTCAACCAGTTCGCGGACACGTGCCGACGCAGCACCCTGGCCGCCATTGACCGCCAGAAATGCTTTCGTCATTGCAATCGCGATTTTTGACGGTTCAAAACCAACCACGGCACCGTTACGGCGTATCACGCGGTGCTCACTGTATGTATGTGCAGACGTGCCTGACTGGGAAGCCGTGCTCAGCAAAGTACCGGGATCGGAATATGATGGCGTTGTTGTTTCAATTGAAGAGTGCATTGAGCCTCCAGAGTCGGGATTGGTGTCATTCCTGATCAGTCAGGATGACGCGCGGGTTAATTGAATATTGCGCCTAACTACTAGCCGGGTTCCCCCATTCAGAATGGCGGAAAACCTTGTCATTTCTTTGTTTTTAAGTCGGTTTCCCCTTGAATTGAAGTGCCGTTCAAGGGAAATGAAGCAAGAAAGGTAAAACCAGAAAAACCACTACATATAGTGCACAAATAACGAATGAACCTAATTCTAGTACCCGAGTTCGACAGATGCAACCGCTTTCCGTGTTATATTTTTTATTGTTTTTCACACAGGGTGATTGACTTTCAGGGATACTCAGAAATCCTTGTAAAGTGACGCAAGTGAGCACTAACAGAAAACCGGTCTGCAATACATCTGCCGGACGGCGTGTCAGAAAACAACCTGCGCTGGCAGGCTGCCATGTGATGGTGGGGTTAGGGATTGAAGGCGCAAGACTGAGGAAGGAAATCAGTCCTGAATTTTGAGCTTTTGTATCTGGTAACGCAGCTGGCGGAAACTGACGCCCAGCAAGTCCGCTGCCTGCGTCCGGTTATGGCGGGTTTTTTCCAGCGCCCGGCGAATCATCTCGCGCTCAATACTTTCCAGATAATCCGGCAGCGAGCAGGGCAATTCAGGAAACCCGAAATTTTCAGTATGTGGCGCTGCCTTTTCCCGCTCAGGCGCCGCGATGCTGGCACTGGGCACCGGAAGCGCGGGTAAACCTGGCTCCGGCATGGCGGTGACCGGTTTTCCACTTAATGCCAGGTCATCGGGCTGAATGCAGCCCTCATTTGCAAAAGCCAGCGCCCGCTCCAGAATATTTTCCAGCTCCCGGACATTGCCGGGAAAGCGATAGGCGCGTAAGGCTTCCAGCGACGCCGCCGACAAAGTCACGCTGCTTCCCGCCAGCCGCCCCAGAATTCCGGCCGCCAGCAATTCGATATCTTCCAGCCGTTCCCGCAACGGCGGCAAATGCAGCTCAATCACATTCAGCCGGTAATACAGATCCTGACGGAAACGCCCTTCTCTGACGCACTGCGCCAGATTCTGGTGTGTGGCACTGATAATACGGACATCGACCGACTCCTCCGTCGTCGCACCGACCTTACGGATACGCCGCTCCTGAATCGCACGCAGCAGCTTCACCTGCATGGCGAGCGGCAGATCCGCCACTTCGTCCAGCATCAAGGTTCCGCCGTTCGCTGCCTGAAAAAAACCTTCGCGATCATCCATCGCACCGGTAAATGCGCCCTTACGGTAGCCGAAAAATTCGGCTTCCATCAGATTTTCCGGTATCGCTCCGCAATTGACTGCAATAAAGGGCTTGCTCATGCGCGAACTGGACATGTGAATTTCCCGCGCCGCCAATTCCTTGCCGCTGCCGGATTCGCCGGTAATGATGACCGGCGCCATACTGCGCGCCAGCCGCTCTATCTGCGTCCGTACCTGCCGCATTCCGGCCGATTGCCCGATCAGCAAGGAGGCGACGACAGACTGCGTATCTTCAGTTTTTACCTGCGGCACTGCATTAATATTGAGTGCGGAATAGACCAGCTTACGCAGATGGTCGAGCGCCACTGGTTTTGAGACGTAATCAAACGCGCCGGCTTTCAGGGCATTGACTGCATTGTCTGCACTGCCAAAAGCAGTGATCACAGCCACCGGCGTATTTTTGTAACCGGCACTGATCTCAGCCACCAGCTCCATGCCTGAGCCGTCCGGCAAACGCATGTCAGTCAGAACCAGGGCATAGCTCTTATTTTGCAGCAACTGGCGCGCTTCAGCCAGATTTTCGGCACTATCGACATCCAGCCCCATCTTGATGAGCGTGATTTCGAGCAGCTCCCTCAGGTGAGCTTCATCATCCACCACCAGGATCCGCGGACAGGTCGCCACATTGATCGTCATGCATTCAGTCCAGAAAAATTAATCACAAACCGGCCGCTGGGTTCAGCATCAGCGGAATCAGTATCCACCCGGTATTCATAATCCAGCAGACAGTGGTTGTTCAGACACAGTTCACGCGCCATATACAGGCCCAGTCCGGTGCCCATGCGGGATGTTGTATAAAAAGGTTCAAACAGATGCGCCCTGACATCGTAACTGATTGCGGGGCCATCATCCTGAATATGCAGCTCCTGACGCCCGTTCACGCTGATCTGCGCATACAGACGAATGCTGCCAGGCTGACCGCTGGCATAGCGCACCGCATTCGACAACAGGTTATTCACCACTTCCATTAAATGTCCCGGATCAAAACTGATCTTGAAATCAGTGTCCTCGAAAACACGGATCAGATCAGGAGCTATCCGTCTGGTTTCCGAAAAATCCTGCACGCAATCACGCACCAGTTTCATCAGAAAATAGGGTTCGACGTCATTTTTGGCCTTACGCGACAACTTCAGGATATCTTCAATCAGCTGGTTCAGACGCGCCACATTATCATCCACAATCTTCAGCAAACGCCTGGCCTGACCAAGGTCTCCGTCTTCCTGGCCGCGATCGGCCAGATCTTCATTGAGCAAGGACGCGGCGTATGAAATCGAAGACAGCGGATTCCTGACTTCGTGCGCAATACTCGCCGTCAGGCGTCCCATGGATGCCAGTTTTAACTGCTGTGCCTGGTTTTCAATATCCGACACATCCTGCATGAAAATGACGGTGTAATTATGTCCGCTCGTCTGCAAGCCGGTAACTGCCGTGTCAGTCACGATCATAAACCGCAGCTTCAGGTGCGTCACGAAATGAGGATGATCAATGCGGCCCGGCAGGCTGGCAATGTCTCCCTCGGGACGCAAACCGGCCCTTGTTTCATCCAGATAGCAGGGGATGGATACGAAAGAAATATCCCCTTCCGGATTATTCACGGTCCGCGCGTTCTGATGCAGCTCCATGCTCATTAGCACATCCGCCATAGGACGCAGTGCAATGATATCGGTCAGCCGCGTGCCGATCATGGACTTGTCCAGATGCCCCCCGAGCATGCGTTCTGCGGCCGGATTAATCTCAAACACACAGCGATGCTGGTCAAGCACCAGAATCCCGTCATCCATATCATTAATAACCAGATGATTGATCGCCTGCTGTAATGCCAGCTCATTGCCGCGCTGCAACGCCAGTTGTTCCTGCCGGATCAGGTTGCTGGCGAGCCGGTTCACCACGTAGACCACGGCAAAATAGGAAGCGCCGAACAGCCCCGCCTGCGACACCAGATTTCCGTCGCTCTGTTCCAGCAGGCGGTAACTGGCTTCCAGCAGCATCAGCAGGCTGACTACCGCACAAAAAAAGAATGCCCATAGCAAGGGCGCCAGAATCGAAACACCCGCCAGAGGAAACAGGAACAGGATATGCAAACCGCCCTTGCCGCCGCCAGACCCGATATACAGCAAGGAGATGATCAGGATATCAATCGCAATCTGCGATAACAGTTGCAGGATGAAATGCCGGGTATGCACCAGTTTCAATACTGCAAAACCGATGCTCAGGAACAGATAAACGATGCAGATGTCGCGAGCAAACAAATGGGAATAAACCCAGATATCTTTGGTGCTGCGCAGATTCAGCAACAGCAGCAGACTGATCGCGACCATCACCCGCGAAATGTTCAGGGTCTGCAGCGAACGCCAGAATGAAGGGCTGGGGTCAGGGAAAGTGGAGAGTGGAATCAACATGGCAACTGATGGCGCACTGCATCAGTGCAGGTCAGCATGGGCTGTCGAGCAAAAGGTCTGCTGCCCGCGGATCACCGCTTCAGACGCCGGCAGGTAGATCTGGCAATGCGCGCAGCAGACCATGGTCTCGGCGTCTCCCGCAGCAGACGGTGCAACAGGCGGCGGCACATCCTGCGCCACCGGCCGGGCTTTTTTACGGATGGCAAGAATCACCAGCAGCCCAAAAACCAGCCAGATCAGCAATCTCATGTCAGGCTCCTGTGCAACAGAACTTCCAGCACAAAACGGCTGCCGACATACGCCAGCAGCAAGGTCAGGAATCCGGTCAGGGTAAAGTTCAGTACGGTCCTGCCGCGCCAGCCGCGCCAGTGACGGCCTGCCAGCAAAATGGCAAACAGCAGCCAGGACAGCAAAGACAGAATGGTCTTGTGATCCCATTTAAATGCGACCCCCAGCACCTGCTCAGAGAACACCACGCCCGACAAGACGGTCAGCGTCAGCAGGATAAATCCCAGCGTAATCATATGAAACAGGACTTTTTCCATCGTCATCAGTGCCGGCAGCTTGTCGATTACCGCATTCAGCCAGGGCCGGGTCTGCGACTGCAATTTGTGCAGATGCTTATCCTGCAGGCTCATGATGACCGCATGAAAGGCCGCGATCGTCAGCGTGCTGTAGGCCAGCAGCGCAACCGCAACATGCCATGGGAACATGGTCGTCTTACCGGTCAAGGCAATCATATTTCCGGGGAAAATCGCCGGTAACACCACAACAGCGACCGCTGGCGGAAAAATAAAAAATTTCAGCCCGTCCAGCGCGACATTCCGGTTCTCTACTAAGTAAACAGAAACCGTGACCCAGAGCGCAGCGGACAACATCACAGCAAAGCCGACCCGCAATGCATCGCCAGCCAGCAAGGCCTGCCACAGCGATACGCCGTGCAACAGCCAGGCCAGCATACCAGCGCTGGCAGCCAGACGGCGGCGTGTCAGCGGAATCGCCAGTGCAGCCAGATACATCAGTGCTGCCAGAAAAGATAAATAGATTTGCATCTGTTGAGTTTACACCATGTTGTTGCGATTGTTGATGATGAGAAGCCTGTGCAGAAGGCGACAAAAATCAAATACCGGCAGGATTTCTGGTCAGTGAGGAAAATATTTTCATTTATACAACAAAAATTCATGCGCCGGGCTTGCTGTTGTCATTGAACTTTTTTTGATTTTTTAACACTAAGCTGCTTGCGCTCACGCCATGCTGGGCGCACCAAGGGATAGTATTAATCGATTTTTATCACTTTTCTAGAATAAAACGATGAAAAAGACACTTATAACACTGGCCGTTCTCAGCACAGCGTCCGTCGCTTATGCCGACGAGGGGATGTGGATGCCTCAGCAATTGCCGCAAGTGGCAAAAGAACTGAAAGCAGCAGGTCTGAAACTGGACCCGAACACCCTGACCAAGCTGACCGAATTCCCGATGGGCGCGATTGTCAGCCTGGGCGGCTGCTCCGCCTCATTCGTCTCGCCGCAGGGTCTGGTTGCCACCAACCACCACTGCGTCTATGGCAGCGTTGCCTACAATTCCAAGCCGGAACGTAATCTGCTGGCCAATGGCTTTCTCGCCAACTCACTGGAAGAGGAATTGCCGGCGGCACCCGGCTCACGCATTTTCGTGACCAAAGAAGTCACCAACGTGTCTGACAAAATCATCGATAAAGAGGTCGCCAGACTGACTGGCAAGAAGCGCGTTGACGCGATTGAAAAAAATTCCAAGGCGCTGGTTGCTGAATGTGAAAAAGATGCCGGTCACCGTTGCAATGTGTATCCATACTACGGCGGGCTTGAGTTTTACATGATCAAGCAAATGGAAATCCGCGACGTGCGCCTGGTGCATGCTCCGGCTGAAGGTGTTGGCAAATTCGGCGGCGACACCGATAACTGGATGTGGCCGCGCCATACCGGCGACTACGGCTTCTATCGCGCCTACGTCAGCAAAGACGGCAAAGCCGCAGACTACAGCAAGGACAACGTCCCTTACGTTCCCAAACACTACCTGAAACTGGCGAAAGATGGCCTGAAAGAAGGTGATTTCGTCATGGTGCTGGGCTATCCTGGCCGCACCAACCGCCACCGCCTGCCATCGGAAGTCGCTTATACGTTCGACTGGAATTACCCGGCATTCGTCAAAGCCTCCGGCGAAGCGCTGGCGATCATTGCCAAAGAAACCGCCGACAGTCCGGATGCCAAACTGAAATACGCCAGCCAGGTGGCAGGCATCAACAATTACTACAAAAACCGTCAGGGCATGCTCGACAGTTATGCGGGCAGCGATTTCCTAGCACGCAAGACCAAGGAACATGAAGAACTGAAGACATGGATCAACAGCAATCCGGCACGTGCCAAAGAATTCGGTGACGATATTGTCCAGGTTGAAAAGCTGATCGCAGAACGCGATGCGAAGGATAAACATGACTTCTTCCTCGAACGCTCTTTCCCGCGTCTGCTGTCGACTGCGCGTGCGTTGTACCGCCTGGCGAATGAAAGCGCCAAGCCGGATGCAGAACGCAAAGCCGGTTTCCAGGTACGCGACCTGCCTCGCTTCAAGGCCGGCGTGGAAGCAGTTGAGCGCAACTACGTCGAAAACGTCGACAAGGCACTGGTGCTGAACAGCCTCAAACAATACGCTGCGCAGCCGACCAAAGACCGGAATGTCGATTTTGACAGCATCATGGGTATCAAGGACGGCATGAGCGAAGCCGATCTGAAAGCCTTGCTGGATAAAATGTACGCTGGCAGCAAGCTGGCTGACAAAGCCAGCCGTGCCGCCTGGTTATCCGCCAAACCGGAGGATTTCAAAGCCAGCGACGACAGCTTTATCAAAGCTGCGGTAGCAATGTATCCAGTCAGCATGAAGCGTGAAGCGGAAGATGAAGAACTGGCAGGTAAAATCCAGCAGTCTTACGCCAACTACATGAAAGCGAAAATTGCTTACATGAAGAGCAAAGGGCAAGCTGTTTATCCTGATGCCAACAGCACCCTGCGCGTGACTTTCGGTAAAGTGGCCGGACGCGACCACGGTACCGCTGACGGTCTGGCATGGACGGCATTTACCACAGTCAACGGCATTCCGCCGAAAGCCACCGGTCAGGGTGAATTCAATGCGCCTGCGGCACAGCTGGCAGCGATCAAGGCCAAGGACTTCGGCAAATACGTCGATCCGCATCTGAAAGCCGTGCCGGTCGCGTATCTGGCGACACTCGACATTACCGGCGGTAATTCCGGTTCTGCAGCACTCAATGCCAAGGGCGAACTGATTGGCCTGGCATTTGACGGTACGCTCGATTCCATCATTTCCGACTGGGATTACAACAAGGCCAACACCCGCTCGATTCAGGTGGATCTGCGCTACATGCTGTGGCAGATGAAACACGTTGATAAAGCAGATCGTCTGATCAAGGAAATGGGCGCAGAATAAACGCTTCCATCCCCCGAAAAAGCCTGACCATCGTGTCAGGCTTTTTTTATTACCTGCAGCCATCGGCTCAATGCGTGTGACGGCGCGCACCGTGCAACTGCTGCAGCAAAGCGGCATCCAGCTGCGTGCTGCGCAAGACCGAGCCGCCATGCGCACTGACGTAATCTCCGGCTGCCGCCAGATCGGAAAAAGCAGGCAGATTACCTGCCCGCATCGGCCCCGGCGTATCTGAACCGCGCACGTACCAGGCGCTGGCTGCAGCCAGCCATGTCCCTTGACGCAGGTCACGCACATAGGCAACGGCGACCTCGCTCTGCTGGCGGCCACGACTATAACGCCCGACATCCTGCAAATACACGAAGAGCGTCAGCGGCGAATCAAAAAACTGCGCATCGCCATTCCGGAAAATCAATTGCGCCGCCCATGTCCCGGTTTTGGCAGGATACATGCCGCAAACCGGGCAACGCGCATCGGGCGGCACCGGGCGGGCTGCATACATGCTCAAGCCGGATGCCGGATCAAACGGCTGCGGTGGCGCCACCACGCAGATCTCACCGCTCAGCACAGGTCCTGTGTTCACTTCATGCGTCTGCAACGGTAACAGGTGCACCAGACTGCCGGGCATCCACTGAAGACTGGCAAGTACAGACAAGCCTGCACAGGCGCCCCATACCCATCTCCACGCCACCAGCTTCACACGGTCAGTCAGCATGATTTTTTCTCCGTTTTTTATTGCAGGGTATCGCAGCCGGTACGTCTGCTACATCTTGCTGTCGTGCAGCGCACCGCCGCTCAGATCGACCATCTCAGCGCGGATATCGGCATAACGCAACAGCCGGCCGCCCCACTGGGTTGCAAACTGGCTGGCAGCACTCTCCTGTGAAAAACTCGCAATCGTTGTTCCCATTGATCCGCGCCGCCGGCTGCCAAATACGTAGTAAGCGGCATTCGCATCAATCCAGTTTCCCTGCGGTTGCTCCCAGTCCGCCTTACCCATATCCTGCACATAAACTGCCTGCACTTTCCTGACCTGCTCCGGCGCCAGCAGGGTATGAAACAGTTCAACGGTATCGCAAAAAAATACCGGATTATTCTGTCCCGCATAAAACACCTGCGCCTTGGGACCGGGAAAGTCCGACAGCAACATACCGTCCAGATCGCAGGTGGTGCGCGGATCGATCTCCAGCGGCGTCACGGACTGCTCTATTTTTTTCTCTCCGCATCCTTGCAGGATTCCCAGCATCACCGCCGTCAGCAGTACGGCGCGTCGTTTGTGATTGATTGCATTCATGATGTTCCTTATTTAAATCTCCAGCGCGCGACTGCCAGCGGCAGCACGATCCAGCCCAGCATGACCGTCGTCAGCAGCCAGGGCTGCGCCAGCATGGCCGGAACAATGCTGTTCAGGCCATACAGCCCGCGCATGTCTTCCAGCGAAAATACATTCAGGATGCGAAATACATCTGCCGGATTAAGCAGCAGCAGATAAGCAAAAATATCACCGCCGTATGCGCCGCCGGTGGCCACCAGCCCGCCCAGCAATAACAGATCAAACACCAGCACGAAGAAAAACCACAGCGCAATCGCCAGGCCTGAAGCGCGAGTCCGCTCGCGGGCCAGCACCGAGACGCAGACCGCCAGGCTGAGAAACACCAGCCCCAGCAAAACTGATGTCAGGACAAAGCCGAGATAGTGATACAAACCACCCCAGGAAAACTGCTGGAACAGCAGGACAGCGACCAGCGCAAATCCGCTGCAGGTCGACAGGCTGAGTGCCGCAGCCAGGCCGAGATATTTGCCTAACAGGATTTCGAGACGGGTAATCGGCAATGCCAGCAGCAGGTCGAGCGAACCGCGCTCACGCTCACCGACAATGGCATCGAACCCCAGCAGCAAGGCAATCAGCGGGATCAGATAAATCACCAGACTGACCAGACTTGCAATCGTGAATTCAATCGAGCGCAGGCCGATCTGCCCTTGTTGCGCACCGCCGAAATAAGTGATCACCAGCGAAAAAACGGTAAATACCAATGCAACTGCCAGCACCCAGCGGTTGCGGATACGGTCGCGGAATTCCTTGAACGCGAGGGTCAGAATTTGAGCAATTTCCATCTTCCTGTCCCTTAGTCCGACAAACCAAAAAAAACATCTTCAAGCGATGATTCACGCACACTCAGATCAGTCAAATCCGATCCCAGCGTCATCAGCGCAGCCAGCGCAGCCATTTTGTCGGCGCGCGGACAGCTCAGCTGCCAGCTACCGCTATCGTCCTGCGCACTCCACCTTACCTGCGGCAAATGCGCAGTCAGTTGTGCGGCGCGCTGGCCTATGTGCGCGCTGCAACGGATTTCCAGATGCAGCGGCATCTGCATCTGCTCGCGCAGATGCTGGACCGTGCCGCTGGCCTGAATTTTTCCGCCTGCCATGATCGCCAGACGATCAACCCTTTCCTGCAGTTCGGCCAGGATATGAGAAGTAATGATGATGCTGACGCCCTGATCGCGCAGCGTATGCAGGGTTGCGTAAAAATCACGGATCGCCTGTGGGTCAAGACCATTGGTCGGCTCATCGAGAAACAACAACCGTGGTGTTCCCAGCAAAGCCTGCGCAAATCCCAGACGTTGCCGCATACCTTTGGAATAATCGCGCACCGGTCTTTGCATCGCCTGCGCCAGCCCGACCCGCTCCAAGATGGTGCTGCACTGTGCCTGCGGTGCGTGTTTGAGCTGCGCAAAAAAGCGCAGCGTTTCCAGCCCGCTCAGATTGTCATAGAGCACCACATTTTCCGGCAGATAACCCAGTTGCCGCCGGGTGGCACGAAATGCCCGGCTGCTGGTTGCCGTACCGCAGATCAGCATCTGGCCTGCAGTCGGAGGAATCAGTCCGAGCATCATTTTGAACAGGGTGCTCTTGCCTGCGCCGTTATGACCGATGAGTCCGAAAATCTCACCTTGCCGGACTTCCAGATCAACACCGTCAACGGCATGCACTGCGCCGTAATGTTTTTTAATGCCGCTGGCATGAATCAGTGTGTCATCGCCGCGGGTGCCATCAGAATCAGTGGCCGGGGAAATGCTTGCCATGCCATGTACTCCATTCTTTGTGATTTGCCTGCATGTGCGGTCTGGGATCGACGATACCCGGCACCCGCAATACCGGAAACTGTTGCCCCAGCAGGCGCAGCGCCTGCAGTGCCGGACTCGCCAGCAGCAGCTTCATACCGGGATATTGCCAGGTCAGCCGGTCGACGATGTCGTTGGCTTCATAGGGCACATCGCCGATACCGTTGCCGTCACGATCCCAGCCCAGATAATTACTCCAGTAATTTCCTTCCTTGCGGCCCCAGCGTTCGTCACGGGCGCCGACGTAGCGAACCTGTTCACGATTGGCGATGAAGTCATTGTTTTCAACTGCATTGCGGGTCGAACCGGCAGAAATATGGACGCCGACAAAATTGTCCACCACCAGATTATTCCGGATGGTGGTGTACTCGACGTCATAGATAAATAAACCGCGCTGATTCCCCGCCACCACATTGTTTTCAATCACCGAATCCTGCGCGGTGCGCAACATGATGCCGTGATCGGAATTTCCCCAGGTGCGGTTGTTTCTGACCACGTTGTCGCGCACCTCCATCAGTGCCAGACCGCCACGGTTGTAGTAGCTGTCATTGTCTTCCCACAGATTAAAATTGGAATTCATGTAGTGCGTGCCATAGCGGCTGTGGTGCAGACGATTTTTCCGGAACACCGCATGGTGCGAGACATCCACATACAAAGCGTCGCGCACAAAGCTGATGTTGTTGCCGATGATCTGCGCCCCTGTCGTGTTATACAGCTGAATGCCATTGCCGCGCTGCGAGGAAGCATAGTCGCGCTTGCCAGTGATGACATTACCCTCAATGCGTACCTGATCAGATTTTTCTATCCACAACCCAAACAGGTTATAGCTCAGGTCACAATCCAGCACGGCAGCGCGGTGCGAACCCGGCCAGAGATAAATCCCGGCATTCTGATCCTTGAGACTGTCTCCCGAATCACGGACCTGCAATCCTTGCAGGGTGACGTCGGTCGCCTGTACCCGGATCGTGTCGCCGTGCAATCCGCCGCTGATGACCGGATGCTGAATTCCGCGCAGCGTCAGCGGCTTATCGATCACGAGATTTTCCTGATACAACCCGCGCTCGAGTTCCAGCACATCGCCCGCGGTTGCGCTGCGGACTGCCTGCTGAACGGATTGTCCGGCATGCACCCGGATCAGCGCAGCCTGCGCCGGGCCGCAGAGCAACGCGGCAGTCAGCAGCCAGCTGATCCGGTAATGGTATTTCATACCAGCAGCAATCCCAGTGTCTTGAGCGTCAGGAATAAGACCGCGCCAATCAGCAGATTCTTAAAGCCGACATAACTCAGCATATCCATCACGCTGGCATAGCGGTAATTAGCCTGCCACCATGGGCCGTCTTTCACATAGCGTCGCCCGGACAGACGGATCAGCACCTCATACACACTCCAGCCAAACCACCAGCCGATAATCGCTGCCGACGACAAGCGCCCCATCGCCGCCAGTAACCAGGCCAGGCTGACTGCCAGCGCCAGCGATAAACCGGCGATCTGCAAGGCCTTCTGGGATGCCCATCCTTCAGCACTCCAGGGCCAGAGATGGTCGCGCAATTCCAGCCACAGCCAGCGCAGACCGCGCGCACCAGCCTTATGCGGCGGCGCGACCGGATCGGTCGGCATGCGCGGATCGGGTCCCTGTTTTGTGCTGACGGTATTCACCGTATCGACCGATACCGGATGAATCGGAATAAAGTAGCCGTCACGGCCGATGGCAGTGATTTCCAGTCCGTCGCGCTCACGCCGTTTTCGCTCTTTGGCCAGCGGCGGACAGGCTTTGACATCGGTGTACAGCACCATGCAATCCAGGCAGTGCAGGCATTCGCGGTGATCGATCCGTCCTGCAGCATCAATCGCCAGCGAGCCGCAACCCACGGCGCAGGCTTTGCAGCTGTTGCAATCCTGTTTGCGGCGCAGGCCAAACCAGCGGAAGGTGCTCGGCATCGCCAGCGATGCGCCCAGCGGGCAGATGTATTTACAGTAAGGACGTTCAATGAACAGCGACAGCCCCAGCAAGGTGCAGACAAACAGACCATAAGGCCAGGCGCGGTGGCTGATGCCGACCAGGAATGTGGTCTTGAACGGCTCCACCTCTGCCAGCATTTCCGCCAGTCCCATCGAAAACACCGATATCGTGAGCAGACCAAAGAAAATCCCGTACTTGACCCATTTCAGCCTGTCATGCCAGACACGCGGCAGATGTCCCTGAAAGCGCTTCAGTCCGATCAGGCCACCAAGCTTGTACATGGCTTCGGATAAAGAACCGAACGGACACATCCAGCCGCAGAACAGCCCGCGTCCGAACAGGAACACGGTGACAATGATGAAAATCCAGAACAGGAAAATAAACGGATCCGTCAGAAATAAAGACCAGGTCCACTGAAACAGCAGTGCATGGAACCAGGTCAGCACCTGCGTAATCGAAGGCTGCGCCATCGCACCGAAACCGACGAAACCGATGCTCAGCGCCCAGGCACTGTATTTGAAGGCATTGACCGGCCATTTGTTCTTGTGGGTGGACAGACGGGTCAGTTTTTCCCGGAATGCATACACCACGCTGACCGCCACTAACAGCAGGGCAAACAGGGTTATCTCCAGCGCTTTGGATTTCCATACCCGCACCCAGGGTGCTGCCGCCTCTTCTATCTGTGGCCGGCCGCCTTCCAGATAACTGGCAGGCATCCAGTAAGCCGTATCGAAACTGGTAAAACTCTTGCTGCCGGTAGCGCGGTCAATACGGTTGCCGAGAAAGGAAAGTTTCCACGGATACGATGCCGAAAATCCCTTGGAGCGGATCACAAAGATCGCCGATTCCGTGTAAGCCGGCGCACCATCTGCGGCAATGCCGTACAGATTCAGATAATCCAGATCGCGGAAAGTAAACGAATCCCCACCCTGCTTCACCTGCACCCGGTCGTAGATGCCGCCGCGTACAAAACCGGAGCCTTTAAACGATTCCTTACCCGCTGTGCGTATCACGAACAGTGCATGCTCATGCGGCTTTAACTGACTGTGCAGATTATTCCAGCTGTTGTCGCCCAGGAGGCTGCGTCCGATATCAGGATGATTCAGATCGCCAAACCAGAGCTCGATGAACGGTGTGTCGCTGTGTTCCAGGCCAAGCTGTTCATTTTTCACCTGTACCTTTTGCAGCGCGCCCTCCTTCACCAGTTGTTCCCAGCTGTAATGCTGGCCGGTGACGGCATAATGCGCCGCTTCCCGCACCACCGGCGCCATGATGCCGACCTGACGCGCGACCGCCGCGCCGGAAGTCATCAGCACCTGATTCTGCGCAATCACCGTCACCGTGGCACCGGAAATCGCATCCACACCGAGCACGCCTTCATCGGCTCTGGTCTGACCGACTTCGATTTTGTCGGTGACCGATTTACCGACATATTGCTGGTTAAATTTCAGCAATGCCGATTCAGGAATACCGAGCAGCAAAATAGGCTCGGAATGTTTTAACACTTTAATGCCGGTGAAATGTCCTGTGACATCCATACCGATCAGCGTGACCACCGGCTTGCCTGAATAGGCCGGCGTATCGGTGATATCGGTCGACAGCATCACATAACCGAGTAATTTCTTTTTACCGGCCTCTGCCGTGCCGTAGGCTTCCACATACGGCGGCTGCCCCATACGGGGAGAAAAACTGCTGGCGGCCGGGAATACATCGGCACATGGCACCAGCGCGCATAAATCTTTTGCCGTATGCAGATCATCCGGCAATTTCGCTTCATAAGCCCCTGCCTGCGCCCGTGGCGCCATCATCAGCAAACTGCCCAGAAGGAAAAAAAATGCGGCCAGACGGTACGCAAAATCACGCACATCTCTGACCGCTAAGCTCTTGCAAAGTAAGTACATATTGTTCCCTGCGGAATCGGTAACGCAGCTCCGGCCATGCAGCGGAAAAACAGTTTCCGGTCTGTTTTTCCGCCTCAATGGACGATCAGCCCTCGACGATCATGCGTGTGCGCATCTCCAGATGCAAGGCATGACAGAAGTTGGTGCAATAGAGCCAGAATACGCCGGGCTTATCCGCCACAAAATTCACCGAAGCTGTTTCCAGCGGATTCACCACAAACTGCACGTTGTATTTGGGAATCGCAATACCGTGCGTCAGATCCTCGATCTTGTCCAGATTGGTCAGGATCAGGGTGACTTCATCGCCTTTTTTCAGCTTGAATTCGCGCATGCTGAATGCCGGCGCCTGCGAAGTCAGTTTCACCGTCACCTTCTTACCGTTGCGGAATACGCCGGACTCTTTCGGATCTTTGACTGCCAGCGGGAAATCATCCAGGTTGTACACCTGCTTCGGACGCAGCAGATCGCGCTTGAAGATGATGAAATCATGCGGCTCGCCCCGTACCGGATGGTCGGCCAGCAAGACCATTTTTTCGCCGGAGATATCGATGAACTGCTCGTTTTCCGGATGCAGCGGGCCAACCGGCAGGAAACGGTCTTTCGAGAATTTACAACCGACGGCGAGATATTTACCGTCTGCGGCGCGGGTTTCGGATTGCGAGGCATTCAGGTGACCCGGCTGGTATTGCACGTCAATCCGGTCAACCACATATTTCGCGTTCTTGTCGCCTTTGTGGAATTTAATCGCTGCATCAACATTCCATTTCACAACCTGGCTGTCCAGGAACAGCGTGGTGTAGGCATTGCCGCGGCCATCGAAGGCGGTATGCAATGGGCCCAGACCCAGCTCAACTTCCGCTACGATGGCATCATCGATTTTTTCCAGCTTGCCATCAAACCAGTCGAGCACTTTCGCCAGCTCGATCACCGTGGCAGTCGGAGACAGCTTACCGGCGCAGATGAAGTATTTGGCATCCGGGCTGGCGTTCACGCCGTGCGGATTTTTCGGAACGCTGACATAAGCCGTCAATGCGGTTTTCGGATCGCTATTCGCTGCATGCGTACCATCCACCACCGGTACTTTAGAGTCACCGATCGTCTTGAATTTGCCAGCCTTGACTGCCGCTTCGATACGCGCCACGTTGAAGAACAGGCAGGCATCGCGTTCCGCCGCCATCATGTCTTCATAATGCACACCCATTTCGGTGTTGTACTGATTGGTCGCTGCCAGCTTGCCGTCATACGACGTCGCCACCAGATCGCAGTTACCATCGATCAGCACCTGCCAGCGCACTTCCATGCTTTCTGCATCCACGCAGGTGAACAGGGAACGGTATTTGCTGCCGTCTTCGATACCGGCATTCGGCAGAGGAATCGAGAATTCGCCGCCGCAGAATACGCGGGTGGTGTAGTTGATTTTTTCATCCACCGGATCAGCCTTATCTGGGAAAATGCCGTGGAAGCCCTGCACATTCGGCAGATCGGTGATCTTGTCGCAGATGAAGTAATCGAGACGGATACGGGCAACGCGCGCATTGATCTTATCGTTGATCCAGGCGTAGCGGCCATCGTAGTTGCCGTCCTTGTAGGAAGCATGGGTGTGATGGGTGTCGGCGACGTTGTATTTCAGGCTGCCATCGGGTCTGGTGCCCATGACTTTCTTGGATTCATTGGTGATGCCCCAGCCAACCAGCGCATCCGGCACAAAGCAGGGGATGCGGTGAATTTCACGGCCGGACGGCAAGCCCAGCACGCGCATATCGCCGGAATGGCCGCCGCTCCACAAACCGTAGTAGGTATCGAGCTCACCCGGTTTCAGGTGAGTCACATCGGCGGCGCTGTGCGCTGCCGCACTGGCGCTGCCGGAAGCCTCTGCGGAAGCGGACGCGCCGGATTTGTTATTGCATGCCACCAGGCCAGTCAGACTGGCCAGGGCTGCCGTATTCATGAACTTACGACGCCCCATCGCCAACGCATTTTCTGTTGTCGGTTTTTGATCCTGACTCATGACAAGTTCCCCAATAAACGGCCGCTCCCTTTTCTCGCGAATGGCCTCGTTGATAAATTTTGACCGATGCAGATATTGCGGGATCAGGCGAATGCGTGATTGAGGTATATCAACACGCTCCCCGTCGGTGCCGCTGAGTTTTGAAAATCTTGACGCAAGTCATATTTTTGCCAATGGCGCTGTGAGAACATCGCTGCACTGAACAACAGATGCTTGTTCCGGGCAGGGTTTTTCCTTTTTTTTCTGTCGTCATCGCTGCTGCCTGACGCCCAGTAATTTGCGAAAAAAACCGCCGCCCGCTGCAGCCTTCCGCATGGTTTGCCGGGTGTTGCCCGCCAATGACGAAGCGCGCCGGATGCGCTGTATTTTTTAATTTTTTTGAGAAAGTCTCACGATGAAAATTGCTTCACTCGTTCTCGCCAGCATCAGCCTTGCCGTGCTGGCTGGCTGCGGTCAGAAAGCAGCGGAAACACCTGCAACAGAATCCGCCTCCACCCCGCCTGCAGCAGTCGCATCAGCGGCTGCGCCCGCCGCACCGGCTGAAAACAAAGTCGGAAAAACTGTATTCGGTAACACTTGCTCCATGTGTCACGCAGCCGGGGTGGCCGGTGCGCCGAAGCCGGGCGACAAAGCAGACTGGGGACCGCGCATCGCACAGGGCATGGACACGCTGTACAAGCATGCAATGGAAGGTTTCAGCGGCGCCAAAGGCCAGATGCCTGCACGCGGCGGCGCGCCTGCGCTGACCGATGATGAAGTCAAGGCCGGTGTGAACTACATGGTCGATCAGTCACGCTGATCTGCCGCGCCCCTGTGAACTCCGGTTCACAGGGCATCATCATTTTTTCATTTACCGTACAAGAGTCATCATGTCCGAATCTCAGCTGATATCTCGGCCGGCATCTCCGCCGATTCAAGCCGGACGCCGCCGCTTGGCGCTGGCGTTGCCGTTACTGGCCTGCGGCCTGATGCTGCCCTCTGCCCGCGCGGCAACACCTGCCGCACCAGATCTGTATCAGGTCAGCCGCCCGCTGATGGGAACGCAGCTGGATCTGGCGCTGCACGGCAAGGATCCGTCTGCCCTGGCCGATGCCGCGGATGCGGCATTGCGCGAAATGGCGCGGCTCGAAGCGATGATGAGCCGCTATCGTCCTGACAGCGCGCTGAACGCGATTCAGCTGGCAGCGGGCCTGCACGAAGTGGCCGTGCCGCCAGAACTGATGCAGGTATTGCTGATGGCGAGGCAGGCAGCGCAGCGTAACCCCGGACAGTTTGACCCGACGGTCGGCTCCCTCTGCGACTGGGATTTCGATCCTGCGCATCCGCATCTGCCGGAACCGGTACAGATCGCCCGTCAGTTACCGCTGGTTAATGCGCAGCATCTGATTCTGAATCCGCGCCGCAGCACGGCTTACCTGACGCAACGCGGTATGCGGCTCGATCTGGGCGGTATTGCCAAGCTGCCGATCCTGCAAGCTGGCATGGACGTTCTGCAACAGCACGGTGTACGGCATGCCATGATCAATGGCGGCGGCGATGTGCTGGTCAGCAGCCCGCCAGACCAGCGGCCGTGGCGCATCGGCCTGCGCGACCCGCACCAGCCGGAACGTTTGCTGGGCAGCATTGCGCTGCATCGCGGCTTCGTCGCCTCGTCCGGTGACTATGAACGGTATTTCATGCATGACGGACAGCGCATGCACCATATTCTCGACCCGAAAACCGGCTACCCGGCGCACGGACCGCATGGCGTTGTGCTGGTCAGTGAGCAGCTCAGTGAGATTAACGGTCTGGGTGCCGCCATCATGGTGGCAGGTGCAGAAACCGGCCGCAGACAGCTGGCCGGCATGCCGCGCACCGATGCGCTGATTGCCGGTGCCGGTGCCGGTGCCGGTGCCGGTGCCGGTGCCGGTCAGAGTATCTGGTTATCCGCCGGGATGCAACAGCGTCTGCAGGCAGTCTGAGACGACGACGGTTGCAGCGGCTCAGGCGTTCAGCAAACGCAGGACCTGCCTGACTTCCGCCAGCTGCACATGATGCAGCTGCGCCAGTTCAGCCACCAGCTGCGCACCTTTTGACGTCAGGTGAATTTCCACGCAGCGCCGGTCCTGCTGCCCGGGACGGCGCTCAATCAGCCCCGCTTTCACGCAGCGGCTGACCAGTGCGACAACGCCATGATGATGCGATTGCAGACGCTCTGCCAGCTCGGCAATGGTGGCCCATTCCCGTCCGGGAAAACCGCGTATCTGCAACAGCAGCAGGTACTGCAATCCGGTAATGCCGCGCTGGCTCGCCACCTCTTCACTGAAACGCAGGAAGCGTCTGAGCTGATACCGGAAAGCAGCCAGCATTTCAAAATCATTTTTAGTCAATGGCGACGTCATCGGAAACACCCGGCAAAGTTGATCGGAAGCAGGCAGTCATCATAGCGCAGATATTTCCTCGCCTGCGCGGTCTGCATCCACCTGCCTGGGCAGTCTGCGCGCTTCCTTTTTTCCGGTTTCATTGTATGGATTCCAGGTTTTCTTGACTTTTCCGATTTATATCATAGATTGATATAAATTCGGTTCATCGGCGACCGGCGCTGTCCGGCACCGATAACAGAATCTTTATATTGGAACCGGCGCACTCTGCTGCATCAGTCAACCGCCAGGGCGGCGGATCAGCGAATCACCACCTCCGCGTACGGCGACAATATTCCTGCCACCTCACAAGGACAAGACATCATGAATCTGCTGAATCTGGGAAAAATGCCTTTCTCTTTTCATGGCGGCTGGGACACAGTTGCCCGTATCCACCCGTCCGTGATCCGCAGCTTTGTGCTGCTGGTTCTGCCATGCTCGCTGATACCACCGCTGGCATTGCTGTATGCAGGCAGCCATCATGCCGGTCTGTACTGGGTCAGCGCCCCTTATCTGCGCTGGCAGGAAGTGGCCGCCGTGTTCTTCGTGATGGAGTTACTCAGCGTACCGCTGATGGGCTGGCTCATCGGCAGGATGGCGGCAGATCATCGGGTCACACTGGATTTCAAAGACAGTTTCCTGCTGGCGAGCATCACGGCAGTGCCGATGTGGCTGTCGAGCCTGGGCTTACTCTCCGCGGATCTGTGGCTGGTGATTGCCTGCGTGATCATGGGGCTGATGCTGGCTGCCAGTGTGCTGTACCACGGCCTGTATGCGATTCTGAAAATGGAAGATACGGTTGATGCTCAGGCGATGAGCTATCAGATTTTTTCCTTCGGCGGTGTGGTCTGGATCATGCTGTGCGGTTTCGTGGCGCTACCGCTGATGTTGTAATCACCGTTGAGCAATCTTTCATATCCGGTTTTTTTGATCTGTCCGGCAGGCATCTGCGCCGCCTGCCGGTGGCAGACTGCCATTCACATATACTCCCCCGTCTTTTTCAAAAAACAGCTCAGTTGTCATTATCAATAAACGGCCTTTTTACATACTCCCCGGAGTATATTTAAAGCATACGTTTCTGCGAGCATCTTCCCTGCGCTGCATCCGGCCTAGTTCCATTGACGAATAGACCAGACCGGCCGCGACGTTTAGCATCACCAGCATCATCCGGGAGATACACCATGAAACGCAGAACCTTCCTCATCGGCAGCCTGATTGCAGGCAGCGGCCTGATCGCACCGGCGCTGGCGCAAGTCACCAACATCAGCGATGCCATCAACAAAGCAGGACGACAGCGCATGCTGGCACAGCGGCTGGCGAAGGCCTATCTGCAGCTGGGTATGGATGTCGATACCGAACATGCCCGGAAGATTCTGGATCAGTCGCTGTCTGTGTTTGATCGCCAGCTGGTTGAATTGCGCACCTTCGCCCCGAATCCGGAAACGAAAGCCAGCCTGTCGGAAGCAGAAAAACTGTGGCTGGATTACAAGCAGCTTCTGGTCGGCAAAGCGCCGAATAAGAACGATGGGAAAAACATCCTCATTCTCAGCGACAAACTGATGCGGCTGGCGGACGACAGCACGATGCAGCTGGAAAAAATTGCCGGCAACAGCAGCGGCAAATGGGTCAACCTGGCCGGACGGCAAAGGATGCTGTCGCAGCGCATGGCCAAGCTGTACATGGCGATGCAATGGGACATCGCACCAGCCGATGCCGGTAATCTGCTCGATGGCGCCCGCAAGGAATTCATCGCAGCGCAAAATCTGCTCGGCAGCGCTTCCGTCAATACGGCAAAAATCAAGGATGAACTCGGACTGGCGCAGCAGCAATGGGTCTTTTTTGATCATGCGCTCCACCACGCCGAAGACCCGAAATCCCGGCATCAGTCAGCGGTGAATGTCGCCACCAGCAGCGAGCGCATCCTCGAGCAGATGGATAAAGTCACCAGCCTTTATCAGCAACTGGCCTGATCACGACTCTCAGCACGCATCCTGCCAGGCCCGCATTGCATGAGCGCTGCCATCGGCATGACCAGCGAAAGTTTGCTTAGTTGGTTTTTGAAGTGAGATAATCGGACATTGATTTTTTATGATGTGCCGATGAACAAGTCGCCTATCACCTCTCTGGACCCGGACGACTGGGTCGCATTTCGCCAGCAAAGCCATCGCATGATGGACGACATGCTCGATTATCTGGAACAGATCCGTCAGCGCCCGGTGTGGCAGGACATTCCCGAAGCAACCCGCGCCAAATACAGCGAATCCCTGCCGCGTGAAGCCATCAGTATCGCTGCCGCACACCAGCGCTTCATGGAAGAAGTGCTTCCCTATTCTGCTGGTAACAGCCATCCCGGCTTCATGGGCTGGGTGCAGGGCGGCGGCACGCCCGTCGGCATGCTCGCAGAAATGCTGGCCGCCGGCCTGAATGCCAATGTCGGCGGCCGCAATCAGATGCCGGTGGAAGTCGAGCGGCAAATCGTGCGCTGGATGCGTGAGTTGTTCTCATTTCCGGAAACTGCCAGCGGCGTGTTCGTGACCGGCACCTCGATGGCCAATCTGATGAGCGTGCTGATCGCCCGCACCGCAGCGCTGGGCAAGGACGTGCGGCAAACCGGCCTGTGCAGCGACCAGATCCGGCTCGTCGCCTATACCTCAGTCGAAGCCCACGGCTGCGTTGCCCAGGCGATGGATTTGTCCGGTCTCGGCAAACAGGCGCTGCGCCGCATTCCGGCCAATGCGCAACACCAGATGGATATCGCCAGCCTCAAAGCCGCGATCGCGGCCGACCGCGCAGCAGGCCTGCATCCCTTCTTCATTGCCGGCACAGCCGGTACCGTCGATGTCGGCGCAGTCGATGATCTGCATGCACTGGCTGCGCTGGCAAAAGCGGAACAGCTGTGGTTCCACATTGACGGCGCTTACGGCGCGCTGGGCATGATGTCGGACAAGGTACGCCCATTGCTGCGCGGCATAGAAAATGCCGACTCGATTGCCTTCGATTTTCACAAATGGGGCCAGGTTCCTTACGATGCCGGTTTCTTGCTGGTCCGCGACAGCAGCAAGCACATGGATGCGTTTGCCGCCCCGGTTGCCTATCTGCGGCGCGAGGCACGTGGCATCGCAGGCGGCTCGCCCTGGCCCTGCGACTTCGGTCCCGATTTGTCGCGCAGCTTCCGCGCATTGAAAACCTGGTTCACATTGCAGGTCTACGGCACCGAAAAATTAGGGCAAATGATTTCGCATACCTGCGAACTGGCGCAGTCGATCTGCAGCGCGGTTCAGGCGCATCCTGAACTTGAACTGCTGGCGCCGGTCGCACTGAATATCGTTTGTTTCCGCTATCGCGGCCAGCCATCTGCCCAGCTCACCGGTCATGAAAGCGACCGGCTGAATCAGGAAATCGTGTTTGAACTGCACGAGTCCGGCGTCGCCGCACCGTCGACCACGATTGTCGACGGCCGCCTTGCCATCCGGGCCGCGATTGTCAATCACAGGACCAGCGAGGACGATATTCAACGCATGCTGGCAGCAGTCATTGCCAGCGGCCGCAGACTGAGTTCCCGCTGACCGAAAAACCCGACCTATAAGGAGACTGTATGGCTGTTCCAGTCGAAGTTGCTGCACAGGCGTTTTCTCCGCTGATCGGCCTGGCGCCGATGATGCGGCATGTGTTTGAAGGTCAGGATTTACAGCCGCTCGCCACGGCATTGCTGAAACGTGCCGGCGATGATCCCGACGACGTAAATGCGATGATGGACTGCGTCACCGTCATGCAGCTGGCCGGCCACAAAGAACTGGCCATGACGATGCAGCAGCAGGCGATTGCGCAGCAATCTCTGTACACCTTCGCCCCCAAAGCACAGGTCGGGCTGAAGCTGCTGGTCATCATGGGACCAGGCGACCTGATGGCCAATACTCCGGTCGAATTGCTGCTGGAAGATTCCGATGTCGAACTGAGCCTGCTGTATCTGTCGCTCGATACACCGTGGCCGGAGATGGTGCCGGAACACGACGTGATGCTGGTGGCGATTGCCGAATCCAATGCCAATCAGGAGTTATTGCGCCAGGTCGGGCTGATGACTGCCAACTGGCCGCGCCCGGTGATTAATTTGCCGCAGCGGATTGCAGTCCTGTCACGCGATGGCGTCTGCGCCGTGCTGCAGGATTGTCCCGGCGTCGATATGCCGCTGACTGCCAGAGCAGAACGCGCCACCGTTGAGCAGCTGGCACAGGGACAGATCCCGCTTCGCAGCCTGCTGAGCGATGCAGATTTTCCGATCATCATCCGCCCGCTGGGTTCCCATGCAGGCACGCAGCTCGAAAAAATGAATACGCCGCAGGATTTGCTGCCGTATCTGCAGCAAGTCGGTGCGGCAGAATTTTATCTCTCGCGCTTCGTCGATTATTCAGGCAGCGACGGCCAGTACCGCAAGTACCGGGTCGCGGTTGTTGAGGGCAAGCCGTATATCTGTCATTACGCGATTTCCTCGCACTGGATGATTCATTACCTGAATGCCGGCATGGGCGAAAGCGCTGAAAAACGTGCCGAAGAAGCTGCCTGCATGGAACATTTTGACCAGGAATTCGGCCTGCGTCATCAGGCCGCGATTCTGGCGATCGACCAGCGCATGGGCCTGCCTTACCTCGGTATCGACTGCGCCGAAACGCAGGATAGCAAACTGCTCATCTTTGAAGTGGATAATGCCATGATCGTGCATGCACTGGATCCGGTGGATTTATATCCCTACAAAAAGCCGGCAATGGAAAAAGTATTCAAAGCATTCCGCCAGTTGCTGGAGCACGCCCGCCATTTTCCTGACACACCTGCTGCGTCCGCAGAATGAGTCAGTTAGCCTCTTGTGCAGCACTGCTGGTCAGCGGCGGTGATTCGCGGATCACTCCTGACCCGGCAACAGGCCGGAACAAATACGGCTGTCTGGCAACACCGGATACCGGCGTGATTGCACTGGGTTCGTCAACGGCTTCCTCTATTTCGGAAAAAGGATTCCGGGCCGCAGAAGCCCTGCTGCTGCGCTGCGAACAGCAGCTTGCCACAGCCAGCGAGGCAGAGGTGTATCGCCAGCAGATGGATCAGGTGCGCGGGGAATTGCTGACCTTGTGCGGCTGCGCTCCGGATTCGGGCGTGGAAGCCGTGATCGCAGCCTCCGGCACTGACATGCATCTGCTGATTGCCCAATTGTTGCAACTGCCGCTGACGCTGATGATCGATCAGGCTGAAACCGGAAGCGGGCTGGCGGCAGCACTGCGCGGCCAGCATTTCAGCAAAGATTCCACCTGCCGGGGCGGCATCCCGGACACGGCCAGCGTCAGCAACTGGCAAGGTAGCCTGCAGATGCTGCCAGCGCGCGACGAAACAGGGCAGGCGCTGACTGCCGGGCAGATGCGGGAATCCTTGTTTGCAGCAGCAGAACCTGCACTTGCAGCGGGCAGGCAGATATTGTGCATACTGACCGATGTCAGCAAAACCGGGCTGATTTTCCCGGACATTGCGAGCCTCAAGGCTTTGCAGCAACAATGGCCGCAACAGGTGCATGTACTGGTCGATGCCTGCCAGTTCAGGATCGCGCAATGCAGCCTGCAGGCCTATTTGCAACATGGCTTCATGGTCGCGCTGACCGGTTCCAAGTTTCTTGCAGGCCCCACCTTCAGCGGTGCATTACTGCTGCCAGCAGGCATTGCCGCGACATTGCGGTCACGCCCATTACCACCCGGTGCGCAGGCTTATTCAGTGGCTGGCGACTGGCCGGCCAGTTTTGCGGCGGCGCAAAGTCTGCCGCAACAGGCCAATTTCGGTCTGCTGCTGCGCTGGGAAGCGGCACTTGCAGAATTGCGCGACTTTGTCCGGCTCGATGAACAGCATATCCGTAATTTTTTATCCGATTTCAAACAGGCAGTGCTTGCCAGGCTCCGCAGCGATCCGCACTTCAGCGTGTTGCCCAATCCGGCGCTGGACCGCAGTGCGCTGCACGCCAGCGACAGCTGGGATGCAGAACAGAGCATCTTTTCATTCCTGTTATACCGCCCCGTTTCTGCCGGCAACAGACAGGTGCTGAACAGGGAACAAACGATGCAGATGTATCTGGCATTGCAACAGCCATCGGCTTCACACCGGTATCAGTTGGGGCAGCCCGTGCTGTGCGGGCTGCGCGACGGCATACCGGTCAGCGCTTTGCGCCTGTGCGTCAGCGCCGCCATGCTGAGCGCAGCGCACCAGAAACCGGTGGCGCAGCAACTGACCGACGGCGCCCTGGCGGCACTCGATCAGCTGGCGGTACTGATTGATGCAATGCAGCCACCCAGCACATAACGGCTTGAAATTTGTATTTCAGAAAAGTTTTACCTGTCCGGTAAACGACAACGGCAATCCGCTCAGGCGGATTCCCTGATGAGATGACCACTGCCGCCGCTGCCGATTGTTTCCGACAAAATCAGGGCTTCTTTGGAAGGAATCTGCAGCAGCAGATTATTGGTTTCTTTATCAATCACCAGCAACATCATCTTGCCTGAGCCGCTGTCAACGCTGAACTGCAGGCTGCCAAAATGCGGCTGCACATTCTGATTCAGCTGTTCGGCAGATTTTTTCAGCAAAGTGTGATTGTCGCTGCTCTGACTGGCAACACTGGCAGCCGTCGTATTGTCGCTGTCTGCCTGTACCGACTTAGCGGCAGCCACAGCTTGTGCAATCGTTGGCGAAGGCGGCAACGGTGAGAGCGCAACATCAGAGGGCGCAAGGTAAGCCTGTGCCGAGGTTTGCACCACAGCACCAGACTGATTACCGACAGAAAGTGTTACGCCGTCCATCCCCCCGCTCCCATCAACGCCTGTTGAGCCTGACTCATCCTAGCACTTAAGCCGGACAATCGCCAGTTTTTGTTGCAAATCATCAGCTTAGCGCATGAATGCAAGCTAATTATAAAATATTTAACTATTTTACAGGCAATTGACCGGCATTTCGCAGCACCGGTGCCATCTGCATCATGACTTAATCGACGGCGGCCATTTTCAGTTCATCGTTATGATGACGTTGCTGCTCCTCCATCACCAGTTGTCCCAGTTCACGCTTGAGCGCATTGAACTCGGGTGCTGCCGGATCGCGCAAACGCGGCAGATCGATCAGTAAATCTTTTTTGATTGTCCCGGGACGGTAAGTCATCACGATGATGCGGTCAGCCAGATAAATCGCTTCTTCAATACTATGCGTGACGAAGATGATGGTTTTTTTCAGTTCTGCCCAGATGCGCAGCAATTCGTCCTGCAAATTGCGCCGGGTCAGGGCATCTAACGCGCCGAAGGGTTCATCCATCAGCATAATCGGCGAATCCAGCGCCAGCACGCGCGCAATTGCCACCCGCTGCCGCATGCCGCCCGACAGGTCTTTCGGAAAGCGCTGCCGGAAATCCTTCAGCCCCAGCATGTCCAGCAACTCGGTGCAGCGGCGTTCGATACTGGGGTGCTCCAGCCCTTTGATTTCCATACCGAAAGCAATATTCTGCTCCACCGTCATCCACGGAAACAGGGCATATTCCTGAAACACCATGCCGCGATCCGGCCCCGGCTCGGTCACCCGCTGCGCATTCGCCATGATCTCGCCCGAAGTCGGCAAAGAAAATCCGGCAATCGCATTTAACAAGGTGGATTTGCCGCAGCCGGATGGTCCCAGCAGGCAGACGAACTGTCCCTGCGGAATCTCCAGCTGAATATCCCGCAGCGCTACCACTTCTTTATCGCCGGTCTGAAAAATTTTATTGACCGCATTGATGCGGATATGTGCCGTGCTCATTTAATTCTCCAGTCCGCGATGCCAGCGCAGCAGGTAGTTATTCAGTTTATTCATGGCGAGGTCAATTGCCAGACCCAGCAGGCCGATACTGATCATCCCGGCAATGATTTTGTCAGACCAAAAATATTCGCGCGCCTCCAGGATACGGAATCCCAATCCATTATTCACGGCAATCATTTCCGAAACGATCACCACGATGAATGCAGTGCCGATTCCTATCCTGACGCCGGATAAGATATACGGTACCGCAGCAGGCAGCATCACGCGCAGGAACAGCGTTCCCTGCCCTGCCCCCAGATTGCGTGCAGCGCGGATATAGATACCGTCAACATGGCGCACACCGGCAATCGTGTTCATCAGCACCGGAAAAAAAGCGCCGATCGAAATCAGGAATATCGCTGGCGGATTACCCAGCCCGAACCAGAGAATGGACAACGGAATATACGCAATAGGCGGAATCGGACGCAACACCTGGACCAGTGGATTGAGCCAGGCATACACCCGCTGGCTGGAGCCCATCGCCAGCCCCAGCGGCAATGCCAGAACGGTGCCGACAACAAAGCCGACCAGCACCCGGTACATACTGCCGATCGTATCGCGCACCAGTTCGCCGGAAAACATCCACGACAGGCGGCTCATGCTGGCAGGGTCATAGGCTTCCTGCGGCAAAGCGTACTCCACCCATTTCCTGACCACCGCCAGCGGGGACGGCAACACCTGCGGATTGACCCATTCGTTGCTGGTCACCAGTTGCCAGATTGCGATCAGGATCACGGGCACAATCAGCCCCGCGCCCATTTCACGCCATTTCAGTTTCATGTGTCATCCTCACAGTACCGGAAAAAAATGCAGGCTGGCGGCATGCGCCTTGCAGCCTGCGAATATGAGTCAGTGTTGGCCGGTGTTGACGGGCTTTGACTGGCGACTTGTCTGCCGATCTGACTTAGCGGATATTCAGGTTTTTCTTCGCCTGTTCCAGCAAGTCGGTTTTCACCCAGTCTTTCGCCACCGGCGGCTTTGTCATTTTGCCGATACCGTATTTCTGCATCAGATCCGTCGTGATCTGGATGTGCTCGGCAGTGACATCGTAAGAGTAAGGCGAATTCTCAATCGCATTCACAAAATCTTCATGGCTGACCTGGCCTTTGAACATATTTTCACGCACATATTTTTCGGCCAGCTCTTTGTTGTCGATAAAGGTTTTGGTAGCTTCAACGAAGCAGCGCATGAATTTTTCAGCCGTCGGCCGATGCTCTTTATAGAATTTTTCCGTCATCACCATGGTGCGCACCGGCTCACCGATCGGCGTATCGTAAGGCTTGATGATTTCCTTGCCAAAACCTTTGTTGATCGCCTGCGAAGAATACGGTTCAGATTGCATGATGGCATCCAGATTTTTGCCGAGCAGCGCCTGATTCAGATCGGGAAAGCCGAGGTAAATGATCTGCACATCTTTGCCCGGCTGATCGGAATACGTCAGGCCATTTTGTGCCAGCTCTGCCGCCAGCAGAATATCCTGGATGCCGCCCCGGGTCACACCGACTTTTTTCCCTTTCAGGTCTTTGACCGATTTGATACCGAGGTCAGCCCGGCCGACCAGACGCGCACCGCCTTTGGCGAAACCAGCCACCAGATAAATCGGCGTGCCGCTGGCACGCGCAGAAATCACGGCTTCTGAAGATACCGCACCGACATCGAGTTCCCCGGCAATCACTGCCTGCATGGCGTCGAGCCCTTTGGCAAACACGCGCTCCTCCACTTTGATACCGCATTTCGGCGCAATTTCCTTGATGTAGGAAACGGCTCCGTAGTGAGCAAATTTCAGATTTCCGAGACGCACGACTTCCTGTGCGTGCGCGCTGGCTGCCACACCCAGCAGGGTAGCCGATATCATGCCGAGCATCAGGGCTGTTTTTTGAATGGATGCTTTTTTCAACATACGATCTGTCTCCTTATAAATTTCTATGCTGCGACGGCGAGGATGCCGCAGGAAATAGCGTGGTCAGCCGGCTCTGTCTTGGCGGTTGCCTTGCTGTTGCAAGCCTGTGATTTTAGGCGGATTTTTCATCCCCGTCAGCGTATCAGCGAATGAAGTGCTTGTCGCGGCCGATCAGGGTCAGTTCGACAAACTCGCTGCCGCTGTGATCTTTTTCGCTGTAATCGACCATCAGCCCGCCAAAATCATGCCGCTTCACGCCCTCCAGCGCCCGGATCAATCCTTCTCTGGTCAGATTTTTTCCGGCGCGGCGCAAACCTTCAACCATGACTTTGGCAGACACGAAACCTTCCATGGCGGCGTAGGACTCGGGCACTTTATATTCTTTTGCGAGCTGCTTGAATTCCTGCCCCAGAACCGTGGACAGCAAATGCGGCGCAGGCATGATCTGCGACACCATGATGCCGGCCGCGTCCTTGCCAAGACTGTCAATAAATGATTGTGAGGCATTGTTGGACAAGGTCATGATCTGCACGCCGCTGCCCGCAGCGCGCAAGCCTTTGATCAGCTCGGCGGCCGGGCCGGCAGAGGCGACCAGAATCAGTGCTTTTGCCTGTGAGGCCTGCACGGCCTGTACCGCTGCCCGGACATCCGGCTTGGTGCGGTCATAACTGACGATGGCAGACGGCTTTAAGCCTTTCATCTCCATCGCGGCGCGGAATCCTTCCAGTCCGTCCTGCCCGAAGCTGTCATCCACATGCAGAATCGCAATCTCTTTCAGGCCGATCGTGGAAAACTGCTCGACCGCTTTCCTGACTTCAGCCTGATAAGTGGCGCGCACATTGAACACATAATGATTCACGGGACGGTGAAATACGGCTGCACCGGTGCTGGGGGCAATCAGGGGAATTTTGTGTTCGGCCAGCAAGGGCAGCAGCATCTGGGTGTGCGGCGTGCCACGGCTCTGAAACAGTGCAAAGACATGCTCCTGCCGGATCAGTTTGTCGGCATTTTTCGCCGTCAGCGCCGGATCGAACTGATCATCCAGCGTGCGGACATCGATTTTGCGTCCGTAGATACCGCCAGCAGCATTGATTTTCGCAAAATACGCATTGGCGCCCGCCATCATTTCCCTGACCGGACCGGCAATCTGACCAGTCACGCCGACCGTCTGTCCCAGTAACAGGCTGGTCTCTGTCACGCCCTCTTCCGCGCTGGCGGACAAAGGGGAAAACATGGCACCGATCAGCAGGCCGGCGAACCAGCGCCGCCGCAATCCGAACAAATTCATGAAGTCTCCTGAATAGCGATTTTATGCTGCTGCATCGCCGGATGCGGCAGTCTTTTTCTGGCTACACTGTATATCGCCGATCTGCCAATCAGAACACTGGGGATACTACTTAGCCTGTCCCGGTGCAGTGTGGTTGCAAGGCCGCTGGCAGTATGGCTGTATCGGCCACACAGCGTCAGGATTTTGGCTGGCATCCGGCGCCAATCGGTTAAAATGCAGGGTTGCCTGGCACACGACGGCATTCCGCCAGTCTGTGCGCAGGATGAAATTGCATTTACCTCAAAGATTTTACTGATCCGCTATGCTCGATAATCTCACCCAACGCCTCGCCAAAGTCGTCAAAACCATGCGTGGCGAAGCCCGCCTGACGGAATCCAACACGGCCGACATGCTGCGCGAAGTCCGCATGGCCCTGCTGGAAGCCGACGTCGCCCTGCCTGCCGTCCGCGACCTGATTGCCCGCGTGAAGGAAAAAGCGATGGGCGAAGAAGTGCTTGCTTCGCTGACACCGGGTCAGGCGCTGGTCGGCGTGGTACAAAAAGAGCTGGCCGTGCTGATGGGCGCCGATCTGGGGGACGAAGCGGCACAGCTCAGTTTTGCCTGCCAGCCGCCTGCTATCATCCTGATGGCAGGTTTGCAGGGTGCCGGTAAAACCACGACCGTCGGCAAGCTGGCGAAATACCTGCGCGAGCAGAAAAAGAAAAAAGTCCTGACGGTTTCAGCCGACGTCTATCGGCCCGCTGCGATCACGCAGTTGCAAACGGTCACGGAACAGGTTGGCGCCGATTTTTTCCCTTCCACGCCGGATCAGAAGCCAGTGGATATTGCCCTGGCAGCGCTGGACTACGCCAAAAAGCATTTCCATGATGTCCTGCTGATCGATACCGCTGGCCGCCTGGGCATCGATGAGGCGATGATGCAGGAGATCGCTGCGGTGCACGCTGCGGTCCGTCCAATCGAAACCCTGTTTGTGGTCGATGCGATGCTCGGTCAGGATGCGGTCAACACCGCCAAGGCTTTTAACGATGCCTTGCCACTGACCGGCGTCGTGCTGACCAAGCTTGACGGTGACGCGCGCGGCGGTGCCGCCCTGTCGGTGCGCCACATCACCGGCAAACCGATCAAATTTGTCGGTGTCGCAGAAAAACTCGACGGACTGGAAGCCTTTGATGCCACACGCATGGCGAACCGGGTGCTGGGCATGGGCGACATCCTGGCGCTGGTGGAATCCGCCCAGAAAAGCATGGACGTCGAAGCGGCGCAGAATCTGGCGCACAAGCTCAAGGACGGCGGCAAGTTCGATATGAACGATTTCAAGATGCAGATTTCCCAGATGAAAAACATGGGCGGTCTGGCCGGGCTCATGGACAAGCTGCCGGCCCAGATGCAACAGGCCGCAGCGGGCGCCAATATGGATCAGGCCGAAAAATCCGTGCGGCGCATGGAAGGCATCATCAACTCCATGACGCCGTTGGAACGCGCCAAGCCGGAACTGATCAAGGCATCCCGCAAACGCCGGATTGCCGCCGGTGCCGGCGTGCAGATTCAGGAAGTCAACCGCATGCTGGCGCAGTTTGAACAGATGCAATCCATGATGAAAAAACTGCGTGGCGGCGGCATGATGAAAATGCTGCGCGGCATGAAAGGCATGATGCCCGGTAAGCGCTGATCACGGATTACGCAGGCGCAGCAATGGGCTGGCACAGAGGATAAATACCCGGTGCCAGCCATTTTTTTAGATAGAAATCCAACGAAGCGGGAATTTCTGCCGGATTTCTTAAAAAATTCCAAAAAAACACTTGCATCACCGGAAAAACCGCACCACTATGAGCGAAGCGTGAAGTAACGCAATGCGGGAACCTGGCAACACGCCTGCGTTCCGTCGATGAAATTTGTGAAGGAGGCTATGTATGGCAACAGCAACGAAGAAAACAGCAGCAAAACCAGCCGCAGCGGCCAAGAAACCAGCGGCAGAAAAACCGGCAGCGCGCAAGCCAAATGCCGCATTCATGAAGCCGATGACAATTTCCCCAACACTGGCAGCAGTCATTGGCGCAGCGCCGATGCCGCGTACTGAAGTGACCAAAAAAGTCTGGGAATACATCAAGAAGCACAATCTGCAAGACGCAGAAAACAAGCGCAACATCAACGCAGACGACAAGCTGAAAGCCGTTTTCGGTGGCAAGAAGCAGGTTTCTATGTTTGAAATGACCAAACTGATCTCCGGCCATCTGTCCTGATTTCAGGCGCAGTCAGCGCCAGTTGCTTTGGGAAACTTCATGGGAAGTCTGCCCCATCCCAAACAAAAATGCCCGCATCGCGCGGGCATTTTTGTTTCCGGAGTCAGCTGAAATATTCAGGCTTTGCCGGATGCTGAAACCGTATCAGCCGTTACGGTTTTTATATTCCCAGTTTTTCCAGTTGGCCAGCACCGCGTTCGGATATTCTGGCCTGCCACGACTGCCGTTGTAACGGCCCAGTGCGAGAAACAGGTCACCCTTTTCCATATCGAGATACAAGCGCAGAATAGAGCAGCCATAGCGCAGATTGGTCTGCATCTGGAACAGCTTGGTCGCATCGCCATCCCCGATCGCACGCGACCAGAATGGCATCACCTGCATGTAACCACGGGCTCCGGCGGTGGAAGTGGCGTATTTGCGGAAACCGGATTCCACCTGCATTAACCCCATCACCATTGCCGTATCCAGACCGGCACGTTTTGATTCGTACCAGATGGTTTCCAGCAGTTCGATACGGGTCTGATAATCGGGTATCCGTTTTGCCAGCCGGGACGACATTTCACCCAGCCAGTGCAAATAACGAATACGGTCTTCGATATGGCTGAAATCGGGCTTCGGAGGACGCGGGTCAGCAATGGCTCTTGACAGCGCCAGCCGGACCGAATCGGCCATCGCCTCTTCCTGCTGATTACCGGCATAGACCGCACATGCCGGAAACAGCAGCATCAGCCACAACAGACGGCGAACTACAGCAAACAAACTGAACATGCTTTCCGATGACAAAAAAACGTGAAATCGGGGGAGTATCTGTAATTTCCGAGCGTTTGTCATTGTAAACAAAGGCTCGTTTTAGATACTCCCCCCAGTATTTTAAGCACCAGCAAGCTTGCCCTGAACGAAAGCCAGCATCCCGGCAACCGGAATATTGGTTGCCGCAGCGTCGCGGCGTCCGACATATTCCAGCTGACCTTCCTTCAGACCACGGTCACCGATGACGACCCGGTGCGGCACGCCAATCAGCTCCCAGTCTGCAAACATGGCGCCTGGACGTTCGCCACGATCATCCAGGATCACGTCGATACCGGCGTCCAGCATGGCCTGATACAGCTTTTCGGTCTCCGCTTTGACGGCTTCGCTGCGATCCATACCCATCGGACAGATCACGACTTCAAACGGGGCAATCGCAGTCGGCCAGATAATGCCTTTGTCGTCGAAATTCTGCTCAATCGCCGCGCCCAGAATCCGGGTCACGCCGATACCGTAGCAACCCATTTGCAACAACTGCGGCTTACCGTTTTCATCGAGGAAAGTCGCCTTCATGTCTTCCGAATAACGGGTGCCGAGCTGGAAAACGTGACCGACTTCGATACCGCGCTGAATTGCCAGCACACCCTTGCCGTCCGGCGAAGGGTCGCCGTCGACGACGTTGCGCAGATCGGCAACCACCGGTTCCGGCAAATCACGTCCCCAGTTGGCGCCGGTAAAATGGAAATCGGCTTCATTCGCGCCGCAGACAAAATCCGCCATATTCGCCACGGTGCGATCCGCAACCACGTTCACTGGTTTGCGGGTATTGATCGGTCCCAGGTAACCCGGTTTGGTACCGAACCATTCCACGATTTCGGATTCAGTCGCAAAACGGTAGTTCGCAAGGCCCGCGACCTTACTGGTTTTCACTTCATTCAGCTCATGATCGCCGCGCAGCAGCAGCAGCCAGACCTGCTTGTCTTCTTCTTTTTCGCCTTCCACGGTCAGAACGATGGATTTCACGGTGTTCTGCAAAGGAATCGCAAGCAGCTCCGCCACATCTTCACACTTGGCTTTGCCCGGTGTCGCGGTCTTGGTCAACGCCGCGCTGGCAGCAGGACGTGTCGCAGACAAGGCGACCGCTTCGGCAGCTTCCATGTTGGCAGCGTAATCGGAAGTCGGGCAATACACCAGCGCGTCTTCGCCGGTTTCGGCAATCACGTGGAACTCGTGCGAACCGGAGCCGCCAATCGCGCCGTTATCGGCAGCAACAGCGCGGAATTGCAGGCCGAAACGCTGGAAAATGCGGGTATAAGCGTCGTACATGATCTGGTACGACTGCTTCAGGCCTTCCGCATTGCGGTCAAACGAGTACGCATCTTTCATCGTGAATTCACGGCCACGCATCAGGCCGAAACGCGGACGGCGCTCATCACGGAATTTGGTCTGGATATGGTAAAAATTAATCGGCAGCTGACGGTAAGAACGGATTTCCGAACGCACCACGTCGGTGATCGCCTCTTCGGAAGTCGGCTGGATAATGTAATCACGTCCGTGGCGGTCTTTGACGCGCATCAGCTCCGGTCCCATCTTGTCCCAGCGGCCGGTTTCCTGCCACAGTTCGGCTGGCTGCACGACCGGCATCAGCATCTCTATGGCACCGGCCCGGTTCATTTCTTCCCGGATAATATTTTCCACTTTACGGATGATGCGCAAGCCCATCGGCATGTAGTTATAAATGCCGGAACCGAGGCGTTTGATCATCCCGGCACGCATCATCAGTTTGTGGCTGACGATCTCTGCATCGGCAGGGGCTTCTTTCAGTGTGGAAATAAAAAATCGGGTAGCTCGCATGACAGTGATTCTTTTTAAATGGAAGGTTATAATCAACTCAATTTTAAAGGATTAGCTGGCTAATGCGCCCACTCTTTGCATATTTGATGAAGGAAACCGCGTTTTGTTCGCCAGACTTGATGCTGCCCGTTCCCGGATCGGCATATTTTTGACGTAACCAACGCATTCAATTGCTTTTCAATTGCAGGATAAGCCGTTTAGCCACAGAAAGTTTTGAGGTTAAACATGCTAGATCGTGAAGGCTTCCGCCCTAACGTCGGCATAATTTTGCTGAATGCCAACAATCAGGTCTGGTGGGGCAAGCGTGTGCGCGAGCACTCCTGGCAATTCCCACAAGGCGGGATCAAATATGGCGAATCTCCTGAGCAGGCGATGTTTCGTGAACTGGAAGAAGAAACAGGACTGCTGCCGGAGCATGTCAAAATTATCGGCCGCACCCGTGACTGGTTACGCTATGAAGTACCGGATCATTTTATCAAACGCGAAATCCGCGGACATTACCGTGGACAAAAGCAAATCTGGTTTCTGCTGCGCATGATAGGCAGGGATTGCGATGTCAATCTGCGGGCATCGAATCATCCTGAATTTGATGCCTGGCGCTGGCATGAATACTGGGTGCCGCTGGATGTCGTGATTGAATTCAAGCGCGATGTGTACCAGCTCGCCCTGCAGGAACTGTCGCGTTATATCCACCGCAACGACCATCCTGCGACGCACCGGCAACGCAACAGGCAAAACCAGAAACCATCTCCTGCGCTGTCCACCGACACTGAACAGGAAAAATCGGAATAAACTATGCCAGACCTGATAATTCGCCGTATCCGCGCTCTTGCCGCCATCCCCCTGCTGATGCTGCTGCACCTGCCTTTGACGTCGGCAGCCGGCCAGCAGACAAAGCCGCCGGAAGACGATGAAGCCAGCAAGGAATGGCTGGAAACTGCGCTGCAGTTACCGGCCGCACCGACTGCTGAGAATCTGATCACGTTTTACAACAGCGGCAGCCAGTCTTTTGCGGTAGACCGTCTTTCGCTGTCCGTCGCAAAAGACGGCACCGTACGCTACACACTGATTGCAACCAGCAGCAGCGGAGTGAAAAACACCAGTTACGAAGCGATCCGCTGCGAAACATATGAGAAAAAACTGTATGCGTTCGGACGGACAGATGGCACCTGGTCTGCTTCCCGCCGCCAGGTCTGGGATCGCATCTCCAACACCGGTGCCAATAAACAGCACCATGTGCTGTTTACTGAGTATTTCTGCGATGGCACCACGCTTGCCGGAAAAGCACCGGAACTGCTGGATCGCCTGCAAGGGAAGCGGGTTCCCTACAGCCGCTGACCCATCACAGTCACACTGACAAGCTGCCCATAAAAAAGGACGCCGCAGCGTCCTTTTTTCATACTGTTCATGCACATCCGGTTACAACAACACCAGATTATCCCGGTGTATGAGTTCCGGCTCCTCGACAAAACCCAGTATGTTCAGGATTTCCGCAGAAGGTTTGCGGCGGATCCGGCGGGCATCAGCACTGGCATAATTCGACAGCCCGCGGGCAATCGCCCTGCCTGCCTCATCCACGCAGGTAATCACTTCGCCACGGCCAAATTCACCCGTCACATCCAGCACACCGATCGGCAATAAAGACTTGCCGTCCTGAGTCAGTTTCAATACGGCGCCGGCATCCAGCACCACCTTACCTACCGTCTGTAAATGGTCCGCCATCCATTGTTTGCGGGCTGCCAGCGGCGCCATGTCTGAAATCAGCTGCGTGCCGATCGCTTCACCCTGCGCCAGACGCAGCAGCACATTGTCTTCCCGCCCCCAGGCAATCACGGTGTGCGCGCCGGAACTGGCAGCACGCTTGGCCGCCAGAATCTTGGTCAGCATTCCGCCACTGCCCAGACTGGAACCCGCGCCGCCGGCCATCGCTTCCAGCGCAGCATCTCCGGCCCTGGCTTCATGGACAAATTCCGCCTCCGGATTTTTACGCGGATCAGCGGTGTACAAACCTTTCTGGTCCGTCAGGATAATCAGCGCATCAGCCTCAATCAGATTCGCCACCAGAGCGCCAAGCGTATCGTTATCGCCAAATTTGATTTCATCAGTGACCACCGTGTCATTTTCATTAATGATCGGCACCACGCCAAAACCGAGCAAAGTAAACAGCGTGGAACGCGCATTCAGATAACGCTCCCGGTCAGCCAGATCGGCATGTGTCAGCAAAATCTGCGCAGTTCCGGTCTGATGGGCCCGAAAACTGGTTTCGTAAATCTGGGCCAGTCCCATTTGCCCGACGGCAGCACAGGCCTGCAGCTCGTGGATTCCGGTAGGACGCTTGTCAAATCCCAGCCGTTGCCGTCCTTCGGCAATCGCCCCGGAGCTGACCAGCACCACCTCTTTTCCCATGGCGCGCAGCGCAGCAATTTGCGCTGCCCATTTTTCGATGGCAATACGATCCAGCCCTTTCCCATCATTCGTCACTAAAGAAGAACCGACTTTGATGATCAGGCGTCGCGCATGTTGGATCACAGAGTGCATAAAAAACCAGACAGAAATAAATTCAGAATGTCCAGATTATACTTTATGCCGAAAAATGCTTGTTATTCTGAATTAAATTCAGAACAAATAAAATTTTATTGATCATTGTCCTGAAAATTTGCATTCAGAAACTATCCGCATTGATCGCTGAGCGATTCATTTTCAGCATAAAAAAAGCCTGACACCAGCGTGTCAGGCTTTTCATCGATATCAGATAATCATTCTTCAATGATTTTAAAACGGGGATCATCCGGATCAATCGACAGGATACCCTGCGCCTCTTCTTTCATCTGGGTTTCCTGGGAGCGTTGCTCCTGCGTTCTCTTCTGCTCCAGATAAGCGTAAATCTCGGTAATCAGATCATCACAACCTTCACGGTTCAGAGCGGAAATTTCAAATACCGGACCTTTCCAGCCGAAGCGCTTGACGAAGTCTTTGACTTTCTTTTTGCGCTCATCGTCATTTAATACGTCAAGCTTGTTCAGCACCAGCCAACGCGGCTTTTCATACAGGCTTTCATCGTATTTGCGCAACTCCTTGATCAAAGCCTTGGCTTCCTTGACCGGATCGACATTTTCGTCAAATGGAGCCAGATCAACAATGTGCAGCAACAAACCGGTGCGCTGCAAATGCTTGAGGAACTGAATCCCCAAACCGGCACCGTCCGCTGCTCCCTCAATCAACCCTGGAATGTCTGCAATCACGAAACTTTTTTCATGACTGACGCGCACCATCCCCAGATTCGGGTGCAAGGTGGTGAATGGATAATCGGCAATCTTCGGGCGTGCGTTCGAGACAGCGGTAATGAAGGTCGATTTACCTGCATTCGGCATCCCCAGCAAACCAACGTCTGCCAGGACCTTCAGCTCCAGACGCAATTCGCGGCGCTCACCTTCCTTGCCTTCGGTACGCTGACGCGGCGCGCGGTTGGTCGAGGTCTTGAAGTGGATGTTGCCCCAGCCGCCTTCGCCGCCTTTGACCAGTTCAACTTGCTGTCCATGTTCGGTCAGGTCAGCAATCACTTCGTCGGTATTGCGGTCGGTAATTAAGGTTCCGACTGGCATGCGCAGGAAGATATCGTCGGCACCTTTGCCGTAACAATCAGCACCACGCCCGTTTTCGCCATCCTTGGCTTTATGCAGCTTGGAAAAACGGTAGTCAACCAGTGTATTAATATTGCGATCGGCCACTGCCCAGATACTGCCGCCACGGCCGCCATCGCCACCGTCCGGACCACCGAACGGACGGAATTTTTCGCGGCAAAAAGAGGCGACACCGTTACCGCCATCGCCAGCGATGACTTCAATTCTGGCTTCGTCAATAAATTTCATTTTTAAGCACCTAAAAAAGCTTGTATAAATCTTTGTTACCCAAATGGAACAATGGATTTATACAGGATCTCTCACAGACAATTTTTTTTGAACCAGCAGGGTTACATACCATTGTCCTGGCTAGGTGCTGCGATGCAGACAATCACATGCGGGACAAGGAGCTGTCATTCTGTCAGGGGAATTTTGCGTCAATACTAAACTAAAAAGGCTCTACCAATGGCAGAGCCTTTTTATTGTACTGGCTTGCGCCCTGGTTTGAATTACTTCAAAACGAACTCATCAAACCTTAAGCTGCAACAACAATTGCGTACTGGTGCTTGTTGGCACCTTTGATTGCAAATTGTACTTTGCCGTCAACCAGAGCAAACAAAGTGTGATCTTTGCCCATACCAACGTTTTCACCAGCGTGTACACGTGTACCGCGTTGACGAACGATGATACCGCCAGCATTGATTGCCTGGCCGCCGTAAACTTTAACGCCTAAGCGTTTCGACTCTGAGTCACGGCCGTTGCGCGTGGTGCCGCCGCCTTTTTTGTGTGCCATTTAATAGCTCCTTGATACAGGTAATAAACAATTAACCGGGAGGATTAACCGTTGATAGATACGATTTGCAGTTCAGTGTAGTTTTGGCGGTGGCCTTGACGCTTCTGGTAATGCTTACGACGACGCATTTTGAAAATGCGTACTTTGTCGTGACGACCGTGATCTACTACCTTAGCCAGCACCGTAGCACCTGCGACCAATGGAGCACCAAATTTAATGGTCTCACCCGCGCCCAATGCGAGCACTTGATCAATGGTGATTTCGGAGCCAATGTCTGCAGGTATCTGTTCTACTTTAAGTTTTTCACCGGCAACAACTTTATATTGTTTGCCACCGGTTTTTATGACCGCGTACATGGGAAACCTCATCAAATAAATAAAAAGAATTTTCTCCGCCCTGCCCATTACTGCCCGGGGAATTCGGGAAAACCCCAAATTATACATAGGCTGCAGCCTCAAGTCAAAGACAATTTGCACATTTTTTCAGCAGCCAATATACTGCCGCTGTCCCGGAATTGAGTGAACTTTCATGCTGCACATCAAAATCCGGCGTTCTTGCTATAGGTAACAGCGCAAATTCGATGACGGCGTCGTATAATCTCGCGGTCTTGGATTATTTAGCAGGATTCCCCTTGTCTGCCACTGCAAACCACAACCCCATTACTGAAGTGATTGCCACGGATATGTCGGCAGTCAATCAGGTTATCCGTCAGCAATTGCATTCCGACGTCACCCTGGTCAACCAGATTGCCGAATACATCATCAGTGCCGGCGGTAAGCGCATCCGTCCGATTCTCGTGTTGCTGATTGCCAATGCTTACGGATATCAGGGAAAACATCATCACGAACTGGCGGCGATCGTGGAATTTATTCACACCGCAACGCTGTTGCACGATGATGTGGTCGACGAATCTTCCCTGCGGCGCGGACGCCAGACCGCCAATGCCTTATTCGGCAATGCTGCCTCGGTGCTGGTTGGCGACTTCCTGTACTCCCGCGCTTTTCAGATGATGGTGTCGATCAACAGCATGCGCGTCATGCAAATCATGGCGGATGCCACCAATGTGATTGCCGAAGGGGAAGTTCTGCAATTGCTGAATATGCATGATCCGGATGTCACCGAAGAACGTTACCTGCAGGTTATCCGCTCCAAGACAGCCAAGCTGTTTGAAGCCGCTGCCGAAGTCGGGGCGCTGATTGCCGGCGCAAATGACGAGCAGATCAGCGCTGCGGGAGAATATGGGCGGAGCATCGGCACCGCATTTCAGTTAATCGACGATGTGCTGGACTATTCCGGAAATGCAGAAGACATCGGTAAAAATGTCGGCGATGATCTGCGTGAGGGCAAGCCAACCCTGCCCCTGATTTATCTGATGAAAAACGGCACCGATGCAGACAAAGAACTGGTGCGCTCATGCATTGAGCAGGGTGACGAATCGCAGTTTGACCGAATTCTGAGCGCCATCACCAGCTCCGGCGCGCTCGACTATACCCGGCGGGAAGCCATCCAGGCGGCGGAACGGGCCGCGGCAGCCGTCGCCACCTTGCCCGCATCGTCTTACAAAGAAGCACTCCTCACACTGAGTCAGTTTGCGGTACACCGCAATCACTGATCAACCGCAACCCCGCTCAAAATACCTATTTGCGATTGCCTTGATACAGGCAGTCGCAATTCGCTCTCCCTATCGGCAATATCCAGCCGCCAGCAGCATTATTAAAGCCCCCTCCCTTCGCACAAAGGCAACAGATCACGCATCCCGCTTGCCCCCAGTTGTAAAAATAAGTAGCTGAGCTTTACAAAACAAAGTATCGGCTGCATTATCCCGAAGCAACTGATTGATTTGGCAAACTTTACCTACTAATCATTATGTCCGCCGTCCCCCCCAATTCTGCATCACAGGTTTCGACACCCGGTCTGGCGAGGGCCTTATTGCAAGGTAATCTGCTGACTCCGGTGCAGGTTGACACCATTGTCAAAAAAACGCAGCAGGATAAGACTCCGTTTATTGATGAGCTGCTGCAAAGCAAACACATGAACGCGCGCGATCTGGCCAGTTTTTGTTCGGATACCTTCGGCTATCCCTTACTGGATTTAACGGTCATTAATGAAAGCCTGCTGCCGGACAAGCTGGTGGACCATAAACTCATGCAGACACAGCGCCTGCTCCCGATTGCCAAAAAGGGGAACAAGCTTGCACTGGCAGTATCCGATCCCACCAATAATTCAGCATTTGATCAGGTCAAGTTCCAGACCAGTCTGAGCATCGAACTGATCATGGTGCAGCATGACGTGCTGCTGAAATTACTGGAAAAAATCAGTAAAACCTCAGAACAGAACCTGAATGAATTGTCAGGAGACGATTTTGATCTGGATTTCAAGGACGATGATGCCACCCTCGCAGCGAATGCCGCTGCCGATGCGCAGGCCAATGAAGTCGATGATGCGCCGATAGTCCGTTTCCTGCAAAAAATGCTGGTCGACGCGATTAACATGGGCGCATCCGATCTGCATTTTGAGCCTTTCGAAAAATTTTATCGTATCCGTTTCAGGGTTGACGGCGAGTTGCGGGAAATTGCCCAGCCGCCACTGGCAATCAAAGATAAACTTTCGTCCCGGATCAAGGTTATTTCCAAACTCGATATCTCTGAAAAACGCGTGCCGCAAGACGGCAGGATGAAACTGGTACTGAGCCCCACCAAATCGATTGATTTCCGTGTCAGCACTTTACCGACGCTGTTTGGCGAAAAAATCGTGATGCGTATTCTGGACGGCTCTCAGGCACAGATGGGGATTGATGCACTGGGTTATGACCCGGATCAGAAAGAAACCCTGATGAACGCGATCCAGCGCCCTTACGGCATGGTGCTCGTTACAGGGCCGACCGGTTCGGGAAAAACAGTTTCCCTGTATACCTGCCTGAATGTGATCAACAAACCCGGCATCAATATTTCGACTGCCGAAGATCCCGCTGAGATTAACTTACCCGGCGTCAATCAGGTGAACGTCAACGATAAAGCCGGCCTGACGTTTGCCGCTGCGCTCAAATCTTTCCTGCGTCAGGATCCGGACGTGATCATGGTCGGTGAGATCCGTGACCTGGAAACAGCGGATATCGCGATCAAGGCGGCGCAAACCGGTCATATGGTGTTTTCCACGCTGCACACGAACGATGCGCCATCCACGCTGACGCGTTTGATGAACATGGGCGTGGCACCGTTCAATATTGCCTCCTCGGTCATCCTGATCACCGCGCAGCGGCTGGCGCGCAGGCTCTGCACCTGCAAACGCCCGGCGGACATTCTTGACGAGGTGTTGCTGCAGGCCGGCTTTAAAGAGGAAGATCTCGACGGCAGCTGGAAACCTTACGAACCAGTTGGCTGCGAGCGTTGCAGCGGCAATGGTTATAAAGGTCGCGTCGGTATTTATCAGCTGATGCCGATTTCGGAAGATATTGAGAGAATTATTCTCAACAGCGGCAGTGCAATGGAAATTGAAGCCCAGGCCCAGAACGAAGGCATCCGTAACCTCCGCCAGTCCGGCCTGTTAAAAGTGAAGCAAGGACTGACCAGTCTTGAAGAAGTTCTAGGATGCACTAACGAATAAGCGGAGAGCAGTTAAATGGCCACTAATGCAGCCAAGCCAGCAAAACAAACCAAAGAAATTCTCTATGCCTGGGAAGGTAAGGATAAATTCGGAAAAACCGTGCAAGGAGAATTACGCGCCGGCGGCGAAGCGATTGTCAATGCCACGTTGCGCCGTCAGGGAATTCTGGTCACCAAGCTGAAAAAGAAAAGCTACAGTACCGGCAAAAAAATTACGGATGCAGATATCACGCTGTTTACCCGTCAGCTGGCGACCATGATGAAGGCAGGCGTGCCGCTGCTGCAATCTTTCGATATCGTGGCAAAGGGTAATGCCAATGCATCCGTTTCCAAACTGCTGCAGGATATCCGCGCCGACGTTGAAACCGGGACTAGTCTGAATCAGGCATTTCGCAAGTATCCACTGTATTTTGACCCCCTGTTCTGCAATCTGGTCGGAGCGGGTGAGCAGGCCGGTATTCTGGAAGATCTGCTGACGCGACTGGCGCTGTACAAAGAAAAAACCATGTCGATCAAAAAGAAGATCAAGTCCGCGCTGACTTATCCGATCGCCATTTTATCGGTTGCGTTTATTGTGACTGCGGTCATCATGATCTGGGTGGTGCCAGCCTTTAAGCAGGTGTTTACCAGCTTTGGCGCCGATCTCCCTGCGCCGACCCTGTTCGTCATGGCTGTTTCGGATTTCTTCGTCAGTTACTGGTACATCATTTTTGGTGGTCTGTTTGGCAGTGTCTATTTCTTTTTCCAGGCATGGCGCCGCTCTCTGCAAATGCAAAGAACCATGGATAGACTGCTGTTGCAGGCGCCAATCTTTGGCGCAGTCATCCGCAAGGCGACCATTGCGCGCTGGACCAGAACGCTGGCCACGATGTTTGCGGCCGGCGTGCCTCTGGTCGAATCTCTGGATTCCGTGGGCGGTGCTGCAGGTAATGCAGTTTATCTTGATGCCACGATCAAGATCCAGACCGAAGTCAGTACCGGTACCAGCCTGACAGTGGCGATGCAGAATTCGAATGTCTTTCCGACCATGGTGACGCAGATGGTAGCGATCGGCGAAGAATCCGGTGCGCTCGACAATATGCTCGGCAAAGTCGCTGACTTTTATGAAGAGGAAGTGGATGAAGCCGTTGCGTCGTTATCCAGCCTGATGGAACCTCTGATCATGGTCATTCTGGGTGTGCTGATTGGTGGCCTGGTGGTGTCCATGTACTTACCAATTTTCAAGTTAGGCTCTGTGGTCTGATGCTGTCTGAATACATTTTCTTTACCTTGCCCGGAAACCCTGTGAGCACGGCGGTCTGGGCTATTTTCGGATTACTGGTGGGCAGCTTTCTGAATGTTGTCATTTATCGCCTGCCGAAAATGATGCAGCGGGAATCAGACAATTACGTCGCCAGTGAATCAGGACAGCCGCTGCCGCATACAGACCGTTTCAGTCTTGTGCTGCCGCGCTCGGCCTGTCCGCATTGCGGCCACCAGATCACAGCGCTGGAGAATATACCGGTGATCAGTTACCTGCTGATCGGTGGCCGGTGCACCAGCTGCAAATCCCCGATTTCAATCCGCTATCCACTGGTCGAACTGTTCACCTGTCTCTTATCAGCAGCAATGATCTGGCATTTTGGCAGCGGCCTGGCCGGACTGTCGGCCATGGTACTGGGCTTTTTTCTGATCGCCATGACCATGATCGATGCTGACACGCAATTATTGCCGGACGACCTGACCTTGCCTCTGATATGGTTAGGTTTGCTGGTCAATCTGAATGGCACATTCACCTCGCTGCCTTCTGCCGTGATGGGTGCAGTCGCCGGCTATCTGTCACTCTGGAGTATTTATTGGCTTTTCAAGCTCGCAACGGGCAAAGAAGGCATGGGCTACGGAGATTTTAAATTGCTGGCCGCACTCGGTGCCTGGATGGGATGGGCCATGCTGCCGGTGATTCTGCTGCTGTCTTCGGTTGTCGGTGCAGTGGTCGGGATCATCATGATCCTGTTGTCCCGCATGGGCAGAAACACCCCCCTGCCTTTCGGTCCTTATCTGGCAGGTGCCGGTCTGATCGCCTTATTCTTCGGCAAGAAACTGGTCGCCATGTATCTGGGCGGAGTTTGATGTCACGGCGTTTCAGTATCGGCCTGACTGGCGGTATCGGGAGCGGCAAGACCACCATCGCCAACATGTTTGCCGGGTACGGAGCGGCGATTGTGGATACCGACCTGATCGCACATGAACTGACCTGCCCGCAAGGACTGGCGATGCCAGCGATTCTGAGCAGATTTGGGCCGCAGTTCGTCAATCCCGATGGGTCCATGAACCGGCAACGGATGCGCGAACATGTCTTTTCTAATCCGGATGCCAGACATCAGCTTGAACAGATTCTGCATCCGCTGATCCGGCAGCAAACCGAACAGGCAGCACAAACGACGCCTGGTCTCTACCTGATTTTCGTTGTGCCGCTACTGACTGAGTCCGGCAACTGGCGGCAGAAGGCCGACCGGATACTGGTGATCGACTGCGAAGAGCAGACCCAGATACAAAGAGTCATGCAGCGCAATCATCTCTCGCAACAGCAGGTCATGGATATCATGCACGCGCAGGCGACCCGGCAACAAAGGGCTGAAATTGCCGATGACATAATCTTCAATGACGGTGATTTGCACCTGATCCGGCAGCACGTTTTTGAACTGCACCGGAAATATCTGCAACTGGCAGGCATCCCGCCGGATCAGAACTGAAACCGCAGCAATGTCCGGCTGGTTTGTGTGACAAAAAAATTGCACGCGGCATTTGTATTTTCCCGCAGTATGGTTCAGAATCACGTGATACTTGTGTTGGCACAAATCTAAAACAGGGACACTATTTTGATTGTTTACGAATACCCTTTCAATGAGCGTATTCGCACGCTGTTGCGGTTGGAAGACCTGTACGAAAAATTCATTTTTTTCCTGCATCAGTCTGATCCTTTACAGCATCATGTGGCGCTTTCCACCATTTTCGAAATGCTGGAAGTAGCAGGACGTGCTGACCTCAAATCAGACCTGTTGCAGGAACTTGAGCGACAAAAGCACACATTGATCAGTTTCCGCTCCAACCCGAATGTGCAGACAGACATGCTGGACAAGGTACTGGAAGACGTGGACCGTGCCAGCAGCGCACTGATTGCCTGCACTGGCAAGACGGGACAGAATGTACGGGACAATGAGTGGCTGATGAGTATTCGCGGCAGAACGATTATTCCCGGCGGCGCCTGCGAGTTTGATCTGCCCAGTTATCATGCCTGGCAAAAAAACCCTGCTGAAAAACGGTTTGCCGATATTTCCGCCTGGTTTGCACCGATTGCCCCTTTATTCGATGCCATTAACGTCGTACTGCGCCTGCTGCGTGAATCCGGCACCACCGCCAAAGTCGTTGCCCAGGCTGGCAGTTATCAACAGATGCTGCAGGGGAAAATCTATCAGTTGCTGCGTGTCAGCGTAGTACAGGAACTGGGAGCGATTCCTGAAATTTCAGCCAACAAATATATGCTCTGGATACGTTTCATGTCACAGGGAGGCGATATGAAGCCCAAAGCGGTTGAAAACGATATCCCGTTTGATCTGACACTCTGTAATTTTTAAAGAATCCATGGTTACCAAGGTAAATTGTCCGACCTGTCACGAGCAGGTTGAATGGGTGGAAGCCAGTCGCTGGCGCCCATTTTGCTCGGAGCGCTGCAAACAGATTGATCTCGGCGCATGGGCGGAAGAAAAATACAGCATCCCGGCAGTGAATTTGCCGGAAGACCCGAATACTGACGCTTCACTGAATCCGGACGCCTGAGCCTGCTGATTACTGCGCTAGCGTTTTTTCGGAATCCCGTATTTCCTGAGTTTGCCAGCGATCATGGAATGCGAGGTTTTCAGCCTGGCGGCAAGCTTCCGGCTGGAAGGGTATTGCGGATAGAGTCGTTCCAGCAGGGATTGCTCAAACAGGTCAACTGAAGCATCCCAGTCTTCGGCCACATCAAGATTCACCTCATCGGCGCTGATGCTGCCCTCTGCCCAATCCAGGTCTGCCGCATCCAGCACCCGCTGATCCGACATAGTGATCGCCCGGAACACCACGTTCTGCAATTGCCTTACATTGCCCGGCCAGCGGTTCGACACCAGCGCCGCGCAGGCGGAGGCATTCAGGCGGCATACGGCTTTCTGCGACTGGGTGCAGGCGCGTTCGATGAAATGCGCCGCCAGCGGCAAAATGTCATCCGGACGGTCACGCAGCGCCGGCATTTCCAGATGCAGCACATTCAGCCGGTAGAACAGATCTTCCCGGAACTGACCTTCCTGCACCATTTTCCGCAAATTACGGTGCGTCGCACTGATGATGCGGACATTGACACTGACTTCCTTGTCGCCGCCGATACGCCGGAATTTGCCGTCATTCAGAAACCGCAGCAGTTTTGCCTGTAAATACAGGGACATTTCGCCGATTTCGTCCAGAAACACGGTTCCACCGTCGGCCATTTCAAATAAACCCGGCTTGCCGCCGCGCTGCGCGCCGGTAAATGCGCCAGACATATAGCCAAACAATTCGCTTTCTGCCAGGCTCTCCGGCAGCGCGGCACAATTCAGCTCAAGGAACGGGGCATTGCTACGGTTACTGGCACCGTGGCAGGCTTTTGCCAGCAGCTCTTTCCCGGTGCCGGTTTCGCCGGTAATCAGCAAAGGCGCATCCACGACGGCGACCCGTGCCGCTTTTTTCTTAAGCGAACGGATTTGTTCAGATTCGCCGATGATCAGGTCAAAGCCGCTGCCAGCCGTGTTTTGCAGCGCATGAATCCGGCCGCCGATACGTGCCGGTGCATGGAATGTCAGCACGGCACCGAGCGACTTCACCAGCAAGGCCGGTTCCGGCAGCAATGGTTCAGAAACCGGTGTGACATCCATAAAAAAAGGTTCGCCGTTCAGAATCACTTCCCGGCTGGGAATGCGGAAACTGCTACGGAGCAATTCATTCTGGATTTCGGCATCATCCAGTATCTGCGACAGACTCAGGCGGCACAGACTGGCTTCCGTCATGCCCGCCACAGCAGCAGCAGCGGCATTGGCAATCACGACGCAGCCATTGCCATCAATCGCCAGCACCGGGTCTTCCATCACCGCCATGATGGTGTCCAGATGCAGGCGGCGGCGCATGCCAGGCAAAACATCGATCACCTGAATTTCGCCTACGCCGCGCACTTGCTGACAGTCCTGCCGCAATTCCGGCAGCATGTATTCGAGCAGATCCGGACTATCGATATAAATCTGTGGCGGATCCACTTCGACCGCCACCACATTCAGGCCCCGCTTCGCGAGTACGGCCAGAATCTCATGCGCAATACCAACCCGGTCCCTGAACTGTATATTGATGCGCATTGAGGAAGAGAGAAATATTAATAAGGTTCGGGGATATACACACGTGGCCGCGCGTGCTGGCTGCGGAAGCCGGCAGCCGTTGCCAGTCCGCGCAAACGGCTCAGATCAAACTGCTCCAGCTGCTGTACCACGGCGCGGTTCACGGTCATTTTAACCTGCATCATGAGCAGATCCACGCTTTGCTGGCTGCTGCTGCGGGAGGGAGAGGCCTGTTCATCAGTCGCTTCTGCACTATCTGCGGTCTGTGCAGCGGCTTTCAGCGCGGCACGCTCTTCAGCTTCCACGAAACAGCGATACACGTCGGCCAGCGTGATGACGCCGTTGCAGTCACGGCAATGCCAGGCATCTTTTTCCTTGGCGTCACGACCGACCAGACCATCCTTGCTCAGGGTCGACAAAATAGAACGGATCATGCGTGGCGTCTGGCCGGTGGCCTGCTGCAGGCCGGCGACCGTGGTGGCACGTGGCATGACCACCATGATCTGCGCCAGCAATTCGATCGCCGTATAAAAACGGGTATTCAGATTGCTGTCAGCAAACACTTGGGTGGAGGACAGTAATTGTTCAAACTGGCTCATGCCAACTCCCTCGAAATAATGATAGGACGATTCACGCTGCCATAGCGATCCATATACAGTCCCTCTGTCGAAATCGCGGGCCTCTTACCCGAAACGATGTCGGCAATAAACTGTCCGGAACCGCAAGCCATGGTCCAGCCCAGCGTACCGTGCCCGGTATTGAGGAACAGATTGCGATACGGTGTCGGCCCGATGACCGGGGTGCCATCCGGCGTCATCGGGCGCAAGCCGGTCCAGAATTCAGCTTTGGCGACGTCGCCGCCACCCGGGAATAAATCTGTGACTGAAAATTCCAGCGTATCCCGCCGGTCACGCCGCAATTCGAGGTTATAACCGGTGATCTCAGCGGTACCGCCAACCCGGATGCGGTCGCCCAGACGGGTGATTGCCACCTTGTAGGTTTCATCCATGACGGTCGATTCCGGCGCGCGGCTGGCATCGGTGATCGGCACGGTGATCGAATAACCTTTGATCGGATATACCGGAATCCGGATGCCCAATTCACGCAGCATGATGGGAGAATAGCTGCCCAGCGCCAGCACATAGCTGTCTGCCTTGAATTCACCGGCAGAGGTCATGACTGAAGTAATCTGATCCCCTTCCTTCACCAGGCGTTCAATGCTGACGCCGTAGCGGAACTGCGCGCCCAGACCCTCTGCCAGCTTCGCCAGATTCTGGGTGAATTTAAAGCAGTCGCCGGTCTCGTCTCCTGGCAGACGCAATGCGCCGACGAATTTTTCCTGCACGTTTGCCAGCGCCGGTTCCACCTGCAGGCAACCCGCCTTGTCCAGTTTTTCGTATGGCACATCGTAACGCTTCAGAATGGCGATATCAGCCTCTGCGGCATCGAGCTGCGCCTGATTGCGGAACAGTTGCAGGGTGCCCTGCATCCGTTCGTCGTAATGGATACCGGTATCCGCACGCAATTGCTGCAAGACGTCGCGGCTGTATTCTGCCATGCGCAGCATCCGGCCTTTGTTCACTTCATAGCGGGCGGAAGTGCAGTTCATCAGCATCTGCATGACCCAGCGCCAAGTGTTCAGGTCAAAAGTGGGGCTGATTGCCAGCGGGCTGTGTTTCATCATCAGCCATTTAATGGCCTTTAACGGCACGCCGGGACCCGCCCAGGGTGCCGAGTAACCGGGAGAGACCTCGCCGGCATTGGCATAGCTGGTTTCCAGCGCCGGTGCGGGCTGACGCTCGATCACGGTGACTTCGTGACCGGCTTTTGCCAGAAAATATGCAGAGGCGGTACCAATAACGCCTGCTCCGAGAATGACGACTTTCATGCTGAGACTCCTTGACTGCCCATCAGTGCGGGGGTGAATTCTTCTTGATTAGTATTGCCTGCTGCCTGCCCGGCCCAGGTACCGGCGGCCGTGGCATCATTCATGTAATGACGCTGATAACGGGCACCGAGACTGGTCAGAATTTCATAACCGATCGTGCCTGCCTTCTCAGCAATCTGATCGACCGTATTGGTCGCTGAAATGAGGTCAACCAGCGCACCGGGGTACAGATCGGCCTCAGCGACCCCGGTCACATCCAGCGTGATCGTGTCCATGGAAACCTTGCCCACCATCGGTGCCGCCTGCCCCGCGATATGCGCGACGCCGCAATTACTGAGACTGCGCAGCCAGCCATCAGCATAGCCCACAGCCACGGTCGCAATGCGGCTGACCCGCGTGCTGCGCCAGGTCGCACCGTAGCCGACGCTGGTATTGGCCGGGATTTCGCGGGTCTGGATAATGCGTCCCTGCAGATACGCAACCGCCTTCATCGGATTGGCCTGACCGGCAACCGGCGCCACGCCGTACAAGGCAGCACCGGGGCGCGCCAGATCAAAATGAAAATCTGGTCCCAGGAAAATACCGGAAGAATTTGCCAGACTGCCCTTGGCGCCGGGGAATAACTGACGCAACAGGCGGAACTGATCGAGCTGCTGCCGGTTCATCGGATTGGCCTGATCTTCCGCGCAGGCCAGATGACTCATCACATGCGAGACGGCAATTCCATCTAACATACTGGAGTCTTGTTTCAGCTGCGCCACTTCAGCCGCAGACAATCCCATGCGCGCCATGCCGGTATCGATCTGCACAATCGCTGGCAATGCCCGCTGCTCCTGCTGCGCCAGCCGTTGCCAGGCCCGTATCTGCGGCAGACTGTTCAATACCGGTGTGCACTGATACGCCAGAAAATCAGCTTCGCAACCGACTGGAGAGCCGTGCATCACGATAATCTGGGCGGCTTGCTGCAAATGCGGACGCAAGGCAATGCCTTCTTCCAGATGCGCGACAAAAAAATGCCGGCACCCTTCTGCATACAGCGCCAGAGCGACTCTTTCCGCTCCCAGTCCATAAGCATCCGCCTTGACCGCAGCACCGCAGACTGCGGTACCCAGCCGATTCCGGAGCAAACGGTAGTTATCGCGCACTGCCTGCAAGTCGATATGCAGTACAGCGCCGGCTCTTGCTTCTATGTGTTGCATAGTGTTTGCACTCCATTACTTCAGAGAAATGAGATATTCACTCTTAGCAATGCCTGTGCCATCTGTCGTTATCACAATAATTCAAGGACTTAACCACGGTGTCGGTATGACACCCTGATACTGAATGTATACTTTTCAATACACCTGATGCCGTAAAACGGATGACCACATCTCATCACCAGTCTTAAGTGTACTCAAACAATGACGGTGTACAATAAAAAATACACCGTACTAATTTCAATACACCACAAAATAAAAAGGGTACAGAAAATAATCTCAGCCCGAAAAGTAACAGAGAATTGGCGAAATGACAGAGAAAGTTGCGCTAAAAAGACAACGCAACGCTCCGGATTGACAAGATGAAAAGCGGTAAAAAACGGCATGGTTATGCCGTTTTTGATTCACAGGTCTCAGTCTGGTATGGTCAGACTGGCATCAGTCTGCAATAAACCTAACCACGCCAGCAAGGGAATGGTTGCGGGCAGCAGCGGACTGACGCCGACACTGCCTTGCCAGGCAAACGCCTGCCCTTCCAGGCTTTGCGGTTCACCTTGCCATTCACGGCTGATGTAAAAATGCAGCCGGACATGCGCATGCGGATACACGTGTTCCACGCCGCACCAGGGTTCGGCACTGAGGATATGTATTCCCAGCTCCTCGACAAACTCCCGCTTCAGCGCATCCAGAATCGGCTCCCCCGGCTCGACTTTTCCTCCGGGGAATTCCCAGTAGCCGGCATACGGCTTGCCTTGCGGTCTTTGTCCAAGCAGTACGTCGCCATTGGGTGTCATCAGAATACCGACGGCAACATCAATCGGGCCTTGCCGCGCAACTGCCGTGTCACTCATGCACTACCCCATTCAGCCTGCCAGCGTAATCGCGTGCAAACTGCCACGCCACCCGTCCGGAGCGGGAGCCGCGCTGCAACGCCCAGCGCAGCGCTTCAGGGCGCGCCGCAGCAATCTGCTCTGCCGTGCAGGAAAAAGTCTGCAGCCAGTGCGCCACGATGCCGAGATAATCATCCTGCCGGAACGGATAAAACGAAACCCATAGTCCAAAGCGTTCGGACAAGGAAATTTTTTCCTCTACCGTTTCCCCCGGATGCAGGTCGCCGTCATCACCGTGCGTATAGCCGCTGTTGTCGGACATTTTTTCCGGCAGCAGATGGCGGCGGTTTGAGGTCGCATAGATCAGCACATTATCTGACTGCGCGGCAATACTGCCATCCAGTGCGACTTTCAATGCCTTGTAACCGGCTTCACCTTCTTCAAACGACAGATCGTCGCAAAAAACGATGAAGCGTTCAGGGCGTTCAGCCACCAGATCGACGATATCCGGCAGGTCTGCCAGGTCGGCTTTATCCACCTCGATCAGGCGCAGCCCCTGCGCGGCGAATTGTTGCAGACAGGCTTTGATCAGCGAGGATTTGCCGGTACCGCGGGCTCCCGTCAGCAGCACATTGTTTGCCGGTCTTCTCTGCACAAACTGCTGCGTGTTCTGGGCGATCTGGGCTTTCTGATCGGTGATGTGGTGCAGGTCATCCAGCGTGATCACGGAAGGATGGCGCACGACCTGCAAATAACCGCTGCCGCCGCGCTTGCGCCAGCGAAAGGCATATCCCGCCAGCCAGTCCGGTACGGGATGCGCCACCGGCAGCAGGGTTTCGAGGCGGGTCAGCACCTGCTCGGCACGGATCAGGAAATGCTCAAGCTGATTCATGGCAACACTCAGGAACGGTAATCGGCATTGATCGAAACGTAATCATGCGACAGGTCGCAAGTCCAGACGGTGGCCGCAGCATGACCGCGCGCCAGTCTGACGCGGATCGTGATCTCGCTTTGCTGCATGACGCGCTGGCCGTCCTGCTCCTGGTAATCGGGATTGCGCCCGCCGTTTTTCGCCACCCAGACATCATCCAGATACAGGTTCAGCTTGCTGACATCCAGATCGCCGACACCAGCATAACCAATCGCGGCCAGAATACGTCCCAGATTCGGATCGGAAGCAAAGAAAGCTGTTTTGACCAGCGGCGAATGCGCGATCGAATAAGCGATCTTGCGGCACTCGTCAACAGATTGCCCTTCTTCCACCGCAATCGTGATGAACTTGGTCGCACCTTCGCCATCGCGGATAATCATGTGCGCCAGTTTCTGTGCCAGTGCGGTCACGGCAGTAGCCAGCAATCGGTATTCGGGAGAGTCGATTTCAGTAATTTCCACCTCGCCGGCACCGGTGGCGATCAGCATGAAGGAATCATTGGTAGATGTATCACCATCAATCGTGATGCAGTTGAACGACTGATCTGCAGCCTGCTTCACCAGATGATCGAGCACCGGTTGCGCAACTTTGGCGTCCAGTGCCAGGTAGCCCAGCATGGTTGCCATATTCGGCTTGATCATGCCTGCACCTTTGCTGATGCCGGTCATCTGCACCGTCTTGCCATCAATCTGTACGGTGGCGGATGCCGCTTTCGGCTGCGTATCGGTGGTCATGATGGCTTCGGCAGCCTGGAACCAGTTGTCTTCTTTCAGATTCGCAATTGCCTTCGGCAAGCCGGCCACCAGCCGGTCTACCGGCAGTTGTTCGAGAATCACGCCGGTGGAAAACGGCAGGATCTGCGCCGCTTCGCACTGCAGCAATTCTGCCAGCGCAGCACAAGTGGCATTCGCAGCCGCCAGCCCGGTGTCGCCGGTACCGGCATTGGCGTTACCGGTATTCACCACCAGTGCGCGGATGGTACCAGTCGCCATCCGCAGCCCTTCCAGATGCGCCTTGGCGACCTGCACCGGGGCCGCACAGAAACGATTGGTGGTGAACACACCAGCCACGGTAGCCGTTGGCGCCAGTTCCATGACCAGCAGGTCTTTGCGGTTGGCTTTGCGGATTCCTGCTTCTGCGTAACCCAGACGGATACCTGCAACCGGCTTCAGATCAGCAGCAACAGGAAGGGGAGAATTAACGGCCATGGTAGTTTTCCTAGCGATGAAATCAAGCCGACATTGTAGGGCATTTTATTACGCTGCGATGCAGAAAACTGCGCCTGCCGTCTGCCTGTGGCCTGCCGCCGGCAGAGGAGCAAAACAGGCTGGCGGCAGGGTATTACGGAAGTGTGGAAACTGCGATCAGAGACCGACGATCATCTGCGCAATGATGTTTTTCTGGATTTCGTTGGAGCCGCCGTAAATCGACAGCTTGCGCATATTCAGATAATTGCTGCCCAGCGCACGGAGTTCGCCGGAAGTGGCGGCATAACCGGTAAATGCATCATCCATCGCCTCGCGCTGGAATGCCTGCGCCTGCGGTCCGGCAGCAAGCATCATCAGCTCGGTGATGTTTTGCTGAATTTCCGTGCCCTTGATTTTCAGAATCGAGGCTTCCGGTCCCGGTGCGCGCTGCTGCGCCTCGGCGGACAAAACACGTAAATTAGTCATCTCCAGCGCCATCAGGTCAATCTCAACCTGGGCAATCCGCTGTGCAAATTGCGCATCTTCCAGCAATGACACACCGTTGCGGCACTGCTTTTCGGCGAGCCGCTTGAGCCGCGCCAGTTCGCGTTTTGCAATTCCGATGCCGGCAATATTGGTGCGCTCATGCCCGAGCAGAAACTTGGCGTAAGTCCAGCCCTGATTTTCCTCGCCGACCAGATTCTGCGCCGGCACCCGGACCTGATCAAACCAGACTTCATTGACCTCGTGCGCGCCATCTGCAGTGATGATCGGCCGCACCGTCACGCCCGGGGTACGCATATCAATGAGCAGGAAGGAAATCCCGCGCTGCGGCTTGACCTCTTTGTCGGTACGCACCAGGCAAAAAATCCAGTCGGCATATTGCGCCAGCGTGGTCCAGGTTTTCTGGCCATTAACCAGATAATAATCACCATCGGCATCCCGCTGCCGTACCGCGCTGGTCTTGACGGCGGCCAGATCGGAGCCCGCGCCGGGCTCGGAATAGCCCTGACACCACCATTCTTCACCCGCCAGAATCTTCGGTAAAAACCGTTGTTGTTGCGCTGGGGATCCGAATTCCATCAGCACCGGCGCCACCATCTTGATACCGAACGGTGGCAGCCGCGGCGCACCAGCGGCAGAACAGGCTTCATCAAACAGGTATTTTTGTACCGCATTCCAGCCAGTGCCGCCAAACGCCTGCGGCCAGGTACTGCCACCCCAGCCACGGGCATGCAGGATGCGCTGCCAGCGCAGGTAATCGTCACGCTGCAAAGGCCAGCCCTGCCGCACCTTGTCACGGATATCCGCCGGTAATGCCTGCGCCAGAAAGGTCTGCACTTCCTGACGAAACGCCAGATCAGCCGCACTCAGATTCAAATCCATAGACACTCCACACAGAATGGTCGGAACAAGGGAAACAGAAACTTTCAGAACGAGTATGCCGGAAATCGGCAGGCAAGGCAGCCAGCTCGGCAACGTCAATGCTTCCTGCGCCACAGAACCCATTGCGCAGAAATATACTCCCCCGATGTTTTATCAAAACCGACCTGACATCCAGATAGAGATTGGGCGTTTATAAATACTCCCTGGGAGTATATTTTTAATGCTTCCAGACATTAAAAATATTCATGCGGGCAACAACATGGACGCGACATTCATGACCAATAAAAAAGGGATGAGTTTCCTCATCCCTTTCTCTGTCTGCACATGCTTGCAAATGCTTCACGTACCTTCGTTTGCCTGATCCGGTCAGCTCACGTGGTTGCTCAGGCCAGCTTGCCGTGACACTGCTTGTATTTCTTGCCGCTGCCGCACGGACAAGGGTCATTGCGGCCCACCTTTAAGCCATAGACCATTTCCGGCTGGCCGTCGCTCTCCAGTGCAGCTGGCGCCAGCATATCTTCAGGGGAAGCATTGGCGTCGAAGTCCGCGTGCTGGTAATGCACGTTTTCGACCTGCGGCTGTGCCATCTGCTCTTCCGCCGCCTCGATTTCTTCGCGCGACTGGATCCGCACCGTGACCACGGTCCGGATCACTTCGCCTTTAATCAGGTCCAGCATTTGCGCGAACAGTTCAAAGGCTTCACGTTTGTATTCCTGTTTCGGATTTTTCTGCGCATAACCGCGCAGATGAATACCCTGGCGCAGATGGTCCAGCGCTGCCAGGTGCTCGCGCCAGTGGGTGTCGATGCTCTGCAACATCACGCTGCGCTCAAAGCCCGCAAATGATTCTTTACCGACCAGCGCCACTTTGGCATCGTATGCCGCATCGGCGGCTTGCTGCACGCGCGCCAGAATGTCTTCGTCCACCAGATTCGGCTCGTCAGCGAGCATTTTCTTCAGCGGCACATCCAGCGCCCATTCCGATGCCAGCACGGCTTCGAGCCCGGCGATGTCCCATTGCTCTTCAACCGATTCGGCAGGCACATACGTTCTGACGACATCGGTAAACATGCCATGCCGCAGCGATGTCATCAGTTCGGTAATATCCTGCGCTTCAAGCAATTCATTACGCTGCTGGTAAATGACTTTACGCTGATCGTTCGCCACGTCATCGTATTCGAGCAACTGTTTGCGGATATCGAAGTTGCGTGCCTCGACTTTACGCTGGGCAGATTCGATAGAACGGCTGACGATACCGGCTTCGATCGGTTCGCCCTCCGGCATTTTCAGACGTTCCATGATCGCGCGCACGCGGTCACCGGCAAAAATGCGCAGCAACTGATCATCGAGCGACAGATAGAAACGGCTGGAACCCGGATCGCCCTGACGGCCGGAGCGGCCGCGCAGCTGGTTGTCCACCCGGCGGGATTCGTGACGTTCGGTACCAATGATATGCAGACCGCCTGCGTTCACCACTTTTTCATGCAGCGACTGCCATTCATCACGCAGTTTTTGCGATTGCGCCTGTTTTTCAGCATCCGACAGGGCAGCGTTTGCTTCGATCATCTGGACCTGTTTGGCGACATTGCCACCGAGGACGATATCGGTACCGCGCCCCGCCATATTGGTCGCAATCGTGATCGCCTGCGGACGTCCTGCCTGCGCGACGATTTCCGCCTCGCGCGCATGCTGTTTTGCATTAAGTACGTTATGCGGCAGTTTCGCCTTCGTCAAAATGCCGGACAACAGCTCGGAATTTTCAATCGAGGTGGTCCCGACCAGCACCGGCTGACCGCGCTCGTAGCAATCCTGAATATCTTTCAGCATCGCGCCGTATTTTTCCTCGGCCGATTTATACACCTGATCCTGACGGTCTTTGCGCTGGGACGGACGGTTCGGCGGAATCACCACGGTTTCCAGACCGTAAATTTCCTGGAATTCATACGCTTCGGTATCTGCCGTACCGGTCATGCCGGACAGCTTGGCGTACATACGGAAATAATTCTGGAAAGTGATCGACGCCAGTGTCTGGTTTTCGTTCTGGATGCGCACACCTTCCTTGGCTTCAACCGCCTGATGCAAGCCGTCCGACCAGCGACGGCCGGTCATCATACGGCCAGTAAATTCATCCACGATCACGATTTCATCGTCCAGCACCACATAATGCTGGTCTTTGAAATACAGCGCATGGGCGCGCAGCGCCGCATACAGATGATGGATCAGCGTGATATGCGCAGGATCGTACAGCGATGCGCCTTCCGGCAGCAGGCCCATCTGGGTCAGGATTTTTTCGGCTTTGTCATGCCCTGCTTCGGTCAGCAGAACCTGATGCGCTTTTTCATCTTTGGTGTAATCACCGGGGACTTCGATGACGCCTTTGCCATCCGGTGTTTCTTCGCCGATCTGCAAAGTCAGCAGCTTCGGCACTTCGTTCATTTTGTAATACAGCTCGGTGTGATTTTCTGCCTGTCCCGAAATAATCAGCGGTGTGCGGGCTTCATCGATCAGGATCGAATCGACCTCGTCCACCACCGCGAAATTCAGGCTGCGCTGCACGCGTTCCTTGGCCTCGAACACCATATTGTCGCGCAGGTAGTCAAAACCGAATTCGTTATTCGTACCGTAAGTGATGTCGGAGGCATACGCTTCCTGCTTGGCATCGTGATCGAGCTGCGACAGGTTGATGCCGGTGCTGAGACCCAGCCAGCCGTACAGTTGCCCCATCCATTCGGCATCGCGTTGCGCCAGATAGTCATTCACCGTCACCACATGCACGCCTTTGCCGGACAGCGCATTGAGGTAAATCGGCAGGGTACCCATCAGGGTTTTACCTTCACCGGTCCCCATTTCCGCGATTTTCCCGTAATGCAGCACCATCCCGCCGATCATCTGGACGTCGAAGTGGCGCATTTTCAAGACGCGCTTACTGGCTTCGCGGCATACCGCGAATGCTTCGACCAGCAGATCATCGAGCGTTTCGCCTTTCGCAACGCGGGCCTTGAATTCAGCAGTCTTGGCTTGTAATGCCTCGTCTGACAGCGCCTCGAACTGAGGTTCCAGTGCGTTGATCTGACGCACCGTTTTTTGGTATTGCTTCAAAAGCCGCTGATTACGGCTGCCGAATATCTTGGTCAGGAATGACATGCTATGAACGAAAAGTTAAATTCTGGAAAAAGATTGCCGCAATACTTGCCTTCACAGCAACATTAAGGGATAACTCACGATTCTACCATGCGGCTCAGGCTTCACCAGTAAACACTGAGCAAAAGCTGGCCGTATTGGCAGGAGTTGGTGGCAATTTGTGCAAACTCAAGCTTATTTTTGATTCAAAGCTGCAACATTTGCCAGATTGGCGCCCGCAGACAGGAATTTATGCGGATTTTGCGGCACGTCTTTGACCCTGACCTCGAAATGCAGATGCGCACCGGTTGAGCGTCCGGTTGAGCCAATATCGGCGATATGCTGGCCGCGTTTGACGATATCGCCGAGTTTCACATAGATTTTAGAGGTGTGCGCATAACGGGTAATTAAATCCCCGCCGTGGTCAATTTCCAGCATATTGCCGAATTGCGGATGGTATTCGGCGGCAATCACCACACCGCCAGCCGCAGCCACAATCGGGGTGCCGGTCGGTGCCGGAAAATCAATGCCTTCGTGAAAAGCATTGCGTCCCGTGAACGGGTCTAACCGCCAGCCGAAACCGGACGCGTTGTAACTCACATTCACCGGCTGAATCGTGGGCAGCAGCTTGGACTGCATCTTGAATCCCATGAGCTTGGTTTCCACCACATTCAGATAATCGGAGCGGTGATCCACATCGGTGGACAAGGCGTCCAGCGCCGCCTGAAACTCGGACATATTCAGCTCATGCGCAGGGGCGCTGGAAATTTCCGGTCCGCCCCGCGGTGGCAGCTCCTTGAAATTAAACTCTTCCGGTTTGATGCCGGCCAGCCCCTGCACCCGCTCCCCCAGCGCATCCAGCCGGATCAGCTGCGCCTGCATTTCTCCCAGTTTGACAGCCATTGCCGCCAGGTTTTCTTTCACATAGCGGTCTTTGGCGTTGGGATCATTGACCAGGGATGCGCTGGCCGGAAGGATGCTTTTCAACAGCGGCACATCGGCGCTCGCCAGCCGCAAAGTCACGGCGGCCATCAGTGCGGCACACAGCATGGTGACGATCAAGAATCCTAACAATCCGATCACAATGTGATGCGTCGCCAACGTGACGGATTTGGCCTGCGTGAAACGGGAATGCATCAGAATGATCTGCATTTCTCTCCCCTGTGAGCTTCTGACGCTAAAGACTGCGCCGCTTTATGGTAATGTGCTGCCCATGCCGACATCTTCATCACCTCCGTTTCGAATCCATATCAGGCGCGGACGCCCGGTTCAGGGTGCCAGCGGCGCTGCCGATTTTCTGCGCATGAATGAAAAATTCTCGCCTCTGTTGCCGGCGATCCAGCGCAATGTGTCGTTACAAAAAGATTGTGCGGCAATCCTGCCACCGATATTTGATACTTGTGAAGTCATGCAGCTGGCTGAAAACCGGCTGACGCTTTCTGCGCCGAATGCCGCCCTGGCGACGAAGCTGAAACAATATTGTCCGAAACTGCAGGCTTACCTGCTCGAACGTGGCTGGCAGATTAACGCAATCCGTATCAAAGTACAAGTCAAGCGGACGGTGCCCAAAGCACCGCCGGTCAAACAGCTGAAACTGTCCGCCACCGCCCTGCAGGCATTCAGTCACCTGGAAAAAACCATGGATGACAACACACAGAATGCCGCATTGAAAATGGCGCTTACCAGGCTGCTGGAACGGCACCGGCAAAAATAAGGCACACTCCAGAGCACGCGCCGTTCCGCCGCATCAGCGCTCACGCTCCTTTTCCCATAGCACATCGGCACCGCGGCTTAAGTGATTCAGCACCCGTGCCAGCACAAACATCAGATCGGACAGGCGGTTCACATACTGCCGCGGCGCATCATTGATGGGTTCGCTTTTCCCGACACTGACAATGGCGCGTTCCGCCCGGCGGCATACGGTGCGGCAAACATGCGCCAGTGCAGCCTGGCGCGAGCCTCCCGGTAAAATGAAGTCTTTCAGCGGCGGAAGATTGGCGTTGTATTTTTCCAGCAAGGCATCCAGCCTGGCAACTTGTTCCGCCGTGATCAGCTGATAACCCGGGATACAGAGTTCACCGCCCAGATCAAACAAGTCGTGCTGAATCGAAATCAGCTCCTGCTGCATCTGCTCCGGCAAATTCTCACACAGCAGAACCCCAATATGGGAATTCAGTTCATCCACATCGCCCATAGCGTGCACCCGCAGCGCATCCTTATCGACACGACTGCCGTCACCCAGCCCGGTTGTTCCGGCATCGCCGGTGCGAGTTGCAATTTTAGAAAGCCTATTACCCATGTTATGTCCGAAATCCGCAATGAAGTCACAGAGCATAAGACAAAAATGCCCGGTACGCATCATAATAGGGCGCTGGATAAGCAATTCATGCGGAATGGCTGAACGCATGCGCCGGAAAATCTGTTGCATTCCGGCTTCGTAATACTCATGTCAGTATTGTTCACGACAATGCTGACATCCGGCCGGGAACGATGCGTGCGAGATTGGTGTATATCGTATGTACAAAATGTTGCCCGCCGCCTGCGCGCCTTGCAATACAATCCGTTCAGCCCGCAAAACAGAATAATGACCAGGACTCACGATGGCTACACGATTACCACCGGTTCACGCTCTTTCCGCTTTTGAAGCAGCTGCCCGCTTCGGATCCTTTGCCGTGGCTGCGGAAGAACTCTGCATCACCCCATCCGCCCTGTCGCACCGGATCCGCCTGCTGGAAGAGCATCTGTGCGAACGGGTGTTTGTGCGGGAGGGACGCAGTGTCACCCTGACGGAATTCGGCCGGCGCTATCTGGATGTTGTCAGGGCTGCGCTGCGTACCCTTTCGGATTTTCCCCTGCCTAACAAAACGACCCAAAATCAGATGCGGGTCAAAGTGACGGTACCGCCAACTTTTGCCCGTTACATGTTCATGCCGCGACTGGCCGAATTCATGGCCGAATATCCGGACATTGAAGTCGAAGTCTATCTGTTCGTCCCGCTGTACGATCTGAGCCTGTCGGAAAGCGATGTCGAAGTCCGCTTCGGCGCTGGGGAATATCCCAATCTGGTGACCAAAAAACTGTTTGTCGAACCCAGTTTCGCCGTCGCCAGCCCCGCCTATCTGAAGACCATCCCGCCGGTCAAAACACCGGAAGATCTGCGCCATGCACGACTGCTGCGCTCAGCGCTGGAGCCGTGGCAGCCGTGGTTCGAAGTCGCCGGACTGGACTGGGCAGAACCGACGCGCGGCCTGCGTGTGGATGATCTCGGTCTGCTGCTGGAAGCAGTCAAGCATGGTCACGGCGTGGGTCTCACGCGTCAGCATTTCGCGCAGGACATGATTGACAACGGCGATGTGGTCCGTCTGTTTGATACCCAGCTGGCCAGTCCGCCGCATGCCTATTACCTGGTGCATGAAGCCCAGCCCAGCCTGCGGCCTGAAGTGCAGCTTTTTATCGACTGGATGCAATCAGCCTATCAGGTCATCTGAACATAGTGAGTCGTCCGGCACACAAAACTGCGTGATGCCGGAACGAATCCAGCAATTCATCCTGCATTGATTCCGGCATTAATCAACCGAGCGGCCGGCGGATGCCGTCCAGAGCCGGAACCAGTTCTCGCGCGACAAGACCTGCGTGCAGGCCTGCACAGCCTCGCGCACTGCTGCCAGCCGGCCGGAACCTGTCAGGACAACCGGACGCGAAGGATGCTGCAGCACCCAAGCCAGCGCCACCGTGCTGACAGGCAAACTGAGTTCTGCCGCAATCTGCTGCAATACCTGCTGCACCCGCTGCAATTGCGGCGATGCAGTCGGCTCCTGCGTCAGCAGGCGGCCACCCGCCAGCGCCGACCAGATCATCGGAACAATCCGTTCGCGCTGGCACAGATCGAGCGTGCCATCGGTCAATGCCTGCATCTGCAACAACGATAACTCTATCTGATTCGTGACCAGCGGCACGCGGGAAGCCAGCAGCGCAAACTGCGACGGCGTAAAATTGGAAACGCCGAAATGCCGCACTTTGCCACTCTCCCGCAATTGCGTAAATGCTGCGGCGATCTCATCCGCATCCATCAGCGGATCGGGCCGGTGTATCAGCAGCAGATCCAGCGTTTCAATCTGCATCGCCCGCAACGACTGTTCAGCAGAAGCAATGATGTGTTCGCGGCTCGTATCGTAATGCTGGATGCTGTGCGCGGGCCGCTGCGGTGACACCAGCCGGATACCGCACTTGCTGACAAACTGGAAGCGCTGGCGCAACCCGGGGGCGATATGCAGCGCCTCACCCAGCAAGGTTTCACTCTGGTAGTCGCCATAGATATCGGCCTGATCGAGCGTGGTCACCCCCAATTCCAGCGCCTGCTCCAGAAAACTGACCCGCTCCTGGGGTGTCATTTGCCAGCTGGCCAACCGCCATAAACCGAGAACAATACGGGAAAATGCGGGACCATCCGCTGCCATGTTGATGCGTGGGGCAATCGTCGTATTCATAAAATCCGTGGTGATCGTAAAAAAATATACGCCGGTCAGCGACCGGAAAAAAACAGCGGTATCTCCGTAATGCTTGAGGTACCTGCTATATCAGTTATGCCTCTTTTACCTGCGATATCGCAGCCTGCAGGCTGGCAGTTTTGGTATACCCCGAAGCCACCATATGCAAAGCGTTCTGATGCAACAGCAACAAGGTCGGAAACCCGCGAATATCCCAGCGCTGGCATTGCTGGAATTCCTGCTGCGTGGCCATCATGCAGGCAGGCGAATTCAATGTTTCAAGAAAGCTCTCGGCATCAAAACTGCCGGCACCGTCAATCTGGTTGAGCGCATCGGTCACGATCACGGCAAGCTGCGCCAGATCCGTCACATCAGCCCCCTGGGCATAAAACGCCCGCTGAATCGCATGAAAAACCGGAAGCAGCTGGCGCACGGTCAGATGATCGGCCACCATTTTTGCCGCCACAAAAGCGCGGCAGGCAGGTTCCGTATCGTAAATAAAACCGGGTTGACCCATGGCCGCTTCAGAAAATGGCAGACCGCTGGCTTCTGTCACATGCTTCCAGTGCTGATGCAGAGTCTGCCGCAGCTCGTCGCTCAATGGTTCTTTATTGTAGGCACGCAGGCCGCCGACCAGGATATCGAGTTCTGCGTCCGGCATGCTGTCGAGCAAGGCCTGCAGCTCGGGGCCAAATCCATAGCACCAGGAGCACATCGGGTCGGCAACATAGATCAATTGTGTCATGGCAGCTCGCTCAGAAAATCAGTGATGCCGTATTGTATAGAAAGCCGGCGCACTGTACAGGACGCCGCCGGAATGCAGATCAGGCCGGATACCAGGCGCCCAGAATCCGTGGCCCGCGCGCACCAGTCACCGCCGCCAGGTTTCCCGGCTGACGCAGGCAGAATTGCTGTGCCAGCCAGGCAAAAGCCAATGCTTCCACCTGTTCCGGTGCAACGCCCAGTGACGCGGTGCTGTCGACCGCCACCTGCTTTTGCGTTGCCTGCAATTCGCTCCGCAGCAAGGACATCAGATGCGCATTGTAAGCACCGCCGCCACAGACATAGACAGCACTGACGTCCCTGCAATCGGCAGTCATGGCCTGCGCCAGCGTGCGGGCGGTGTAAGCGCACAAGCTCGCCTGCACATCGGCGGCAGCCAGATCAGGCAATGACCGCAGATGGGACAACAACCAGTCGCCGTGAAACAAGTCGCGTCCGGTACTTTTCGGCGCCGGCAACGCCAGATAAGGCTCCTGCATCAATCGTTCCAGCAATGCCTCTGACACGCGCCCCTGTGCCGCCCAGGCACCGTCACGGTCATACGCAGCGCCCTGCTGTCTTTGTATCCAGAAATCCATCAGGACGTTTCCTGGTCCGGTATCAAAACCATGCGTACTGCCATCTGCCGCCAGCACGCTGATATTGCTGATGCCGCCGATATTGGCCACCACCCGCGTTTCACCGGCTGCACCAAAAATAGCGCGATGAAAAGCGGGCACCAGCGGTGCTCCCTGACCGCCGGCCGCCACGTCGCGGCTGCGAAAATCAGCCACCACACTAATCCCGGTCAGCTCTGCCAGCAAAGCCGGATTATTGGTCTGACGCGTATAGCCCAGTTCTGGCCGGTGGCGTATGGTTTGCCCATGCGCACCGATTGCACTCACCTTCACCGGCCCCGATTGCGCCAGCAAAGCGCTGACGCATTCTGCATACACGTTCGCCAGCCGGTTTGCCAGCAGCGCTTCCAGATGAATTTCATTATTTCCCGGCTGCTGCAGCGACAACGCATCCGCACGGAATGTCTCGTCGAAAGCGACATAAGCGCTTGCCAGCAATTCGGTTGGCGCAGCCGAAGATGCTGGTAATCGGACCAGTACGCCATCCACGCCATCGAGGCTGGTGCCAGACATTAAACCGATGTACAGCTCTTGATTTCCGTAACGCATAGTCGCTTCAGTCACGTGAATGCATGCTTGAATGAAAAAAGGCCGAACATCTGTCCGGCCTGGATGGAGTGATGACGATCAGCGGGATGCGAGTTTCATCGTCTCGGCAAAACGCTCCGGACGCATCAGGTTGAAACGGTGCGTCATGTCAGCCGCAATCGCCCTGAACCGCGGCATATCGTTCCCGGCCAGTGGCGGAGCATCGGGTACCACAATCGACATCGGGTCTTTCGGCTGATTACTGACACGGAACTCATAATGCAGATGCGGTCCGGTGGCCCAGCCGGTAGAGCCGACATAACCGATCACATCGCCCTGGCTGACATGAGTGCCTTTGTGAATCCCCGGTGCAAACGCGCTCATGTGACCATATGCCGTGCTGTAAGCTCCCCAGTGTTTGATGACGATCAGATTTCCGTAGCCATTGCTTTTTCCGGCCATTTCCACCACACCATCACCGGAAGCACGAATCGGCGTACCGGTCGGCGCCGCAAAATCCACGCCCTGATGTGCTTTCCAGACACCAAGAATCGGATGCATACGCATAGAAAAACCAGAAGAAATACGGGTAAATTTCAGAGGAGACTTTAGGAAAGCTTTCTTGAGTGACTTACCGTCAAACGTGTAATAACCACCCGGCCCGCCAGCTTCATCAAACCACACCGACTGATAGGTTTTACCGGCATTGGTGAACTCACCGGCCAGCACACGGCCAGTTTTCACCAACTGACCGTTCTGCCAGAAACTTTCATAGACGACATTAAACTGATCGCCGCGCTGCAATTTACGGAAATCGATATTGGTTTCAAACATGCTGACGATCTGCGAAGCGACCGGATCTGAAATATTGGCTTCATCCGTCGCGGCAAACAGCGAGGAGCGGATATTACCGGAAGCCATTTCAACACGCCGCTCCAGCTTGGCATTCACTTCCGTCGCCACGAAATGACCGTTTGCATCGCGGTTGATTTCAATATTCCGTGCAGGCTTGTCGTTGCCATCCTGCAGCGTCATCTGCAACCACTCCAGCTCTCCCTCTTCATTCGTGCGGGCGCGAACAGCCTTGTCCGTACGAAGCTGCAAAAGATTGCGTGCAATACTGTCGGATTTAATGAATTTATCGGCCTCTTCATCATCGACGCCCAAACGCAGCAGCAGTGCGCTCAAGGTGTCGCCGCGACGGATGGTTTCTTCCCTGATGAAATGCTGTTCGCTGGCTTCCAGCGCTGCAATCTGCTCATCGAGTGCCGGGAGCGGTAAAGTCTGGGTGATTTTCTTGACTGGTAAATCTGACGCATCGGGAGCCAGTGGCGCTACCGCTGCCGCACCGACTGCACATACCGCGAAAAATAACGCGGTGACAGAAACCACTCGGGTAACGCGGGTAGAACCGGGCAACCATCTGCTGCCAGTCACCACGCGAAGTAATTTATCTGTTGGACGCATGCAATAAGTTAAAATTGACTGTTTTTATAAAAAATTCTCTGTCGTTACAGGTCTGAAGCAGATTGCACAAAATGCATACTATGCGACTCAGGCTACAGATAGGAACGACAAACAAAGCCGGAATTATAAAACAAGTAAACCTGGTAGTAATTCTGAAACTGCACCTGAAACTGAATCTGAAATCAGGCCGAGCTCAGACGAGAACCAGGGTACAGAATTAAGCAAAACGCTGATTATGAATTCAGAATACAAATCCTGACCAGCGGTGTTACAAAAAAATTTGATGTGAATTAAACATGACTTCTGCACAAGCAACTACCTCTACTTCCGCCCCATCTTCATCACCAGCCCCTTTGCCATTGTCTGAAGCGGTTTTACATGCGCTCGCTGTGACCAAGCGCGGTGTTGACGAATTGCTCATAGAATCTGAATTTGCACAAAAACTCGCGCGCAGTGAGCAAACTGGCAAGCCTTTGCGCATCAAACTCGGACTGGACCCGACCGCGCCCGACCTGCATCTGGGTCACACTGTCGTGCTGAACAAAATGCGCCAGTTGCAGGATCTCGGACACAACGTGATTTTCCTGATTGGCGATTTCACCTCGATGATCGGCGACCCGTCCGGCCGCAATGCCACGCGTCCGCCGCTGACGCGCGAGCAGATTGAGGAAAATGCGCAGACTTATTTCAAACAGGCGAGTCTGGTGCTGGACGCGGCAAAAACCGAAATCCGCTACAACTCCGAATGGTGCGATCCGCTGGGCGCACGCGGCATGATTCAGCTGTCATCCAAATACACCGTGGCGCGCATGATGGAGCGCGACGATTTTACCAAGCGCTTCAAAGCCGGCACGCCGATATCGATTCACGAATTTCTGTATCCGTTAATGCAGGGCTATGATTCGGTCGCCCTGCAATCCGATCTGGAGCTGGGTGGCACGGATCAGAAATTCAACCTGCTGGTGGGCCGTGAATTGCAAAAAGATTACGGACAAGAGCCGCAATGCATTCTGACCATGCCTTTGCTGGAAGGTCTGGACGGCGTCGAGAAAATGTCCAAGTCGAAAAATAACTACATTGCGATCACCGAACCGGCGAATACCATGTTTGCCAAAGTCATGAGCATTTCCGATGAAATGATGTGGAAATACTATGACCTGCTGTCCTTCTGTTCGATAGAGCAAATCGCGGCATATAAGAAAGCCGTGGCAGAAGGCCAGAACCCGCGTGATATCAAAGTCGCTCTGGCGCAGGAAATCGTTGCCCGCTTCCACAGCAAGCAGGCTGGTGAAGAAGCACTGGCAGATTTCGTGAACCGTTCTAAAGGCGGCATTCCGGATGACATTCCGGAAGTTACGCTGGCGGGTGCGCCGCTCGGTATCGGTCAATTGCTCAAGCAGGCAAATCTGTGCGCCTCCACTTCGGAAGCACTGCGCATGGTGGAGCAAGGCGGCGTGCGCATCGACAGCGCTGTCATCAGCGATAAAGGTTTGAAAGTCGACGCCGGCAGCTTCGTGCTGCAAGTCGGGAAACGCAAATTTGCCCGCGTGACACTGACCGCATGATCGCCTTATTGCAGCGCGTCAGCCATGCCAGCGTGGTAGTGGATGGCGTCAGCATCGGTGCGATACAGGCGGGTCTGATGGTGCTGGTCTGCGCAGAACGCGGAGATACCGAAAAAGAAGCAGACACCCTGCTGAGCAAATTACTCGGCTACCGGGTTTTCAGTGACGATGCCGGCAAAATGAACCGCAGCATCCGCGACACACAAGGCGGGCTGTTGCTGGTGCCGCAGTTCACGCTGGCTGCCGACACCCAGGCCGGCACCCGGCCATCGTTCACGCCTGCCGCGCCGCCCGAAGTCGCCAAACAATTGTTTGATTACTTCGTCGCGCAGGCCTGCACGCAACATGCGCAGGTAGAGACTGGTCAGTTTGGTGCCGACATGAAAGTCTCGCTGACCAATGATGGGCCCGTGACGTTCTGGCTGGAAACCAAAAAGCAAGCGGCGCCGTAATGTGCGTCAATATCTCGGCTCCCATCCCCCACCGGCACTCGTCAAAATCTATTCAACCATGACAGAAATTCTTCTGATACGGCACGGCGAAACCGCCTGGAATGCCATTAAACGTCTGCAAGGCCATCTCGATATCCCGCTCAACGCCGAAGGTACACGTCAGGCAAAAGCACTGGCTGCTGCCCTGCAAAACGAAAAACTCGATGCCATCATCTCCAGCGATTTACAGCGCGCCGTGCAGACCGCCGGAGAAATCGCCCGCCTGCAAGGGATCAGCACCCGTATTGACGCGGGCTTACGCGAGCGTTGCTACGGCGGCTTTGAAGGGCAGTTATACAGCGAGATTCCGCATCTGTTCCCGGAAGCACACGCCGCCTGGAAATCTCATGATCCGGACGCAGAGTTTCCACCGGGCGAAAACGCCGGAGAAACCACACGCCGGTTTCATCAGCGCGTGATGGATCATATTTATCACTACGCAAGACAATTCGCGCATCAGAAAATTGCCCTCGTTGCCCATGGCGGTGTGCTGGAATGCGCCTACCGTGACGCCCGGCAGCTGCCGCTGAACGCGCCGCGCGAAGTCACTATCTTCAATGCCAGCATTAACCGTTTCCATTTCGACGGCAAACAACTGCAATTGATACAGTGGGGCGATATCGCGCATCTGGATGCCGACGATACGCTGGACGAAATCGATCACCCCAAATAAGCCACGGCAGGCAGCGTTTCCCTTACTGAAACCGCCTGCCGCTCCGGCACATACTGCGGCGCTGAGCAGACGTCGCAAGGCATAAGTACTGCACCAGAAATGTTTTGCGTCAGCCCGGCAACTGATAAACATTCCCTATTGATCCCTGCCGTAAAATCATTCATCACAATCACAGAATCGGGCTTGGGTTTCCGGAGAAGTATGATCAGCAATCCATCAAAAAAACCCCGCTTCATGCCGGCATCAATCCCAGTGCAGGTGTGTAAAAAAGCAATGAAAAATAATTATTTGTCACAATAAATAATCTCTTTTTTAGAATGATTTTTGCCAATTATTTAGGCAGCTTTCAGGTAGAATAGCGCTTCTTCAAAATTCCCCTGTCAGCGCATCGTGCAAATCGGCTCTTACCTTCTGCGAAATAATCTGTTTGTAGCACCGATGGCAGGCGTGACAGACCGGCCATTCCGCCAGCTATGCAAAGAACTGGGCGCAGGGTATGCCGTGTCAGAAATGGCAGCATCAAATCCCAAGCTGTGGGAAACCGAAAAATCAACACGCCGCACCAACCACGAAGGCGAGATGGAGCCCAAGGCCGTGCAGATTGCCGGCGCCGATCCGCAGATGCTGGCCGATTGCGCCAGGCACAATGTCGATAAAGGCGCACAGATCATCGATATCAACATGGGCTGTCCGGTCAAGAAAGTCTGTAATGCCTGGTGTGGTTCTGCGCTGTTGCAACACGAAACGCTGGTCGGTGAAATTCTGGATGCTGTCGTTAGCGCGGTCGATGTGCCGGTCACGCTGAAGTTCCGCACCGGCTGGGATCGCGCGCATAAAAACGCACTCACCATCGCGCGCATGGCGGAAGCCGCAGGCATACAGATGCTGACGCTGCATGGACGTACCCGCGCCGACGGCTACAAAGGCGAGGCTGAATACGAAACGATTGCCGCAGTTAAGGCAGCGGTGAAGATTCCTGTTGTAGCGAATGGCGACATCACCACACCGGAAAAAGCCCGCTACGTACTCGATGTGACTGGCGCCGACGCCATCATGGTCGGCCGCGCGGCGCAGGGCCGACCGTGGATTTTCCGCGAGATTGAGCATTTCCTGAAAACCGGTACTCATCTGCCACCGCCACTGATTGCGGAAGTCCGTGAGTTAATGTTGCAGCACTTACAGGCCCATTATGCGTTTTACGGTGAATTCCTCGGTGTACGAACGGCACGCAAGCATATCGGCTGGTATGTACAGGATCTGAGCGGTGGCGAAGAATTCCGGCAACAGATGAATCTGCTCACCGATTGCGAACAACAACTGGCTGCCGTCAGTCATTTTTTTGATTGCATGGCCGGGGAACGGTTACAATACCGCCCCTTTGAAGAAAAACTGGCAGCGTAAACAAGAGTCGTCGTGTGTATTACGCCCAGCTGCTGACAGACGGGTGGTCAACACCACCATGCATAACCAAACCAAATAAAAACAACATGAGCAAAGATAGTATCCAAGACGCCGTTCATAAAAATCTGGAAAAATATTTCCGCGATCTGGGTGAACAACCCGCCTCCAATATTTACGACATGGTTGTGCTGGCTGTCGAAAAACCGATGCTGGAAATGGTGATGACGCGCGCCTCCAGTAACCAGTCGCAAGCAGCGGATATGCTGGGCATTAACCGTAATACCCTGCGCAAAAAACTGCAGCAGCACGGCTTGCTGTAAGCAGCTGGCACCTCATGCAGCCTGACACCGATTTCCCTACTTAATGAAAATATCATGATCAAACAAGCCCTCATATCCGTCTCCGACAAGACCGGTGTGCTCGATTTTGCACGTGAATTGTCCGCACTCGGTGTCAAGCTGCTGTCCACTGGCGGTACCGCCAAACTGCTGGCCGATAACGGTTTGCCTGTCACCGAAGTGGCAGACTACACGGGTTTTCCGGAAATGCTGGACGGTCGTGTGAAGACGCTGCATCCGAAAGTCCATGGCGGCATTCTGGCGCGCCGCGACTTCCCTGAGCATGTCGCAGCACTCGAACAACACGGCATTCCTACCATCGATATGGTAGTGGTGAATCTGTATCCATTCCAGCAAACAGTCACCAAGGCAGAATGCTCACTCGAAGATGCGATCGAAAACATCGACATCGGCGGCCCGACCATGTTGCGTTCCTCCGCAAAAAATCACAAAGACGTGACAGTGATTGTTGATCCCAGCGACTACGCGATCGTGCTGGCAGAAATGAAGGCCAATCAGAACGTCGTCAGCTATGACACCAAATTCACACTGGCAAAGAAAGTGTTCGCCCACACAGCACAATATGATGGCGCGATCACGAATTACCTGACCAGCCTCGGCGCAGACAAAGCGCATACAACCCGCAGCGCCTATCCGCAAACACTGAATCTGCATTTTGAAAAAGTTCAGGAAATGCGCTACGGCGAAAACCCACATCAGTCTGCCGCGTTCTACCGCGACCTGAAGACCGTTGCCGGCGCGCTGGCGAATTACACGCAATTGCAAGGCAAAGAACTGTCTTACAACAATATCGCCGATTCCGATGCTGCATGGGAATGCGTAAAATCGTTCAAAGAATCTGCCTGCGTGATCGTCAAACATGCGAATCCTTGCGGCGTCGCATTGGGTGCAACACCATTCGAAGCCTACAGCAAAGCGCTGCAAACCGATCCGACTTCCGCTTTCGGCGGCATCATCGCCTTCAACCGTGAACTCGATGGTAAAGCCGCAGAAATCGTCGCCAAACAATTTGTCGAAGTGCTGATCGCACCATCTTTCACTACCGAAGCAAAAGCGATTTTCGCGGCTAAACAAAACGTACGTCTGCTGGAAATCGCGCTGGGTGACGAGATCAACCAATACGACGTCAAACGCGTCGGCGGTGGTTTGTTGGTACAGGCCCCCGACTCGAAAAACGTGTTGCAGGAAGAATTGCGCGTCGTCTCCAAACTGCAGCCAACACCGCAGCAAATGGCCGATATGATGTTTGCCTGGCGTGTTGCGAAATTCGTCAAATCGAATGCCATTGTCTTCTGTGGCAACGGTATGACACTGGGTGTCGGTGCAGGCCAGATGAGTCGTATTGACTCGGCACGGATCGCCTCCATCAAGGCGCAGAATGCCGGTCTGACGCTGGCTGGCTCTGCGGTAGCATCGGATGCATTCTTCCCGTTCCGCGACGGACTGGATGTCGTGGTGGATGCCGGCGCCACCTGCGTGATTCATCCGGGCGGCTCGATGCGCGATCAGGAAGTGATCGACGCAGCGGATGAACGCGGCGTGGTGATGGTCTATACTGGCACCCGTCATTTCCGTCATTAATCAAACGCCTTGCTCTTCGCGGGGCAAGACAAGCATGAAAATATTAGGCATCGACCCCGGCCTGCGCACTACTGGCTTCGGGGTCATCCACAAACAGGGTCAGAAGCTGACATACATCGCTTCCGGGACCATCAAAACCGTCGAAGGCTCCCTGCCCGACCGGCTCAAAACGATACTTTCAGGCGTCTCTGAAATCGTCCACACCTATCGTCCCGATTGCGCAGCCATCGAAAAAGTGTTCGTGAATGTGAATCCGCAATCAACGCTGTTGCTGGGGCAAGCACGCGGTGCTGCCATCTGCGCACTCGTTTCGGCTGAACTGAGCGTGGCGGAATATACGGCCTTACAGGTCAAGCAAGGAGTGGTCGGTCATGGCCGTGCCAGGAAAGAACAGGTGCAGGACATGGTGCAGCGTTTGCTGATGTTATCCGGCACGCCAAGTCCCGACGCTGCAGACGCACTTGGTGTTGCTATCTGCCATGCGCACAGCGGCGAGGCGCTGGTGACGCTGAGTGCGATCGCGCCTGAACTGGCAAAAAAGGGATTGCGCGTCAAGGCAGGCCGGCTGATCGGGTAGCACCCGAAAAGACAGCGACTGTTATCCGGTCAATTTCTGCACAAACGAACAGGCGCACTCCGGTTTCAGGTCTCATGTGAAGGTGAAGGATTTGCCGGGTTTCCCGTCACCACAATACAACGGTAAAAATCGCACCGATAACTCTCCTCAAGCTCCCCAGAATCGTTTACTATCACTGCTTATTCATACAGTATGAAAGCCGGACATGATCGGTCGCATTGCAGGTACCCTGATAGAAAAAAATCCTCCTCAGTTACTGATCGATTGCCAGGGTGTCGGCTATGAAGTGGATGTGCCGATGAGCACGTTCTATAACCTGCCCACGCTGGGAGAAAAAGTCGTTTTGCTGACGCATCTGGCGATACGCGAAGACGCACACGTGCTGTTCGGTTTTGGCAGCGCAGAAGAACGGGCGACCTTCCGTCAGCTGATCAAAATTTCCGGCGTCGGTGCACGCACCGCCCTGTCAATCTTATCAGGCATGTCCGTTGCCGATCTGGCGCAGGCGATTACGGTACAAGAAGCAGGCCGCCTGACCCGGATTCCCGGCATCGGGAAAAAAACCGCAGAACGCTTGTTACTCGAACTGAAAGGCAAGCTGGGGGCAGATTTATTCACTACCGCCGAAGCATCTGCCGGCGGCGATCATAGTGCGGATATCCTGAATGCCTTGTTAGCCCTGGGTTATTCAGACAAAGAAGCCCGCCTTGCCTTAAAAGCCATTCCAAAAGACAGCAACGTATCAGACGGCATCAAACTCGCTCTGAAAATCCTGTCCAAGGCCTAATCTCCGGGATCTGCGATGAGTATACAAACTGATAATCTTTCCATCGACTTTTCTGAACAGCGGATTATTGCCGCCACACCCGCCTCCTCCGGCGAAGAGGCGATCGAACGTGCATTGCGCCCCAAGCAGCTTGACGAATACGTAGGGCAGGAAAAAATCCGCGGCCAGCTGGAAATCTTCATCACCGCCGCACGTCAGCGCAAAGAGGCGCTGGATCACACATTACTGTTCGGACCACCAGGTTTAGGAAAAACAACGCTGGCCCATATTATCGCTCGCGAGATGGGTGTGAATTTGCGGCAAACATCCGGCCCGGTACTGGAGCGTGCAGGTGATCTTGCCGCACTGCTGACCAATCTTGAAGCGAACGATGTCCTGTTTATCGACGAAATACACAGGTTGTCACCCGTCGTTGAAGAGATTTTGTACCCCGCACTCGAAGACTACCAGATCGACATCATGATCGGCGAAGGCCCCGCTGCCCGCTCCGTGAAACTGGATCTGCAACCATTTACACTGGTCGGTGCCACGACCCGCGCCGGAATGCTGACCAATCCGCTACGCGACCGTTTTGGCATTGTAGCGCGGCTGGAATTTTACACACCGGACGAATTAACCCGGATCGTCACCCGCTCATCGGCATTATTGAATGCCCCCATTCACGAAGATGGTGCCAAAGAAATTGCGCGCCGCTCTCGCGGAACACCGCGCATTGCGAACCGACTCTTACGCCGGGTGCGCGATTATGCCGAAGTCAAAGGAAATGGTGAAATCACAAAACACACTGCGGATGCCGCATTGCGGATGCTGGACGTGGATATCGCAGGTTTTGATCTGATGGACAGAAAACTGCTGGAAGCCATTTTATTCAAATTTGGCGGCGGTCCGGTCGGACTTGATAATGTGGCGGCAGCAATTGGCGAAGAACGCGATACGATTGAAGATGTGCTGGAACCTTACCTGATTCAGCAGGGCTACCTGCAACGCACCCCGCGCGGACGCATTGCCACTTCGCAGGCATATGAACATTTTGGAATTCTCCCTCCTGACTAATCGTTTATCCGGGAAAATCACAGGGCCGTTCAGTTAACAGAAACATCAGCGAGAAGATGCCGTCATGATGTGGCTGAAAAATCCTGATCGTCATATTGATCATCTGTCATTAATAAAAAAAGCACCAGAAATCCGGTGCTTTTTTTCAGACGAAGCGCCCAAAACGGGCGCTGACATCAGAATGCGTGATGAATACCTACATTCACCAGGCTTGCTGTTGCGCCATTGGCAACAGCCAGACCGCCGCCGTTGATGTTTGCATCATTCGTTACACGAGAGTAAGAACCGTAGAAATTCGTACGCTTGGACAAGGAATGTGTAAAACCAACTGCCAGCTGAGTGCTGTTGTTTGCAGTGGATGCCATATTGTTTTGCAGACGTGCTGCTGTTGCCAGGATGTTGTCAGCAGCAGTGACTGGCACGGTTACGCCCAGCATGTAACCTTTTTGATCCAGTGTATTGTTGTCTGTTGTGTCTTTGGAGTAGCCAAATGCTGCCTTAGCTGCGCCAAAATCATAAGTTGCGCCCAACAATACGGACTTCAGACCATTGCTGGCTGCATCATTTTGTTTGTAGTACACAGCGCCGACATACAATGGGCCTGCAGCATACTGACCGTTGATACCAACAGAACGGCTAGCAGATGTATTACCAGCGACTTCGCCGAAACCATACAGAGCCATGGTGCTGAAGCCGGACATGTCTGCAGACTGGTAGCTAATGCTGTTGTTGACACGCCATGAGCTGGCGGACAGGAAACCGAAAACACCGCCTGTGGAAGTGGAGCCGCCAGCAACGCCGGATGTGAATCCCAGATCAAATGGATCAACTGCGTCGAAGAAGTAGAACTGTGGTGTGTACTGACGACCCATCTTCACAGTACCGAAGTCACCTTGCAGACCAACCCAAGACTGACGACCGAATGTCAGGCCACCTTGTGATGCGCCAGAATCCATGTAAATACCAGCTTCCAGAGCAAAAATCGCTTTCAAGCCGCCGCCCAGATCTTCTGTGCCCTTGAAGCCGAGACGGGAACCGCCTTGCTCGCCGCTGTCCAGTGCATATTTAGTACCAGAACCATTACCGCGATTGCCCGCCTGAACTGCCATATCAGCGATACCATAAACGGTTACAGAAGACTGCGCTTGTGCGGAACCTGCAACAGCAGCCATAACTGCCAGAGCGATGAGTGATTTTTTCATTTAATTTCTCCAAAGGATTTCAAATAACAAAGCTGCGTTTCAATCGTGAAGCAAAAATTCATAACTTGTGATGAAACCAAACTTCTTGTCTGTGAACTGCTAATCTCAACATACTGTATTTGACCAAATATGACAGTCAAGAGCCAAGCTAAATCCACATATTGTAATTATTTAAACAATGTTTTGTCTCACACCAGCAACAAATTCGATATTAAATTGCAAACAAGTAAGTTTTTTATTAATACCACTTCCGCTTTTGACTACCTATAAATTTCCTGTAAATTCGTTATTTCTCCATTCCCAGGAAAAACCCGTATTTGAAAACGTCAGCGATCAGGGCACTAAAAAACAAAAATGCCAGCACAATTGCTGGCATTTTTGAAGATCTGTGAAATCAGCAGAATTACATCGCCGGATCAGAATGCATGCAAAATACCGACGGCAGTGCGTACTGCGTGATCCTGATTAGCCAGATTGCCGATGATGCCCAGAGCCAGACTGGTGTCTTGCAGAGCGGCAGAGCCTGCTTTGGCATAAGTCAGGGATGCATAGGCAGTAGTGCGCTTGCTGAATGCATATTTGACCAGGCCAATGTATTGGTCTGCTTTACCATCCAGATCGCCGGAACGCTTGGTACCATAGTATGCGCCGGTGATCGTTGTCTGTGGCGACATCAGGTAGTCTACACCCAGGCCGACAACCTTGATCTTGCGATTATTTGCGTTACCGAACGGCGCGATCACGATATTCCCATCCACGGTATCCTGAGCATAAGTAGCGCGCAAAACGAAAGACGGATCCACTTTATACTTCGCACCTGCAGCCCATGCTGTCAATGTTGCTGTATTTGTGAAATCCTTCATCTTGGCATAAGCAACCGCGGCACCGTTTGTACCGTCAGTAAAGAAGCCAGATGCGCCCATGTATGAGCTGGCACCGGTGTCGCCTGCTTTTTCACCAAAGCCATACATCAAAGCGCCGCCGAAACCGTTTGTGATCGGGGAAACATACTTAATGGAGTTATTCTGACGCAGCGCAGTACCGCCCTGATTCGTACCAAAGCCACCGTACAATGCACCGGAATTCATACCGCCGAACATCACGTTCGGGTTGCTGCCTGCGTGTGCCAGCCCGATCGGATCGGCCAGACCAACGGAATCCACACCCAGAATATTGTTACGTCCAAAGGTCACTGTACCAAAGTCGCCGGACAAACCTACCCAGGACAAACGGTCAAACAGGGAACTGGAATTACCACCCTGATTAAACACATTGCCGCCGAAACCGGCACCAGCAGCGCCCGTGTCGTTAAACAGCGTGCCTTCCAGATTGAAAATCGCCTTCAGGCCGCCGCCGAGGTCTTCGCTGCCTTTAACACCCCAGCGGGATGTCAGCAACTGGCCTGGATCCATTGCTATTTTACTGGAACCTGTCGCCGTCTGATTAGTTGTATAGACAGTAGCAGCATCAACGATACCGTAGATCGTCACGGAAGATTGTGCAGAGGCTGTTGCGGCGAAAGCGCCCAGAATTGCGAAAGCAAGAAGTGATTTTTTCATTGAAAACGTCTCCAAATTGGTCATGTGATTCGGCTATGTATTGGTAGCTCTTATCGTTGGATTGATTACGGCTACTTGGTATTGGTATTGCCAGTGCTTCCAAACTGATTGATTAACAATCCAAGACTGATTGAACCAAACTACGCTGATTTGGGCAAAGAGAATTTGCGAACGACCGTATTTAAGCAAATTAAATGTGGTGCGATCACAACAAAATTGGATTCAAAACTGACAACCAAAACCCCGTAGCAAATCTGTTTCAAAGCAGTGCAACCGCAGCAAAACGGCAGAAACGGAGAGATGTTTTAAAATGACGATTACTTCTCCATCAGACAGGATTTACTATGGCATTCCCCTTCCCTGACCGCGCAATCCTGACTTTTGACCGCGCTTTACGCACGGTTACGGCACAGGCGCGCAGCTCACGTCCTTACCCGGCTGCAGAGATCAGCAGTGACAATCTGAATGAACAGCAAAAGAAACACAGCGCGGGGCTGATGCGGGTCAATCATGTCGGTGAAATCTGCGCCCAGGCACTGTACGATGCGCAAAGCGCCTTTTCCCGCAGCGCAGAAGTGGAACGCCAGCTGCAACACTCCTGCATTGAAGAAGAAGATCATCTGGCCTGGACCGCAGCGCGGCTGCAGGAATTAAATTCGCATACCAGCCTCTTAAATCCGCTGTGGTATGCCGGCGCCTATTGCTGCGGCGTCGTCGCGGCAAAATGCGGCGATGCTGTCAGCCTCGGCTTTGTTGTCGAAACAGAACGACAGGTGGAAGCCCATCTTGCAGGCCACCTGCAGCAATTGCCAGAGCAGGATCAGCGCTCACGCGCCATTGTCGAACAGATGCGGCAAGATGAAATCGAACATGGCGCAGCAGCGCAAGCGCTGGGTGCAAGGGAAATGCCGGTACCGGTCAGATGGCTGATGAAAGGCATGGCTAAAGTGATGACCTCAACGGCTTATTTTATTTAAGGTTTCTTGTAAAAACTCACATAAAATAAAAGAAGGCGGCAGCAATGCCGGTCGGTATCAGCGCTGCTGCAAACAGGCCCGCGGGATTGATTACCTGTCCGGCAAAGTGCTCTTTGAGGATGGAAAAACCCGCGGGATTCGGCGCATTTGCAATCACCGTCAACCCGCCGCCAGCGACGGCACCGGATACCAGGGCATATTTCGCGCTGTCAGACAAGCCGGATACCAGCGACCCCAGATAAGTCAGTGCTGCGTTATCCGTGACGGCGGTCAACGCAGCCGCGCCCACGAACAAAACCGCATTATCCATTCCGGCCAGCACTGGCTGCAGCCACCATTGCTGCTGGCCGCCAAGCACAACCAGCCCCGCCAGAAAAAACGCCACCAGCAAACCTTCCCTGAGCATCAGCCTGTCCTGATATTGGTTGTAGGCTTCGGTAAATCCGAGAAAGAATAAAAACAGCCCAAGAAACACGACAGGATAATGGGCAAACCAGACGGTGGCGCTCAAAAACAGAAAATGCACCAGCACCACGGGCCAGGGAATGCTCATGCTGGCGACGGGCTGGTCGCTGTCTGCCAGCGCACTGAGTTCACGGCGAAAAAAAATCGTCAGAAACAGCGCGTTCAGCACCACGGCACAAGCAGCCTTCCAGCCAAATACCTGCAGCATGAATGCGCTGTTCCATCCCCATTTTTCCGCTACCATCAGTACCGGAGGTGCCGCAAATGATGTCAGCACGCCGCCGACAGACACATTCACAAACAGGACGCCCAGCGTCATGTATCTCATCTTTTCAGAGATTTGCCGGGAATAAAACCGGTCGCGCAGCATCAGCGCTGCCAGGGTCATGGCGGCGGGTTCTGTAATCAATGAGCCGGTCAGCGGAATCAAAGACAGGCACAAAAAATATGTCGCCAGATGCGCATTCAGCGGTAGCCCGTACGCCAGCCGCGAAACCAGCTGCTGCACCGACCACAGCACGGGACGGGTGCCGGCAATGACCAGAATCACGAAGACAAACAAAGGCTCAGTAAAATTCCTGGACTCCAGATAATGCACAGCCTGCTTCTGATCGGTCATCAGCGCCATCACACAAACCAGCACCAGTGCCCAGAAGCCGAATACCACCTCCACCTCGCCCAGCAAATGCCATAGTCCGGCATGATGCCGACTGTGATGCGCGCGCCGTAAAAAGTAAGCGCTTGAAAAAGTATGCAGTACTGCCAGCGCAAAAATACCTGCCGCAGCCACGGGCAATAAGGATGCCGTTATCATGTTATCTCCTGAAAGCAGATACCGGGCGGAATCTGACTGCTTGTCATCCACTCGGTATGGCTGCGTTTTTGAATGCTGAGCCTTTCAGTTTTTCAGCCGCTGCCACTGACGCATCTGCCCGCGCTCAAATCTTGTCAAGTTTCGCAATACTCAGGTCCAGCAGCTTCATACCGAATTGTCCGAAATTAATATGGGCTCGCGCACTGCTGCCGCTGCCTTCGATATTGACAATCACCCCTTCGCCAAATTTTGCATGCAAGACATTTTGCCCGATGCGCCAGCCATGACTATCCTGCGCTTTGCTCATGCCCTGCGCGAGCCGGTTCGCCTCTGCTGCGGGCGCTTCGTCCCAGGCGGATTTCTTATTCCCGAACCAGCTCGGCTGGATTTTCGGCGACAGCCATTTCAGGGATTCGTCCGGTAACTCATCCAGAAAGCGGGAACGCATGTTGTACCGTGTCTGGCCATGCAACATACGGGTCTGCGAGAAACTCAGGTACAAACGCTGACGCGCGCGCGTAATCGCCACATACATCAGCCTGCGCTCTTCTTCCACGCCGGATGCTTCCTGCATACTGTTTTCATGCGGGAATAATCCTTCTTCCAGACCGGTGATAAACACGGCATCAAACTCCAGCCCTTTGGCGGAATGCACCGTCATCAGCTGCAGGGCATCCTGCCCTGCCTGCGCCTGATTATCACCAGCCTCCAGCGACGCATGCGACAGAAATGCCGACAGCGGAGACATCACCGCCGGTAAGGCTGCATCGGCATCGATCACCGTCACACTATCTGCTGCGGGTAATAATGCCGCAGCGCTGGCAGGACCGGTCAGCGCCGGCGCTTCGCGGCTGAATCCTTCCTCGGAAACAAAAAGGGTGGCCGCATTGATCAGCTGCTCCAGATTTTCAATCCGGTCAGCCCCTTCTTTTTCAGTCTGGTAATGGGTCAGCAGGGTACTCAGATCCAACACGACCTGCACCATTTCCGGCAAAGGCAGATTCTGCGTTTCAAAACGTGCAGACTCAATCAGCCGGACAAAATTCGCCAGCGATGATCCTGCCTTCCCCCCCACATGCGGTACTGCCGCATACAAGGAAATACCGTGCTGCCTGGCGGCATCCTGCAATTGCTCCATGGAGCGGGCGCCGATTCCGCGTGCCGGGAAATTCACGACCCGCAAAAACGCAGAATCATTATGCGGATTGTCCATCAGCTGCAGGTAGGCGATGGCATGCTTGATTTCGGCACGCTCAAAAAAACGCTGACCGCCATAGACGCGATAAGGAATACCGGCGGTGAACAAGGCATGTTCGATGACGCGCGACTGAGCATTGGAGCGGTACAGGATCGCAATCTCACTGCGCAGGCTGCCTTCACGGATCAGGTTTTTCGCTTCATCGATGATCCAGTTGGCCTCCTGAATGTCGCTGCTGGCTTCCATGATACGGACAGGCTCGCCATGTCCGGCATCGGTGCGCAGATTTTTACCAAGACGTTTGCTGTTATTCGCGATCAGCACGTTGGCGCTGTCCAGAATATGTCCGTGAGAGCGGTAATTCTGCTCCAGCTTGATGAGATTCCGTACCTGGAATTCGCGTTCAAAAGCAGACATATTGCCGACGTTGGCGCCACGGAATGCGTAGATGCTCTGATCGTCGTCACCGACCGCGAATACGGCCGCCGGCTCCTGCTTTCCTGCGCCTGCCATCAGTTTCAGCCATTGGTATTGCAAATCGTTGGTATCCTGAAACTCATCCACCAGAATATGCCGGAAACGCGCCTGATAATGTTCGCGCAAAGGCTGGTTGCGGCTCAGTAATTCATAGGTGCGCAACAACAGCTCGGCAAAATCCACCACGCCTTCACGCTGGCACTGGGCATCATACAGGTCGTACAGCGCAACCATCTTGCGGTTGAAATCATCGTGCGCCTCCACCTGCGCAGCTCTCAGCCCCTGGTCTTTGGCGCTGTTGATGAAATACATCAGTGTTCTTGGCGGGAATTTTTCATCATCAATATTATTCGCTTTCAACAGACGCTTGATGAAAGACAGCTGATCACCGGAGTCCAGTATCTGAAACGTCTGCGGCAATCCGGCGTCGCGGTGGTGCGCGCGCAGCAAGCGGTTGCAAAGACCGTGGAAAGTACCGATCCACATACCGCGCGTATTGATCGGCAGCAGCGCCGACAAGCGCGTCAGCATTTCCTTCGCCGCCTTGTTGGTAAACGTCACTGCCAGAATCCCGCCGGGAGAAACCTGTCCGGTCTGTATCAGCCAGGCAATCCGGGTGGTCAGGACGCGCGTCTTGCCGGAGCCGGCACCTGCCAGGATCAGCGCGGATTGAGAAGGAAGCGTGACAGCCGCCAGTTGTTCGGGATTGAGGTTGTGAAGTAAATTTTGCATCCCGCGATTATACGGGACTCTGCGGTACTGTCAGGCGATATGAGACTCGGCAGCACTGACGCCGCGACCCCATCCGGGTTCAGATTTCCAGTGCGGCAGTCAGGGCAATCTCCATCATGCGTCCAAAGCTGTGCTGCCGTTCCGCGGCCGTCAGGCTGGCGCCGCCACGAATCTGGTCAGCAACGGTCAGCACCGTTAACGCACTGGCCCCGTATTCAGCCGCCAGCCCGTACAAACCGGCGGCCTCCATCTCTACCGCCAGTATCCGCATCTTTTCCATCTTCTCCAGCATTTCCGGCTGGGCCGAATAAAACAGATCGGCAGAAAACACATTGCCGACATGCACCGGATAATGCAGTCGCCGGGCGGCATCGCAAGCCTGCGCCAGCAGCGCATAATCGGCAATCGCTGCAAAATCATGGTCCAGAAAGCGCATGCGGTTGACCTTGCTGTCCGTGCCGGCTCCCTGCGCAATCACGATGTCCTGTAATTGCAGGTGGGGTGCAATCGCGCCGCAGGAACCGACCCGGATCAGGGTACGGGCGCCATACTCGCGGATCAGCTCGGTGGCGTAAATACTCAGGGAAGGAATGCCCATGCCATGTGCCATCACCGAAATTCTGCGGCCACGGTAATAGCCTGTATAGCCATACATATTGCGGATATCCGTCACCAGCTTTGCCTGCTCCAGCCAGTTGTCGGCAATCATGCGGGCACGCAGCGGATCGCCGGGCATCAGCACGATATCTGAAAAATCACCGGGAGATGCCGCTATATGTGGGGTCGCCATGTTTTACTTTCCTGAGGATGCCCGGCCTGCAGGCAGGCCAGTATCTGCTGCGGGGCAAAGGGTTGTACATCGGCCAGCTGGAATGCCTCGCGCACAGCGATGGCGGCGCGCTGATACGCCCCCTCGTCCCGGGCATGAACGATGGCAAGCGGCGTTTCGCTGGTGACTGGCTGCGCCAGCTCGGCCAGATGGCTGAGGCCAACCCGCAGGTCAGGCACCGCATCCGGCTGCGCGCGGCCACCACCCAGCCTGACAACCGTCCATCCCAGTGCCCGGGTGTCGATCTGCTCGACATAGCGCAGCTCCCCCGGCGGGATTGCCGCATACACAGGGCGCACGCAATCGGCTGCCGGTAAATAATTTTGAAAATGGCTGATGAAGTCAGACGGGCCACCCAGTGCGGCACACATCTGTTCAAATTTTTCCGCCGCCCGGCCTGATTGCAACACCTCCTGCAACATCTGTCCGGCCTGCGCCGGATCGTCTGCCAGGCCGCTGATCTGCAGCAATTCGGTCCCCAGTGCAAGCACAACCTGATGCAGACGCGGCGGACATTGATCCTGACGGAGATAATGCATGGCCTGCACCAGCTCCAGTGCATTTCCCGCGGCACTGGACAAAGGCTGATTCATGTCGGTCAGCAAGGCCGAACAGGTCATGTCCATACCGGCAGCCACTTCCCGTATCCAGCAGCCGAGCTGGGTGGCACGGGTCAGGTCAGGGCTGACTGCGCCGTTGCCCAGCTTGATATCCATGACCAGATAGTGAATACCTGCCGCTTTTTTCTTGGACAGGATGGAGGCGGTAATCAGCGGAATGGAGTCAATCGTGGCCGTCACATCCCGTACCGCATACAGACGCCGGTCAGCCGGTGCCAGCGTTTCCGTCTGGCCGACAATCGCCACGCCACACTGCAGGATCACCTGCCGCAGTTTTTCAATGTCCGGCGTGATGCAGTAACCCGGAATTGCTTCCAGCTTGTCCAGCGTGCCGCCGGTGTGCCCCAGTCCGCGGCCAGTAATCATCGGCACCACTGCGCCACAGGCGGCCAGCATCGGCGCCAGCACCAGCGACACCAGATCACCGACGCCGCCGGTCGAATGTTTGTCCACCACCGGCCCGGGCAACGCCATGCCGGACCAGTCCAGCATGGCTCCCGAAGCGGCCATGGCATTGGTCAGATACACACATTCCTGCCGGTTCAGACCACACAGCCAGCTTGCCATCGCAAAAGCGCCCAGCTGACAATCAGACCAGCTGCCGTCACAGATACCCTGCACAGCGCTGGCAATCTGCGTTGCACTGAGAATGTCGCCATCACGCTTGGCGGCAATCACTTCCTGCGGGAGAAAGGCTCTGGCAGGCATGTTGTCAGTAGGAAGAAGACGGGGTATGGCGTGTGCCGGCAAGCGTTGCGCTGACATCCGCCAGCAGGCCGGAAGCGCCAAAGCGGAAATGCGAAGGTGTCACCCAGGACGGCCCCATGATCCGGTCTGCCAACGCCAGATAGACCGCCGCATCCTCCAGTGTGCGGATGCCTCCTGCGGCTTTGAAACCACATTGACCGCCCTGCTCGGCAATCACCTGCAACATGATCTCTGCCGCTGCAGCAGTGGCATTGACCGCCACTTTTCCGGTCGATGTTTTAATGAAATCAGCGCCTGCCTGAATCGCAATTTCGCTCGCCTGCCGGATCAGCGCAGGCGACTGCAGGACGCCCGTTTCCAGAATCACCTTCAGGGTTCTGTCGCCACAAGCCTGCTTGCAGGCACGCACCAGACGCTGCCCGGCCACAGCATCGCCGGCCATCAGCGCGCGGTATGGAAACACCACATCCACTTCATCCGCGCCGCGCATCACGGCTGTCTGCGTTTCAGCGACAACGGCTGCCATTTCATGCGCACCATCCGGAAAATTACAGACTGTCGCAATCCGCACTGCATCAGCATGCTCATGGAATAACTGCTTGCGTGCCAGACCGATAAAACGGGAGTAAATGCACAAAGCCGCCACATACATCTGACCGGTCTGCACTTGCCCGCACAAGCTGACAATACGCTCCGGCGTATCATCTTCATTCAGGCTGGTCAGGTCAATCAGCGGCACAACCCGCCCTGCCAACGCACGGCGATCATTCATCATGGCGGCATCCATACCAGCTCCCGGTCAAACAAACAGAATGCTGATTCTAGTAGTGCCAGCCTTTGCCCGCCGGTCTTTTTCCCGGTTTATTGCTACATATCAAAGTGGTTTCCGCACACCAATATTTTCCGGAGAGTTAAAACAGCATGGCAAACTGGCGCGCCGCCTGTTGCGGATCAGGTGCCTGATACACGCTGCTGATGGCAGCCACCATCTGCGCCCCTTCCTGCACCAGCGGCGCCGCGTTTGTCGCTGTCATACCGCCGATCACCACTTTCGGCAAATGAATCTGCGCGGCAGCTTCCGACAGCAGTGTGACCGGCGTCGTCACCGGATAACGCTTGACCCGGGAAGGATAAAACCCGCCGAATGCAACATAGCTGGCACCATCTGTCTGCGCCGCCAGCGCCAGCTCCAGGTCGCCATAACAGGATGCCCCGACGATCTTATCCGGCCCCAGCATGCGCCGCGCCTGCGCCACCCCGGCATCGGTCGCCCCGACATGCACACCGTCGGCGTCAAGCTCCTGACACAGTGCCAGATGATCGTTAATCACAAAGGGACAGGCATATTGCCGGCACAGCTGCTGCAAAGCGACAGCCTGTTCGCGCTGTAAAGCAGCCGGTGCCGTTTTATGCCGGTACTGCAGCAGCCGGACGCCACCCTGCAGCGCCTGCTCCGTCACCTGCAATAACTGCGCCGTATCGTCCCAATCCGGTGTTACCAGATACAGGCCTGTCAAACTGGAAGTCATAGATATCCTTTCATGTGCCACGCATGTTAAGCATGGCTGTATCGTCCGCAGAGCATGCCGGAGCCGGGCTCCGTTGCGGAATCTGCTGTCCCGCGGCAATGCGATAAGCCTGCGCCAGACACGACTGTGTGTATTGCTGCGCCAGAGTCAGGGCTTGCTCCATGCTTTGCCCGCATGCCAGCTGGCCCGCGATCGCCGCCGCCAGCGTGCAGCCACTGCCGTGAAATTCACCGTACAAACGCGGCCACTGCCATGTCTGCGGCATTTCCCAGTGCCGATGCCGGTACCAGTGGTTGATAACGTCCTGCTCAGTGCCATGCCCGCCTTTCAGCAGAATATCCGCCGATACCTGCTGCATCAGCCCTTCGATCTGCGCCGTCCTGTCTGCCGCAGACGGCGACAGGCGCTGCAGTTCCGGCAAATTTGGTGTCAGCAGTGTCGCCACTTTCAGCAGCGGCTGTATCGCAGCAACAGCATCATCCAGCGACAGACTGTCACCCTTGCCGCTGCCCAGCACGGTGTCCACCACCACGGGTAAATCCGGCTGCTGCAATTTCATTTTCTGGATCAGGCTCGCCAGCGCCATCGCATTCTTGGTATGTGCCACGATGCCCACCTTGACCGCACTCACCGGGATTTTTGCGATCAGCGTCATCGCCTGCTGCAAAATAATTTGCGCATCCACCGCATGCACCGCATACGCATGGTCGTTGTCCTGCACGGTCAATGCAGTGATGACCGGCAGAGCATGCGCACCCTGTGCAGCAATCGCTTCGATGTCTGCCTGAATACCGGCACCACCGCTGGGGTCATGCCCGGCAAACACCAGCACGCAAGGGCGCTGCAAAACAGCCTTAGCCGTGGCCATCAGACGATGCGCCCCGCCATCGGTGAGGATGGCGACGCAGCAAACTTGCGCGGCATGCGTCCCGCCAGAAATGCCTCACGCCCTGCCTCCACCGCCAGCCCCATTGCCCGCGCCATCCGCACCGGATCTTTAGCACCGGCAATCGCGGTATTCATCAGCACGCCATCACACCCCAGCTCCATCGCAATCGCGGCATCGGACGCAGTGCCAACGCCCGCATCAACCAGCACCGGCACCCTGGCCTGTTCGATAATCAGTGACAGATTCCACGGATTCAGTATGCCCATGCCGGAACCGATTAAAGACGCCAGCGGCATCACCGCAACGCAACCGATGTCCTCCAGCATACGCGCCTGTATCGGATCGTCGCTGCAATACACCATGACGTCAAAGCCATCCTGCACCAGTGTTTTCGCGGCTTTCAGGGTTTCCGGCATATTCGGGAACAAGGTCTTTTCATCGCCCAACACTTCGAGTTTGCACAGTTTGTGACCACCTAACAATTCACGGCCGAGCTGCAAGGTGTAAACCGCATCGTCTGCGTTATAACAACCGGCAGAATTCGGCAGAATTGTGTATTTCGATGGCGGCACCGCATCCAGCAAGCTCGGCGCATTCGGGTCCTGCCCGATATTCACACGGCGTATCGCGACCGTGATAATTTCTGCGCCCGCCGCTTCGGTCGCCAGCCGGGTCTGTTCTAAATCTTTGTATTTACCGCTGCCGACCAGCAAGCGCGAACGGTAAGTTTTACCGGCGATCGTCAGGCCGCGTTCTGTTTGATTTTGTGTTTCTGTTTGCATATCCACATCCTTTTCTGTTTTCTCTGAACAACGGTGCACCAGGCTGACCATCATTAGCATGGTGCATCGCTGCATTCAGATCACATCAGCCACCGCCGATGGCGCGCACCACATCCACTTTGTCATCCGCCTGCAATGCATGATCTGCCCAGCGTGAACGCGGAATAATCTGGCGGTTCACCGCTACCGCAATCGCTTTCTCCGTCAGGTTCAGATCGGCAATCAGTTCAGCCAGCAGCTGCGCTGGCCTGAGCTGATGCGGCGTGCCGTTTAACTGGATTTCCATCATCGTCGCCACTTACTGTTTTTTATAAATTTCAGCGCCGGATTTAATGAATTCCACCGCCTTGACTTCCATGCCTATTTTCAGCGCATCGATTTCGCTGATGCCTTGGTTCGCCGCGTAATCACGGACTTCCTGCGTGATTTTCATCGAACAGAAATGCGGGCCACACATGGAGCAAAAATGCGCGACTTTGGCAGAATCTTTCGGCAAGGTTTCGTCATGGAATTCACGCGCCTTATCCGGATCGAGACCGATGTTGAACTGATCTTCCCAGCGGAATTCAAAACGCGCTTTCGACAAGGCGTTATCGCGGATTTGCGCGCCAGGATGGCCTTTCGCCAGATCGGCGGCATGGGCGGCGATTTTGTAGGTGATGATGCCGTCTTTGACGTCCACTTTATTTGGCAAACCCAGATGCTCTTTCGGTGTCACGTAACACAGCATCGCTGTGCCATACCAGCCGATTTGCGCCGCGCCAATGCCGGAAGTGATGTGGTCGTAACCCGGTGCAATATCGGTCGTCAATGGTCCCAGTGTGTAGAACGGCGCTTCGTGGCACTGTTCAAGTTGCAGGTCCATGTTTTCTTTGATCAGGTGCATAGGCACATGACCTGGGCCTTCGATCATTACCTGTACATCGTGTTTCCACGCGATCTGCGTCAGTTCGCCCAGTGTTTTCAACTCACCCAGTTGCGCTTCATCATTGGCGTCGTAAATCGAGCCAGGACGCAAACCGTCACCCAGACTGAATGACACGTCATAGGCTTTCATGATCTCGCAGATATCTTCGAAATGCTCGTACAGGAAGCTTTCTTTATGATGCGCCAGACACCATTTCGCCATGATGGAACCGCCGCGTGAAACGATGCCCGTCATGCGCTTCGCCGTCATTGGCACATATTGCAGACGCACGCCAGCATGGATGGTGAAGTAATCGACGCCCTGCTCTGCCTGCTCGATCAGCGTGTCGCGGAAAATCTCCCAGGTCAGGTCTTCAGCCTTGCCATTGACCTTCTCCAATGCCTGATAAATCGGCACAGTACCGATAGGCACCGGCGAATTGCGGATGATCCATTCGCGCGTTTCGTGGATGTGTTTGCCGGTCGACAAATCCATCACGTTATCGCCGCCCCAGCGTATGGCCCAAGTCATTTTTTCGACTTCTTCACCGATCGATGAAGTCACTGCGGAGTTGCCGATATTGGCGTTAATTTTGACCAGAAAATTCCGGCCAATGATCATCGGTTCGACTTCTGGATGATTAATATTCGCCGGGATGATGGCACGACCGCGCGCGATTTCGGACCGTACGAATTCCGGCGTGATTTCGTTCGGAATCGATGCGCCGAAAGACTGACCCGGATGCTGGCGTCCCATCAAATCTGCCAGCTTGTTGCCCATAGGGCCGGATGCTTTTAATTGTTCCAGATATGCTTTTCGTTGCAGGTTTTCGCGGATGGCGATGTATTCCATTTCCGGCGTGATGATGCCTTGCCGCGCATAGTGCATCTGCGTGACGTTTTTGCCAGCCAGCGCGCGGCGCGGTTTGCGTTTCAGATTGAAGCGCAGTTCCGCCAGTTTGGGATCATTCAGACGTTCAATGCCGTATTGCGAGCTGGGACCACTTAACTCTTCGGTATCGTTGCGTTCCGCGATCCAGGCACCGCGCACAGATGCCAGGCCTGAGCGGATATCAATTTTTACATCAGGGTCGGTGTAAGGGCCGGAAGTGTCGTAGACGTAAATCGGCGGATTTTTTTCGGAACCGAACATCGCCGGTGTATCAGACTGGCTGATTTCGCGCATCGGCACACGGATATCGGGGCGGCTGCCCTGTACATAGATTTTGCGGGAATTCGGCAGCGGCTGAATCGCGGCTTCATCGACTGTCGCGGTGGCGGACAGAAATTGTGGGTTGGCATTCATTTTGGCTCCTTTGCTCTTTGCATATTGGCAGGAGCCAGCAAAGGAGTTTGTAAAGAGGCTTGCCGTGTCGCAGGGACGGAGTGGCAGTCTTTAGCAGCTTCCCTTCGCTGGCATTATCCAGATCAGGTTCGAGGGTATTTCTCACCCGTCATCGCACCAGTGCGGACAGGACCCCTAGCATTGTTTCCCATCGCCAGACAATGACTGCTGCCGGGTGACGGGATACCGCCATTATAGCGGTTTAATTGGAAAATTCCGGAAAAACTGCACCGGCCTTAATGCGGCTCCGGTGTTTTATCAAGCGCCATCTCCAGCTTGGGCGGGCCGGAAACTTCGATCAACTCGACCATGCCATGGGCGATTGCCGCAGCCAGATCGGCTTCAAGAACAGGCAGTGCCACATCAGAGGATACCTGCAAGCGGGAAACACCGTACGCACGGTTGCGGCCATTCGCCTTGCCCAGATACAGGGCCATGTCAGCGATCTGCAGCACTTTTTCCCAGCCAAATACCGATTCCGGCACATCAGAAAATGGGAGCGAAACAAAGCCTGCCGTCATCGTGACCTGGATTTCTTTTTCGCCAGCCAGTATCGGCTCTCCGCCAACCGTCTGCAGCAAGCGCTCGACCAGGCCAGCCGTCTGGGAAGGATGCGATTTCGGCGAAAACACCAGAAATTCCTCGCCGCCCCAGCGCAGCACCATGTCAGTATCCCGCACCGCTTTGCGCAGGCGGTGCGCCACTTCCATCAGCACCGCATCACCGGCAGCATGTCCCAGCCCGTCATTAATCTGTTTGAAGTGGTCGATATCGAGCAGAATCAGGCAGTCTGGACTGTTTTCCTGCACATCGCGCCGTTCGGCTTCTGCCTGCGCCAAGCGCATTTTCATCATGTCCAGGAAAGAGCGGCGGTTGTACAGGCCAGTCAGCGGATCGCGCACCGCATGGAATTCCAGCTGAGTATTGGCTTCGCGCAATTGCTGGTTAATCCGTTTGACGCGCCGGTAAAGCAGGAACAGGAACAGGCCGACCAGCACAGTCACAATCGCACCCAGTATCGTGACAATCTGCTGCAGGCGGTGATTGCGGATGTCGGCATCCTTCAGGTCGTTTTCCTTTGCCAGCAATTCAATCTGTTTTTGGCGTTGCTCGGCGTGGAATTGTTCCTGCAATACAGCAACGGCCTTGGCACGATCCGAGCGGAATAGTTCATGGCTGAGTTTCTGCTGGTGGCGTACGGTTTGCAAGGCTTCTTTGTACAAACCAGCGCGTTCATACATCGCAGCCTGCTCACCCAGCACGGATTCGGCATCGGTTTTCTGGTCAGAATCCAGAAAATATTGCACCACCTCATTAATCAGCTCAACGCCCTGGGCAATTTTCCCCTGGCCTGCCAGCGCAAACCCCAGGTTCACGCGGGCAATGGCGATTGACTGTTTATCCTTCAGCGCTTCAGCCTTCTGCAACCCCTGTCTGGCATAATTTTCTGCCTGCCGGTACTGGTTCATAATCAGGTAATGATCGCTGATATTGATCAGACTGGTCACGGCCATCGTGGGCAATCCCGCTTCCCCCGACAGTTTCAGAGCGCGTTTATAGGCTTCAACTGCTTCCTGATTTCTCTGCATTGCCGACAGGGCAATGCCCTGGCTGATGCTCAGCGAAGCCTGGGTTTTCGGTGAATGCGACAAGGGTGACAAGGAAAAGGCTTCATCAATCGTTGCCAGCGCCTTTTCCGGGTCTTTCATATTGGTGTACAGCTTGGCAATGGCATCGAGCTTGTATAAACGGCTTTCGACTTTGCGCGTAGTCAGCTCATCGGTCAGCCGCAATGCTTCGAGATAATGCTGCAGTGAAGCTTCAAAATTGCCGGTAATGTAATAGACCGATCCCAGCGCGCTCTCCAGGCGGGTGCGGACTTCGGCGCTGGCATTGCTGTGCAGTGCAGTCCGGATCTGCAGCAGATTTTTCAGCGCATCGTCAGGTTTGCCATCATCGATCAGTGCATAGCATTCCATGATGCGGGCAATTGCCACCCCATCCAGATCATGCTCGGATTCCGCCAGTTTTTTTAATTCTGCAATGCTGTCGATTGCAGACTGTATCCGTCCTGCATCGTAATACAGACTGACCATCGCCTTGAGTGTCTCCAGACGCACTTTGGGCGCAGTGGCGGCAGTCTGTTTTTGTTTCAGCGACTCCAGCCGTTTCAAGGCTTCCGTATTATCACTGTCGGACAGTTTGCGAATGTTGAAAACCTGCTCAAGATCCGCCTTTTCGTCTGCTTGCGCAGGAAATGCCGATAGCAACAGCCCGAACACGCCGCAAACATACAAAGATGTCAGAGTCAACGTCCTGAGGTTCGTCATCGATATCAATATGCAACGAAAAGTAAGTAAATGTGAGTTTCCATCGTAACACTTTATCGCCACAGAAAAGTATTTTTGACGTAAAAGTCGAAATTTCTGAAAAGCAAGTAGCAAAACTTCCACAGCGCGCTTCTGCTAAGTACGGACAAAAGCCGGGAGAAATCCAGTGTTAGCATCATATCCGGTAGCGCCGTCATTTATAATCAAAGGTTTAGCACACTCAACTTTCAGACAATCATGGAATTAGCGAAGTCTTTTGAACCGGCAGAAATCGAACAACAATGGCGCTCCGAGTGGGAGCAGCGCGGGTATTTCGCGGCCAGCATGGACGATGGCAAACCTTCCTTCTCGATCCAGTTGCCGCCGCCAAATGTGACCGGCACGCTGCACATGGGTCATGCATTTAACCAGACCATCATGGACGGCCTGACGCGCTACTATCGTATGCGCGGTCACAACACCGCCTGGATACCCGGCACAGATCACGCCGGTATCGCGACACAAATCGTGGTGGAGCGCCAGCTTGATGTGCAGAAGATTTCGCGCCATGATCTCGGCCGTGAAAAATTCCTCGAAAAAGTCTGGGAATGGAAAGAAAAATCAGGCTCCACGATCACCGGCCAGATGCGCCGTATGGGTGCGTCTGCCGATTGGGACCGCGAATATTTCACGATGGATGCCGAACGCTCCAAGTCAGTCACCGAAGTATTCGTGCGTCTGGTCGAACAAGGTCTGATCTATCGTGGCAAACGTCTGGTGAACTGGGACCCGGTGCTCGGCACGGCGGTCTCCGATCTGGAAGTGGTGTCGGAAGAAGAAGACGGCTCGATGTGGTATATCCGCTATCCATTGGCGGACAATTCGAGCTATCAATTTCCGATCGCATTTGATGAAGCGGGCAATGCGACCAAATGGGAAGATCGCAATTTCTTAGTCGTCGCCACAACCCGTCCAGAAACCTTGCTAGGCGACGTTGCCGTAGCTATTGATCCGACGGACGAACGCTATCTCCATCTGGTCGGTAAAATGCTGAAACTGCCGCTGACCGACCGTGAAATTCCAGTAATTGCCGACAGCTATGTCGATAAAGAATTCGGCACCGGTTGCGTGAAGATCACGCCAGCACATGACTTCAACGATTACGCCGTTGGCCAGCGCCACAACCTCGACAAAATCAGCATCCTGACACTGGATGCAAAGATCAATGAAAACGCGCCGGCAGTGTATCAGGGCATGGACCGTTTTGTCGCACGCAAACAAATCGTGGCCGATCTGGATGCGCAAGGTTTGCTCGAATCCGTTAAACCACACAAATTAATGGTGCCACGCGGCGACCGTACAAATGTGGTGATTGAACCGATGCTGACCGATCAGTGGTTCATGGCGATGAGCAAACCTGCACCAGAAGGCACGCATTTCCCGGGCAAATCGATTGCTGAAGTCGCGCTCGAAAAAGTCGCTAATGGCGAAATCAAATTCGTGCCTGAAAACTGGACCAATACTTATAACCAATGGCTCAATAACATTCAGGATTGGTGTATCTCGCGTCAGTTGTGGTGGGGTCATCAGATTCCGGCATGGTATGGTGACAGTGGCGAAGTATTCGTGGCACGTAATGAAGCAGATGCCAAAGTTAAGGCAGTGGCAGCCGGCTATACCGGCGCACTGAAGCGCGATGACGACGTGCTCGATACCTGGTTCTCTTCTGCGCTGGTACCGTTCTCAACCATGGGCTGGCCGGAGGAAACACCGGACATCAAGCACTTCCTGCCTTCGTCGGTGCTGGTGACCGGCTTCGACATCATTTTCTTCTGGGTGGCACGCATGGTCATGATGACCACGCACTTCACCGGCAAGGTACCGTTCAATACCGTGTATGTGCATGGTCTGGTGCGCGATTCCAGCGGTCAGAAAATGTCCAAATCGAAAGGCAATACACTGGATCCGATTGACCTGATCGACGGCATCAGCGCTGACGATCTGGTGGCCAAACGCACGGTTGGCCTGATGAATCCTAAACAGGCAACGGCGATTGAAAAAGCCACCCGCAAGGAATTTGCCGATGGCATCCCGGCGTATGGCACCGATGCCTTGCGCTTCACGATGGCGAGCTATGCGTCACTCGGCCGTAACATCAACTTCGATCTGGGTCGCTGCGAAGGTTATCGTAATTTCTGCAACAAGCTGTGGAACGCAACCCGTTTCGTGCTGATGAATACGGAAGGTAAGGATTGCGGTTTCGGTACAGATGTGACCGATGCTGATCTCGATTATTCGCAAGCCGATAAATGGATTATCTCGACGCTGCAACGCGCGGAAGCAGAAATCGAAAAAGGCTTTACCGACTACCGTTTCGATAACATCGCTTCCGCCATTTACAAATTCGTCTGGGATGAATATTGCGACTGGTACCTCGAAGTCGCGAAAGTCCAGGTACAGCAAGGCACGGAAGCACAACAGCGCGCCACCCGCCGCACCTTGCTGCGCGTACTGGAAGCGACACTGCGCCTGGCGCATCCGGTGATTCCTTTCGTCACCGAAGCGCTGTGGCAAACCGTTGCGCCGCTGGCTGGCAAGACCCTGAATCCTGCAGGCGATTCGATCATGGTGCAACCATATCCGCTCGCCGTCGCAGCGAATATCAACGAAGCTGCAGAAGCCTGGATGCATGCACTCAAAGCAATGACCGATGCTTGCCGCAATCTGCGCGGTGAAATGCAATTATCGCCGGCACTGCGCGTGCCTCTGCTGTTGCAGGCAGCGAATGCAGAAGACAAGGCGCGCCTGCAATCCTTTGCACCGTATCTGCAGGCACTGGCAAAACTCTCGGAAGTGCAGGTACTGGATGCCTTGCCTGAATCACCGGCGCCGGTCTCCATCGTTGGTGAATCAAAACTGATGCTGAAAGTCGAGATCGACGTTGCTGCCGAACGTGAACGTCTGAGCAAGGAAATCACGCGTCTGGAAACAGAAATCGGTAAAGCAGAAGCCAAGCTCGGCAATGAAAGTTTTGTCGCACGCGCCCCGGCTGCGGTGGTCGCCCAAGAGAAAGAAAGAATGGCGAATTTCTCCGCCACACTGGCCAAACTGCGCGAACAATTCGCCAAATTGCCCGCCGCGTAAAGCCAGTGCATGAAAATCGCCCCGGTACGGATCGTGGTGCCGGGGCGCTTCTGAATATGGTCAATTCATCAGCATTAATGTTAAAGTAATTGCTCTAAAATTAATGTGCGTCATGCCAACTGCGGCACGTACAATCTTTGACGGCAAAAAATGCTTTTCATGCCGGTACCGCAGGGAAAACGGTCCGGATAAAATAAATTAACATTGGTGAGACCATGAAAAAATCCCGGCTTTTTGCATTACTCCTGTCCTTTTCATTATCGTCCTTCGCGCATGCGGATGAGTCCCCGGTCGGGCTCTGGAAAAATATCGACGATAAATCCGGTAAACCGAAAGCGCTGATCCGCATCACGGAAACCGGCGGTGAATATCAGGGGAGAATTGAAAAACTTTTTCTTGAGCCCGAGGCCGATAAAAACCCGAAGTGCGACAAGTGCGAAGGCGTGAATAAAGACCAGCCTATCGTCGGCATGACGATTCTGTTTGGTCTGAAAAAAGATGGCGATGAATACAATGGCGGTAAAATCCTCGATCCGGGCAATGGCAAGCTGTACAGCAGTAAACTGACCCTGATCGACAACAATAAAAAACTCAATGTTCGCGGCTATATCGGCACGCCGTTTCTGGGACGCAGCCAGATCTGGTTGCGCGAACAATAAGCCGGCCGGCAACAACGTTTCCGCCACCCCGCAAAGGAAGCCATGCGCTTCCTTTTTTATTGCCGCTGACCTGTACTGCCAGACAATCCGGGCTGGCGCAAAACACTGGCCGTGATTAAACAATCTCCCGGATTGATTGAAAAGTGAAAAATTATATCAATGCTGAAATCGGTTTAATAAAATTATCTATCCCTTTTTACTGAAAACCAGAACAAATAACAGTGGTATTTTTGAGAAAAATGATTCCACAGACAAATTTCTGCACTAAGATTAAACACCCCAGCCCGATGCGGTCATCAGAATCCGTCACGGCTATTCTGGCAGATATGATTTTAGGACTGACTCAAGATTGTCCTGGCTAGGCGGAGCGCCACAGGCAGCGTATCCGGTACGATAAGGTACGACCACGGTGCCGGTACGGTTTTGCGTGCCCTGTATTTTAAGAAAAGAGACTGACCATGAACTACCTGACCGATCTCAAGATTCGCACCCGCCTGATGCTGGGCTTTGGCCTCGTATTGCTGTTTGCAACAGTCTTATTGATTCTCGGCTTATATAAAATGAGCCAGCTGCAAGGTTCGACCGATTATATTTTTCAGAATAAGGTCGCCAGTCTGGACGCCGCCACCGAGATGCGCGAACAGGGCCGCGCGTTGGCACTGGTGTTGAGAAAAATGAGCTCTCCGCGTGATCTGGCTGAAGCCGAGCTGGAATCAAAACATTTGGCGACCACGCTGGCAATGTATGACAAGTCTGAAACGCTGGCAAAAAAACTCATCGATGATGCGGCGGGGCAGAAAACGCTGAAGCAGGCGCTGGATCAGAAAACGGCCATCTTGACGATCTCTAAAAAAATCCGTGATTTTGTCGCCGAAGGCAATTATTTCGACGCCTCCGCCATGCTGCAAACGGAATTTGTCGCACCGCATGAAAAATGGATGAATGAATTATCCGAACTGGCAAAGCAGCAGCATGAAGCGATGCAGATTACTTACGATGCGTCCAACAGCAATTACAAAAAATCCCTGACCAGCATGCTGATCATCGGTTTGCTGACATTGGCACTGGGTGGTGTCGCTGCCTTCCTGATTGCCCGCAGCATTATCGGTCCGATTAAGAACGCAGCCGAATTTGCCGACCGTATCGCCAACAGCGACCTCAGCACCAGCATGGATGCGGAGGGGCGGGATGAACTGGCAGATTTGTTGCGCTCGCTGTTGCAGATGCAAAATAATCTGCTGGCAACCGTGACCCAGATCAAGCAGGGAACTGAAACCATTACCGTCGCTTCCCAGGAAATTGCGCATGGCAATGCTGACCTGTCGAGCCGTACTGAATCACAGGCCGGTTCGCTGGAAGAAACTGCCAGCTCGATGGAAGAGCTGACCAGCACCGTCAAGCAAAACGCCGATAATGCGCGCCAGGCGAATCAGCTGGTGGTGTCTGCCACGCAGGTTGCGGTGCGGGGCGGCAATGTAGTGAAAGAAGTCGTTGCCACCATGGGGTCGATTAAAGACAGCTCCAAGAAAATTGTCGACATCATCAGTGTGATCGACGGTATTGCCTTCCAGACCAATATTCTGGCGCTGAATGCTGCAGTGGAAGCCGCGCGCGCCGGGGAACAGGGACGCGGCTTTGCCGTGGTCGCCTCCGAAGTCCGCAATCTGGCGCAACGCAGCGCCACGGCGGCCAAAGAGATCAAGCTGCTGATCGACGACTCGGTCAGCAAGGTCGATCAGGGCGGCGTGCTGGTCGACAATGCGGGTAAAACCATGGATGAGATCGTCAAAAGCGTGCAGCATGTGGCGGACATCATGAGCGAGATCACGGCCGCCAGCATGGAGCAGAGTTCCGGTATTGAGCAGGTGAATCTGGCAATTACCCAGATGGATGAAATGACCCAGCAAAATGCGGCGCTGGTGGAGCAGGCCGCTGCTGCCGCAGAAAGCATGGAAGAGCAGGCGCTGGCCTTAACGCAGGCCGTCAGTATCTTCACGCTGCCCGCAACACACCGCAGTACGCTGCATCCGGCAAGCCAGCAAACCTTGCGACTGAACGGACAGTAAACGGTCTCAGGATGGGTTGGAGATGGCGGAATAATTGATTTATATCACGTTATCAATGGATGAAACGAATACCATCAGTACAGGCAGACGTTTTCAATTTTTAACTGGAGCAGACATGCAAGTAGATCATCATCCTTTAGCACTGGAATTTCCTGAATTCAAAGACAAAATCCATGCCCTGAAATTGCAGGATGCCCACTTCGCCAAATTATTCGGTGAATATGACGAAGCGGACAAGGCGATCAACCGCGCAGAAAATGGCGTGGAACATCTGGCCGATACCGCGTTGGAAAATCTCAAAAAACTGCGCATCAACCTCAAGGATCAGTTATTCCAGCTGCTGCAAAATACAGCACAGGCTTAATGTCCATGTCATAACATGACTGGCTGCGGGGCGGCTCACTGCCCCGCCCTGCCAGCGATACCACTCAATCCTGCATCAGCAGATTTTCTGCTTCAGATTCTCTTTCGCATCCCACACAAAGTCCGGCTGGACAAACACTGTCGTCAAAGCATTGGATGGCTTGAACAGGTCACGCGGCTGACGATGGCGGCGCTTTCTGCGCGATATGTCAGAGAACGGACGCAGACTGAGGGCATGGAAGCCGGGCGTGTCAGATAGCGCTGCGGCACGGGCGGAATACCTGCTGATCGGCATAAAATGCGCTGTCCTGCTGCGGCCACCAGCCGGGAATACCCAGCACGGGCAAAGGCGAGTAAGCGGCGGTCGTCAGCGGTGTTTGCTGCAATTGCAGGCTGACGGCGTGGTCGATATAGGTTTGCTTTTCTGTCGCTGTCAGTGCTGCATACGCAGCAGGAACCCGTAGCAGCCAGGTGTGTGCCGTGATGGCTTTGTAGGGCTGTACCAGCTTCTCCATCAGCGCATGACCAAAGCTCCACACTTCGGCCATTTGCGCAAACTGCTCCCGCTGTATTAAAAATGCCTGCTGCCAGGCATGGGACTGCAAAGCCTGCACCAGCGCATCGCCTGCTGCGCTATCCTGCACGACCAGCACGGCGGCATTTTCATCGAAAATCGTGGCGGCATCGCGTGCCGGGCCGCGTGATTTGCCGATGCCAAGCGCCGCGATCTGCGCCGACTGCAATGCATTGAGCTGGCGCTTAATCCGGGGGAAAGTCAGCCAGACCAGCGCATTAAAAAAATCATGCAGATTTTCCCGTGTCGGCACCTCGCCACTGATGCTGATATGCGCCTCGTAGGCGACACCTTCGGGCAAGGCTTCCTGCGCAATGAAACGCAGCGGCAGTCCGCGGTGATTGTGCAGCGCCAGCATGGCCGCCTGCCGGTTCAGCGCGTCGCGCCAGGAATCTGCCACCAGCAAAGGCGCTGCCGCAGCCCGCACCGGTTCAAACCAGGGCTGCGTCCAGCTGATGTGATCGAAAAACCGCACCGTCATGCTGCTCAGGCTGCCTGCATTTTCCAGTGCAGGGTTTCACCACCATTTAATGGCACGATGGTGGTGTCGGCAAACGGCAACTCTGCCGGCAAGGTCCAGGCTTCGCGCTTGAGCGTGATCGTGCCGGTGTTACGTGGCAGACGATAAAAATCCGGGCCGTTGAAGCTGGCAAACGCTTCCAGCTTATCCAGTGCCTGCGCCTGATCGAAGGCTTCGGCATACAGTTCCATCGCATGCAGCGCGGTGTAGCAACCGGCGCAGCCGCAGGCGTGTTCTTTCAGCCCTTTCGGATGCGGCGCAGAATCGGTGCCGAGGAAGAACCGGGGGCTGCCGGAAGTGGCTGCCTTTAACAGCGCCTGACGGTGTGTTTCCCGCTTCAGGACGGGCAGGCAATAGTAATGCGGACGAATACCGCCTTTGAAAATCTCATTGCGGTTATACAGCAGATGATGCGCGGTGATGGTCGCCGCCACCGGACCGGATGCTTCGGCCACATACGCAGCGGCTTCGCTGGTGGTGATGTGTTCAAACACGACGCGCAGTTCCGGCATATCTTTGCGCAGCGGCTGCATCACACGCTCGATGAAGACGGCTTCGCGGTCAAACAGGTCAATCGCACCATCCGTCACTTCCCCATGCACCAGAAACGGCAGCCCGACTTCCTGCATGACTTCAAGCGTCTTGTAGCATTTTTTCAGATCGGTCACGCCGGCATCGGAATTCGTGGTCGCCCCTGCCGGATACAGTTTGACGGCGTGCACAAAACCACTGTCTTTGGCGCGGCGGATTTCATCCGGCGGCGTATTGTCGGTCAGGTACAGCGTCATCAGTGGTTCAAACTGCATGCCTGCCGGCAAAGCAGCGAGAATGCGCTGGCGGTAAGCGGCGGCCTGCCCGGTTGTCGTCACGGGCGGCTTCAGGTTAGGCATCACGATCGCACGGGCAAACTGCGCCGCAGTATGCGGCAGAACGCTGGACAAAGCAGCGCCATCACGCAGATGCAGGTGCCAGTCATCGGGACGGGTGATGGTCAGGGAAGAAATCGGGGACATGCGCATAATCACTTTCAGGGTCAAATACCGGATAGGCGACATTTTACCTTTGCCCGTACCGTGCTGAAACAATAAAAATATACTCCCCCTGAGTATATTTAACTCCCTTTTATTTTATATGGACATCAAGGCAGATTTTTAAAATATTCATGGGAGTATCTGATGCGCAGCAAAATAATCCGGCACAAAGCAAAACTGCCCGCCGGTGAAAACCTGGCAGGCAGTTTGCAGTCTGATGTCAGATCAGGATTAATGCGTGATGATCTTGGCGAGGAAATCCCGTGCCCGGTCTGAACGGGCATTGGTGAAGAACTCATCCTTGGCGCAGTCTTCCACAATCAAGCCCTTGTCCATGAACACGATGCGGTTGGCGACTTTTTTGGCGAATCCCATTTCGTGCGTGACCACCATCATGGTCATGCCTTCCTGCGCCAGCCCGACCATGACATCGAGCACCTCGTTAATCATTTCCGGGTCAAGCGCAGACGTCGGCTCGTCGAACAACATCGCAATCGGGTCCATCGACAAGGCGCGGGCGATGGCGACACGCTGTTGCTGACCGCCGGAAAGTTGTCCGGGGAATTTGTCTTTATGCGCCAGCAGACCAACGCGGTCCAGATATTTCAGACCGCGCTCGGCCGCCTCTTCTTCGGAACGGCCCAGCACCTTGACCTGGCCCAAAGTCAGATTCTGGCGAATCGACAAATGCGGAAACAGCTCAAAGTTCTGGAACACCATGCCGATGCGGGCGCGCAGCTTGGACAGATTGGTTTTCGGATCACCGACAGACACCCCCTCCACGGTGATCTCGCCTTTCTGGAACGGCTCCAGACCATTGACGGTTTTAATCAGGGTGGACTTACCCGAACCCGACGGGCCGCACACCACGACCACTTCACCTTTGGCGACTTCGGTGGTGCAATCGGTCAGCACCTGAAACTGACCATACCATTTACTGACATTATTAATTTTGATCATATGAATCTCCCAAATCCTGTAGCAAATATCAGCGCAGCCGGCGCATCCGTGGCGCCGGTCCCGCGCCTGTTTAGCGGATAATCGCGACTTTCTGCTGCAATTTTTTCACCAGGCTGGACAAGCCGAAGCACATGATGAAATAAACAATCGCGACAAATGAATACATCTCGACCAGACGGCCATCGCGCTGCGCCACTTTGGATGCCGCGCCGACAAAATCGGTGATCGACAAGACATAAACCAGCGAAACGTCCTGGAACAAAACAATTGTCTGCGTCAGCAGCACCGGCAGCATGTTGCGGAATGCCTGCGGTAAGACGATATAACCCATGGTCTGCCAGTAATTCATCCCGATCGCATAACCGGCCCAGATCTGTCCGCGCGGAATCGACTGAATACCCGAACGCATGATCTCGCAGTAATACGCCGCCTCAAACATGATGAACGTAATCAGCGACGACGACAGTGCGCCAATCTGCATCGGCTCGCTTGCGCCAGTCAGCCAGGCACCGATATAAGGCACCAGAAAATAAAACCAGAAAATCACCATCACCAGCGGAATCGAACGCATGATATTCACATACGTCGTCGCCACCAGAGAAACCAGCTTGTTGCTGGACAAGCGCATCATCGCCAGCAGTGTACCGAGAACCGTGCCGCCGATCATCGACAGGAAAGTCAGCTTCAGCGTGAAGGTCATGCCTGTGGTGAACAGGTAAACCCAGGAACGCTGGATCACATCAAAATCGAAATTCGAAAACATGATTATTGCCCCCCTGTCTTGGCAGAGCCAGAAGTGATGAAACCAGGAACCGCCAGGAATTTTTCCAGCAGATTCGCTAGCACAATCGCGATCACCGAGACAGCCAGATAAATCAGTGTCGCTGCGGTGAAGGCTTCAAATACCTGAAAGGAAAATTCCTGCATAGAGCGCGCGCTGGCGGTCAGCTCCATCAGGCCAATGGTCAGTGCCACCGAACTGTTCTTGATAATCGCCGCCACCTCGTTGGTCAGTGACGGAATAATGATACGGAACGCCATCGGCAGCAGCACATAGCGGTACGTCTGCGGCAGCGTCAGTCCCAGCGCGGTTCCTGCCATGCGCTGACCGCGCGGCAAAGCATTAATGCCTGTCGACACCTGCACGGCAACGCGCGCCGAAGTAAAGAAACCGAGGCTTAGCACGGCGGTGATAAACGGTGCGTTTGGCAATGCCTTGAGCCAGTTTCCCATGTCCGTCGGCACCAGTTCCGGCATCACGAAATACCACAGAAACATTTGTACCAGCAGCGGAATGTTGCGGAACAGTTCCACATAGCCGTTGGCAAATTTAACTGCCCATTTATTTGGTGTGGTGCGGATGGTGCCGATCACGGCGCCCAGTACCAGCGCGATGATCCACGCCAGCGCCGCTGTTGCCAGCGTCCACCACATACCGGCAATCAGAGAATCCATGTAGGTGCCTGCGCCATCCGGTGCAGTCTCCCAGAAAATATTCCAATTCCAGTTGTAATTCATCTTACTTCCCCTCAAACAAAGTGGATCATCTTGGTTATGCGGAACGCTCACCGGTTGCCGGGATGATGCCCGGTGTGGCTGTTTCGGGATTTATCAGAAAGACAGTGGGAAACCCGATTCCGGTTATGCCGGAAAGGTTATGCCAGTCATCAGCCTTTTTACCGTTCCAAATTAAAACGGGAGGCGAGTATCACCCCCCGTTGATGATTTCACTACAATCTCAACAAACTACGTTTACTTTTTCTTTTTCAGAACCGCTTTCTGCGCTTCCGGAACAACGGCATAAACAGCCGGATCACCGGAGTCAGTTGGCTTGGCCATCACCGCCTTGAGCTGCTCGGAAGCAGGCCAGTTCAGCGAAATACCTTTTGGCGGAATTGGCTGCATGAACCACTTGTGGTAAATGCGGTTGATGTCGCCGGAAGTCAGCACATTGCCAATCGCGGTATCCACCACCTTTTTGAATGCAGTATCGTCTTTGCGCAGCATGATGCCGTATGGCTCGACCGACAGGGCTTCCTTGCTGATCTCATATTCGCCAGGATTTTTGGAGTTCGCAGCCAGCGATGCCAACAGGATATCGTCCATCACGAACGCCACTGCGCGGCCGGTTTCGACCATCAGGAATGCTTCTGCATGATCTTTGGCAGGCAGAATGTTCATGCCCAGATTCTGGTCTGCATTCAGTGTGGTCAGCTGCTTCAGATTGGCTGTACCGGAAGTGGACACGACAGACTTGCCCTTGAGGTCAGCCAGCGATTTGATGTTGGATGATTTTTTTGCCAGGATACGGTTGGCAGTCACGAAAGTGGTCGGCGCAAAGGCAACCTGCTTCTGACGTTCTGCGTTATTCGTCGTGGAACCGCACTCCAGATCGATCGTGCCGTTTGCCATCAGGGGAATACGGGTCGCCGAAGTCACCGGATTGAGCTTCACATTCAGGCTGCTCATGCCCAGCTGACGCTGTACTGCGCTGACGATTTTCATGCACAGATCAATCGAGTAACCCTGATAGGATTGTTTATCGTCCAGATAAGAGAAGGGAATGGACGAATCGCGCACCCCCAGAGTGATCGTACCGGTTTCCTTGATTTTTTTGAGTGTGCCGGTTTCCTGCGCCTGCGCTGCGCCTGCGATCAGACCTGCACTCATCATCAATGCCAGAACTTTTAATAATTTCATACTATCTCCTCAAGTTAATCCAAAAAAGATCACACTGCGGAGTGTATCAAAACCCTCAGAGCACTGATCTTTATTTTTCACTTCAGTAATACGTACAAATACGTAAAACGTCGTCTATTTGCAGCAACCGCTTATTTTTTACTCTTTTCTACCGTTTACCTGCAGCCAGGCTCAGGACTTCAAACTTTACTTCAGTCGGCCACTTTATCCGTCGGGAAACGGAGATTATCCCGCAACAAAAATCCCATCGGCATATTCAGGTTCGCGCCTTTGGGCGGAATCGGTTTTCTGAACCATTTGTCATACAGCCGGGTGATTTCACCGTCATTCATCAGGCGTGCCATTTCGCGGTCCAGCAACTCCTTGAAAGCGGGGTCGTCCTTGCGCAGCATGATCGCATAAGGCTCAGTCGATAAAGGGTCGCCGACGATTGCGTATTTTTCAGGATCTTTGGCGTTGGCCTTAAAGCCGTACAGCAATACGTCATCCATAGGGAAAGCGTCGGCCTGGAATTTTTCAATCATGCCAAACGACTCGGCATGGTCGTTGCCCTCCAGCAGCCGCAGATTCAGATTGCGTGCTTTGTCGCGGTCCGCCAGTAATTTGACGGTCGTGGTGCTTTTGGTGGTGACGACTTTTTTATCTCTGAGATCGAGCCAGTTCCTGATGCCGGAATCAGTGCGCACAATCATGCGGGTCGTGGCAAAAAAATGCGGAATGGTGAAGCTGACTTGCTTGCGGCGCTCGGCATTATTGGTGGTGGAGCCGCATTCCATGTCGGCCTTGCCTTCCACAATCGCAGGAATACGGTTACTGGTGGTCACCAGCAGGTAATTCACTTTGAGCTGAGGCAGCTTGAGTTCTTTTTTGATCGCATCGACCAGTTTCAGACAGATATCGACGGAGTAACCGAGCGGCGTTTTCGACTCGGTCAGATAAGAGAAGGGAACGGATGCCTCACGGTGTGCAATCGTGATGGTCTGGGTTTCCCGGATATGACTCAGGGTGTCGGCGGCGCATGAAAGCGGAATGCTCAGGGCGCAGACGCCAAGCAAACCGGTCTTCAACCATCGATTGACTACTTTCATACAACCTCCTTTTGACAAGGACGGGATAGTAATAAAAAACAGCACTTGAGTCCAAATGAAAAAACGATCTCTTACAAAATTTTATTTGGTTTTAGCCGGACACACCTGACACCAACCAAATATATGAATAACCATGCTCAAAAAAGCAATAAATTTATCTCCCCATGCATCTGACTGCCGTATTCGTTGCAGCTTAGATCATGGGGCATTTTTTTGCCAATCCGCACGACGTTTCCGGTTCTGCACAACAAGCGTGCGCAGAACCGGGCAGCAAACGTTTATGGATACAGGCCGCGTACTTCACGCGCCTGCAGCACCCGGGAACAGCCGATGATAAACGCGGCAGTCCGCAGCGATACCTGCTTGTCTTCCGTCACCTGCCAGACCGCGCTGAATGCCTCGCGCATGATGCGGGTCAGACGCTGGTTGATTTCATCTTCCGTCCAGAAGTAGCTGGAAAAATCCTGCACCCATTCAAAGTACGACACCGTCACACCGCCGGCATTGGCAATCACGTCCGGCACCACCAGCACACCTTTGTCGCGCAGGATGTCGTCTGCTTCCGGCGTGGTCGGGCCGTTTGCGCCTTCCAGAATGATCCGGGCACGGATCTGTCCGGCATTTTTTTCAGTGATCTGCTGCTCCAGCGCCGCCGGAATCATGATGTCGCAATTCACCGCCCAGAATTCCTCGTTCGGCAACACCGCTTCCACACCGGTGAACCCGGCAACACTGCCGTTGGCTGCCACATGCTCCAGCAATTTGTGCGTATCGAGTCCGTTGGAATGGAAAATGGTGCCGCCATGGTCCTGAACCGCCACAATCTTTGCGCCTGCTTCGGCAAACAGGCGCGCTGCGATGCCGCCGACATTACCAAAACCCTGCACAGCAATTCTTGCACCAGCAATATTCAGGCCAATCTTGGCAGCGGCTTCAGAGCCGACCACAAACACGCCGCGCCCGGTCGCTTCGCGGCGTCCCAGACTGCCGCCGAGGGAAATCGGTTTACCGGTCACGACGCCGGTGGCTGTGCGGCCTTCGTTCATGGAGTAGGTATCCATCATCCACGCCATGGTCTGCTCATTGGTGTTGACGTCCGGTGCCGGAATATCTTTGTCCGGGCCAATGATGATGCCGATTTCCGAGGTGTAGCGACGGGTCATGCGCATCAGTTCGCCACGCGACAGGGTTTTCGGATCGACCCGGATACCGCCCTTGGCACCACCGTAAGGGACATTCACGGCAGAATTTTTGATCGTCATCCAGGCAGACAGCGCCATCACTTCGGACAGGGTCACATCCTGATGGAAACGCACACCACCCTTGCCCGGGCCGCGTGAGGTATTGTGTTGCACACGGTAGCCCTCAAAGTGGGCAATCGTGCCGTCATCGCGCTCGATCGGAACATCCACGATCAGGATGCGCTTAGGGCGCTTCAGGGTTTCCACCCAGCGTGACAAATGGCCCAGATACGGGGTGACGCGGTCAATCTGTTCGAGATACACGGACCAAGGACCTGTCTCTGTCGGGGTAAGATAGGACGGGATCTGGTGTTGGCTGGACATGGTATGGCCTCCTGTGGTGTTAAGACATGTTATTCAGCATTCCGCGGCCACGATCGGCAGCCCGTCCGGAAGGTGAGGCATAGTAGTCTTATCGCTCAGGGGTCAGCCAATGCTTTGTTTGCATTTATCTATGCACTAATTGCATAACCATACAACTGGACTTCAGGTAACATCGGGTGCCGCCAGTTCTGCCCTGCTTATTTCTTTCTCTGTTTGAGTGCCTGCCGTATTACCCGCGTTGTTGCCCTGACTGTTGCCTGCATTGTCTTTTTTCCTTACATTTCGTATGCGTCCGGCGCTTATTTTTCAGATGCCAGCCGGGTCCGTTTCGGTTTGCTGTTCTTGCCGCTGTCCTGCAACTGCTCCAGATAATCCCACAGGCGCGACACAATCAGCTTGCCCGGGCGCTGCAGTGAAGGCCGCTCGCGGTACAGGCGGATTTCCATATTCACTTCCCATCCGCCGCTGTTGCCATCGGCGCGCGCCAGCTGCTTCTGCTTGAGCTCGCGGGTCACCGCCGACTCCGGCAGGAACGCAATGCCGCGGCCTTCCAGCGCCATCATTTTCAGGCCTTCCGCCATATCCGTTTCATAGCATTTTTCCAGATGCAGCGGTACTCTGGCGTCGTTCAGAATCAGATCCACCATGCGCCCCAGATACGCATTATTGGCGTAAGCAAGAAATGGCAATGGTGTATCCGGCGTACCGGGCAACTGCAATTCCGGCAGCCCCTGTTTATTGCAGCGGGTATAGGCACGCAGGGCTTCGCTGCCCATGCTGATCATGTCGTACTGACTGGCGTCGAGCAATAGCGGCTGGCGCGGATGGTGATAGCACAACAGCAGATCGCAACCACCCTCCACCAGCGTCATCACCGCATCATGCACATTCAGCGCCAGCAAACGGCTGTTGATTTCACCGAATGCTGACTCCAGCCCGGTCAGCCAGCGCGGCACATAGGTCAGCGAGAGCGTATGCGGTACGGCGAAATCAACAGTGGTCTGGGTGCTGGTGCGTTTGCCGCGCAACAGGGCGCGCGCATTGTTGATCTGCCCCAGCATCGCGATCGCCTGTTCGTAAAACACTTCCCCGGCATGGGTGAGGCGCGTCGGATACGAGGTGCGGTCAATCAGGTCGCTGCCCAGCCAGGCTTCCAGTGACTGGATGCGGCGGGAAAATGCAGGCTGGGTCACATGCCGCAATTCTGCCGAACGGCTGAAACTGTTGGTCTCCGCCAGTGATACGAAATCTTCTAACCATTTGGTTTCCATAACTGCACTCTGTCTGTTCTGATGAGGGATTGTTGATGAACCGCCTGTCCGTATCCGGCCGGTCAGGCAGCGGGCATCAGTCCGGTGACGGTACCGGCGGCATCAGCAACATCAGCGGTCTCACCGCCATCACTGGCGCCGCTTTGCTGACGTTCCCACATCTGCGCATACAGGCCCTGTCGCGCCAGCAATTCCTGATGCGTACCGCGCTCGGCGATGCGGCCTTTGTCCATCACCAGGATCTGCTGCGCATCAGCAATCGTCGACAGGCGATGCGCGATCACCAGACTGGTATGACCTGCAGCAATCTCCTTGAGCTGCGCCTGTATCATCTGCTCGGCCTGCGAATCCAGTGCTGACGTGGCTTCGTCAAAAATCAGGATCGATGGATTTTTCAGCAAGGTGCGGGCAATCGCCACCCGCTGCTTTTCGCCGCCGGATAATTTGAGGCCGCGCTCACCGACCATGGTCTGATAACCATCCAGCAGCGACTCGATGAAATCATGGATATAGGCAGCTTTCGCCACCGCGATGATTTCATCTTTATCCGCTCCCGGCCTGCCGTAAGCGATGTTGTATTCGATGGTGTCGTTAAACAGCACCGTATCCTGCGGCACGATGCCAATTGCAGCGCGTACTGAAGACTGCATGACGTCGCGCACATCCTGACCGGCAATGCGGATAACGCCGGACTGGATATCGTAAAACCGGAACAGCAGGCGCGACAGCGTCGATTTACCGGAACCGCTATGTCCGACAACGGCAGTCGTGGTACCAGCCGGAATCGTGAAGTTCACATCAAATAAAATCTGACGCTTTTCTTCGTAGCTGAAATTCACATGCTCAAACCGTATTTCAGCACCACCCTGCTGCGCGATCTGCAATACCGCAGCACCGGGCCGGTCAGCCACATCCTGATTCTGGTCGAGCAGGGAAAACAGCTTTTCCATGTCTGCCAGACTCTGTTTGATTTCACGGTACAGCACACCCAGAAAATTCAGCGGGATATACAGCTGCAGCATGAATGAATTGACCAGTACCAGATCGCCCAGACTCATCTTGCCGTCAATCACGCCCTGCGTGGCACGCCACAGAATCAGCGTGACCGCGCTTGCAATGATCAATGACTGCCCGGTATTGAGCAGAGACAGGCTGCTTTGTGATTTGACGGCGGCAATCTCAAAATTTTTCAGTCCCTGATCGTAGCGCTGCACTTCATATTCTTCATTACCGAAGTATTTGACGGTTTCATAATTGAGCAAGGAATCAATTGCCTTGGTGTGCGCTTTGGAATCGAGCTCATTCATCGTACGCCGGAAATGGGTGCGCCATTCGGTGACGGAAATCGTGAAAATAATATAGGTGACCAGTGCGCCAAATGTAATGAGGCTGAACCAGATATCGTAATGCGTACTGAGGTAAATCAGCACCAGCGCGATTTCCAGCAATGTCGGCACAATGCTGAACAAAGCATAGGACACCAGCGAGGACACTGCGCGGGTACCGCGCTCGATATCGCGCGTCACACCGCCGGTCTGCCGGTTCAGATGAAAACGTAGCGACAAGGCGTGCAGATGACGAAATACTCTCAACGCGATGGTGCGCACGGCACGTTGCGTCACTCTGGCAAACACGAATTCCCGCAATTCCGTGAAGGCGGTGGTGGACAAGCGTAACGCGCCATAGGCAATCAGCAGACTGACCGGCAACACCATCAGCGCTGCCGGATGCGCCGGGGTGACCGTCATGTGGTCAATCAATTGTTTCAGAATCAGCGGCACCCCCACATTCGCCAGCTTGGCGCCGACCAGAAACGAGAGTGCCAGCAGCACCCGCCATTTGTACGCCCACAGATATGGCAGCAGGGTGCGTATGGTCGACCAGTCGCCGCGTGGCTGGCTGGCTGCGGGATTGTCAGGAAGGCGGCTGCCAGTGTTTTCTCTGCGACGCATCGGAAGTGTCTTTTCTCGAAGTGGTTTATCATGTCGGGCAAACTGCCTGGGGCAACGCAACGCCATGTATATGCACGGCCCAGCCCCGCGGCAACACTGCCCGCTGACAGCTTGCTCTGTTTTCCGGCGATGAACGCCAACCCTCGCAAATGCGGGCGGAAAAACAGAATAAGTATTGATTGTAACGTTTTAAGGAACCCAACGATGTCCGATCATCTCGAAACCACGCTTCCGGCACGCATGCCCACTCTGCGCGTGATGCCTATGCCCTCTGATGCCAATGTGCACGGTGACGTTTTCGGCGGCTGGATCATGGCGCAGGTCGATATTGCCGGAGCAATTCCGGCGGCGCGCCGCGCCAATGGCCGGGTTGCCACGATCGCGGTGAACTCCTTTCTGTTCAAGCAACCGGTATTTGTCGGTGATCTGCTGTCGTTTTATGCCGATGTCGTGAAAGTCGGTAACACCTCCATCACCATTGCTGTCGAAGTCTATGCCGAGCGCAACCGTCTGCAGGCCAGCACGGTCAAAGTCACTGAAGCCACGCTGACTTATGTGGCAACCGGCGAGGATCGCAAACCACGCCAGATCCCACCGCTCGAATCGCTGTCAGCCAGCGCATAATGACCTCACGCCGCCTGTTTGTGCAGCGCGGGCTGCAGCTCGCGGCGCTGGCTGCGCTGTCTAAAGCCTTTCCCGGTTACGCTGCAGAACGCAGCACCGCATACCCATTCACGCTCGGCGTCGCCTCAGGCTCGCCACGGCATGACAGCGTCGTCATCTGGACCCGCCTGCTGCCGGATCCCCTGAACGCGCAAGCCCTGCCGCCCACGGTTTACAAGGTCTTGTGGGAAGTGGCGGAAGATGAAGCCTTTAAACACATCGTGACCAGCGGTGAGGTGTTTGCCTTGCCCGATCTGGCGCACAGCGTCCATGTGGATGTCACCGGCCTGCGTCCGGATCGCTGGTACTGGTATCGCTTTATGCATGGCGACGCGATCAGTCCGGTCGCGCGCACCCGTACCGCGCCGGCCATCGACGCGCCGCACGGCACACTGAAACTGGCCGTGGCATCCTGTCAGCACTGGGAATACGGCGAGTACGCAGCACATGGCCACATCGCCCGCGCCAATCCCGATCTGGTGACCTTTCTCGGCGATTACATTTATGAGTGGGGGCCTTACGATCTGAAACATCCGGCCAGGCCGCGGCGACGGGATATCGAAAGCTATACGCTGGCCGATTACCGCGCCCGTTATGCCCAGTACAAGAGCGACCGTCAGTTGCAGGCAGCACACCATGCCGCGCCGTGGATCGTGACCTGGGACGACCATGAAGTCTGCAATGATTATGGCAATGACCGGGACGAACGGCTGGATCCGAATTTCATCCAGCGACGGGCGGCAGCCTATCAGGCGTTTTATGAACATATGCCGGTACGTTTGCGGCAGGTTACAGTCTTGCCGTCGCAATTTGCCCACATGCGGATTTACGACCGTTATGACTGGGGCAGGCTGGCGCGGTTTCATGTGCTCGATGACCGGCAATACCGGCATCCGCAGGTCTGTCCGAAACCCGGTCGCGGCGGCTCGAATGTCATCACACAGGCGGAATGTCCGGCGCGCGCCGATCCCTCGCTGAGCCTGCTCGGCACAGAACAGGAAAAATGGCTGGCACGCGGCTTTGCCTCGTCGAATGCGAAGTGGAATATCCTCACTCAGCAAACCTTTCTGGCGCAAAGCAATCTGAGCAATGTGAATCAGGATGGCAGCGGAAAATTCTGGACCGATGGCTGGGACGGCTACCCGGCAGCCCGGCAACGCCTGTTCGACGACATCCAGAAGCACCAGCCTGCCAATCCGGTGGTGATCTCCGGCGATGTGCACACCTTCTATGCAGCAAACCTGAAGCGCGATTTCTGGAGCCGCTCCTCGCCATCGAATCCTGTCCTGGCGACGGAGTTCTGCGGAACCTCGATCACCTCGAATTCCCGCCCGCAAGCGCAGACCGATCAGATCGTGGCCCAGAATCCGCATATCAAATTTGGCCGCAGTGATCAGCGCGGCTTCATGTTGCTCGAGATTTCAGAATCCCGGATGCTGACGCACTTCATGGCGCTCGACGATGTATTACGCGCCGATTCCGGCATCAGCACGCTCAGGAGTTTTTTCGTTGAGGACGGTAAAACCGGAGTCAATACCATCTGAGGAACCAGGCCTGCTAATGAACATATCGACCAGCCAGTTGTTTCAGATCTGCGGCTGAACGCAACACGCCGCAAAGTCGCACCCATAAAAAAAGGAAGGCCGCAAGCCTTCCTTTTTTATTCAATATACTCCCCCTAGTATATTCTGAGACCCTTGCATTATCTGGGCGTCAGGCCATTTTCTTGATTTTTAAGGGGGAGTATCTGTTTTTTTATCTCTGTGCGATATATCTGCTCAGGCGGATTTCTTTTCATCGCGCAATTCACGGCGCAGGATTTTACCGACATTTGTCTTCGGCAATTCCAGACGGAATTCTATGTATTTCGGCTTCTTGTAGGCGGTGAACTGTTCTTTGCAATAGTCCATCAACTGATCCACGGTCAGCGACGGATCCTTGCGCACGACAAACAACTTCACAGCTTCACCGGAATTCGCGTCCGGCACACCGATACAGGCGCATTCCAGCACACCGGGATGCAGTGCCACCACACCTTCGATTTCATTCGGGTACACATTGAAGCCGGAGACCAGGATCATGTCTTTTTTACGGTCAACAATGGTGGTGTAGCCGCGGAAATCCATGATGCCGACGTCACCGGTTTTAAAGAAACCGTCAGGGGTCATCACTTTGGCAGTTTCGTCCGGCCGGTTCCAGTAACCCGCCATCACCTGCGGGCCACGGATCGCAATTTCACCGGCGTGTCCCAACGGAACAGGATTGCCATCATCGTCCAGTATCTGGATTTCTGTGGAAGGAATCGGCAGACCGATCGTGCCGGAAAATTCCTTGGTATTTGCCGGATTAGCGGTCGCCACCGGCGAGGTTTCGGACAAACCGTATCCCTCGGCAATCGCGCAGCCAGTCACTTTGAGCCACTTATCGGCCACGGCTTTTTGCACCGCCATTCCGCCGCCGCTACAGATTTCATAACCGGAAAAATCGAGTTTGGCGAATTCCGGATTATTCAGCAGGCCGTTGTACAGCGTATTGACTGCCGGGAAAATATTGACCTTGTAGTTTTTCAGTTCCTTGATGAATCCGGGAATATCGCGCGGATTCGGGATCAGCAAGTTCATCGCGCCGATGCGGGTTCCCAACAGGGAGCAAACCGTCAGTGCAAAGATATGGTAGAGCGGTAAAGCGCAGACGATGATTTTTGCTTCGTCTTCATGGCCAGCCATGTTCGCGCATAACCAGGCATCATTCTGCAGCACGTTCGCCACCACGTTCCGGTGCAGCAAAGTCGCACCTTTCGAGACGCCGGTCGTGCCGCCGGTGTATTGCAAAAAGGCGACATCGTCGCTCTTGATTGCCACAGGCTGGAAATACAGTTTCTGTGCTTCGGACAGTACCTGATTGAAACGCTGGGCGTTAGGCAGGCGGAATTCCGGTACCATTTTCTTCACATTACGGACGACGAAATTGACGATTGCACCTTTCATGCCGCCCAGCAGATCGCCCATGCTGGCGACCACGATGTGCTTCACATTCGTTTTCGCCACGATCTGTTCCAGCGTGGTGGCAAAGTTTTCCAGGATAAAAATCGCCTCGGCGCCGGAGTCTTTTAACTGGTGTTCCAGTTCACGCGGCGTGTACAGAGGATTCACATTCACGACGGCATAACCGGCACGCAGAATCGCCGCCATAACGACCGGATATTGCAGCACATTCGGCATCATGATGGCGACGCGGGCGCCTTTCTCCAAACCCCGGCTTTGCAGCCAGGCGCCCAGATTCCGGGACAAACGGTCCAGTTCTCCGTACGTCAGGAATTTCCCCATGCAGGCATACGCATTGCGCGCCGCAAATTTCTTGAATGCTTCTTCGAGTAACTGAACCAGAGACTGGTACTGTGTGACATCGACTTCTGCAGGGATTCCTTCCGGGTAGGATTTGAGCCAAAACTTGTCCATATATTTCCTCGTCTCTGATCGTTATTGTGTAGATAAGATAATTCCGCTACACGACCAATAAAAAGCATGGTCGTTCTTTTTGATGATTATAATACGCTGTGACCGATCCTATCGGCTAAATATCGGCAAGGCAAGCAATTTAGCCCTCAGTTGAAAATATCCTCTAGGAACCTGAACCAATCGGTTTCAGCCAGCGCGATGCTGTTCTGAATACACGCTCACTGGCAGGTCGCAGTCAACCTGTCCGGGAGTGGCGTCGCATCAGCCTGCGGCAGCAGGCACAACGTCCTGCACTTTTTCAACCTGCACCAGCAGATCATAAAACGTGGGGCCACCACCCATGTCCGTCAGACGCTGACTGGTCACCTCATTGGCATTTTTATCATCGCTGGCCAGCTTTTTCCACCAGATCGACAAGCCCACGACCAGGCCGGCACGGGTTTTATCGGTCACCCTTGCTTTGGCGGTAAAGCTGCCGCGACGGTTAAAAATCCTGACCTGGTCGCCATGCCGGATAACACGCACCGCCGCATCCTGTGGATGGATGTCCAGATGCGGCTCTCCTTCCACATCGCGCAGGCTTTGCACATTCACAAAGGTCGAATTCAGGAAGTTACGTGCCGGCGGTGAAATCATGGCTAGCGGAAATTCCCGTGCCAGCTCCGGATTACTGGCAACCGACTCATAAGGCGGAATATAGGTCGGCAGAGGATCAAGACCATCATCCTGCATGCGCTGGCAAAAAAATTCGCATTTGCCGGACGGCGTGGCAAAGCCGCCGTGAGCGAACGGTGCATCTGGCAGGCTGACTTTCTGCCAGCCCTGCTGTTTCAGCCGGCTCCAGTCAAAACCTGCGGCACGCGGATCATCGCGCAGGAAAGCCTGACTGGCCATCTGATCGTCGGATTCGCGGAAGCAGGGATCATCCCATCCCATTTTCTGTGCCAGTAAGCGGAAAATTTCCGTATTGGGCTTCGCTTCGCCCAATGGCGCAATCGCCGGATTATTGGCCATCATGTACAGGTGGCCGTATGTGCTGTGGATGTCGGTATGCTCGAGCTGCGTGGTGGCAGGCAGCAGAATATCCGCATAATCGGCGGTATCGGTCTGAAAATGCTCCAGAACAACCGTGAACAAATCTTCCCTGGCAAAGCCCTGCGCCACTCTCGCTGACTCAGGGGCGACTGCCACAGGATTGGAGTTATACACGATCAAGGCCTCAATGGCAGGGCCGAATTCCGCAGAGGCTTCGTGCAACAGCGCATCGCCGATCGTGCTCATGTTGATAGTCCGCTGCGCTTGTCCAGCCGGAAAAAGATCCGGCCTTTGCAGATAGCCGGTATTTTTCGGGAAAGCGTCCGACAGCGACAACTGAACACCGCCCGCAGCATGCCGCCAAGCGCCTACCAGCGCAGGCAGGCAAGCGATATTACGCACCGCCATTCCGCCGCCATGGGTGCGCTGGACGCCATAATTCATCCGGATCAGACTGGCTTCGCCACGGCGCGCACCTTCGCCATATTCCCGTGCCAGCTGTTCGACTTCTCCGGCAAAGATACCGCACACAGTCGCGACCCGCTCGGGCGGCCATTCTGCGGCACGCCGCCGCAGTTGTTCAAATCCCAGCGTATGCTGCGCGATGTAATCATGATCCAGCAGATTATCGCGGATCAGTACATGCATGAGACCAAGGGCCAGCGCGGCATCCGTTCCGGGCAATAAGGCAATGTGCTGATGACATTTTTCGGCAGTCAGTGAACGATAGGGATCAATCGCAATCAGCTTTGCACCGTGCCGTTTTGCTTCCTGGGCACGGGTCCAGAAATGCAGATTGGACGCAATCGGATTACCGCCCCAGATAATGATCAGACGCGCATTCTGGGTTTGTTCTGTGTCGGTGCCCATGCGGGAACCGATGGTGTACTTATAGCCGGTACCACCGGCCGTGGCGCAAATCGTCCGGTCCAGAAATGAAGCGCCGATGCGGTGGAAAAATCGCTGCGACATGCCATCCCCCTGCAGCAATCCCATTGTGCCGGCATAGCTGTAAGGCAGAATCGCCAGCGGATTTTTTGCGGCAATCTCCGTCAATTTCTCGCTGATACATGTCAGCGCCTCATCCCAGCTGATGCGCTCAAACAGCCCTTCTCCTTTTTTTCCAACCCGCTTCTGGGGATACAGCAGGCGGTCAGGATGATATGTCCGCTCCGTATAGCGCGACACTTTGGTACACAGCACACCCGCAGTTGTCGGATGCGCAGGATCACCTTTGACAGCGACAGCCTTCCCGTTTTCCACGGTAATCTGCAAGGCACAGGTATCCGGACAATCATGTGGACACACACCACGGACCATGCTGCTCATTCTCACTCCTCAATCTCATTTTGTTTCAGGTACGGGCCGCATGCATGACATGTACACAGCCAGGCCAGCAGATTATTTGCCAGGGCAATACTGCTGCGCGATTACGGCAAACGATCGTCGCCCTTACCCAAGCGGATGCCGGGATGATGCTTCTCCAGCTCCAGCAGGGCCGCGGAATGATCCGCTGTCGGATGGGTCTGCAATAAATCGCGATATATTGCACTGACCAGATTAGTCAAAGGCAGTTCCAGACCTGCTTTCGACGCAGCATCCTGAATGTTATCCATGTCTTTTGCCTGCGTCTTAACTTGGCCACCGGGCAGAAAACTGCGATCCAGCATACGCTGTCCATGGACTTCCAGTATACGGCTTTCAGCAAAACCGCCACGCAGCGCCTGACGCACAGCGACCGGGTCCGCGCCTCCGGCCTCAGCCAGCAGTAACGCCTCCGCAACGATATTGATCGTTCCGCCAACAATCAGCTGATTGCACAGTTTCGCCAGCTGTCCGGCACCCGCCTGTCCGACCAGCGTCGGACGTCCCATTTCCATCAACAGCGGGGTAATGCGTTCGTAGCTATCGGCAGGTCCACCGGCCATGATGGCGAGACTTCCCGCCTCCGCACCAATGACGCCGCCAGAAACAGGCGCATCGATAAAAACTACGCCATGCTGTGCCAACAGTGCAGAAAACTGCTGCGCTTCCGATTGACGGGTCGAACTCATGTCAATCACGATCATGCCCGGAGTCAGCACCGGGAGTAACTCCTGCAGAATAGTTGCGACGACCGGCCCGGCATCCAGCATGGTAATGACGACATCCGCCTGCCATCCGGCAGTCTGAACTGCTTGCTGTGGAGTTTCTGCAATCACGGCACCCGATGGTGCAAGCTGTCTTGCTTTTTGTGTAGTACGGTTCCATACATGCAGCATGTAACCTGCGCTCAACAACCGGGCAGCCATTGGTTTTCCCATCAGACCAATGCCTAAAAATGCGATGCCTAAATTTTTTGTCATAAAGAATTTTGAATTCAGTTTGGCGTAAATCGCATAGTATCGTTTTTTTGCGCTGCAACGGGCAAAACCCGGTCAGCGTATCGTGCTATCCTGAGGTTTTCCCTTTGTTTGCGACGATCTTTATGAAATTTCTCAACAAAAAAACTTTATTGATTGCACTCGGTGTGCTGCTCACACAGTCCAGTGCTCATGCAGTAGATTCTTTTTCCGGTGAATTTGCGTCGGGAAACAAATCACAATTTGTCAGAGCAGGTGTTCAATGGAACTGGGATAAGACCTGGTTTCAATCAAATGGTACCCACCTGGGTGGCTATTGGGATCTGACGCTGGCGCAATGGCGCAATAATGCGTATCAGGGTGTCAGTGGTGCCACACAAAACATTACCGATGTTGGTATTACACCGGTATTCCGCCTGCAAAACGACTCGAAAAAAGGTTTGTATGGCGAAGCGGCAGTAGGTGCGCACTTGTTCTCGCACATTTACAGCAATAACGGCAGGCAGTTTTCCACCGCCTTCCAGTTTGGTGACCATATTGGCGTCGGCTATGTATTCCAGAATGGCCTGGACCTCTCCCTCAAAGTCCAGCATTTCTCCAACGGCGCCATCAAGCACCCGAACCCTGGAGCAAACCTTGCAGTCCTCAAGGCCGGCTTCCCCTTCTGAAGACGGCTTTGACTGACCGGCACGGCACTGGCCGCGCCCGGTCTGAGCACTGCACGTTTTCGGGTTTCGGGTTTCGGGAGAACGGCAGCACTCAGGCAGTGGCTGTTCGCACATTGACGTGACGTTATACATGCCACCCGCAAAAGCAAAACCCCCCGCTACGCTGGGTAACGGGGGGTCGCAGATTACAAGCCTGACGATAACCTACTTTCACACTGGTTGCAGCACTATCATTGGCGCAGAGTCGTTTCACGGTCCTGTTCGGGATGGGAAGGGGTGGTACCAACTCG
>NZ_JACOGC010000004.1 GCF_014284195.1 Cognatundibacterium griseum
TTCATCAAGTGCCCACATTTATTGACTGTTAATTGTTAAAGATCGCTGTCTTGTCTGCTGGCTTTTAGAGCTTGCTGGCGAAGCGTTTTGTTCGTCAGCAGCAGAGAAACGAGATTATGAACGACTTTTCCGGCGATGACAAGTCCTTCATTTAAATTATTTATGCAGTTATTGATTTTTAAAAACGGCGGATCGTTTTTCCAGGAACGCTGCCATCCCCTCCTTCTGATCTTCCGTTCCAAAACTCGCCTGGAATAAGCGGCGCTCAAAATGCACACCTTCCGACAAGGTCGTCTCATAAGCCCGGTTCACCGACTCTTTAATCATCATGACGATCGGCAGCGACATACTGGCGATCGTACTGGCTGCAGCCATTGCCTCTTCCAGCAGCATCTCCAGCGGAACAACTCTTGAGACCAGTCCTGCGCGTTCAGCCTCGGCAGCATCCATCATGCGTGCGGTCAGGCACATGTCCATTGCTTTGGATTTGGAAATCGCCCGCGGCAGGCGTTGAGTGCCGCCCGCGCCGGGTAATGTGCCCAGCTTAATCTCGGGCTGGCCGAATTTGGCATTTTCTGCAGCAATAATGAAATCACACATCATCGCCAATTCACACCCGCCGCCCAGCGCATAGCCGGCAACCGCCGCAATCACCGGCTTGCGGATCTGGCGGATAGTTTCCCAATTGCGGGTGATGTAATCCCCTTTGTAGGTATCCATAAAACTGTAATTCGCCATTGCCGCGATATCAGCGCCAGCGGCAAAAGCTTTCTCACTGCCGGTAATGACGATGCACTGGATTGCCTCATTGCTATCGAGACTCTTGAGCGCACTGCCCAATTCATTCATCAGCTGATCGTTCAGGGCATTCAGCGCCTTAGGACGATGTAAAGTGATCAGGCCGACCTTTTCCTTAATTTCAAGAATGATGCATTCGAATTCCATATGTACTCCTATCGATTGTGTGTAGACTTCAGAAAAATCCTGGCGGTGATCATTGCATACATCATGTCACCCCGGGCTGCATATGATCAATCACGTCAACTTTATCAGCGAAGGTAACTGACATGTGGGTATTGGCACTGGAGGCAGGAATCGCTCTTGGTATCTTAATTTTTATCGTCTGGTGGACGATGTTTTCCGGTCGCACCGAAAACACAAAAACACCGCAGCCCCAGGACGCAGAGCATCAGGATACCGACAGCAGCCGGCATCGCTAGTGCAGGGTTCTCGGCAAAGACAATACAAATTCCGGAATGTCCACCTCAAATCGGTGCCCGTCCTCTGCAACGCAGAAATAGGAACCCTTCATTGTGCCCTGAGGTGTCTTCAGGATGCTGCCGCTGGTGTATTCGAAACTTTGGCCGGGCGGTAAAAATGGCTGATGCCCGACCACGCCCAATCCACGGACCTCTTCCGTCTGATTATTGGCGTCATTGATGATCCAGTGGCGCGAGATCAGCTGCGCCGCGACAGTGCCGGTATTTTTTATCGTAATGGTATAAGCAAAAACAAAGCTGTCACGATCCGGTTCGGATTGCTCCGGTAAATATTGCGTCACCACTGAGACGCTCATCTGATAGGTTGCCATATCCGCCTTTTCGTCCATTTCAGAATAACCACAAAATATACAAACAAGCATTGTGCCAGACCTTGCCACTGCCGGCATCGTCCGGGCAAGGTAAAATAGCGTATTGATTATTTGCAGGATATTTTCTCATGACCACCTATCGTATTGCTCCCAGCATCTTGTCCGCAGATTTTTCCCGTCTGGGGGAAGAAGTGCGTAATGTCGTCGCCGCCGGGGCCGACATGATCCACTTTGATGTCATGGACAATCATTACGTTCCCAATCTCACGATCGGCCCACTCGTCTGCGAAGCGATACGTCCTCATGTGCAGGTACCGATAGACGTACACCTGATGGTCAAGCCGGTTGACCGCATTATTCCTGACTTTGCGAAAGCGGGAGCGAATATCATCAGTTTCCATCCGGAAGGCTCTGAGCACATTGACCGCAGCCTGCAACTGATCCGTGATCATGGCTGCATGGCCGGACTGGTACTCAATCCGGCCACACCGCTGCATGTGCTGGAGCATGTCATGGATAAGTTGGATCTGATTTTGCTGATGTCTGTCAATCCGGGTTTTGGCGGACAATCCTTCATTCCGCATACCCTGAAAAAAATCGCCGCAGTCAGAAAGATGATTGATGATTCTGGCCGCAATATCATGTTGCAGGTCGACGGCGGTGTGAAAGTGGACAACATTGCAGAAATCGCCGCCGCAGGCGCAGATACCTTCGTCGCCGGCTCCGCTATTTTCGGAAAGCCTGACTACAAAGCTGTTATTGATTCCATGCGCGGCGAATTAATGAAAGTCTGAACACGCCACGCTCCTCAATCCTGTTATCCCGGCAATGCGATAGGCTGATCTGACTGCTTATCGCATCACAATGTACACCAGCCAGTTACTTATGCTCTCCTCCATTCAAGCCGTCATCATTGATCTCGACGGCACCATGCTCGACACTGCACCGGATTTTCTGGTCGCCATCAACCACATGCGGGCCGAATTCAATCTGAAACCGCTGACTCTGGAGCAAATCAAACGCATGGTCGGCAAGGGCTCCGAACACCTGATCCGCCAGGTTCTGGCAATTGGTCTCGCCACGCACGAAGCCGGGCAACTGTTTAATGCCGCGATGGATGCCTATCAGCGCCACTATCTGACCATCAATGGCAACCATTGCAGCCTTTATCCTGAAGTCACGGAGGGATTGCAGGCGTTCCGGCAAATGGGTTTACGGCTGGCCTGCGTGACCAACAAACCGCTCGCTTTTGCCGTGCCGCTGATGCAGAAAACAGGCTTATCCTCTTATTTTGAGCTGGTTTACGGTGGCGACTCATTCCCGAAAAAGAAACCTGATCCCCTGCCATTATTAAAAGTCTGTCAGCAATTTGCCTTACCTCCGCAGCATGTGCTGGCGATCGGGGACTCCAGCAATGATGCGATAGCGGCACGCGCCGCCGGTTGTCCGGTGCTGAGTGTTCCCTATGGATATAATCATGGCGAGCCTGTACAAAATATTGAAAGTGATGGTATAGTCGGCTCTCTGTTAGAGGCAGCAAAACTGCTGAATACAGAAATTCAACATTAATTTCATCATTCCAATCAAGTATGTCTTTCAATAACAAACGTCCGACAATGACACCAGGCGCCTTTGAGGCCTGGCTATGGCGACGCTGGCAATTCTGTTAATTTACTGAATGCCGCGAGTAGCTGTGCGCATCCCCTGCACAACTTCTTGTTTGTTATATCAATCTGTTTTATCCGTCCATACACCCAGAAGTGTCCCACTATGTCTGCCGCAGGCACACATACGGGCGGCTGAAAGAAAATCATGACTGAACTCGAATTCAAATCGTTGGCCGCGCAAGGCTACAACCGTATCCCCATGATTGCGGAAGCATTCGCCGACCTGGAAACCCCTCTGACGCTGTACCTGAAACTCGCCCAAAGTCAGAATGCAGGAAAAAATACCTTCCTGCTGGAATCAGTGATGGGTGGCGAGCGCTTCGGGCGTTATTCCTTTATCGGCTTACCTGCCAGCACACTGGTGCGCAGCATCGGTGAGACGGTTGAAGTAGTCAAAAACGGCGACGTCATCGAAACACATCAGCAGAATCCGCTGGAATTTATCGCCGCCTACCAAAGCCGCTTCAAGGTCGCCCTGCGTCCTGGCCTGCCGCGGTTTTGCGGAGGTCTGGCAGGGTATTTCGGTTATGACGCCGTGCGCTATGTGGAAAAACGGCTGGCCGGCAAAGCGCCGAAAGATGATCTGAAATTACCCGAGATTCAGCTCTTGCTGACCGAAGAACTGGCGGTGATTGATAACGTGTCCGGCAAGCTCTACCTGATTGTGTATGCAGACCCGGCGCAACCGGAAGCATGGAGTAAAGCACGTCAACGCCTCAAAGACCTGCGCGCGATGCTGCGCCGTAACGTCGATGCGCCGGTCACATCCTCTTCCGTCCGTACTGAATCCATCCGCGATTTTTCCAAAGAGGATTACTTAAAGGCCGTCGAAAAAGCCAAGGAATACATCATGGCGGGTGATCTGATGCAGGTGCAGGTCGGGCAACGTATCCGAAAGCCTTACGTCGACTCTCCCTTGTCGCTGTATCGTGCACTGCGCTCCCTGAATCCTTCGCCCTACATGTATTTCTACAATTTCGGGGACATGCAGATTATCGGTGCATCACCGGAAATCCTGGTGCGGAACGAAGCGCTGAATGACGGCAACAAAAAAGTCACGATTAGACCACTGGCCGGCACCCGTCCCCGCGGCGCCACACCGGAACGCGATGCAGAGCTGGCCAGAGAATTATTGGCAGACCCGAAAGAAATCGCCGAGCACGTGATGCTGATCGACCTGGCGCGCAACGATATCGGACGCATCGCGCAGACAGGCAGTGTGAAAGTTACTGACCAGATGGTGATCGAAAAATACTCGCATGTGCAGCACATCGTATCGAATGTCGAAGGTATCTTGCAGCCTAATCTTTCCAATCTGGACGTGCTGAAAGCAACCTTCCCTGCAGGCACCTTATCCGGCGCACCGAAAGTCCGGGCGATGGAACTGATTGACGAACTGGAACCGGTCAAGCGCGGTATCTACGGCGGTGCCTGCGGCTATTTATCGTTCGGCGGCGAAATGGATCTCGCCATCGCCATCCGCACCGGCGTGCTGAAAGACGGCATGCTGTATGTACAGGCGGCGGCCGGCGTGGTGGCGGACTCGGTACCGGAAATGGAATGGCAGGAAACAGAGAATAAGGCCCGCGCCGTATTGCGTGCAGCAGAACAGGTTCAAGATGGTCTGGATGGAGAAATTTAAATGTTACTGATGATCGACAACTACGATTCCTTCACCTATAACCTCGTGCAGTATTTTGCCGAACTGGGTGAAGATGTCCGTACTTTCCGCAACGACGAGATTACGCTGGAACAAATCAGCGCCCTGAAACCAGATCATATCTGCATTTCTCCTGGTCCATGCACACCGCATGAAGCCGGAATTTCCGTCCCGCTCATTGAGCATTTCGCCGGAAAAATTCCGATTCTGGGAGTCTGCCTGGGTCATCAGAGTATTGGCGCGGCATACGGTGGCAACATTGTGCGTGCAAAGCAGGTGATGCACGGGAAAACTTCCATGATCGCCCACACCGGTGTCGGCGTGTTCAAAAACCTGCCCAGTCCCTATACCGTGATCCGCTACCATTCGCTCGCCATTGAACGTGCCAGTCTGCCCGCTTGTCTGGAAGTCACGGCCTGGACGGATGACGGAGAAATCATGGGCGTCCGGCATAAAGAGTTCGATCTGCAGGGTGTTCAGTTTCATCCTGAATCCATTCTGTCTGAGCACGGCCATGCACTGCTGAAAAACTTTTTGACTGGAACACCATCATGACGATCACCCAACAAGAAGCATTAACCCGCCTGATTGAACACCGTGAAATTTTTCACGATGAAATGCTGTTTTTATTTCGCAAGCTGATGGGTGGTGAATTAAGCCCCGTCATGATCACCGCACTGACAATGGGATTGCGCGTCAAAAAGGAAAGTATCGGCGAAATTACGGCTGCCGCACAGGTGATGCGCGAGTTTTCCACCAAAGTGCCGCTGGCGAATACTCAGAACATGATCGATATCGTCGGCACAGGCGGTGACGGTGCGAATACGTTCAATATCTCCACAGCGTCCATGTTCGTTACTGCCGCCGCAGGAGCTCGCGTTGCCAAACATGGCGGACGCAGTGTTTCCTCTTCTTCCGGCAGTGCAGATGCGCTGGAATCTTTGGGCGCCAATATCAACCTGACTCCCGAGCAGATCGCCCAGTCCGTGGCACAGACCGGTATCGGATTCATGTTCGCCCCCAATCACCACGGCGCGATGAAGCACGCTGCGCCCGTCCGCAAAGAACTGGGAGTACGCACAATATTTAATATCCTGGGGCCACTCACCAACCCCGCAGGTGCGCCCAACATCCTGATGGGCGTGTTCCATCCCGACCTGGTCGGTATCCAGGTCCGTGTGCTGCAACGACTGGGAGCGCAGCATGCGCTGGTGGTATGGGGGCGCGACAATATGGATGAAGTATCGCTCGGCGCCCCAACCATGGTCGGGGAACTGATTAACGGTGAGATCCGTGAATACGATATTCATCCGGAAGACTTTGGTTTGCAGATGGTGTCCAACCGCCATCTGAAAGTCGATGGTGCGGCAGAATCCCGCGAAAAGATCATGGAAGTGATGAATAACGTCGATGGCCCGGCACGCGATATCGTCGCGCTGAATGCAGGTACAGCTCTGTATGGCGCCGGCATTACCGGATCCATTGCAGACGGCGTCCGGAAAGCCCGGGAAACCATTGCTTCCGGAGCAGCGCGCGCCAAACTGGAACAGTTTGTTCAGGTCACTCAACAACTCGGAAAATAAACATGTCGGATATTCTCAAGCAAATTCTGGATGTCAAAAAGAACGAGATCGTTGCAGCCAGCAAGTATCAGTCATTGAACAGTCTGCGCGATGAAGTGGAAACGAACAAAGAAATCCGCGCACAATTACGCGACTTCGAAGCCGCATTACGTCAGCGGATCACAGCCGGTCAGCCGGCTGTGATTGCCGAGATCAAAAAGGCGTCTCCCTCCAAAGGCATCCTGCGTCCGGACTTCCACCCGGACGAGATTGCTGCCAGCTACGCGGCGCACGGTGCAGCCTGCCTGTCGGTATTGACTGATGTGAATTTTTTTCAGGGCGCTCCGGAATATCTGCAGCAGGCACGTGCCGCCTGCACGATTCCTGTACTGCGTAAAGACTTCATTATTGATCCTTATCAGATTTATCAGGCGCGCCAATGGGGTGCCGACTGTATCCTGCTGATCGTTGCCGCACTTGATCATGGTCTGATGGCAGAACTGGAGGCCTGTGCGCAGGAACTGGGCATGAGCGTACTGGTCGAAAGCCACGATGCGCAGGAGCTGGAAGCAGCACTCAGACTCAAGACCCCACTCATCGGGATTAATAACCGGAATTTACGGACGTTTGAAGTATCGCTGGAAACGACGCTCGGGTTACTCCCCCGGATTGCTGCCGACAAGCTGGTGATCACGGAATCCGGCATCATGTCTGCTGCAGACGTCACGCGGATGCGTGCCGCCAATGTACACGGATTCCTGGTGGGAGAAGCTTTTATGCGGGCAGAAAATCCCGGTGCAGAGCTGGCGAAAGTCTTTGGCATCTGAACGGCCTGATAAGGTATGCACTGACCGGGCATATCGCTCACGCCACACACTTTTACTCACCACTTGCATCCTGTACCTGTCAAGGTATCGGCCAGAATTACACCGGCAACAAATATTCCGGAAACGGAGATCGGACCGATCTGAGCGCCATTCACATATGCATTCCTGCAATTCGCTCTTTGTGCGCCAGCGATTTTTTGTCCCAATGGACTCTCCGCCTGAAGCTGGGCCGGCGCTTCCCAGGCAGCGGATTGTGGTGCAGATAACCGGGTTTTCCTGTCTGCTGCCAGTGCGTCGTGCCGCAAAGCATCCAGATCAAGCAAACCAGAACTGACGCCAGCGGTGGTGGATGGCTGATCAGGAGGAGCTGCCGGCGCTGTATCCTGTGCTACGGCTACGGGCTGTGGCACATTCAATTTGCGCGGACGTGATGGCGCCGTTGTTCTGACTGCCAATTCAGTTTTTATCTCTGGCACAGGCTGAGGAGACTGTTCGGATATCCGAAGTATGTGGACATCCATATACAGTGGCGACATCTGTCGGCTGGTGACCGGCTTTTGTTGTGCGCCCAACCCAGCTAACAGGATGATATGAAAGCCAATTATCCCCAACAGGCAAATCAGCTTCTGCAAGCGGAATTCTGGAAAGGCAGCAAAGAGAAGTCGCATCTTATTTTGCAAGAAAGATAATGAGATGTGATGCACGGATCTTAATAAAGTTCCTTGCCTGCTCTTCAGATGAAAAAACCGCCGTACAGTCAGACACTGTGCGGCGGTTTTTTATGAAGCAACCGGAATACAGCTAGTTACTGTCTATTCTTTTTCTGAGAACTGGGTCGGTTGAGGCCCGGTGTTTTACCCGATGAAGCAATGCTCAGCGATACCGCAGGCATGTCTTCCGCCTGCAATTTTGCATGTACGGTCATCAGTTCATCGCGACGGAAAGCATGGATCTCCACGGTTTCTCCAACACGGTAGCGCCCTGTTGCGGCGCTCAATCCATCTGCGATATCGGCAGCAGTGACACGCAATCCGTTGATGGCGATGAGCACGTCGAGCGCGGACAGACCTGCCAGATGTGCCGCGTGGCCCTCAAACACGTTTGCGATTTTACAGTCCTGCCCATCGCGCACCACCTTGATGCCCAGGCTGGCTTTTTGACTGTTATCACCAGCGTCAACCGCAACGCCAAAATCAGCATATAACTTCGCCAGTGGCACGTCTTCTGTACCACGGACATATTTATCCAGGAAACGGCGGACATCCACACCGGTCGCCTTCATGATGACGGATTCGATTTCATTTTCTGCCAGCCCTTGCTGTTTCGCAGTCAGGGCTTTGGCATAAAAATCCCTGCCGAACTGCTGCCATAGCACGCGCATCACATCATCCAGCGATTTCTTTCCGGCTGTTGCTGCGCGTATGGTCAGATCCAGCCCCAGCGCCACCAGTGACCCTTTGGTGTAATAACTGACGATGGCATTGGGAGAATTTTCATCCTGACGATAGTATTTAGTCCAGGCATCGAAGCTGGATTCCGCCACGCTCTGCTTTTTGCGGCCGCTGCCGCGGGTGACCAGATTCATGGTTTTCGCAACCATTTTCAGGTAAGCCGCTTCGTCAATGACGCCGGCCCGCACCAGCATCAGATCATCGTAATAACTGGTGAAGCCTTCAAACAGCCAAAGCAGACTGGTGTAATTTTCGCGACTCAGATCGTAATCAGCAAATACCGCTGGCTTAATCCGCTTCACATTCCAGGTATGGAAATATTCATGGCTGCACAAGCCAAGAAAACCCTTATATCCCTCACTCATACCGGGCTGGTGTTTCAAGGGAATATCATTACGGTTGCAGATCAGCGCGGTGGATGCGCGATGCTCCAATCCGCCGTATCCTTCGCCGACCGCCATGATCATGAATACATAGCGATCCATCGGCGCTTTTTTGGAGCGGGGTTCAAACAGGGCAATCTGACTTTCACAGATTTTCCGTACATCGACCACCATGCGGTCCATGTCCATGTTCGGGACTTTGCCGGTGACCACGAAATCATGTGGAACGCCGCAGGCTTCAAAGGTGGCCAATGCGAAATCACCCATTTCCACCGGATGATCAATCAGTTCATCATAATTACGGGCAATGTAAGTGCCAAAACCGTAGCGTTTCGCTTTCAGCTCGGTCAACGCAGTTGCCACCCGCCATGTCTTGCAGGCCGGGTCAGCCGCGCGCTGAAGATCGACGACATGCGGCAAATGTTGCTGCCCATGCACGGACAGAAAAACACTGGTGCCGTTAAAGAATCCATGAGTCTGGTCCAGATGCGCCGCACGTACGGACAAATCCCATGCATACACTTCATAACTGATGGTCAGCGCAGCTTTACACGGCGCAGCCTGCCAGGTATGTTTATCCAGTTTTTTCAATCCAATCTTTTTGCCGCCGCAACTGGCACTGATCTGCTGGATATGCCGTGCAAAATCCCGCACCATATAACTGCCCGGAATCCATGCCGGCAGACTGACAAGCTGCCCGGTTTCGGATGGCGCAGCAATCGTCAGAGTGACCTCAAAAATATGTCCTGCCAGATCTTTGGGAATAATGCTGTAATGCAGTGGGCTGTTTACGGCCGCCGGAGATAATGCGCTGCTCCGTGTACTGCTGGTTTGCCGGTGTCTCTCAGGCTTCGTCGCTGTTGTCATGCTCAACGATCTTTCTTTGTGTTGTAGTTGATTGTGATTTTTTGCCGCGATCAGAGATGTCAGCTACGGACGTTGGCCGCGATGAAAGTGAATATCTGCGCCGTCACGACAACACGGGTCAATTGCAGGCGCAAGTCAATGAACCAGTCGGGAACAGCGTAACTCTGATACAGCTTTTTATCTATTTTGTAAGCAGCGATAAAGCCGGCAACCTGCACCAGAAAACCAAACAGCATGTTTCCTAATGAGCACCAGGCGATCAGCGTAGGAATCACGCCCCAGATCAGGGCTTTTTTAGTTTCCTCGTCATCCTTGCCGTCCGCCATGATGGTGACACCCCAGTGGACCCCGCCGAGAAAAGACAGAATCACAATGCCATATGCCAGCTGCGCCTTGATGAAATATCCCAGCCAGTCCGGATGCACCAGCCAGCATGCCAGTGTCAGTAAAACGAAAGGAATCAACCCGATGAAACCGAGGCGGATGACCAGTTTTTGATTCAGTTTATGCATACCATTCCGCTACTATGTGTGCCGCTACCGTTTTTTACGCCACCCGGTTTGCTGCGTCTGTCACGACAAAAGAACGCTATTTTAAGAGGAAATCGGAGACTTAGATATATCTGGAGCGGAATCACTTACCGGAATCATGTTTTCTGTCGCACAGGTTCAGCACGCCGCAGAAGGAAATATCAGGTCTGCAGGTACATCGACATCGTGCAGAATACCGGCATCGTCAACATTGACAGTGGTGACGTTGGCGTGTGACAGCACATGACGTGCGCCCTGATCACCGCTCAACTGCAGCAATTCCGGCAAGTGTGTTCTGGAGAATCCGACCGGATTTCCCCGCCGCCCCTGAAACACCGGTGCGGCAATATCCGCGCCGTTTAGCAAGCTGTGATGCAGGGCGGCAATCGTCACAGGCCGGACAAATGGCATATCGCCCAAAGCAATGATCCATCCGGCACTGTCCATCGTGTCACGCAGCGCGCAAGTCAGCGATGCTGCCATGCCGGTGTCGGCCGCTTCGCAAATCAGCGTGCGAAATCCATGCTGTTCCATTTCGCGCACCAGATCCGGATTATCAGGGCGCACCACAACCACCATATCGGGCAAGACAGCCCGCAGATTCAGCGCGCTGCTCAGCGCGACTGTGTGACCATCCGGCAATAATTGCATCAGTTTGTCGCTGGCACCGGACAGGTCATAGCGACGCCCTCGCCCTGCAGCCAGCAGAATCCCTGTGCAGGGCACGGAAAAGGACATCTGACTCAGTTAGCTTTGACGTTGTGCAGGCTGGCAAATTTTTCCTCCAGCCCTTTGGCATCCAGCGCACCAGGTACGCGTGATCCATCTGCAAAGAAAATAGCCGGTGTGCCATTTACCCGCAGCTTTTGTCCCAGCGCGAGAATCTTGTCGTTTGGCGTGACGCAGTTAGACTGGGCCGGCGCTGCGGCTTTACCGTTCAGCATCCAGTCTTCCCATGCTTTATTGCGATCGGCAGAACACCAGATGTTTTTTGATTTGACGGCGGAATCTTCCGACAGAATATTGTACATAAAGGTATAAACCGTAATATTGTCCATACCAGCCAATGTTTTGCGCAGACGTTTGCAATAACCGCAGTTCGGATCCTCAAACACAGCAATCACGCGTTTGCCATCCCCTTTCACCATCTTCAGCGCCGATTCCAGCGGCAAATCAGAAAATTTCACCCGGCTCAGATCATCGGTTCTGGCTTTGGTGTAATTGACGCCGTTTTTTGCGTCAATTACATTGCCGATGAACAGATACTGGGCTTTTTCATCCGTATACAAAACCTCGGAGCCGACCCTGACTTCATACAATCCGGCATACGGCGTTTTCGTGACCGAGTCGACTTTAATCCCGTCTGCCAGACGCGGTTCAACCAGTTTTTTAACAGCAGCTTCCTGCGGTGTCTGTGCAACGGTCAGCCCGGTGCCAACCAGCATCACAGCAGCGTTCACAGCAATAATATAGTGCTTCAGTTTCATTCAATATCCTTCATTTACCCATAGCATGGGCAATTAATTGGCCCTTTAAGACTGGCAATCGGTTGAGTAAGTTCAACCCCAGATTGCGTGCCAGGCGCACCGGCGTCAGGTCAGAACCAAACAGCCGTGACAATCCATCGGTCGCGGCCTGCATCAGCAAAACCTGCTCCTTGCGCGCCCTGCGATAACGCTCCAGAAAACGCGCTTCGCCGCAATCCCGGCAGGACTCACGCTCTTTCAGTATCTGCAGCAGGCAAGCGACATCGCCAAATCCGAGATTCATGCCATGTCCTGCCAGCGGATGCACCACATGCGCTGCATCACCGATTAATGCAACCCGTTCGGCAACCATCTGATGCGGGCGCATCAGGGTCAGCGGAAATGCTTTAATATTTTCCGGCAATACCGGCGTCAGATGTCCCAGCGCAGGCAGGCAATATGTTTCCAGCCTTTCAACCAGCGCCGGCAATGGTTCCCGCATCAGCGTGTCAGCCAGCGCATCCGGTGCCGACCAGACCAGTGAGACGCGATTTCCGGGCAACGGCAGCAGGGCGATGATGCCCTGCTCTTCAATAAACCACTGATGTGCGACGCCGTGATGCGGCTTTTCACATTCAAAATTTGTGACCACGCCCTTCTGTCCATAAGAGCGGTAATCCAGGCCAATATCACACTGTCCCCTGACCCAGGATTGTGCGCCATCGGCACCGACAATCAGTTGCGCCCGGATCACCCGGTCATCATCCAGCATCAGTTCAGCAGCCTCTTCCCCAGCTGTCATTTTTTTTGCAGCGCCCTGCACCAGATGCAAATTCTGCGTAAATCGCATTGCCGTATCAAGCGCCCGGTTAAGATTCTTATCCTCCACAATCCAGGCAAGCTCATCACTGCGCGCACCATAGGCATCAAACACCAGCTTACCTGCATCCTGAGCGGCACCACCCGGCTGACAACCGCATACTTCCATACCGTGAACGACAGAAACACGTTGCAAATCCATGCCATCCCAGACCTTCAGCGCAGCCAGCAAATCCTGCGCCACATGATTCAAGGCAAAGACACGCACATCCCAGTCTGCATCCGCCGCTGGCAGCACCTGATCACGACCCAGTACAACCACCCGCAAACCCGCCTGTGCCAAGCCTAAAGCAGCCGCCTTACCAATTGCGCCATTGCCAACGATGCAAATATCGCAATCAACCCTTTTATCTGTCATAGCAATTCATCCTGCCCGAAAACAAGACCCCCATTATACGGCACCGGCGAACGCCCCTCCGATGCGCAAAATCAATACCCCGCGCGCCCCGCCAGAAATTTTTCTGCCCACGGGACTTGCCAAACACAGCTTCAGTCTCTATAATGCGTGGTCTTGGCCTGGTAGCTCAGTCGGTAGAGCAGAGGATTGAAAATCCTTGTGTCGGTGGTTCGATTCCGCCCCGGGCCACCAAGATTATAAGTTGTTGATCTGATTGAGGTTTTTAATCTTCAAAATATCAGGTGTTCCAAACAGGTGTTCCACCTCACATTGAGGTGATACCGATGAAATTAGCTTCACACCTACGCCGTTCTCGACACGGCGTTTTTTATTTCCGAATCGTTTTCCCACAAATTCTCGCTGCCATTCTAGGTCAGCCAGAACTTAATCGCTCCCTGCTTACCCGTTGCCCCAAAACCGCAAAGCTTACGGGCTACCAACTCTCTGGCACAATGCTGCCATTGATTTCCAGATTGACGCGACTCATGACGATTGATCCAGAGAGCCTTGACCCTGAAAGTATAAAAAAGCTGATCGTGGAAGGATTGACGATCAACACGGACGGCAGCTTCTCCGCTGCCCGCATTCAGACCAGCGACGATCCTCAAATCGCACAGGAAGAGCTCAGGAGCTTCGCCCAACTTATCCACTCAACCCGTGCCGTACAAGCATCCCCCGCAACCTCCCCTGCCATCGTTGTGCCGCAAACGGAAGCACTGAAGGCGGAGGCGCAAATGCTGAAGGCCGAACTGACCCAGCCTGCCGCAGCCTTGCCGATCAAGCCCAGTACGCTGAAAGAAGCCTTTGATTCCTACCTGCTGTCCAAGAAGGGCATTGCAGCAACCACAAAAAAATCTTACACCGAGAGCCTTGAGTTGTTCGGCATCATGATCGGCGGCGATCAGCGGATGGTGCATGAAATCACCCGCAAGGAATGCATGGACTTCAACGAAGCCCTGTCGCACATTCCACACCTACAGTTGCACTGCATGCCCGCCTTACCAGTGAAGAAGATTTAGCGAAATGGCTTGGACTGCCGAACGCGGTTATCCAGCAATGGCGAATCCAAGGTCCATGTCTCTCACCAACCAAATATCGTTTGGGGACGGCCTACGACTGGATCATTGACCACATCACTCCGGTCTTCACCAGTGCCACTTCCACAGAAAATAATTCCGACAATACACTGGACGATATAGTCGCGGCATGGAAGATGAAAATCCCCGTGATGCTAGTAGGTGACACACTGCTGGGCTTCCTCAGATCAGTAAAAGAAGAGTCCCAGCCCTCCGGGTATCGGTTGGTAAATATCCCTGCCTTGCCATTTCACCCGCGAGAAGTAACACGAGCAGCCTTGGCCACGTTCAAAGATTTGCTCGTGGCACACGCTGAATTCAGTACTGCCGTCTCAGAATCAGACTCCAAAGCAGAAACGATTTACGAGCAATGGAAAAACCAAGTTCAGCCAGAAGTACGACTACAGTTCTTCCGTTCTGCACTGCTAGGAGTGCTTTCTTATATCCTAATGACGCGCCCAGATGGAACAAAGATCACGTTCAGGAGTGCTGGCGAGGAGTGGATTGCCAGTGGTGACGTTAATGGGAAATTACGTCGGGACCCAAACTCTGCCCGTGACATCTGGCAATATATTAACGATAAAAATGAGGTGGAAACTTATTCCGGTGGATGGTACCCCTCCCAAGGTTTCTACTGCAATTAATTCTGCAGAATCGCTTTCAAAACGAACTAGCCGTTGTCCAAAAGGCGGCAAACCAAAGGAAGTCCCTGGACTTCCTTTGGTAAATTTCACATACTCGCGTGGTCGCACAGAATTGAGAGTGACACGGCCAAAAGTGTCACAAATTTCAGTGTCGGAAGTAAAGCCATGTCTACTATAAATGCCTGGTTGCGTAGTCCACAACAATAGCGAATTAATTTGTTGCTCAGAAGAAAAATTAATCGCATTAGAAAGCAATTGTGTGCTTAAACCCTGGCCACGCCAGGCTTGGTCAACGCAAACCATACCAATCATGGCGCATCGAGATCCCTGAAACGGATTGCGTATGCGCAAGACTAGCGTCGCTACGCTAGTGCCATTGTTTTTTTCCGACAGCGTCAAGCAATATGTGCCTACGGCGGACCATGCAGTGCTCAGCGAGCATTAACAGCAAGTTAATGTGATGCGTAACAAAAACTTTCATCATCACGTGAAAAGACTGAACTCGGTGTTCAGCCAACCCTAAGCAACCGTCCTGCATCAATCTGCATCGGTACGGTTTTACTCAGCATTTCAAGCAGAATCATCGCGCGGCATTCTGGATCTGTGTTTTGATAGATCGCCTCCATACCGGAAAATGGTCCGTCAGCGATCACAACGGCGTCACCGTTATTGAACATAGAAGCAGTTGGCATCAGTTGTTCGCGCTGGCGTAACAGATTAACGAGTGCGTCATCCACCTTGGCTGCACAGGTACCGAAGCGCACCAGTTGATTCACCCCTGTTGTAGACCGGATTGGCGACCAGCTTTTTCCCTGATCGCTGCTATCTAGCCGGATAAACAAGTAACGTGGGAACATCGGTTCTGCAACTGTCGCTACCTTACGCCGCCGCGCTCGCTCAATGCGCATCAGCGGCAGATAGCACTCATAACCCTGACGCTCAAGATTCATCAGTGCTACTTCTTCTTGCCGGGGTTTGGTATGGAGCAGATACCAGGCTGTCGTTGCAGGAGAAACGATGGCAGGCTGATCAGGACTGGCCGTAGATGATATATGCATCAAACAATCAGAGCTTACCAACTCAACTACCGTTTTTTCAGTGATGTGCGATTGCATAGAAACAGATGATTGCTGTTTGGTGAAAAATATCGTTAACAAAAGAAGCTGTGCCAAGAATGGCAAAATCCAGCGTCTCATATGCTACGCCATCGATTTTAACAAAGTCAATGCGAATGCAGGACTTCGCAATCCGTCAACTCAACCCTGACGACAAGCGGTAGTCCGCTTGCCTGTTTTTCTATATCTCAATTTTTGCTGCCGTCTTGCACGGTCCAGCGCTTTCCTGAGTAAATGCGGGTGATATCGCTGGCAAAATGTTTTGCCAGGTTATTGCGCTTCAGTTTCAGGGTTGGTGTGATGAGCGTATTTTCAATCGTCCAGGGTTCCAGTGAAAGGATGACGGCCTTGGGCTGGGCGTAAAACGGGAAACTTCTGGTCAGTTCACGCACACGCTTGAGCACCACGTCGGTGACCTGTGACAGATTCAGGTTGTCCGGCTTTTTCGGATCAAGACTGAGGGCGGTAGACAGTTCCTGCCAGTAGCGCTGATTCAGAACCAGGGCGCAGGCAATGAACTGGGCGTTGTCACCGAATGCATATGCCTGTTCAAATACCGGATCGCTGGTGATGGCCAGTTCCAGATCCACCGGTGCAATTTTTTCACCGGTGGAAGTTACGATAATTTCTTTGACACGTCCCAGAATACGCACTCTGCCATTGACGATAGCAGCCTGATCTCCGGTCCGCAGCCAGCCGTCAGTCATTGCTTTTGCAGTATCTTCTTCCCGTTTCCAGTAGCCGCGCATGACGTTCGGGCCGCGCACCAGTAATTCCGAGTTTTCCCCGATTTTTACCTCCACACCGGCCATGACGCGGCCAACGGTCGTGGGGTCATTATCGTCGGGCGCATTGAATGCGACAACCGGCGCGGTTTCAGTCATACCGTAGCCCTGCACGATGGGAATGCCAAGCCCGAGAAAACATTGTGAAATCGTGGCGGACAACGCAGCTCCGCCGCTGACTGCCACCCGCAAACGGCCGCCAAACTGATTCCGGAGCCTGGTCGCCACCAGCGGTTCCAGCACTGTCCACAGCAACGCATCCGTCCAGGTCTGCAAGCCGCTTTTTTCCAATAACCCCTGTTCCCGCGAAAACCGGCGCCAGCCAATGGCAATCGCAGAACGAAACAACCACGACTGAAATGGCGACTGCGCCAGCCTGGTCTGGATCACGCTGTACACCCGTTCGTAAATGCGGGGAACGGAAATCAGAATAGTCGGACGGACAATCGTCATATCTTCCGGCAATTGTTTCACCGAGCGCGAAAACGCAACGCAGGCGCCTGCCGCCACCGGCAGGTAATAACCGGCAGTGCGCTCAAAAGTATGCGAAAGTGGCAGGAATGACAGGAACACGTCGCTGACCAGCGGCGACACCCGTTGCACCACCGCTTTCACATTCGACATGACATTCGTATGCGTCAGCATCACGCCTTTCGGTTTGCCCGTGGTGCCTGAGGTATAGACCAGCGCCGCGAGATCGTCCGGTTGCGGCAAACCGACGGTGACCGGCACTGCGGCGGCAGCGCCATGCGCCAGCCATTGCTCAAGACTCTGCACCGGAATATGCCCCACCATACCGGTTCCGGCACCGGATGTTTTTTCCAGTACCACGACTTGCCGCAATGCCGGCATTGCAATGCCTGTGGCAGCCACCGCAGCCCACTGCTGATCCGTTGCTGCAATCAGGAAACTGGCCTCACTGTCCATGAGAATGTAAGCAATACTTTCCGGATTATCCAGCGCATGCATCGGCACCGGGACACAAGCCATGCGTAAAGCAGCCTGATCCATGCAGACGGCATGCAGGCCATTGGGCAGCAGGATAGCGATCCGTGCACCATGCGCAGGCTGCAGCACCGACAGTGCCTGGACAAAACGCCCTACCTGCCGGTCTGTCTCCTGCCAGGAATAACTGATCCACTGACCGCTGCTTTCATCAAACTGACGGTAAGCCTCTGCATCCGGCGTCTGTGCAACCCGCCAGGTGAATAACTCCGGCAAAGTCTGTAATCCGGATAATGCGCTGACAGAAGTAGGGGACTTAGAATTAGACATGAGTAAAAGTGTCTGCTGTAATAAGCGATAGATTGATCGTTGGCTGATGCGATGCCGGCAGCGCGCTGGGGAAGGTCGCGCAGCCGGTGCAGCATCAGACATCTTCAGATAACTGGCATTGTATGCCCTCTCCGGAATTCCGGATGCATCTGCGCGAGCAGACTTAGCGGCACCCGGCGCCACAACTTAGCTGACGCCAGAATCCGCTGCAGTATAGAGACTCTGGAGGGCAAAGCAATAATCCGGGTCATTGACAAAAAATAGGTCATGTGACTAGTTGAGTGGTAATCATGCCTAACCATGCCTTTTAGCAGCTTTCCAACAAATGATGCTTATTTTTGCAATCCAGCTCATCAATTGGTAGGATTAGTCCTTTCATGGCGAACTGTAAATTCGCACAGGCATTCCGGACTCAGCCCATAGCGGCGCTGTTTCCAGCAGGAATTGTCTGGTAACCGCCACTTTTCTCTGGATTTATGCAAAACAGTCTGACGCGCAAACCTATCGAAATCAAAATTTCCACCGTCGTCGCTGTTGCAGTTCTTTTGCATGAAGCGTCCGTTTCCGTGCTGGAAACCGCCTTGCAGGAAATGACTGCCGGATCGCCCGATTTTTTTGATGATGAATTTGCCGTCATCGACGTTGAGGCGATTGCAGATACCCCGGTCGACTGGAATGCGCTGTTGCCGTTGTTCCGGCAACATGGTCTGCATCCGGTCGCCGTGCGCCACGCCAGAGAGACCGATCATGCACTGATCCGTTCGCACGGTCTCAGTATTGACGTCGTCAGCAAGCCGCGGCTGGAAACAGAGTTGCGGCAGCAGGAAGCGCCGGCGCCAGTAGTTACCGCGCCTGCCGAACCGCAAGTCATCATCCGCAATAACCCTGCCATGGTCATTGACACGCCGGTACGTGCGGGCCAGCGCATTTATGCGCGCGGAGCGGACCTGATCATTACCGCAGCGGTGAATAACGGTGCGGAAGTGATCGCCGATGGTAGCATCCATATCTACGCGCCTTTACGCGGACGGGCGCTGGCAGGCGCTACCGGCAACACCGAAGCACGTATTTTTGCGCTGACCATGGAACCGGAGCTGGTCTCCATTGCCGGGATTTACCGGACTTTTGAAAATGGCTTTCCGCCATTGCAGCCCAATCATCCTGTGCAAGTCCGGCTCAATGGCGACAGTATTGAAGTATCATCCCTCAAATCAGTGGCTTAGATCGTTGAAACTTTATTGGCTGAGCACCCCCGCTTCAGTTATTTCGGATTAAAAAGGAGTTATTTGTGGCAAGAATCATTGTTGTGACATCCGGCAAGGGCGGAGTGGGGAAAACCACTTCCAGCGCAAGTTTTGCATCCGGTCTGGCCATGCGTGGTCACAAGACTGCCGTACTGGACTTTGACGTCGGCTTGCGCAATCTGGATCTGATCATGGGCTGCGAGCGGCGTGTCGTCTATGATCTGGTGAATGTCATCAGTGGTGAAGCCACGCTGAATCAGGCATTAATCAAGGACAAACACTGTGACAACCTGTTTATTTTGCCGGCATCGCAAACCCGCGATAAAGACGCGCTGACCGAAGAAGGCGTTGAACGCGTGCTCAACGATCTGATTAAAATGGATTTTGAATATATCGTCTGCGATTCGCCGGCAGGTATTGAGCGCGGTGCAGTGATGGCACTGACTTTTGCCGATGAGGCGATTGTCGTGACTAATCCGGAAGTTTCATCGGTGCGCGACTCTGACCGGATTCTCGGCATTATTCAGGCGAAATCCAAACGCGCACAGGCCGGCGGCGAACCGGTCAAAGAACACTTGCTGATTACCCGCTATTCCCCGAAACGGGTAGATGCCGGAGAAATGCTGTCCTATACCGATGTGCAGGAAATTCTGCGCATTCCGCTGATCGGCGTCATCCCTGAATCCGAAGCAGTGCTGCACGCATCCAATCAGGGTAACCCTGCCATTCATATGAAAGGCAGTGATGTTTCTGAAGCCTATGAAGATGTCGTTTCACGCTTCCTCGGACAAGATGTCCCACTGCGTTTTATCAATTATGAAAAGCCAGGACTGCTGCAGCGCATTTTCGGAGGTAAATAAAATGGCTCTGCTTTCTTTTTTGTTTAACAGTAAACCCAAAACAGCCAGCACGGCCAAGGAACGCCTGCAAATTATCATCGCCCGCGAACGCACTGGCCGCGACGGCTATGATTTTCTGCCGGCCTTGCGGGAAGAGCTGATTGCCGTCATTTCGAAATACACCAAAGTCAGTCCGGAAGATATCAAAGTTTCCCTCGACAAACAGGGCAACCTCGAAGTGTTGGATGTGAATGTGGTCTTGCCGGAACTGGAAATGCGCAATTAAAGCTATGCAGCGTGCGTTCAGCCCGCTGAACAGGCCGGCCGGATGCGGGCTGACAGCAGCCTGCATCCGGCGCAGCACGCTTCCGGCAAATGATGTGAAAGATGCTTCAGAAGCAGTTATTTTTTAAAATTGTTATTAAAAAAGCGCTATTTGTCTGTAAAACAATGATTTGTGAAGTTACATTTATTCACAAATTTTATTTTTTTCAATTGCTTTCGATATAATGATAAGCAATCTTCCTCAATTGCCAGACACTAAGATAACAATCCATGAGAATCGCTGTACTTGACGACGATAACAACCTGCTGGAACTGGTCTGCACGATTTTGAATGCAGCAGGACATACCTGCCATCCATTCCTGAGCGGCAAGGAAATGTTGCATCAATTACGTCGTGAAAGTTACGACATGTTGATTCTGGACTGGCAAGTTCCTGATCTGAATGGTACCGAGATCCTGCATTGGGTACGCGAAAAACTCTCCCCGACGCTGCCGGTACTGTTCATGACCAGCCGTTCAGGAGAAGATGATATTGTCGCAGGACTGGCGGCAGGTGCGGATGACTACATGATCAAGCCGATACGCCGCAGCGAACTGGTTGCGAGGGTGCAGGCGCTGTTGCGTCGCGCCTATCCGACCCAGACGGCGTCCGAACATTTACAGTTCGGCATCTACAAGTTTGAAACCCGCGCCGGGCGTGTCAGTGTCAATGATGTTCCAGTAGAAATGACCCAGAAAGAATTCGACCTTGCGTTGCTCCTGTTCAGAAATCTGGGGCGCCCTCTGTCACGCGCCTACATTCTGGAAGCAGTCTGGTCCAGGGATGTCGACATTCCATCCAGAACCATGGACACCCATATTTCCAGAGTCCGCAGCAAACTCGAACTGAGGCCGGAAAACGGATACCGACTGGCGCCGGTCTACAGCTATGGCTACCGGCTGGAACAGGTCACCGCAGAATAAACCGCCCGGGTCAGCCATCTGACCCGGTTCTTTTTTATCCAGAGTCAATCATTATGCTATCCAACAATCGCTTCGCCTGGCGCAGTTTTACCCGTCATTGTCTGATAGCTGCGCTGCTGACATTATCCTGTTCGGCTATGGCCGCCCACCCCACCGGCACACCGGGCAGCGTCGTGGCCACGCCGCCGGATATGACATATTTCGCACTGCAAGGCGATACCTTATCCGGCATTTCCAAGCGCTTCACGGATAAGGCGATGAACTGGAAAGTACTCAGCAAACGCAACAAAATCGCCGATGACCGCGCAATTCCTGTTGGCACGGCCATCCTGATCCCGCTGGAATTATTACCGGAAGAAGAAAGCCAGGCGCGTGTGGTGGCGCTGGCCGGCACACCGTCTTATCTGCCAGCCAATGACGGCCAGGAAACGGCTCTGGCTGTTGGCAGCATCGTGAAAGAAGGCGGAAAAATCATCACCGGCAAAAACGGCTTCCTGACGCTGGCGTTACCGGACGAGTCGCGCATTTCCATCCCTTCCAACAGTCAGGTCAAAGTGAGTAAATTACGCCAGACCCGGTTCACCGCCAGCCCCAGAACCGAGCTTGCGCTGCTGGAAGGAAAAGTCGAATCACGCGTCAGCAGCCTGAGCAGTAATCAGGGCCGTTTTGAAGTCCGCACGCCGCTGGCGATTGCCGGCGTGCGCGGAACCCATTTCCGGGTTGGTGTCAGCGATGCCAGCACCGGCAATGAAGTGCTGGAAGGCGGCGTGGCAGTTGACAGCGCTGCCGGCAAAAAAAATACCGGCCTGGTTCTGCCTGCAGGTAAAGGCAATATCATCGATACTCATGGCGTCGGCAAAGCGATTGATCTGCTGCCGGCACCGGTACTGGCAGCAGATTACTCCCTGCAAATCCGCCCGACCGTGCAGTTCAGCGTTCAGCCAATGGCCGCTGCAGCCGCCTACCGTGTCCAGATCAGCAAAGATCAGCAGGCACTGGATGTGCTGACCGAAAATCGTTTCAAAGAAAACCGGTTTAAGTTTGACGGTCTGCCGGACGGTCAGTATTTCATCCGCGTCACCGCTATTGACCGGCTGGGGCTGGAGGGGCTGCCGATGTTGCAGGCATTCACCCTCAAGGCGCGCCCTGAGCCGCCATTTTCCATTCAGCCAAAAAACAAGGTTCGTACGGAAGCGGTTGATTTCGTCTGGACTGAAGCAGCGCAGGTTGATTTTTATCATCTGCAGATTGCCAGAGACAGCGAATTCAAAGATCTGGTGGCCGACCGGAACCAGATCAGGGAAGTTCAATTACCCGGCATCCCGCTTCCGCTCGGTCAGTATTTCTGGCGGGTGGCAACCGTCATCCAGAAAAATGGCGTGACCGATCAGGGACCGTACAGCGATACGCAGGCATTCGTGGTTGCACAGCCGCAAGCGCAGGCATCGATGGGTGACAGCGATGGCAAACAGATGTCGTTCAGCTGGAGTTCCGAACCTGGTCAGCGCTTCCTGATTCAGATTGCCACCGATCCTGCCTTCCATACGCTGTACCTCACCAAAGAACTGGATCAGGCAGAACTGAAGATCGCGCGGCCAGCAGCCGGCCAGTATTACCTGCGGGTTCGCGCCACCGATCCGGATGGCTATGTTGGTGCATTTTCCGCCACACAAAAAATCACCATCCTGCCGCAATGGACCAGTGGAACCGGCGAACCGGTCGTCAGCGGCGGGCAGATTGTCCGTCCCGGATTCTGATCGCTAAATCATGCAGGAGGATCAGCACTCACGGATGGAACATATCGCCTTTCGCGAATGGCTCATCCTGAGTTTTCTGCTCCTGTCACTCACTGCCGGCCTGATCATTTTCAGAAAACTGGAGCATGCCGACATGATCCTGTATGACCGCTTCATGCAATGGAATGTGCATGAAGCGCGGCAGGACATACTGGTGGTGGCGATTGACGATTACAGTCTCAATGAGCTCGGCAAATGGCCGTGGCCACGCCAGCGTCATGCGCAATTGCTAAAACAATTGAACGCAGCAAACCCGGCTGCGATCGGTCTCGATATTTTATTCACCGAAGAAGAACCGCAAGCGGCCACCGATCAGATCAGCGGCGATCAGTTGCTGGCCGATGCCATGACCCAGAGCAACCGGGTGATCTTACCGCTGATACCGCAAAATACCGGAAAAGGACTGGAAACCACCCGCCCCATTCCGCTGCTGGCGAATGCGGCGCGGCAGATCAGCCATATTCATCTGGAACCGGATCAGGATGGCATTGCACGCAGTGTCTTTTTGCGGGAGGGAATGTCGAATGAATGGTGGCCGCATTTTGCGCTGGCCATGAAAGACGTCGCACAAAACATACCGTCCGGCACCGAGCGTTACCTGCCGGGCCAGCGCCTGCCGCTGGCCTTGACAAAGTCGGATCATCTGTCCGGTATCTGGCAGCGCGACTACCGGATGTACATCCCTTTTTCCGGGGGCAGCGGCCACTTTCAGTCAGTTCCGTATGTGTCGGTTCTCAGGGGCGAGGTCCCCGACAGTTTTATCCGGAATAAATACATCCTGATCGGGCCGACCGCGCCGGGAATGACGGACTCTTATCCGACGCCGGTTTCGGGCAATGATGGCACCACGCCAGGCATTGAAATCAATGCCAATATTCTTGCCAGCCTGCTGGATGAGCGTGCCATCATTCTGGCCACGCGCTGGCAGAGCATATTGTATAACCTGGCCATTCCGTTACTCGGTTTAATCGCCTTGCAGCGCCTGTCGCCCAGAAAAGCCCTGCTGGCAACCACGACTTTGCTGGCAATCACCATTGCCGGCAGTTTTCTCGCCATGCGGTACGCCGGCTACTGGCTGCCGCCAACGGGCGCCCTGCTCGCGCTCGCGCTGGCTTACCCATTGTGGAGCTGGCGCAGACTGGAAGCGGCGATCCGCTATCTGGGCGAGGAGTTTATTGCACTCGACAAAGAGCCGCATCTGATGCCTGAGCTCAATATTCAGGATGCCCCGCGCCCGGTGCTCACCGATAAACTGGAGCAGCATATCAATGCGATGCGGATTGCAGCAGAACGGGTACGCGATTTGCGGCAATTCGTGAGCGACAGCCTGGCCAGCCTGCCGGACGCCACGCTGGTCACAACCACCGATGGCAACGTTTTGTTATCCAATCAGCCTGCGCTGACCTACTTCGCCAGTCTCGGTCTGCCAAAAGTCAACGATTCCCTGGTGCCTTACCTGTTTTCCCGGATGAGCGCACCGCAGGTCAGTGACAACAGTAATGATCCGGCTTTCAGCTGGTGGAATATTCTCGATCTGCAGCATACCTCCAGCATGATGCAGGGCGTTGAGGTGCGCGATCCGTTAAACCATGATGTCCTGATTAAAAGTGCGCCCTGCTATAACGCCGAAAAAATGCTGGTTGGCTGGATTATCAGCATCATCGACATCACGGCGATCCGCGCGGCGGAGCGCAGCCGGGACGAAACTCTGCACTTCATTTCCCACGACATGCGCGCACCACAGGCCTCCATTCTGGCGTTGCTGGAAATGCAGAAAGACAGTGCCACGGCACTGCCGCAGGATGAGCTGTTGTCCCGCATAGAAAAAGCATCGCGCATCACGCTGGGTCTGGCCGATAATTTTGTCCAGCTGGCACGTGCCGAATCGCAGGACTACCGGTTTGAAACCGTCGATTTCCGCGAAATACTGCTCGATGCCACGGAAGAAATGTGGTCGCTCGCCAGAACCAAGCATATCCGGCTGGAAACCAGCATTCCACCGGGTGACTATCCGGTCCGGGCGGACCGTGCGCTGATGACCCGCGTACTGACGAATCTGCTGTCTAACGCCATCAAATACAGCCCCCGCGATACCTCGGTTCAATGCAGCCTGACGCTGGAACAGCGTCTGGCAGATGCCACCGTGATCTGCAGCATCGCCGATCACGGATACGGCATTCCCCGTTCGGAGCAAAATAAATTGTTTCAGCGGTTCCAGCGTTTTAAAAATGCGGATCAGCCACGGCAAGACGGTGTCGGGCTAGGCATGGTCTTTATCAAAGCTGTACTGGACCGGCATCACGCCCAGATCGATTTCACCAGCGTGCCGAATGAAGGCAGCACCTTCAATATCAAATTACCATCAACTCATCTTTGAGGTAGATCAAGCCGGTGACTACCGGAATTAATAGCTGCAACGCGCTATAATGACAGCCTGTCTCCTCGCCCTCTCCAAGCATGCAACTGACCGCCGTTGGCCTTAATCATACGACTGCGCCGCTCTCGCTGCGGGAAAAGGTCGCCTTCTCGCCTGAACAGATTGGTCAGGCAGTGGTTGCGGCACGCGCCTGGTTCGGGCAACGCACTGCCGAAACAGGGCCATCGCCAGTCCAAGGCAATGAGGCCGCCATTTTATCGACCTGCAACCGCACGGAACTGTATGCCGCCTGTGCTGCAGCCAATCCGGTTGATGCCACAGCGCATTTTCTGGCGGATTTTCATCAGCTGCCGTATTCAGAACTCCGCCCCCACCTGTACACTCTGCCGCAGGACAATGCTGTCCGGCATGCCTTCCGCGTTGCCTCCGGACTCGATTCGATGGTACTGGGTGAACCCCAGATTCTGGGTCAGATGAAGGATGCCGTGCGTCAGGCGGAAGCTGCGGGTGGACTGGGGACCTATCTGCACCAGATGTTTCAGCGGACATTTTCCGTCGCCAAGGAAGTCCGCAGCACCACGGAAATCGGTGCCCACAGCGTTTCCATGGCAGCTGCCGCAGTCAGGCTGTCACAGCGCATTTTCGACAAGATCGCCGATCAGCATGTGCTGTTCATCGGTGCCGGTGAAATGATTGAACTCTGCGCCACCCATTTTGCGGCGCAGAATCCGAAATCGCTGACGATTGCCAACCGCACGCTGGAACGCGGCGAGGCGCTGGCACACCGCTTTAACGGTAAGGCGATCCGCCTGGCGGATCTGCCGTCGCAACTGGCACAATTTGACATCATTGTTTCCTGCACCGCTTCTTCCCTGCCGATTATCGGTCTGGGTCTGGTGGAGCGCGTTGTCAAGGCGCGCCGGCATCGCCCGGTATTCATGGTGGACCTGGCGGTGCCACGCGATATTGAACCAGAAGTCGCCAAGCTCGATGACGTTTTCCTGTATACCGTCGATGATCTCGGCAGCGTGGTGCAGACCGGTATAGAGAGCCGCCAGGCCGCCGTGGCACAGGCCGAAGCCATCATCGAAACCCGGGTACAGTCCTTCATGCACTGGGTTGATGGCAGGATTGTCGTACCGGTTATTCAGGACCTGCATGAAAGCAGCGAGCAGCTGCGCCTGATGGAGCTGGAACGCGCCCGTAAAATGCTGGCACGCGGCGATGATATCGACAGCGTGCTGGAAGCCTTATCCAAAGGCATTACCGCCAAATTTCTGCATGGCCCGCAACAGGCACTGCATCAGGCCAGCGGCGACGAACGTGCTCGGCTGGCACATCTGCTGCCTCAACTGTTCCGCACCAAGCGTTAGCGCTTTTTCCTTTTTCTGCCGTCTGTGACGGCATTCCCTGGGCGTTCCGCCGCCTTCGTTTCCCAGTTTTTCTTCGATTCAAAATTTATGAAACCATCAATGCTTTCCAAGCTGGATCAGCTCGCCGAGCGCCTTGACGAAGTGAATCAGTTACTGATTCAGGAAGGCGCCACCAACGACATGGACAGTTATCGCAAGCTCAATCGCGAACATGCCGAACTGGAACCGCTGGTCGCCTTATATCAACGCTATCAGCAAGCGCAAAATAATATCCATGATGCGCAGGAAATGCTGAACGATCCTGATATGAAAGCCATGGCGCAGGAAGAAATCGACACCGGCAGGCAAACCATGCTCGGTCTGGAAAGCGATTTGCAGAAAATGCTGTTGCCCAAAGACCCCAACGATGAGCGCAACATCCTGCTGGAAATCCGTGCCGGTACCGGCGGCGATGAAGCCGCGCTGTTCGCCGGAGATCTGCTGCGCATGTATACCCGCTTTGCGGAACGTAATCGCTGGCAAGTGGAAATGATGTCCGAATCGGCCTCCGAACTGGGTGGCTATAAAGAAGTGATCGTGCGCATTGCCGGATTCGGTGCATATTCCAGACTGAAATTCGAATCGGGCGGGCATCGCGTGCAGCGGGTTCCGGCCACCGAAACCCAGGGCCGGATTCACACCTCCGCCTGTACTGTTGCCGTGATGCCGGAGGCCGACGAACTGGCCGATGTCGTGATTAACAATGCCGATCTGCGGATCGATACTTTCCGCGCTTCCGGTGCCGGCGGCCAGCACATCAACAAAACCGATTCTGCCGTCCGCATTTCCCATCTGCCGACCGGCATCGTCGTTGAATGCCAGGATGGCCGCAGCCAGCATCAAAACAAGGCACAGGCGATGCGGGTACTGGCCACCCGCATCATGGACGGGCAATTACGCGAGAAGCAGGCCAAAGAAGCCGCGACCCGCAAAAGCCTGATCGGTTCCGGCGACCGCAGCGAACGCATCCGCACCTACAACTATCCGCAAGGACGCATGACCGATCACCGGATCAATCTGACTCTGTACAAACTCGACTTCATCATGGACGGTGATCTGGAAGAACTGACCAACGCCCTGATCGCTGAACACCAGGCCGAACTGCTGGCGGAACTTGGCGACGAATAAACCATCCAATCAGCAGTGCCACGCTGACAGCGCCATGCGCAAGTAAGCACAAAAGCGTGTAAGCTGGCATCCGCCTTTATTTTACGGACTCATTTCCCATGCCCGCTTTCCGTCCTGCCTTACTCGCCGTTTCCGTCATTTGCCTGACCTTGCTGGGTGTTGCACTGTATCTGCAAATTGTGGAGCTGATGCTGCCATGCCCTTTGTGCGTATTGCAACGTTATGCTTTTCTCTGCATCGGCCTGTTCAGCCTGATTGCGGCCTTCTTGCCGCCGCCACGCCGCCGTTATGGCATCGGGCTGGCTGCGCTGTCGGCGCTGACGGGCATGGGCATCGCGGGGAAACATTTATACGTGCTGTCTAATCCGACACTGTCCTGCGGTATCGATCCGCTGGAAACCGGCCTGAACAAAATATTTCTGTCCGAATGGTTCCCGATCATTTTCCGCGCTGACGGCCTGTGCGAAACACCTTACCCGCCGATTCTCGGTTTATCGATTCCCGCCTGGGCCATGATCTGGTTCGTGATTTTCAGCGTGGTACTCGGCACCCTGTTTTTCTCCCGCACCCGGACCAGCATCTTTGGAGAGCGCCACTGATGTCAGAGACATCATGGAGCATCGCACAATGCGAACAGGGTTCTCCGCTGGACAAAACCGATACCCGCATACTGCTCATGCATGTAACCGGTTTCAGCAGGATACAGCTGATCACCCAGTCGGCTTACCAACTCACCAGCGCGCAACAACAACAATTTCAGACATTACTGCAACGCCGTGCCGCAGGAGAGCCGATTGCCTACCTGACTGGTGAACGTGAATTTTTCGGCCTGTCGTTCCAGACTTCTCCGGCAGTGCTGATCCCGCGTCCGGATACCGAGTTGCTGGTTGAACTTGCACTGAAATATGCACCGACCAGTTCTGCCTTGCTGGATCTCGGAACCGGCTCCGGCGCCATTGCGATTGCGATTGCACATCAGCGTGCGGATCTGCAAGTCACCGCTGCCGACATCAGTGCTGAAGCGCTGGCGGTAGCACATTCCAATGCAGAACGATTATTGCCACCACACGCGTTACGGCTGCTGCACAGCAACTGGTATCAGGCACTGGGAACAGAACGCTATGCCACGATCGTCAGCAACCCGCCTTACATTGTCAAAGACGATCCGCATCTGTCGCAGGGCGATTTGCGCTTTGAACCCCTGAACGCACTGACCGATCATGGCGATGGCCTCAGTGCATACCGCCACCTCATCAGCCAGGCAAACGCCCATTTGCTGCCGCAAGGCTGGTTGCTGCTGGAGCATGGCTACGATCAGGCGGAAGCCGTGCGCACCTTGCTGGAGCAGCATCATTTCTCCGGCATCCAGAGCTGGCGCGACCTGGCGGGCATTGAACGGGTATCTGGCGGACAACTGATCTGAACATTTTTCGACAGGAGCAGTCATGCACATCTCCACCGATCCATCGGCATTGAATATCAGCCTAATCCATACGTTTCTCTCAGAATCATCTCCCTGGGCAACGGGCATCCCGCTGGAAACCGTCCAGCGCTCAATCGCCCATTCACTGTGTTTCGGCGGCTATCTGGATGGACAGCAGATCGCCTTTGCGCGGGTAGTGACGGACAAAGCCACTTTCGCCTATCTAATGGATGTCTTCGTGCTGCCGGCATTTCGCGGTCGCGGCTACAGCCGGCAGCTGATGGAAGCAATACAACAACATCCCGATCTGCAGCAGTTACGCCGCTTCATTCTGGTCAGCAGCACAGCGCGTGGCCTGTATGAAAAATTTGGCTTCAAACCGCCGGAAAAGCCTGAAACCTTCATGGAAATCAATCGCCCCGGCATGTATCTGTCAGGCTGATTACCTTCATCATCCGGTCACAGTCGGCTTTTACACTGGGTATTTTCAGCCCAGTTCACAGGAGATACCATGACCGGTCCGTCTTTCCCTCCACGTCGTCGCTTTTTGCGCCAGCTCGGCGCTGGTACCGGTGCCGTGATCGGCACTTCCCCGCTGTTGCATGCCCTGGCCGACAATACGGCTCCAGCCGTCATCACGGCGGATCGTCTGCGCCCGCAGCTGCCATGCGGTGTCATGAGTGGCGATGTCACGCTCGACAAAGCCATCGTCTGGAGCAAAGCCGATCGTCCGTCGAAAATGTGGGTTGAGTATGCCAATAATCCGGAATGGAAAAACCCGCAGCAAATGCAGGCGGTGCTGGCACTGCCTTCGAATGATTACACCGCACGCGTTGACCTGGGCGGCCTGCAAGCCGGTCAGCGCACTTATTATCGTGTCCGCTTTGAAGACCTGACACATCCGGGCAGCTTCAGCGAAACCCAGAGCGGCAGCCTGATGGTTCCCGGTGGTCACCACAAGAATATCCGTTTCGCGTTTTCCGGCGATGAAGCCGGACAGGGTTTCGGCATCAATGAAGCATTCGGCGGTTATCGTATCTATGAAAGCATGCGTCGCTTCCAGCCTGATTTTTTCATCCATTCGGGCGACCAGATTTATGCCGATGGCCCGATTCCGGCAGAAATCCGGCTCAGCAATGGCGATATCTGGAAAAACATCGTCACCCCTGCCAAATCCAAAGTGGCAGAAACCCTGGACGATTATCGCGGGAATTTTGCCTACAATTTCCTCGACGCCAACAAACGCCGCTTTGCTGCCGAAGTGCCTTTCCTGGTGCAGTGGGATGACCATGAGGTGCGCAACAACTGGTACCCGGGTCAGCAGATCGGCGCTGCCGAAAAACGCTACCAGCAGCAACGCGACCTGAATACGCTGGCCGGTCATTCGCGCCGGGCAATGTTTGAATACAATCCCTTCCGTATCGACGCAAATGATCCGGATCGCATCTACCGGCAGTTTTCCTACGGCCCGCTGCTGGAAGTGTTCATGCTGGACGAACGCAGCTACCGCGGCAAAAACTCACCGAACCTGCAAGCTGTGCTGAATCAGGATGCCGCTTTCCTGGGCAAGGCGCAGCTGCAATGGATCAAGCAGGCGCTGCTGAAATCGCGGTCCACCTGGAAGGTCATTGCCAGCGACATGCCGATCTCGCTGGTGGTTCCCGATCTGAATCCCGATGTGCCGAAAGGAACGTTTGAAGCCTGGGCCAACGGCGATCACGGCAAGCCGCTGGGACGCGAACTGGAGATTGCCGATCTGCTCGGCTTCATCAAAAAGCACAACATCAAGAATGTGGTGTGGGTCACAGCCGATGTCCATTACGCCGCCGCCACTTACTACATGCCGGAAAAGGCGCAGTTCACCGACTTTAAACCGTTCTGGGAATTCATCGGCGGCCCGCTGAATGCCGGCACCTTTGGCCCGAATGAAGTGGACAAGACCTTCGGGCCCGATGTGCGTTATGTCAGCATTCCTGCCGATTCAAAACAAAACCGCCCGCCGACAGATCTGCTGCAATTCTTCGGCATCGCCGAAATCGATGCGCATACCAAAGCGATGAAAGTGTCGCTGCATGATATCGACGGCAAGGAATTGTATAAGGTCGATATCCATCCGGAAGCCTGAGTCGTCCTGTCTCCAATCAGCAGACGAAGACAGCCACGTGCACCGGCGACTTCAAAAAAAAAAGCCAGTCACAGACTGGCTTTTTGATATGGTGAATCAAACTACTCAAGGTTCAGCGATACACGGTGACCGGCTCAGGCTGAGGTGTCACAACGGGCTGAGTGCTGCCGTTGCCATTGACCGGACGTGCGTTCGCGCCACGCGGCAGACCAAATTGCACCATCAGTTCGTTATAGGCATTCTCTGCCAGACTACGGGAGGTTTCCTGCATGACTTTGCCGCGATTAAATACCACACGGTCACCGGCGCGGCTGATGATCTTGGTATCAACACCGGAACCGCTGGCGCTGAAAGCCGCCTTCACTTCATAGGTCTTGGTGTTAATCAGGCTAAAGTCCGCCACCAGATCCAGCGACAAACTGGCTGTCATAGAGTTACCATATTGCAGCTGATTACTCTCCTGACGGAACTGAATATTACTGACGGTACCGAACAATACATAATCGGCCCCCGGGTACATACCTTGTTTAATGCGACCGATAATATCGTAGATTTTCTCCATCGGTTTACCGACATAAGGACGCGCCTGTACCAGATGCACTGCACCGCCTTTCAACAAGGCACCTTTCAAATCTGCGGTGTAGGTCTTTAATTCACCCCGATCGATATAGGTGTAATAGCCTTCCGCTTCAAAATAATTGCTTTCGCTTTTGGCATTGATGTTACCGCGCTGGGAATAGCTGTGATCGGTTTCGCGTTCGCTGTAACTACCTTTAACGCTGCTCTTGCTGGAGGCAGATACCACGCGGAAATACTCACTGACTTTTTCTTCGTAGGTCAGATCTGTCACTGCAATTTTAGGCTCAGCCGCATAAGCGCTGATACCTGCCAGGCCGCAGGCTAAAACAGCGATCGCTTTTTTTATATTCAACATCTTGCTTCCTTTGCCGGAAAGTTATTTTTTGGATGTTTTGCGAATTTCTTTTTCATCCTGCCATTCAATCGAACCGTCTTCGATGTCATACAGTTTCAGTGTCATCTTGTAGAACACATCTTTGGTAGTTGCGCTCTGTTTAACGATGGAGACGATTTCACCTTCCAGCGAGTACTTAGCCGCAGTCATATTACCGATTTTGGCTTTACCCTGCGCTTTATACAGGCCGCTCTGATTCTGACGCTGCAACTCATCCACACCTTGCTGCATCTCGTCAGCACTGCGGGTGAATTTCACCTTTTTACTTTTCACCAGTGCAGTCTGAATACTGTTCATGATCGACTTGGTGTCGATATATTCGCTGGTTTTGTTGCGGACACCAGCCAGTGTCAGGGTTGGACGATTGGCGAGTACCGGATCTTCCAGTAAAGAGCCGACCATTTTTTCTGCAATCATCTGCAGATCTGTCGAGCCGAATTCATTAGTAACGGTTTCCACAGCCTTGTTGTCGCCGTAGCTGACCTGACGTGCGAGGCTGACAGTCGGTTGTGACAGTTTAGTCTGACATGCTGTCAGCGAAATGCCGGCTAATGCCAGCAGACAAATCATTTTGGAGAATGTTGCGATCGATTTCATAAATTATTCCTTAATATCATTCCGGGATCAGGTATCAACGTGGTTCAGCACTCATTTCAATTTTGAAGTCACTGGCTTGCGGACCATAAGCCGTGCCTTTGATCAGCTGACTCTGACGTCCAAGTATCATCAATGGTTTCCAGACTTCACCATCGCCAACCTGCATACCGGCAGCATCAGTCCAGCGGAAGCGGTAATACACGCGCACATCTTTGTCGGTCAGATTCTGCATTTCTGCCTGCACCACCATCACGTCATTGCGACGCTGCGAGCGCAGATCGACTACCTGCACACCTTCCAGCGTACCGCGCACCATCAGTTTGGCAGCGATGCCAGCGGAAGACGCATTCGGAATATCGTTAGCAGCCTGAGCTGAAGTAATCCAGCAAGCAGCGAATAATGCGCTGGCTGCGAGTAAACGAGCATTTTTCATTGTGTTCTGTCCTTTGGGGGTAGCGATTAATTGGTATTTGCGGCTCCTGCAACACCGGCAGCCGCAGTGGTACCAGACTGGGCTGTAGGTTTTGCAGCTTTTGCGGCCTTTGCCGATTTAGCGGGATTTTTCTTTGATGCCGGTTTGGTGTCCTGTACTGCTGTTGCAGCTTTATCTTCGAGCTGCGCAACAGGTGTCACTGCGCCAAATTTGGCCAGGTCACCCAGATAGGTTTTATTCTGATACAGACGTACCGGAACCACCATGTAGCGCCCATCGATCGTGATCTTGCTGATTTCACCCGGACGTCCGGTGAAGTTCACGTCATAGTCACCCGGCGGCAGAAATGCGCGTGCCACGAATACGCGCTCAGGCAGACTACGCCACATGCGGTCATCAGCATCACTCTCAGTCGCCGCCACTGCGATATTGGCGGCCAGTCCGGCTAAGGCACCAAAATTCTTGTTGATCTGATCCTGCGCAACACCCTTAACGGCAGCACGGATCGCGGCACGGGTATAAATCCCCGGCAGCTCATCTTTCAGGGCACGGCGGGCCATCACGTTAAAATCAGTAATCAATGCTGTCGGCAGATTCTGGTTACCGACCTGAATGATATTGATCTGCGGCGCATCCTTATCCGGATAAATGACAGGGAAGGCCAGCGACATGGTGATCAGTCCGCGCCCGGTCGGAATCGGCAAGGTCAGCTTTTTCGATTGACGCGCAGGTGAATTGCCGGCTTCGACCACAAACAGCACATCGGTCACACCTTTCTTGCGGCGGAAACTGGTACGCTGATCCAGACCCTTCAAACCTTCTTCCAGTACCGGCAACTCAGGACGCAATTCTATCGCTTTGCGATATCCTGGCGCGGCCAGGCCAGGCTCGTTAAGCGCTTCGTACACAAAACCGGACAGATAGTGGCTGAGTGCATTCTGATAACCGTTTTTCAGCTTCAGTACTTCCGGATCATTCAGGGTTTCAACCGGATAGCCATTCAATTCTTTATTGCCAGAGCTGACACCCTTCGCTTTGGCTTCTTCTTCCGCCGCGACGGTTTCTTTGGAGCGGAATTCCGCAATCACCGCTTCACGTTCATGGGTACGCTTGATGTCGACGCGCGCCGTATCCAGATCACCCAGATTGATACGATTCATCGCCATGCGAATAGTCAGCATTACTTTTTCGTAGTCCTGCCCTTCGTAATCGCGGCTGGCATCGCCCATCAGGGTAGCGCCTATCTGTGCCATCAGCTTTTGCGGATTGCTCTTGGCATTTTCCTCCCATTCTTTGACTTTCGTATCTGCCACATTCAAGGCATTCAGGCTGTCCTGATAACGCTTGCCAATGCGCATCAGCTCGCCTTTTTCCAGATTCAGCAGCAAGTCATTTTCATTTTTCCCCTGCGTCTGCGCTTCAACTTGCTGAATCGCTTCTTCGATCTGGCCTGTTTTCATAACAGCCAGAGAGTTGGCCACCTTACTGTCATGGGTAGGTGTGGTAACGCAGCCCGTGAGCACAAGTGCCGCCACCAGCGGAGTCAATGCAAAAATAGAAATGCGCATAGGTATCCTGGAGAAATAGGAAAAAGTAAGAAACGTACTTTAAAAAAAGATTAGTTACGTTACATGAGCATGCAATTATAATTAAAGCATTACTTTTTTTCATTATAAAAAAACCACATTGTTCGCAAAATTGTAACTATTTTTAAATTATTTAAGCGATCTCAAGTTTTACGCTTTATTTTTTGTATGCAGCGTTACGACGTCGTCTTAAGACGATCACCAGTCAAGACAAGGTTCCTGTTGCGGATAAGCTGCCAGCCAGCGGTCAAGCTGCCACATGAAATCCGGCAGATACCGGTGATCCTGGCTATCTAAACCGTGGTCTGCTCCATGAAAAACGCAGTTCCGCCATTGGCCGGAAACAGGTCCAAGCATTTGCTGTAACTTATGTCTGGCATCTTTGGGAATCAGGGGATCGGCGTCGCCCAGTGACCACAAGACGGGACCTTTCCACATGCGCAGGTTCTCCAGGTGGTTGACTGACTGGATTTCTGCCCAATAACGCCAGCTGCGGCCATGTATCAGGCTGCGGTCAGGATTTGCGGGCATTGTCGCCAATGCTGCCTGCAATTGCTCCCATCCGGCATGCATATGTGCATACGACTGTGCCAGTGCCTGATAAGTCCCCATTGCGCTGTCGCCGCTATGGGCAAGCAAAACCAGATGGGTGGCAGAAGGAATCGACAGCGCCAGCACCGGTGCCAACTCTGCCCCTTCTGAAATCCCCATCAATATCACCCGTGGCGGTAATGTATGACTTTGGGTAAGCTGAAAACGAATGAACTCCAGCTGATCCGCTTGCCATCGGCTGAAATGGTCATCCCGCACAAAATCTTCACTGCAGCTGGCGCCATCATCGTGTGGTGCAACATGGCGTTTCTGTAACAACCAAATCCGGCTGCGCCCGGATTCACCTTCCAGTCCGCGGAAATAGCCCGGCAAATAGCGCCCCATACTCGCGCAGCCTGAGCCACCTACTACGAAAAACCAGTTTTCCCGCTGCGCATTCACTTGTTCCTGCTGCACCGCACCGGATTGTGCCTGTGGCAGTGAGGCCGGCTTGATCGCGGTCTGCGCCTGCTTTTCCAGATAAAAATAGACCGAATCAGTCCCATCGGCAAAATGGAAACGCAAACTGTCACTGGCTTGCGCTATACAAACCGGCGTCACGCCACAAAGTAATAAACCGAAACAACGATGCAGGCAACGTATGTAGAAGGCGGATAAATTGAACATCAATCCCGGAAGCTCCTGTTCAGTTAACACAAAATGGGCATGCAGACGGTCCCCAGTCCATCCGTATTTTGAAAAGACGGTATCCGCCGCCACAGATTTGGGGACAAGGCGAATACACTCTGACCTCCCGCAATCACCGGCAAACTGGAGTTCAGTGCCAATATTGCATGTACGATAACGCGCAGAGGTTCTACCCCCTGCCAGTCCGGCTGTCAAGACTGGCGCAAAGCCGCAAATTGCGTATCATCAGCGCCTTCATTGCTTTTTTATGTCTGGATGCTGGATTTATGTTGCCTTCAATTGAACAAAGACTTGCCGTAGAACTCGCTGCCAAACCGGTGCAGGTGGCAGCGGCGGTGGCCCTGCTGGATGAAGGCGCGACCGTGCCGTTCATTGCCCGTTACCGTAAAGAAGTCACCGGTGGCCTGGACGACACCCAGTTGCGCTTGCTGGAAGAACGCCTGCGCTATCTGCGCGAACTGGAAGACCGCCGTGCCGCCATCATCGCCTCGATTGAGGAACAAGGCAAAATGACGCCGGAACTGCTGGCGGCAGTCAGCCTGGCAGAAGACAAAACCCGGCTGGAAGACCTGTACCTGCCTTACAAACCCAAGCGCCGCACCAAGGCCCAGATCGCGGTGGAAGCCGGCCTGCAACCGCTGGCTGATGCCTTGCTCACCAACCCTGCGCTGCATCCGGAAACTGAAGCGGCCGCTTATCTGAAGCCAGCCTTCACCACCGCCAACGGTGACAATCCCGGCGTGGCTGATGCCAAAGCAGCGTTGGATGGCGCGCGCCAGATCCTGATGGAGCGCTTTGCCGAAGATGCGACGCTGTTGCAAACCCTGCGTGAATACCTGAATGAACACGGCATCGTGGAATCCAAAGTAGTGGAAGGTAAGCAGGATGCAGGCGAAAAGTTTGCCGATTATTTTGATTATTCAGAAACGCTGGGCACCATTCCTTCACACCGTGCGCTGGCCTTGTTCCGTGGTCGCCGCGAGGAAATGCTGACTGTCACGCTGCGGCTTGACAGTGAAGAAGAAAAACCAAAATGGGATGCGCCGCTGAACCCGTGCGAAAGCCGCATCGCCGCACGCTTTGGCATCAGCCAAAAAGACCGCCCGGCGGATAAATGGCTGGCCGATACCGTGCGCTGGGCCTGGCGCGTAAAGGTGTTCATGCATCTGGAAACCGAGCTCATGGGCAAGCTGCGTGAACATGCAGAAATCGAGGCGATCAATGTTTTCGCCCGCAATCTGAAAGCGCTGCTGCTGGCAGCGCCAGCCGGACCGCGCGCCACTATGGGTCTGGATCCGGGCTTGCGCACCGGCGTTAAAGTGGCGATTGTCGATGCGACTGGCAAGGTGATGGAACACGCCACGATTTACCCGCATCAGCCGCGCAATGACTGGGATGGCTCGCTGCATACGCTGGCAAAGCTGGCAGAAAAATATCAGGTATCGCTGATCTCTATCGGTAATGGCACTGCCTCCCGTGAGACCGACAAACTGGCGCAGGACCTGATCAAGCTCAAGCCCGAACTGAAGCTGACGAAAATCGTGGTATCCGAAGCGGGTGCATCGGTTTATTCCGCCTCGGAATTCGCGTCCAAAGAATTGCCGGATCTGGATGTGTCCATCCGTGGTGCGGTATCGATTGCACGTCGCCTGCAAGACCCGCTGGCTGAGCTGGTGAAGATCGATCCGAAATCCATCGGCGTTGGTCAGTATCAGCATGACGTCAGCCAGACGCAATTGGCGCGCTCGCTCGATGCGGTAGTGGAAGACTGCGTAAATGCGGTCGGTGTCGACGTCAATACCGCCTCTGCGCCTTTATTGGCGCGGGTTTCCGGCTTGTCCGCGAGTGTCGCACAAAGCATCGTGAATTACCGCGATGCCAAAGGCATGTTCAGCGCACGTGCCGATTTGCGCGCCGTGCCACGACTGGGTGACAAAACCTTTGAACAGGCTGCTGGTTTCTTGCGCGTGATGAATGGCAGCAATCCGCTCGACGCTTCCGCCGTCCATCCTGAATCCTATCCGCTGGTAGAAAAAATCCTGGCTGATATACAGAAAGATGTGAAAGCCGTCATCGGTGACAGCGGTTTGTTGAAAACCCTGAATCCTGCGCGCTATGCGGATGACAAATTTGGTGTGCCGACCGTCACCGACATCCTGAAAGAGCTGGAAAAACCAGGCCGTGATCCACGCCCGGAATTCACCACCGCGACTTTCAAGGATGGCGTGGAAGACATCAAGGATTTGCGCCCGGACATGATATTGGAAGGCGTGGTCACCAACGTGGCGGCCTTCGGCGCCTTCGTCGATATCGGCGTGCATCAGGATGGACTGGTGCATATTTCTGCGCTGTCGTCGACCTTCGTCAAAGACCCGCACACCGTGGTCAAGGCGGGTCAGGTGGTCAAAGTGAAAGTGCTGGAAGTGGATGTCAAACGTCAGCGTATCGCCCTCACCATGCGCCTGTCTGACAGCACACCGCAAGCCGGCAGCAAACCGGAACAGCGTGGCGACCGGCAGGATGCGAAGCGTCTGAATCAGCATCAGTCTCGCAATCAGGCGGCCGCGCCGGCCAACAATGCAATGGCAGCAGCCTTCGCCAAATTACGCGGCTGATCCGAAACGTTCGACACACAATACAAGCGAGAAATTTTGCTGGCCTGATCAACGCAGGTGACTATCTGGTTACCTGCGTTTTTTATTGCCGGCGACTGTTCCAATTTGCGACACTGTGTTGTTCCCTGTGACAGGATACAACATCTGCCGGCACACTCTGGCCGCCTCTCCGCCAGTCAGCCCAGATCAGCCCAAACCCTGAATCCATGCGCTCTGCAACGATATCGCCATCATCCTGAAACATCGTTTCACGGACTGGCACAGCGCTTGCTCAAACAGAATCGTGCAACAGCTTTTCTGGGTTCCACAACATCCTACAAAACACATTTCTGGAGACGACACATCATGAACATGGCAGACATCAGCAAACTCGGGATCAGCAATCCATTCAAGAACCGCTACGATAATTTCATCGGCGGTCAATTTGTTGCTCCGGTTGGGGGTGCCTATTTTGAAAACATCAGCCCCGTCATCGGCAAAGCTTTCTGCGAAGTCGCCCGCTCCACGGCGGAAGACATCGAGCTGGCACTGGATGCCGCACATGCCGCCAAGACTGCCTGGGGCAAAACCTCCCCTGCTGAACGCGCCAGCATTCTGAACAAGATCGCTGATCGCATGGAAGCAAATCTGACGCTGCTGGCTACCGCAGAAACACTGGACAATGGCAAGCCTATCCGCGAAACCATGGCGGCCGATATTCCGCTGGCGATTGACCATTTCCGCTATTTTGCAGGCTGTATCCGTGCCCAGGAAGGCACCGTGGCGCAGATTGATGCCGAAACTTATGCTTACCATTTTCATGAACCGCTGGGTGTGGTCGGCCAGATCATTCCATGGAATTTCCCGATTCTGATGGCGGTCTGGAAAGTCGCGCCGGCGCTCGCCGCAGGAAACTGCATCGTCCTGAAACCGGCTGAGCAGACTCCAGCCTCCATCATGGTGCTGATGGAGCTGATTCAGGATCTGCTGCCGCCAGGCGTACTGAATGTTGTCAACGGCTTCGGCCTGGAAGCAGGCAAACCACTGGCTTCCAGCAAGCGGATTGCGAAGATTGCCTTCACAGGTGAGACTGGCACTGGCCGCCTGATCATGCAGTACGCCTCTCAGAACCTGATTCCGGTGACACTGGAACTCGGCGGCAAATCACCCAATATCTTTTTTGAAGACGTCATGGATAAAGATGACGCGTTCTTCGACAAGTGTCTGGAAGGTTTCGCCATGTTCGCGCTGAATCAGGGTGAGGTCTGCACCTGCCCTTCCCGCGTGCTGATTCAGGAATCAATTTATGAGCGTTTTATTGAACGTGCGATTGCCCGGGTCGCCGCCATCAAGCAAGGCAGTCCGCTCGACAGCAGCACCATGATCGGGGCGCAGGCATCGCAGGAACAGCTGGAAAAAATCCTGTCCTATCTCGATATCGGCAAACAGGAAGGCGCGGAACTGCTGCTCGGCGGCGCACGCAAGCAGCATGAAGGCGATCTGGCCACTGGCTACTATGTTCAGCCGACCATCTTCAAAGGCCACAACAAGATGCGGATTTTCCAGGAAGAGATTTTCGGCCCGGTGGTCTCTGTCACGACATTTAAGGACGAAGCCGAAGCGCTCGCGATTGCGAATGACACGCTGTACGGTCTCGGAGCTGGCGTCTGGACCCGCGATGGCTCACGTGCATTCCGCGTCGGACGCGGCATCCAGGCTGGCCGGGTCTGGACCAATTGCTACCACCTGTATCCGGCGCATGCCGCATTCGGCGGTTACAAGCAATCCGGTATCGGACGCGAAACGCACAAGATGATGCTGGATCACTATCAGCAAACCAAAAATCTGCTGGTCAGCTACAGCCCGAATGCACTCGGCTTCTTCTGATGTCATCCGTTTGACCCCTTGATGTATCAGTGCTTTACCGGAGCCTTCCGATGTCATGCATCGGAATATGCTCCGGTTTTTTTCAGGAAATCATCATGGCAACTTCAGACATTCAACGGGTGCTGGCGACGGATGCAGCGCTGGCGTTTCTCGGACAACTGCAGCACCGTCACGGCGCGCTACTGTTTTTTCAGTCAGGCGGCTGCTGCGACGGCAGCTCCCCGCTGTGCTATGCGCAGGGCGACTTCCAGATCAGCGATACCGACGTTTATCTTGGGCAAATCGGCGAAGTACCCTTTTACATGGGACAGGAGCAGTTTGCCTACTGGCAGCATACCCAGCTCATCATTGATGTGGTGGATGGCATGGGTGGGATGTTTTCTCTGGATAACGGGACAGGAAAACGGTTTCTGACCCGCTCGCACCTGTTTACGGACGAGGAGAATGCGCGGCTCGAACAGCAAGGACTGCCGGCCCGTCCGGCATCCTGAGCACTGGCCGGCAGGACGCAAACGTCAGTTTTGCATTTTCCGGTAAATGGTGTTGCGCGACACACCCAGTGCCCGCGCAGCAGCCGATACATTGCCCTGATGCGCGGCCAGGGTTTTCCTGATCACTTCCGATTCAATGGCTTCCATTGTCGCAGGATGGTGTGTTTCTGCAGCCAGTCCCGCCGCCGGGTCAGCAGCCTGCGCCAGCCGGACACGGGCATCCTCCAGAAAATCGTCCGGCAAATGCTCCTGACGGATCACGTGATCTTCACCGGTCATCAGGATCGCCGTGCGCAACAGATTATTGAGCTGTCTGAAATTCCCGGGCCAGGAATGATGGCGGAACAGCGCCATCACTTCAGGAGCAACGGTGTATGCCTGCTCCAGCGCCTCGCTTTCATGCTGCAGAATCCGCTGCACCACGATGTCCAGGTCTGTGCGTTCGCGTAAAGCAGGCAGACGCACAACCAGCCCATTCAGCCGGTAATACAGATCATCCCTGAATTCAGCGCGGGCAATCATGTCGCGCAACTGACGGTTCGTGGCGCAGATGAGGTCGATGTTGACCGGAATGGATTTGGTTCCGCCCAGCGGCGTCACCATCCGGTCCTGCAGCACACGCAACAGCCGCGCCTGCAAATGCAAAGGCATATCACCGATTTCATCGAGAAAAAGCGTGCCGCCGTTCGCCTGTAAAATTTTGCCGGTATTGCCTTTTTTTCTGGCACCGGTAAACGCACCGTCTTCATAGCCAAACAACTCAGACTCGATTAACGACTCCGGAATCGATGCACAGTTCAGCGCGATAAACGGCGCTGCATGACGGGGCGAATCATTATGAATTGCCTGAGCCAGTAATTCTTTTCCGGTGCCGGTTTCGCCGGTGATCAATATCGAAATACCGCGGCCAATCACTTTTCTGAGTTTTGCAATCGTTGCCGCCAGTTGCGGGTCACCCGTATTGAGCATGTTCAGATCAGACAGCGGCATCCGCTCCGTACGCTCCTTGTGCACCGGCATCGCAGCTCTGTCATGCGTACTGGCAGCCCGTGTCTGCTGCGAGGCATGATGGAACGGCGACCCCGCCAGATGCATATCGCTGCATTTGGCAAATACCCTGACACCGTTCGGCAGGCACAGACGCAACAGGCCGGGCGCAGCTGTCCGGTAATGATCCATCAGTGATGAGATAGGTAAGCCGAACAGGGAACTGAACGTATGCGTCTGCATTGCCGCAGGGCTTAGTCCGAACTGAAACAGGCCGCTGCGGCTGGCACAGAGAACGCGGCCGTCCGGCGTGAAGCAGACCATTCCCTCCATCAGCGTTCCCAGAAATTCGGGACGGCTGTGGAAATGCAGCTTGAGGGCATCCGGATAAGTCGCTGCCATCAGCTGGTTTTCGATCATCTGCGCTGACATCCGCACCAGCGCCAGCGTGTGGCGGTGAAAATGATGCTGATCGCCAGTCACATCCAGCACGCCCAGCATTTTTCCCTGCGTATCAAAAATCGGCGAGGCGGAACAAGTCAGGAAATTATTGGCCAGCAGATAATGCTGATCCGCATGCACGATGGTCGGACTTTGTCCGGCAATGGCAGTGCCGATGGCATTGGTGCCCTTGCTTTGCTCCGACCACAATACGCCCGGGCTCAATGCCACCCGGTCTGCCTTGGCCAGAAAATCCGCATCGCCCAGCGTATGCAGGATGCAGCCCTGCGTATCCGTCAGCACCACCATGTGATGTGTATTGATGATCTGCTCGTACAGCGTCTCCATCACCGGTACCGCGTGGCTGTGCAAGATATGATTGCGTTCCAGCACACCGGACAGCTCGGTACGGCTCAATGGATCGTAATCGGGGGCTGCGCTCCGCGTCACTCCATAGGCAGCAGAACGCTCATGGGCCAGTGCAATCACATTCCAGTCATCCATGCCAGCAACAGCAGATGAAAAATGTCCCTGATAAGCGTTGCCCGCACTGCCCGGCGTGGTCGTGTTCGCCAGTTCATGCATGCTTGTCTCCTTGTACAATTCTGCCCTTTATGCCGGAGCTTCGATTGAACGATGACTGTAACACTGTTCCCGCAGTCACAAATCAATTTGCACAATTTTTTCCTGCCGATCCTGGCGGAACGGCCCGCAGGACGGTCGCTGTTCAAGTGTGTTTCTGAGAAAAAACACATATCAGCGCAAGTTGTTATTCATTATTTTTAATATTTTTTCATCTTTCCCTGTCCTGCAACTGGTTGGCCTGATTTCCCAACACGACGGGATCAGGCGATCTGGTCTTACATCAAGGCAGGCAAGTATAAAATCTGGGATAATGGCTGATTCGATTTATCAGGAAATAAAGGATATTGCCATGAGTGACGTTCAAAGCTGGATCAAAGAAACCGTAACGCAAAACCCTGTAGTCTTGTTCATGAAGGGGACTGCCCAATTCCCGCAATGCGGCTTTTCCGGTCGTGCTGTACAGGTGCTCAAAGCATGCGGCGTGCAGAATCTGGTCACCGTCAATGTGCTGGAAGATGCCGAAGTTCGCCAGGGGATTAAGGATTTTTCTAACTGGCCGACAATTCCGCAACTGTATGTCAAGGGCGAATTTATCGGTGGCTCCGATATCATGAATGAAATGTTTGAAAGCGGCGAACTGCAGACGCTGCTGAAAGACTGACCACAAGGTAACGGATGTCAGCCAGTATTGCGCCTCAGCGTCTGATCATTGCCATCACCGGTGCCACCGGTGCGGTGTATGGCGTGCGCCTGCTGGAAGTGTTGCGCAACCTGCCGCAAGTGGAAACACATCTGCTGATTTCCGAGGCCGGGCTCTTAAATCTGCGGCAGGAGCTGGATCTGGGCCGTAAAGAGGTCGAGGCGCTGGCGGATGTGGTTCATCATGTTAAAAATGTCGGCGCCAGCATTGCAAGCGGGTCTTTTCAGTCGGATGGCATGATCATTGCGCCATGCTCGATGAAAACCTTGGCGGCGATTGCGCATGGGCTCTCAGACAACCTGATTACCCGTGCGGCAGACGTGGTGCTGAAAGAGCGCCGCCGCCTGGTGCTGATGGTGCGCGAAACACCATTCAATCTGGCCCATCTGCGCAATATGACGGCTGTCACCGAAATGGGCGCCATCGTCTTTCCGCCGCTTCCCGGCTTTTACCATCGTCCGCAGTCGATTATCGATATGGTCGATCACACTACCGGGCGGGTACTCGACCTGTTTAACATTCCTCACGTACTCACGCCTCGCTGGCAAGGTCTGGGCGAGAAATAAGCACTTTTTGATCCGAGTAATCACACCCGACAGGCGTTCCCACATCCTGCCGGGGGTAACAAACAGTGTTACAAATTATTTTTCAAAAATTCCCAACGCGCTTTTTGCAATGACCAGATCATTGCATCACCGCGCGGGCCATGTCCCTGACCCGGATAGAGCTGCAGGCTGTAATCCTTGCCGGCCTTGATCAGCTCATCAATCAGCATCACCGTATTCTGAGGATGTACATTATCGTCCATCGTGCCATGCATGATGAGGATTTTGCCATGCAGATTCCCCGCTGCTTTCAACACGCTGCCCCGGTCATAACCATCGGGATTTTCCTGCGGCAATCCCATATACCGTTCGGTATATACGCTGTCGTATAAGCGCCAGTCTGTGACGGGAGCACCGACAAAACCGATTTTCCACGCCTGGCTGTGCGTCATGCCGTAGGACGTGAAATAGCCGCCAAAACTCCATCCATCCAGCGCAATCCGTTCCATATCAGCCCAGCCCTGCCGGCGCAGCCATTCCAGACCATCGAGCTGATCCTGTAGCTCCAGCTGCCCCAGTTTTTTGTGAATCGGCCAGGCGCTGGCGACACCCTTGTTACTGGCGCTGCGGTTGTCCAGTATCCAGACGATATATCCCTGCTGTGCCAGGAAGTGGTAATACAGGTTATGGTTCCAGCGATCATTCACCTGCGATGCCATCGGGCCGGCATAAAGATGATGAAAGACCGGATATTTTTTCTTCGGATCAAAATCAGGTGGCAGGAATAGCAGGCTTTCCAGCGGGAATCCGTCACGCGCCTGAATCTGCTGCTGAATGACCTGCGCTAATTGCAGTCCTTTCATTTTTTCCGGTAAACCAGGATCATCAATCAGTTTCAGCTGTTGTCCCGCAGCGCTGAACAGTGCCTGTTTTGGTGTCTGTTTCAGACTGCTCCATGTGTCAAGGAATTGCGTCATCGTTTTATTCCACTGAACCTGATGCGTACCAGGCTCGGTGGTCAAGCGCTGTAAATGGCTGCCATCCACGTTCACGGCATACACGTCATTGCCGATAGGGTTACGTTCATTCGCAGAAAACAGGATGCGGTTATTGATCTCGTCAATGCCATACACCTGACGAACATCCCAATTGCCGCTGGTAACCGTTTTCACCAGCTGATAATTTTTATCGTAGTGATACAGATGCCGGTGCCCGCTGCGGTCGGATTCCCATAAGAAGCTGCCATCTTTAAAAAAGACCGGGAAAGGCAAACGCTCAGTCCATGCCGGGCTCGTTTCCCTGACGATGACTTTGCTTGCACTGGACAAGGCATCATACAAGCGCAGATCCAGCCAGGTCTGGACACGATCCTGCCAGGCTGCCAGCAGATGCCCATCCGGCGTCCACCCGACCTGAACCAGCAAGGTTTCCTGATCAGGGTAAGGATTCTGAGTCCATGATAACTGACCGCTTTTATCGATGATACCCAGCTTGACGACCGGATTCGGATCACCCGCTTTCGGGTAACGGGTACGCTCTGTTTTTGCCGGCTGGGCATGATCGCCACTCAGGGTGTATAGCGGAACCCTGGTTTCATCAAAATTCAAAAACGCCAGTTTCTGGGAATCAGGCGACCACCAGAATGCGCGTAATTTACCCCGTCCATAAATTTCCTCCATATAAACCCAGTCCAGACGGCCATTCAGATTCGTTTCGCTGCCATCCCGGGTCAGACGTTTTTCTGTCGCACTGGCGACATCCGTCACATACAGATCATTCCCTTTTAAATAAGCCACTGTTTTTACATCAGGAGACAGCAGCGCCTCATCTTTATTCTGATCCGGCGTATGCGTCAGCTCCTTTGCCTGAGCGGATTTCAGATCCAGCAACCATAAATCATTCCGGTAACTGAACAAGTAAGCGTGCAGCCCCGGCTGAATCTGACTACCCAGCATTTCTGCCAGGCGACGCGCTTCCTTTTCCTCTATCTTTGCCGATGTGAGAATCCGCAAAAGATTACCGTCGACAGGGAGGGCCTGTTTTTTCCATGTTTCTGGCGTGACTTCCGACAAACGGACGATGCCATCCTGCAGTTGCGATTCGATTAAACGATTTTGCTGATCCCAGAATAAACGGGTCAGCGGTTTACTTTCAAAGCGCGCCTTCTGCGTTGGGTGATACAGCATTTCCAGACTCAGTTTCCCGTCATTTGCCAATGCACCTCCCGCCTGAAACAGCGAAATGACCAGCATTCCCCATCCGATGATTTTTTTCATTCGTAACCCTCTGTGTTTTTGTTATCCGTTGCAACGAAGCCGTCTGACCGTTGCAGACAAAGCTATGACCTTCCGCGCAATCATCAGTTCATTGATTTTCAGTACAGAAGTACCGGATGGAAGAGCATGCTACATGGTGCTCGCAATAGAGAAGGACAAAAGAAAAACCCCACCGTTATTGCTAACGATGGGTTTTTATTGGTGCCGGCTGCCGGAATCGAACTGGCTACCTGATGATTACAAGTCAACTGCTCTACCAAGTGAGCTAAGCCGGCGAAAATCTTTTCAGTAATGCCAAACAGCTGCATTCCCGAAGACCAAGATTATAGGCTACTTTATTATTTTTAGCGAGGGTTTTTCTGATTTTTTTTCTGTTTTTTTGTGATCCACAGCAGCGGACGGACTTTCATTCACTTCAGGCTGTGTGCTCACGGCGGCAAGGCCAATTTTCTTTGCGGATGTGTCCTGAACTGCTTCCGGAGGTTCTGGCAAGGTCTGCGATAAATCCACTTCAAATGCCATGCCCTGGCCATTTTCACTCGCATAGATCGCGATCACATTGGCAACAGGAACATAGATATCACGTGAAACGCCGCCAAACCGTGCTTTGAAAGTCACCGCATCATTATCCATTTTCAAGCCGCTGGTCGCGCCAAAGCTGATGTTCAGGACAATTTCGCCATTCCGGACAAATTCCATCGGGACTTGGGCGGCACCGGCGGCTTTCACCGCCATATACGGCGTATAACCATTATCTGTGCACCATTCATAGATGGCGCGCATGAAATAAGGCTTGGTAGAGGTTGCTTCCATATTGGCTTCCCGGACAAAACGATAGAGTTAAGAATAGATCGGTCAAACAAAAACAACAAGGCTGACTTATGGGAAGTCAGCCTTGCAGTACATCTGAATCAATGCCATGCGCAATTTAACGGCGCATGACTTTTTCCGATGGTGTCAGTGCCTCAATATACGCAGGGCGGGAAAAAATCCGTTCAGCATATTTCATGATCGGCGCAGCTGTTTTTGACAGTTCAATGCCGTAATGATCCAGACGCCATAACAACGGTGCCACGGCAACATCCAGCATAGAAAATTCATCACCCAGCATATATTTGTTTTTCACAAATAAAGGAGCAAGCTGAGTCAGGCGGTCACGAATTTCTGCACGTGCCTTATCCTGCGCCTTGGCGGAGCTGGAGCTTTTGTCATTTTCCAGCGTATGAACGTGTACAAATAATTCTTTTTCAAAGTTAAACAGCATCAGCCGCGCACGCGCACGCTGCAGCGGGTCAGCCGGCATCAGTTGCGGGTGCGGAAAACGCTCATCAATATATTCATTGATGATATTGGATTCATACAAAATCAATTCACGCTCAACCAGAATCGGCACCTGTCCATATGGATTCATGGTCGAGATATCTTCTGGTTTATTGAATAAATCAACATCGCGGATTTCAAAATCCATACCTTTTTCGAACAGCACCAGGCGGCAACGTTGAGAAAATGGGCAGGTTGTACCCGAATAGAGAACCATCATTTTTATAGTTCCTTAGAAACAATCAGGGCGAGGAGCCAATTTTGCGCGCCTCACCCCAGGGATTACTCGTCCGTTTACGACGGAAAGAAACGGACGATCTTAAAAATTCCTGCTGCGCTTATCAAAGACGGAACACAACAGGAAACAATGCGTTATTTTACTTCTTTCCAGAAAGATGCATTCAAACGCCAGGCCAAAGTTGCCAGTCCAGCCATAAAAATCAGAACCACGACACCAAGACGTTTACGGGTATTCTGAGCTGGCTCGCCCATCCACTGCAGATAAGCAACCAGATCACCGACAGCGTTGTCATATTCAGCGGCAGTCATGCTGCCCGCAGTCACTTTTTCAAAGCCATCGAACTGGTGAACCGATTTGGACTCGTCGTGCGGATCTTTCTTTTCAACAAATTTGGCATTCCGCACACCTTGCAACTGCCATAAAACATGCGGCATCCCGACATTTGGGAATACCAGGTTATTCCAGCCGGTTGGCCGTGAATCATCCTTGTAATAAGTACGCAGATAAGTATACAACCAGTCAGCACCGGAACCAGCTTCAGATGCTTTTGCCCGCGCGATGACCGACAAGTCAGGAGGAACTGCACCAAACCAGGCCTTGGCATCTTTCGGAGACATGGTGTTTTTCATCAGATCGCCGACCTTTTCACCTGTGAACAACAGGTTTTGTTTGATCTGATCTTCAGTCAGCCCGATATCTCTCAGGCGGTTGTAACGCATGGCGGATGCAGAGTGACAATTCAGGCAGTAATTGACGAACAGTTTTGCGCCATTCTGCAAAGCAGCCATATCCGTCGTCCGGTCTGGGGCGTGATCCAGTGGGAAAGTGCCTCCGCTTGCCAGCGCGAGAGCAGGAACCAAGGATGCAGCGGCAATCAGTTTTTTCAGTAATTTCATGCTTATTCTTCCTCGCAGAGTCCGCTCAATGAGCTACAAATGTTACGCGCTTCGGTACCGGTTTGAATGTACCCATCGCACTCCACCATGGCATCAACAGGAAGAAGCCGAAGTAAATGATTGCACAAACCTGAGAAATACGCTCACCAGTCGGTGAAGGTGGCTGCACACCCAGATAGCCCAGCGTCACGAAAGCAATGCCGAAAACGATATAAACAGATTTATGCCAGTCAGGACGATAGCGGATCGATTTTGCAGGTGATACGTCCAGCCAAGGCAGGAAAGCCAGAATCACGACTGAACCGCCGAACAAAACCACACCCCAGAATTTGGCATCCAGACCGAAAGGCATCATACCGACAATCGCCAGCAAAGCGATACCGGCAATCGCCATCTTGATCATCTGCGGCAATTTGGTGGTCATGTAAATCAACGCAACATAGGCAGCGATACCAGCCTGAACAACGTACAGGAACTCTGAAGTGGTCGCACGCAGAATCGAGTAAAACGGCGTGAAATACCATGTCGGCGCAATATGCGGTGGCGTCTTGAGCGAGTCGGCAGGAATGAAATTGTTATATTCCAGGAAGTATCCTCCCATCTCCGGCGCAAAGAAAATTACCGCACTGAACAGGGTGAGGAAAACCGTCACACCGAAAATATCCTTGGAAGAATAGTATGGGTGCGAAGGAATACCATCAACAGGATGGCCGTCCGGACCGATATTATCCTTAATCTCGATACCGTCAGGATTATTGGAACCGACTTCATGCAGCGCAATCAGGTGCGCAGCAACCAGTCCCAGCAATACCAGGGGAATTGCGATCACATGGAATGAGAAGAAACGGTTCAGGGTTGCATCCGACACCACGTAATCACCACGTATCCACAGCGACAGATCAGGGCCAATGAATGGAATCGCACCAAACAGATTCACAATCACCTGTGCGCCCCAGTAGGACATCTGTCCCCATGGCAACAGGTAACCGAAGAAGGCTTCGGCCATCAGACACAGGAAAATCGCAAAACCGAACAGCCAGATCAGTTCACGCGGCTTGCGATAGGAGCCATACATCAGGGCGCGGGCCATGTGCAGATACACCACGATGAAGAAGGCGGAAGCGCCGGTCGAGTGCATATAGCGCACCAGCCAACCCCACGGCACATCGCGCATGATGTATTCAACTGAGGCAAAAGCCAGATTGGCATCTGGCTTGTAATGCATTACCAGGAAAATACCGGTCACGATCTGGATCACCAAGACCAGCATCGCCAGCGAACCAAAGATGTACCAGAAATTGAAATTTTTAGGTGCGTAGTACTTACCCCACTGATCGTTCCACAATTTGGTCAATGGAAAACGTGAATCCACCCAATTGAGCGCTTTGTCAACAGCCGGAGCATCTGCAGGAAGCTTTTTTTCAACAAACGCCATGATTACGCCTCGCCTTTCTCATCTTTACCGATGACAATTTTGGTATCTGACAAAAACATGTGACGAGGCACATCCAGATTCTGCGGTGCCGGTTTGTTTTTATATACGCGACCCGCCAGGTCAAAAGTAGAGCCATGGCATGGGCAGAGGAAGCCACCCTGCCAGTCATCCGGCAAAGAAGGTTGCGCGCCTGCCTGGAATTTGGAGCTTGGGGAGCAACCCAGATGCGAGCAGATACCGACCGTAATCAGAATGTCCTGATGTTCTTTACGTGAGCGGGTTTGCTTCTCGCAATACTCAGGCAAGTCCATGGTGTAAGGTTTTTTCGATACGGGATCAGCAACTTTGTCTTCCGTTTTTGCCAGGCTCGCCAGCATTTCAGGAGTACGTTTCAGGATCCAGACCGGTTTGCCGCGCCATTCAACGGTCGTCATTTCACCCGGTTTCAAAGCGGAAATATCAACTTCCACCGGAGCACCAGCTGCTTTGGCACGCTCAGATGGCTGGAAAGTGCTGACCAGTGCTCCTGCCGTTGCCAAACCTGCCACACCACCCGCCGCGCAAGTGGCGACGAGCAACCCGCGACGGCCGGAATCGACCTGCTTTTCATTACTCATACCAACCCCAATCTGTCAAAAATCAAAACCCGATGAAGCCATCCGAACTACTTCTAGCAACATTAAATTATAAAGTAGCTCAATATGCTTTTGAAGCAAAAGATATCCGAAACGCTAACTTACAGGCTTTTTTTCAACAATATCGATATTTTTTGATTTATTTCAGAATGCCCGGCCTTTTTTCAGGCAAAACAATTTTTTCTTTCGAATTGACAATTTACTTCTTTCAAGTATTGTTTAAAAACCTGAACGCTGACCGGCTCCCTGCCAGTCACATAGGCCTCACTAAGGAGAAGATGTATGAGCATGATGCAGGAATTTAAGGCTTTCGCCAGTAAAGGAAATGTTGTCGATCTGGCCGTCGGTGTGATTATCGGCGGCGCATTTGGAAAAATCGTGGAATCATTGGTGGGCGACGTCGTCATGCCGATAGTCGGACGCATCTTTGGCGGTCTGGATTTCTCCAATTACTACCTGCCGCTGAACGGTCAGAGTACCAGCATGACGCTGATCGAAGCCAAAAAAGCAGGCGGAGTACTGGCTTACGGCAGCTTTATCACGGTCTCCGTGAATTTCCTGATTCTGGCCTTCATCATTTTCCAGATGGTCCGTTTGTTTAATAAGCTCAAGCAAGCCGAAGCCAAATCAGAACCGGCACCAGCTCCCGCCGTAACGTCAGAAGATATCCTGTTGCTCAGGGAAATCCGCGATTCTTTGAAAAAATAAGCAGTTCCGGATAACGCTGAACGCCGGAATCATTCCGGCATTTTGCCTCGGGCATCAGACCGGGTTATCAATATCGACGAAATGATGCTCCACACCGAAGCGGGTGGCGATCATCTCTCCCAAAGCCGCTATCCCATAGCGTTCCGTTGCATGATGACCGCATGACAGATAAGCAATGCCGGATTCCCTTGCCAGATGCACGGTAGGCTCGGAGATTTCACCGCTCAGATACACACTGGCCCCCGCTTCAATCGCCTGCTCCAGCATGTTTTGCGCAGCGCCGGTACACCAGGCGATCTTACCCAGCGGTTGCAACGGATCACCGATCAGCAAGGGCTGGCGCCCCAGTATTTTGTCGACATGCGCAGCAAGTGCGCCAACGGTCATTGGCTCTGCTGCCGGCATTTCACCTATCCAGCCCAGATCATTCTCGCCGAACCTTGCCTGTGGCAAAAAGCCCAGCTGACGCGCCAACTGGGCATTATTTCCGACCTCCGGATGCATATCGAGCGGCAAATGATAGGCAAATAAAGAAATATCGTTTTCCAATAACAATTTCAATCTTTTCTGCTTCTGACGAATCACCCGCATATCCTCGCCACGCCAGAAATATCCGTGATGCACCAGAACAGCATCCGCCTGAAGCTGCCTCGCCTGTTCAAGCAGCGCCAGACTGGCAGTCACCCCGGTAATGATGCGGCGAATTGTATCCCGCCCTTCCACCTGAAGGCCATTTGGGCAATAATCACGTACACGGCTTACTTGCAATTCTGTCTCCAGGAATTGCGTCAGCTGATCCCTGCCGATTATATTCATTTTCATTTTCTTACCTTATGCGACGTCTTTGGTTATTGTTTGCACAGACTGTGACAGTTGGCCTGGCCATTTGGTTTATTGTAACGACCCTGAAACCCGATTGGGTGAATAAGAATGCCACCGGATCGGCGGCGCTCCAGAGCATCAGGGAGGCACCGGCCAGTTCGGCACCTCCGGCCAACTCTTATCGCGGCGCTGCCCGTAAAGCGATGGCTTCGGTCGTGAATATCTATACGTCCAAAGAAATTCAGCGTCAGCGCAATCCTTTGCTGAACGATCCGTTTTTACGCCGCTTCTTTGGCGATCAGCAAAATCAGCGCACGGAACGACAATCCAGTCTTGGATCAGGTGTGATTGTTTCAGCCGAAGGCTATATCCTGACGAACAACCATGTCGTCGAATCTGCCAGCGAAATTGATATTGCCCTTGCGGATGGCCGCACGGCAGCAGCACGGGTGGTTGGTACCGATCCAGAAACTGATCTGGCGGTCATTAAAATCAATTTACCGAATTTACCTGCCATTACCCTGGGACGCTCGGAAGATGCACAGGTCGGTGACGTTGTCCTGGCGATCGGCAACCCATTCGGCGTCGGACAAACGGTCACGATGGGCATTATCTCGGCGCTCGGCAGAAATAACCTGACGGACAACGCATTCCAGAATTTCATCCAGACCGACGCCGCCATTAATCCGGGCAACTCCGGAGGGGCGCTGGTCGATGTCAATGGTAATCTGCTCGGCATCAACACGGCCATCTACTCGCAGTCCGGTGGCTCAGTCGGTATCGGTTTTGCGACACCGATCTCGACAGTAAAAATGGTCATGGATGCCATCATCACACAAGGTCAGGTTGTGCGTGGCTGGATGGGCGTGGAGCCGCAGGATATCACGCCGGAACTGGCGGAAAGTTTTGGCCTGAAACAAAAATCAGGCACCATCATTGCGGGCGTCATCCGCGGCGGGCCAGCCGACAAGGCAGGGATGAAACCGGGTGATATTCTGATTTCAATCGATGGTAAACCTGTTTCCGGAACGACCGAAATGCTCAATCTGGTCGCCCAGCTCAAGCCAGGCAATACAGCCCGGATACGGGTGCTCAGGAATAATCAGGAACCGATGCTGGATGTACTGATCGGCAAACGTCCGCCAACCCGAGCTGAAGAGTAAGCGCTATGCACCTGATTGATCTCAAAGCCTTTCTGTCCGAGCTGTCGGACAACAATAACCGCGCCTGGTTTGTCATGAACAAACCGCGTTACGATATTTTGCGGGCAGAGTTTCTGCAGTTGGTCACAGAACTGATTCAGGGGATACAAAAATTCGATCCGGCGGTAACCGGCTGCGACCCCAAAAAATCCCTGTTCCGGATTAACCGTGACGTGCGTTTTGCAGCAGACAAATCGCCTTATAAAACGACGTTTTCAGCATCCATTCTTCCCAGTGGCAGAAAAAAACCCAGTGAAGGCGGGGGACCTGCCTATTATTTCCAGATCGATGCTGAAGGACGTCTGTTTTTCGCCTGTGGCGAATATATGCCGCCATCAGACCGCCTGCTCGCTATCCGGCAACATATCTTGCACGACCCGGAGGGTTTCGATCTGGTACTGAAAAACAAAAAACTGCAGCAACAATTCGGCGCACTACAGGATGAAGGTAAGTTGACACGCCCGCCCAAAGGCTTCGCTGCAGACGCACGGCATATTGAATACATCAAATTGAAAAATTTCATGGTCTGGACCGAATGCGATCTCAAGAGCATGGATAGTGAACAGGTCATCGCCACACTGCTCACGGCCTTTAAAAGCGCCTTACCACTGGTTCAGTGGCTACGCACAGCCTGAAGAAATTTATTGATTCCGGGAGCGTTATTGCTCGCTCTCCGGCGCCTGTGTGACGCGAACAAACATAGGCGCAACCAGTAAGCCGATCTCATACAGTAACCACATTGGCAAAGCCAGGGAAAACTGGCTCACGATATCCGGCGGAGTGACGATCGCCGCGATCACAAACGCGCCGACAATCACGTAAGGGCGAATCGCTTTCAGTTTATCCGTCGAAACCAGCCCCATCCGCACCAGAACCACCACCACCACCGGCACCTCAAATGTGACGCCAAATGCAAGGCACATGGACATGATGAAGTCGAGATAATTCTCGATATCAGGGGCAACGCTGATGGAAGCCGGCGCAAATTCATTAATAAACTTAAACACGCGGCCGAATACCAGGAAATAGCAAAACGCCACCCCACCCAGAAACAACAGGGAAGACGATACGACCAAAGGTGCAATCAGGCGCTTTTCGTGTGTGTAGAGTCCTGGCGCGATAAATGCCCACGCCTGATACAGTATCCACGGCAGGGACAGCATGAAAGCCAGCAACAGAGTTACTTTCATCGGCACCAGAAACGGGGAAATGACTCCGGTAGCGATCATTTTCGCGCCGGCAGGCAGGGACGCCAGCATCGGCTGCGCCAGAAAGTCATAAATCGCAGATGGCCCCGGCCATAGCATCAGGACCACACAGGCTGCAGCCAGCCCATATACGGCCTTCACCAGACGATCCCGCAATTCAACTAAATGGGAAATGAAGGTTTCCTCAGCACCAGGCTCAGTAGAATCACTCATGCGAATACCGCCAGAATAAAGGTCGCAAAAAACATGCTGATGGATTAGAAAAAACTGGCTGGTGCACGCACCCGCGTGCGATGACGCGCCATGCGTGCAGACCCAGAAACCACATGGCTGCGCTGACCATGACGGTTTTTATACCAGGAAGGAACTGCTGTTGTCTTCGTCAGTTTTTTACGGCGAAACTCTTTGGCTTTTACCGCCAGCTGTTCTGTCGCAAAAATAGCCGGGGCTGCATGGTTTTCAAGCGAATCCGAACGGAATTCCTGTCCGACTGTGCGCAGTTCATGTTCTGCCTCTGCCAGCGACGAAGCAACAGACTGCTCTACGTTCTGCGCAGCTTCCTGCATGTCTTTCTGGACTTTACGCAGCTCTTCAAGCTCAATCTCTTTGCTGACTTCTGCTTTGACGTCATTAATATAGCGCTGCGCGCGTCCCAGCAGGGTACCTGCCATACGGGCGACCTTGGGTAACTTTTCCGGACCAATCACGATCAGTGCAACCACACCGATCAGGGCAAGTTTACTGATTCCGAGATCAATCATGCAGTAACCCGCCGCTGGACATCAAACAGATCATCACTGTTTGCTTTTTTCTCTGGCGTCGACGTCGATCGTACTTTTGTCGGCAACCTGCTGTGCAGCCGCAGGTTTCTCTTCTTCGCCTTTCATTCCGTCTTTAAAGCCTTTGACAGCCTTACCCAGATCGGAACCGACATTACCCAGTTTTTTAGTGCCGAATACCAGCACGACCACGACCAGCACAATTAACCAATGCCAGATACTCAATGAACCCATGTTGACTCCTGCAAAGAGCAATGCTCTTTCTTAAAATTTAAATTAACGTTGTCCGCGCCAAGGCTTCGGGCCGCCGATCACATGCATGTGCAAATGATACACCTCCTGCCCGCCATCCGGTCCCGTATTGATCAGGGTTTTGTATCCGCCGCTCAACTCTCCGTCGGCATTGGCAACCGGGGCGCAACCATGCTCATCGGCTATCCGCGGCACCAGCGCCAGCATTTTTCCCAGCAACCCGGCATGTTCTGCCTGTGCAGCTGACAAAGTATCCAGATGTAATTTAGGAATAATCAGCAAATGCACCGGTGCCGCCGGGTTGATATCTTTAAATACCAGCAGATCCTCATCTTCGTAAACCGTGGTGGCAGGAATTTGCTTAGCCGCAATTTTACAGAAAATACAGTTATTCACTTTGTATCCGATCAAGTTAACTGAAAAAATACCTGAAGAAATCGATGACTCTGATGTATCTCAGAAGTCAGTTATCCTGACGCGATGCTTTTTCCGCCAGACCGGAAATACCTTCCCGTCTGGCCAGCTCATCCAGTACCTGTTGTGGGTGTAGATCATACTGTGCCAGCATGACAAGCGAGTGAAACCACAGGTCGGCGCACTCGTACAATACTTTTTCCGTATTGCCGGAAACCCGTGCATCTTTGGCTGCCATCACGGTTTCAGTCGCTTCTTCGCCAATTTTTTTCAGGATGGCATCGTCGCCTTTGGCGAACAGGCGCGCGACATAGGATTGCTCGGGATTGCCGCCATTGGCCGGCTTGCGGCTCTCAATGATCTGCGCAAGATGTTCCAGAATCTGGAGCTGCTGTGTACTCATTTATAGATACTTTCCGGATCTTTCAGGACGGGATCGACAGCCAGCCAGTCACCATCATTCAGACCGCCTTCGAATTTCTGAAAAAAGCAGGAATGGCGTCCGGTATGACAGGCAATGCCATCAGCCTGCTCAACCTTCAGCAAAATCACGTCTTCGTCACAATCCAGACGAATATCCCTGACCTTCTGCACATGGCCCGATTCTTCACCCTTATGCCACAATTTTTTACGGGAACGGCTCCAGTACACCGCCTCCCCCAATTCTACCGTGCGGGATAAAGCCTCGCGATTCATCCATGCAAACATCAGCACATCATTGCTGCCGGCTTCCTGGGCAATCACGGGCACCAGCCCCTGGTCGTCCCACTTGATCTTGTTAAGCCATTTTGCAGCGCTCATGTCAGCCTCACCGGAATATTCTGCGCAGCCATGAAGCGCTTTGCCTCACCGACAGTATGATGCCCGTAATGGAAAATACTGGCCGCCAGTACAGCGTCAGCGCCGCCGGTCCGGATTCCGTCGGCAAGATCCTGCAAACCGCCGACACCGCCCGATGCAATCACCGGCACCGGCACTGCATCAGAAACTGCACGGGTCAGCCCCAGATCGAAACCGGAACGGGTTCCGTCTTTATCCATGCTGGTAAGCAGTATCTCGCCAGCGCCAAGCTGCGCCATTTTCTGCGCCCACTCGACCGCATCGAGTCCGGTGGCATTCCGGCCACCGTGCGTGAACACCTCCCATTTTCCCGGCGCCACCTGCTTCGCATCGATCGCAACCACAATGCATTGCGAACCGTATTTGTGCGCGGCATCTGCCACCAGCTGCGGATTGGTGACCGCGGAAGTATTAATGCCGACCTTGTCGGCACCGGCATTGAGCAGACGGCGCACATCTGCCACCGTGCGCACTCCGCCACCGACTGTCAGCGGAATGAATACCTGGGATGCGACAGCTTCGATAATCGGCAAAATCAAATCACGGCCATCGGAAGAAGCCGTAATATCGAGAAAGGTGATTTCGTCCGCGCCCTGCTCATCATAACGGTGCGCAATCTCCACCGGATCACCGGCATCGCGCAGCTCCTGGAAATTAATTCCTTTGACAACGCGCCCCGCCGTCACATCCAGACAGGGAATAATACGTTTAGCTAATGTCATTCCGCATCTTCTTCATCTTCAACCAGATCGCCGCTGAGCTCATCTGCACGTTCCTGTGCTGTCAGCAAATCCAGCGTTCCTTCATAGATAGAGCGGCCGCAAATCACGCCGTCAATTCCCTCATCCTGAACTGCGCACAAAGCTTCCACATCTGACAAATCATGCACGCCGCCGGATGCAATAACAGGAATGGATACTGCCTGCGCCAGCCGGATGGTGGCCTCGATATTCACGCCGCCCATCATGCCGTCGCGGCCGATGTCGGTATAAATAATGGCTTCCACGCCATAGTCTTCAAATTTCTGGGCCAGATCGATCACCTCATGACCGGATAATTTACTCCAGCCATCGGTCGCCACTTTGCCATCCTTGGCGTCGATGCCGACAATAATCTGACCTGGAAAAGCGCTGCAGGCATCCGCCAGAAATCCCGGATTTTTCACAGCAGCAGTCCCGATGATGATGTACGACAAGCCATCGTCCAGATAACGCTCAATGGTATCGAGATCGCGGATGCCGCCGCCGAGCTGCACGGGAATCTCTTCGGTATCGGTTTCTTCTGCGTAATCGCGCACAGCCTGAATGATTGCCTTGACTGCCGCCTCATTTTTCGGCTTGCCAGCAAACGCGCCATTCAGATCAACCAGATGCAGGCGGCGGGCGCCCTGTTTCAGCCAGTGCCGGGCCATTTCAGCAGGGTCTTCGGAAAACACGGTGGCCTGGTCCATATCGCCTTGTTTCAGGCGCACGCAGTGACCATCTTTCAGGTCGATAGCAGGAATGAGCAACATGATGGTAAAAAGTAGATGTCTGAAAGACAGTAAAAAATCGGTTTAAAGTGATTTGGATAACAGAGTGCGGTCAGGGATTCCAGTGTACAAAATTCTTATACAGTTGCAAGCCTGCTGCCGCACTCTTTTCCGGATGGAACTGGGTCGCAAAAATATTATCACGCGCCACGGCACAGGCAAACCAATCACCATAATCGGTCATACCCACCGTGTGCTGCGGATTTTCCGGCTGCGCGTAATAACTGTGCACAAAATAAAAATAGGCAGCATCCGGTATGTCTTGCCACAACACATGCGGCCGTGACTGCTGCACCCGGTTCCAGCCCATTTGCGGTACCTTGAAGCGGGAACCATCGGCCTGCAGGCGTCCGTCAAGCGCAAAGCGCACCACCTTGCCGGGCAATAAACCCAGACCTGGCGTGTCGCCCTCTTCACTCACGTCGAACAACATCTGCTCACCGACACAGACACCGAACAGCGGCTTGCTGCGGCTGGCTTCCAGCACTGCATCCTGCACACCGGAATCGCGCAGGCTCTGCATGCAATCTGGCATGGCGCCCTGTCCGGGCAGCACAATACGGTCGGCACTGCGGATATCTGCCACCGTGCCTGAAATCAGGACTTCGGCTTCAGGCGCCACTGCCCGCAGCGCTTGCGCCACTGAGCGCAAGTTACCCATACCATAATCAACAACAACAATTTTATTCATAATGACTGACCAGTTTGAACTGCCCTATCTGACTGGTATCGGTAATCAGAGACAACCTTTGGTGGAAGGAATGGTTCCTGCAGCGCGCGGGTCAAGTTCAACAGCCATGCGCAAAGCGCGGCCAAATGCCTTGAAAACCGTTTCGCACTGATGATGGGAGTTATCGCCTTTCAGATTATCAATATGCAGCGTGACCAGCGCATGATTGACAAAACCCTGGAAAAATTCCCTGGCCAGATCGACATCAAAATTACCGATCATGGCGCGAGTAAACGGAATGTGGTAACTGAGTCCCGGACGACCGGAGAAATCCACGACAACCCGCGATAAGGCCTCATCCAGCGGCACATACGCATGGCCATAACGACGGATGCCTTTCTTGTCGCCAATTGCCTGCGCAAATGCCTGTCCCAGCGTGATCCCCACATCTTCAACCGTATGGTGAGCGTCGATATGCAGGTCGCCATGGGCCTCAATATCCAGATCAATCAGGCCATGACGCGCGATCTGATCCAGCATGTGGTCCAGAAAAGGCACGCCTGTATTGAGTTTTTGTTGACCGCTGCCATCGAGATTGATGGCGACGCGGATTTGCGTTTCATTGGTATTGCGGGTTACCGCCGCAATGCGTTCAGTTGGCTTATTCATGGTGATGACAAAGATGCCGCAAAAGCAGCAAGAAAAAGAGCATTTTCTTCCGGAGTGCTGACCGTGATACGCAGGCAATTCTCCAGCAGGTTATGCATTTTACCTACATTTTTGACTAAAATTTTTTGTTCAACTAATTTTGCAAAGACTTGTTCGGCATTCGCAACACGAATCAGCAGGAAATTTGCTGCTGATGGATAAACTTGTACGCCGGGCAAGCTATCGAGCTGATGACTGAGCCAGCTACGCTGCTCGCGCAGCATGGCGGCCTGCTGCTCCAGTACATCCACATGCTGCAGCATGAATTCTGCCGCCGCCTGACTCAGTACATTGATATTGTATGGCGGCCGCACTTTTTCAAATTCCTGCATCAGCGCATGACTGCCGGACATGTATCCCAGACGTATTCCGGCCAGTCCCAGCTTGGATACGGTACGCATCACCACCAGCTGATCAAATTCAGGCAGCCGGGACATCAAGCTGGCCTGCGCAAACGGCTGATAAGCCTCGTCCACCACGACGATCCCACGATCCCCGACCGCGCGCAAAATCTGCAGCATCGCATCAGCATCATACAGATTGCCAGTCGGATTATTGGGGTAAGCAAGGTACGTGATGGCGGGGTGATGTTCCGCTATCGCCGCCAGCATAGCAGGCAAATCGAGCGTGAAATCCGCCAGCAGCGGAACACCGACAAACTCCATGCCTGCCAATTTTGCCGACAGCGCATACATGACAAATCCCGGCACGGGTGCCAGCACTTTGGCGCCAGGACGGGCACAAGCCACCGACATCATGGAGATCAGTTCATCGGACCCGTTACCCAGCACAATGTCATACCCGGCGGGCACGCCGAAGCGCGTGGCAATCAATTGTTTCAGATGGGTATAGGACGGCACCGGATAACGGTTCATCGCAACCCGCGCCAGATGCTGCGCCAGCTCCTGCTGCAATGTCTCAGGTAAAGGATAGGGATTTTCCATCGCATCAAGCTTCAGGAAACCACTGGCATCCGGGACATGGTAACTCGCGAGACCGGCGATTTCCGGACGGATTACCTGGGTCAAGGTCGAAATACTCACTGTCGCACTCCATGCGGTATGGCTGTTCAAAACAGCCTGCTCGTTAGCTGATGCGTATCGGAACACATCAGGATACAGTTGCTGACTGGCTCAGACGCAGGCTGCCAGCGCCTGTACGGGTTGTTCTGCGAGACGTTTTTGTATCATCGCGCAGTAATCGGGATTCAGTTCAAAACCAACATAATCGCGACCACAACGCTTTGCGGCGACAGCCGTCGTGCCACTGCCCATAAACGGGTCAAGCACCACACCGCCAGGCGGGCAGGATGCCTTGATCATGCGCTCAATGATTTCCAGCGGTTTCTGGGTAGGATGCGGTTCGCGTTCAGCGTGCTCCCGGTGCAGACGCGACACGCTCCATACATCCTTGGGATTAAAGCCGAGCTCCAGCCACTTTGCGCCTTCAAAAATCTTGCGGCTACGGGCCTTCTTCGTCGCCGCATCGTAGGGAATGCGAATCGCGTCAAGATCAAAGTAGTAATCGCGGGCTTTCACAAAAAAACCGATCGTGTCATGCACCGAGGAATACTTGCGCACACTGCCTCCCATGGAAGGCACCCTCCGGTCCCAGATAATTTCATTCATCATGCTCATGCGCTGCTTGAGCATCACAAACACTTCCGGGGAATAGCGCCAGGTCAAAAAAATATACAGGCTGCCGTTCGGTTTCAGCTTCGGCAAGGCCAGATCAACCCATTGCGTCATCCAGTCCAGATAAGCGGCAGCATCCAGTTTATCGGAATCATTCCCGTAATCCTTGCCGAGTCCATAAGGCGGGTCGGCCAGCAATAAATCGATACTGCAGTCCGGCAAGCGTGTCAGCCCTTGCAGCGCATCTTCGCAAAAAACCTGATTCCGCCAGCTGTCTGCCATGTTATCTGGATCCCGGAATCATGACTTCAGCCGCAGTTCAGCACTACGGGCATGCGCCTGCAAGCCCTCGCCATACGCCAGTTCGGCAGCAACACGCCCTAAGGTCTGGGCCCCCTGCTCGCTGACAAAAATCATGGATGAACGCTTCTGAAAATCATACACCCCGAGAGGTGAAGAAAAGCGGGCAGTGCGCGAAGTGGGTAACACGTGATTCGGACCAGCGCAGTAATCACCGAGCGCTTCCGAAGAAAACCGGCCAAGGAACATCGCTCCAGCATGGCGAATCTGATCCGCCCATTGCTGTGGATTACCGGCGGAAATCTCCAGATGCTCAGCCGCGATACTGTTTGCGATCTCACAGGCCTGCTGCATATCGCGCACCTTGATCAGCGCACCGCGGTTGGCGAGCGATGTCCGGATCACTTCCTGACGCGGCATCTCCGGCAACAACCGGCGAATGCTGTCCTCTACCGCATTGAGATACGCTTCATCGGGGCAGAGCAAAATAGACTGCGCCAGCTCATCGTGCTCTGCCTGTGAAAATAAATCCATCGCCACCCAGTCCGGATCGGTAGTGCCGTCACAGAGAACAAGAATTTCTGATGGCCCGGCAATCATATCGATGCCGACCGTGCCGAACACCCGGCGCTTGGCAGCAGCCACGTAGGCATTACCCGGACCGACAATTTTATCCACCTGCGGAATCGTCGCTGTGCCATATGCCAGCGCACCCACCGCCTGCGCCCCGCCAATCGTAAATACCCGGTCAACACCGGCAATCGCCGCAGCCGCCAGCACCAGCGGATTTTTCACGCCGTCCGGGGTCGGTACGACCATGATGATTTCCTGCACGCCAGCGACTTTGGCTGGAATGGCATTCATCAATACCGAGGAAGGATAGGCGGCTTTCCCGCCGGGCACATAAATACCCACGCGATCGAGCGGCGTGACTTTCTGTCCCAGCACCGTGCCATCAGGCTCGCAATAACTGAAGCCTGCTGAACCGCATTCCGCCTTTTGCCGTTCATGATAGGCACGTACTCGCTGCGCGGCCGTTTCCAGGGCGCTGCGACGGGCTGCAGGCAAGGCATCCAGCGCCGCCTGCATTTCTTCGCGCGATAATTCAAGTTCGGCAATGCTGCGGGCATTCAGCCGGTCAAAGCGGTTGGTCGCTTCCAGCACAGCCGTGTCCCCGCTGGCTTTGACACTGGCCAGGATCTGCGCTGCAGCGCGGTCTATCGCTTCATCCTCAGCAGCTTCAAAAGCAAGCAAAGAAGAGAGTCTGCGGGAAAAATCCGCTTCGTCTGAATCCAGTCTGGTAATCAGGGAGGCCATACGTATTCTCTTTAAATGGATGCTTTTAATCTGGAAGCGCGTTCAAACGCATCCATAATCGGCTGCAGGCGTTCACGCTTGAGTTTCAGCGCAGCCTGATTCACCACGAGGCGCGATGAAATATCCATGATGTGCTCGACTTCCACCAGGTTATTGGCACGCAGGGTATTGCCGGTGCTGACCAGATCAACAATCGCATCAGACAATCCCACCAGCGGCGCCAGCTCCATCGAGCCATACAGTTTGATCAGATCAACGTGCACGCCTTTGCTGGCGAAATGCTGACGCGCTGTTTCTGTGTATTTGGTCGCCACCCGCAGGCGCGCACCCTGGCGGACGGCATTTTCATAATCAAACCCGGCAGACACCGCGACGGAAACCCGGCATTTGGCGATATTCAGGTCAATCGGCTGATACAAGCCTTCACCGCCATGCTCATGCAACACATCTTTTCCTGCCACACCAAAATCTGCTGCGCCATACTGAACGTAAGTCGGCACATCAGAAGCGCGGACAATGATCACGCGCACACCGGGATCATTTGTGGCAAGGATCAGCTTGCGGGATTTTTCCGGGTCTTCTGTGACACGGATTCCTGCCGCTTCCAGCAAAGGCAGCGTCTCTTCAAAAATACGCCCCTTGGACAGCGCCAGCGTTAATTGTGCAGTCATGATTTAATCCTATGAATGTGGGCGCCGACAGCCGACAATTTCACTTCCATGCGGTCATAACCGCGGTCCAGATGGTAAATCCGGTCAATCAGGGTTTCACCTTCAGCGACCATGCCCGCGATCACCAGTGAAGCCGATGCCCGCAGATCGGTTGCCATTACCGGTGCGCCGACCAGTCGTTCCACACCATTGACTATCGCGGTGTGTCCGTCAATTTCTATTTTTGCGCCAAGCCGGTTCATTTCCTGCACATGCATGAAACGGTTTTCAAAAATCGTTTCCGTCACGCGGCTGGTACCTTGCGCGATGCAGTTCATCGCCATGAACTGCGCCTGCATATCGGTTGGAAAACCCGGATATTCCGTGGTGCGGAAACTGACCGCTTTCGGACGGCTGCTCATCTGCGCGCGAATCCAGTCCGGGCCGGTGGTCAGCACCACGCCGGCATCGCGCAATTTATCAAGCGCCACATCGAGAATATCGCTACGGGTATTTTTCAGCGTGATATCCCCGCCGGTCGCGGCAACAGCACACAGGAATGTCGCGGTCTCGATGCGGTCGGCAATCACCATATGTTGCGCGCCATGCAGACTGGCGACACCCTGAATCACCAGACGGTCGGTACCGATGCCTTCGATCTTCGCGCCCATCGCCACCAGCAAATTGGCCAGATCCGTGACTTCCGGCTCCCGCGCGGCGTTTTCCAGCACGGTTTCGCCATCTGCCAGCGTTGCCGCCATCAACAGATTTTCTGTGCCGGTGACGGTAATCATATCGGTGACGATCCTCGCGCCCTTCAGACGCTTGGCCCTGGCATGGATATAACCGGCTTCAATGGTAATGTCCGCACCCATCGCCTGCAGGCCTTTGATGTGCTGGTCCACCGGACGCGAACCAATGGCGCAACCGCCCGGCAGAGAAACCTTCGCTTCACCAAAGCGTGCCAGCAAAGGTCCCAGCACCAGAATCGATGCACGCATGGTTTTCACCAGATCGTACGGCGCTTCCAAGCGGTCTATCTGGCTGCCATTGAGCACCGTGACACCGTTTTCCTGCGTGACCTGCAACCCCATCTGGCGCAACAGTTTCAGCATCGTGTTCACATCCTGCAAGGATGGCACGTTATGCAGGCTGACATCACCGGCTGTCAGTAAGCCGGCACATAAAATCGGTAAGGCGGCATTTTTGGCTCCGGCAATACGGATATCGCCATTTAACCGGTAACCGCCTTTGATGAGTAACTTATCCATTATGCTTGGTACTCTTCAGGTGTCAGGGTTTTCATCGACAGGGCATGGATTTCTTCACGCATGCGGTCGCCCAGGGCGGCGTACACCAGCTGATGACGCTGGATGAGGCGCTTTCCGGCAAAGGCAGCGGATACGATCACGGCGTTGAAATGCTGACCATCGCCCTCCACTTCCAGATGGCTGCATTCCAGCCCGGCGGCGATATAGGATTTGATTTGTTCAGGAGTAGGGAACACGATTCATCTTTCTGAATAAAATAAGAGCTGGCGTCACCTGTTTTCAGTGGCGCAACTTATAGCCACGTTTCAGCATCTGCACGGCAATCGTCGCCAGCAATGCAAAGAAAACGGACACGACAGCCAGGCTGTGCAGCGGCGCCACATCAGACTGGCCAAAGAAACCGAAACGGAATCCGTCGATCATATAAAAAAACGGATTAAACCGGGATAAGCTTTGCCAGAAAGCCGGCAGAGAATGGATGGAGTAAAACACACCGGACAGGAAGGTTGCCGGTATGATCAGGAAATTCTGAAACGCTGCCAGCTGATCGAATTTTTCAGCCCAGATACCGGCAATTAGTCCCATCGTACCCAGCATCGCGGCACCCAATAAAGCGAAAATGCCAATCCACCACGGTGCGACAAAATGCAGGTCGGCAAACCAGGCCGTCACCACAAACACGCCCGCCCCGACTGCCAGCCCGCGCAGAATCGCCGCCAGCACGTAAGCGCTAAACAGTTCCCAGTGCGACAGCGGCGGCAACAATACAAACACCAGATTGCCGGTGATTTTTGACTGAATCAGGGAAGAAGAAGAATTGGCAAACGCATTCTGCAAGACACTCATCATGACCAGACCCGGGACCAGAAAGGCGGTATACCTGACGCCCGGATAAACCTGCACATGCTCATCGAGCACATGACCAAAAATCAGCAGATACAGCAAAGCCGTCATGATCGGCGCGGTGATGGTCTGGGTCGCCACTTTCCAGAAACGCAGCACCTCCTTGTACAGCAAGGTGTTAAAGCCCGTCATCTGGCTCATTTCGCGCCCTCCATAATCTGCAAAAATACTTCCTCCAGGTCGGCCTGCAATAACTGCAAGTCCTCAATGACACAGCCGGCAAGACGCAACTCACGCAGCATCGTTTCCACCTGCGCCGAATCCGTTACACGCAAGGCAAACTGACGCGGATCGGCAGAACGTTCGTGTGTGATGATCAGGCTGCGCAAGGCATCCGGCAAAACGGTGTTCGCATGGGCAGCCAGCGTCACCCGCAGCTGTGAGCCAGAGATGCGCTTAATCAGTGCAGCAGTGCTGTCCAGCGCCACGATTTTCCCCGACTTCAGCATGGCAATCCGGTTGCACAATGCCTGAGCCTCTTCCAGATAATGCGTGGTCAGCACGATCGTATGGCCTTCACGGTTGAGGCGGGCAATAAACTGCCATAAAGTCTGCCGCAATTCCACGTCCACACCTGCTGTCGGCTCATCCAGCACAATGACCGGCGGCTTGTGCACCAGCGCCTGCGCCACCAGCACACGGCGCTTCATGCCGCCGGACAAAGCACGCATATTGGTGTCAGCCTTATTGGTGAGATCAAGATTTTCCATGATCTCATCAATCCAGCGATCATTATTCCGGATGCCAAAATAGCCAGACTGCATGCGCAGTGTTTCACGCACAGTAAAGAACGGGTCAAACACCAGCTCCTGCGGCACAACACCGAGATTGCGGCGGGCTTCGCGGTAATCACGCACGACATCATGCCCCTGCACGCTGATCTGCCCGGCATCTGCACGGCTTAATCCCGCCAGGATCGAGATCAATGTCGTTTTACCGGCGCCATTTGGTCCGAGCAGACCAAAAAACTCCCCTTCTTCAATCGTCAGGGAAACGCCTCCCAGTGCCTGTAGAGACTGGAAACGTTTTTGTATATTGCTAATTTGTATCGCGGCCATCGGGCATGCTGCACTTGCGTGCTCATCAGGAATCAGACAACTTGGAAAATTCAGCGGTTTCACCCTCAGGGCGAAACCTTTGATTATAGGGGATTTTCAGCAGAACAACTGAAAGCATGTGCAGACTGGCGCCGCACATTTACCGGCAGGCGGGAATCAATGTCGTCCGGCAGAGGAGGCGAGTTGAAACTGTTCGGTCAGGCCATACAACTGAATCAGGCTCAGCAGACCTGTGGGCGCATCGTGAAATTCCATCGCCCGGTTCTGCTTGTCTGCCTGTCGCTGCCATTCAATCATGACAGCAACTGCGGCGGAATCAATCCGTTCCAGCCCGGATAAATCAAAGCTGAACTGGCCCTGAGCAATCATGCTGCTGCCCGCAGCCTCAACAGCGCGGGCAGTGTGTTGTGAAAATTCACCGGTGAGTTTATACACAGCCAGTCCTGAATATTATTTGGAAGCAGTTCTTGCCGGAGCAGAAGCAAGCTTTTTATTTTTTTCCGACAGCGTTTTAATCAGGCCATCGATACCGGATTTACTGATTTCAGCGGCAAAGCTGCCTTTGTATGTTTCAACCAGCCAGGCACCGAGAACATTGATGTCGTATATCTTCCAGCCACCCGGCAATTTTTCAAGCCGGTAATTCAGCTGAATCGGCTCGCCCCTGGCCTGGATCACCTGGGAACGCACTTCGACTTCCGTATCTTCCGGCGCGGAGCGCATCGGCTTGAATTCAACGCGCTGGTCCTTGATCTGGGAAATCGCACCGGAATAGGTAAATACCAGCAAAGTGCGGAATTCGCTGATCAATTGTTTTTGCTGTTCCGGTGTCGCATCACGCCAGCTTTTTCCGGCTGCCAGCGATGTCATGCGGGGAAAATCGATGTAAGGCAAAATCTTGCTGTCCACCATATCGAATACGCGTTTCTGGTTGCCTGCCTGGATATCTTTGTCATTTTTTGCCGTATCCAGAATTTCCTGGCTCAGGCGCTTCACCAACTGATCCGGCGCTTCGTCAGCAGCCAGTGCCAGGCCTGTGCTGCCCAGCATCAGCCCGGCGAACATCAGGGTAAAAAATCGTGTAACAAGTGCTTTCATAGGGATTCCTTTGGTGTTTCTTTGAAAACGGCATATCTGCCATTCCTTAACCGGCCCGACCGGGTTCCGGTTGACGGACAAAACTATTTTTTACAAATGCATCACATTCCGTCACGTCTGCTGCGATCGTTTAATCGTCATCCGGGTTGATCTGACCCGCCCGGCGCTGCAGGTAAGCATCGCGGAAAAAGACATATTTATCCAGTGCGGCTTCTTCGATCAGGGAACCGGCATCCAGCACCGATGCCCGCTTATCGACCAGACGCACAACCGTTCCGGTATTGCGGATATATATTGGCTGTTTGTAAGACCACAAGTCCCCTTTCAGATCAACCGGCGTCGCCAGTGCATCCCGCAAGGTGGAAGGTCCCAGAATCGGCAATACCAGATAAGGTCCGGAATGCACGCCCCAGCGCCCCAGCGTCTGTCCGAAATCTTCAGCGTGTTTCGGTAAACCGGCCGGCGTGCCGATATCCAGCAAACCACCCAGGCCAAACGTACTGTTCACGGCAAAACGCATCACATCGGATGTGCCATCAGCCACTTTCCCCTGCAGTAAATTATTCACTGCATTCCAGACATCGCCAATATTGCTGAAGAAATTACCAATACCAGTCTGGACAAATCCGGGAGTGATGTTGCGGTAAACCTGTGCCACAGGCTTCAGCACTGCCTGATCCAGCGTGTCATTGAAACTGAACATCACGCGGTTAAATCCCTCCAGAGGGTCGCGCGGATTATTACCGATATTCGTTTTGGTGCTGATGGCATCCAGCGTCTGATCAGTCTTGTCACGGATTTTTTCCACCGTCACGGTACTGCATCCGCTCAGCAGCAGACTCGCCGCAATTATCAGTGGGGCAAGCCAGCGTGCATTGGATCGGGTCAGAAATTGTGTCATTTTTTGTTTTCCGCACTGCTGTCAGCTGCTTTACTGAACAAGAACTGACTGATCAGATTTTCCAGCACCACTGCCGACTGCGTCATTTTAATCCTGTCACCCGCTGCCAGATTATTCGTATCACCACCGGGTTCCAGGCCGATATATTGCTCGCCCAGTAATCCGGCCGTCAGGATTTTGGCCGAACTGTCTTTGGGAAATTTGTAACGTGTCTCCAGCTGCATGACGACGGTAGCCTGAAAGGTTTTATCGTCGAATTTGATTTCAGACACCCGCCCGACGACCACACCGGCACTCTTGACCGCAGCCCGCGGCTTCAGGCCGCCGATATTATCGAAGCGTGCCGCCACTTCGTAGTTTTTTTCCAAAGAAAATGAACTCATGTTGCCGGCTTTTAATGCGAGAAACAGCAACGCTGCCGCCCCCAGCACGACAAACAGGCCAACCCAGAAATCCAGTGATTTTTTTTGCATTATCTATCCTTACCTTAGTATCCCCGGCACCACGGGGACATCCAATTGAATCTTTTCGCGCTCTTCAATGCCGGGCACTGAAAAATACGGGCAGCTTCGCCAGGTTTCGTTGCGCTTTGCGACTGATTATTGAAACATCCAGGCAGTCAGCAGGAAATCCAGCCACAACACCAGCAACGAAGACACCACGACCGTTCTGGTGGTCGCCCTGGCGACGCCTTCCGGTGTCGGCTGCGCCTCATACCCCTGAAACAGTGCCACAAAAGTCACGGCAAAACCAAAGACGATACTTTTCACCACACCATTGCCAATATCTTGCCAGATTTCAACGCCGGCCTGCATCTGCGACCAGAATGCGCCGTTATCGACCCCGATCAATTTGACCCCGACCACATAGCCGCCGATGATGCCCATCGCATTGAAGATCGCAGTCAATACCGGCATGGCGATCAGACCTGCCAGAAACCGTGGCGCCAGAACCCGCTGAACCGGATTCACAGCCATCATTTCCATCGCTGCCAGTTGCTCACCGGCTTTCATCAGGCCAATTTCCGCTGTCAGCGAAGTACCCGCCCGTCCGGCAAACAGCAATGCAGTGACAACTGGCCCCAACTCACGGGTTAAAGACAGCGCCACCAGCAAACCCAGCGCCTCTTCCGAACCATAACGATTCAGGGTGTAATACCCCTGATAACCCAGCACGAATCCGACAAACAATCCGGAAACAGCAATAATCACCAGCGAATAATTGCCGATAAAGTGAATCTGATCTGTCACCAGACGGGGGCGGCGCCATAGCCCGCCAGCGTTCCATAAAATAGCGAAGAAGCAGCGGGCGGCATATCCCAGGTCACTGGCGGTTTCTCGTACCCAGGCACCAATGCGCTCAATCATGATACGCGCTCCTTCAGCCCCAGATCGTCTCTCAGAGACTGCCCCGGATAATGGAAGGGAACCGGACCATCTGCCTCGGCATGGACAAATTGTTTCACATAGGGGTCTTCGGATGCCAGCATTTGTTCCGGCGTGCCCTCAGCCACAATTTTTCCCTGCGACAGAAAATAAATATAATCGGCGATGGCAAAAGATTCATGCACATCGTGCGACACCAGTATCGTGGTAGACCCCAGCGCATTGTTCAAGTTCCGGATCAGATTGGCAGTCACGCCCATCGAAATCGGATCCAGTCCGGCAAACGGCTCGTCATACATCATTAACTGGGGATCGAGCGCCACTGCGCGCGCCAACGCCACCCTGCGTGCCATACCGCCGGAAATTTCGGAGGGCATCAGCTGCGCCGCATTGCGCAGGCCAACAGCATGTAATTTCAGCATCACCAGATCACGGATCATGGCTTCACTGAGATCAGTATGTTCGCGCATCGGAAACGCGACATTGTCAAACACACTTAAATCGGTAAACAAGGCGCCATGCTGGAACAGCATGCCCATTTTGCGCCGCATCTGATACAGACCGGCATTATCCATCTGCTCAATTTGCTGCCCATCGACAGCGACCGTACCTTGCTGGGGCCGGATCTGGCCGCCAATCAGGCGCAGTATCGTCGTTTTGCCGGATCCCGAGCCGCCCATCACAGCAATCACTTTGCCGCGCGGAAAATCCATGCGCAGCCCCGACAGAATGGTGCGCTGCCCATACCCGAATTGAAGATCACGAATTTCGACGAGATTAGACACAGCAGGAAATGAAGTTTTGCAAAAACTAGATTGTAATGCAGAACGGGAATTACGGCTGCTTCGGCAACTATAATAAAAAAACAATGAAATGAATTATTTTCTGAAAATTTTGTATTTTCAAACTTAAATTCTATTTTTTATATAAAAGTACAAATTTTCTTAAAAACAGATTGTTTTGTCTCAAAAAATTAATGAATATTCAGTCAGTAATTATTGAATTTTGTCTGTTCTCTTCAAAAAATTTGACGGATTGCAGCCCTCAGACTGTAATCCGTCACACTGATTAACGAGGCAAAACCGAGTCGCCCATCAGGAAAGCATCCACTTCACGGGCGCACTGACGTCCTTCGCGAATCGCCCAGACCACCAGCGACTGGCCACGACGCATATCGCCTGCCGCAAAGACCTTTTCTGCATTGGTCTTGTAGCAACCGGCGCCATCGGTTGTCGCTTTGGCATTACCCCGGGCATCTTTCTCCACGCCAAAGGCATCCAGCACCTGCTGTACCGGAGAAACAAAGCCCATGGCCAGCAAGACCAGATCGGCTTTCATCTCAAATTCGGAATCCGGCACTTCCTGCATCTTGCCGTCTTTCCATTCAACGCGGCAGGCGATCAGCTTTTCCACTTTGCCGCCCTTGCCTTCCAGGCGTTTCGTTGCAACAGACCAGTCACGTTCGCAACCTTCCTCATGCGAGGAAGAAGTACGCAGTTTAGTCGGCCAGTAAGGCCAGACCAGCGGTTTGTTTTCCTGTTCTGGCGGCTGGGGTAACAATTCAAACTGGGTCACGGATTTGGCGCCGTGACGATTCGAGGTACCCACGCAATCAGAGCCGGTATCACCACCACCGATCACCACAACATGCTTGCCCGTCGCCATGATCTGGTCTTTGACCTTGTCACCGGCATTCACCTTATTCTGCACTGGCAGGAAATCCATAGCGAAATGCACGCCTTTGAGTTCGCGGCCAGGAACTGGCAAATCGCGCGGCGTTTCTGCACCGCCGGCAATGATTACTGCGTCGAAATCCTTTTGCAGCTGTTCCGGGGAAATCGTTTCTTTGGACCAGTTGGTGACCGTGGCAGGAAAATCCTTACCGACAAACACGCCAGTGCGGAATGTCACGCCTTCTGCCTGCATCTGATCAACACGGCGGTCGATATGGGATTTTTCCATTTTGAAGTCGGGGATGCCATAACGCAGCAAGCCGCCAACACGGTCATTTTTTTCAAATACTGTCACATCATGACCAACACGCGCCAGTTGCTGCGCTGCTGCCAGCCCCGCAGGACCAGAGCCGACAACGGCGATTTTCTTGCCGGTTTTCATAGCAGGAATCTGCGGTGCAACCCAACCGTTTTCCCAGCCTTTATCGATGATGTAATGCTCAATCGACTTGATGCCGACTGCATCATTATTGATTCCCAGAGTACAGGCTGCTTCGCAGGGTGCCGGGCAGATGCGGCCGGTAAATTCCGGGAAATTGTTTGTCGAATGCAGCGTATCGAGCGCCTGCTTTACTTGCCCGTTGTAGACCAAATCATTCCAGTCAGGGATGATGTTATTGACAGGGCAACCGTTGTTGCAAAACGGAATACCGCAGTCCATGCAGCGTGCCGCCTGTGTTTTTGCCTGCGCATCGTCCAGATGCACCAGGAATTCCTTGTAATGCTTTTTACGCGACAACGGTGCTTCGGAAGCTTCCTGCAGTCGCTGATATTCCATGAAACCGGTAACTTTACCCATTTTTATCCTCAATATGATTGCGGGCTACTGCCCTGTCAGTCTTGAATTGCGCAGAATCAGGTGCGCCGGCTGGCGCATCCAATGAAACTAGGCAGCAACTTTTTCCTTCCTGGCAGCCTGCTTCGCCGCAGACATTTCCGCCAGAGCACGCTTATATTCGGTCGGGAATACTTTGACGAACTTAGCGCGGCTGCGGGCCCAGTCATCCAGCAGATTGCGGGCACGGGTACTGCCCGTATGTTTGAAATGGCGCTCAATCAGGTTACGCAGGATTGCTTCATCGGTCTCACCCTCACCGCCGCGCAGACGGCTGTGCCAGATTGATTTATCGACGGTCGCAGTCTGCACATCGCCTGCCAGCACTGACTCCAGCGTGACCATGGACATATTGCATTTCGCTTCAAATTCGCCATCCGGATCATAGACATAGGCGATACCACCAGACATACCTGCGGCAAAGTTACGACCGGTGTTACCCAGCACGATGACCGTACCGCCTGTCATGTATTCGCAACCGTGATCGCCGGTGCCCTCGACTACCGCGACAGCGCCGGAGTTACGCACGGCAAAACGCTCGCCTGCCACGCCGTTGATGAATGCCTCGCCGGAAATCGCACCGTACAGAACCGTGTTACCGCAAATGATATTGTCCACTGCCCAGCCGCGGAATTCGGTATTCGGGCGGATGATGATGCGGCCACCAGACAAGCCTTTGCCGACGTAATCGTTACCTTCGCCCACCAGATCCAGCGTCACGCCGTGCGCCAGGAATGCACCGGCAGACTGGCCGGCCGTGCCTTGCAGCTGAATGTGGATGGTGTCATCCGGCAGACCTGCATGGCCGTATTTCTTCGCCACTTCGCCGGACAGCATCGTGCCAACGGTGCGGTTGAGGTTTTTAATCGGCGAAATGAAAGAGACTTTCTCGCCAGTTTCCAGCGCAGTCTTTGCCTGAGCGATGAGCTTGTTGTCCAGCGCCTTGTCGAGACCATGATCCTGCACATCGACATGGCGGATCGCCGCATCAGCACCGGCTTGCGGCTGGTGGAAGATTTTTGCGAAATCCAGGCCTTTGGCTTTCCAGTGCGAAATGGCTCTGGATTTATCCAGCAGATCCACCCGGCCAATCAATTCGTCATAGCTGCGCACGCCCAGCTGCGCCATGATCTGGCGAACTTCTTCGGCAACAAAGAAGAAATAGTTCACGACATATTCCGGCTTACCGGAGAATTTTGCGCGCAATACCGGGTCTTGCGTCGCCACGCCGACCGGGCAAGTATTCAGGTGGCATTTACGCATCATGATGCAACCTTCCACCACCAGCGGCGCAGTCGCAAAACCGATCTCATCGGCACCCAGCATCGCCGCAATCGCCACGTCGCGCCCGGTCTTCATCTGACCGTCAGCCTGTACCCGCACACGGCCGCGCAAACCGTTCAACACCAGTGTCTGCTGCGTTTCCGCCAGTCCCAATTCCCACGGTGTGCCGGCATGTTTAATCGACGACAAAGGTGAAGCACCAGTACCGCCGTCATGGCCTGCAATCACCACATGATCGGCCTTCGCCTTGGAAACACCCGCCGCAATCGTACCGACACCGACTTCAGATACCAGCTTGACGGAAATCGACGCATTCGGATTCACGTTTTTCAGATCGTGAATCAATTGCGCCAGATCTTCAATCGAATAAATATCGTGATGTGGCGGTGGAGAAATCAGGCCTACGCCCGGCACAGAAAAACGCAGTTTGGCAATATATTCCGACACTTTATGGCCAGGCAGCTGACCGCCTTCACCAGGTTTTGCACCTTGCGCCATCTTGATCTGAATCTGGTCGGCAGAGGTCAGATACTCGGCTGTCACGCCAAAACGGCCAGAAGCAACCTGCTTGATTTTAGAGCGCAGCGAGTCACCTTCAATCAGTGGAATATCCACTTCGATCTGTTCCTTGCCAATCACAGAGGCCAACGTGGCGCCTTGCTTGATAGGAATGCCTTTCAGTTCTTGCTGATAACGCGCCGGATCCTCGCCGCCTTCACCGGTATTCGATTTACCGCCAATCCGGTTCATCGCGATCGCTAATGTGGCATGCGCTTCGGTACTGATGGAGCCCAGAGACATCGCGCCGGTCGCAAACCGTTTGACGATTTCTTTGGCGGGTTCAACCTGTTCCAGCGGAATGGCTTTGGACGGATCAATCTTAAATTCAAACAGCCCGCGCAAGGTCATATGACGCTTGGACTGATCGTTGATGATCTGTGCGTATTCCTTGTAGGAGTTGTAGTTGTTGGCACGGGTGGAATGTTGCAATTTGGCGATTGCATCCGGTGTCCACATATGGTCTTCGCCACGGACACGGAAAGCATATTCGCCACCCGCATCGAGTGCATTTTCCAGCACCGGGTCCTGACCGAAAGCCAGTTTGTGCAGGCGCAGCGCCTCTTCTGCCACTTCAAACACACCGATGCCCTCAACGTTGGATGCAGTGCCTTTAAAGTATTTGTCGACCAGCGATTTATTCAGACCGATCGCTTCAAAAATCTGCGCGCCGCAATAGGACATATAAGTCGAAATGCCCATTTTGGACATCACTTTCATGAGTCCTTTGCCAATCGCCTTGGTGTAGTTGTAGATCGCTTTTTCCGCGCTCAGATCACCCGGCAGATCTTTCGCCATGTCAGCCAGTGTCTGCATGGCGAGATAAGGATGTACCGCTTCTGCGCCATAGCCCGCCAGCAATGCAAAGTGGTGCGTTTCACGGGCGGAACCGGTTTCGACGACCAGACCGGTTGTCGTCCTCAGCCCCTTGCTGACCAGGTGCTGATGCACTGTCGATGTGGCGAGCAAGGCAGGGATGGCGACATTGCCGGCATCCATCTTGCGATCGGTGATGATCATGATGTTGTGACCAGACTTGACCGCATCCACCACCTCTGCGCAGATCGAAGCCAGGCGCGCCTCAATGCCTTCCTTGCCCCAGGATACCGGATAGCAGATATCGAGCTCATAAGACTTGAACTTGCCACCCGTATTGGCGCTGATGTTGCGCAGTTTAGCGATATCGGCAAAATCCAGCACCGGCTGCGACACTTCAAGACGCATCGGCGGATTGATGTTGTTGGTATCGAGCAGATTCGGTTTCGGGCCAATGAACGAGACCAGCGACATCACCATCGCTTCGCGGATAGGATCGATCGGCGGATTGGTGACTTGCGCAAACAACTGCTTGAAGTAGTTGTACAGCGGCTTGAGTTTGTTGGACATGACTGCCAGCGAGGAATCATTCCCCATGGAGCCAATTGCCTCTTCACCAGCCACCGCCATTGGCGCCATCAGGAATTTGATGTCTTCCTGGGTATAGCCAAATGCCTGCTGGCGATCGAGCAGCGTGGCCGTTTCGGTTTCCTGTTTTACTTCGCCCTTCAGTTCATTGAGCTTGATACGGACGGATTTGATCCATTGCTTGTATGGCTTGGCATTGGCATAAGTGTCCTTGATTTCTTTGTCGTCAATGATACGACCAGCTTCCAGATCGATCAGGAACATTTTGCCGGGTTGCAAGCGCCATTTCTTGATGATCTTCGATTCGGGAATCGGCAACACGCCGGATTCGGATGCCATCACCACCAGATCGTCGTCAGTCACGATGTAACGCGCAGGACGCAGGCCGTTACGGTCCAGCGTGCCGCCGATCTGGCGGCCGTCGGTGAAGGCCATGGCTGCAGGGCCATCCCACGGTTCCATCATTGCAGCGTGGTATTCGTAAAATGCACGACGGTTATCATCCATCATGCCGTGATTTTCCCAGGCTTCCGGGATCATCATCATCATGGCCTGTGCAATCGGATAACCCGCCATCACCAGCAGTTCCAGCGCATTATCAAAACTTGCTGTATCGGACTGACCTTCAAAAATCAGCGGATACAATTTTTGCAGATCGTCGCCCAGTACGGCGGACTTCATCACGCCTTCACGGGCGCGCATCCAGTTGAAGTTACCTTTGACAGTATTGATTTCACCATTATGCGCAATCATGCGGTAAGGGTGCGCCAACGGCCATTCCGGGAAGGTATTGGTGGAGAAACGCTGATGCACCAGCGCCAGCGCAGAGACACAGCGCTCGTCCTGCAAATCCTTGTAGTAGACACCGACCTGATCTGCCAGCAGCAAGCCTTTGTACACCACCGTGCGCGCAGACATGGACGGCACGAAATACTCCTTACCATGCAGCAGCTTCAGCGCTTCAATCGCATGGACTGCCGATTTACGGATCACGTACAGCTTGCGCTCCAGCGCATCGGTCACCATGATGTCAGGGCCACGGCCAATGAAAATCTGGCGGATAACCGGTTCTTTGTCACGCACAGTCGGTGACATCGGCATCTCGGCATCAACCGGCACATCGCGCCATCCCAGCACGACCTGACCTTCCGCACGGACTGCACGCTCAATTTCCTGCTCACAGGCAAGGCGGGAAGCATGTTCTTTTGGCAGGAAAATCATGCCAACGCCATATTCCCCAGGAGGCGGCAACTCAATACCCTGCTTTGCCATTTCTTCGCGGTAGTACTGATCCGGAATCTGAATCAGGATACCGGCACCGTCACCCATCAGCGGGTCAGCACCCACCGCACCGCGGTGATCCAGGTTTTTCAGGATCAGCAAGCCCTGATCAACAATCGCGTGGGATTTTTTACCCTTGATATGGGCAACAAACCCCACACCACAGGCATCATGTTCGTTGGTTGGATCGTATAAACCTTGAGCTTGCATAGCTATCTCCGGAAGGCAAAATTGAATGACTGAGATGGAGAATAGTGCAGCGCAAAAGAAAGTTCAATCTAAATAAAAGGGGTCAGAGACATATTTTAAATAACAATTTTTATGAATTATTTTAAAGGGGTCGGAGTCATTTAATGCAATAAATTTTTTTTCCCTCTCCAGATTATTCCTGCCCTGCAGGCACCGCTTTTCGCGGGCGCCCACGCTTTGCCGGCGATACCCGGCGCTCGGTCAGCTTTGCCATTTCCGCCTCAAAAACCGGAGAACCAAGCAACCATCCTTTATGCGTTGCCTCAGTCAGACGCGCCAGTTCTGCCGCGGATAGCGACTGCTGCATCATTTCTCTATAGTTTGCCTCGCGCTGGAAAGGCGTGTTTCCCAGCGCCCAGAAAATAGGATGATCCGACACCAGCGGATCAAGCCGCAAACCAATGTGATGCTGATAACTTGACCAGGGATAATCCAGCAAATCCGCTACCAGCCCGGCGCGCAAAGGATGGCTTTCTACATACAGGCTGCATGGTAGGAAAAAAGTCTGCGCCTCCAGCACGGTTGCCTTATAGCGCCCCTGCCACAAGCTCCCGGAGCGTTGATATTTGCGGTTGAAATAAGGGACATAGTAGCGGCCAAGCCATTGCAAAAGCTTGCTCAGCCCTTCGGCATCCTCCGGCGTCACCAGCAAATGCAGATGCTCAGGCATCAACACGTAGGCATGTATCGCAATATGGAATTGTTTTGCACCCTGCCCCAGCCAGCGGAGAAACACGGTGTAATCCTCGCTGTCGCGGAACAGTTGTGTACCTTCGTGGGTACGCTGCACCAGATGATGCAGCATCTGCGGAATTACCAGACGCGGTAGTCTTGCCATAAATTCACCGTACACTCAAAAATCAGATGATTGAATACCCCAGTATACTCAGGAACAGCCACCGGCTCTCTCCCAAATACCTGCAATGTGAGTACAGCCGGGGAAATCAAGTCATTGATTGAGAATTCCATCATTAAAGTGGCATGGCAGCCGGCTTGTGGCTCAGATGGGCAGATGATGCAGAAAATCATCCGCAGCAGGCAACATGCGGCGGATATCAGCAAAAGGCAGTGCTGTCAGCCAAGTACAGAGCAGGCAGGCAAATCGGGCGAGCGCCCAGCAGATGGATGAAATGACGAAAAAAAACAGCGTGGGAAGAATGCTGCAACCTGACTGGCATCCGTCAGGTGATTCATCTTACTGACGGACAAACATACTCAGGCAAAAATTCAGGCAGAAAGCATAAAAGCACGATGAAACCGGTTCATCGTGCTTTTTATCTTCAGGCAAGTCGCTGATCTGAAAAAATCAGTGGTAAGCGCTGACCAGTTCAGGTGTCTTCGCTTTCAGGCGGAAAGCGCTGAGCGCCTTGGAGGCGTCCTGTACAGCAGTCACTTCCGGCAAGCCGCTCATCAATTCGGAAATGCGGCTTTTCAGTGCTTTAGCCTGCGTAGCCAGTTTGAAATGCGCCGGACGCTGAGTCTGAACAATACTCCAGCGAACGATTGGTGCCTGTCCGGTTCCATCCAACAATGCACGATCACGCATCCATTTTTCAAAGGAACGTGTTGGCATATCAGTCTCAACCCAGATCAGATGATCAGATGTCATCTTTTGGTTTGCAGAAGGACGCACCGCAATTTCGTAAATCATTTTCAAACTCCTTGAGGGAGAATCGTTGCCGTACACATTACAGCTCAGGATTCATAACTCCCAAAACGAGCCTGTCACCACTTGCGTTGACATGAAAAGTTACAAAACCTCAAAAAATTTATACTTGATTCGATTTTTATTCAAAAAATCAGGGCAGAACTGGTAAAAATTAAGTATTTAATTATATTTTTATCATTTTATTCAATGCCCGGCTGGGACTTATCTGGCTGAGGCACTTCATTGATTCTATGAACAATAGTCTCAACTAATTGCCCGGCAACACTGTCGTGACGCCCATAAAAGCCTTAACAGTCTTTCCAAGACTGATTATTTTCCTGCAATAAACAAAAACCCGGCAGAACAAGTCTTACCGGGTTTTTCATTAAAATCAGTTGTACTGGGTGTCAGAACGGGATATCGTCATCCATGTCCGAAAAATTCGGTGCCGGACGGGATGCCGGTGCTGGGCGTGAAGCCGGCGCTGCCTGCGGACGCTGTGCCGGCGCAGGTGCCGGACTGCCGTAACCGCTGTCGTCCATGGCGGCACCGCCACCCATGCCCTGCCGGCTACCGAGCATCTGCATGCTGTCGGCACGGATATCGGTCGCATATTTCTCGACGCCATCCTTGTCGGTGTATTTACGGGTGCGCAGGCTGCCTTCGATATAAACCTGCGAACCTTTCTTCAGATACTGCCCGGCAATTTCTGCGAGCTTGCCAAAAAAAGTGATACGGTGCCATTCGGTCTGCTCTTTTTTCTCGCCTGTCGCCCGGTCTTTCCAGTTATCCGTCGTTGCGACAGTAATGCTGGTCATGGCGTCACCACTTGGCATATAACGTGTTTCCGGGTCCCGACCCAGATTGCCGACGATAATGACTTTATTCACGGATGCCATGTATTTCTCCTGTTTTTCTGTATTTCAATCAATATTATTCAACCTGAACGGATGGGGCTGATTTGCCGCGCTTCGCGATTTCCGGCATCTTGACAGCCATTATAAGCCACAGCAGGCTGGTGACTGCGCAGACAATAAAGACGGAAGAAGCGCCGGTATGCTGTTTCAGCCATCCGCCCAGCGCCCCGCCGCAAAACAGTCCGATTGCCTGCATGGTGTTATACACGCCGAGCGCCGCCCCTTTTGCGGCAGGTGGTGCGATGCGCGATACCAGCGAGGGCTGGCTGGCCTCCAGAATATTGAACGCAATAAAAAATGCAAACAATAAGCTAATCAGCAATACCGGTTGCTGCAGACCCTGCCACAAGCCAAGCTGAACCAGTAGCAGCAAGGCAATGGCACCGATAAAAACCTGTTTCATTTTGCCGTATTTTTCGCCGACAAAAATCGCTGGCAGCATTGCCACAAAAGAGGCAAACATAATCGGCAGATAGATTTTCCAGTGGGATGTCACGGCAATGCCGGCGTACTGCACCAGCGCCGTCGGCACCACCACAAACATGGCCATCTGCGACAGATGCAGCACGAAGACGCCGTAGTTCAGCCGCATCAGTTCACGGTTTTTCAGCACCTCAGAAAGCGGAACCGGCGCCAGCTGAACCGCAGGCGCATCGGGCGTGATGAACAGCACCACGCCAATCGCAGCCAGCGAGAGGATGCCGGTCATGGCAAAAATTCCCCCCATTCCGATAGCCTGATACAACAAAGGCGCAGCGACCAGCGACAGGGCGAAGGTCAGCCCGATCGAGCCGCCGACCATGGCCATGGCCTTGGTCCGGTGCTCTTCCCGGGTAGAGTCGGCGATCAGCGCGGTAATCGCTGCCGAGATCGCCCCAGCGCCCTGGATCGCGCGTCCGATCAGCACACCGAGCACAGAGGTAGCCATCGCAGCGACAAAAGCACCGGCTGCGAACAACAACAATCCGATCACGATAATACGTTTACGGCCAAATTTATCCGAAGCAATACCGAATGGAATCTGCCCGAATGCCTGGCTCAGGCCATAAATGCCCATCGCCATGCCGACCAGCAGGCTATTGTCTCCACCCGGCAGGGTTTTGGCATGAATGGCAAACACCGGCAAAATCAGAAACAGCCCGAGCATCCGCAAGGCAAAAATCGAAGCCAGCGACGCACTGGAACGGATTTCCGTCTGCGTCATGCGCGATGCGGCAGGCGGATTGTTCGCTTGATGGGCATTACGATCAGAATTTGTTGCAATAGTCATATTAAATATCCATCCTGACGGCGGATTTTACGGAACAAGAAGACGAGCCAACGGTAAATTTCAAAAACCCGTTATAGTAGCAGGTTGCTTGCCTCTGCCAAAATTGAGCTCAAATACCATGACGACACGATCAAAAGCTGCAAAAGCCCCTAAACCCGCCGAAATCGAATTCGACGCCGATGACATCGCGCTCATGCAGAAACGCGAGCTGATCCGCGTCAGGGGAGCACGGACCCATAATCTGAAGAACATCAATCTCGACCTGCCGCGCAACAAGCTGGTGGTGATTACCGGTTTGTCCGGTTCGGGTAAATCCTCGCTGGCGTTTGACACCTTGTATGCCGAAGGGCAGCGCCGTTACGTCGAGTCCTTATCAGCGTATGCACGCCAGTTCCTGCAACTCATGGAAAAACCCGATGTCGATCTGATTGAGGGACTCTCACCAGCGATCTCGATCGAGCAGAAGGCCACCTCGCATAATCCACGCTCCACCGTCGGCACGGTCACTGAAATCCACGATTACCTGCGTCTGCTGTACGCAAGGGTGGGCACGCCGTATTGCCCAGATCATCCGGAAAACCCGCTGGCAGCGCAGTCGGTGTCGCAAATGGTGGATGCCGTACTGGCTATGCCGGAAGACAGCAAACTGATGATCCTGGCGCCCGTGGTGTCGAATCGCAAAGGGGAGCATGTGGACCTGTTTGAACAGATGCAGGCACAGGGCTTTGTACGCTTCCGGGTTCAGAGCGGCACGCATGAAGCGAAAATTGTGGAAGTCGATGATCTGCCCAAGCTGAAAAAAACCGAGAAACATTCGATCGACGTCGTGGTGGATCGCGTCAAAGTGCGTGAAGACATCAAACAACGTCTGGCGGAATCCTTCGAAACCTGCCTGCGCATCGCCAATGGCCGTGCACTGGTGGTGAATATGGACAGCGGGCATGAACACCTGTTTTCGAATAAATTTGCCTGCCCGACCTGCGGCTATTCACTGCAGGAACTGGAGCCGCGCCTGTTTTCATTCAATAACCCGATGGGCGCCTGCCCGGAATGCGACGGGCTCGGCCATATCGAATTCTTTGATCCGAAACGGATCGTCGCTTTCCCTAATTTGTCACTGGCCAGTGGCGCAGTCAAAGGCTGGGACCGCCGCAATCAGTTCTACTTCCAGATGCTGTCGAATCTGGCGGCGTTCTACGAATTCGATATTGATACCCCATTCGAGCAATTACCGGAATCGGCGCAGCAAGTCATTCTGTATGGCTCGGGCAAACAGCAAATCCCGTTCACGTACATCAACGAAAAAGGACGCACCGTGATCAAGGAGCATGCGTTTGAAGGTGTGGTGACGAATCTGCAGCGCCGCTACCGTGAAACGGATTCGATGGCGGTGAAAGAAGAACTGGCGAAATTCATCAACGAAAAACAATGCCCGTCCTGCCATGGCGCGCGGCTGCGCATCGAAGCACGTTACGTCAAGGTCGGCACCGGTAAGCAGGAAAAAGCTATTTTCGATATCAGCGCCATGCCTTTGCGCGATACCCTGCATTTCTTCGAGCACCTGCAGCTGCACGGTGCCAAACGCGACATTGCGGACCGCATCATCAAGGAAATCACGGCTCGCCTGACCTTCCTCAATAACGTCGGGCTCGATTACCTGTCGCTGGAACGCAGTGCCGATACCCTGTCCGGCGGCGAGGCGCAGCGTATCCGGCTCGCTTCTCAAATCGGCTCGGGCCTGACCGGTGTCATGTACGTGCTGGATGAACCGTCGATCGGTCTGCACCAGCGCGATAACGACCGCCTGATCGACACACTCAAGCATTTGCGCGATATCGGTAACAGCGTGCTGGTGGTCGAGCATGACGAAGATGCGATCCGTTGCGCCGACTTCGTGGTCGACATGGGGCTCGGCGCCGGCGTGCACGGCGGCGAGGTGATCGCACAGGGCGCGCTGGACGATATCCTGCAAAATCCACGCTCGCTGACTGCCAAATATCTGAGCGGCGAACTGGAAATCAGCGTTCCCGCCAAACGTACCGCGACCGATCCCGACAAACAATTACTGATCGCGGGAGCCCGTGGCAACAATCTGAAAAATCAGGACATGACGCTGCCGGTCGGTTTGCTGACCTGCGTGACCGGCGTGTCCGGCTCGGGCAAATCCACACTGGTCAATGACACGCTCTACCATGTCGCGGCGCGCCATCTGTATGGCTCGCAGACGGAACCAGCGCCATTTGACCACGTCAGCGGACTCGAACATTTCGATAAAGTCATTTCGGTCGATCAGGCACCGATAGGCCGCACGCCACGCTCTAACCCTGCCACCTATACCGGCTTATTCACCCCTATCCGCGATCTGTTTTCTACCGTACCGACTGCCAAAGAACGCGGCTACAGCGCTGGCCGTTTTTCGTTCAACGTCAAGGGCGGCCGCTGCGAAGCCTGTCAGGGCGATGGTGTGATCAAGGTCGAAATGCATTTCCTGCCGGATGTGTATGTACCCTGCGATGTCTGTCACGGCAAACGCTATAACCGCGAAACGCTGGAAGTCCAGTACAAGGGCAAGAATATCCACGAAGTGCTGGAAATGACGGTCGAGGATGCCCACGAATTCTTCAAGCCGGTGCCGGTGATTGCCCGTAAGCTGCAGACGCTGCTGGATGTCGGGCTTGGCTATATCCGCCTCGGTCAAAGCGCCACCACGCTGTCCGGTGGTGAGGCGCAGCGCGTGAAGCTGTCGCTGGAATTATCGAAACGCGATACCGGCCGTACCCTGTATATTCTGGATGAGCCGACCACCGGCCTGCACTTCCACGATATCGCGCTGCTGCTGAAGGTGATACACCGTCTGCGCGATCAGGGCAATACGCTGGTCATCATTGAACACAATCTGGATGTGATCAAGACTGCCGACTGGCTGATTGATCTGGGGCCGGAAGGCGGTGCAGGTGGTGGCAGAATTATCGCGACCGGCACCCCCGAACAAGTGGCCTCAAACCCTGACAGCGTCACCGGCAAATACCTGTTGCCACTGCTGAAAAAGCGTAAAAAATAAAACTTTTCTCTTCTGTAAAATTGGTATGTCTATCCGTCTGATTGTCGGCCTTGGTAATCCGGGGCCGGAATATGAACAAACCCGCCACAATGCGGGTTTCTGGCTGGTTGACCAGTTTCCGGTCAGCCTGCAGCGCGACAAAAATTTTAATGCGCTGGTCGGAAAAACCCGGATCGCCGGCGAGGAAGTCTGGTTGCTGGAACCGCAGACTTTCATGAACCGTTCCGGTCAGTCGGTCGGTGCGATCTGCCGCTTTTATAAAATCACGCCAGATCAGATACTGGTGGTACACGACGAACTGGACATGCTGCCCGGCGTCGCCAAACTCAAGAAGGGTGGCTCGTCTGGCGGCCATAACGGTCTCAAAGACATCACCGCTGCGCTCGGCACCCAGGATTACTGGCGGCTGCGTATCGGCATCGGTCATCCGCGCACGCTGAATCTGAATCAGGGCGTGGCAGATTTTGTACTGCACCGTCCGCGCAAGGAAGAACAGCCGCTGATCGATGAAGCGATTGCCAAAAGCATGGATGTATTGCCGCTGATGGTCGCCGGTGAATTTGCAGAAGCCATGACGCGTTTGCATACCAGCGCGAAGTAATCCGTACCGGAGTGACGATGCCCTCTTCGATTCAGATTTTTGCCGGTAAAACGGCTTTTCATCATGTGCAGCAACACGGTCTGCAGGCGGCGGATATTGCCGTGATTCCGGCGGCGGCAGGCGGCCCGAAAGGCCTGATCCTGCAGGCGATAGATCAATGGCTGTTCGGTGAATGGCTGCCTTCTGCGCCACGCGAACGCAGCCTGCTGGGTGCCTCCATCGGCGCATGGCGTATGGCGGCCGCCAGTTGCGCCGATCCGGTGGCCGCGTTTGAACGTCTGGGTAATCTGTACTGTGAACAGCAATATCCGGAAAACCCCGGCCCGCATGATGTCTCGCAGAAAATCCGGCAATTGCTGCAAGCTTTTATCGGCGGGTATGAAGAAGAAATCGTCCATCAGCCGCAGCACCGCCTGCATTTGCTGACAAACCGCGGACGCGGCCTGCTGTTTTCGCCGCAATCAACGCTGGCGGCAAAAGCCGGCTTTGCAGCTGCCACGTTTTCCAATCTCCGTTCGCGGGCACGTCTGGCGCGGCATCTGGAACGGGTGATTATCGGCGATGCGCGGGATACGCTGCCCTGGCTGCACACCCCATTTGACCGTTTCACCACCCATTTCTGCGCGCTGGATAAAGACAATCTGGCGCCCGCCCTGCTGGCGTCCGGCACCTTGCCGCTGATCATGGAACCGGTCACCGCAATCCCTCACACACCTGCCGGCACATACTGGGATGGCGGCATCATCGACTATCATCTGGCGCTGCCTTATGCGCGTCTGCAAACGCAAAACACAAAGGAACTGGTACTGTATCCCCACTTCACCCGCCAGATCGTGCCGGGCTGGCTGGATAAAGCGCTGCCCTGGCGCCGTGCAGGACTGGGGCGGGATAAGCACTGGGTCGATAATCTGGTGATGATTGCCCCATCCGATGCCTTTGTGCGCAGCCTGCCGCGCGGGAAACTGCCTGACCGCAAGGATTTTTTCCATTACGGCACCCGCCATCAGCAGCGGATTCAGGCATGGCGCACCGCCATCGCAGAAAGCCGGCGTATGCGGGACGACCTGGCGGCGTTCATCGCCAGACCCGATATGAGGCTGGTGCGCGGCCTGAATTTCTGATGCACTTTACTGCCTTGCTGCCGGGCGCAGGAGGCATTGCACCGGTTCAGCACCGGTTCAGCACCGGATTCACTCAGGTGGATCATTTTCCGTTTGAATGTCTTCCTGAACGGGCAGCGGCAGAGAGCGTCCGCGCTGCTTCAGCGCCTGCCGCAACAGGTATTCCACCTGCGCATTGGCACTGCGTAATTCCTGCGCAGCCAGACGCTCGATCTCGCTCCACAACACCGGATCGATACGCAAAGGAAAAGATTTTTTACCCGGGCTTGCCATACGCTACTTTCACGACGGTAAACGCTGGAGATCTGCCAGCCGCGGCTGCAGATAAGCCATCCAGCGTTGCGGGTCGCGCGTTCCCAGCCGCAGGGTTTTACCGTTTTTGAGATAAAGGCGGATGGCGCCAGTGCCGCTGACGTTATACAACATGCCGCTGCGGGTACGCCGGATACCCCAGCCTTCCAGGCAGCCAGACTGACTGACTTCGGCACTGGCGATATCCCGCAAGGCGATCCGCCAGCCGGGCAAGCGGATCAGCATGAAATGCCAGCTCAGATGATCCGCCGTCAGCGTCGTCGTCAGATTGGCAAAACACAGTGCGACCGCACTCATGATCGACGGTCCCAGCCACACGGCGGGCGAACGTTCCCGCAACATCATCGAGATACCGAAGATCGCGATCAGCAAAATGCCGAATACAGGATAGTTCCACTGTTTTTCTTCATACACAAGATAAGACATGATTGCGTCCTGGCTCAGTTGTACAAGGTGCCGGCATTGACCACAGGCTGGGTTTCGCGGTCGGAGCACAGCACGACCAGCAGATTGCTGACCATCGCCGCCTTGCGCTCATCGTCCAGCTCCACAATATGGCGCTCGGACAGACCCTGCAATGCAGCTTCCACCATGCTGACCGCGCCCTGGACGATTTTCTTGCGGGCGCTGATGATGGCTTCTGCCTGCTGACGGCGCAGCATGACCTGCGCGATTTCAGCGGCATACGCCAGATGCGTCAGTTTGGCATCTTCCACGTCAATTCCTGCGGCGCTGAAGCGATTATGCAATTCCGCACGCATCGCGCTGGCCACCACGTCCATGCCAGCGCGCAAGGTGGTCTCGCCTTCGGCCAGATCCTCGCCGTCATCGTAGGCATACAGCGATGCCAGGTGACGCAACGCAGCCTCGGCCTGCACATTCACAAACCGCTCAAAATCATCGACGTTGTAAATCGCCAATGCGCTGTCCTGCACCCGCCAGACAATGGCGGCGCCGATCTCCACCGGATTACCGCGTTTGTCATTAACCTTCAGCGGCGCGGTGTTTAAGGTGCGGGCGCGCAGGCTCAGCTTGCGCTTGCTGTAAAACGGATTCACCCAGCGCAAACCTTCGCTGCGGTCTGTGCCCTTGTACTGGCCAAACAGCGACAATAACGCCGCCTCATTCGGCTGCAACATATATAAGCCACTAAAAACAAACAACCCGGCAACCAGAAGCCCGAGCCGCCAGCCGATAGCAACCAGGCCTTCTGCCGGCGGAAGCGTGACCAGAGAGTAAATGCCCGCCGCTATCAGCAGACAGACAAGCGCAATCATGATGTAGCCATCGGATGACTGAATACGGTGTTCCTGCAATGGTTTTTTCTGACTTTGCAACTGATTTGATGCACTCATGGATTCTCCTGTACGATTTCACAATGAAATCAGAGTGATATCACTTTAGTTAATTAAAAAATAAATTCAAGGTGAATTTTTATTTTTTTCGATCTTTTTAAACTGCCGGTCAACCAGTACTGTTCTTTCAAACACGGTTAAACCTCAAACAGCGCGCATCAATCCTGTGTCAGCAGCGGTGAACTAATTCCCCGCTGCGATGACCAAACCAAAGCACGCTGTGCAAGCATCGGACGGCAGCACACCGCCGCACTGATCGCTGAGCGCACAGAGTTCAGGTAAGATGCCTGTCCTTTGTCCCGCCGGGACAGCACGATTAACCAGAACAATCATCCCGAGTCACATGAAAACCCGTATCCGTACTGAAGCTGCCGCGCTCTGGCAAATTGCCTGGCCGGTTCTGATCGGCCAGCTGGCCACTGTTGGCATGGGTGTCTCAGATGTCGCCATGACCGGCCATCTGAGCGCTGAAGAACTGGCTGCTGTCGCGCTGGGCGCCTCGCTCTGGACCATTGTTCTGGTCAGTGTGATGGGAATCATGATGGCAGTGAATGCCGTGATTGCCCACGAAGTCGGCGCCGAATCGTTCCAGCGGGTTCCTCACATCATGCGCCAGTCGCTGTGGATGGGGCTGGGCACAGGCCTGATTGCCTGCCTCGTGCTGAATGCCTCGACCCTGGTATTTGATTACCTGCAGTTAGCGCCGGAAGTCCACCGCAAGGCCGCGCGTTTTGTGCATGTGATCAGCATAGGCCTGCCCGCCTTTGCCATGTACCGCGCACTGTATGGCTACACCACCAGCCTGAATCAGACCAAGCCTGTGATGCTGATTGCACTGGGCGGGCTGGCCTTCAATATTACGGTTAACTGGCTGCTGATCTACGGTCACCTTGGCTTGCCGGCACTCGGCGCAACCGGCTGCGCCATCGCCACTGGCACCGGCCTGTGGCTGATGCTAGGCGCCATGGTGCTCTGGATCCGGCATGCTCCGGTCTACCGCCGCACAGACCCGTTTACGCAACGGGAAGCGCCCAGCTGGCCGGAAATCCGTTCCATGCTGCGGCTCGGCTTGCCGATCGGCATCACCTATTTTGCCGAAGTATCCGCCTTTTCCGCGGTCGGGCTGCTGGTCGCCCGCTTTGGCGTGGTGCCCGTCTCGGCCAACCAGATCGCGCTGAATTTTTCATCGCTGGTATTCATGGTGCCAATGAGCATCGGCATCGCCCTCACTACCCGCGTCGGACAAGCGCTGGGGGAAGGTGATGTCCAGAAAGCGCGCTTTGTGTCATGGCTCGGGGTCAGTATCTCTCTGCTGTTTGCCGTCATATCCGCCACACTGATCATGATTTTCCGCGACCAGATCACGGCCGCCTACACCTCGGACGCCGAAGTCCGGCAACTGACGGCAGAACTGCTGATTTTCGCTGCCGTGTTTCAATTGTCAGATGCAGCGCAGGTCACGGCATCCTGCGCAGTACGTGGCTACAAGGTCACGCGTACGCCCATGCTGATTCACCTGATGGCGTTTTATGGCTTCGCCCTGCCACTGGGCTCGGTACTCGGGCTGGCGCCGGACTGGATGCCGTGGAAGCCCGCCACGCCGATGGCGGCACAAGGTTTCTGGACCGGGCTGGTCATCGGCCTGACGATTGCAGGGGCGCTGCTGCTCGCTTATTTGCACCGCATCAGCGGGAACCGGGTCAGAATAGCGGTCAAATCCGGTAAAATAGCGGGTTAATTCAAACCTGATCGGCAAAACATCATGAGTCTCAAATGCGGCATCGTCGGCCTGCCTAACGTCGGCAAATCCACCCTGTTCAATGCACTGACCAAAGCGGGCATTCCGGCAGAAAACTATCCGTTCTGCACGATTGAGCCGAATGTCGGCGTGGTGGAAGTGCCCGATCCTCGCCTGAAACAGCTGGCAGAAATCGTCAAGCCGGAACGCATCCAGAACGCCATCGTCGAATTTGTGGATATCGCCGGTCTGGTGGCAGGCGCATCCAAAGGCGAGGGCCTCGGCAACCAGTTCCTCGCCCACATCCGCGAAACCGATGCCATCGTCAACGTGGTGCGCTGCTTTGAAGACGATAATGTGATCCACGTTGCCGGCAAAGTCAGCCCGCTCGACGACATCGAAGTCATCCAGACCGAACTGGCGCTGGCCGACATGGGCAGCGTGGAAAAAGCGATCCACCGCGAAAACAAAAAAGCCCGTTCCGGCGACAAAGACGCCGCCAAACTGGTCGCGCTGCTGGAGCGCATCATGCCGGCGCTGAACGACGCCAAGCCGGTACGCGCACTCGGTCTCGACGCCGAAGAAATGGCCCTGATCAAGCCACTGTGCCTGATCACGGCCAAACCGGCGATGTATGTCGCCAACGTGGCCGACGACGGCTTCACCAATAACCCTTTGCTCGACCAGCTGACCGAATTCGCCAAATCGCAAAACGCACCGATCGTCTCGATCTGCGCAGCCATCGAAGCCGAAATCGCCGATCTGGATGATGCCGACAAAGCAGACTTCCTGGCGGACATGGGCATGGAAGAACCCGGTCTCGACCGCCTGATCCGCGCCGGTTTCAAGCTGCTTGGCCTGCAAACCTACTTCACCGCCGGCGTCAAGGAAGTCCGTGCCTGGACCATTCACGTCGGCGATACCGCACCGCAAGCGGCCGGCGTGATCCACACCGATTTCGAACGCGGCTTCATCCGCGCCCAGACCATTGCATTTGAAGACTTCATCGCCTACAAAGGCGAAGCTGGCGCCAAAGAAGCCGGTAAGATGCGCGCCGAAGGCAAGGAATACATCGTCAAAGACGGTGACGTGCTGAATTTCCTGTTCAACGTCTAATTGCAGATAGAGGTTTCAGGCGAATTCAATCTGTTTCAGCCGCCAGAAATTCTCTTGAAATTCCCCTATGAGAGCCGCGATTTTCGCGGCTTTTTTGTTTCCAGTTGTTTCATTTAATTTCAATTGCATTCATTAAAAAAGCGGGTACAAAAGTGGGTACAAAATTTTATTTGAGTTAAAAGTGGTGGGTATAATGTTATTGCAATTCAATCCTCAAATTTCTCTCATTAATTTCCTCCATGCTGACTGATGCCCACTGCAGAAATGCAAAACCCAAAGATGTTCTGTATCGCTTGAATGACTCTATGGGGTTGTATTTGGAGATCAAACCAAACGGCGTAAAGGCTTGGCGTTATCGTTTTAAGTTATCTGGCAAGGAATCTTTGTTTGCACTTGGCGACTATCCTTCCGTTGGTCTTTCTGAAGCTCGCGAAAAATGTGCTGAAGCACGCAAACTTGTTAAGCAGGGCATAAGCCCAGTTCAGAATCGGCAGCTGGAGCAAATTAAACGCGAGCAGGATAATTTAAATACGTTTGAAGCCATTGCCAGAGAGTGGATATCTATAAAAGATTGGGCTGAAATTACTAAAGTGCGGCGCACTGATATGTTGGAGCGCGTAGTGTTTCCGTCGATTGGTAAATTACCCGTTCGGCAGATTACGTCTGCCCACATTCTCGATATTCTCAATAAAACGCTAAAACGCGGAGCGCCTTCGGTAGCGGCTGAAGCTAAACGCACTATGTCTGCAATATTTGATTTGGCAGCGTCGACTTTGCGCGCTGATGTAAATCCAGTGTGGCCGGTTCGAAATGCGCTGCCTCCCAATAAGACTCAACATAAGAGTGCGCTTTCATCTCAGGAAATAGGAAAGCTGCTGGCAGATTTCAATACCCACGGAGGTAATTTTCAAACGATAAAGGCATTCCAATTGATGTGGCTCACGTTGGCACGCCCCAATGAAGTTGTCGGCGTCAGGTGGTCAGAATTGGATTTAGATAATGCAACTTGGAAAATTCCGGCTGAGAGGATGAAGGCTAGGCGAGAACATATTCTCCCCATTCCGACTCAAGCCGTACACCTTCTCAGAGCCATGCATCCGATTACCGGCCACACGAATTTTGTATTTCCAAATCGTGATGATCGCAAGCGTTGTATGTCATACGCCTCTTTTCGTGGCGCTTTAAAAAAATTGGGCTGGGCTACAAAGTTCAGTCCACACGCAACTCGGACAAGTGGCTCAACCCGACTAAACGAAATGGGGTATCGAGCAGATATTATTGAAGCTCAACTGGCCCATGCAGAGCCCAATTCAGTACGGCGAACGTATAACCATGCAACTTATTTTGCTGAGCGGGCGGAAATGATGCAGACGTGGGCCGATCTTATTGATAAATGGAGCCAGGAACATTCGTCCTGACTCCATTGTGCGTGTGGTCGTAAAGGTGGGTCAGCAGAATTAAATTGGGAGATCGTCTTCTGGCTGTGGTGCAACATATTTCGAAACCTCATTTTTCGAAGCATTTTCTTTGTTCATCCTTTTGCTTGCTTCTCTTTGAGCGGAATCATCGAAACCATGGTCTTGAGTCATTTTTGAGATTGCTTCACGCTCAAGCGATGCAAGAGTCGCCTCCTGTTGATCTCTGATTTCCCTCAGTACATCTATTTCTCTAAGCAGATTCAAAAACTCGAGCTGTAGTTTGTCGCGTTCAAGTTCGTTATCATGAATTTCATTCCAAGCGGGTAGGTGTTGCATTGCTATCTGTGCCAAAAAATAATCTCTGGCAGCAGTACGGAGCCTCTTTTTTGTTCTGTATCGCAACTCCAGTTTTTTATCTTCTAACGGTATCCAATTGTCTTTTATTTCATCTGTGGCCGGACTGTGATGTCCATGCTCTGAGTCAGTAATACCTGTTGCAAGCCAAAAAGCAAATTCAGGCCAAGCAGCGCACAATACTTCAATCATCTCTCCGCTTGGCCGACTGTCTTTATTCCACCAAGTACGCCAAGTGCCGCTAGCTATTCCAGTTGCGTCTTCCAATTCTTTGAATCTTTTTGCTGCCGTCGTCTTATGGGCAATCAATATCTTTGCTCGTTCAGTAATCGTTTCCATAAAATCCTCTTGACAATAGTTCCAATTAAATCTATTGTTCGTGCTAGTTAGCACTACTTATAGTGTTATTTGATATTACTTAGCGTTGAGAGAATCAATTATGGGTGACATTCCAAAATTTGACCAGTTGTTAAATAAGTCATTTTCTTATAGCCATGCTCCAATTGCCGATGAGCCAGCTGCAGAAATTGCCAGTTTGCCAATTTGTCGCATACAAATTCTGGAAGTTGCTCCTATATGTCGGCTCCTGTCTTGCTCCCGCGTAACGTTGTGGCGAATTCGTCAAAACGATCCAACATTTCCACTTCCAGTTTCTCTTTCCGACAACAAAACCATTCGATTTGTTGAACACGAAATTCATGAGTGGCTTCGTAAAAAAATGGATGCGCGGAAACCTAGCTCCGTTTCTCATGAAGGGAGCTAAGTAATGAGCAAAATAAAGCAACTGGCGCATGACGCCATGCATATTCGCGGCAAGCAACTGCCCGCCCGCAGCGGCGGCAGCCGCGAGGACGGACAGATGCGCCGCCGCGAAGCGCCAGATCAAGAGCGCGCAAAAGTCTCTGATGTCCCCCCCACAGTAAACACGGGGGAACGTAGACAAGCAGACGCGCACCTTTATGAAGCTCCATACGTTTTTCAAAAAACTCAAAAAATCAGTTCCGTGCAGCCAAATCAAGAATTGATAGCTGAGTTTCAAGCACCGAAAAACTCACCGATTCAGCTTTGTATGCGTGATGGCAAAGTCGTAATGCAGATGATTCGAATTCCTGCTGAGAGCGAATGCTGCGTAATTGATACTGTGCGAGTCACGATGCACGAAAATACAATTTTCAATAAAACTGTTCGCTCATTGCTTACAGAAGATGAAATAGCAAGGGAAGCTTCAAAGCATATTGAAGCAATTTTCGGATTCGGAATTACAAAAAAATACGATAAAGGTCGTGACTTCTTCTTACATGCTTGGGAGTTAGGCGATAACTATGGCCATTTTGCGATGGGTGGCATCAAGCAACGTGATTCGATACTGATTGCTATTAATGGTCAAGGCTGTTTAGCAGCGAAAGCAGGTTGGGAACTGCGGCTATATCAATTCCTGACCTCCAGCGATTGCATTGCTCCGCGCATTACCCGTGTGGACTTAGCGCATGACGATTTCGACGGCTCGCAATTGTCTGTTTATGACTTCGATCGCGCATGGGAAGACGGCGGTTTTGATCGCTATGGTAACCGGCCTGAACCACAAAATTACGGTCCTTGGAAAAACCAAGATCCAATGGGCAAGGGACTCACATTCTATGCTGGAACGAAAAGCAGCAGCCAGCTATTTCGCGGTTACCAAAAGGGTAAACAACTCGGTTCGCCTGATAGTCCGTGGATGCGTGCGGAAGTCCAGTTCAGCAATCACGACAAAGTGATTCCATTTGAAATTTTGATTGACCCGTCCAGCTATTTTGTTGCGGCCTATCCCGTGTTGCAGCAGTACAGCCCGAACAAAACCGGCAAACGCACTGAGATAGTTAAAAAACTAGCTGAAGTTGGCGTAGAACATTTAACCAAACACACGAAACGTAGCTACGGAAAATTTATACGCTACGGACGTCAGATATACGGCGATAAAGAATTTCTCGACATGGTGCAGTCTGATCTGGATGAATGTCCTGCAAGGATGCGCCTTCCTGATTACGAATTTTCACCGACACCAATCCACAAGCAATCTTTGCTGGAATCGTGTGTTCCCTTCGCTTTAACTGCATCGGATTATGGCTATCCCGATGATGACAGTTCTTTGCATAGCCAATTCTCACACCATTAGGAGCAGTCATGAAATTTCAAACAGAACTCAAAGTCCTCGGCATGAAATCCAGCAAAGGCAAGATGGATAACGGCATGGAATTCGACAGCACAAAAGTGTATGTCGAAACACCGCTAGACGACTCCAAAGGCAATGCAAAAGGTTGCTCCGTTGCCGAATATAACCTCGGCCTCGCTGAGGAATTCAACAAGTACAAACACCTGCCATTTCCGTTCATGGCAACTGCCACGGTCGAGGTCGTTGTCAGCGGCAAGAATCAAAAGATGCAGCTGTCCGAACTCAAGCCGGTTGATATGGTTAAACAACCGAAAGCGGCCTAATCATGCGGCGCGTTTTCATTGTTCAGGACAGAGAGAGCGCGCTGTTTCTTTGTCCTCAGTTTGGTGACGTTGGATATACGCAGTGGCTGCATGAAGCTGGCCGTTTTGATGATGAAGAGTCGGCTGTTGAAACAGCGAATTTTCATTGTACGGAAGGCTTCAATGTGTCCTCGTTTTACGAGTATTCCAACGCCGTTAATTAACAGAATTTATGGCTAACGGATCAGTTCAGACAGTCATCGTATGTGCACCGGCAACAAATTACCCACCACCGGCCTTACGTAGCTTGTGCCCGGATCAAGGTGGTCAGATTTATGCTCCGACCAGAGTGCAGGCCTATCTGCTTGATCCCAGCCAGCAAAACAATATCGATGCAGCTTTAGGGAATTTCGACTATGCGTATGCGTCCGGCCTGTGGTCGTTGGCATTCAGCATGGTTGTCGGTCTCTATTTTGTATCACACGGAATCGGTCAAGTTCTCGGCATGATTCGTCGGGGTTGATGATGCGGCTGGGCGCTTCCCCAGAAATTTAAATATGGAGTTTCAACATGAATAAAAACGTTCAACGTGGTTTGGCTTTGGTTGGTGCGATCGCTGTTTCCGGTTCCGCATTGGCGGCAGGTGGTCCAGACCTGACACCTCTGACATCGGTTGTGGATTTCGGTACGACAATTACGGCAACGTTGGCAATCGCTGGTTTGCTCGCCGCTGTATATATCGCCATCAAAGGCGCAAAAACCGTTCTCGGCATGATCAAAGGCAAGTAATCATGCATAAGAAAAGGGGGTGGCCGCCCCTTTTTTTTCGCCTATCAAGAACTGACAGAATAAAAAATGACGATCAATGAACTTTGGTACTTAATCATTTTTGCATGGGGTATCGCATGCGGCTGGGCAGTAATCAAAGGTATCAACAACCAATATTAGGATGACCCATCATGCAAGACATTTTGATTTGCTTTGTTTCGATCATGCTCGTATCGGGTTACTGGATTCTCGTATTTTTTTTCGTGATCGAAGGCTGCGAAAAATGGTGGCATCCGTTTGTACTTGCCGCGCTATTCCCGATCATGCTCATATACGAAAACTGGATTGGCCTAGTCGCCGTCGCCCTGTTCTTCTCACTACTGTTTGGCATTCCGATCGCCATTGGAAAAGCGTCCCTCTGGTTTTCTGGAGCCATGTCATGAAGAAATTAATCACATTGTTTGCGATTAAAAAAGTTCTTCTTCTATTACTCGTTACATCCATTCTCTTCCAGCAGCATCAAGCATTTTCCCAAGCGCTACCAGTAGCTCCAGCAGCAAACTTTGTGATGAATCGTGCGGTCGCTGGAGTGCTAACAAGAGTCGCCATAGCGCGTGGTTTTGCTGCTAATGATCCAAGAATCGCAGCGACACTACTCGGCGTCAGCTCATCCCTAACGGCGGTAAACACGGCGTCAACTATCGCCGGCGTCGGTTTAGCTATTGCAGGGGCTCCGGTATGGGTCACTATCGTCGGTGGACTTGGTGTATTAGCGGTCGGTGCCGCAATAGTCGCCGGCACATCCAGCATGTCAATTACAAATACAAGTGCAGGAAATAAATTACAGATTGTAGATGGTTCTGTAGTGCCGCCACCTGCCTATACGTCAGCGACAACGATACCGGCAAATTTTGCTTATCTCGTCAACGATGGGCAGGAGGTATACCGAGATTCGAGCTGCTATTCGACAAATGATTGTTATGCATTCCCGCCGTTACCTGCAGGTGACATTCCGATTCAGTGGAAATTCACATTTCCAGGCTCAGGAACAGTCGTCGTCGTTTTCTGGTCGATCGAAAGTTTTAAAGCAAAATGGACACCTTGGAGGCATCCTCCAGGAATCGCATTTGACGGTGGTTGGTACGTACCTGCAAATTTATCGACAGCAAATTGGACTTCAGGGCCAACTTGGGATTTTTCTCAATCCGGAAAACGCTTGATAGGCAACCTGCAACTCAGCTTTCAAAATCCGCAAGGAGCTACACCTGCATCGCCAGTAAACGCGGCTTTCGATTCAACGACATCGCTCATACTGTCACCGAATCTCGGCCCACAATTGTATGCGAATCTGGACAATGCTTTTGCCAACATATCGCCGGCAATCAAGTCGCATCCACTTTCTAATGCGACCATTGCACAGGTAGTGGATTCCGCTTGGAAGAATGCAGCAGCACAACCAGGTTATCAAGGATTACCGTATAGCGTAACTCAGCCGGTTACTGCCGCCGATGTCGCGACATGGCAAGCAGAAAATCCAAACAGCATGCCGTCGCTCAATGATTTACTGGCGCCGGCAAGTTTACCTAATACAGCAACCGTTCCAATTTCGGCAACGGCAACAAACCCGAACCCTAGTCCGAATCCATCACCCAATCCTGCACCAGATCCGAACGCTGTTTATAACGTCAACATCGTCAATATACCTCGTGTAGACCTTGGGGCAGATCCTAATATCGCGGCACCAACAATGGAAGCTACTCCTTCAGCCGTAGAGATATTGTATCCACTGTTCACGCTGTTTCCTGAACTAAAAAACTATCAGGCGCCACAGCACAGTAGCGATTGCCCGAAACCTCAATTCAACGTGTTTGGAAAGACCATCACTATGGATTCTCATTGTGTGCTGGCTGAACAAAACCGTTTAGCGATCGCTTCGATCATGACCGTAGTTTGGATATTGGTTAGTCTCTTTATTTTATTGTCCGCGTGAGGTCACTATGCCCGCTGCATTGTTTGGAATTCTCTTATCTGCATTACAGAGTGTTCTCGGTTTCGTATTGCGTTCTGTAATCGTTAAGTTCGTTCTGTTTTATGGAATCTATTTCGTGGTTAGAGAATTCGTTCCCGCGCTGACATCGTATGGATTTTTTTCGGGTACAGGAAAAGCATCTGCACTAAGCAGCGCCTTAACCAGCATCCCAAGTTCAGTCTGGTACTTTCTGGATCTGTCGAATTTTTCGATGGGTGTCAGCATGGTACTGTCTGCATATGTGACGCGCTTCATTATTCGTCGTATTCCATTGATCGGATAAGCCATGGCGATTAATGCATACGTTGGTTTGCAGGGCTCAGGGAAAAGCTTTGAGGTCGTATCCTCTGTCATTCTGGACGCTGTCGCACATGGTCGGCGTATCGTTACCAATGTTGCGGGCATCAGTGAAGATCGGATTCACGAATATCTCGTCAACAAGCGTGATGCGGATTCTATCCGCCTCGGGCATATCATCCATGTTGAGAACGATCGCATCATGCAGCCGCAGTTTTTTCCTGATGAAGAAAAACCAGAATTGGACTCCATCGTTAAAGGTGGTGATTTGGTCGCGATTGATGAAGCCTGGCGTTTTTGGGGAACAGACAGCGGCAAATTGAGTCACGAGCATATGCAGTTCTTCCGTATGCATCGGCACTACGTCCATCCTGATACAGCCGTCGCCTGCGACGTAGTACTGATGACGCAAGACATTACCGGTTTGCATCGCTCAGTTAAGAACGTCATTGAATTCGCATTCAAGATGCATAAGCATAAGTCACTTGGATTCTCAAAGCGCTATCGCGTTGAGATTTACGAAGGATGGAAGCTCAATGCCAAAACACGAATTGATGATCGTCAAAAAAAATATAATCCGGAAATTTTCCCGCTGTACCAAAGCTATTCCGGTGGTCAAGGAATGGAAACTGCGATCGATAAGCGTCAGAATATTCTGGCGAATCGCACATTGTGGTTATACGCTGCGGGCGTAGTGATTGCCGCATTAGTTGGGTCAATTGGGGCATGGCGTTTTTTTCATCCAGACATTCCAGCACGAAACGGAAATACGACCTCGCCTGCAAGTTCAAAAAAATCGATTCAGCCAGGCATACCTGCGACCGCTAACGGCCAAGTCGAAAATCGAGGTCTGTTTTCCGAGACGTGGAAAATTGTCGGTCAACTGGATATCGCCAACGATCATTGGGTAATTGTTTCAAACCCAGCCGGTCGATTGCGCATTGAGTCGCCATCCATGTTTCATGGCACAGGTGCTGCTGCCATTGGTGAGATTGACGGCGAGCGCGTATCTCGCTGGTCAGGCTCCAATAATCTACCTGCGTCACAAACACCAGGGCAACCCGCAAAATGAAGCATTCAATAGGATTATCACTGCTCATGCTGGCCGTATATGCAAATGCGGCAGTTCCACTTCCCAAAGCACCCAAAGCTATGGCGATACCGCCCATAGAATCGACAGTCAAATTTGATTTTCAATCAGTCAATGTCGCGCAAATTATCAGCCTCGTTTATTTGGAAGCGTTAAAACAGCCGTATGTAATTGATCCTGCCGTTTTAAGAGATGAGCGCTTGGTCTCTTTCCGATTTGATGCGAGCAAAGGCGATTTGCGTACGTTCTGGGAAAATTTCCTGGACTCGCTCGATTTCAAAATCGAGTTGCGTCACGGTGTCGACTACGTTACGTCAAAGAAGCCGGCGCAAACTGCATCACCTAATTTCGATGTCCTGATTTATCATCCAAAGTATCGTCAAGTTTCCTATCTGGTCGGCTTGTTGACGCCGATTTTCACTACCGGAAATTTCACGGTCAATCGCACAGTGCATGCTCCGGCCAATGCAAAGAACAGCACAACCGATGCGCCGCCGGGATCAGCCGCGGCATCGATTGATCAAGATAGCGATACGCTGGTTTTTCAAGGTACGCAAGATGAACTTGCCAAGTTAAATAGAATCCTTCCGCAGGTGGATACGGCAACTGGCGAGGTCGTCGTGAAAGCGGTCGTCTACGAAGTCACTACCGGAAATTCAGAAGGCTCTGCATTTGGCCTTGCGTTAAATGTCCTTGGCGGAAAATTGGGTTTATCAATCGGTGGTGCGTCGACGCTAGCCAATTCGGTTTCAATCAAATCAGCGAGCATTGATTCCGCATTTTCTGCGTTGTCGGGGGATACCCGATTCAAGGCAATATCGACACCTCAGATTCGCGTGAAATCCGGTGCACAAGCGCGTTTTACTGTCGGCCAGGACGTGCCTACGCTCGGTGCGGTAACTTATTCGCAGAACGGCTCTCAACCCGTCCAATCAGTTGAGTATCGTTCCTCCGGCGTTATTCTGAATTTATCGCCGACTGTCAGAGAGTCCACGGTTGATATGACGATCGATCAGCAGATCAGTGACTTCGCAAAAACAGAAACCGGCGTCAATAACTCTCCTACGCTCACAAAACGGCAGCTTTCAACGACCGTCAGCATTGCAGACGGTGAACTCGTTCTGATCGGTGGACTCACGCAAGACAAAGATACGAATACACATTCTGGTTTGCCATTCCTTCCGCAATTGCTGCATTCGAAAAGCAACACCGGATCAAGAACTGAAATTTTGCTGTTGCTGCAGGTGTCGAGAATTCGCGAAAAATTACTATAAATTTATCAAAACGTGTGTGAAACCACGAATGCAATTTTTAGCGTTTTCGTCTGAAAAAGTTTTAGCGCGCTAAAACTTTTTGCGATCGCTGTAATATTTTCCTTGGTATTACGGTATTTTGTTAACTCAAATGCAGTGAATTGCACGGTACCGTGCAAGCCATTTCACTATCCGTGCAACCTATTGCACCATCAGTGCAAATTTCCGAAACATATTGCTTGTTCTAAGCGTGTGTGAAAACACGAACTTATTTCTACCAATGCTACGAAAAGCCTAAGCTTTTGATTAAAAGTCCAAAGAATGAAGAATCGGGATATGCGACGAAAAATCTATGCGCTGCATAATCCAAAGTATTGCCAATCAAAGATAAATTTTGTCGGCTCTAAAAACGACGAACTTTGTGAAGGTTCACGCTGGATCACACAGGATAATGCTTGATCATGTCGTGCTAAAATTCCACCAAGATTGTTCGAGAGCGAGTGAAAGACGAACGTGCTGCCCGGAGCGATTTGGGTCCTGCGGATAGTAGGGGCAACAGAACCTCGCATGGTAAGCCTAGCTTGCCGAGACAAGGCCCTGCGGGGTCTTTTTCTTTTTCTTCGCCGGTTTCGGCTTCTTTTCCTTTGGGGGAAGACCACATTAATTTCCGCAAACGTGTGTGAAACCACGAACACTTATTTTGCTAATGCTATCTAAAAATTTTAGCGCGCTAAAACTTTTGCGCCTATTCCTGGAATCAGTTTTTAGCGAAAGGCTTGTCAAGGGCGATTCTAAAAGAATTTCCCGATGCAGATGCGTCGTTACCGGTTAGCGTAACTTTTGGGATTGCCCGCCGCAAATCCGCGATATTAAGCGGGAAATTGTTTTTGAATCGGCGAAGCGAACGCTTGACAAGACTGTAGCGATATACGCTCACGGTAGGGGTGCAGGAAGAGCGAAGCGCCCCGCAGGGCTACCTGCATCCCTGCCACGTGGCGAACGCCGCCGGAGGCTTTCAATAATAGTTTCATTTTATAAATGCTAACCATTTGTCAACCAATTCATCCTTTATGCGTTCTTAGAGGAAATTTCTCAACAGCAACTCACAGGGATGGATATGACCTATTTAATTGATCGCATAGATTTTGTAGACAATAAACTTTGTGAGTTTTGCAAACGTCATCTAAGGACAAATATTGCTTATATTTTGATAAAAGATGGCATTGAAGTCCCTGCCGGTCCAAGTTGCGCTAAAAAAAATGGGAAAAACTCTGGTGAGAAAATTCCCGATTTTACAAAAGCATCGTTTGATGTTCCGGAAGACGATGAAGTTGATCAAGTGAGAGACGGTGCTAACCCAGTAAGGGGCAATATCAGAGCCAGAGCGCCTCGGCCAGCTGGATATCACGAAGTTGAGTATTTAAGACTGAGAGCAGAAAAACTTGTAAGATTTAATGGTGCAATGTTTCCTAAACTCAAGGAAATATACCTCAAATACCAAACGTCAGGCCTAGATGACACTGATATTACGTACCTTGAAAGATTGATTAAAAAAGTTTCCGCAGACAACCCCCTTTTATCGCCAAAAAATTTACAGAATTGTTATGCATATGCATTTTGGTTAGAACGTTTTCTTGATAAGAAGGGGACAAACGAATTTGCTAGTTCCGTTTTAGCCCAACTTCAACAAAAATTAAAGCTTACTGAAGCACAGATAGTCGCGATTAATAATTGGTTCCAGCATATTGAGCGTATGCCTAGACTCGATACAAAAGCATTCCTATGATTTGCTTGGCTATTTAGTTGCAATTTTTACTTGACTTTAACCATGTCACCTCTCGATAAAGGTGATTTTTTAAAATCCATTTGATATGACAAAAATCTTTCTTGCCTTTTTAAGCGCATTTCTCCTTGTTTCTTGCAGCAAAAACAGTGGTGTGCCGGATGTGGATATTCATGGTGAAATTGTTGAAGTCAAGCCAGCAGGAATATCAAATGGCTTTCATTTCTCAGCCAGTTACGCTCGAATGATTAATGTTAATGGAAAGAAAATGGAGCTACTCGAATTTTTAAGTACCTACTGCGTCGGTAAAGCAAGAGAAGAAACTGAAACCTGCTCGAGGGGAGCTCGTATTGCTGCGATCGATATGAGTAACGGCCCAGTAGAAAAATTACCCCCAGGCTTATAGACATACTCCCTGAATCGCCACGAGTTCCCTAGACACTCTTCCTTTCGATAGCGCTGATTATCTATCGTGTTGACGCCTCAGAATATTTCAAGAGACGCGGGCACATCTGCTCAGGTTGAGCTATATTAGTAACGTGGCGTTACTGTCGCTTCGTTTTCACGTATAATCTTCGATCGATTATTTAATTGACTTTTTCTTTTTCTTGTCAAGTTAAATCGTTATTTTTTAGAAATTCCTAAGGAACTCGGTATGTTTAAGGAACGCAAAGCAGCACAGTTGGCCGCTGCACTGCTTGATAGAGCGGGCGGGCGGTTAAACGTGCTCAAACTCACAAAGTTGCTTTACCTCGTCGAAAGAGAGGCCATGAATCGACATGGTTTTCAGATTTCAGACGACCAGATGGTGTCAATGCCTAAGGGGCCTGTCTTGTCCAACACACTTGACTTAACAAATGGCTTTGTTGAGTCGGCAGAATGGGATGCTCTAATCGAAGATCGAGAGCAGCATGATGTAAAACTTAAGGTTGCAATTGCTCGTCAAGAACTTACCGCCCTAAATGACTCAACTATCGACATAGTCAATGCGATTTGGGCTGAATTTGGTCACATGAGCCAATGGGATTTGGTCAAGTATACCCACGATCAATGTGCTGAATGGGAAGACCCCGATGGGTCGTCCTTGCCAATTCCTGCTAAGCGAGTCTTTATGGCGACCGGTAAATCTGCGGCAGAGGCGGAAGTTATGGCGAAGGAAATGCGAGCACAGCAATATTTCGATCGTTTGCTTGAGGACGTTGATGGCTAACCCTGCGAATCCAGCTCAATTTCCCATTGCTCAGCGAGATGCATTTCTTATACCGTCTGGCCCAAATTTGACAGAAGATCAATTTCATCTTTTTGTTGTTTTGACTGATCCAGGTAAAAGTAACGAAGTATTGATGGTTAATGCTACGACTTGTTATCCCAATATTCCAGATGATCCATCTTGCTATTTGGAAGCGGGCGATCACAATTTTATCCAGCATAGAAGTTATGTGTTATACGAGAAATCTCGCAAGTTGAGTATTACAAAGCTTCGTCAGTTGATCGCTGCAAAAACCATAATTTTTCGACCTCCACCAGTCAACCATGCTGTATTCACTCGTATAGGGGCAGCGGTGCCTGGCAGTAGGATGAGCCCTGATCATATTGATTTCTTCAACCGGTACCGATAGTTTTGTGGCAAAGGGGCTCGTGAAATGTCGAGCTATGCAGTAATTCGATGTTTGCGTTCACTCCTAAGTGGAAAGGGAGTCAAGAGGTTGGCGTGGCCCGCAACTCCTTTCGGCGCGAGGACTTGCCTCTTTGATGTATACCATAGTTTGGTGGAGTAATAATCCCTTCTGCGACCATGTGGCGAGCGATCCCGGATGGTCGAGAAAACGGTTTGATTGTTGGTGGTGGTCTGCTAATTTTCAAATGTCTCAGCCTATACCCTATAGTTGAATAGTACTAGAACAACATCTAGGGTTGAAAATTCTTATATTTCAATCCTTGTTACTGAGCCACGAAGATAGGTTACATTAAATTAAAAAGTGGGTACAGGAGTGGGTACAATAGTATGTATGCCGAATAATTTTCAATAGAAATCATATCGTTATCATCGAATTTCCTGTTCAACGTCTAATCAGCAACATCCCCACAAAAGACGCAGCCGCATGGCTGCGTCTTTTTTCATCTGCCACCGTCAGCGATCATCCGGGATTCACTGCTCTCATCATTAGAATCCCCCGTTTAAGCGGAACACATTAAAATAACAAGCCCTGCCCGCTTAATTGCTCATTTAACTGCTTATTTAACTGCTCACGGACTGCCTGGATGCCTGCCATTTCCGAACTGACGATTTACCCGATCAAATCCTGCGCCGGGATATCCTTGAACGAGGCAGTCATGACCGCAAGCGGATTGCGTCATGCCGGAGTCAGCGATCGCGAATGGATGCTGGTCGATAGCAACGGGTTGTTTCTCACGCAACGCGAATACCCGCGCATGGCGAGCCTGCGCGTGACGGTTGGAGAAGATGTGCTATGTGTGGATGCGGTGCGGATGACAACATTGCGCATCCCGCTGCAAGCTGCGACTGCCGCGCAAACGATCGCGGTCAAAGTCTGGGATTTTGAAATTCAGGCGGAGGATGCCGGTGACAGCGCCGCCTCATGGTTCAGCACCGCACTGGAAACAGCTTGCCGGCTGGTGCGCTTTCCGGCACAGGGGAAACGCTTTGCCAATACCAAGTGGACCGGCGATACGTTAGCACCGACCCGCTTTGCCGATGGTTACCCAATGCTGCTGATCAGCGAAGCATCGCTGGATGATCTGAATCGGCGGGCCGCGGCTCAGGGGCGTGCTGCCGTGCCGATGAACCGTTTTCGCCCGAATATTGTGATCAGCGGCATTGAGGCTTTTGAAGAAGATTACGCCGCCAGCTATCTGCTGGACAATGGCATACAGCTGCGTCCCGTCAAGCCTTGTCCGCGTTGTCCGATTCCTGCGGTTGACCAGTCTGACGGCACAGTGGGTGACAATCCGGTAGATATCCTGCAGAGTTACCGCGCCAATCCGATTGTGGACGGTGAAATCACCTTCGGCATGAATGTGATTCTGGAGCAGGGTGCAGAAAAAATAATCCGTGTCGGCGATTTGCTGGACATGCCGTTCGCTTTTGACACATTGTGAAAAGCATCTGCAGACCGCTGCTATTGACGAGCCACTGACCTCATGCGCCAGACTATCCCCCCCAATACCGCATCAGCATCCGATAAAGCGCTGGCGGAATTGCGCATGGAAAATCAGCTGTTGCGCGCTCGTCTGGATGATTTGCTGGAACAGGCGCACCGCAATCAGAATATCATGGCACGCCATCAGAGTTTTGATCTGAAGATCATTGGCGCCAGCCAGTTCCGTGAGCTGATTTCCTGCATTTTCAGTTCGCTCGCCATCATGTCGGAACTCGATGTCGTTACCCTGCATCTGATTGATCCCCGTCAGGATTTGCAGCAAATGCTGAGCGATCTCCGAATTGATCTGAATGAATTTCCGCATCTGCATTTCATTCGCCATGAAAACGAACTGCAAACGGCAGGATTACCCATGCAAAAACCGGGGCTGGGACGTTATCAGCCACCACTGCATCAGTTCCTGTTTCAAAGCTGCGCGCACAAACCGCAGAGCATCGCCATCATTCCTTTGCAGCGCCAGAACAAGCTGATCGGCTATCTGAATATCGGCAGTTTTTCACCGGAGCGTTTTCTGCCCACGATGGCGACGGATTTTATTGAACGTCTTGGGCTGATCATTGCCGTCTGTCTTGAGAATGTCATCAATAATGAACGGCTTACTTATATCGGTCTGACGGATCCGCTCACCAATGTCAGCAACCGCCGTTATGTGGAACAGCGCATCCGCGAGGAAATTGGCCGGGCCCGGCGTCAGCGTTATGGCATTGCCTGTCTGTATCTGGATATCGATCATTTCAAGCAGATTAATGACCGTTACGGCCATCAGGGCGGTGACGATGTGCTGTGCGAGGTTGCCAGACGGATTAAGGCAGAGCTGCGGCTCAGTGACACACTGGGTCGTTTTGGCGGGGAAGAATTTGTCGTGCTGCTGGTCAATGCAAATTTACAGGATGCCATGCTGGTCGCTGAACGTATCCGCCGCAGTATTGCCGATACTGCGTTTCCCCTGTCTGCCACGGGAAACTGCAGCACCACGATTTCGATCGGACTCACGACAGTCTCCGAACGGCACAATCTGGGAGAGGCCACGCTGGTCGCACGCGACATGCTGCTGCGGGCCGACCGCGCACTGTATGAAGCCAAGCGCAACGGGCGTAACCAGGTGCGTTGCGAATAAACCGGAAGATCAGTTTTTTTGCTGCGCAGCCTGCAGCTGTTCGTATTTTGCCTGCAATTGCGCAGGCGTCTCACGCCATTCCGGATTAAACGGAATGCAGTTCACCGGGCAGACCTGTTTGCACTGCGGCTCTTTGTAATGACCGACGCACTCCGTACATTTATGCGGATCGATCTCGTAAATTTCCGGCCCCATGAAAATGGCATCATTCGGGCATTCAGGTTCGCAGACATCACAATTGATGCAATCGTCTGTAATCATTAAGGCCATACACACTTCGCTTTCACTGCAACGCTGTCGTCTGACACCACTCTCAAAATCAAGACTGGTGGGACAATCAGCGGATTACTGTTTCTTATTTCGGTTCATTCAGCGCCGCGACCTTCTGCTTGAGCCAGCGGTCCACGGAAGGGAATACAAACTTGGACACGTCACCGCCAAACATCGCGATCTCCCGCACAATCGTGCCAGAAATAAACTGATACTGGTCGGAAGGCGTCAGGAACAAAGTTTCGACATCGGGCAGCAGATAGCGGTTCATCCCCGCCATCTGGAATTCGTATTCAAAGTCCGACACGGCGCGCAGACCACGGACGATAACGCGGGCGTCATTCTTGCGGACAAAATCTTTCAGCAGACCGGAGAAGCTCTCCACCCGGACGTTGGGATAATGCCCCAGGACTTCATTGGCAATGCTCAGGCGTTCATCCAGAGAGAAAAACGGCCGCTTACTTTTACTGTCTGCCACGCCAACCACCAGCGTATCAAACAGACCCGAGGCGCGACGCACCAGATCCTCATGACCGCGGGTCAGTGGATCAAATGTTCCCGGATAAACGGCTGTGACCATCTTCACTCCCTTTGTTTGCTGACAGCATCACGTTATGCACTGAATTGAGCTGGCATTATGCCTGATTTTCGTGCGTTTCATGCTGCAAAATGCTGCGTTGCAGTATATGGAAATGCACGCTGCCTGCTTTATCCGCACGTATTACCTGCCATCCTGCTAATAATTGTCGTATTTTTTCATCATCCACCGGATTACCTGCTTGCGGCGCCAGCGAAAACTCCGCCTCAACGTAAAGGTATCCGGATGGCTGCAACATGGATTGACAGGCGGGAAGGATTTTTTCCAGCCAGCCCATGGAAAATGGCGGGTCAAGGAAAATCACCCCGTATTGTTCCCCTCTCGCCACAGCCTGTTCAACAAACCGCATAGCATCCGCTTTGAGCAGGGTGCACTGACTGGCCTGCAATTTATCCCGCACTTGCAGTAACTGCTGAAACGCCGGGGTATAAGCTTCCACCAGTGTCACCTGGCGGGCGCCGCGGCTGGCAGCCTCCAGACCGAGTGCTCCGCTGCCGGCAAACAAATCGAGACAGCTGACCTGCGACCAGTCGGCGTCCAGCAGATGGGTCAGCCAGTTAAACGCCGTTTCACGCACGCGGTCGGGTGTCGGGCGTAATCCTTCGGCTTCAATCACACTCAGCAGGCTGCGTTTCCACTGTCCGCCGATAATGCGGATCTGATGGTTGGCGCGTGATGCCGAAGCCGGCTTTCTGTTCTGGTTTTTCATGTTGGGATTCAGGTGCTTCAATCGAATTAGCCGGTATGCTCTGTTAAAATGGCAGCATTCTAATACTAGGACTGCTGCCCTGCAGCTTCCGATCTTCCTACAAAATCGCCACCGATGTTCAGTTTTTTTAAACGCAAGCCCAAAGAAGAAGCAGCGACCGCACCGGCACAGCCAGCCGCAGCACCATTAACGGCTGCCGCAGCACCGCCTGCTTCGCTCCCTGAAACGGCGTCTGCGGACAGCCAGCCCGTACTTTCTGATGCCGCGCCGGAACAAAAACGTTCCTGGCTCAGCCGGCTGAAATCCGGACTGGCAAAAACATCCTCCAGCCTGACGACTTTATTCATCGGCGCCCGGATTGATGATGATCTGTATGATGAGCTGGAAGCCGCGCTGCTGACTGCCGACGCCGGCGTGGAAGCCACTTTATTTCTGCTGGATACCCTGAAGAAAAAAGTCAAAGATGAAAAACTGACCGAGGCAGAACAGGTCAAGACTGCGCTCAAAGCTTTGTTGCTGGAGCTGCTGACGCCATTGCAAAAGCCGCTGGAGCTGGGGCGCCACCAGCCACTGGTCATGATGATTACCGGTGTCAACGGTGCCGGAAAAACCACCACCATCGGCAAGCTGGCCAAGCATTTGCAGGTACATCAGCAATCCGTCATCCTCGCCGCTGGCGACACTTTCCGTGCAGCGGCCAGAGAACAGCTTGCGATCTGGGGTGAGCGCAATGACGTGACCGTGATTGCGCAGGAATCCGGCGACCCGGCAGCAGTGGCATTTGATGCCGTCGCTTCGGCGCGGGCGCGCGGCACCGATGTCGTCATGGTGGACACGGCAGGCCGGTTGCCAACGCAGTTGCACCTCATGGAAGAACTCAGAAAAATCAAGCGGGTAATTGCCAAAGGCATGGATGGTGCGCCACAGGAGGTCTTACTGGTGATTGACGGAAATACCGGACAAAACGCCCTAGCGCAGGTCAGGGCATTTGACGATGCCCTGCAACTTACCGGTCTGATCATCACCAAACTCGATGGCACAGCGAAAGGCGGCGTGCTGGCGGCGATTGCGAAAACCCGCCCTGTTCCGGTCTATTTCATCGGTGTCGGCGAACAGATTGAGGATTTACAGCCTTTCAACGCACAGGAATTTGTCGACGCACTGCTGCAATAATGCGCAATAACATTTACTGACTCCATTCATCGCCATGATCGAATTTGATAACGTTTCCAAGCAGTATTCGCGCGACGCTTATGCTTTGCGTGATATTTCCTTATCGATTCCGGATGGCGAACTGGTGTTTCTGGCAGGCCCGTCCGGTGCCGGCAAATCCACCCTGCTCAAAATGATCGCGGGAATAGAAAAACCCAGCCAGGGCCGGGTAATCGTCAATGGCCAGGATATCAGCAAATTAAAATCCGGCAGCCTGCCCTACCTGCGCCGCAAACTGGGACTGATCCTGCAGGATCAGAAACTGCTGAATGACCGCAGCGTTTTGTCCAATGTGATGCTGCCCCTGATCGTCACCGGCGCGGCCAGCAGCGAAGCCGAAGCGCGGGCCCGCGTGGCGCTGGAAAAAGTCGGTCTGATCGATAAAGCACCGGCATTCCCATTGAGCCTGTCCGGCGGAGAACAGCAGCGCGTGGCAATCGCCCGCGCGATTGTCAACCGGCCAAAAATTATTCTGGCCGATGAACCGACTGCTTTTCTTGACCGGGACAACGCCAATAAAGTGCTCAGTGCGCTGAAAGCCTTTCAGAGTGCCGGTGTCACCTGCCTGATCTCCAGCCATGATGAGCAATTTCTCGATCAGGCCAACCGTGTTATTTATCTGAGCCATGGACAGGTCACCGATACCTGGAATGCGGCAGTCGCCGCCTGACCCCGGATTTTTAAGGATACCCGTATGACGATCTGGTTTCGTGAACACCTGTTTGCACTGCGCAGCGCATTCACTCACCTGCGCGCAGGTACCGGCAATTTCCTGTTCAATGTGCTGGTGGTCGCGATTGCGCTGGCATTGCCGATCGCCGGTCTGACGCTGATTGAAAACGTGCGGCCGGTTTCTTCCCAATTGTCGATTGAGCCTGAAATCAGTATTTTCCTGGGCACTGAAACACCGCGAGAGAGCGCAACCGCCTTGTCCGTTCCGATCAAAAAACTGCTGAAGGAACGCAATATCAGCGGCAAACTGAACTTCATTCCGAAAGACAAAGCGCTGGCTGCCATGCAGGATTCTTCGAGCCTCGCTGAAGTCTTATCGACGCTCGGCGGCAACCCCTTGCCGGATGCCTATGTATTATCGCTCTCCAACAGCGATGCAGGTAAGCTCGACAGCCTGACAGAACAGCTCAGGGCCTTGCCTGATGTGGATGTGGTCCAGGTGGATTCGGCCTGGGTCAAACGTCTGGCGGCACTGGTTCAGATTCTGGAAATGGGTTTATTGTTCCTTGCCGTGACGCTGGGGATGGTTGTTATCGTCGTGGTGTTCAATGCCACGCGGCTGCAAGTCATTTCGCATCAGGCCGAAATTTCCGTCACCCGCCTGCTGGGAGCAACCAACAGCTTCATTCACCGCCCGTACTACTACACCGGCGCCATGCTGGGTTTGCTGGCAGGCTTGCTGGCGCTGGGCGTGATCGCGGCAGCATTGCAACCGCTGAATCAGAGCATCGCCGAATTTGCCAGACTGTATGCCTCAGAATTTCGCCTGGTTCCACTGGGCATCATTCCCAGCCTTGCATTACTCGGGATCAGCATGCTGCTGGGGCTGACAGGTGCTTATCTGTCTGTGCGCCGGCAACTGGCCCGGGCAATCTGAAACTTGTTACTCTTATTACATGAAACTTTCTCCGGTTTCCTGACTCCAAGTATCAAGAAGCCCCTGTTATGCAGTGATGATCCAGGTAAAAGACGGTGGAAATACGAAATTCCCATCAGTTTATTTTGCAAAAAAGATCATTTTTCAGCAAAATTAGCACTCTTCTCAAGAGAGTGCTAATATAGGGTTTAAGAAGCCGGCTCTGCATCTATTTCAGCGGACCGGCAGCAATGAGGAGGAACTATCGCAATGACTTCGACACAACTTATCCCGGCAACAGACAGCACCGCGCTGACCCTGGGTTTCAGTGGTACGCTCGGAAATATTGACGCCTATATCTCTGCTGTTAACCGGCTGCCTATGCTGACCCACGATGAGGAAGTGGATCTTGCCACCAAGCTGCGCGATCATAATGACCTCGCAGCGGCACAGACACTGGTGCTGTCCCATCTGCGGCTGGTTGTTTCGATTGCCCGCGGTTATCTGGGTTACGGTCTACCGCATGCCGATCTGATCCAGGAAGGCAATATCGGTCTGATGAAAGCCGTCAAGCGCTTCGACCCGAATCAGGGTGTGCGTCTGGTGTCTTATGCCATGCACTGGATCAAAGCCGAGATGCATGAATACATCCTGAAAAACTGGCGTCTGGTGAAAGTGGCGACTACAAAAGCACAGCGCAAGCTGTTCTTTAATCTGCGCAGCCACAAAGAAGGTCTGGAAACCATGTCTCCCAAGCAGATTGATGCGCTGGCCAAGACTCTGGATGTGAAACGGGAAGAAGTCATCGAAATGGAAATGCGTCTTTCCGGGCATGACATTGCTCTGGATGCATCAAACGATGATGATGACGACAAATTTGCACCGATTGCGTATCTGAAAACCGAGTCAGAAGAGCCGACCCGGGTGCTGGAAACCCGGCAGTACGATCGTCTGCAGAGCGAAGGACTGGAGTCTGCGCTGGCAAAACTGGATGCCCGTTCCCGTCACATCATTGAAGCACGCTGGCTGAAAAATGATGATGGCTCCGGTGCGACCTTGCATGAGCTGGCGGATGAGTACGGTGTGTCCGCAGAGCGTATTCGTCAGATCGAGAGTGCTGCCCTGAAAAAAATGAAAGGCGCACTGAGCGCATTTTCCTGAGTTCAGCAGACAACTGCAAAAAAGGCACTCCCCGGAGTGCCTTTTTTGTTTTTCCGCATCTGAAAAATGAATTATCCGGGGAGTATCTGCCATTTTACGCTGATTGCCCGCATCAACAAACGGACTCCCAACATACTCCCCTCCAGTATTTTTTATGGTTCGGCGCGCATGGGTCACTCCCATCCCGATCCATGCCGTAAAACTGCTGTTTATTTCAGCAATAATTTCAGATCGTGCACAATTGGTTCTGCGCCCTGTCCGTGACGCAGGAACAGGCGTATCCGCCCTTCGGTATCAAACACATAGCTCCCGGCCGTGTGGTCCATCGTATAGCTGGTCGGCGTTTTACCCGGAACTTTCTGGTAATACACCTTAAAATCTTTCGCTACCTTAGCCGTGGCTGCCGCATCACCATACAGTCCGAGGAAACGACGGTCAAAATTCGGAACGTAAGAAGCCAGCAAAGCCTGCGTGTCACGCTCAGGATCAAGCGTCACAAACAGTACCTGCACTTTATCGGCCTGATCGCCCATCTGCTGCATCACAGTGGCCATTTCTGCCATGGTAGTCGGGCAGACGTCAGGGCATTGGGTGTAACCAAAGAAAATTACGACCAGCTTGCCACGAAAATCCTGCAAGGTGCGCGGCTTTCCATAATGGTCGGTCAGGGCAAAGTCCTTGGCATAATCCAGACCGGTCAGATCAGTGTTGTTCCATTTTTCCGCCGGTTTGCCACAGGCAACCAGCATCACTGCGAGGGTTGCGATCAGGAATTTTGTGAGAAATTTCATCATTTTAAATAATGGTCGACCAACAGCGCGGCAAACAACAGCGACAGATAAATAATCGAATAAGCAAAAGTCTTACGGGCCAGAATGTCGTTATAGTGACGGTACATCTGCCAGGCATACCACAGGAAAATTGCTCCCAGAATCAGAGCGCTGATCAGGTAAATCAGTCCGCTCATATGCACTGCATAAGGCAGCATGGTCGTCGCCACCAGGGCAATCGTATACAGCCAGATATGGAAACGGGTGAATTCCGGGCCATGCGTCACCGGCAGCATCGGCAGACCGGAACGGGCATAGTCATCGCGCCGGTACATCGCGAGCGCCCAGAAGTGCGGTGGAGTCCAGACAAAAATAATCAGCACCAGCAGCCAGGCCTGCATCGGCACATCATTGGCGACCGCCGCCCAGCCCAGCGCCGGCGGCATGGCACCGGACAGACCACCAATCACGATATTCTGCGGCGTGGCTGGCTTCAGGATCACGGTATAAATCACGGCATAGCCAACAAACGTCACAAAGGTCAGCCACATGGTCAGGGGATTGACCAGCGTGTACAGCACCAGCATTCCCATGCCGCCAAGCACGCCGGAAAACACCAGCGTCTGCAAGGCACTGATTTCACCGGCTGCAGTGGCGCGGCGAGCCGTGCGGGCCATCCGGGAGTCGATCTCGCGCTCCACCAGGCAATTGACTGCAAATGCAGCGCTGGCCAGCAGCCAGATGCCGATCGTTGCAGCGATCAGAATGCGCCAGTCCGGCAAGTCGGGCGTCGCCAGAAACATGCCGATTACGGCGCAAAAGACCGCCAGCTGCGTCACGCGCGGCTTGGTCAGCGCCCAGTACTGCGCGAAACGGTTGGAGGGCAAACGGAGAGTAGTAGTCATAAGTATCAGTCATCAACGGCACGGCGTGCCTGCCGGACACGGTAGTTTAACATGCTCAGCAGCAGCACCAGTGCAGCAGCTCCGCCATTGTGCAAAACCGCCAGCAACAGTGGCCACGCAAAAAATACAGTGGAAATACCGATTGCCAGCTGAAGTCCGATCACTATTGCCAGATAACGGGCAAGGCGACTGAATTCAGCTACGCGAGCGGCGCCCCAGGCGGCATACAACACAGCAACCAGCACCAGTAAGGCGAAATTCCGGTGTACCCAGTGTATGGCCACCAGTGCGGCAAACGGCAAATATTCCCCACTGACCGTTTGTCCGAGTTGCCGCCAGAGACTGAAGCCATGTCCGAAATCCATGGCCGGCATCCAATTCCCCTGACACAGAGGATAGTCGTGACAGGCAAGTGCTGCATAGTTAGTGCTGACCCACCCGCCAAGGGCAATTTGCATAAATACCAGGATCAGCGCGATTCGTGCCGGCCAGGCCAGCGACACGGCCTTCGCTGCGGCAATCATTGTTCTGGGGCGTTGCTGCTCCAGCGCAGCAGCCAGCAATGCCAGCAAACCCATTGCCAACAGCAGGTGAGAAGTGACGATGACGGGCTGTAATTTCATCGTGACCGTCCATTTGCCGAATGCTCCTTGCAGGCAGACAAAGAAAAGCAGGAAAGTCGCTAACCACGGTGAGATTCCGGTTTCACGTCTTTTTTTCCATGCCAGCACGACCTGGGCAATAATCAGCAGCCCGACACTCATGGCCAGGTAACGGTGAATCATTTCTATCCATGCTTTCTGGACGGTGACCGGCCCGCTCGGCATCGCTATTTCAGCGGCCCGGATATCAGCATGTGATTGCAGCGGATTGGCCTGCCCGTAACAGCCCGGCCAGTCAGGACAACCCAGTCCGGAATCGGTGAGCCGGGTAAATGCCCCGAACATGATTAATTCAAACGTCAGGGCGACAGTAACGGCAACCAGCTTGCGATGTTTGCTGGGATCACGGGAAAAATAAACTATGGACAATGGCAGCAGGGCGACGCCGATTCCAATCAGAGCAAGTTGCAGCAGCATCATCAGCCTATCGCGGAAGCACGGAGTAATTTTGCCAGATCTTTTTTGATCTTATTCGGGTCTGCATCCTTTGGGAAACGCATCATCAGATTACCCAGCGGGTCAATCAGATAAATATGATCGCTGATCTGTGTACCGGTATCTGCTGGCAACCAGTGCTGCAATTCAGCAGGGGCAGTTTTCAGAATATGCATGCCATCGTATTCGCGCAGCAGGCTGGTGCTGACCGGCTGCTCATCCGTCACCATCCAGACGCGCTCGATGCGATCCATTTCTTTTCCCTGAGCCAGACGCAATTGCCGCATGTCGTACAGCCGCTTCTGACAGGTTTCCGTGCAATCGCCGGTACCGACAGTCAGCATGACCCATTTGCCCTGATAAGCGCTCAGTCCTTTCCCTGCATCCGCACTGCCAAGCAGCGTGGTCTGCATGAGCGGCATCGGATACTGACGCGGATCCAGTATGGTGCCGTAATTGGTGCGCCCGGCAGGTTTGATGATGTAATAAGCGAGATAGGAACAGATCATGGGTGCGGCGCAAATCGCCAGCACCAGAAACAATTTCCTGCGCCCGTTAATTTTTTGTTTGCTGTTTTCTTCCACGTCGGATTCCTGTCACCACAAAAAAAACCACTGTCATCACTGACAGCGCATACCACTGTAATGCATACGCCCGGTGTTTGCCGGCACCGGTATCCGGTCGCGGCCAGGTGCGCTCCAATCCGTCATCGGCCGCGGACGTCTGCATCACCAGCGCGGGAGAGAATGTCAGACCGGATGCGGCTGCCAGCGCTGGCAAATCAAGATTCTGCAATAACACTCCGGGGCGCACCACATCAGGCTGCCCCAGCTGCATCACATGATCGGGCTGCGTCCGGATGCTGCCTTCAATTTCCACCATCCCTGCCGGAGTCCGCAACGGCAACACGCGGTTACGATCCTGCGGGTCGCGCGGCTGCCAGCCCCGCATCACCACGACAGCCTGCTGACTGCCTTCCGGCAGGAAAGGCATCAGTACATAGCGGCCGGATACACCGTTCAACGGACGGTTATCCAGATACAACGGCCACTGGCTTATAAACTGACCGCGCAACAATACCTTACTGAACTGCGGCAGCTGGGCCAGCTCCGTCCATCGTTGCACTCTGGCCGCCGGCATCTGCTGGCGCAACGCCATCTGACGGGTGATGGCTTCTTTTTCCAGTGCGCGGCCAGTTTGCCATTGTCCCAGCCAAATACCCGCTGCTGTCAGCGCCAGAGTCAGGATCAGGGGAAGCAGTCGGAAGCGTTGGAACATGGGCATTCGCAGATTACTGTATTACAATGGGCTAATTATGAATTGTTTACCGGAGAGACAGGATCAGCATGAAAATTTTTGTTGCGATTGCATTTTTCCTCATTATTTTCAGCATGGGATCAGCACTGGTCTATCTGATGAAAGATAAGGGACGCAGTAACCGGACAGTCTGGGCACTGGCGTTCCGGGTCGGTTTTTCCATCACTTTATTTATCCTGATACTGCTTGCCAATCACTTTGGTCTGATACAACCGACCGGAATCCGCTGAACTCACTGACTCAACTGACACGGATACGGCACAGGCCCCATTCACCGGGCAGATGATTGTACTGTGAGATACCCCCCAGTACATCCACTGACCTCCGCTACATCTCTGACTGCCGGTGCAACTGCTCATTCAGGTCATAAGAAAAAGCCGCACTGATGTGCGGCTTTTTTATTCGTCAGTGTAGCGAGATCTTACAGCCAGTACACCACAACATACAGACCCAGCCAAACCACATCCACAAAGTGCCAGTACCATGCAGCACCTTCAAACGCAAAATGATGATCCGGAGTGAAATGGCCTTTCAACACACGGAACAGCACGACTGACAACATAATCGCCCCCATCGTGACATGGAAACCGTGGAAGCCGGTCAGCATGAAGAATGTAGAACCATAAATACCGGAAGTCAATTTCAGATTCAGCTCATGATACGCATGGATATACTCATAGGCTTGGAAGCCCATGAATACGGCACCCAGGACGATCGTGGCAAACAGCCAGAATGCCGTCTTGCCGCGCTGGCCGGCACGCAATGCATGATGCGCAATCGTCAGCGTGACGCCGGAAGTCAGCAATAATGCCGTATTGATCGTCGGAATAGGGAATGGCCCCATGGTCTTGAACGATTCAATCGTGCCTGCAGGACCGGCATTGCCCCACTGTCCGGAAAAATCCGGCCAGAGCACTTTGTGGTCCAGATCAGCCAGCCAGGGCATGGTGATGCTGCGCGCATAAAACAGTGCGCCGAAAAATGCAGCGAAAAACATGACTTCAGAAAAAATAAACCAGCTCATACTCCAGCGATAGGACACGTCAATCCGTGCGCTGTACTGACCGCTTTCAGATTCTGCAATCGCATCACCAAACCAGTTATACAACACCACCAGTGTCAGAAACACACCGGCCAGATTTGCGTAACTGCCCCAGCTCAGACCATTTACCCAGGCAGACGCGCCCAGCATGGTCAGCAATAAGGAAGAACCTGCCAGAACAGGCCACTTAGAAGGTCCTGGTACAAAATAATACGGTGCTTTAGCGTGCGAAGAACTCATTTCCATCTCCCGATGCATTTTAATGTACTGCTCAAATTGTTATTTTGCGACGACATACTTCACGATAAGCACCAGGGTTGAGACAAAAATCAACGCACCGATGATACCGGCAATAATGACGTGAACCGGATTCAGCTCGGCTGCATCCTGCTCATAGTCATTTTTCTTACGTATTCCCAGAAACGACCAGAACACGGCTTTGACTGTTGCGATAAAAGAAGCCTTGCGTTTTACCGCATCTTTCAATTCACTCATGTTTTACCCTGCTGTCCGGACTGCGCTACTCCGGTCTTATTGCCCACTTCAAAAAAAGTGTATGACAAAGTAATCGTTTTCACGTCTTTCGGTAACGCAGGGTCAATATAAAACACGACCGGCATCTGCCTGGCCTCGTTGGCCTCCAGCGTTTGCTGCTTGAAGCAAAAACATTCCATCTTTTTGAAGTAGCTGCTGGCTTGCTGAGGTGCATAGCTTGGTATTGCCTGCGCATCCATTTTGTAAGCCTGCTTGTTAACAACTTCATACACGATCTGCGTCATCTCACCGGGATGCACTTTCATACTGGACACCACCGGACGAAAACGCCAAGGCCCCTGCGTATTGGCATCAAATTCAATGGTCACTTCACGGCTGCGGTCTATCTGAGTATTCGAAATCTCTTTCGCCGAAATGTCTTTCGGTGTAAGGATATTAATGCCTGTGATTTCACAAATCTGCTTGTACACCGGCACCAATGCGTAGCCAAAGCCGAACATCATCACAGCTATGAGTACTAATTTAGACAGCAGCCTGGCATTGAGCTTCTGAATAAAACTTCCTGCGTTCTGCTTATTTTCCGACATCAGATTCTCAGTTCAACGCAGTAACGTCTGCTTGACAAACACACCAATGAAAAAAATCAGGGCGATCGATGCCAGTATCAATGCTGTTCTGGTGTTATCAGGTTTTTTATCGTTTTTCATAGTCGCACACTTGTCCGGAACAATGATTCCGGACAAGTGTTTCCAGAGTTATTTAACGACAGGCGGTTCTTCAAACGTATGGAATGGCGCAGGACTTGGTACAGTCCACTCCAGACCTTCCGCTCCGTCCCATGGCTTGGCAGGCGCAGGCTTGCCGCCCTTGATAGAAGGAATAACGACTGCCAGGATGAAATACACCTGCATCAGGCCAAACCAGAAAGCGCCAATTGTCGCTACCTGATTGAAGTCTGTGAACTGCGCCGGATAATCTGCATAACGGCGTGGCATCCCTGCAAGTCCGAGGAAGTGCATAGGGAAGAATGTGACGTTAAACGCAATCAGGGAGCCCCAGAAGTGAATCTTGCCACGGGTTTCGTTGTACATAAAACCGGTCCACTTCGGACTCCAGTAGTAATAGCCGGCAAACAGGGCAAACAGAGAGCCCGCCACCAGTACATAGTGGAAGTGCGCCACAACGTAATAGGTATCCTGCAACTGGATATCAATCGGCGTCACCGCCAGAATCAGTCCAGTGAAACCGCCCATGGTGAACACGAAAATAAAACCCACGGCAAACAGCATCGGTGTTTCGAAGGTCATCGAACCTTTCCACATGGTTGCAACCCAGTTAAACACTTTGACACCGGTTGGCACCGAAATCAGCATGGTGGCATACATGAAGAACAGTTGCGCCGTCACAGGCATACCGGTCGTGAACATGTGATGTGCCCAGACGATGAACGACAGAATCGCGATCGATGCCGTTGCATACACCATGGAGGCATAGCCAAACAAAGGCTTACGGGCAAAGGCAGGAACAATCTGGGAGACAATGCCGAACGCCGGCAGAATCATGATGTACACCTCAGGGTGCCCGAAGAACCAGAAGATGTGCTGATACATCACCGGATCGCCGCCACCGGCTGCATTGAAGAAGGAAGTGCCAAAATGACGGTCAGTCAGCGTCATCGTGATCGCACCGGCCAGCACAGGCATCACGGCTATCAGCAGATAGGCAGTGATCAGCCATGTCCAGCAGAACATCGGCATTTTCATCAGTGTCATGCCTGGTGCACGCATGTTCAGGATTGTTGTGATGATGTTGATCGAGCCCATGATGGAAGAGGCGCCCATGATGTGCACAGCAAAAATCGCCATGTCCATGCCAGGACCCATTTGTGTCGACAGCGGCGCATACAGCGTCCAGCCGGCAGCCGTTGCACCGCCTGGAACCCAGAAAGATGCAACCAGCAAAATCGCCGCTGGCGGCATCAGCCAGAATGAAAAGTTATTCATACGGGCAAACGCCATATCCGATGCGCCGATCTGCAGTGGAATCATCCAGTTCGCGAAACCGACGAAGGCTGGCATGATCGCACCGAACACCATGATCAGACCGTGCATGGTTGTCAGCTGGTTGAAGAATTCCGGCTGCACCAGTTGCAGGCCAGGCTGGAATAATTCGGCACGGATCATCAGCGCCAGCACACCGCCGGACAACAGCATCGTGAAGGCAAACCACAAATACAAGCTGCCGATATCTTTATGATTGGTAGCAAACAACCAGCGGCGGAAACCATGCGGATGGTCATGCGCGTGGTCGTGAGAGTGATCGTGAGCGTGATCAACGGTAGTAGAGCTCATCTTTTCTCCTGTTCTTCCTGTTATTACTTACGCGCAGCCAGAACTTCGGCTGGTTGAACGATATTTTCGGCCGACTTGTTAGACCAGTTGTTACGGGTATAAGTAATCACCGCAGCAATCTCTGTATCAGACAAAGTCGCCTTCCAGGATGGCATGCCATTCTTACCGTTCATCACAATTGCCATTTGTCCTGCCTTTTCACCAGCGACGACGGCAGAACCATCCAGCGCAGGGAACGCACCGGGAACGCCTTTACCGGAAGCCTGATGGCAGGCAACGCAATTTGCAGCATAGACTTTTTCACCGCGCTGCTTGAGTTCATCGACAGTCCAGACCTTGTTCGGATCATCTGCCTTGGCCGCCATTTCTTTCTTTTTGGTCTCTACCCATTTTTTGTAGTCTTCGTCGGACACGACATTGACGACGATCGGCATGAAGGCATGTTCCTTGCCGCACAGTTCCACGCACTGACCGCGGTAAGTACCAATTTTTTCTGCTTTGAACCAGGTATCGCGGACAAAGCCGGGAATCGCATCCTGTTTGACGCCGAAAGCAGGAATAGTCCAGGAGTGGATCACGTCATTTGCCGTCGTGATCATGCGGACTTTTTTATTCACAGGTACAACAACCTGATTATCCACTTCAAGCAGATAATTATCACCGCGGGCTTCTGTCGGTGCGACGCCCGGTGCGCCAACCTGTGTGCGTGGCGTTGCCAGCGTGGAGAGGAAAGAAATACCTTCGCCTTCGCCTTTCAGATAGTCATAGCCCCATTTCCATTGCATGCCGGTGACTTTGATCGTCAGATCGGCGTTCGAGGTGTCTTTCATGGCAACGACTGTTTTCGTGGCCGGCAATGCCATGCCGATCACGATCAGGAAGGGGACGACAGTCCATGCGATCTCGACGGCAGTGCTTTCATGAAAAGTGGCAGCTTCATGCCCCACTGATTTGCGGTGTTTGAGTATGGAGTAAAACATGACTCCGAATACTGCAATAAAAATCACCAGGCAGATAACCAGCATGAGGTTATGAATGGAATAAATCTGCTCGGCAATCTGTGTGACTGGTGTTTGCAAATTTAACTGACGTACAGCTGGACCACCCTGACTATCCACCACCGCCCAGGCCGGCAGGTTGGCAGCCAGGAGCGAGGCGCCCAGCATGAACGATTTGAATCGCTTTGCATGTTTCATGATATCCCCAAAACCCCGATTAGAATTCTTTTGAACTGTGCACCAGGACGCGGAATCATTGTTACAAAGTGCGTACTGGCAGCTTCTACAACCTCATGAGTATAAGGTGTAATGAAGCGGGATATCAAGCAGAATACAAATCAGAAATCAATGATCTGGCGCAAATGAAACATCGCTTACTGCGGATTTTCGCAGATTTTCCGATATTTCTTTGATCCAGATTAAACGTGACATCATGGCGATTTTTTAGGCAGATCGAAGCGGATAATCGATTCGCCGGCAGACGTCTTTCTGCTGACAGGACGGAATGCATGACCGTAAATCACTTCAAAAGTCAGCGCAATCCGTCCCTCTGCATTACGTTGCCGCTCCAGTGCCGCCAGCATTTTTCCGTGCGCCAGCCTGCCCATCAGTCCGGGACGGCGGCTTAGCAACGGATTGCCGCCCAGTGCCCGCACGTCGTCCAGTAATTTTGTTGTGTCCTGATAGGTCAGGGTGATTTTTTCCATATCCATGACCGGCGTTGAAAAGCCGGCGTTCACCAGCATATCGCCGAAATCATGCATATCAACAAATGGCAGTGTGTGTGGAAATTGGTCTGCTTCTGCATACGCCTGACGTAATTCGATCAGCGTATCCGGCCCGAAACAGGAAAACATCAGCAAACCTTCAGTGCGTAATATGCGCCGCCATTCGGCAAAAACCTGATCCGGCTGAGGATGCCAGTGCAGCGCGAGATTAGACCAGATCATGTCCACCGCCTGCGCCGCCAGCGGTGTTCTGGAAAAGTCCCCGCCGATCAGCGGATTTCCCTGCTCCTGCCTCAAAACGGCGGGCGTCCAGCGCGCCAGCAATTTACTCACGGCATTCATGCTGTTCTGTTGCTGCTGCCGGATCATGCCGAGCATGGCAGGCGCCGCATCCAGCCCCAGCAGCAGCGCATCGGGATAACAGCGCTGTAATTCCGGCAAGTCGGCACCGCTGCCGCAACCGGCATCCAGCACCCGCTGCGGTTGTATCCTGACCAGTTCCAGTTTTTCCCGCATTCGGGAAGCCACTTCCCGGCGCAGGAATTCCGCATGGGCCATTTTGTCTGGCCTTGAGAACAATCTTCTGACTAGTTGGGTATCAATGGGTGCGCTGAGCATAGAAAAAACAGCCGGATGCCGGAGGAATGAGATAATTCCCAGAGTTTACACGCTTGCGATACTGTCCGCAGAATTCAACAATGCCCGCATTCCGATCTCTGGCTGAAAAATCCCTGCAGCGCTTGCTGACGCACTGGCTGCCCTGCACCTGTGCGCTGTGCCGGCAAGAAAGCGCCGGAATTTTATGCGACGCCTGCCGGCATACTTATTTTCCGCCGGGTTTATCTCATTGTCCGCAATGCGGTCTGCATGTAACCGAACAGGAGCCCGGGCAAACACCTGTGCAGCGTTGCGGTGACTGTCTCAGGAATCCGCCGGCATTTGACCGCACCATTGCGGTCTGCGATTATGCGCCGCCACAGGATCAGCTGGTGCTGTCGCTGAAATTTGCACATCAGCTGGCACTGGCGCCATTGTTTGCCGGTTTGCTGCGCGATGCCATTCTGCGGCAAGCGGAACAGCACTTGCCGGACATGCTGCTGGCAGTACCGCTGGGACGCCAGCGTTTACAAGACCGTGGTTTTAATCAGGCGCTGGAGATTGCCAGACCGCTGGCGCATCAGCTCGGGATTGCGCTGTATCCGCGGGGACTGCAGCGGATCAGGGAAACCTTGCCGCAAACCAGCCTGACACCGGACGCCCGGATTCGTAACATGCGCAACGCTTTCATGCTCGATGAACGGATCACCGGCAGCCTGCGGGGAAAGCATGTCGGCATTGTGGACGACGTGATCACCACTGGCATGACCCTGCATGAAATCGCTACAATGCTGAAACGTTTCGGTGCAGCCACGGTCAGCAACTATGTGTTTGCACGCACCCAATATCACTCATCGTAAGGAAATACCTTGTTTCATGTCGTCCTGGTGGAGCCGGAAATCCCACCGAATACCGGTAACATTATCCGTCTGTGCGCCAATACAGGTGTTCAGCTGCATCTGATCGAGCCCCTGGGTTTTCCATTGGATGACAGCAAAATGAAGCGCGCCGGACTGGATTACCATGACTATGCGACCATGAAGGTGCATAAGAACTGGGAAGCATTCTGCGCCAGCGAACAGCCAGATCCGCACCGGATGTTTGCCATGACCACGCATGGCTCCGCTCCGTTTGCCAGCGTGCGTTTTGAGCCGGGAGATTATTTTATCTTCGGAGCAGAAACCCGCGGGCTGGCGCCGCAACTCAGGGAATCATTCCCGCCGGCACAGCGCATCCGCCTGCCGATGCGGCCGGATAACCGCAGCCTGAATCTCTCCAACACCGTCGCCATCGTAGTTTATGAGGCATGGCGGCAACATGGCTATGCCGGTGGCGCATAAGCACAGGCAAAGCAGCACGCAGTTCTTTTCTTGTTCCGGAAATTAGTTCAGAATGAACTGTAAGATGCAAAAATAGAAAGTTCGCATCTCGGCTGATGGTAAAGGTACAGGCAGGCATTGCCACCTGCGCCAGACCATCAGAGTGGCCGCAATCAGTGCATTCTCCTGTGATCAGCGCTGTCAATTGAGTTAATGAATAAATTTGGAACATGGACCTGGTTTGAGGAGACCGGTGAATTTCACTGGTCATCGGGTCTTTGTGCTTTATTCAACCGCGCTGACGATTCCAGCCGCATCCCGCTGCAGGAAGTGTGCGCCTGCCTGACACCGGATTCTGCACACAGCCTGCAGACAGCCTTACAGCAGGTCAGCCTATCCGGAGGCCAGTTTGAACTGGTCTGCAGCTTGCAAGACACGCGGTTGCCGGTACACTGCATCCGCTTTTGCGGCGAGTATTCGGCATCATCAACGCAGCCGCAATTACAGGGCTTTGCCGAGGGAATCGCTCCTCTGCCGGGACAGGCAGCCGCCATTCCGGACGCCCTGCCTGCCGTGGCTGCGGCGCTGCCGTTCGGTATTCTGATGCTGTCTTCACCACAACGGTTGGCGTGGATTAATCCATTGTTTTGCGACTGGCTGCAACTGCCGCAACAACCAGTCAAAACCGCTTTGCAGGCGAGACATCTTTTCGATTCTCCTTTGCTGGACATCATTGAAGCAGCCTTTCAGGGAACGCCGGCTTCCCTGACCCAGGTCTTTGCGCAACCTGACGGCAGCGAGCGCCTGCTGGCACTGGAACTGACCCCGCTCAGGGAATCAGCACAGCAGGCGGCGGCGCAAATCATGTCGCCAGTCACCGGCTGCCTGATGACGGCCACTGACGTAACCGCTTACCATCAGACCATCGCTCAACTGCGTGACCAGGAAAAACGCTGGCAAATGACGCTGGAAAGCTCCGGCGACGGCACCTGGGACTGGTATCCGCAAAGCGGCATCGAATATCTGTCCGACAAACTAAAAGCGATTTACGGCTACGCGCCGGAGGACATCGGCAATCTGCCGGAAGAACTCGATAGGCGCACCCACCCGGACGACAAATTACAGATGGAGCTGGACCGGCTCGCCCATTTTGAAGGCAGAACACCCGGCTACATCAACGAACACCGCGTGCAATGTAAAGACGGCAGCTGGAAATGGATACTCACACGCGGTATGGTCATCGAGCGCGACAGCGAAGGCCAGCCGCTGCGGGTCGTCGGCACCCATACCGACATCTCCGAGCGCAAACAGGCGGAAGTCGCCCTGCGCGAAAGCGAAGAACGGCTGCGGATGGCACTGTCAGCCACGCATCAGGGCCTGTTTGATATGAATCTGCATACCGGGATTGCGGTGGTGAATGCAGAATACGCCCACATGCTCGGTTATACCCTGCCGGATTTCCAAGAGAACCGGGCCCGCTGGTATAGCGGCCTGCATCCGGACGACCTCGAAAGAGCAGACCGGGCCTACTCCGATTATCTGAACGGGAAAACCGAGGAATACCGCGTCGAATTCCGCCAGCGGCATGCCAATGGTTCCTGGATATGGGTGCTGTCAGTCGGCGCGCTGGCAGAGTGGGATGAAAATGGCAATCCGCTGCGGATGCTGGGAACGGTGCTCGACATCACCGAACGAAAACAGTCGGAAGCACTGATCTGGACCCAGGCCAATATCGATCCGCTGACAGGTCTGCCCAACCGACGTATGTTTTACGACCGGCTGGAACAGGATATGCGGCGCAGCCGGCGCAGCCATCTGCCGCTGGCGGTTTTATTCATCGATCTGGATTTTTTCAAAGAGGTCAACGACACGCTCGGACATGCCAGCGGTGACGCCTTGCTGATTGAAGCGGCCGAGAGACTACGACGCTGCGTGCGCGACAGCGACACCGTGGCGCGGCTGGGCGGTGACGAGTTTACGATCGCCATGCCCGATCAGCACGATACCCTGCATGTGGAACAGATCGCACGCAATATCATCAGTGCCTTGTCTTCTCCATTCATGCTCGCTGAGCAGGAGATTTATCTGTCGGCCAGCGTCGGCATCACGATTTATCCGCGCGATGCCAGCACCCTGTCCGATCTGATCAAACATGCCGATCAGGCGATGTACGCTGCCAAGGATCAGGGGCGCAATCGCTTCAGTTATTTCACTCCCAACCTGCAGATCGCCGCCCAGTCAAGGCTGCGGCTCAGCAACGATCTGCGGCTGGCGGTGAATGAGCAGCAGCTGGAGGTATTTTTTCAGCCGGTCGTCGATCTGGCCAGCGGACGCATCCTCAAAGCGGAAGCCCTGATTCGCTGGCCGCATGCGCAGCTGGGCTATATCAGTCCGCTGGAATTCATCCCGATTGCAGAAAGCACCGGACTGATCTATCACATCGGGGAACAGGTATTCAAGGTCGCCACGTACTGGGTCAGGCGATGGCGCGATCTGGTGCATCCGGATTTCCAGATCAGTATCAATCAGTCACCGCTGGAATTTCAGAACGACCAGGGACGTTATGCAGACTGGCTGCAGCATTTGCGCCGGCATCAGCTACCGGGACAAGCCATCACGATTGAAATCACCGAGGGGCTGCTGCTGGATGCCAGCACCAAGGTCGCCACCCGTCTGCTGGAATTCCGCGATGCGGGGATACAGGTGGCGATTGATGATTTCGGTACCGGCTATTCTTCGCTGTCTTATCTGCAGAAATTCGACATTGATTATCTGAAGATTGACCAGTCATTCACACGCAATCTGACACCGTCCTCGAACGATCTCGCGCTGCCGGAGGCGATCATCATGATGGCGCACAAGCTGGGTTTAAGCGTGATTGCAGAGGGTGTGGAAACCGCATTGCAGCGCGATCTGCTGCGTCAGGCCGGTTGTGATTTCGCACAGGGCTACCTGTTTTCCAGGCCATTACCGCCAGAAGAATTTGAAGCGCTGTTGCTGGCACAGGAAGCAGGCCGTCACACCGGCTGACACCAGCACGTTTGCAAAACTGCTCAGCCCCGGGCTCTGACCTTTGTCAGTAATTGCGTGGTGGAACGGTCGTGTTCAAATGCAATCGCCGCCACTTTACCGCCATATGCCAGCACCGCCTGCCCTTCCGGTATGGCCTGCATATCGTAGTCGCCACCTTTGACATACACGTCCGGCTTGGCAATCAGCACTGCCTGCAAAGCCGTATCCTCCTCAAACTCCACCACCAGACTGACCGACTCCAGCGCTGCCAATACCGCCATGCGATCGGCACAGGTATTGACGGGGCGATCGTCTCCTTTACCGAGACGTCTGACCGAAGCATCGGTATTGACCGCCACAACCAGCGAAGCGCCGTGCTCCCTGGCCTGCGCCAGATAGCTCACATGCCCGCGATGCAGGATATCAAAGACGCCATTCGTCATCACGACCGGATGGGGTAATGCGGCAGCACGCTGCGCCAGTTCAGCCGGGGAACAGATTTTTTTTTCGAATTCAGGCATGGTCAACAATGGAAAATACCGCTGACAATCGCGGCAGGCAGCCGGATTGTACAACGGTTGGCGTTTTCCTCAGAGAGCCGCCGCCTGACCGGCAGCAGACAGGCGCTGTGCGACTTCCTTGCGATAACGGTTCAGGTCCTGCACGGTTTCAAAGCTGCGTTCGAACAACAGGGACAGATTGTGCAAAATCCGGTCCACCACTCTCTTTTCCCACACACCGTCAAACCTGATCTGCCCGTCCAGCCAGCGCTCCAGCCAGTCGGGGTCAGGCAGACGGCTTTGCACCGTGTCATTCGGAAACAAAGATTGATTCACATGCAGATTGGTCGGATGCAAAGGCTTTTCGGTGCGCCTTGCCGATGCCATGAGCACGCCGATTTTAGAAAATGCCGCCCGTGCCACATCGCCGACTTCCGCCAGTGATTTTTTCATGTAACGCAGATAAGCACCGCCATGACGTGCCTCGTCCTGACTGATGATTTTATAAATATGCTTGATCACCGGCTCGGAATGCCATTCGGATGCGCAACGGTACCAGTGGTTCAGGCGGATTTCGCCGCAGAAATGCAGCATCAGTGTTTCCAGTCGCGGTGCCGGATCGAATTCAAACCGGACCTGGTCGAGTTCCGCCTCAGTCGGCACCAGCTCAGGGTGAAAGCGGCGCAGATATTCCATCAGCACCAGCGAATGCTTTTGCTCCTCAAAAAACCAGATCGACATGAAAGCGGAGAAATCGCTGTCGTCGCGGTTATCGCGCAAGAACATTTCCGTCGCCGGCAAGGCCGACCATTCGGTGATCGCATTCATTTTGATGGTCTGCGCCTGTTCCGGCGTCAGCAGGGAAGCATCATATTGCTCCCACGGAATATCGGTATCCATATTCCAGCGCACCTGCTCCAGCGATTTAAACAATTCAGGATAAAGCATGGCTTACCTCGGCATCAGTTACAACTCACAAAATGTGTATTGATTGTAGCAGAGGCGTATGACTCCTTCACGACAGTACCCTGAAGGCTCATACCGCACCGGATACAGCATGCATCATCCTGTTTTGATGAAGTGCCTGCTCCCTTGGAAACAAGGTATTGTCTGTTTGCCTGCAGCATCCGGTAAAACATCCCTGTCAGCCCAGCGGCCTGCAACTTTTTTGCAGCTGGGCTACTATGTATTTCTTTCTTGAAGGAGTCAGCCATGCTGCTACGTACTGTCCTCATTTCCGCCATGCTTGCTGTCGTTTCTGCATTTTGCAGCGCGCCTGCTTTTGCGCAGTCACCGGAAGCCTGCCCTGCGATCCTGAATCACCAGTTCAACCGCCTGCAGGATGATGCGCCACAAAATCTCTGCCAGTACAAAGGCAAAGTCGCGCTGGTGGTGAACACTGCAAGTTACTGCGGCTTTACCAGCCAGTACGAAGGTCTGGAAAAAATGTATGCCAAGTACAGCAGCAAGGGGCTGGTCGTGCTTGGCTTCCCATCCAATGATTTCGGCCAGCAGGAACCGGGCAGCAGCAAGGAAATTGCCGATTTCTGTTTCAATACTTACGGCGTGAAATTTCCGATGTTTGCCAAATCTTCGGTGTCAGGCAAAGACATCAATCCGCTGCATGCGGAACTGGTGAAAGCCACCGGCACCACGCCGAAATGGAATTTCTACAAATATCTGATCGACCGCAAAGGCAACGTGGTTGCTGCGTACTCCAGCCTCACCACACCGGATAGTAAAAAGCTGGTGGCTGACGTCGAAAAAGCGCTGGCGGAAAAGGCGGAGTAAAGACGGAACCGGTACGTCCACTCTACGAAAATTCGGAAACCCTTATCAGCAATGGGTTTCCAGCCTGCGGCCATTCCGGCATCGGTATGAAAAACTTATGCCGGAATAGGGTTTGGTGCCGATAAAAAGCCGCCCATGGTCGCATGCACCATCGCATCGACAATCTGCTCGTGGCTGAGTCGCTGATCTCTCAACAGAAATTCCATGGTGGGGTCGCAGGCCCGTGAATACAGCGTATAGACCACCACATCATCCGGCACCAGCGCAGTCAGCGCGCCCTGCTCCCGCGCTTTTGCCACCAGCGCATAAAATCGCTTATTGACACGCAAAGCCACCATCACGTAATCCAGATTCAGCATCAGATTGCGCTGCAAAGTCCGGCTGGTCGATGGCAGATGCGGCACACCACCTTGCAGCCGCAAGCGCAGCGACCAGATCAGAATATGCCGGATATGGTCAATCGCGGGCATGTCTTCCGCCAGCGTATCCAGCTCTTCCTCGGTCGCCTTGAGCAAACGCGTCAGTGCAGCGGCGGCCAGCTTGTCCTTGGATGAAAAGTGCTTGTACAGGCTGCCTTTTGCAATACCGACAGCATCCGCCACATCGTCCATGGTCATCAGGTCATAGCCCTTTTCGGACAAAAGATGATTGACGGCATCGATGATCGCTTCTTCACGGGCATCGAACTGCTGCTTCTTGAAGGGGATTTTAAATTTCATGATCTTTTTCTGTACAAAATCAGACTTTGTAGTATATTTCATGACTGATGAGTCACAAAATATATTTTCCGGTCATTCTTTAATGAGGGCAGCAATGTACAGGAAGCAATCACCAGTGAATCCAAATGCTGCCCGCCTGCGTATATACCAGAGACATCGCGGCAGTTCTGCATATTTACCGGCATGGCATGGTGCACCCACAATGCTGCGGCGCTGTGAAAACTGTTTCCGGCATTCACACTTAACCCTGATGAATCAACAATCATGAAAATTGCGGTGATCGGTTCCGGCATCTCCGGCCTCTCCTGTGCTTACGAACTGTCGCGCGCCCGGCACGAAGTCACGCTGTTTGAGGCTGGCAGTTATTTCGGCGGACATACGCATACTGTGGATGTCACCCTGGAAGGACAAACTTACGGTGTCGACACCGGTTTTCTGGTGTTCAACCACAAAACGTATCCTCACCTGGTCAGGCTGTTTCAGGATCTGCAGATTGAAACCGTTGCGACAGACATGTCTTTTTCCGTCAAAATGCCCGTCGCAGGGCGAACCCTGGAATGGGCTGGCGCCAATCTCGACACGGTCTTTACTCAGCGGCGTAATCTGCTCAATCCGCGCTTCCTGCGCATGCTGCGTGACATCATGCGTTTCAATCAGCAAACCACCGCGCTGGCGCATGCGGAAACAGCGCATGACTTTCATACCCCACTGGGTATATTCCTGCAGCAGCACCGCTACAGCGAAGAATTCATCCACTGGTATTTACTGCCGATGGCTGCCTGCATCTGGTCTTGTCCGACGCAGACCATGCTGGCATTTCCCTTGTCGTCATTTGTGCGCTTCTGCCACAACCACGGTTTACTGCAGATCAACAATCGCCCGCAATGGCATACCGTCAAGGGCGGCGCAAAACACTATGTTGAGAAACTGCTGCCATACATTACCCACACTTTTTTAAACACGCCCGTCAGCGCCGTGCACAGCAGTCCCACGGGGCGGGTCAGTGTCAGCTCGGCAAGGGGTACGGAAGAATTTGACCATGTCGTCATGGCGACGCACAGCGATCAAACGCTGAAGATGCTGGGCGATATCACCGCCCCGGAACGGGACATTCTGGAAGCCATCAACTACCAGCCTAACCGTGCGGTATTACACACCGATTCCAGTTTCCTTCCTGATAAGCGCAAGGCCTGGTCTGCATGGAATTACCAGAGCGCCGATAGTAAAGAGCCACGAGTCTGCGTGCATTATCTGATCAATCAGTTGCAGCCCCTGCCATTTAAGACGCCCGTTATCGTCAGTCTGAATCCCATCGATGAGCCTGCCACCGAGAAAATCATTGCCAGTTTTGACTATGCCCACCCTGTGTTTGACACAGCGGCAGTCAAAGCACAAAGCATGTTGCATCAGATTCAGGGGAAGCGTCAGATCTGGTTTGCCGGTGCATGGACTGGATATGGCTTCCATGAAGATGGCCTGAAATCCGGTCTGCAAGCCGCCCGCAGCATCATCGCCGGCGCGGCACTGACTGAGCCCGCTGTTCTTGCCGCATAAAGCCTGCCAAATGAAAGCGATCAATCAGCAATCCGCCCCGGAACCGACAGCAAGCCCGACAGCGGCAGCGATACAGTTATGTACGGGCGAGGTCATGCACCGCCGGTTCCGCCCGGCAAAAAACACTTTCCGCTACGGAGTGTTTTTTATACGGATCCCCATACGCGCGCTGATGAACCGGCAAGCGGTGGCATGCAGCCGTTTTTTTTCACATAACCGTTTCAATCTACTGTCATTTTTTGATAGCGATCATGGCGACGGCCAGCAGACACCGACTGCCTGGCTGGACGGATTGTTGCGCAGCGAAGGGATCACCGACGCCTGCGGTGAAATCTGGCTCCAGTGTTTTCCCCGTGTGCTGGGCTATGTGTTTAATCCTGTGTCTTTTTGGTTCTGCCACCGCAGCGACGGCAGCCTGCGGGCTGTCGTCTGCGAAGTGCGCAACACCTTCGGGGAAAAGCATCTTTATCTACTGGAACACGGCGATACGCTGGAAAACGGACAGGAATTATATGCCCGGAAAATCTTCCATGTTTCACCGTTCTGCGAGGTCTGCGGAACTTACCGCTTCCGCTTTTTACAGCATCAGCAAACCATCAGCACCAGCACACACAAACGCCATATCGCCAGAATTGATTACGCGGATGAGCAGGGCATCGTCTTAATGACGTCGATCTCTGGTCTGGAACAGGCCATGACAGATCAACGGATATGGCAAGTGATGTTCCGTTATCCGCTGATGACCATCGCCGTTGTCTTCCGCATACATCTTCAGGCATTACGCCTGTGGCTGAAACGTGTTCCCTTTTTTTCCAAGCCCACTCCACCTTCCCAGGAGGTTAGCCGATGAGCACTTTCCACCCCACGCTGTCCACCGGCAGCAGTCAGGCCAGACAACTGGATACCAGGCATTTTCCTGCCGAAGCACGCTTTGTCACCGGTCTGCTCCATAAGCTGGAACATGGCAGTCTGACGATACATTTCCCGGATGGACAGATCGCGTGTTTTGGCAGAGCGGATGATGGTAACCGGCATGTGACGCTGAACCTGAGGAACTGGCAGTTATGCCGTGCCACGCTCAAATCCGGCGACATCGGTTTTGCTGAAAGCTATATTGCCGGTCACTGGACGACAACGCATCTCGCCGGACTGATTGAACTGATTACCCGCAACCGGCTTCAACTGGAATCAGTGATCTATGGAACATGGTGGGGCAATCTTCTATACCGGATCAAGCATCTGCTGAACCGTAATTCCAGATCCGGCAGTAAAAAAAATATCCATGCGCACTACGATATCGGGAATGATTTTTACCGTCTGTGGCTGGACCCCTCAATGACATATTCCAGCGCGCTGTTTTGCTCGGATCAGGTCGAGGACCTGCATGAGGCGCAGTTAATGAAATATCGCCGGATTTTGCAGCAACTCAATTTGCCGGCGGAGGCAAAAGTGCTGGAAATCGGATGCGGCTGGGGCGGTTTTGCAGAGATGGCCACGCGCGACGCACAGGCGCATGTGACGGGATTGACGCTGTCATCCGAACAGCTGCATTTCGCGCGTGACCGGCTGCAGCGTGCAGGGTTGCAGACACGCAGCAATTTGCAGATTCAGGATTATCGCGATGCGCATGGCGATTACGATGCGATCGCCTCGATCGAAATGTTCGAAGCGGTTGGTGAAGAATACTGGCCCGGCTACTTCGCCTGCCTGCAGCGCAATCTGAAGTCCGGCGGCCGCGCCTGCATACAAAGCATCGTGATTGCAGATGCCTTATTCGAACGCTACCGCAAAGGCACCGATTTTATCCAGCAATATATCTTCCCCGGCGGCATGCTTCCGTCAATAGAAAAATTCCATCAGCTTGCCGAAGCGCATGGTCTGCAGGTCATCGATACTTTTACCTTCGGTCTGGACTACGCACGTACCCTGCTCGAATGGCGCAAAGCATTTATGGAAAAATTACCCGAAATCAGGGCTCAGGGATTTGACGAAGAATTTTTACGTACCTGGGAATTTTATCTGGCGTACTGCGAAGCCGGGTTCCGTGCCGGGAATATCGACGTAGCGCAATTCACACTGGTCAAAAAATGAAATCGCCAGCCTCAGGCGCTCTCCGGCATATCGCACTGGCAGTTACCGTGCTGCTCTGTCTGGATGGTGCATTCGCCGGCAATGCACCGTCACCGGTCAGGGAAGAAATTCCGCAAGCCGTGCTGCGGGGCTCCGGCACTTATCGCTGGTTTGGCATGGTGATTTATGGTGCCGTTCTGTGGACCCTGCCGGATAGTGGAAGTGATTTCAGCCACCCTTTTGCGCTCGAACTCACGTATGCACGTGACCTGCAAGGCGGAAAAATTGCCGAAGCGAGCATAGAAGAAATCCGGAAACTGAAACTGGGAACAGCGGTAAAACAGCAGCTATGGCTGACGCAACTGAAAGCGATTTTTCCGGATGTCAAAGAAGGCAGCCGGCTGACCGGCATTCATATCCCGGGTGAAGCAATACGCTTTTATCTGAACGACAAATTTCTCGGCGAAATACGGGATCCGGAATTTGCGCGTTCTTTCTTTTCCATCTGGCTGGATGAAAACACATCGGCACCGGATCTGCGCAACAAGCTGATTGGCAAAACATCCTTTCTGACATCTTCTCTGCGGACAGCATCATGAAACCACTGCCTGTTTTCAAAAAGACGATGATGCTGATCATCTGCCTGCTGCTGGCTTCCTGCGCCAGTACGGATGATCCGTCATTGTATGCCCATGAAATGCCGCGGCTCGATTTACAGCGCTACTTCAGCGGCACGCTGGACGCCTGGGGTATGTTTCAGGACCGTTCCGGCAAAATCGTCAAGCGCTTCACCGTTGTCATTCAGTGTCGATGGAACGGTGACGTCGGCATACTTGATGAAAACTTTACTTATGCCGATGGCAGCAAACAAAAACGCATCTGGACGCTGACCAAGGTGGCACCGGATCGTTTTACCGGCAAGGCCGACGACGTCATCGGCGAAGCGCAGGGTATCCTTTCCGGTAATACCCTGCACTGGAAATACGTGCTCGCCCTGCCGGTTAACGATAGCGTGTATCACGTTGATTTTGATGACGTCATGGTGCTGATGAACGACAAGGTCATGCTGAACCGCGCGATCATGCGCAAGTTTGGCGTTGACCTTGGCAGTGTAACCCTGTCGTTCAGCAGACGCAGTGAGGCGACGGGTGGATAGCATGAATCCGCGCATTCGCGACTGGCATGGAAAACGCATCTGGATTATCGGCGCATCCACCGGAATCGGGGCTGAAGTTGCGCAACAATTGCTGGCAAAGGGAGCGCTCGTCGCACTGTCAGCCCGCAATCAGCAACAACTGTCCCGGATCGCGCAATCTCACCCACAGGCACTCACGCTGCCGCTGGACATCACCGATCATGCCAGCCTGCAGGCTGCTCACGACCAGTTGCTATTGATCTGGAAGCAGCTCGATCTGGTTCTGGTCGTTGCCGGAACCTATAATGCCATGCGCGCCACCAGCTTTAATCTGGCCGATGTCAATCATGTGCTGGATGTCAATGTACGCGGGGTTTATCAATGTCTGGCAGTGATTCTGCCGACTTTACTGCAGCAAGGTGCGGGCGGGATTGGGATCGTCGGCTCTGTTGCCGGTTATTCTGGTTTGCCAGAGGCACTGGCATACGGCCCGAGCAAAGCCGCTGTCATCAATCTGTGCGAATCACTGTACATAGATCTTCGTCCGCGAAATATTGCGGTGTATATGATTAATCCCGGTTTTGTCGCCACACCGATGACGGCAGACAATGATTTCAGGATGCCCGCCCTGATGACGGCACCGGCTGCCGCACAGGCAATGATAAAGGGCATCGAACAGGGACGGTTTCACATCCACTTCCCGGGGCGGTTCACCAACTGGCTGAGGCTGGCACGCCTTCTGCCGTATCGCAGCTATTTTTATCTGGTACATAAAGTCACAGGACTATAAACCATGAACACTCTTGACCATCAGGCCAGTCTGGATAAACTGGTCGCTTTTTTTGAATCCGTCAGTCTCGCCAGCGTGGAAAAAATTCATCACGTTTATACCGAGGATGCGTATTTCAAGGACCCATTCAATGAAGTGCATGGGATTGATCACGTCCGGCGAATTTTTGCGCATATGTTTGTGCAGGTCGGGCAGCCGCGCTTCGTGATTACCTCAACCGTGCTGCAAGGTGATGCGGCGTTTCTGTGCTGGGACTTCCTGTTCACTATGAAACGCTTTCATCCGGATGAACAATGCATACGCGGTGCAACCCATATCCGTTTTGCGGCAGATGGGCGGGTCATGATGCACAGGGATTACTGGGATGCCGCCGAGGAGCTGTATGAAAAATTACCGCTGCTCGGCAGTCTGATGCGCTTCCTGAAACGGACTGCAAACAAGTAGAACGCATTTCATCAACAGGGATGAAATGCGTTCTGGTCCGGGTCAGGCCGGCCCGGGAGTTTTATAAGCCGGCAAATACTGCGCCAGCCGCGTACCCATTTCCTGACCCAGCGCCTGCAAGCCGCTCATCGGTCTGACCATGACTTCAAATTCGACGATTTTTCCTGTCTCATCAAAACGGATCATGTCGATACCTTTGAGTTGCTTGTCGCCGACCCGGGCGCTGAACTCCAGCACGACGTTGAGTCCGTCATCACTGGCAAATTCACGATGGTAGGTGAAATCTTCGAATACATTGATCACCGTTGACAGAATCAGCACGACTGCCTGCGAACTGGCATACGGCTGATGCGCCATCGGCGAACGGAATACCGCAGCAGGATGCACCAGCCCCGGCAATGCCGTCAGATCACGGCTGGCGATCATGCTGTGCCAGTGTGCGAGCGAAGCAGCCGCCTGTGGATGCAGTGTCTTCATGTTATGGCTCCTTTGATGACCGGTGTCAGACTTGTCTCATCATCAGATGATGGCGGCCAGACGGGTTCCCTGATTGATCGCACGTTTAGCGTCGAGTTCGGCCGCCACATCGGCGCCACCGATCAGGTGCACCGTTTTCCCTGCGCTTTCCAGTGCTGCCTGCAGATCACGGCGCGGTTCCTGACCAGCACACAAAATCACATTATCGACCGGCAGGGTTTTCTGCTGGCCGTCGATCGTGACATGCAGGCCGGCATCGTCCACCTTGTTATACGTCACGCCGGCAATCATATGTACGCCGCGGTTTTTCAGACCAGTACGGTGAATCCAGCCTGTCGTTTTACCCAGGCCATCGCCGACCTTGGAGGTCTTGCGCTGTAACAGGAAAATCTCACGGGCCGGCGCCTCCACCTTGGCCTCAGTCAGGCCGCCGACACCCTGGTAGCTGGTGTCCACGCCCCACTCGGCAAAGAATTTTTCCGGGTCCAGACTCGGGCTGATACCGCTGTGACTCAGGTATTCGGCCACGTCAAAACCGATACCGCCAGCGCCGATAATGGCGACGGTTTTACCCACCGGCTTTTTATCGCGCAGCACATCCAGATAGTTCAACACCTTCGGATGGCTGACGCCTTCGATCTCCGGCACGCGCGGCGTGATGCCAGTTGCCAGCACCACTTCGTCGAAATCTTGCAGATCAGCCGCGCTGACCTTGCTGTTCAGTTTCAGCGTCACACCGCTTAATGGCAGCTGGCGGTCAAAATAGCGCAACGTTTCATAAAATTCTTCTTTGCCCGGCACCTGTTTGGCAATGTTGAACTGACCGCCGATTTCGGCTGCCGCATCAAACAGAGTCACGGCATGGCCGCGCTGGGCAGCGGTGGTGGCGAAGCTCAGGCCTGCCGGTCCGGCACCCACGACAGCAATGCGTTTGGCCTGACTCAGCGGGGCATTGACCAGTTCGGTTTCGTGGCAGGCACGCGGATTCACCAGACAGGATGTGATCTTGCCGCCGAAAGTATGATCCAGACAGGCCTGATTACAGCCGATGCAGGTATTGATCAGCTCGGCCCTGCCCTGTTCGGCCTTGCGCATAAACAATGGGTCGGCCAGCAAAGGACGCGCCATCGACACCATGTCGCAGAAATTATCTGCCAGCAATTGTTCCGCCACTTCCGGGGTGTTGATCCGGTTGGTCGCCACCAGCGGGATATTCACATGGCCTTTGAGTTTTTGCGTGACCCAGGCAAACGCGGCGCGCGGTACCTTGGTTGCAATGGTCGGAATACGCGCCTCATGCCAGCCGATACCGGTATTGATGATGGTGGCGCCCGCGGCTTCAATCGCTTTGGCGAGCTGAATCACTTCTTCCAGTGTCGAGCCACCTTCCACCAGATCGAGCATCGACAGACGATAGATGATGATGAAATTGGTGCCGACTTTTTCGCGGATGCGACGCACGATTTCGACCGGAAAGCGGATGCGGTTTTCATACGCGCCGCCCCATTCGTCGTCACGCTGATTGGTGCGTGCGGCGATGAATTCATTGATCAGGTAGCCCTCAGAACCCATGACTTCGACGCCATCGTATCCAGCCGACTGCGCCAGACCGGCACAGCGCACGAAGTCGTCAATCGTCTGGCCGACTTCTTCCGTAGTCAGCGCATGCGGTTTGAACGGATTGATCGGCGCCTTGATCGCGCTCGGCGCCACCAGCGTAGGCTGATAGGAATAGCGGCCAAAATGCAGAATCTGCATCGCGATTTTGCCGCCTTCACGATGGACGGCATCGGTCACGATACGGTGATGCGCCGCTTCTTCCTCGGTCGTCAGCATCGCGCCGCCGTGCATAGGGCGCGCACGCTCGTTCGGCGCAATGCCGCCGGTCACGATCAGCGCAACACCGCCACGCGCACGTTCGGCATAGAACGCCGCCATCCGCTCAAAACCATGATCGACCTCCTCCAGACCAACGTGCATGGAGCCCATCAGCAGGCGGTTTGGCAGAGTCGTGAAGCCGAGGTCAAGCGGCTGGGTCAGATGAGGATAAAAAGACATCGCAATTTCCTTTTTCGTGAGTCGGGACAAATCGGGGGAAAGGCATGCACATCGCAGCGCATTGCCAGTTTCTATCAACAGCTCAGCCGACCGGACGATGGAATGAGGCAGCTGAATGATGCAACTAAATATGCAACTAAGTGCATATCAGCATAATGAAATGCCTTTATTTATGCAACCAGTTGCATATAAAATTGAGACAAATTTTCCTGAGCATCCCTTCTATTCATGTCTCTACAACACGCCCTGCTGACCTCCATCGTTGAGAAACCCTGTTCCGGCTACGATCTGGCGCGGCGTTTTGACAAATCCATCGGCTATTTCTGGCATGCCACCCATCAGCAGATTTACCGTGAACTGGCACGTATGGAAGAACAGGGCTGGGTCAGCTCCAGCGAGGTGGAAGGCGGTCGTGCGGGGAAAAAACGCTTCGACATCCTGCCCGCTGGCCGGATGGAACTGCAGCGCTGGGCGGCTGAGAGCGCTGCCCCAATGCGCCTTCGCGACGACATGCTGGTGCGCCTGCGCGCCGATGCCGCCGTCGGACCACTGGGTCTGACCGGAGAACTGGAACGCCGTCTGGCGCTGCATGAGCAAGAGTTAGCAACCTATCGTGCCATTGAGCAACGCGACTTCAGCCGCCAGCCGCTGTCGCGCGAGGCAGAGATTCACTACCTGATACTGAAAGCCGGCATCAGCTTTGAAGAAGGCCGCGTGCAGTGGACAAAAGAAGCGCTTGCGATACTGCAGAAAAAGCAGCCCCCGGCGCGATAATCCACCGCTCTTCCCCGGGCAGTTCCGCCGATGTTGTTTTCTGACGCAAAGGAACAGACGCGAATTACAAAAGACTATTTGTTTTTTTAGCATGAGCAATATCTGCTCTATTAAAATACGTACTTTTGCGAACTCACTGAAAATCTTGCCTATGGATGATTTTGCCTCCTTGTGTATGCTGGCACGCGCAGGTGACGCGCATGCGGCGGAGCAGCTGATGCAAAGGATCTATCCTGAATTACGCCAGATGGCGCGCTCACGCCTGCGTCACAGCGGGCATCTGACCCTGCTCGACACCACCGCACTGATCAATGAAATGTGGCTGCGCCTGAATGCCGTCACGCAAATGCAGGCTGCCGATAAACATTATTTTCTCGGTTATGCGGCGCGCGCGATGCGTTCTATCGTGATCGACTATGCACGCCGTCGCAAAGCGGAACGCCACGGCGGTGATGCCGAGCATGTGGAACTCGAATCGCAGCTGGATCTGTCGAATCCGGATGAATCTGAACTGCTGCGGGTGCATGATGCGCTGAACGAACTGGAGCAGCTCGATCCGCGCCTCGCGCAAGTGGTCGAACTGCGTTATTTTGCCGGGCTGAGCGAAGAACAGACTGCCGATTTTCTCGGCATCGCCAGACGTACGGTACAGCGCGACTGGCTCAAGGCGCGGGCATTGCTGTTTGAGGCACTGTGCTGAACCGCCATCGCAAAGCGGATGGCGCTTTCGCTGTGTTTTTTTCGTTCTGAATGCATCCCCTTTCATCACGGAGCAACGCAGTGGAACTGAGCGGCAGCGACTGGCAGCAGCTTTCCGGCCTGTTTGATGAGGCAATGGATCTCGACCCGGCGCAAAGGCAGCGATGGCTGGAGCGTCTGGCGGCTGACCATCCTCCGCTGCATTCGCGCCTGTGCCAGCTGCTGGCAGCCCATCAGCAGGCCGAAGAACATGCCTTCCTGCTGACTGCCCCGAAAATCACGCTGCATGATGGCGCGCACCGTGCAGCGCAAACTGCGTATGCGCCGGGCATGCATGTCGGTCCGTGGGAATTAAAACAAGAACTGGGCAAAGGTGGCATGGCCAGCGTCTGGCTGGCTGTGCGGAAAAACGGCGAATTCAAACGTGAAATCGCGCTGAAACTGCCTTTTCCGGACGCGCTGAACGGCACGATCGTGTCGCGCTTCATCCGCGAACGCGATATTCTTTCGCAACTGACGCATCCGTATATCGCCCGTTTATACGATGCCGGCATCAGCGCTGAACAGCAGGCCTGGCTGGCGCTCGAATATGTCAGGGGTGAACACATCATCGATTGGTGTCAGAACAGGCAGCTCGGGCTGAAAGCGCGCCTGCAACTGATGATACAGGTCTGCTCTGCAGTGCAATATGCCCATTCGCATCTGGTCGTACACCGGGATCTGAAACCCGGCAATATCCTGGTCACGGAAGAGGGTGACGTGCGTCTGCTTGATTTCGGCATTGCGCAGATTTTGCAGGGTGCGCATAGTCCCGGCGTCGCGCAGGAGTCCGCACTGCCGGAAGACGGCACGCAGCCGATCACCTGGCGTTACGCGTCCCCCGAACAGATACGCGGCGAAGCGCCGGGCATCGCCAGCGACGTATATTCGCTGGGCGTGGTGTTTTATGAATTGCTGACCGGCAGCACTCCCTATCAACCGGCCGACCGTTCCCGCAGAGCACTGGAACAGGCGATCCTGCATGATGCGGTGGCGGTGCCGTCTTCCCGCGTACGGGAAAAAAAATCACGCCGGGCATTACGTGGCGATCTGGATGCCATCATACAAAAAGCGCTCAAGAAAACTCCGCAGGAGCGCTATGCCACCGTCGATGCCTTTGCCGATGACCTGAAACGCTATCTGAGCGGCGACCCGGTTCGTGCAAGACCGGACAGTCTGTGGTACCGCAGCAGCCGCCTGCTGCGCAAGCACCGCTGGATCGCTGCCGGCAGTCTGCTGTTCACCCTGTCGCTGTTCATCGCCACCGCCGTGTCGCTGCATCAGGCGCGTATCGCGCAGGCTGAAACCATCAAGGCCAAAGCGATGTACCAGTTTGTCGTCAGCCTGTTCAATCCGGACCAAAAACCGGATCTCGATCTGGCGCGACGCCAGATGACCCTGAAGGAGCTGGTCAGTCACGGCGTCGATCAGCTCATGAATGAACTGCATGAGCATCCCGACGAACGCGCCAGACTGCTGCACGACCTAGGGCAGTTGTCGGTACAGCTCGGACTGCAGGAAGAAGCCGCACGCATCTACACCGTCAGTCTGCAGCAGGCAAAACACCACTACGGTTCCGGCAGTAACGAATATGCGTCGGTGCTGCTGGATGCCGTCGAATGGCTGAGCGGCAATAACCGCAGCCGCGAAGCCTGTCAGTATGCCGATCAGGCGCTGGCTATTTATCAGCACAATCAGGCTGCCGCTGAAAAACTCGCGGTCGCTTACCGCAAGGCCGGCCATTGCGGCGTCAATCTGCATCCTGCCGGCTTTCCGCAGGATATTCATTATCTGGAAATGGCGGTGCAGCTGGCACGTTCTGCCGCAGATCAGGCCGAACTCTCCACCGCACTGGAAAATTTGGGACTGGCTTATCTGAACTCAGACCGGCCCGATGCCGCTTTGCAGACTTTCAGCGAATCCCTGGCGTTGCGGCAGCGCCTGTACGGTCCGCATGCCTGGCAAACGGCAGAATCACAACAAAGCGTGGCGATCAGCCTGGACAGTCTGGGAAGAACCGGAGAATCTGAAGCAGCCCGCCTGCAGGCGCTGCAAAGCATGCAAGAGATCTGGGGCAGAAATCATTATTTCGTGTCTGAAAGCAAAGCCTATCTGGCAGATATGCTGGTCGATGCTGCACGCCGCCCCGAAGGTCTGGCTTACGCACGCTCCGCCTATGACATCATGCTGCTGCCGGACTGGCGCCATCAGAAACTCGATTATCTGGAAAATGCCAGCGCCAGCTATCTGAAAATCCTGATCCGCAGCGGCAGCCTGGCTGAAGCACGCAAAGTCTGCGATCAGTTTCCCTGGAAAACGCCGGTCAGTTATCCGATCCTGCGCAATATCCTGTTGAATCATTGCGGTACCGCGTACCTGCATTTTGGCGATATCGACACCGCACGCCGGTTTGCAGATGACAATCTCCGGCTCTGGCAGCAACACTGGCCAAACCAGCCCAGCCGCGCCAGCGGCATTTATCTGCTGAAGGCTGACATTGCCCGCGCCGGGCAACATCATGTGGAAGCGATCCGGGAATACCAGCGGGCACTGCACAGCGCCGGACAAAAGAATCACTACGCCCAGACCGAAGCCTGGCTTGGGCTGGCACGGCTCGCCGGAGCAGACCAGACACTGCTGCCGCTAACGCAGATGCAAGCCGAACTGAACACCTTTCTGCAACCCGGTCAGCGTGAATACTGGGCCGGCTTTGAAGCCAGCATGCGCGAAGCGCTGGGCAATGTGTATCTGGCACGCGGTGAAACGCAGACTGCGCGAGCCGAACTGGAGGCCGCGCTCGCCATCCGCGAAAAGGCCGACGATACGCGCAATGGCCTGTGGTATGCGCTGACATTGCGCAGCCTTGCCAGCATTCTGCAATCTGACAACCCGCAACGGGCCAGACAGCTGAGGCAACAGGCCGCCGGTATCTGCCGCCAGTATCCCTCCTGCCAATGGGAGGCGATGTCACGCCCTGCCAGCCATCACATCAAGCACCCCTGAACGCCCTGCTGCGACCTGTTTTTCCTGAATCTTTAAAAAAATAATTTTACCGGTGGCGCTTTCCGGCATCCGATTTCGTTTGAACCGGGGAAGCACTCCAATGCTTGCTGCCACAACCGGGCTGGCGGTGAAATTTCTCAATTTTACAGATAAGGATTCAGTATGAAAAAACATCTTCTGGCGATCAGCCTGATCGCTGCACTCAGCGCTTGCGGTGGCGGCGGATCAACGGCCGGCAGCACCGGAAATTCAGGAAATACGGGCACCGGCGGCACGGGTGGGACCGGCGGAACAGGGAGCACCGGAAGCAGTTCATCCGGCATGACAGAGGCACTGAAAGTCTTTGCAGAGAGCTGGATCAGCGTACAAACCGTACTGAATCTGCATGACCTGGTCGTCATCGCGGGTAACAGCGGTAACTGCCCAAAGGGCGGCAGCGTGAGTTTTACCGGCTCCACCACTACGGCGAATAACTGCGTGCGCCGCTTCCCGGCAGATAATGCTTATCTGGGCAGCTTCAGTGGCGCGCCGGTACCAAACGGAACGGTCAAAACCCTGAATTTTCAGAGTTCCGGCAACCTGAGCGTGAATGTCGGCAATAATCCTGCAGTGACCGAATATGTGATGAGCAACGCCAGTTTCAACAGTACCGACAGCGATGGCGGCAGCAGTGAAACCACCCAGATCGGCAACGGCAGCGCGACCTTCACCATGAGTGCGGCCACCAGTTACAGCACGACCAGTATCGGCAGCACGGTCATCAATACCGGCAGCAGCCTGACCAGCAATGCCGGATTTTTCTACAGCAAAAACAAGGCAGCGGCGAACCGCGTCGTCACCACCCAGAATCTGGTTTTCACCAGCGACAGCAGCAGCATGACGAACCGTCCGGCAAGCGGCACTTACAACGTCGCCGTCGGCGGCACCACCGCCTGTGTGAATGTGGGTGTGCAGATGCTGGCAAATAATCAGGTGCAGATCAGTTGCAGTGCGACGAATGAGACCCGCACGGCGAACTGGAGTGATGCCGATGTCAAAGCTGCGCTGAGCGCCGCCAGCAATTAACGCAGGGAACAGGGCGGCGCAAGACAGCTTGCCGCCCGTTCAGCGCGGGGCCAATACTCGTCTGCCCAGACGGGTAATCCCGCACTAGGGCTGATGCAGACAGCCTGCCCGGCTGATGTCGCCGATGTTACCGACTGGTTTTTTTAGGTACTGGTTTGCCGTCTCCGGCTGCTGTCTTTGTGCCGGTCTTTGTGCCGGTCTTTGTGCCGGTCTTTGCGTTTGTCTTTGCAGACGCTTTCGCTGCGGTCTTGCGGATGGCGCCGGCAGACGCCGGTTTGGCCGGGCGGGCTGCGGTTCTGGCGGCACCAGCCGGTTTGCGGGCAGTCTTTTGGGCTGCCGGCTGATCGGTTCCGGCGGATTCCGGCTTGCTGCCCGCCATAAAGACCGGTTCATTTTCCATCGCCTTGCTGACAGCCTGTTTAAACTGATCCTGCAGCAAATTCCACCATGCGGCCGGATTGGCAAATGCGCCGCCGGTAACTGCTTCCGGTTTCTCTGCGGTGGCGGCGCTGGCAGCAGAGTCAGACTCAGGGGTCGTCTTGACGGATTCCGGTTCAGCGGGGGCTTCTGCTGGTGTTGCGGCATCCTCGGGAACAGCCGCGCTGGCGGCCTTGCCGGTTGGCGGCATCGGCCAGTCTGCATGCTGATTCGGCGATGCTTCCGTCTTGCTGTCCGGCGCTTTGCCGGCTTGCTGCACATGCTGGGAAAAACTCTCGCCGATCGACTGCAAAGCAGCAATGGTGGCTCGCTGGACTTCCAGTGCCTGTATCGTGCCGCGCAGCATATTCATGTTCACACTCAGCCAGGATTCGACCGTTTTCAGATCCTGGATTTTTTTATCCAGTTCATCAACCGTCATCGGCGGCGCCACCATGCCCGGCACATTCATGCTGCCCCAGAGTTTTTTGATGAACGCCAGCGGATCGCCGATGGAATTCATGCCAGGGATTTCCGTTCCGAAGGGATTACTCATCCTTGCAGCTCCTCATGAGATCATGTGTGTGATGACTGATGCGTGCGGTCCGTGCACCAGCGGCTATTTGCGCTCCATCTTGCATGAGCTGAGTAATGCCGTCAATCCGCCCGCAAAAAAGCGTTCGGTGCGAAAGCCATATCCGCTGCCTTCATTATCAAACTGCGTTCCGGGCTCTCCTTTTTTCTGCATCACCGAAACATACAGAGGCTGTATCAGCTGGTGATCCTGCGGCCGCATCCATGCCTCGTGAAAGCCGTTTGAAAAGCGGGCATTTTCCAGTGCATGCGCCACCCGGACGGCATCCGTCGTGCCGGCTTTTTCGATGGCCGTCACGAGCATCTCCAGCATCAGATGCATGCGCAGATGCACGTAGTCGTCGCGCGACTGCGGATAACGCTGGCGAAACGCGCGGTAAAAAGCATCGCTGGCCTGGCCGCCGACATTCGGATGCCATTCCGCCACAGCCCGGACCCTGCCCACACCGGCATCTCCGATGGCTGCAGGTGCGCCCAGTGCGTTGGCATAGAAAGTATAAAATTTGAGCTGCATACCGGCGTCCCGGGCGGCCTTGATCAGCAAAGTCAGGTCATTGCCCCAGTTGCCGGTGATGACGGTATCGGCACCGCTGGCCTTGATTTTGGCGAGATACGGGGAAAAATCCTTGACCTTGCCGACCGGATGCAGATCATCGCCGACAATCTGGATATCCGGCCGTTTGGCAGCCAGCATCGTCCGCGCGGAATGCGCAACCTGCCGTCCGAAACTGTAGTCCTGTCCGATCAGATACACTTTGCTGGCGCGGCTATCGTCACGGATCACGTCGGTCAGCACCTGCATGCGCATGTCGGCATGGGCATCAAAACGGAAATGCCAGAAACTGCATTTCTCATTGGTCAGCGCCGGGTCAACTGCCGAATAATTCAGAAACAGAATGCGATGCTCCGGAACCCGCTGGTTATGCCGGTTAATCGCTTCGGTCAGCGCCAGCGCTACGGCGGAACTGTTGCCCTGCACGACGAAAGGAATATGCTGATCAGTCACCTGTTTCAGCAGCAGCAACGATTCTTCCACGCCCTGTTTATTGTCCAGCACGGTCAGGCTCAGCGGATGATTGCCATCTGGCAGATGAACGCCACCGCGCGCGTTGATACGCTCAACGGCGAATTGCAGATTGCGCTGCACCACTTCTCCGGCATTGGTAAAGGCCGCGCTCATGCCGTCGATCATGGCAATTCTGACCGGTGCTGGCGCGGTGTCCTGTGCAGCATGCGCCGCGGTTGCCAGCAACATGCACGTGGCGGCAGATGCCGCCGCAAATAATATCGAGATACGTTGTTTCATAAAATAAAAAATGATGTGGAAAGGCCGGCGCTACCGATGCCAGCTGTTTCCGGTGTGCGGCATTGTACGCCGGTTGCTGGCGACAGATTTTTTCTGTCTGTCAGCGCAGCCAGCCATGACTGCGTTTACACTGATGCCATGACCACACCTGTACTCCAGATTGCACACAGACACACCACACGGCCAGCCTCAGCGCGGATGCCGGCTTACCGCTATCTGCTGTTTGCCGGTCTGGCGCTGCTGTTGCACGCCGGCGTCTGGAAATGGGCCGAAGTGCCGGCACTCAAAACCGTCCCGGCACCGCTGACACCGCGGGAAATGCAAGTCAGTCTGAAAACTGCGCCGCCTGCCGCCTCCCCGGCAGCGATCCGGCCAGCGCCGGCAGCTGCGTCCAAAACCACGACAAAACCTGTTGTCAGCGCAGTCCGGCGGCCATCGCATCCGTCACTGGACACACCGGCGCTGCAAAGCGGCGAGCCAGCCGCCGCACCGGTCGCCACGCTGTTGCAAGAATTACCTGCCGCAGCGATCGCGGTGCCAGATGTGGCAGACAATCCCGCTGACACCAGCGCTGCCAAAGCAGCCCCTGATAGCGCCAGCAACGCGTCAGCGGCAAACGTCGCGACCCCGCTGGCTGAACTCAGCACCCTGCCGCCGCCTTCGGGGACAATGCAGATGAAAGTGATCCGCACCACGCCTGACCGCAACCCGGTGTACGGTATCGGCGAAATCAGCTGGACGGTGCAGGATCAGCAATACCAGATGCAAGTCAGCGCTTCGCTCGATTTATTGCTGACCAGCCTGAATCTGTACACCCTGCGCAGTGAAGGCATTATTGGCGAACACGGCATACAGCCGCGCATCATGAGCGAAACACGGCGCGGCCGCAGTGAGACCGCGACCCATTTTGACTACAACAGCCAGACCGTGATTTTTTCCGCCACCACCAAGACAGCGACGCTGGAAAATGGCGCGCAGGACAGAGCGAGCATTTTTATGCAACTGGCAGGGCTGGGGCTGGCTGCAGAAAACCAGTTTCAGGCGGGCAAACAACTGACCGTGCAGGTCGCCGAAGACCGGGAAGCAAATCAGTTCACCTTTGTGATTACCGGCCAGGAAGAGATCACGACACCGCTCGGCAAGCTCATGACCTGGCATGTGATCCGTCCGCCACGGCCCGGCTTTTATAATTCGGTGCTGGAACTCTGGTTTGCGCCAGCCATGCACTGGTATCCGGTGCAGATACGCAATACAGAAACCAACGGTGCAGTCACCACCCAGACCGCAACCCGGATTCATTTCACCACCACGGAATCAAAATGACATTCTCTCTACGCCTGCATTCCCTTCTGCCAGCCATCCTGCTGTCGCTGCTTTCCCAGAGCGCGTTCTGTGCCGACCATGCGGCCAGCGTCGCCGCAAAATCGGCCTTCAGCCTGCCGCCTCCGGTTGAACTGCAATACAGCATCCGCGCCCGGCAAAGCGGGATTCCACTCAGCGGTTCCGCCAGCGTGAAATGGCAATGGCATGACAAAAGCTACCAGATCCAGACCGAGACACGCGCCATGCTGCTGGGAAAAATCCTGGATGCCAGCAGTCAGGGCACGATCGACGAATACGGGCTGGCGCCTGAAAAATTTATCGAAAAACGGCTCGGCAAACCACCCACCACCACCAGTTTTGAGCGGGACAGCAAAACCCTGCGCTTCTCGGCTTCGGAAGCCAGCTATGCGTTAAAGGGCGGAGAGCAGGACCGCACCAGCGCCACCTGGCAACTGGTCGCGCTGGCACGCGCAGCAGGAGACAAATTCCGTCCCGGCAGCGAATGGAAAATGTTTGTCGCCGGACGGCGCGATGCCGAGCCGTGGAGCTTTAAAGTGATCGCCACCGAAAATCTGAGCACGGCGCTCGGCGACTTCAGCACCGTGCATATCACCAAAGCGCCGCCGCCGGACTCCAAAGACCAGCAGCTCGATATCTGGCTGGCGCCGGCGCTGGACTGGTATCCGGTCAGGCTGAAATTCAGCGATGCCAGCGGCGAATTTGTGGATCAGCTGATCGAAAGCAAACATCCGCTCTGACACCGGCATCACAGACGCTCCGGGCACACGCCGCACCGCTTTCCGGCACAACACTGCGCAACAGTGTTGTGTTCCGCCAACTGATTTCCTTCAACCATTTCCATGCGGAAAATTAATGCCCCGATTTTATTCTGACTTGTCAAAAATTAACTATTTTTAACGCTCGCCTGATAGCGTTCCGTTATCCTAGAAACCTCTCATTTTTTCCAGCAGATCAGGTCACATGCATCAGGTTAAGAGGTTTTCCGCATTCACAGTCCGCCGCAGGCGGTGCCTGAACGACATTCCCCAACACCATCTGGCCATCGGCACCGATCTGGTCTGGATACCTGAGATCCGTCAATCCATGTTGCAATTCGGCGCACGTTACCTGAACCGCCTGTTTACACCGGATGAATTGAACGATTGCCAGGGCAGCGAGGAAAGCATGACTGCCAGTCTGGCGGCACGGATCGCGGCGAAGGAAGCGGTGATGAAACTGCTCGGTGTGCCTGCCGCCACGGCATTACCCTGGAAAACCATCGAAGTCCGGCGCATGGCTTCCGGACAACCGCGGCTGCAGCTATATGGCGCAGCGCGCCGGCTGGCCCGGCAAGCCGGGATCACACTCCATGCAATCAGCCTGAGTCATGAAAAAGACTATGCGACAGCGACCGTGATCGGCAGCCATTAATCGCATCAAGGCTGACGATATGCAGACAGACGGTGCGATCAGGAAAGCACCGTCCTGCAATCTGTCATCGCCGGATTCCAGGAATTTCCCAACACACAGACAACTAACCATCAGGTGCTCTATGACAAAACAAAAAATCCGGCAGGTTCTGAAAGAACAGGGAAAATTTCCTGCCGATATTGACACGCTGGCCGATGACGCCGATCTGTATGCCGCCGGCATGACATCTCATGCCAGTGTGAATGTCATGCTGGCACTGGAAGATGCCTTCGATCTTGAATTTCCAGACCGTATGCTCAAACGCAGTGTATTTGAAAGCATTAACGCCATTCATGACGCCATTCAGGAACTGACTGCCTGATATGAAAACCGAATCTCCGCTGATCCAGCTTGCCAGAAGCATTGCCCTTGAGGATGTCGCGCCGTATGCAGATGCGGTTGACCGGGAGGCGCGCTTCCCGGCAGAAGCGATCGCCGCACTGAAACGGCATAGTCTGCTGAGCGCTGCTGTTCCCGCCGCGCTGGGCGGTACCGGCGCCAGCCTGAGCGAGCTGGTCACGATCGCTGAAATACTCGGCCGGCAGTGCGCCTCGACTGCCATGATTTTTGCCATGCACCAGATTCAGGTGCTCACGCTGGTCAGGCATGGGCTCAGTGAAACCCGGTTTGACAATTACTTGCGCGAACTGGTGAGTCATCAGTATCTGATCGCGTCGGTCACTTCCGAAGCTGGTGTCGGCGGTGAAATGCGGCGCAGCCTGTGCGCGCTCGAACGCGATGGCAACGACGTTGAACTGATCAAGGATGCCACCACGATTTCCTATGGCGCCCAGGCGGATGATCTGCTGGTCACTGCACGCCGTTCACCGGATGCGGCCAACAGCGATCAGTCTCTGATCCTGTTGCGTAAGGGCAGTTACACGCTGGAACAGAAAGGTGTCTGGGACACCATGGGAATGCGCGGCACCTGCAGCCCACCGTTTCTGCTCAAGGCAAAGGGACATGCGGATCAGGTTATGGCGACACCGTTTGGCGATATGTCGGCCCAGACCGTGGTGCCGGTCTCGCATCTGCTGTGGGGCGGATGCTGGCTCGGCTGCGCCACCGCCGCAGTCAATAAAGCGCGGGCCTTTGTCCGTGCTCAGGCCAGAACCAATCCGGGCACGGTGCCGCCAACGGCATTGCGGCTGGCGGAAGCAGTCAGCATGTTGCAGGGCTTGCGCAGCGCGGTGCAGGCCTGCCTGACTGAATACGAAATCCTGTCGCAGGCAGAAGATGCTGCCAGTGGCGCATTGTCCTCGATCGCCTATGCGGTCAGGATGAACAACCTGAAAGTGGAGGCCACCCAGATGCTGCCCCAGATCGTGCTCAAAGCATTATCCATCTGCGGTATTCTGGCCTATAAAAACGATAGTCCGTACAGCATGAGCCGCCATCTGCGCGACAGCCTGTCCGCACCGCTGATGGTGGGTAATGACCGGATACTGGCCACCAATGCCAACCTCCTGCTGGTTCTGAAAGACGACTGAAAAGGCTGATCATGTCCATCGATTTTTCCCCTGAATTACTTACCGATGACCTGGTTGCTGCCGGTCATATCATTCCGGTCGGCGTTCCCGGCATTTTCGGCCGCGGTCCGGTGTTTGAAGACGTTTTGCGCCGCTTTGACGATTATGTTTCACGCGTCGCCGCACCCGATCAGGCAACCCGCATGTCCTTCCCGCCCTGCCTTGATCGCAAAGTATTGGAGCGCAGTGAATATCTCGATTCTTTTCCGCATCTGGCAGGAACTATCTTCAGTTTCAACGGCACGGAAGCGCAGCACAAAGAACTGATCGAAAACGTGCATGAGGGTCGGCCGTGGACACATCTGCAAACCATGACCGCCGTCTGCCTGACGCCTGCCGCCTGCTATCCGGTCTATCCGAGTTTCACCGGCACGCTGCCCGAGGGAGGCCGCCTCGTCGATATGCAGAACTGGGTATTCCGTCACGAACCATCGGCCGAGCCGACCCGCATGCAATCGTTCCGCGTGCGCGAATTCGTGCGCGTCGGCACGCCGGACATGGTGGTCGCCTGGCGCGATCTGTGGCTGCAGCGCGGTCTGGAAATTTTACAATCGCTGGAACTGCCGGCGCATACGGAAGTCGCCTCCGACCCGTTTTTCGGTCGCGGCGGACGCATGCTGGCAGCCAACCAGCGTGAACAGCAGCTCAAATTTGAAGTGGTGGTACCGGTGATTTCTGCCGACAAACCGACTGCAGTCTGCTCCTTCAATTATCATCAGGATCATTTCGGCAAACTGTTCGATATCCGGACTGCAGTCGGCGAAGTGGCGCATACCGCCTGCCTCGGCTTCGGTCTGGAACGCATCGTCATGGCATTATTCCGGACGCACGGGATGCAGCCTACTGGCTGGCCACAAGCCACACGCACCCAGCTTGGTCTATGAGTATTTCTGCATTACCGCACATTGATCCCGGCAGCTACCAGCCGCATGCACTGCATGCCAGCGACAGCGCCTGGCCGGAAACCAACTGCTATATCGATGTCTGGATCGAAGTGTTGCACGCCCAGCAGCTTAATCCGCTGGCCTGCCTGCCGGTCGTGTTTGCGAATGATTTCGATGGTGATCAGTGGACGTTTTACAAACCCGCGCATGAAGACCTGTTTCAGCTCTACGGCATGGATGTGCAGGAACTGAATGTCTGGCGCGGCTTGCTGGAAAACGCCAGCGAACAGTTGCGCCGTGGCCGGCTGGTGCTGAGTGAAACGGATTCCTTCTATCTGCCGGATACTGCCGGCACCGATTACCGGACCAATCATGTGAAAACCACGATTGCGATGCAGGAAATCGACATCAGTGCGCAGCGGCTCGGTTATTTCCACAACAGCCGCTATCATGAACTGGCGGGAGAAGACTTTCGTGCCATCTTCCGCTGCGGGCAAGCGCATGATCCGGCATTCATGCCCTTGTTTGCCGAATTTGTGCGCCTCGACCGCGTGCGGCCTTCAGCAGAGCGCGAACTTGCCGTTATTTCACGCACCTTGCTCAGCAAATATGTGGCACGGCGACCAGCCCATAATCCGGTCCGTGCATTTGCACCGGTTTTATTACGGGAAACAGAAAGACTGAAAGCAGAAGGGATGCCCGCCTATCACGCCTTTGCGTTTGCCACACTGCGCCAGCTCGGTGCCGGATACAGCCTGGGCGCAAGCTGCCTGCGCTGGCTGGAACAGCATCAGCAAGGAAATTTTTCAGATGCAGCAATGGCTTTCGAGACCATTTCCAGCCTCAGTAAAACCTTGCTGCTGAAACTTGCGCGGACAGTAATGAGTAAAAAGACTGTGGATCTGACGCCGCTGCTGCAGGACATGGCAGAACAATGGGACCGGGGAATGTCGCAGCTGGTACAGGCATTACAGAAACCACATTCATGACTGCCGTGACCACGCATGCTGACACTGGACAGTCCGTGCAAGACGGATGGACCATGTTCCTGCTGCCGCCGGAATCCGGCTCCTGCCTGCCATCTGCGGCACTCGCGCAAGCCGCTGTACACTGGCCTGCCAGCCTGCCTTGTACCGCTGCGTCGGTACTGCGGGATCACAACCAGCCGGTGACGGATCTTCAATATCTGGATCAGAACGATATCTGGTTCAGCCGGCTTCTCAGCATCGGCAGCGGGCAGCACTTCCTGCACTTTGAAGGACTGGCAGGTCATACAGAAATTTTCTGGAACGATCGCCTGATCCTGCGCACCGCCAATATGTTTGTCGCATACTGCATTGATCTGGATCAGCAGCAAATGCGCGGCTCCGGCAGGCTCAGCCTGCGCTTTCCTGCGCTCGACAGCCTGTTGGCGCAGCGCCGCCCGCGACCACGCTGGAAAACCCGGCTGGTTGCGCAACAACAGCTGCGCTGGCTGCGCACCAGCCTGCTCGGGCGAATGCCCGGCTGGTCGCCGCCGGTGCCGCCAGTCGGCCCCTACCGTGCGGTGCGGCTGGAAACATGCCCCCCAGTCCGGTTGGCTGAACATCAGCTGCACAGCAAACTGATGGGTGGCGAAGGCATCGTCAACGGACATTTTCACCTGAGTGCAGAGCATGCTGTGACACAGGTGAATCTGCATGTCGGCGATCAGGTACAGGAATTGTTGCTGCATTCAAATGGCACCGAAACCGTGGCGCAGGGTGAACTGGTTTTTGAAGAACCGCAATGCTGGTGGCCGCATACGCATGGTCAGCCGCATCTGTACAGCGCTTTTCTGGAAGTCAGCACCAGCCACGGAAAACATTTTCTGCCGCTGCATGATGTCGGTTTCCGCAGTATTCATGTGCAGCAAAATGACGGCGACTTCCATCTGCATCTGAATGGCGTTCCGGTCTTTTGCCGCGGCGCCTGCTGGACACCGGCTGATCTGTTCTCCCTGAATGCAGATAACGCAACGCTGCGCGCGATGCTGCAGCTGGTACGCGACGCCGGCATGAATATGCTGCGTCTGCCCGGCACCATGCTGTACGAAAGCGATGCCTTTTATCAGCTGTGTGATGAAATGGGCATCCTGATCTGGCAGGATTTTATGTTTGCCAACATGGATTATCCGGTTGCGGATCTGGAATTCGCGCTGAATATTCAGCATGAGGCGGAGTCGTTTTTACGGCGCACGCAAAACCGGCCATGCCTTGCTGTCCTGTGCGGCAATAGTGAAGTCGAGCAGCAGGCTGCGATGCTGGGCATTGCACGGGAATGGTGGCGCAATCCGTTTTTTTCGGACACGCTGCCGCAGCTCTGCCACACCCTACGGCCGGACGTGCTTTACTGGCCGTCCAGCCCGGCTGGCGGCGTGATGCCCTTCCACACGGACAGCGGGATTGCGCATTATTTCGGCGTCGGCGCCTATCTGCGCCCGGTTGACGATGCGCGCCGCAGCCATGTGCGGTTTACGACCGAATGTCTCGGCTTTTCCAATATGCCGGATGAGCAGCAGATCGAAACCGTGCTGCCGGACGGTGAAAAACCCGGGCCGCACCCGCGCTGGAAACAACGGATTCCACGCGACAACGGCACCAGCTGGGATTTTGAGGATGTGCGCGATCATTACCTCTCCGCGCTTTACCAAACTGATGCCAGTCGCCTGCGGGCAACCGACAGCGAGCGCTACACCGAACTGGCGCGCACCGTCAGCGGCGACATCATGGCGCAGACACTGCATGAATGGCGCCGGTATGGATCGTCCTGTCGCGGAGCGCTGATCTGGTTCTGGCGCGACCTGTGGGCAGGCGCAGGCTGGGGTGTCATCGATGCCGCAGGACGTCCGAAGGCAGCCTATTATTTTCTGAAACGCGCCATGGCGCCGCTGGCGGTATTTTTCAGCGATGAAGGATTAAACGGGCTGACGATTCATATCGTGAATGACCGGCCAGCGGTGTTTACCGGCTGGCTGGAACTGCATCTGTACCGAAATGGCAGCCAACGCACCGCCAGCCAGCGGATTGCGATACAGCTGTCCGGACACAGCAGCCAGATGCTGTCTGCCGACGCGCTGTTGCCGCATTTTTCGGATACCGCTTATGCATACCGTTTCGGACCGGCGGGGCATGATCTTGCGAGCACCCATCTGTACCCTGCCGATGCCGGCAGTCCGGTCAGCAGCGATTACCATTTCTGCCTGGGACAACAGGCTTTTCTGGAAACCGACCCCGGACTCAGCGCGGAATTCACGCCCGACGATGCACATTCCGGCATCCTGACGCTGGAAACCAGACGTGTTGCACTCGCAGTCTGCATCAGCGCCGCAGGAGCAACCGCCGATCATAATTTTTTCCATCTGGCGCCCGGCATCCGGCAAAGCGTACGGCTGACCACGACAGCGGATACGCTGCCCGCTGCGGTCACGCTGAAAGCGCTGAACATGCCGGTCAGACTGCGTTGTCCGCTGACTGATTTTTCATAACTTTTATACCTCTGCAGACGCTATCTTGAGCCGCACTTCCTTTCCCAGCACCGACCTTCTGTACACGCCTCAACCCTGCTGGTTCGGCGACGCACAGGCGCCAATGACAGGCTGGTATCATCCGGCACGGCGGCGCGATGCGGGCGGTGTGCGGCATTGCGGTGTACTGCTGTGTCCGCCATACGGACATGAATACATGGTCAGCTACCTGTCATACAGGCATCTGGCCACCGAACTGGCAAGCGCCGGTTTTGATGTGCTGTTTTTTGACTACAACAACACCGGCGACGCTGCCGACCACCCGGCGGCGCAGACCGGTCAGGTCGCACTCTGGCAGACCAATATCCGCGATGCGGCGCAGTATCTGCGTTCGCTGATCCAAAGCGAAACACTGGTGCTGTTCGGTACCAGACTGGGTGCGCTGCTGGCTGCCAGTGTTGCCCGCGAGACTGGCGCGGCTGCGCTGATGCTACTGGCGCCGGTCGTGTCAGGCCGCAGCTACAGCCGGGAATTGCAGATTCTGAGCCAGACCGGCGGCCCGGCATCGCCGGCCAGTCATCATGCAGGTACAGAACAGGCGCAGGTGGCCGGCTATCCGTGGAATGAGGCGCTGCGCCAGCAGATCAGCGGCCTGGATATGCTGAACATGCCTGCGCCGGAAATACCGGTGCTGATTCTGGAACGGGATGACGTGACAGGACAAGAGCAAAAAATCCTGCAGGCATGGCAGGATACCGTCCCGCTGCCGCATCTGAGCACCACACCCGGTTATGCCGCGATGATGACTGCCGATGCGCATGAAACCACCGTGCCAGCCGCATTGTGGCAGGATATCCTGACCTGGCTACAACCGCAGTTCTGTCTGCGCGACACCGGCGTTGCCAGCCTGCCGGCGTTTCAGACCGAAACCGTGTTGCCGCTGCCGCGCGCTGCCATTACTGAAAAGCTGGTGAAATTCGATGATCTGACCGGCGTCCTGAGCAGCCCGGCCAGCCCCGATACTGCACGCCCCGCAGTCATCATCGCCAATACCGGCGCCAATCACCGGGTTGGTAATCACCGGCTGTCGGTGCAGCTGGCGCGTGAACTGGCGCAGGCAGGTTTTACCGTGTTGCGTTTCGACAAGGCGGGCATAGGCTATAGCAAGGCAACACCGGATGACCTGACCAATCAGGTCTATGCCGCCTGCGGATTGGATGACCTGCGGGCTGCCCAGGCTTTTTTGCTGCATACGGAACAGATCGGCACCACGATCCTGTGCGGACTTTGTTCGGGGGCGTATTTCGCCTCACTGGCTGCCGCCGACGACCCTCAGGTGCGCGGCGTGGTGCTGATGAATCAGCTGGTCTATCGCTGGCGCGAGGGCGATACGCTGGAATCCCGGAAAAACGACTCCATCAAGTCCACCCATTTTTATGTCAAGGCGATCCGCAGCCTGCACACCTGGAAACGTCTGTTGCGCGGTCAGATCGCATTCCGCCAGATCGTGCGCAAACTGTCGCAACGGACGGCCAGACGGCTTCAGCTGCTGACTCAGCATATCATCACGCGATGGATCGACAGCCCGCATTTCCTGGGACGGATCGCACGGCAATTCCGCCAGATGGAAGCACGGGGCACGGAAATTCTGATGATCATGGATGCAGCCGACAGCAGCGTGGATCAGATGACCGAAAATTTTGGCCGCCACGGCGCCCTGCTGGGCGGAAGCCGGCGCATCCGGCTCGAAATTACCCGGAACGCTGACCACACTTTCACGCCATTATGGTCGCAGCGTTATGTCACGCAACTCATTGCGTCACATCTGTCTGAGCGTTTTGGTGGTGGCGCTGCAAACGCGGCAAAATAAAGCGCCAGACCACGACCGTTTCAAATAACTCGACCGCAATCAGTGCCATGATGGCGCCCGCCGCTGCCCAGTAAGGAATGGCTGCGTAAGTAATCGCTATCACCAGTACCAGCGTCACGCTGCCCAGAAAAAACATGGCGCGAAAAGCACCGCCGCTCATCAGCCAGGAGGTGCCGATAATCCGCACCGCATTGGTGGCGAAGTAAATTCCCCACAGCAGGATCAGCGGGTCCAGGCCGCTGTATTTACTGCCGATGACGCGCGCTTCCAGCCAGGGCAGCGTCAGCAGCAGCAGGCCGACATACGCCAGCACCACCAGTTCGATTCCGGCAATCGATGCCAGCGTCAGCTTGCGCAGTCCGCTCCAGTTATGTTCAGCCATCAGACGGCTGGCCTCAGGCCGCGCGACCCGCGACCAGGCAGCCACAGCCAGCGGAATCGGCATCAGCAGCAGGCGCGAGGCATTCAGATCGGCAATCGCCGCCAACCCCAGCCAGGCGCCGGACAGATAGACATAGCTGTAATTGGACAGCCAGCCCACCACCACGCCCAGCACCGCCCACTGACCATGTCCGCGAATGGTTTCATGATGTGCCTCCAGCACTTCGGCATCGCCTGCCTCCATCTGGGTATCGGTCGCCGTTCTTGCCAGCAGGCGCGCGCGCCCCGCCAGCGTACACAGGACGGAAGCCGCAGACAGCAACAGAAACAGATATTCAAGCGCGATCTGCTGCCACAAGTAAAGAGCGACCAGCCCCGCCACCACAGTCGCCACGTAAATGGCATCCTGGCGTAACACGCTGACGAGATCAGACTGGATAAAACCGACGGTGCGGCCATATTCGCGCAGGCCATTGCCGATCACATACGCGCCGAATGCGCCGGCCAGCAGCCAGCTGCGTTCCTGCAAATGAGTCGCTGCCGGCACCCATTTCACCACCAGCAATACCAGTGTGCCGGACATCAGCGTCCAGAATATCTGCCGCTCCCAGTAACGGCGCAGCAGGATTTTCCGCGTGTTGTCATGCACCGCGCTGGCCACCGTGGTCAGCGGCCCGGAAATCCATGAATCCACGACCAGCCCCGCCAGCAGGCCGCCCGCGTACAATTGGCCATACAGACCATAGACATCTTTGTCCACCATGCGAATCAGCAAAGCGCCGATCGCAAAATTGAGGGCGCTTAACATCGCCTGGTCAATCACCGACAGCAGGGATGACGACAGAAATTTTTTAGAAAAACTCATGGGCTTGCGTTAACATTCATCTCAACCGAACATTACCATCCTGACTGCAGAATGCACAAAGACTTTCATCACCTGCATTCCTGATCTTTTGATGACATTTTCAACTATGACCCTTTCAAATCAGCAAGACCGCGCCCTGGTACTTTTCAGCGGCGGACAAGATTCCACCACCTGCCTGGCCTGGGCGCTGTCGCGCTACGCGCGGGTCGAGACTATAGGCTTTGATTATGGGCAGCGCCATGCCATCGAGCTGACGGTGCGGCCTGCGCTGCTAGAAAAAATGCGCCGTTTTTCACCGGAATGGCAGGCGCGGCTGGGCGAAGACCACATGATCGACCTGTCACTGATTTCGCAGCTGTCCCATACCGCCATGACGGAAAACATCGCGATTGAAATGCAGGAAAACGGCTTGCCGAATACCTTTGTGCCGGGCCGCAACCTGATGTTCATGATGGTGGCGGCGACGCTGGCTTACCGGCGCGGCCTGAATGTGCTGGTCGGCGGCATGTGCGAAACCGATTTTTCAGGTTATCCGGATTGCCGTGACGACACCATGAAAGCATTACAGGTAGCGCTGAATCTGGGCATGGCAACCCGGCTGAAGCTGGAAACACCGCTGATGTGGATAGACAAGGCCCAGACCTGGGAACTGGCAGCGCAACTGGGCGGCAACATGCTGATCGACCTGATCCGTGCCGGCACGCATACCTGTTACCTGGGTGAACGCGGCCAGCTGCACGACTGGGGCTATGGCTGCGGCAGTTGCCCGGCCTGTGAACTGCGGGCGCGCGGCTATCTGCAATACCGCCAGCAGCACGGATGATTTTTCCGGATTTTTAAATCTGTTGCGCCCTGTAAGCCCTGTGTTAGGCTGATGGCTTAGGATTCATGTAAACGATTTTGATCACGGATTAACCATGTTGCTTGCCCTGATGACCGATCTGCACGCCAACCGGGAGGCTGTTTCAGCCTGTCTGGCACATGCGCAGCAGCAAAATGTGTCCCGCTATGTGTTTTTGGGAGACCTGATCGGTTATGGCGCCGATCCGGGCTGGGTGTTGCAGACCGTGATGGCGCATGTTGACCAGGGTAGCTGGGCTGTCATGGGCAACCACGACATCGCCGTCTTGCAGGACGACCGGCAAAACATGAATCCGGTCGCCCGCCAGGTCGTCGACTGGACGCGCGAGCAGCTGAATGCCGGTCAGCTCGATTTCATCCGCAAGCTGCCTTACCGCATCGAATGGCAGGATCTGCTGTTCGTTCATGCCAATGCCTGGGCGCCGGATAAATGGGAATACATCGATGGCGTCATGGAGGCCATGCGCAGCATGCACGCCACCAAGGCAGCCATCACCTTTTGCGGTCATGTGCATCTGCCGACGCTGTACCACATGACGCTGACCGGCAAAACCGGCGAATTCCTGCCGACGCCAGAAAACAGCATTCCGCTCAGTAAGCAACGACGCTGGCTGGTCATCCCCGGCTCCACCGGCCAGCCGCGCGACGGTAATCCGGCGGCCTGCTATGCCACGTTCGACACCGAGACACAGGACCTGACTTACTTCCGCGTCCCCTACGACCATGAAACCGCGGCAAAAAAAATTCTGGATGCCGGTCTGCCGGCCGCGCTGGCATCGCGCTTACTGACAGGGAATTAGCATGAGTCCGCACAGCCTGCAAACCGGAATGGAATTCGACGGCTACCGGCTGGAAGAAAAACTGCATACCGGCGGCATGGCGGCATTATGGCTGGTCACCGATCTGCGCCTGCGGCATGTCGGCAAACCGGGTCTGGAAAACGGCGTCCCGCCGCTGATCATGAAAGTGCCGTTGCTGTACTCAACGGACGATCCGACCGCGATCGTGGCATTTGAAGTCGAACAGATGATCATGCCCAAGCTGAAGGGACCGCATGTGCCGCGCTACTTCGGCTCCGGCGATTTCGATGCGCAACCGTATATCGTGATGGAACAGATTGCCGGAGAATCGCTGCGCAGCCGCTTTGAACAGGCGCCGCTGCCGGTCAGCGAGGTCGTCAGCGTCGGCATCAAGGTGGCCAATGCGCTGCAGGACCTGCACCGCCAGCATGTGATTCATCTCGATATCAAACCCAGCAACATCATGTTCCGCGACGGACTGGCTGTGCTGATTGATTTCGGTCTGTCGCGCCACGACCGCCTGCCGGATTTGCTGGATGAGGAATTCCGCCTGCCGATGGGCACCGGCCCCTATATTTCGCCGGAACAGGTACTCGGGATACGCAATGAGCCGCGCAGCGATCTGTTTTCACTCGGTGTGTTGCTGTACCACCTCGCGACCGGCGAACGGCCTTTCGGTCACCCGACATCGGTCTCCGGCCTGAAAAAACGTCTGTACCGCGACCCGGTGCCGCCCCGCAGTCATCGCCCCGACCTGCCGGGCTGGCTGCAGGAAATTATCCTGCGCTGCCTGGAAGTGGAGCCGGCAGCGCGCTTCGATACGGCGGCCCAGCTGGCGTTTCTGCTGCAGCATCCGGATCAGCTGACCTTGACCGCAAGGGCTGAAAAAAGCCAGCAGGACGGCTATCTGTCCGTCATCAAAAGAAGACTGAAGGCGTCCGGGATTGAACCTGTGGCGCAACAAAGCGTCTCGGAACAGCTGGCGAAAGCGCCGATCATCGTGGCGGCGCTGGATCTGACGCGCGGTTCGGAATCGCTGGCGGAAAATCTGCGCAACATTGCCCGCCGCATGTTGCAGACCGAGCCGGGCGCGCGGCTGGCCTGCCTGACCATCCGCAAGGTCAGCCGCATCGGCATGGATGAAAGCCTGATCCAGCAGGGCGAAAATATTCATGTGAAACAGCTGGTGGACCTGAAGCACTGGGCGCGGCCGCTGAACATGCGTTCCGATAAAATTACCTTCCATGTGCTGGAGGCTTCCGATCCGGCGACAGCCATCATCGAATACGCGCATAACAACGACGTCGATCACATCATTATCGGTTCGCGCGGCACTTCGGCGCTGCGCCGCTATCTCGGCAGCGTGTCGGCACAAGTGGTGGCAGAGGCCAGCTGCACGGTTACGGTGGTCAAGAGCAGCGACAAATAGCTGCCCCTGCGCCGGAAACGCTTACTTGGTTCTGACCATCAGGCTGCTGTTGGCATCTTCACGATAGGCGAAAGACACCCGGCCTTTGCGGATTTCCCCGGTAAACACCATGTTCTGCGCAATCGCTTCATGGTCATTTTTGGAAAATGGCTTTTTGTAGCGGGAAATCACGGTGGAAGTAGCTTCGTATTTCATGTCCTCCAGCGCATCCCGGATCTTGTCCGGCTCGGTGGAATTCGCCTGCATGATGGCCAGGCTTAAGATGCGCAGCGCATCGTAAGTCTGCGCTGCCGACACGGCAGACGGAATATGTTTGACATTATTGAGACGCAGATAAGACAGCGAAAAACTGCTGCTCCGGCTGGAATCATTTTCGATGAACGTCACCGGCATACGCGCACCATCGACGTTGGTGCTCGCCATGTCGGCAAAGCTGCGCTGCGACAGCGTCCATGACCCCGCCAGCGGCAGGCTGACTTTGGCCTTGCTCATGCTGTTGGCCACCATCGCCGCTTCCGTGGACAGGCAATACAGCATGATCATCTGCGCGCCGGACTGTTTGGCATGCATGACCTGGGTCGTCATGTCCTGATCGCCGACCTTGAAACTGCCGATGCTGACTGGTGTCATTTTACGTTTCTGCATTTCCGCCACCAGACTGTCTTTGCCGAACTGACCGTAAGGGCTGTCATCATGCAGGATGGCGATCTGGGTCAGCTTGCGCTTGTCAATCGCATCATTCAGCATCGCCACCGGCTGCAGGTTATCGCTGGCCGCGAGCCGGAAAATATAGCTGTTCGGCACTGCAGGCGGCATGAATTGTCTGGTGATCGCAGCGCCGGTTGCCACGCTGATAATCAACGGGATATGAGCTTCCTGAAAAACTTTGGCGGCAGGCAGCGCCACGCCGGTATTGGCAAAGCCGACAACCGCCACGACTTTTTCCTTTTCGATGAGTTCTTTCGCCATCGCCACACCGACTTCCGGCCTGGCCTGATCATCACGCTCCACCAGTTCGATTTTCCGGCCCAGCACGCCGCCGATCTGGTTCAGGTCGCTCTGGAACACCCGCGCACCGCCGCGCAGACTCTCTCCCATATCGGTGGACGATTTCCCGGTGAAAGGCCCGATCACACCGATACGGATCGTCGCCTCTTCCGCCCGCGCCGCATTCAGCGGACTCCACAGCATAGCGGATAAGGTTGCCACTCCCGCCACTGACATCAAAACTCGCTTGCGCATGGGTATCTCCCTCTCAATTTGAATGAATTCTGTTTTCTGTCCGGTCAGTGGCGATATGTTTTTTTTCGATGCCATACCAGCGTCAAATGCCAGAGTAAGCTAACCGCGCCCTATAGTGTTGTCAATTGGAAATGATAATTAAAAAATATTTCATCATTTTGATTTCAGGCAAAAAACATCCTGACTGGCAAGAAAATCGTGCAATGCACCGCACACGCGCATCAACAGGCACAAAAAACGGGCATTCCATGCAACGCCCTGTCATGCGATTGCCAGTGGCAGGAAAGGGTGGCAAAGTGTTGTAATCACACACTACTGCGAGTAAGCCGTGTCCATGATTCCGGAAATTCAGCTGCAACGGGCAGTCCGGCTGCTGCTGCAAGCCGATGCGCTGGTGATCGCTGCCGGGGCTGGCATGGGCGTTGATTCAGGCTTGCCGGATTTCCGTGGCGACCAGGGTTTCTGGACCCATTATCCGGCGCTCGGACGACAACAGATACCGTTTTATGCGATTGCCTCGCCACAAGCGTTCCGGCAAGCGCCGGAGCTGGCCTGGGGATTTTACGGCCATCGTCTGCAACTGTACCGGAACACCAGGCCGCATGCGGGTTTCGGGATACTCAGGGAATGGGCGGCGCAGATGCCCGGCGCATGTTCGGTGTTCACCAGCAATGTCGATGGCCAGTTTCAGAAAGCAGGCTTTGAAGAACAGCAGATGCACGAATGCCACGGTTCGGTTCATTACCTGCAATGCCTGTTGCCGTGCCGCGATGCCATCTGGCCAGCCAGTGACATCACGCCGGAAGTGGATGTCGCGGCCTGCCGTCTGCTCAGCCCGCTGCCGCGCTGCCCGCACTGCGGCGGCATCGCACGGCCCAATATTCTGATGTTTAACGACAGCCAGTGGCTGGAGCAGCGTTGTCAGCAACAGCAGGCACGCCAGCAGCGCTGGCTGGCCGCAGCAAGACGACCGCTGGTGATTGAAATCGGTGCCGGTACGGCGATTCCCTCGGTCCGGCATTTCAGCCTGCAGACCGTGCAGCGGCACCATGGGCATCTGTTGCGCATCAATCTGCGCGAACCGTCCGTAGAACGGGAATCCGATACCGGCATTGCAGCACCGGCGGCGGCCGCATTACAGGTGATTCACGAGGCATGGCAAGCCAGCCGGTAGCGGTCTGCCATACCGGAAGACACGGCGCCATCAGGCGATCTGGCGTCCCTGTTTCCAGACGCCGAGCACCACCGGAACCTCGTCGATGCAGCGGACCCGCAAAAAATCTGCCCGCAGGCCGGTGGCGATTTCGCCGCGATCATGCAGTCCGATCTGACGCGCCGGAGTGCGGCTGACGGCAGCAATCGCCTGCGGCAGCGTGTAGCCGTCCTGTTGCAACAGAAATGCGCCGTGCAGCAGGCTCGAAGGCACATAATCGGACGACAGCATGTCCAGCAGACCATGTCTGGCAAGTTCGCTGGCCGACACATTGCCGGAATGCGAACCGCCGCGCACCCGGTTCGGCGCCCCCATCACGATCGCCAGTCCGTGTTCGCGCGCAGAACGGGCCGCCTGCAGCGTGGTCGGAAATTCGGAAATGCAGACGCCGTCCCGCACCCCTTCGAGCACATGGTCGGATGTCGTGTCGTCATGCGCGGCCAGCGGCACCGGATACGGCTGCTGGCGGCACAGGCGCACCACAGCGCTGCGGTTGTGCGCAGCATGTTGCTGCTGGCGTTCATACAGCACACCGAGCATCTGCTCGACCTTCTGCTCGCTCCAGCCGCGCTTGCCGGTCACATAGGTGCGGTAATGTTCCAGATCGGCCCATTGCCGCTGCCCCGGTGTATGGTCCATCAGCGACACCAGCCGCAGCCGGTCGTCCTGTAAAAACGGGGTGAACAGGCTGAGCAGATCGGCCTCGGCCAGCTCCAGCCGCAAATGCAGATAGTGGTCGGCGCGCAGCAATCCGGCCTGCCGTGCTGAACGCAGTCCCTGCACGCAGGCATGCAGCGTCTGGGTGCGCACGCTCTCCGGATCGATATCGCCGACCCCGATCGCGTCGAGCACCGTGGTAATCCCTGCCGCCACAATCTGCGCATCATGCGCCAGAATCGCCGGCAGCACCGGCCATTGCACTTTCGGGCGCGGCATCAGATGCTTTTCCAGATTATCGGTATGCAGCTCCACCATGCCCGGCAACAGATAATCCCCCTGCCAGTCATCGGCGTTGCTGCCATTTGCCGCGGGCGAAAGCCCCGCAAACAGGCCGTCACGCACGCTGAGCGTGCCATGCAATACCTGATCTGCAGTGACGATGCGGGCATTACAGATTGAAAATCCGGGACTAGCCGGTGAATGGATGGATAACATCGTGGTCGCAATACGGGAAAAAACAGTCGGTTTGCATCAGTCTGGCTGATACAGGCAACAGCTTACCATCAGATAGCGGGCAGACCACTTATTTGCAAAATAAACAATCTTAAATCTGCTTCCGGCTTGCACTGCATCAATCTCCTGAGACGCACTGTGAAACAAAGCGAACAAAATATTCTTCCGGAATATGCAGATACTCCGTTTTTTGTATTGAGTGCAGGCTGTTAAAGTCTTTGAATGCTGCATAATCCGTCCAATACTATTCCAGGCATCCTGCCGCCCGCTGCCAGTCCGGTGCGGCTGCGGACGCCCCGTGTGACCGTTGCAGCCTCCAGTTCACCGACTCAGTTCATGACACGTTACGCCCTGTATTTTGCGCCTGCTGCAGACAGCCTCTGGTGGCAGGCCGGCTGCCGCTGGCTGGGACGCGATCCATCGTCCGGGCAGGAGGTGGAGCAAGTGCAGATCGCGGATATCGCGCCGCGCGTCCTGCATACGCTGACGGCGGATGCGCGCCGTTACGGTTTTCATGCCACGCTGAAAGCGCCGTTCCGGCTGGCGGATGGCTGTGATGCCGATCAGCTGGATGCGGCGCTCAAAGATTTCTGCCGCCGGCAACAGGTGATTGAGATTCCTGCGCCGCGCGTGGAATGGCTGGGTTCCTTTCTGGCATTGCGCCCGGGCGGCGACAGCAGCGCGATTGACCGGCTGGCGATGCAGTGCGTGAGCGAATTTGACCACCTGCGCGCACCGTTGCGCCCAGAAGAACTGGCGCGCCGCCAGCAACAGCAACTCAGTGCACGTCAACTGCGCCTGTTGCAGCACTGGGGCTATCCCTACACGGCGGAGGAGTTCCGCTTTCACATGACGCTGACCGATGGTCTGCATAACTCCGATTCCGCCGCCGCCATTGCCGCCGCCGCACAGGCTTATTTTGCGATTGACGCGCCCTTGCTGATCCAGGATCTGGCGCTGTTTGTGGAAACAACGCCCGGTGCGCCCTTTGAACTGATCCGGCGCTACCCGTTCCTGCCGGACTGATCGCCGCTGGCGGTTCGCTACTTGTCGTGGCAGTCAGCGGCGCCTAAAATCGGCGCTCCTGCTGCGGGAAAATCCGCGCCACCTGTGAACGCTGAACCATGATTCCTGAACATGCTCCCGCTGCGGCAACCGCACCGGTACATACCATCCTGATCCCCGGGTTCATGTGCGACCACACCCTATGGCAAGCCATACAGCCGGAATTACAACAATGGGGGCCGCTGCAATTCGCCAGCATCACGCAGGACAGCGATATCGGTGCGATGGCGGAACGCATCCTGCCGCAATTGCCGGCGCGTTGCGACCTGATCGGATTTTCACTGGGCGGCTATGTGGCACGCCGCATCGCGGTGCTGGCACCGGAACGGGTGCGGCGGCTGGTGCTGCTGAACACGTCGGCACGCGCCAGCACAGCCGCTGAACTGGCCGCCAACCAGCAGCAAATCCGGATGCTGCAAACGTTTCCCTTCCGGGGCCAGACCCGCAACGCAATGATGCGGGCACTGCATCCGCAACGGCCAGACGCCGCTCTGCTGGACCATCTGCAGCAGATGTCGCTGTCGCTGGGGGCGAAGGTATTCATACGCCAGCTCAGCATCGTGCGCGCCGACGGGCACGACGAGCTGCGCCGCATCACCTGCCCGGTGCTGGTGATTGCCAGCCGCGACGATCAAATGCGCAGCCTGCAAGAGGCAGACAACATGCTGGCAGCCCTACCCAACGGCAGGCTGCGCATCATCGGCGATTGTGGTCATATGTCGCCGCTGGAACGGCCTGTGCAGCTGTTGCAACTGCTGCAGGTGTTTTTACAGGCTGAATCCGCTTAAATATACTGGCAGGGAGTATATTTAAACAGCCTTGCTTCACGATGACAATCAGCCATTTTTTACTGATACTCCCCGGATTTTTTATTTTCCCCCGAAAAAAACCGGGCAACACACCCGGTTTTTCCTGTGGCGCCGGTCAAGCCATTATCAGGAGTAGGCGGCCTTGGCATAGACATGGCATAGCGACCATTGAAACCATCAGGCAAAAAGATGTGGCAAGGAAAGGTACCTGGCAAAATGCGCAAAGCAAGCAGCAGGTGTTGCCGGAAAAACGCAGCGCCGGATGCGCATTATTCAATCGTTGGCTGTCGGCACAGCAGGCGTCATCAGCCGGAAATTTATTGCAGGAAAATCCTGACTGCCGCCAGTGTGACCACCGGGCCTTCTTCTTGCGGCACGTGACCGAGTTCATCGAACATAATCAGCTTGCTGCCGCTGATCTCCTGCTGGAATCGCAGTGCGTTTTCCGGCGGAATCAGGCGGTCTTTGCCGCCCCATAAAATCAGGGTCGGGATATGAATCTGCCGGATCTGCGACGCATCCGCACCGGTATTGAGCTGGCTGAGACGCTGGCGCAACGCCCGGCGATTACCGGCACGCAGCAGCATCGCTTCGTAACGGTCGACCAGCGCAGGACTGACTTTTTCGGGGTGACCGAACACGTCGCGCACACTGCGCTCAATCGTGGAGCGCGGCAGGCAATAATCCATCAGCCAGGCCAGCGCCGGCATACGGGCAATGCGGAATCCCAGCGGCACCGACACCGGCGTGAACGGATAGCCTGCGGCATCGACCAGAATCAGCTTTTCCACCCGTTGCGGTGCAGCGGCAGCCACCTGCCATGCAATCTCGCCGCCGAGCGAATTGCCGCCCAGAATCACCCGTTTCAGGTGCAGCGCATCCATCAGGTTCAGAATGAAACGGGTATAGGCTGCATCGCTGTAATCGCCATCGGCATTCGGCCCGGTCAGACCAAAGCCCGGCAAATCCATCGTAATGACGCGGTGCTCGTTTTTGAGTCCGGCCACCCAGGGCTCCCAGGTATGCAGGCTGGATGATGTGCCGTGGATCAGCAGCATCGGCACCGGGTCCTGCTGCCAGCCCTCGTCCCGCACATGCACGGACTGTCCCTGCAGCTGGATGAATTGTGAAGGCGGCGGCGCCCATTTCGGCTTCAGCTCTTCCACGCTTTTGTCCGGCGCCCATACCACCGCCAGCGTCAGGAACAGCCCCCCCATCAGCAACATCAGCAAACACAGCAGGATCAGGGAAAGTCTTGGACGCAAACGCATGGTTCAGAAACACAGGTGAATCTTGGAAAAGCCGGAATTATAGGGCGGAGACAGCGCCTGCGGACAATTTTCTGCCGGAACAGCGCTGTCCTGCCGGAGATTTACTGTGGTGCAGCCCCCAGTGACTGGAGTTTTCCGGAGCCGCCTATGGCTTTGCTGATTTTCGGCTCACCATAATACTGTACCTCGCCCGAGCCGCCGATAGTCACGTCCAGCCGGTTTTTAGCCCAGGTCTGCACATAGCCCGAACCACCGATCCGCAGACTGACGTCACTGGCTTCCAGCCGACCCATCTGCAAGGCGCCGGAGCCGCCGATTTTTCCGTGGATCACCGGCACCGCGCCGGATGCTTCAAAATGACCGCTGCCGCCGATATCAATGTCCAGCGCTTCGGCGCGCAGTTCCGGTAACTTGACATTGCCGGAGCCGCTGATCGCCACATGCAGCCCCGGCGTCTGCAAATGATCGGCATGCACTTTACCCCAGCCCGAAATCCGCAGCTCTGCCAGATTTTTCAGATACACCGTGATGCGCAGCTGTTTGCTGTAAGGAATACTGTTTTTCAACGCCGGACGGATCTGCAAGGTTCCGTGATCGACTGCCACTTCGATCAGGCTCAGCAAATTATCATCGGCCTCGATCTCGGCATGTTCGCTGTCTCCCTGCCGCAGTTCGATCTGTGCCGGCAGACTGATATCAACTTCATTGAATGCATCCAGATTTTTACTCTGCTTTTGCAGCCTGCCCGATCCGGCCACCGTTTTCACCCTGCCAAAAAAATCAAACCAGCCAGCTTGCGCCGGAGCGCTGGACATCATCAGTAACACACAACTGAGACAGACAGGACGGATCAGGGTATGGAACATGGCGTGCTCTGCAAAGATGAAAGAGATACTGAGTGTAACAAGGCGTCACCGCTTGTGGGCAACAAATACCGATTAAATTTCCGCTTCCGGTATCAGACACCCGCTGCTGGCCAGTGTGATTGATGATACAGGTCAGAATTATTTTTTGCTTTTACTATTAATTGCACTAATGCAATTGAGCTTTTAACTATTTTTATCTCTCCCTCTGCCCGGCTCCGGCCTTTCCACCACCAGCAACACTGGCAGCACCAGGCAGCTCCTGCCGTCATCCTTGTTTTTTCCACCCAAATGCAACTGCTGCGTTTTTATACTTGTTACAGGTGCGGTTACGCTTCTACACAACGTTACACATTGACTAGGCAGCCTGTCATCGCAAGTCAAAAGCATCGCGTTATCAGACACAGAGACGACATGATGTCTCGAAAAAAACATCACTGATATCAACATACCCGCTAAAACAAAGGACCAGATCATGAAAGCTAAATTTATTCTCGCTGCCATCGCTACCGTTTTCTCTGTGGGTGCGTTTGCCCAGACATCCGCCAGCAACGCTGCCGTGACACAGGTTAAACAGGACAACAAGGAAATCCGTCAGGAAAACCGTGAAATCCGCCGCGACAAACGCGACATCTCTCAGGACAAAAAGGAAATCGGACAAGACCGTAAAGCACGCAATGCCGACCAGCGTGCAGAAGATGCCGATATCAAAAAAGGCGACATGACCGACGCGCAGAAAATGGAAAAACGCCGCGAACATGAGCAGCACGAAATCAACAAGGAAAAACGCGATCTGAACAAAGACCGCAAAGATTTACATCATGACCGTCACGAACGCAATGCCGACGTCAAAGAACGTAATCATGATGCAGCGAAGATCAAATAATCCGGCAGCTTGCTTTATTCCTGCTGAGCAGAGAGTAGCAACAGCTAACAAAAAATGGCCTGTGTAAGCAGGCCATTTTTTTATTGGGCTTCAATGTTATCCCGCTGCGAATCCCCGGCTTATTTCCGGTTGCCTGCAGCAGGTGGCAATCTCTTGTCCTGCGGATCGGCTCCCTCTTTTTTCTGTCCTGGTAAGGCTTTCACGGTAACAACTTTACCGGCTCCTTTGCACGGGCTGTCCGACCAGACGGTACGGCCATCCACTTCGCATTTGAATACCGGGGTCTGTGCTGCAGCCAGTAATGGCAACAGTAGCGGCAGCGCTGCTAGTGTGTGTGGCAATTTCATGAGTAACTTTTTGACAATTTAAAGTGCCATTATGGCACGATTAAATAGATTTTCATGAAATTTTGCTCATTTTTATCTGAACGAAAATTCTAAACTCTTAGTGATAAAACATCGCGGGAAGAAAATCACACACGGCTTCAGCGGCACATATGCGCGACGAAATACCATGCAGTCGCTAACATGCTTTAGTCTTCATGGGTGGAAAAATCCGGCCAGCCGGGCCGGATTGTTTTACATCAGTTGCAGCCGTTTTGCCTCTGCCATCAGCTCCGCCCTGAAATCCGGATGCGCAATGGCAATCAGTTCCTGAACGCGCTGTTTGGCAGATTTTCCGCGCAGCTGCGCTACGCCGTATTCGGTCACGACGTAATTGATATCGTTTTTCCCGGTCGTCACGTGAGTGCCTGGCGTCAGGGTTGGCACGATGCGGCTGATGCTGTCATTCTTGGCTGTGGAGGGTAGCACGATAAATGCCTTGCCATCACGGGAACGGTTGGCGGCCCGCACAAAATCCACCTGCCCGCCGGTGCCGGAATACGGCAGATGTCCCAGGCTTTCCGAGCCGCACTGACCGAGCAGATCAATCTGCAGCGTGGCATTGATCGCGACCAGCTTGTCATTTTTGGCTGCCAGACAGGGATCATTGGTAAAATCAACCGGATGCATTTCCAGCGCAGGATTTCTGTGCATGAACTGGTACAGTTTTCTGGAACCGAGCGCGAATGTCGCAATCATTTTGCCCGGCAAATAATTCTTCTTGCGATTAGTGACGGCGCCGCTTTCCACCAGGGTCAGGATGCCATCGCCGATCATTTCTGTATGCACGCCCAGGTCGTGCTTATTGGTCAGTTGCATGACGACGGCATCGGGAATCCCGCCATATCCGATCTGTAAGGTGGAACCATCGTCGATCATGTCCGCCACGTATTTGCCAATCGCTTCCTGTACCGGACCGATGACCGGCAAGCCCACTTCCGCGACTGCCTCATTATTTTCAATCAGGGCGCTGACCTGAGAAATATGCACGTGGCACTGACCGTTGGCAAACGGCACATTCGGATTGACTTCGAGGATCACGGCACGCGCCCTGGCAATCGCTGCCATGGTGTAATCTGCGGCCAGACTGAGTGCAAAATAACCGTGCTCATCCATCGGCGAGGCCAGCGCAAACACCACATCGGAGGGAATCAGGCCGCGTTCAATGAGCATCGGCATTTCGGAAAAATAACTCGGGATAAAATCGGTCTGTCCGCACTGGCCACCGGCACGGGAAGCAGCGCCAAAAAAGAAAGCCACATGCCGCACATGGGCTGCGGTATCCGGATCGAAATAGCCGTATTTCCGGACTGCCAGAATCTGCGCGACCTTGACATCCTGAAACTGGCGGCGCTGTTCCGATAAGGCGGTCAGTAAAGCCGGCGGCTCGCCGACACCGGTGGGCACAATGATGAAATCACCATTCCGGATTTCTTGCAAAGCTTCCTCCGCAGTGCGGAGTTTCTGGCAGTACAGTTCCTGAGCAGACATCATGATTATTGTTCTTCCATACGAGTGAATACAGGCAAATCAACATTTCACTCAGATGGTAAGGCCGGAGCAGTAAAAGCGCAGTCATGCAAATGACATTTGCAACGCGTGTCCGTATCTTGTCTGATGCAGATCAAACAGCATCCCGGTGCGGGAAATGGCGATGCCGGCCGATCAGTTTTGCGCAGCAGGAAAACGGACTTCGACCAGCAATCCCTGACCGCCTGCCGGTGTCTTGAGGGCAATCGCGGCACCCAGCACTTCGCAGATTTCCCTGACAATCGCCAGCCCCAGACCAGAGCTGTTGGGTTTGGCCGGATTCAGACGATAAAAGCGCTCAAAAACTTTTTCCCGTTCCGCTTCGGGAATTCCCGGCCCGGTATCTTCCACCTGCAACACGGAGTCTCCATTGTCTGACAGCAGATTCACGGTCACGCTTCCCGCCGCCTGCAGGTGCTCGATGGCGTTGTCGATCAGATTGAACACCAGTTCCCGCAGCAGCGTGGCGGAGCCCTGAATCAGGATATGTTCATCCAGCACATCGATACCGAGATCAATATTTTTCTGGTGTGCCAGCGGAGCCAGTTCTTCCATCGCGGTCTGGATAATTTCAGCAAAACCGACCGCCACAAAGCTCTGCTGTGTCTGCCGGTTTTGCTCCACAGCGGCCAGAATCAGCATCTGGTTAATCACTTTGGTGGAGCGGACCACCGTTTTCTGGATCGCCTGCAGCAAATCTTTTTGCTGCGCATCCATTTCCGGCTGGCGCATGCCGAAATTGATTTGCGAAGTGATGATGGCAAAGGAAGTCCTGAGCTGGTGCGCCGTATTGGCGACAAAAGTTTCATACGAAACCAGTGTCTGATTCAGGCGAAACACATAATTATTCAAAGCAGCAATCACCGGACGCAGTTCACTGGGTGCCTGGTTTTCATCGACCTGTTCCAGCAGCCCCGGCTGGCGGCGCGATAAACTTTCTCCGAAGCGGATCAGCGGGGAAAGCGTCCAGCCAAATGCGATAAACAGACCAACGGTGACAATCACGACCAGGATGAATTTTTCGCGGATCGCCAAAAAAAACAGCTGCTCGCGGAACGCATGATGCCCCTGCAATGTCTGCGCCACCTGCGTGACGGCAAACTCACTGGGATTGGCGCTCGGAATCGCATGGGCATAGGCAATCACGCGCACCGGTTCACCGCGCACTGTGGCGAGGAAATAGCGCTCCTGCTCAACGCCCAGTGTCGGTGCCTGATTACCGAGTTCTTCGTCACCCGCGATCAGTTGGCCGCTTTTACTGCGCACCGAATAAAACACATGATCCTGATACTGGTTTGCAAACAGTTCAAATGCAGCGGGTGGAATGCTGATTTCATAGCCATCTTCCTGCGCCACCAGTTGCTCGGCAATGATGCGCGCAGAGCCTTTGAGCAATTGTTCCTGCACCAGCGTGGCGATATGTCCCGTGGCCCGGTAAGTGAAGTACAGGTCGATGGCAGAGATCAGCAAGGTCGGTAAAAACACCCACAGGATCAGTCTGCTTTTCAGGCTTTTATTCAGGGGCAACATAAGTCAGCATGTATCCTAATCCGCGCAACGTGATGATCTGCGCTCCGGAAGTTTCAATTTTTTTCCTGAGCCGCAAAATGTAGATTTCCAGCGCCTTTGGGGTCACCGTATCGTTCAGGGTGAACAGACCATCGGTCAGCTCTTTTTTGGAAACAGTTTTTCCTGCCTTGCGTATCAGTGCTTCGAGCACCGCATGTTCACGCGGCGTCAGGCTCAGCACATGACCGTGGCTGAAAAACTGCTTGGAATTGCTGTCGTACATGATGCCGCCGCATGTCATCACTGGGTTGATCTGGCCGCTGGAACGGCGCAGCAATGAGCGCAGCCTGGCTTCCAGCTCCTGAATATCAAAAGGCTTGGCAAGGTAGTCATCGGCACCCAGATTAAGATGTTCAATCACATCCGACAGGGAATCGAGTGCGCTGATAATCAGCACCGGCACTGCGTTATTTTTGGAACGCAGGTTTTTCAGCACGGCCTGCCCTTGAATGCCCGGCAAGGTCAGATCCAGCAAAATTGCATCATAAGTCTGCGTCCGCAGCAGATGAATCGCATCTTCCCCGCTCTGCGCCTGCTCAATCGCATAGCCTGACTGGGTCAGCAGGCGTGTCAGCCAGGAGGACAGTTCGCGGTTGTCTTCAACTAAAAGTATCTTCATACGCCGAAGGCTAAAGGATTTTCAGGCGCGGCAAAACAGGAAGCGGCGCCGCGTTACATTTCTCCAACACATGCCCGACTGTAGGCTGATTGAAGGTTTCACCTGATTACAGTGCGCTGGTGCACACACAAAAAAGCAAAACAGTGCTGCATACACTTTCTACAATCATGGAGACAAAGCAATGAAAAAGAAATTAGTGGCATTGGCCATTATGGCCGTGTTCGGCTCTGCAGCGCAGGCACAATCGGTTCAGGAATTGCAGCAGGCACTGATTCAGGCACAAAAAGCCGCCGCCGAAGCCCAGAAAGCGGCACAACAGGCGCAGGATGCCCTGATGCAAATTCAGCAGGCGACCGCCGAAGCCAAACAAAAAGTCGCCGAAGCCGAAAAAATCAAAGGTGAAGTATCGCAGAATGCCGGTGAAGGCCTGGTATATAAGCACGGCGACGACAGCATTCGTCTGTATGGCCTGATCGATCTCAGCATGAGCAATAAATCTAATGCCGACAAAGCTGGCAACACACAAAAAGATATGTCGGTCGCATGGTTCAGCGGTAATCGCTGGGGTATCGAGGGTGAGCATGGCCTGAAAGGCACCGACGGTCTGAAAGCGATCTTCCGGCTCGAAAGCGAATATGAACTGCCTACCGGCAGCATGGATACGCCGGGCGTGCTGTTCAACCGCGATGCCTGGCTCGGTGTGGAGAGCGAATCGCTCGGCAAGCTGACTTTTGGCCGCCAGAACACGCTGGCCCGTGAATTTTCCAAAACCTATGGCGATCCGTATGGCTCAGCCGGCGTGACGCTGGAAGAAGGCGGCTACACCAATAACAACGACTTCAAACAGCTTATTTTTTACTCCGGCAGCGCCACCGGCACCCGCTACGATAAAGGCATTGTCTGGAAGAAAAAAATCGGTGATTTCGTGGCCGGTGCCGGCTATCAGGTCGGCGGCAATCCCGGTGACAATTCCACCGGCACCACGAAATCTGTCGGTGTTGCCTATAACGGCGGCATGACCAATGTTTCCGCTTTCTACAACACGGCCAATGTGAATGGCTACACCCACACCTCCTACTCACTCGGCGGCAACGTCACCATGGGCATGGTGCGTCTGAACGCCGGTTACTTCAACTACACTGCCGATCAGCCGCTGGCACTGGGCAACCGCAGCGACAAGGCCTACACCGTCTCTGCCCGTTTTGCACCGGGCGGCGCATTCGATTATGAACTCGGCTGGCAAACCATGAATGCCACGAATGCCGCGGTCAACGGCAGCCATTATGTGCTGAATGCCTTTGCCAACACCGCCAATGCCACCGCCACAGCAACCGGCAAGCGCAAGACCTGGTACGGCTCGGTGTTCTATCATTTCGACAAACGCACCGAACTGTATCTTGCCTTTGACCGCCTGAGCACAGACGGCACGTATCTGGCAGCGCAGGCAAACGGCTTCACATCACAGAACGAGATGGCCGCAGGGATGCGTTTCAAATTCTGAAAAAACTCTGGTCTGACCTGAACAAACCGGCGTATCGGCATTAAGATAGATGCTGCTCTTAGCAGCATCGCATCTCTTCATGCCTGTCCGCACGCCGGACGCTTTTTGGTACAGACCACTCACATCATACGGAGACCTTCATGCAATCCACGATCAAACCATTGCTGCGCCCCATGTTCCAATCCATCGCTGCGGCACTGTTACTGACAGCCAGCGTGCATGCCGCTGCGGCCGACAAGATCACCATCATGGTCGGCGGCATCGAAAAACAGATTTACCTGCCGGCGAAACTGGCTGAACAATTAGGCTATCTGAAAGAAACCGGACTGGACATTGAACTGCTCAGCGAACCCGCCGGCGTCAATGCTGAAACAGAAATGCTGTCCGGCGCAGCGCAGGGCGTGGTCGGATTTTACGATCACACTATCGACCTGCAGGCGCGCGGCAAACTGGTTCAGTCTGTCGTGCAATTCAGCGAAGCGCCCGGCGAAGTCATCCTGGTATCGAAGACCGCAAAAAACATCCAGTCTCCGGCTGATTTCAAAGGCAAAACGCTGGGCGTGACCGGCCTGGGTTCTTCCACCAACTTCCTGACGCAATATCTGGCTGCCAAAGCCGGTGTCAAAAACAGTGAATTCACCACCTTGCCGGTTGGCGCCGGGTCCACCTTCATCGCTGCCATGGCGCAAGGAAAAATTGATGCGGGCATGACCACCGAACCGACCATTTCCCGCCTCACCAGCAGCGGTGCGGCATCGATCCTGGTCGATCTGCGCTCCGTCAAAAGCACCGAGGCTGCGCTCGGCGGCGCCTATCCTGCTGCCTGTCTGTACATGCCGACTGCCTGGGTGAATTCGCACAAGGAACAGGTCCAGAAAATCGTCACGGCATTTGTCAAAACACTGCGCTTCATCAAGACCCACAGCGCAAAGGAAATCGCCGAAAAAATGCCGGCGGATTACTATGCCTCGAACAAACAGATGTACATCGATGCGCTCGATGGCAGCAAGCAGATGTTTACCGCCGACGGCGTGATGCCGGAAAACGGCCCGGCGACTGTGCTGAAAGTATTAAATGGTTTTGATAAGGCGGTTCAGGGTAAATCCATCAATCTGGCCAACACCTATACGACCGAGTTTGTGAAAGCAGTGAAATAATGAAAAATGTTGCGATTGAAATGAAAAATGTCAGTCGGAAATTTGTGAGTCCGACTGGCAAGATTACCCTGGCATTACGTGATTTCAGCCTGACGGTGCACGAAGGCGATTTTATCGCCATCGTCGGCCCGACAGGCTGCGGCAAGTCCACCACGCTGGGCATGATTACCGGGCTCAATCCGCCGTCCTCCGGCAGCGTGAAGGTATTTGGCAAATCGGTGCAGGGCATTGATCCGAACATCGGTTTCGTGTTTCAGGCGGATGCGGTTTTTCCGTGGAAAAGCGTGATCGACAATGTCGCCATCGGCCCGATATTTCGCGGCACGGACCCGAAAATCGCGCATGACATGGCGGCAGACTGGATTCGCCGGGTCGGACTGACAGGCTTTGAACATCACTATCCGCACCAGCTGTCCGGCGGTATGCGCAAGCGGGTGGCGCTGGCGCAGACCTTCATCAACGAACCAAAAATTCTGCTGATGGATGAACCTTTTTCAGCGCTGGACGTGCAAACCCGTGCGCTGATGCAGGAAGAGCTGCTGGGACTATGGTCGGAAAAAAAAGCTTCCGTGATTTTTGTCACCCACGATATTGAAGAGGCGATTGCGCTGGCTGACCGCGTGATTGTTCTTTCCAAAGGTCCGGGCTCCGTCAAAAGCAGTTATGAAATTCCGCTGGCAAGGCCGCGGGACATCTCTGAAGCGCGCTACAGCGATGAATTCGTTCATCTGTCCAAGCAGATCTGGTCAGATCTGAAAGATGAAGTTCAAATTTAATCTGGAACGAAGTATGAACAGCACAACACATCAACACATGTCCCCGCCAGCCGCCATCAGCGACGAAGAACGCAAGGCCATGCGCGCAGCCCACCGGCATTATTATCTGGTGATTTTCTTACGGATTGCACTGGCAGTCTTGATGCTGGCGGCATGGGAAACGGTGGTCGAAATCGGCTGGATTGACGCCTTTTTCTTTTCGCGACCATCTGCCATCTATGAACAGCTCAAGATCTGGATCGTGGAAGGCACGGCACAGGGCCCGCTGTGGAGCGAATTACTGGTGACCATGGAAGAAACCGTGCTCGGCTTCCTGATCGGCAGTGTGCTCGGCATTATCTGCGGCATTGCCCTCGGCAGAAATAAACTGGCTTCCGATGTCTTCAGCATTTACATCAAAATCGCCAACGCCATTCCGCGTGTGGTGCTGGGATCGATTTTCATCATCATGTTCGGTCTGGGTATGGGTTCCAAGATTGCGCTGGCTGTGGTCATGGTATTTTTCGTCGTCTTCGGCAACGCTTTTCAGGGCGTGCGCGAAGCTGATAAAAACCTGATCGCCAATGCCTATATCCTGGGCGCCAGCAAGCGCCAGGTCACTTTTTCCGTAGTCTTCCCGTCGGCACTGAGCTGGATTCTGGCCAGCCTGCATGTCAGCTTTGGTTTCGCACTGGTCGGCGCAGTGGTCGGTGAATTTCTCGGCGCGCGGCATGGCATCGGCCTGCTGATCGCAACTGCCCAGGGCACCTTCAATGCGGCCGGTGTGTTTGCCGCGATGATCGTACTGGCAGTGGTGGCACTGGCGGCAGAATACCTGCTGACAGCGGCAGAAAACCGCCTGCTCAAATGGCGCCCTGCACAATTTGTAGAAAAAGGCATGTGACATTCCGGCGAATGTCTTCAGTATGCCGTTGAGCGACGGCATGCTGCTGGCCATCAGGTAATCTGTCTGATGGCCTTTTTTCATGGCGTCATCACTGTCGCCGCAGGTCAGCACAGAGCCGTCAACACAAACAGTAAAAAGTGGGCATAATCGGGTTTCCTTTTTTCCCATGAATCCGATTGTTGACTGTTACGAGGCCCGCGATGATAGAAATCCACCACCTGAAAGAATCCCGCTCACGCCGCATCACCTGGATGCTGGAAGAGCTGGGACAGGAATACCACGTCGTCAGCTATGACCGCGATGCCACCACCCGGCTGGCACCGCCGGAATTAAAGAAAATCCATCCGCTCGGTAAAGCGCCGGTGCTGAAAGACAAGGATCTGGTGCTGATCGAGTCCGGTGCCATCTTGGAATATCTGATTGCCGAATACGGTCAGGGCCAGTTCATTCCTGCACGCGGCACAGCAGATTACTACCGCTATCTGCAATTCATGCACTATGCCGAAGGCTCAGCCATGCTGCCGCTGCTGCTGCGGCTGTATGTCGGACGTCTGGGCGAGGCAGGAGCGCCGCTGCATCCGCGGATCAACGGCGAAATCGCCAACCATCTCGGCTACCTGAATGCGGAACTGAACGGGCGGGATTATTTTGTCGGCAACGGACTGACTGGCGCAGACGTACAGCTGTCGTTTGTCATCCAGGCCGGTGTGCGCAATATCGGACGCGACACCTTCCCGAACCTGACCCGTTTTACCGATATGATCGAAGCACGTCCGGCTTATCAACGTGCTGTGCAGAGAAGCGGCGAATAAATTTTCCCCGCCTTGCAAGCTGTACAACAGTCCCGGCATGCGAGCCGGGATTGTTTTATCCGCACTTATCATTCCGAGCGGGGAAAATCTTGTTTTTTCTGGCACAGAAAGTCATTAAGACATTCTTGCTATTTGCGTGCAGACCGTCCTGCACCTCAATCCTTGAGCATCCCACCAATAATCCATAATTCAATCCAGGGATTTATCTTTCTGAATCCGCGTTATCATTCATGAAATAAAATCACATCTCTTGGGAATGTATATCTATGGTTTTTTTAGTGGAAATTCACAAATACCTCCGCATATCCACCTTACTGTTATGCAGCAGCATTCTATCCGCATGCTCTTTTTTCCAGCCTCCGACAATCAATGAATCTTGTGGTGCATGGACATTTGGAATTGCCAAGCCCTCGAAGCAGGACAAACAATTCATCAACAACGTAGAACATGAAGCGGAAACTGTTCGCTGCCTACAAACACATTATGCAAATGGCTTTGCCTTGTTTGATAGCAGTTCTGCCCAAAATATAAATAAAAGCGATTCAGAAAATTCGATCCCAGTAGTCTCATTGTCCCAAGAACTGCCGTCCGCAAACAAGGAGGAAAATGTTCAGCTACGAAGCGCACATCTCGGTTCGTATGAATTACTGTTTCTCACTGGCTCGGATTGGAAACCTGCAAAATCACCCTCGCCGATGTACCAATATTTTGCAAAAAATACCCAAGGCGGAGCAGGTCTTTTTATCAGTGTATTTGACGCCAACCCTTTTATGATCTGGTCAGATGTACGAGATTCTGTTCTTAGCAGATTTATCGAAAAATTCGATCAGCCGTACACATCCAAAATCGACGAAATTCAACTTAATGGAAGGGATGCTTTTCAAGCTGAACTATGGGGGAAAACTAAAGACGGCGCACCATTACATTTCCTTTCCACGCTGATTAAATATGAACATGGAAAAGAAAAAAAACTAATTTATCTGGCAACCTGGTGCTTTGAGATTGACTACAAAAAAAATCAGCACGATTTCAAAAAAATCGCAGAAACAATCTCACTACGTTCTCATTGAATTTTCCGGTTCTATGTAACCATCAGGAATAATAAAAAAAAAGAAATCGCTTATCCGCACCGCCGATAAGCGCACCACGCCAGCAAGGCCCAGCCCAGCAAAAATGCGAGACCGCCAAGCGGGGTGACTGCACCCAGCAGCCGAACACCGGTCAGCGCCAGCGCATACAGACTGCCGCTGAATACCACGATGCCGGACAACATCGCATATGCCGATTTTCTCAGCAGTGCATCGTTCCATTGCTGCGCCAGGATTCCCAGCGCCAGCAACGCCAGCGCATGCACCATCTGATAATGCACGGCGGTCTGCCAGACTGCCAGCATATCGGCGTCCAGCACGGTTTTTAAAGCATGCGCGCCGAATGCGCCAGCGGCGACGGCGATCAGCATATTCAGCGCACCGGCAGCAATCAGGCTGGCAGGTTTCATGCCGCCTGCTCCTGTGCAGCACCGCTGGTAATCAGCTTGCGCAGGAAAGGGATCATCACCACCAGCACGATGCCGACCGCCATGCTGCCCCAGCCCAGCATGGAGAAAATATGGTGGTAAGTCGGGTTGGTGGCGCTCGCCATACCCTCAGTCGCTTCCGGAATCATGCCGGAAAAATAGCTGGCAAGAATGGATGCGGTGCCGGTCATCAGCATCCAGCTGCCCATCATGATGCCCTGGTATTTGGCCGGTGCCAGCTTGCCGATCATGGCGTAGCCGACCGGAGAGATCAGCAGCTCACCGATACTTTGCAGAATGTAGCTGATAAAAATCCATTTGAACGCAACCAGACCATTTTGCGCCGCGAAACCAATTCCCAGCGGCAGCACCAGAAAACCGAGCGCAATCAGAATCAGCGCGGCAGAGAACTGCACCGGAATATCGAAATTCAGGCCGCGCTTACGCAATGCGGCGAATACGAAAGTCATCAGCGGACCGCCTATCATGATCACAAAACTGTTGATGTTCTGTATCCATTGCGGCGCGATTTCGGTACCCCAGACAATGCGGTCGACATTATTCACTGCGAACAATTGCAGGCCCATCGGCGCCATCTGATACAGGGTCCAGAACACCAGCGAACCCAGCGTCAGCATCAGATAGGCCGTCATATTGCGCCGTTCGCGCCGGTCCTGATGCATCAGGGTCAGCGACAGCAGCACAATCCCGACCAGCACACTGATGATCAGCACCAGACTGCCTGTAGTACCGGCCTGATGCAGCATGAAATACACCACCGGCACCAGTCCCACCAGAATCGCCAGTCCCACCGCCAGTCGCTTCCTGAACTCGGCCGGACCAGCCTGCAGCAAAGGTGTGTTGAGATCAGAAATGCGCTTCCAGTTAAATACCGCCAGCACGATCGCCATGAAATTCCCGATCGTCGCAAAGATAAACAAGCCCGGATAATCCTGCTGCAGCTGGAAATGGCCCGCGGCGGTAAAGCCGATGAAAAAACCGAGATTCATGCCTGCGTAATTCCACAGGAATGCGCTTTCGCGTCTTTCATCTTCCGGCTTGAAACGCTGGGTCAGCATCATGTTGAGGCAAGTCACGTTCAGGCCGCTGCCGGTCAGGAACAGGCCCAGTCCCCAGTACAGCTGCTCGGTGCCGCCAAGCGAAATGATGCCGCAGCCAAGCACCTGCAAAACCATGCCGCCGACAAACAGATTGCGGTTGCTGATGAAGCGGCCGCCGAGGTAGCCGCCAAACAAATGCAGGCCGTAGTTGAACGCGCCAAACACACCCATGATCGCCGTCGCATCGGCAACGCTGAAATGCAGTTTTTTCGTGGCGTACAGCACCAGCGTCGAATACAGCACGGCAAAACCGAGGGTGGCAAAGATCTGGATAAAAAACAAGGCCGCCGAACCTTCCGGGATATGGGCGATTTTTTCTTTTAAGCTGGACACAATGAACTCCTGTTAATGTGGCGTGCATTGTAATGCACAGACCTGCCGGCACTGTGTCTTTATGTACTGCAGTGCAAAACGGAATGGTCCGGCAAAACCCGGCGCACGCGCATTGGAATACGGGGATAAAAAATGACCGGCATTGCCGGTCATTTTCAGGATGCAGCATGCAAAAATTACGCTGCCTGTTGTGCTGGCGGTTTCTGCGGGGCAGGCTGCCGGGTATTGAATTCAGCGATCAGACTCGCCTCCTTGCTTTTAGCAGCAGCCAGATAACGTTCCTTCACATGCCCGTAACCACGGATATCTTCCGGAATGGCGGCAATCGCCACCGCTTTCGCCAGATTATCCGCATTCAACAACGGCAACAGGCGATTGATGGTCTGCTGATATTCCACCGGCAAGGCGCGCTCTGTTTTGCGCTCTTCGGTATAACCAAAAATATCGAATGCCGTGCCGCGCAAGGATTTGAAGCCAGCCAGCAAACCGAACGCTTTCATCATCCACGGGCCATACTGTTTTTTGACCAGATGCCCCTGCGTATCGCGCTTGGCAAACAATGGCGGCGCCAGATGGAAATGGATCGCATAATCGCCTTCAAACATATCGGCGATCTTTTTCTGGAATTTGCCATCGCTGTACAAACGCGCGACTTCGTATTCGTCCTTGTACGCCATCAGCTTGAACAGATATTTCGCCACCGCTTCTGTCAGGCGCAAAGCCTTGCCATCGGCAATGCGGGTCTCCGCCGCCCTGACCTGATTCACAAAATCCAGATACTGCTGCGCATAGGCGGCGTTCTGATAATCGGTCAGGAAGTTAACCCGCCGGTTGATTGTTTCTTCCAGTGTCGGTGCGCGTTTCAGTTCCACCACCTGCGCCGGTGCCGCCAGGCGTTTGACGGCAGCCAGATCGTGCGCTGCCAGCCGGCCCCAGTTGAACGCCTGCTTATTGAAATCAATCGACACGGCATTTAACTCAATCGCCCGCATCAGCGCCGCGATTTCCAGTGGTACCCAGCCTTTTTGCCAGGCGTAGCCGAGGATGAACATATTGGTCGCAATATTGTCCCCCATCAGCGCTGTCGCAATCGATGCAGCATCCACCATATCGACACGGCCTTCACCGCAGGCTTTGCGGATATCCTGTTCGGCGGACGTACCGGGGAATTGCCAGTCCGGATTTTTGATGAAGGTCGAAGTCGGTGTGCCGTTCGCATTGATCGCGGCATAAGTGCGGCCTTCGCCCATGCGTGATAACGCATCCTTGCCAGCGGTCACGATCAGATCGCAACCGATGACCAGATCGGCCATGCCGGTACCAACGCGGGTCGACTGGATGTCGTCGGCTTTATCAGCCAGACGCACATGCGACATCACCGCGCCGCCTTTTTGCGCGAGACCAGTCATGTCCAATACCGAACACGCCTTGCCTTGCAAATGCGCCGCCATCGCCATGATCTGACCGATAGTGATTACGCCAGTACCACCAACGCCGGTCACCAGCACGCCGAACGGCACTTTGGTGTCAGGCAGCGTCGGATACGGTAAAGTATTCACGTCGAGCGCGTTACCCGCCTCGATTTTCATCTTCGCCGGTTTCTTCAGCTTGCCGCCTTCGACCGTCACAAAGCTCGGGCAGAAGCCGGTCACGCAAGAAAAATCCTTGTTGCACGACGATTGATTGATCTGACGCTTGCGGCCGAATTCGGTTTCCAGCGGCTCGACCGATAAACAGTTGGACTGCACCGAACAATCGCCGCAGCCTTCACAGACCGCTTCGTTGATCACTGCGCGCTTGGCCGGGTCGGGAAAACCAGGTTTGCCGTTCTTGTCGATTTTTTTCCGGCGGCGGCGTTTTTCGGAAGCGCAGGTCTGGTCGTAAATCATGGCCGACACACCTTTGCATTCGCGCAGCTCGCGCTGTACCGCATCGAGTTCGGAACGGTGACGCACCGTGACGCCCGGCGCCCACGGATAAGCAGCACCGTACTTTTCCGGCTCATCAGTGACGACGATAATCGGGTTCACGCCTTCAGCGGCGATCTGACGCGAAATCATGCCGGGATCGAGCGGGCCGTCGAATTCCTGACCGCCGGTCATCGCGACGGCATCATTGAACAGAATTTTGTAAGTGATATTCACGTCACCAGATACTGCTGCGCGAATGGCGAGCAGGCCGGAGTGGTAATAAGTACCGTCGCCAAGGTTACAGAACACATGCTTTTCATTGGTGAACGGCGCAGCACCGACCCAGGTCACGCCTTCACCGCCCATGTGGGTGAAGGTCGATGTTTCGCGGTCCATCCAGGTCACCATGTAATGGCAACCGATACCGGCCAGCGCTCGGCTGCCCTGCGGTACTTTGGTGGACGTGTTGTGCGGGCAGCCTGAGCAGAAATGCGGGATACGGTCTTTGTTCGCATCCGGTTTGCCGACATTGGCCAGCGCATTTTCTTTGGCTTCGAGATAGGCAACACGCTCTTTGACGCGCTGTTCTACCGGATGTCCGGCAAAGTAGCGGGTAATACGGGAAGCAATCGCCCGTGCGATCTGTGCCGGGCTCAGTTCATAGGTCGCAGGCAGCAGCCATTCACCGTGACCAGAACCATGCAGATTGCTCCATTCACCCGAATCGTCGAACTTGCCGACCACACGCGGACGCACGCTGTCTTCCCAGTTGTACAGCTCTTCTTTCAGCGCGTATTCCAGAATCTGGCGCTTTTCTTCCACCACCAAAATTTCTTCCAGCCCGGTCGCAAATTCGCGCACACCTTCGGACTCCAGCGGCCAGGTCATGCCGATTTTGTACAGACGGATGCCGATGTCTTTCGCCACCTGTTCATCAATGCCAAGATCGGCCAGTGCCTGACGGGTATCGAGATAGGATTTACCAGCGGTAATGATACCGATTTTGGCATGCGGGCTGTCCCAGATGATCTGGTTCAGCTTGTTGGCACGTGCATAAGCGAGCGCGGCATACCATTTGTAATTGTTCATCCGGGTTTCCTGCGCCAGCACAGGGTCCGGTGTGCGGATGCTGACGCCGTCTGCCGGCAGCACAAAATCTTCAGGAATCACCGGTTTAACGCGATCCGGATCAATCTCCACCACGGCCCCGGATTCAACGATATCAGTCACGCATTTCATCGATACCCACAGACCTGTATAGCGTGACAGCGCGATGCCGTGCAGGCCGTAATCCAGATACTCTTGCACCGTGGACGGATACAGCACCGGGATGCCGCAGGCTTTCAGGATATGTTCGGACTGATGCGCGGCAGTCGATGATTTCGCTGCATGATCGTCACCTGCCACCACCAGTACGCCGCCGTGCGGGGAAGTACCGGCCAGATTCGCATGTTTAAACACGTCGCCACAACGGTCCACGCCCGGCCCTTTGCCGTACCACATCGCAAATACGCCATCGTATTTCGCACCGGGGAACATATTGACCTGCTGCGTGCCCCAGACCGAGGTGGCAGCTAGGTCTTCATTCACGCCGGGGTGAAATTTAACGTGGTGTTTTTCCAGATGTTTTTTGGCTTTGGCGGCGGTCAGATCGACATTACCCAGCGGGGAACCGCGGTAGCCGCTGATGAAACCGGCGGTGTTCAGACCCGCTTTTTCATCGGCCTGACGCTGCAGCATCATCAGACGGATCAGCGCCTGGGTGCCGGTCATGAAGGCGCGGCCGCGCGGGAGGGTGAATTTGTCGTCGAGCGTGACAGATGTGTCGATCAGCGCATGCTGCCCGGGTGTGAGGGGTGCGTTCATGGGGTCTCCGTGTTTTTATTTGTACAGCGAGGATATTCGCTGCAAAACAGAATCACCTTGTGAGTGAATCATATACTTTTTCATTCTGGCCGCACATTAACATGCGGTATGGCTCTGCCCCATGTACAGGGTTCCACAAAAATACCGGTACAGTATGACTGACACATCCTCAAAGTGTACTGGTATATTTGATAATATTTTCAGCCAATCTGCTGTTCCCGCGCCGTTCCGTCCATCCGGCGGGACTGAAAACGATTTAGTTGATTACCGACAGGAAACAAACTTGCAGGAGGCTTACGCCGGTGCTAACTTGAAACGAAATTTGGAAAATTGTTGTTTTCCAATTTCATTTAGGAAAGTACCCTGCTTTTCTGGGAAAATCGTTGCTGATATTTCTTTTTCCACCGTTACCAAGACAGGAACCATGATGTCTGTTTCCATGGATACCATCATAAAAAAACTGCTGTCGCCCAGCGCTGCCCTGATGAACCGGCTGGGGCTGCGCACCAAGCTGCTGGCGATGTTCGTGACCCTGATGCTGCCGACACTGCTGCTCGTGCTGTACATGGTTTCCCGCATGCAGGCCGATGTCAGCATGGCCGACCATGAATTGCGCGGCATACAGATCAACCGTCAGGTCATGGATGTGCTGTTACAGACGCAAAAACACCGCGGTCAGGTGAATCTGAAACTCTCGGGCGAAAACAACGACAGTGCGCTGGAACAGACCCGGAAGGCGCTGGCCGGCCATCTCAGCCTGCTGAATCAGAATATCCGGACCAACAGCGAATTTGGACTGGAGCAGGACTGGAAAACACTGGAAGCCGATTTACAGCAGCTGACTGCCGGACAAATTGCCGCCACCGCAGCAGCCAATATGCAGCAGCACAATGCATTGATCGCCCGCCTGCTCCGTTTTTCGCAATATGCCAGTGAGAAAACCGGATTACTGCTGGACCCGGAAGCCTCCACCTATTTTCTGATGGATGCCTCGATTTCCCGCATCCCGCACTGGACCGAACAGATCGCCCAATTACGCGGTGCCGGTGCAGGTCTGATCCGCTCCGGCACGATCAGCCCAGAAGACAAGGCAGCGATTCTGGCCCGCATAGAAATCCTGCAAGCCAGCGTTGGTGCCTTTGTGCAGACTGCCGATGCGCTGCAACGCGCCGGCGAACAGCTGCAAGGCCAGGAAACAGAAGCGCTGCAGGCAACGCAGCAGTTCGTCGCGCTGGCGCGGCAAAATCTGCTGGGCGATGCCATCAGCGGCGACGCCGGCGGCTACTTTGCAGAAGGCACGCAGGCCATCGAAAAAACTGTGGCATTGCAAAAGCGCTTGCATCAGCGTCTGACCGATATCCTCGAACAGCGTCTCAGCAGCCAGAGCTGGCAACGCAATCTGATCGTCGCCGTCATGTCGCTGTTGTTTATCGTCAGTGCTTATCTGCTGCTGGGTTTTTACCGCGGCTTCATGCAATCCCTGATGTCAGTACGCGAATCCGCCGTGGCGGTCGCCGCCGGCGATCTGACGCGCCAGATCCACCTGAACGGCAGCGATGAGCTGGCCGAAACCGGCAACACGCTGGAACAGATGAATCTGAACCTGTCGAAACTGGTTGCCAATGTGCGCACCAATGCCAACATGGTGTCGCAGCTGGGGGAGAGTCTGGCCAGCGGCATCAGCGATTTATCCGAGCGGACCGAGCAGCAGGCATCCAGCCTGGAACAAACGTCGGCCAGCGTCGAGGACCTCGCTGATACCGTCCGGAAAAATGCCGATAGTGCCCGCAGCGTCAGCACGCTCGCAGGCAGCCTGAGCCAGATCGCCGAGTCCGGCGGCGTCACCATGCACGCAGCGGTGGATTCCATGCAGGGTATCCAGCAAGGTGCGCTGAAGGTGCAGGAAATCATCGGCATCATCGACGGCATTGCGTTCCAGACCAATATTCTGGCGCTGAATGCGGCGGTGGAAGCCGCGCGTGCCGGTGAACAGGGACGCGGCTTTGCCGTGGTCGCCACCGAGGTCAGAAATCTGGCGCAACGCAGCGCCGAATCGGCACGCCAGATCCGCACGCTGATCGACAATTCGGTCACGCAGGTCCGGCACGGCGTCGGGCAAATCAATGACGTGAACCAGACTCTCGATCAGATCGTCAGCGGCATCCGTGAACTGGCAACCAGCATCCACGCCATTTCCACCGCTTCCGATGAACAGAGCAACGGGCTGGCACAAATTTCAGAGGCGATTCATCATCTGGACCAGATCACCCAGAGCAATGGCCAGATGGCCGATCAGGCCCGCATTACTTCCGTGAATCTGGAAGAACGCGCCAGCCATCTGACCAGGGCGGTGTCGAGCTTCAACCTGCGTCAGGGCACCGCCGACGAAGCGCATGCAATGGTCAAACAGGCGGTGGCACTGTTCCGCGCCTCCGGCCGCAGCGCGCTGTCAGCCATCACCGCCGACCGCGAGCATCGCTTCAGCAAAAAGGATATGTATGTGTTTGCCTTTAACCGGCAAGGTCAGTATCTGGCATTCGGCGGTAATGCGGACAAGCTGAAAGTGAATCTGCTGCAGGTCAGCGGACTCAATGGTCGCCAGCTGATCAGCGATGCGTTTGCACTGCCGGCGTCCGGCGGCTGGATAAATTATTCGATCGTCAATCCGGTATCGCACAAGGTTGAAAACAAAACGTCTTACATTGAGGCAGTGACGGAAGACATCGTGCTCGGCTGCGGTGTCTACCGGCTCGAAGGCGCCTGAGACGCCGGCTTTGGAACGGCAGGCGACAGCGATGTCGCCGCCGCGTCTGACGCAATCCTGTTCACTGCGGTTTCTGTTTCCCGCGATATAATGACCAGATGAAACTCAAATTCACCAAAATGCATGGCGCCGGCAATGATTTCGTCGTCATCGACGGCATACATCAGCAGGTGCAGCTGACTCCTGCGCAATGGCAGCGCATTGCCGACCGCCGCTTCGGCATCGGTGCCGACCAGATTCTGGTGGTCGAGCCATCCGAGACTGCCGGCGTTGATTTCCGCTACCGCATCTACAACGCTGATGGCGGCGAAGTCGAGCAATGCGGCAACGGCTCGCGCGCTTTTGTCCGCTTTGTGACGGAAAAAAAACTGACCGACAAAACCGCCATCCGGGTCGAGACAATGTCCGGCATCATTGAACCGCGCATGGAAACCGATGGCAGCATCACGGTGGACATGGGCGCACCGGTGCTGGAACCTGCCCGCGTGCCGTTTGATGCCAACGGTCTGCAAGCCGTCACTGAGGGCCGCGACCAGTTGTGGCCGCTGGATATCCACGGCAGGCAAAGCCTGTTTTCCGTTGTCTCAATGGGTAATCCCCACGCCGTTCAGGTGGTGCCGGATGCAGAAGCCTTTCCGGTGCTGGCAGACGGCCCGGTGATTGAGCATCATCCGCGTTTTCCGAAACGGGTGAATGCCGGTTTCATGCAAATTATCAATCGCGGACACATCCGTTTGCGCGTATTTGAACGCGGTGCCGGTGAAACGCTGGCCTGCGGCACCGGCGCCTGTGCTGCCGTCGTGGCAGGCATCCGGCGCGGCCTGCTCGACAGCCCGGTGCAAGTCAGTACCCACGGCGGTAAATTATCTATCGCGTGGCAGGGCGAAGGACAATCCGTGATGCTGACCGGCCCGGCCGTCACCGTCTTCGAAGGCGAAATTAACCTCTGATCAAAGTAATGAATTCCACAGACATCGCAACTTATCTGGTTCAGCATCCGCATTTTTTTGAAGAGCATGCCGAATTACTGAGCTCCATCAAACTGACCAGTCCGGTGATGGGCCGCGCCATCTCGCTGCAGGAAAGACAAATGGAAGTGGTGCGGGAAAAATACCGTGCACTGGAACTGCGGCTGGCCGAACTGATGCGCATTGCCGAAGATAATCACATCATCACAGGCCGCTTCCAGAGCTGGACCCGTTCCCTGCTGCTGGCGCGCAATGATGTCGATCTGCCGCATATCCTGACGCAGGGTTTGCAGGATATTTTCGATCTGCCGCACGCCACGCTGCGGCTGTGGAATGTCGCTGCCGATTTTTCGCATACCTGGTTTTCCGGCTCGGTCAGCGAAGATGCCATGCTGTTTGCCAAAGGACTCAGCGCGCCGTTTTGCGGCCCGAATCAGGACTTTGAAGCTGCAGGCTGGATCGAAGCTGCCGAACCGCTGCAATCCATCGCCATGCTGCCGTTGCGGCAGGCGCCGGGTGCCATGACCTTCGGCCTGCTGGTGCTGGGCTCTCCCGATCCGGCGCGCTACACCAAGGACATGGCAACCGACTTCCTGGTGCAGATTGCCGATACCAGCAGCGCAGCCCTGAGCTGCCTGATCGATCAGTAAGCGCCCCGCCATGGCGCAGTCCGACACCACTTCTGCGCCCGCCACGCCGCCAGCCGCATCGGCAGGCACATTGACTAACGACCCCGCTGCGCCGGAAGCGTATCTGGCGCATCTGCGCCACGAGCGCCGCCTGTCGGAACACACGCTCAGCGGTTATGCGCAGGACCTGAAGGAATTACAGCAGTTTGCTGCCGCGCAGTCCGGTTTGCCGCCACTGGCACAATTGACTTTCCAGCATATCCGCCGCCTGACTTCGCAGCTGCACGGGCAGGGACTCAACCCGCGCAGCATTGCCCGTAAATTGTCGAGCTGGCGCGGTTTTTATCGCTGGCTGGCAGAAATGCACGGGCTGGAGAATAATCCGGTGGAAGGCATCCGCGCACCGAAAAAATCAAAACCGCTGCCGAAAGCACTCAGCACCGATGATGCCGTCCAGCTGGTGGCCCAAAGCAGTGGTAATGCCTCTGCCGAACCGGCATTACGGGCTGACCGCGCGATGTTTGAGCTGCTGTATTCCAGTGGCTTGCGGGTCTCTGAACTGGTCGGACTGGATCTGCTGCCGGTCAGGGAAGGCGGCTATGAATCCAGCGGCTGGGTCGATCTGGAACAGAATGAAGTCCACGTCACCGGCAAAGGCAACAAGCAGCGGATTGTGCCGGTCGGGCGTCATGCAATGGCAGCGTTGCGCGACTGGCTGGCGGTGCGCGGTAGTCTGGTGAAAGCCGATCCGCATCCCTTGTTCCTGAGCGCGCGCGGCAGCCGTATTTCTGCCCGGCTGGTACAACTGCGGCTAAAGGCGCATGCCCTGAGCCTGGATATCCCGGCCAATGTGCATCCTCACATGCTGCGCCATTCCTTTGCATCACATGTGCTGCAGTCTTCCGGCGACCTGCGGGCGGTGCAGGAAATGCTGGGGCACAGCTCGGTATCCGCTACCCAGGTCTACACCGCGCTCGACTTCCAGCATCTGGCCAAAGTCTATGACCAGACCCATCCCCGCGCCAAAAAATAGCATACTCCCCTGCTTTTTTTCATTTACCTTCTGATTCCCCTCGAAAACAAAAGGTTTCAAAATATACTCCCCCTCAGTATATTTTGAGCGCTGGCTAAAGCATATTGCGCCTGATGCCGCCCGGTCAGTCATGTCACACCCTTGCGCATCTGTTGATATCCGGTTTTCGGCATCTCAGAATTTTTTACTCCACTGAGGGACGTCACTTCGTCGTCATAAACCGTTGTTACATTACGATACTTTCAACAAGTTGGATGGATGACAATGAAACGTACTTCCCTCTGCGTCGCTGTGCTCGGCGCCGCCCTCTCCCTGACTGTTGCCGGGTGCAGCAATATCAGCAATCCAAGCGTGATTGCCGATGCTCCGCAAAACGTCATTTTTTTCCTAGGTGACGGCATGGGCATGACCACCATGACCGCAGCCCGCATCTACGCCGTCGGCGAAGATGGCGACCTGACCATGGATACGCTGCCGGAAACTGCCTTCGTCAAAACCTTTTCCAACGATGCGCAGGTCACCGACAGCGCTCCTTCCATGTCGGCCTACATGACCGGCGTCAAAATGAATAATGAAGTCATTTCCATGACTTCCGACACCCAGGCGATTGATCCGGGCACAGACGCCAACGGCAACAAGCTGGTGAATAACTGCGGCAGCAAAAACGGCAGCAGCACACCGACTTTGCTGGAGCTGGCCAAAGTTAAAGGCCTCGCGACCGGCGTGGTCACCACCACCCGCGTCACCCATGCGACGCCGGCAGCCACGTATTCCCACATCTGCCACCGCGATCTGGAAAACGACATCGCCGCTGCAGCCGTTCCCGGCGGTAACGGCTACAACAGCGCGCTCGGCAGCACCGGTCTGGATGTCCTGATGGGCGGCGGCCGGCAGTTTTTCACACCATTCCAGAATGGCGGCAAGCGCTCTGATGGCCGCGACCTGATCGCTGAAATGAAAGCAAAGAACTACGCTTACGCCAGCAACGCGACCGAATTCAACGCGATCGACGGCACCAAGACCGACCGCCTGCTCGGCTTGTTCACCTCCAGCCACATGAGCTACGACCTTGACCGCGACCCGGCCAAAGAACCGAGCCTGGCCGACATGACGACCAAGGCAATGGATGTGCTGTCCAAAAATTCCAAAGGCTATTTCCTGATGGTCGAAGGCGGCCGCATCGATCACGCGCTGCATGAAACCACCGCGAAAAAAGCGCTGCAGGATACACTCGCATTCGACAATGCCATCAAGGCAGCCATTGCCAAGGCGCGTATCAGCGACCCGGACCTGAAAAACACCCTGATCGTCGTCACTGCCGACCACGACCATACGCTGGTACTGAACGGCTATGCCAAGCGCACCGGTAAAACAGCAGCAGGCAACCCTGGTGTGCTCGGCGTCGTCAAAAACTATGTCACCGGCGCAGTGGAAAAAGACCTGGACGGCGCACCGTATTCGATTATCGGCTTCGGTACCGGTGAAAACCGCACACAGGGCAACCGCAGCAGCATGGCCAGCCTCGACGAAAACACCACCAGCGCCAACACCTATCACCAGGAAGCTGTGGTGCGGGTGGCTGCGGGCAGCGAAACCCACGGCGGCACCGACGTGTTCCTCGGCGCGATCGGCAAAGGTTCGGAAACCTTCCTCGGCACGATCGATAACACCAAAGTATTCGGTCTGGTCAAAACAGCTGCCGGCCTGTGATTGTTCAATCTTGCTGAAAACGGATAAATGATGATGAAACGTACACTGTTAGCTGCCGCAATGGCACTGTCTTTCGCCCAGGCTGCCAACGCAGCAGGCGAAGCCAAAAATATTATTTTCTTCCTGGGCGATGGCATGGGCCCTTCCACCATCACCGCTTCCCGTATCTACAAATACGGCGAAGACGGCAGCCTGAACATGGACAAGCTGGAACGCACGGCCCGCATCAAGACGTATTCCAACGATGCCCAGACCACCGACAGCGCGCCCTCCATGGCCGCCTACATGACCGGCGTGAAGATGAACAATGAAGTCATCTCCATGTCTTCCGACACCGTCGCGACCAATCCCAGCAAAGATGCCAACGGCAATCTCGGCATCAACAACTGCGCAACAGGCAACGGCAGCAGCGTGCCGACAATTCTCGAACTCGCCAAGGCCAAAGGCAAGGCAGTCGGCTCCATCACCACCACCGAGCTGACCCATGCCACGCCGGCAGCCACCTTCTCGCACATCTGCAACCGTAATGCGCAGTATGCGATTGCAGCGCAGATCGTGCCGGGCGGCGCGGGCTATAACAGTGCGCTAAACGATGGCGTCGATGTCCTGATGGGCGGCGGCCGCAATCACTTCCTGCCTTACGATGCCACCACCAGCATCGGTAAGCTGGGTCGCGCCGATGGCCGCAACCTGCTGACCGAAATGGCAGCCAAAGGCTATATCGTGGCAGCCACCAGATCAGACATGCTGGCAGCACCGCTGAATAAAAAATTCATCGGCCTGTACAGCAGCAAGAGTCATCTGGAATACGAACTGGACCGCACCGCCACGCCGCCTGCCGGCGAAGGCGCGACCCAGCCCAGCCTGGCCGAAATGACGACCAAGGCAATGGATATTCTGTCGCAAAACAGCAATGGCTATTTCCTGATGGTCGAGGGTGGCCGTATTGATCATGCACTGCACGGCACCAACGCCAAGCGCGCACTGACCGACACCATTGCCTTTGACGATGCCGTTAAAGCCGCGCTGGACAAAGCGAGAACGACAGACCCGACCCTGGCAAACACCCTGATCGTGGTTACCGCCGACCATGACCATACGCTGGCCTTCAACGGTTACGGCAAACGCGGCAACCCGATTCTGGATATCAACCGCAGCTACCGTGACGGCAAACCAAGTCTGGATGCCGACGGCAATACCTACACCACACTGGTATTCGGCAACGGCCCTAACCGTCCTAACCTGCGTGCCAATCTGGACAGCACCGCCGTGCTGGCCGATAACTACCAGCAGGAAACCGGCGTGCGTCTGAATAGTGAGACGCACGGCGGCGGTGACGTCAAACTGTTCGCCATCGGTGCCGGTGCCAAGATATTCAAAGGCACGCTCGACAATACCAAGGTATTCGGTCTGCTGAAGTCTGCCTTCGGTTTCTGAAGCACTGACCACTAAGCAACCCTGTCCGGATAAACCAGAGGGCATCCTCTGGTTTATCTTTTCCGTTTTTTAAGATCTGATTTTTTGGTCGCCTGACAACCTCTTTTCAATGAAAATTTTTTCTGCCCTGATTTTGCTGACTGCCATCGCCCAAACCGGCGCCGTGGCCGCACCGGCACAGAGCGCTGCTGCGGCCAGCGCGGCACCTGATCTCGATCTGCGCGTGCAGTACTACAGCAAAGTGCTGACCCCGGAAGGCGTCACGCGCGAAGCCAGCTATGAAGAAGCCCTGTCGCGCCGCCCGCGCCATGTCCTGATCGCCCGTGTGCTGCCCAAAAACGTCAGCGATATCCACGACGACGATGCCAAGGGCACACAGCACAAGCACTTCAATCACGTACTGATTCCTCGCCATATTTTTCTGGACAATCAGAAAACGCGGATTGAATTCATCGACACCATCCACAAAGAAGTCATCGCCATTCCTGCTTCGGAATACAACAACGTGAATTTCGACGGTTCCTGGGAAAATGCGTTTTACCTGCTGGACCCGCAACTGGTGAAAAGCATCCCGCTTTCTTCCCGCACATCTGCTGTTCCCGGCGCACGCTGGCGTGAGCGTGAAAACAATGCCAATTTCCAGCGCATTTTGTGGGATGAGCAAAAGCAGATTCCGCTGATCGTCGAAAGCGGTGACAAGGCCGGAACTTTTTTCCGGCGTATGGAAGTCCGCCTGCAAAATACACTGCGCAGCGACCTGCCGTGGCTGAATACCAAGGGCTATGCGCAGAAAGAATACGCCGACTTTTTAGACTGACGACAGCGTTCCCGATACGCAGAAACAAGCCCGTCATCACAGGCGGACAATCTGCGGCACGGAATGTCTCACGGAAATGGCTGGTGCGCGAAATACCCGCCAGCCTGCAAAAGTGTTTTTTTCAGAACCGGTAATGCACCGATTCGCTGATGACCAGCTTTCTCAGTATTTCTCAGTCCCCAGGTAAAACATAGTTTTGCAACTCAATTGCATTTTCAGGCATAATACCCATTCCAGCGACTTGCTTGTGAATGATTCATGCCTGCTGACTTACCTCTGTTATCTGCCGCCGACCTGCTGCGCGACGCCGGCGTGCGCCCGACCGGAGCTCGGCAAAAAGTGCTCGGCGTCCTGCTGCACAGCCAGCGCGCCCTGACGCATCTGGATGTGCAGGATGCTCTGCCGGACATGGACCGCGTCACACTGTACCGGGCGCTTGACTGCCTGACCGATGCCCGCCTGGCGCACAAGATTTCCGGTGATGACAGGGTATTTCGTTACAGCATCGGTCACGAACAGGTCAACGGTAACAAGCACGGCAGCAGCCAGCATCAGCACGGGCATTTCAAATGCACACGCTGCGCCAAAGTATTCTGCATGCAGGATACGCAGCAGCCGGCAGCGCTGCGCCGGCAATTGCAGATCAACCTGGAAAGCACGCTCGGCCAGGGTTTCCAGAGTCACGATATTGAGCTGACCATCAAGGGCTGGTGCCCGGATTGTTCCCATTAATTTTTCCCGGATCGTTATGGCATTGATACCTACCACCATCCTCACCGGCTTTCTCGGCGCAGGAAAAACCACGTTACTGAACCGCATACTGCAGGAAAATCACGGCTATCAGATTGCGGTGATTGAAAATGAATTCGGCCAGGAAAACATCGATAATGAAATCCTGGTGCAGGACAGTAACGAGCAGATCGTCGAAATGAATAACGGCTGCATCTGCTGTACTGTGCGCGGCGACCTGATCATCGCCCTGAGCCGGCTGATCCAGCAGAAAAATGAAGGAAAAATTCATTTTGACCGCGTCGTGATTGAAACCACCGGCCTGGCCAATCCCGGCCCGGTGGCCCAGACCTTTTTTGTGGATGAAGAAATCGGCATGCATTACATGCTGGATGCCGTCGTTACCGTGGTGGATGCGCGGCACGCCATGCAGCAGCTGGATGAACACGAAGAAGCGCAGCGTCAGGTCGGTTTCGCCGATAAAATCCTGTTGTCCAAAACCGATCTGGTGACGCCTGCCGAAGTAGCAGCATTGCGCACCCGCTTAAGCCGCATCAATCCCAGAGCGCCGGTGGCCATCGCCGATTTCGGCAAGATTGCCATTGCTGAAGTGCTGGATCTGAAAGGCTTTCACCTGAACGCCAAGCTGGAACTGGATCCGGATTTCCTGCAGGCGGAAGAACAGGAACAGGCCGCCCACGACCATGACGAACACTGCGGCGAACACTGTGATCATGCACATCACACCCACGATCACAAGCACGATCATCACCATCCGCACCATTCGGATGAGATTGCCGCGTTCACCTTCAAAAGCACACGTCCGTTCAACACCGGACAGCTGGATGAATTCCTTGGCGGGCTGGTGCAGGTATTCGGTCCGCGCATGTTGCGCTACAAAGGTGTGCTGTATATGGAAGGCGCTGACCGCAAGGTGATTTTTCAGGGTGTGCACCAGATTATGGGCACGGATATCGGCGTTGCGTGGGCAGAAAACGAAACCAGAGAAAGTAAAATGGTGTTTATTGGCAAAAATCTACCAAAAGACATATTTATTCAAGGTTTGGAGCATTGTTTGGTATAAACTATCGGGCTACTGATATCAGGCCTATCCGTCAGGCAACCCGCCACAGATCAGCCGGTATAAGTAAGGGGAGGATCATCATCTGCGCACCAAACCGTGACGGATATTTTCTACGTATTAACCCGTTGTATCGAAAGTAAGCGAAGTGGCAACTAAATCACCTAAATCGACTGCTACAGTCAGCGCCCCCGAAGCTCTGCTCACCGAGGAACAAATCCTTGCCATGAGTGAGAAGGACTATATGAACGCTGCCCAACTGGCCTTTTTCAAAGCCCGTTTGCAGCAGCTTGAAAAAGATTTGCTGAAGAATGCCGACGAAACAACCGAGCATCTCCGTGAAACCGTGCTGGTGCCCGATCCCGCAGACCGTGCGACGATTGAGGAAGAACATGCGCTCGAATTACGTACCCGTGATCGCGAACGGAAATTGCTGAAGAAAGTACAGCAAGCCATTATCAGTATTGATGAAGGCGACTATGGCTGGTGTGAAGAAACCGGGGAACCGATCGGCGTACCACGCCTCCTGGCCCGCCCGACAGCCACCCTGTCACTGGAAGCGCAGCAACGGCGTGAAATGAAACAGAAGCTGTACGGCGATTAATCCGGCTGTCATATCAACGCGTTATACTGAAAATGCGTGCTCATCATCTGCACGCTTTTTTCACGCCGGAAACTGCAACTTTGTTGCAATTGATGGAACTTTACCATGATCATTCCGGTCAGATCGCCTGGCACCATGTCAGTCTAACCTGACCGAAATCAAATTGACGTTGGCTTTTCACCACAGTTTTTACGTACATTGCAGTGAGTCCGGCAGCATCGAGGGCGCCATCCGGTTCGCGATATAAAAAAAGATTATTCCTGACATTACCGATTTCATGAGACTGTCCGCCCCGCTCCGCTCCAAACAGGCACGCCACTGGCTGCTTTGTTTGCTGCTGCCTGCGCTGTTGCTGGCGCAGTGGGTCGGCTTATCGCACAAACTGTCCCATTTCGGCTGGGCGGGCGGCAAAACCCGGATCAGCATCAGCGCTGAGAATCCGGTTTTTTCGTTCTGGCAATCCGGTCAGGCTGACAACGACGAAAGCGTACTGCACTCATGCGCACTGTTTGATGCCACTGTCAGCGCAGATTATCTGCAGGCAGTCATCCCTGCGCTGCCAGCCGTTTCCAAAGCACGGTTTGACGCCGTCTCCGAATCCTTCCTGGTCTGGCTGGCAAAACTGATTCCGGCCTTTGCTCCGCGCGCACCACCACTTTCCTGAACCACAATCACCGCCGGCACGGCTGGCGCTATCTGGTATCGATGACTGCGGCAACCGCCGGTCATCGTCATCTGTGTTTGTTATTTTTGTGTTTCGGGAATTCTTATGTCTTTTCAACGTACCGCGATGGCGATGGCCGTCCTCTCCGCGCTAGCCTGCGCCCATTCATCCGCCTTTGCACAGGCAATCAGCACCGTGACCGTCTCTTCCAATCCACTGGGAAATGATGAAGACATGCAGGTATTAACACCGGCAAAAATTCTGGCAGGCCCTGAGCTGCGCGCCAAAATCGGTACATCTCTGGGGGACACGCTGGGAGGCGAGCTGGGCGTCTCCGCTTCCGGCTTCGGAGCCGGCGCCTCCCGTCCGATTATCCGCGGCCTGGAAGGGCCGCGCGTCAAAATCCTGCAAAACGGCATGGGCGTGGCGGATATTTCCAGCCTATCCAATGACCATGCGGTCGCCAGCGAAAGTGCGACTGCGCAGCAAATCGAAATCCTGCGCGGACCGGCAGCACTGCTGTATGGCAGCGGCGCCATCGGCGGACTGGTGAATGTGATTGATAACCGGATTCCGACCGTACTGAATAAGCAGTGGGGTGGTGAAGCCGAACTGCGCAGCGGCAGCGTCAATCAGGAAAAAGGCGCTTCTTTTTCGATTGACGGCTCCAGCGGTAACATCGGCCTGCATGCCGACGGCAATGCCCGTGAAACCGCGGATTATCAAATCCCCGGCCATGCCAGTCTCATCGACAGCAGCTCTGCCACCGGCAGATTGCCATCCAGCTTTACCCGTGAACACAGCCTGAGCCTGGGCGCATCCCTCATCGAACAATGGGGCTATCTGGGTGCAGCAGTGCAAAATCTGAATGACCATTACGGCATTCCCACCGCAGAAAAATCGTATATCGACCTGGAGCAAAACCGGCTGGATCTGGAAGGTCTGCTGAAATCGCCGCTGACGGGATTTGACAGCCTGCAATTCAAACTCAGCGGCACGGATTATCAACACACCGAAAAAGCCGAAAATGGCGCGCCTGCGACTTATTTCAAAAATAAAATGCTGGAAAGCCGTCTGGTACTGAACCATCCTGCGTGGGCAGGCTGGCAGGGCAGCTGGGGATTGCAGACCGAGCAGGTGCGTTTTTCCGCCTTGTCCGCAGCCACTGGTCGCGCAGATACCGTGCCGCAAACCCGCTCCAGTTCAGTTGCCGCCTTTGTACTGGAACAGCGCCAGTTTGGCACCGTTCTCGGCAGCGCGGGCCTGCGGCTGGAAAATGTGCGCCGTACGCCGGACGCTGTCAGCAATCTGCCGGGCAGGAGTTTTAGCCTGTATTCGGCTTCCGCAGGCGGCCTGTGGGAATTTACCCCCGGCTACAGCGCCGGACTCAGCCTGTCGCTGGCGCAACGCGCCCCGGCAACGGAAGAACTGTATTCTGAAGGCCCGCATGAATCAACCGCAACCTTCGATATCGGTAATCCGAATATGAAAAAAGAGAGTTCGCATAATCTCGAATTCAGCCTGCAAAAAACACATGGCCTGCTGCGCTGGAAAATCAATGCCTTCCTGAATCAGATCAGCAACTATATCTACGGCCATACCGATGGCACCAAAGTCAATGCCGAAGGTATCGCGGCAGCAGACGGCGAGTTTACCCAGCGTTACTGGTCGCAGGCCTCGGCACAGATTCACGGCGGCGAGGCGGAGCTCAGTTATAACCATACGGGGGAAGGTTTTTCTGCCCGCGTCTTTGCCGATTTGTCACGCGGCACATTGACAGACATTGGTAATCTGCCGCTGCAACCGGCAGTCCGTACCGGTATCGATCTGGGCTATAAAATGAATGGCTGGCGCACCGGCCTGAATATCCTGCACGCCAGCCAGCAGGACCGGCTGGCCAGTTTTGAGAGCTTCGTCACACCGTCTTACACCAGGGTCGACGCCAGCCTCAGCTACTCGCATCCGTATGCGCGCAGCCAGATGACCTGGTTCCTGATGGCCAAAAACCTGCTGAATCAGGATATCCGGCTCTCCACATCGATCCTCAGAGAAACAGTTCCGCAACCTGGAAGAAACGTGATTGCCGGGGTCAGGGTCAGTTTTTAATGCAGCGAAGTTGTTACCAAATGTAATAACGAACTGGAAAGAAATATTTACAATTCGAAATGGGAGGTGCAACTCCTCCCATTTTCATTGATCTGACGCAAAATTTAGCATTTCTCCTGGCATTATCATTCAATTTGTTTTTATTTTAAGCAAAATCAGTATTACATTCTCCGGGCAGGCTCCCCATTCATCCTGAATTCAGAATATACTTAAAACCCGTAGGTGTTTGTTTGCGCATTAATGTAATTTCTTGGGAATAGCGTGGGGATTTTCTCTCTTTTCAACAAAAAAGGCGGCAAAAAAGAAGATCGTTCCACAGAGAAATCTTCTTCTAAGAAAACTCGTTCGCAATCTGGGAATACCGTCATCACTGGTTTCCAGAACAGCGAGATTTTCAGCAATTCGGTTATTGCCCAACGCCATGTCGCTCGCGCCACCGAACGCAAGATTGATGCGATCGAATTCGAAATGTCGCGCGACATCGTCAAGACCCGGCCACCGGCCCGACATAAACCCGATCTCGCAACAAACACGCAACAAGAAACATCATCTGAGCTGTCAGCAGACACTCAGCCGCTGACTGTGCATACAGATGCACCGGCCTTCGCCTCTACGATGCCGATGACCATGCCCGCAGATTACCTGCTGGGTCAGAATACAGAGATTCCCAGAGCCGCACTGGCATACAGCGAATCGGTGCCGGTACTGGAAGAGGCTGCGATCCTGTTTGCGAGCGGCCAGACAGAAGTCGCCGAACAAATGCTGGATGCGGCAGTTCATCATCAGCAACTGGGGCCAGCGACCGAAATTGGCTGGCAGATGTTATTCGATTTATACCGTATTACCAATAACCAGTATAAATTTGAAAGCCTGTCGCTGGATTACGCCAACAAATTTGAGACCTCGCCGCCGCTCTGGCCGGAAGACCAGAATGATGAGCAGCAGGAAAAAGTTGCTGGCAATGTCGCCACGCCCAGCATTATCTTTCCCAACAGGCTCGACAATGGCATCGTCAAGGTTTTGGCGAAAATGCGCGAAGCCAGCGCAAAAACCGATACCTTGCGGCTGGACTTTTCCCGCGTCAAGGAAGTTGATCCGGTCGGTTGCGGCCTGCTGCTGCGCTCCCTGAAAAACCTGAGGAAAACCCGGCACGACCTGATGCTGGTCGGTGCTCAGGATCTGGCAGAAAAAATCCGCGCCATCCTGCAAGTCGGCCGTCGCGATGAAACCGAGGCGCCCTGGCTACTGTTGCTGGAAATCCTGCAATTGCTGCATTTCCAAAATGCGTTTGAAGAAGCCAGCATTGATTACTGCATTACCTTTGAAGTATCGCCACCTTCGTTTGAAGCGCCAAAAATGAATGTGACCAGCGCATTCCCAGAATTGCTCAACGCAGACGATGACTTGCCTTCAGACCGGTTCATGATGCCGGCGGTAGTTGAATCCAGCGTTGATCCGCTGATCAAAGATATTGCGGAAAAAGCAGCACATCAATCAGTGCTGATCATCGACTGCAGCAAATTGAAACGGGTTGAGTTCAGTGCGTCAGCGGAATTACTGAGCGGCCTGGCTCCGATCGTCAGCAAACCGGGCAAATCCATCCGCTTTGAAGAAGTGAATTATCTGGTGATGATGCTGTTTAATGCGATGGGTCTGAAAAATATCGCCAGCATTTCCCTGCGCAAGCACTAGACTTCTCCCCGGACCTGCTTGTAAATCCGGGAACACGCCCCATTTTCTATGCCATCCGGATTCGACCTGAGTCCCTGTCTGCCGGTCAGCTTTTCACTTTGCAAAATCGAATCCATACTTCTTTATTTTTCAAAGCTTTGAATGCTAGTAAGCACTGACATAATTCTTCTGCGCCAGCCCGTCATCCGGACCATCGCGACGACAGCGCAGAACTCAGGACATCCTTCAATTTAATACGGGATACTCTATGGAACAATTTCACGGCACCACCATTCTGACCGTTCGCCGCGGCAACAGCGTCGCTTTGGGCGGAGATGGACAGGTCACGCTTGGCAATATTGTCATGAAAGGCACAGCCCGCAAAGTGCGCAAGCTGTATCACAACAAAGTGCTGGCCGGTTTTGCCGGCGGGACGGCAGATGCCTTCACGCTGATTGAACGCTTCGAATCCAAACTTGAAAAGCATCAGGGGCATCTGATGCGCGCATCGGTCGAGCTGGCCAAGGACTGGCGCACTGACCGCATGCTGCGCCGCCTCGAAGCCATGCTGCTGGTCGCTGACAAAGACAGCACGCTGGTCATCACCGGCAATGGCGATGTACTGGAACCGAATCAGGGTATCGGCGCGATCGGCTCGGGCGGGACTTATGCGCAATCCGCTGCGATTGCCCTGTTTGAGAATACCGATTTATCCCCGGTGGAGATTGTGAAAAAGTCGCTGACCATCGCCGGTGAACTGTGCATTTACACCAATCTGTCCCACACAATAGAAACACTGGAATAAAGGTAATTCGTCGCCGCATTCAACAAGATGGCGATGAACCAAAGCAGAAAGAATATGATGAATATGACCCCGCAGGAAATCGTTTCCGAACTGGATAAACATGTTGTCGGCCAGGGCAAAGCCAAGCGTGCCGTCGCTATTGCCTTGCGTAACCGCTGGCGGCGCCAGCAGGTGCAGGAACCACTGCGCCATGAAATCACACCGAAAAATATTCTGATGATCGGCCCGACCGGCGTTGGTAAAACCGAAATTGCGCGCCGGCTGGCAAAGCTGGCGGATGCGCCGTTCATCAAAATCGAAGCCACCAAATTCACAGAAGTCGGCTATGTCGGCCGCGATGTCGATACAATTATCCGCGATCTGATTGACATCGGCATCAAACAAACCCGGGAAGCCGCCACCCTCAAAGTCCGCATCCGTGCGGAAGATGCGGCGGAAGACCGTATCCTCGACATCCTGCTGCCGCCGGCGCGTGATTTCGGCATTCATCCGGAAGGGGAAACCCAGCCTGCGGCCGACAATACCACCCGCCAGACGTTCCGCAAACGTCTGCGCGAAGGTGCACTGGATGACAAGGAAATTGATATCGAAGTCGCCGAAGCGTTGCCGCAGATGGAAATCATGGCGCCGCCGGGCATGGAAGAAATGACCGAACAGATCAAATCCATGTTCAGCGGCATGGGCAGCGGACGCAAAAAATCGCGCAAAATGAAAATCCGCGAAGCCTTCAAACTGCTGATCGAGGAAGAGGCCGCCAAGCTGGTGAATGAGGAAGATCTGAAGCAGGAAGCGATCCGCAATGTCGAACAGAACGGGATTGTGTTTCTGGATGAAATCGACAAGATTGCCTCACGTTCCGAAGTCGGCGGCGGCGAAGTATCGCGCGCCGGCGTGCAACGCGACCTGCTGCCGCTGGTGGAAGGCACGACCGTGAACACCAAATACGGCATGATCAAAACCGATCACATCCTGTTCATTGCTTCCGGCGCTTTCCATCTGGCGAAACCGTCGGACCTGATTCCGGAACTGCAAGGCCGCTTTCCGATCCGCGTGGAACTGGAATCGCTGTCTATTGCAGACTTTGAGCGTATTCTGACCAGCACCGATGCCTGCCTGACACGTCAATACCAGGCCTTGCTGGCAACCGAAGGAGTCGCCGTCGATTTTACGCCGGAAGGCATAGAGAAACTGGCCGGCATTGCGTTTTCGGTCAATGAAACCACCGAAAATATCGGTGCCCGCAGGCTGTACACGGTGATGGAAAAATTGCTGGAGGAAATCTCCTTCGATGCGCATCAGAACAGCGGTCATACCGTCACCATAGATGCCGCCTATGTCGATGCCCGGCTCGGCGCCTTGTCGGTGAACGAAGATTTGTCGCGTTATGTGCTGTAAAGCCGCATAAGGATTTTCCCGGAACCGCACAAGCATCATGGCAAACAAGGCATTGGCAACCCGGCAGCGCATGCAGTTCCGTACCGAACCATCGCAGATGCCGGCACACCGGAATCAGGGCAGTAAACGGGCCACCGTCCCGCCCTTTTTCCGTTCCGCAACTGCCCGCACTGCGACCGCATCTGTACGAACGGAGCCACCGGTTGCTGAAGCAGAAAGCGGGCAATCCGTTCCGTCCGCCACATCCTCACTTCGGAGTAAAAAGCATCATGTTTGATACAGCCAGCGCCAGCGCGCATCCTGATTACGCTCTGCTGGGTAAGCAGCTCAGCAGCATTCTGGGCAATGAGCGGGGACTGATCGTCAATACGGCACAGTTTTCTGCCCTGATTTATCACAGCCTCAGCCATCTGAACTGGGCGGGATTTTATCTGACCGTGCCAGGCAGCCAGTCTGGCAGCAATCCGGTGCAAGAGTTATTGCTGGGCCCGTTTCAGGGTAAAGTCGCCTGCACCCGCATCCCTTTCGGGCGCGGCGTCTGCGGTACGGCGGCGGCAGAAAAACGGACTGTGGTGGTAGCGGATGTCCATGCTTTTCCGGGGCATATTGCCTGCGACAGCGCTTCTAATTCGGAAATCGTGATTCCGCTGCTGAAAGACGGCGCGGTACTCGGCGTATTCGATATTGACAGCCCAGAGCTCAATCGTTTCAGTGCAGAAGACCAGCAAGGTCTGGAGTCGTTGTTGCAGATTCTGATGGCTGCCACCGATTTCTGAAACCGGCTTTCTGCTGCCGGAAACAGCATTCTGTTTTTGATGGCAGTATCCGGCGCATATATCGGATACTGCCGGCGACCTGCTAATGGTTTTTAGTGATTTTCCTGTTTGGAATCGCGTGCCAGCAGGCGCGCAATCATGTCCCGCGCCGGCACGCCGTCAAACAGAACGCCAGCCACGGCATTGGTGATCGGCATGTCCACGCCCAGTCTGGCGGCCAGCGTCCGTACGGCCTGCGCGCAGCGCACACCTTCTGCGACATGACCGAGTTCGCTGACGATGGTATCCAGATTTTTCCCCTGCGCCAGCGCCAGTCCGACCTTGCGGTTGCGGGATAAATCTCCGGTACAGGTCAGGATCAGGTCACCCACACCGGTCAGTCCCATCAGGGTTTCCACCCGCGCACCCAGCGCCACACCGAGCCGGCTGATCTCCGCCAGGCCGCGGGTCATCAGTGCCGCACGGGCATTCAACCCCAGACCCAGACCATCGGCCACGCCGGTCGCAATCGCCAGAATGTTTTTGACTGCGCCGCCCACTTCCACGCCGACCACATCATCACTGGAATACACCCGGATCGCATTGCCATGCAGCGCCTGCACCACACGCTGGCAGAGTTCCGGCGATGCCGAAGCCACCGTCAGCGCACAAGGCAGTCCCTGCGCCACTTCCAGCGCAAAAGACGGGCCGGACAAAGCGCCGATCGCCGCATCCTGCCCCAGAATGTCGCGTGCGACCTGATGCGGCAACAGCTGCGTGCCTTCTTCAAATCCTTTGCACAGCCAGATCACCCGGCGCGGCTGATACGGCAGGCAAGCCTGCAAAGTCGGACGTAAACCCGAAACCGACGTTGCAATGATTAGCAGGCTGTCGTCCGCCGCCACATGCTGCATGGCTTCAGAAAAATCGGAAGTCAGCTGTAGGTTTGCCGGTAATGGAATACCCGGCAGGTAGGCGGTATTTTGCCGCTGCAGCTGCATGCCGGCGATCGCGGCCTGATTCCGGCCCCACATCAGGACATGGTTTTTCGCGGCCAGCGCGATCGCCACTGCGGTTCCCCAGGCACCTGCGCCCAATATGCTGACATTCATGCTGATTTCACTTTCCTGCTTTCTGGCATTAAATATACTCCCCCCAGTATGCTAAAAAGCCCAGTATTGATCGGGACGATCAGGCTTTTTTCTGGTTTTCAGGGGGGAGTATCCACATACAACAAGAGGACAGCATGCTGTCCTCTGTCTCTGGCAAATCTCGCTCCATGCAGTCCGGAGCAACATCGTCACAATCCCCAGACTTCATTGGCCTTCACATAACCCAGCTGACCGTCACGGTGCTTAACCTTGACCCAGCCGCCTGCTGCGGGTTCTGCCATTTCCAGCAGCACGAATTTGTCGGCGCTGAAAACCAGTGCCGCACTGTCATCGGCAGCGGCGCGGATTCTGGCACCGGCAACCCGGACGATCAGTGTGCGCCGGGTAATCAGGTCTTTCGACTCGACCCAGCTCAGATCGCCCGTCATATCCCGCACCTTGCTCCAGGCGCCGGAGGTAAACACCACCTCGACCGGCATGCCGCGCGGGGCGATATACAGCTTGCCACCTTTGAGCGAGGGCGCGTCATACATGATGACCGGATTGGCACCAACGGCGCGGAATTCCAGCGCCTGCGCCGGTGCGGCAACGACCAGCGCCGGTACGCTCAGAATGCAGGCAGAAATCAGTGTGCGCATAATGGGATAGTTGGGATATTGCATTCAGCAGGCAGACTGTTGCGCCCGCTGAATACCGTCAAAGGACGATCAATTACTGAATCGTGGCAGGTGCTTCAGCCGTTGCTTCTGCTGTTTTTGCCTGTTCCGCAGCGAGTTGCAGACGCTGTGCGTAGAACGCTTCAAAATTGATTTCGGACAGATGAATCGGCGGGAAACCGGCGCGGGTAATGGCATCTGCCACATTGGAGCGCAGGTAAGGATAGATGATGTTCGGGCAGCCGATGCCGAGCAGCGGATCGATCTGGTCTTCCGGAATATTGCGTGCCTCGAAAATACCTGCCTGTTTGCCTTCGACCAGGAATGCCACTTTGTCAGCGATTTTTGCAGTCACGGTGACTGTCACGGTTGCTTCGAAAATACCGTCAGCCAGCTTTTCAGAGCCAACATCGAGAGAAACTTCGATTGCAGGAGCTTGCTGTTCCAGGAAGATCGCTGGGGAATTTGGCTGTTCAAGCGACAAATCTTTCAGATAAACGCGTTGAATTTGGAATACGGGCTGCAGATTTTCGTCAGACATGTGAGGCTTTCTTAATTTCTAAAAGATTAATAATGAACAGCAAGACGATCAGCGTCTGCTCTGGTCCAACGCTCCGATTGGCGCCACAGCACACGGCAGATAAGGCCGTTTCCGGTCTTTTCAAGATCGTGCGGCCATATTGTAGCAAGGACACTGCAAAAATCCTCATTTTTGCAGCAAGCCCGTATAAAATCCGGCAAAACCAGCTTTTTATGCGTCTGGATTCAACAAACCATCCAGCTTGCCAGCACGATCTAAGGCGGATAAATCATCAAAACCGCCTACATGCGTCTCGCCGATATAAATCTGCGGCACGGTGCGGCGGCCGGTTTTCTGCATCATCGCTTCCCGTATCGCCGGGTCGAGATCAACACGGATTTTTTCTATCTCGTCCACACCTTTGGATTTCAGCAAACGTTCTGCCATGGTGCAGTAAGGGCATACCGCTGTGCTGTACATCGTGACTTGAGGTTTCATAACGACTCCTGCTTACTTGATAACGGGCATGCCCTGTGTTTTCCAGGCATCCATGCCGCCATCCAGGCTGAACGCCTGTGCAAAACCGGCTTTGTTCAACAGGGACACCGCGCTGGCAGAGCGCACCCCTCTTGCACATACCGCCAGCACCACGCCGGCTTTGGACTTCTCGATTTCCTTCAGGCGCGAATTCAGGTCGGCCAGAGGAATGTTCTTCGCATTCGGCAAATGACCGGTCGCAAACTCCTCCGGACTGCGCACATCCAGAATCAGCGTCTTGCCCTGATTCATGTACTGCGTTGCCTGCAACTGGGAGACTTTTGCCCCGCGCCGCTGCAACATCGGGAACAACAGGGCACCGCCAGAAATCAGGGCAATAGCGATGAGAAAAATATTATCTAAAATGAATTTCACAGGTTTCCAGTAGTAAAAATGGTTATCGTAAGCGGGTCATTATAAAATAGATGCCGTTGTTCCATATTATGCCTGATCAGAACTGACGACAGACCATTCCGGCTTCCCCGCCCAAATGCAGGAAGGCGCCGGAGAGTGATTTTTCGCCATTTCTGATTAACCACGACTCTGACTCATCATCATGTACAAAATCGTTTTAATGCGCCACGGCGAATCTACCTGGAATCTGGACAACCGCTTTACTGGCTGGACTGACGTCGATCTGACCCCGAAAGGCGTGGCCGAAGCGGCACAGGCAGGCCAGTTGCTGAAAGAAGCCGGCTTTACTTTCGACCTCGCCTACACCTCTGTGCTGAAGCGCGCGATCCGCACCTTGTGGGGCACGCTCGACGCCATGGATCTGATGTGGCTGCCGGTGATCCATGACTGGCGTCTGAACGAGCGTCATTACGGTGCGCTGCAAGGCCTGAACAAAGCAGAAACTGCCGCCAAATATGGCGATGAGCAGGTACTGGTCTGGCGCCGCAGCTATGACACCCCGCCTAATCCGCTGGCTGAAGACGACGATCGCACCTCTTTCAATGACCCGCGCTATGCCGGGCTGGACCGCAAGCAGATTCCGCTGACCGAGTGTCTGAAGGACACCGTTGCCCGCGTCGTGCCGGCCTGGGAAGATTCGATTGCGCCGGCGATCCGCTCCGGCAAGCGCATCCTGATCTCCGCCCACGGCAACAGTCTGCGCGCGCTGATCAAAATGCTCGACGGCATCAGCGACGACGACATCGTGAACCTGAATATTCCAAATGGCCAACCACTGGTGTATGAGCTTGATGCCGATCTCAAGCCGATCCGTCACTACTATCTCGGTGATCAGTCTGCGATTGAAGCGGCGCTGAAAGCGGTCGCCAGCCAGGGCAAAGCCAAGTAAGCCCGGATGCCGCGTCGTCTCCGTCTTTTACTGACCCCGCTGCTGTGCCTGTCTCTGGCAGGTACAGCCGGGCTGGTGACGGCTGCCAGCAACGTCCGCATACAGCAAAAATCCAAAGCAGAAGCAGAACGGGCGGAGTTGCAGCAAAAGCTCAAAGCCCTGAAAACCGATATCAGCAAAACCGAAAATGCCAAGGATCAGGCCAGTGACGCGCTGGCTGAATCGGAAAAGGCAATTTCCGAAGCCAACCGTTCTTTGCGCGACCTGCAGCAGGAGCAGGCACAAACCGAGGATAAGCTGCGGCAACTGCTGGCACAGCAGGAAATCCTGCGCAGCAAAGTCGAACAGCAGAAAACACAGCTTTCGAAATTTCTGCAGCGGCAGTATATGCACGGTGACAGCGACCGCATCAAATTACTGCTGTCCGGCGATAATCCCAACCGGATCAACCGCGATCTGCAGTACATGGGCTATGTCTCCCAGACCCAGGCAAAAATGATAGAAAGCCTGCGCAGCAGTCTGCGGGCCGTGGAACAAAATACCCGGGAAGCCCAGGAAGCCAAAGAAGAACTCGACGATATCGCGGCCGAGGAAAAAGATCACAAGACCGCGCTGGAAAAAGAGAAGAAAAAACATGCGACTCTGGTCAGCCAGTTGTCAGATAAATTATATGCACAAAAAAAACAGGCGGATAATCTCCAAAAAGATGAACAAAGGCTGACAAATCTGGTCTCACGTCTGAATCAGCTGATTGAAGAACAGATCAGGGCAGACAAGCTGCGCGCGGAGCAGGAAGAAAAGCAGCGGCAGGAAAGAATCGCCGCGCAAAAGGAAAAAGCCAGACAGGCAGCGCTGGACAAAAAAGCCGGGAAAAAACCTAACCCGAATGCGATTGACGATGACGAACCACCGAAGCAGGCCAGAGCGGAAATCCCGCCGCCCGGTGAGTTTGACAAACTCAAAGGACAGCTGCGCTTACCGGTCAAAGGCGACATCCTGGCCCGCTTCGGCACCCGCCGCGGCGATGGCCCCAGCTGGAAAGGCCTGTTCATCAAAGCCGCCGAAGGTGCCGAGGTCAGGGCGGTTGCGCCGGGCCGGGTCATCTTCGCGGATTGGTATAAAGGCTACGGAAATATGATTATTGTCGGCCATGGCGATCAGTACATGAGCATTTACGGTAATAATCAGGCAGTATTGAAGCATGTCGGCGATAACGTGAAAGCCGGCGATGTGATTGCCAGTGCCGGGAACAGCGGCGGCAATGAAGAATCAGGTTTATACTTTGAAATCCGTCATCAGGGACGGGCATTTGATCCTTTAAACTGGATCCTTGTTAAATAGGCTTTAGGTGAATCATGGGTAGTAAATTCAAGAATTTTGGTTTGATCGGCCTCGGCATGGTGGCAGGTATTGCCGCATCCATGCAGTTTTCGGCACTGGCACAGAAAAATGCCGGCAGCCCGCTACCCGTCGAAGAATTACGTCAGCTGGCCGATGTCTTCGGTCTGATCAAATCCGATTATGTCGAACCAGTCGAGGACAACAAACTGCTGACCGAAGCCATTTCCGGCATGGTGGCATCGCTCGATCCGCATTCCGCCTATCTGGATAAAAAAGCGTTTAAAGAACTCAAAGAAGGCACCCAGGGCAAATTTGTCGGACTGGGTATCGAGGTCGGCATGGAAGACGGCTACGTCAAAATCGTCTCTCCGATTGAAGATTCGCCGGCCTACCGCGCCGGCCTGAAACCAGGCGACCTGATCACGCGGCTTGATTCCCAGCCGGTAAAAGGCATGACGCTGGATGAAGCCGTGAAAAAAATGCGCGGTGAGCCGAACACCAAAATCACGCTGACGATTGCCCGCAAAAACGAAGATAAACCCATCATCGTCACCATTACCCGTGAGCTGATCAAACAGCAGAGCGTGAAGGCAAAAATCGTCGAGCCGGGTTATGCCTGGTTGCGTATTTCCCAGTTCCAGGAACCGACTGTGGAAGACATGGCGAAAAAAGTGCAGACACTGTATGCACAAGATCCGAACATCAAAGGCCTGGTGCTGGATTTGCGCAATGATCCGGGCGGCGTCCTGCCCGGTGCGATTGGCGTGTCGGCGGCTTTCCTGCCTAAAGACGTGGCAGTGGTCTCGACCAATGGCCAGCTGGCTGACTCCAAGGCGACGTTTTATGCCAAGCGCGAATTTTATGCAGGGCGCACTTCTGGCGACCCGCTGGCCAAGCTGCCGGAAGCCATCAAAAACGTACCGATGGTCGTGCTGATCAATACCGGTTCGGCATCGGCTTCTGAAATCGTGGCCGGCGCCTTGCAGGACTACAAGCGGGCCACGATCATCGGCACCCAGAGTTTCGGCAAAGGCTCGGTACAAACCATCCGCCAGATTTCTGCCGACACCGCCGTCAAACTCACCACTGCGCGCTATTACACGCCAAATGGCCGCTCCATCCAGGCAAAAGGCATCGTTCCTGATTTGAATGTCGAAGAAACAGCCGATGGCGATGGCTTCAACAGCTTCCGCGCCCGTGAATCCGACTTGCAGAAACATCTGGTCAACGATAAGGAAAAAGAGCCGGTCCGTCCTAAGGTCGATGAACTGGAAGAAGAGCAGCGTCTGCTGGCACTGGCAAAGAAAAGCAAACCGTTGGAATACGGCAGCAAGGAAGACTTCCAGTTAGCCCAGGCACTGAATCATCTGAAAGGTCTGCCAGTCAAAGTCACCGATCCGAAAGACAGCAAAGACGGCGACAATAAGGATAAGGCTGACAAGACTGAAAAAACGGATAAAGCGGATAAGTCAGACAAATCCGATAAGTCCGACAAAGACGGCAAATCCGAATCCAAGAAAAAATAACACGCCAAGGCCGCTTCCCGCGGCCTTTTTTCTCCTCATGAACGATCAACAGCTTCTCCGTTATTCCCGCCATATCCTGCTGGACCAGATCGGCATCGAAGGCCAGCAAAAAGTGACTGAAGCCCGTGTGCTCATCATCGGTGCCGGCGGTCTGGGTTCTCCCGCAGCGCTGTATCTGGCAAGCGCCGGTGCAGGCCAGATCACGCTGGTGGATCACGATCAGGTTGACCTGACGAATCTGCAGCGTCAGATACTGCACACCACAGAGCGGGTGGGCATGCCAAAAGTGCTGTCGGCACAGGTGGCATTACAGCAGATTAATCCTGAAATCAGAATTATCACCGTGCAGGAAAAGGCCGATGACGCACTGCTGGCCCAGCTGGTCGCCGGGGCAGATGTGGTGCTGGATTGCTGTGATAATTTTGCCACCCGGCACGCCGTCAATGCGGCCTGCGTCCGCCACAAAGTGCCGCTGGTCTCAGGCGCAGCCATTGGTTTTGACGGCCAGATCAGCGTGTTCAATACCCGTGATCCGCATTCACCTTGCTATGCCTGCCTGTTTCCTCCGGAACAGAAAATGGAAGAAGTCCTGTGCTCCACCATGGGGGTGTTCGCACCGCTGGTCGGCATCATCGGCACCATGCAGGCAGCAGAAGCGCTGAAGCTGCTGATGCAGACTGGCCGCGTACTGCAGGGACGCCTGCTGATCCTGGATGCCATGACCATGGAATGGCATCAGATCGGCATTCAGCGCAATCCACAGTGCAGTGCATGCGGCACCGCGCATCACTGAATCAGCGAGACAACGCGATGCAGCGGCATTCCAGGCTTCAGTCCTGCCGGTGCCACCGGCACATCCGGCATGAATAGTCATCTCACACCCTATTTGCACATGCAGGCTGACACACTGCCTGAAGTCACGATTTCCGAACATCTGGGTGTGCGGTCGCTGCATCTGTCGTCCGATGCCATTCAGGGATCAATGCGCATGGCGATGCCGGATCAGATCGAGCTGGAATATGTGCAACAGATGATGATGTGGCTGCTGTTTCTGCAAGAGCCCCGGCATGTGGTGCAACTCGGCCTAGGCGCGGCGGCACTGACCAAATTCTGTTACCGTCAGTTTCCCCGCAGCCGGGTCACGGCGGTGGAGCTGAACCCGCACGTCATCCACGCTTGTCATCAACATTTCCGGCTGCCGGACAATGACGAACGCTTGCAGGTACTGAACATGGATGCACTGGATTTTGTGCACGATACGGCGCGGCAAGGCAGCATCGATGTGATGCAGGTGGATTTATACGATGCCGCGGCGGAGGCACCGGCGTTGAGCAGCCGCGCTTTTTATCAGGCTTGCGCAGACTGCCTGACGGCGGAGGGCATACTGACCGTGAATCTGTTCGGAAACGCACAGAATTATGCAGCTAACTGCGATGCTAATCTGGCAGCGCTGCAGGACGCTTTCGATGCGGTGGTATGGCTGCCGCTGGTACATGATGCGAATACGGTGGTCATGGCATTCAAGCAGGCGCCGGTAGTGGATTTTGAAGTGCTGTATCAGCGTGCGACGGAAATCCGGCTGCAAATGAAATTGCCTGCCGCCAAATGGGTCAACGGGCTGAAAGCGTGGATGCAACAGCAATGCTGATCACTGCGCAGCCTGCCGGCTCAACCAATAGCATCCAACGGAAAAAGTATCATTCCGGTTCCGGCTGATGGCAGCAGATGCAGAGTTTGTTGCCGTCCGGATCCCGGAAATAAGCACCGTAATAATGTTCGTGATAATGCGCCCGCAGGCCGGGCGCGCCTTCGCACAGGGCGCCAGCCGCCAGCGCGCGGTCGTACACCCTGCGCACGGTAGCGCGGTCTTCTGCCAGTAACGCGGTCATCTGGCCGTTACCGGCGGTTGCAGATCCATGATCGTAAGGAGCGCCGATCAGCAACAGGGGGCGCGGCTGTTCAGGCCGCATCCAGCCAGCCCAGGGTTTATCCTGATCCACAAATTTCAGCTGCAGGCCGAGTTCCTGCAGCACCGCTGCATAAAAACCGAATGCCCGCGGAAAATCATTCACACCGATAAAAATATGCGAAATCATTGTGCCGGCTCCTTACTCTGTATGGGCTCGGCTGAGGCCGAGATAAGTATCGATGACGCGCTGGTCATGCGCCAGCTCTGCTGCCGCGCCTTCCAGCGTCACCAGCCCGCCTTCCAGCACATACGCATAAGTCGCCACCTGCAGCGCCGCACGGGCATTTTGCTCCACCAGTAAAATCGCAACACCGGTCTGCTGCAGCCGCTGGATGATGTGGAAAATCTCTTTCACAATCAGCGGTGCCAGCCCGAGACTGGGTTCATCCAGCATCAGCAATGCGGGCTTTGCCATCAGCGCCCTTCCCAGCGCCAGCATCTGACGCTCGCCGCCGGACAAAGTCCCGGTCAGCTGGGTACGGCGTTGCTTCAGGCGCGGAAACAGATCAAAAACAATACTGAGCTGATCTGCATAATGGCGCTCGCCGGCCTGATAGCGGCGGTAACTGCCCAGCAGCAGGTTATCCTCCACCTTCATGGAGGCAAACAACTCCCGCTTTTCCGGAACCAGCGACATGCCCAGCGCCACTCTTTGTTCCACACTCAGGGTGCTGATATCCTGCCCTGCCAGCATCACGCTGCCGTGTTGCCTGCCAACCGGCGGCAAAGCGCCGGCAAGCGCATTGAGCATGGTGGATTTACCAGCACCGTTCGGGCCGATCACCGTCACGATTTGTCCGGCACGCACCTGCATCGTCACGCTCTGCACGGCCTCGACTTTGCCATACAGAACCTGCAATCCCTTCACATCCAGCAAAGCAGCAGTTTGTTCGTTAATGTGGTGATTGAAATTGGTCTGGCTCATGCGTCGATCCCGCCCAGATACGCTTCCAGCACTGCCGGATGCTGCCGGATATATTGCGGCAAGCCTTCGGCAATGTTGGTGCCGAACTCCATCACAACCAGATGGTCGGTCAGATTCATGACGAAATCCATATCGTGCTCCACCAATAAGATGCTCATTCCTTCTGCCCGCAATTGCCGCAGCAGCGATGCCAGCTGCTGCTTTTCCTGATAACGCAGACCGGCAGCCGGCTCATCGAGGAGCAGCAGTACCGGGTCCGCGCACAGGGCGCGGGCAATCTCCACGATGCGCTGCTGCCCCAGCGACAGACTGCCGGCCTCGGCACCGGCCATGTCCGCCAGACCAACACGCTGCAATTGCCGGTATGCCTCTGCCAGCAGGCGTGTTTCGATGCGCCGGTCCAGATGTAGCAAACCAGCCAGCACGGCCTGAACATCGTTGCCCTTGTGCCGCAAATGGGCGCCGATCGCCACATTTTCCAGCACGCTCATCTCGGCCAGTAAACGGACATGCTGAAAAGTGCGTGCCATACCCAGTGCGGCAATATCCCGCGACGGCAAACCACTGATGACGCGCATCTGTCCCTGGTGATGGAAATGCACGCTGCCGGCAGTCAGTGGCAGCACACCGGTCAGCAAATTGAACATCGTCGATTTACCGGCGCCGTTAGGGCCAATCAGACCAACGATCTGCGCGGCATGCACGCTGAACGCCATATCGTTGACCGCCACCAGCCCGCCAAACTGTTTGCGCGCCTGCTGCACCTGTAACACCAGTGTGCCTGCCGCTGGCTGGCTGCGCTGCTCCAGCGGCAGGGCATCTGCCAGCTGTACCGTATGCAGAGGACGGGATGCGGGCAGCAATGGCTTCAGTATCCCGGTCAGCAGCGGCCAGACGCCGTTGCGGCTGGTTTGCAGCAGCAACACCAGCAGCACGCCGAAAACAATCACCTCAAAATTTCCATTGCTGCCCAACAAGGCGGGCAGCAATGTCTGCAACTGGTCTTTCAGCAAGGTCAGCAGTGCCGATCCCAGCAAGGCACCCCAGATGTGCGCCACCCCGCCGACCACCGCCATGAACAGATATTCAATCCCGGCATTCAGCCCGAACGGTGTCGGATTCACCGAGCGCTGCATATGCGCATACAGCCAGCCGGAAACGCTGGCGAGCATGGCAGCCATGACGAAAATAATCACTTTCAACCTGACGGTGTGCACCCCCATGGCTTCCGCCATCACCACGCCACCTTTGAGCGCGCGGATGGCACGTCCCGGACGGGAGTGCAGCAAGGCGCCGAGCGCTGCCACCATCAGCAGCAGCCAGCCCCAGATCAGGAAATAGATGCTGCGGGCGCTGTCGAGACTGAAATGCCCGATACGGATCGGTGGAATGCCATTAATGCCGTCGTATTTGCCGAGCAACTCCAGATTGCCGAACAGGAAAAACAGCGACAAACCCCAGGCAATCGTCCCCAGCGGCAGATAATGTCCGGACAAACGCATGGTGATCATGCCGATCGCCCATGCCGCCAGCATCGTCAGCAGCACGCCGGCAAACAACCCGGCCCACGGCGAGCAGCCTTGCGCCGTGCTCAGATAAGCCGTGGCATAGGCACCGATACCGACAAAAGCAGCCTGTCCGAAAGAGGTCAGTCCGCCGACGCCGGTCAGCAGCACCAGTCCGAGCGCGACCATCGCTGACAAGCCGATGTAATTGCTCAGCGTCACCCAGAATTCCGGCACCGGCAGCAAGGGAAATGCGAGCACCAGCAGCAACAGGCTCCATGAAACAGGGGACAGACGCTTCATGCTTCGTCCTCCTCGTCATGGGCGGCGGTATGTAAAGAACGCCACAGCAAGACCGGGATGATGAGCGTGAAAACAATCACTTCCTTGTACGCACTCGCCCAGAACGAAGAATACGATTCCAGCAATCCCACCAGCAGCGCGCCGCCAGCTGCCAGCGGATAACTGACCAGCCCGCCGACAATCGCGCCGACAAAACCTTTCAGCCCGATCAGAAATCCGCTGTCGTAATACACGGTCGTCATCGGCGCGATCAGCACGCCGCATAATGCACCCAGCGCGGCAGCCAGCGTCAGAGCGAGCCGGCCTGCCTGGCGGGTGCCGATGCCGACCAGTTGCGCGCCCAGCCGGTTCACCGCCGTCGCCCGCAATGCCTTGCCTTGCAGGCTGCGCTCAAAATACAGCGACAAGGCCACGATCAGCAGCAAAGCCGCCAGGATCACCACCAGACTCTGACCGGAAATCATCAGCCCGTCGATGATCTGCCATTGCGCTTCGCTGTACGCACGCGTGCGTACTCCTTCGGCACCGAACATCAGCAAACCGATTCCGCTCAGTGCCAGATGCACCCCGACCGACACAATCAGCAGCACCAGCGTACTGGCTTCCGCCAGCGGCTGATACGCCAGCCGGTACAACATCGGCCCAAGCGGAATGATCAGGACCAGCGCCAGCATCACCTGCAGCGGCAATGCCAGCGCCTGCAACGGCAGCCAGCGGCACAGCAGGATCAGGCAAACCGGAAACAGCACCAGCCGGGCGGCATCGGACAACAGTTTTCGCCATGCGGCAGCCGTGTGCTGCGATGCCCGCCAGAATGCCGGCAACTCTTTCAGCAGGCACAGGATGCCGGCGATCAGCAACAGCATCGCCACCGGAGGAAATTGTCCGGCCTGGATATTCGCCAGACTCAGTGCGGCAAAAGCGACAAATTCCCCCTGAGGGATGAAAATAATCCGTGTTACAGAAAACACCAGTACCAGTGCCAGCGCCAGCAGCGCATACATGGCGCCGTTGGTCATACCATCCTGCGCCAGAATGGCCGCAATCGAAAAATCCATGCAATGTCACTTTCAGAAAATCGGTAAAACTCCCGGTTCGCCGCGTCGGCAGTCCACCGTTGCCTGTCTGCAGATAACAGGATCAGCCGGTGCGGGATCTGGACTCTGGAAAAAAACCGAATAAAAAGGGAGCCTGCGCTCCCTTTTCAAACTTCAGACATACTCAGTTTGCTTGTCCGGCCCATTTCCATTTTCCGCCAACGATCTGCACCATCACGCGCGAACGCTGATCCAGCCCGAGATGGTCATTGGCGTTCATGTTCACGATGCCATGCGATACCGGCAGATTGGTGGTGCCCTCCAGCGCGGTACGCAGCGCTGCACGGAATTCCCTGGTGCCCGGCTGGGCTTTTTTCAACGCTGTTGCTGCCGCATTTTCAAGCAGCAGACCAGCATCCCATGCATGACCGCCGAATGTGGATACCGTGCCGGCGCCATAGGCTTTTTCATAGGCGGCTGCATAACGCAGTGCCGATTTTTTCACCGGATTATCGGCGGGCAGCTGCTCGGCCACCAGCAAAGGTCCGGCGGGCAGCCAGGTGCCTTCGCAATCCTTGCCGCATACCCGCAGGAAATCATTATTGGCAACGCCGTGCGTCTGATAAATCTTGCCTTTATAGCCGCGCTCTTTCAGGGTTTTCTGAGGCAGCGCAGCAGGTGTTCCGGCACCGGCAATGAACACCGCGTCCGGATTGGCTGCCATGATTTTCAGGATCTGTCCGGTCACAGACGTGTCGGGGCGGGCAAAACGCTCATTGGCAACGATCCTGATTTTCCGCAATTCCGCGAGTTTGGAAAATTCCTTGTACCAGCCTTCGCCATAGGCATCATTGAATCCGATGAAACCAACTGTCCTGATGCCGGCATCGCTCATGTGGCTGATAATCGCGGTCGACATATGTGAATCATTTTGCGGGGTTTTGAACACCCACTGACGGCGCGCATCCGGCGGCGCGATGATGGATGACGAGGCAGCCATCGAAATCATCGGCGTTTCGGTTTCTGCAGCCACATCAATCATGGCCAGCGATGGCGGAGTGATGGTGGAGCCGATCAGGATATCGACCTTGTCTTCGGACACCATTTTGCGGGCATTTTTGACGGCCGTCGTGGTGTCGGAGGCATCATCGAGAATGATGTATTCGACTTTTTTGCCGCCAATTTCTTTCGGCAGCAAGGCGAAGGTGTTTTTTTCCGGTATCCCCATGGAAGCACCGGCACCGGTGGCCGATACGTTCACGCCCACCCTGATCTGCGCCAGCACCGGCGCACTCAGCAGCAATGACAGCAAGGCAGGTAAAACAGCAAGGGTGTAGTTCTTTTTCATCAGATAGTCTCCTGTGTCGGTCAGTCAATCCTGCTGGCAGCAGCCTGCGGCGCTTTCTGGTGAAACGCTGTTTCCGGGTCTTGCATCTGTATCGGACAAGGCTGCCCCGATCGGGCATGGCACGCTGACAGATTCCGGCGCATTACTACTGCAGATTACCGAGTGTAACCCGCGCACTGTCCGTCGCACAACGTACGCACCGCTTTCCGGTGCCGCTGTTGCATCCGGTCACACTGGCTGCGGCAACAGACGCACGGTGAAGGCGCCGCGCAAAGCATTGCACAACATGATCTGTTCGGCCTGCAGCAGATCAGCGCGTGTCAGCGATTGTTCCTGCACCTGCAACCCGGCGTCTTCCAGCAACACCGACCGCATCACGCCCGGCAGTACGCCATCGGTCAGCGGCGGCGTCAGCCAGCGCCCCTGCCGGCGGATAAACACATTGCTGCGTCCGCCTTCCGTCAGATGTCCCTGCTCGTTAAAAAACAGCATGTCAAATGCGCCCTGTGCTTCTGCCGCCTTCCAGGCTGCGTCGTAACGCTGGCGGATGCTGGTCTTGTGCCGCAAAAACAGGTCTGCGCTGCAAGTTGTTTCCGGCGCCAACACGACTGACGGTAAATCGGCTAAGGGGTTGAGAACACCGCTGCTGATCTGGATACTGCCTGATGGCTGCAATGCCAGCCGCAGGCGGCAGGGCGTTGCCGCCGGCAAGCCAGCGCAGGCGCGCTGCACTTCATCGTGCAGCACCGCTTCATCCCAGCAAAAACCAAAATACAGGGCCGACGCCCGCAAACGCTGCAAGTGACGCGGCCAGTGACGGCAGCCTTGTTCACGCGTTGCATACATGGTTTCAAACAGTTCAAATCCAGCTGTCAGCCCGGTCAAAAATCCTGCCTTTAAACGGCATTCCGCCAGCTCGTCTGCAGCAACACTGTCATACACGATTCCGGCCCCAACGCCCATGACACCCTGCCAGAAAGGCAGTGCCGGCGCTGATGAGGAAGCCCGTTGCAATTGCAGAGTGCGTATCGGCACTGACAAACAAAAATCGCCCGGCACATCCACCAGCTGCGGCGGATCAAACCAACCGATAGCACCGGTATACAGACCACGCAGACTGCTCTCCACTTCATGGATAATTTCCATCGTTCGCCGCTTCGGTGCACCGGTAATTGAACCGCAGGGAAACAAGGCTGTCAGGATTTCTCCCAGCCCCAGCCCGCTGCGCAAACGGGCATGAATCGTGGAAGTCATCTGCAGCACGCTGGAAAAACGGCTGACCTCAAACAGCTGCGGCACCTGTACGCTGCCGGTTTCAGCAATGCGGCCAAGATCGTTGCGCAGAAGATCAACGATCATCAGATTTTCAGCCCGGTTTTTAGGATCGGCAGCGAGTTGCCGCGCCGTTTCACGGTCATGCTCTGCGTCACCGCTGGCAGCAGCCGTCCCCTTCATCGGTCTGGCCTGCAACTGACCGGCATGGTGACGGACAAACAGTTCCGGCGACATGGACAGCACTGCTTCATTGCTGTCGAGGCAGATCAGCGCACCGTACGGCACCGGCTGGCGGGCGCGCAGACGGCGGTACAGCGCCACCGGATCGCCGTAAGCATCAAAATGCAGGCGGTAGGTGTAATTTACCTGATAGGTATCGCCGGCAGCGATGTAAGACTGAATGCGGGCGATGGCGCTGTGAAACTGCTGCGCATCGACACTGCTGCGCAATCCGGCAACGCCGGCTGGCGGTGTGTCGGCCGCATTGCTGTCCGCACCGGCCAGCAATGCCCCCACCTCCGTTGCTGTCAGATGATGGCAACTGCGAAACAGCGCGACACGCGAAACTGCCGTTGCTGCTTCCACTGCGATGCCCTGGTTTTGCGCACCGCTTTCGTAGGACAGCAGCGCCAGCGCATACAGCCCATCCTGCACGGCGCGTTCCAATCCGGCCATCCAGTCCGGCCATTCCGCAGCACTGCGGCAGACCCGTATTTCCTGCAAGTCCAGATACAGTCTGGATTGCGCCGTCGCGGCATGGGCATCATCCAGCAAAGCAAATGCCTGGCCGGAATGCCATATTTCAGTAAGGGACAAGGAAGCAGCAGCCATATTGATACAGTGTAACCCGGACATCGGAGAGACCCGGAGTTTACTCCCGGAGACCGGATTTTGCAGCCCGCATCCGGCGCGGCATATTTCCCTGAAGCTACAGCAAAATGTAACAACAGTAGCGCAGCACGCCTGATCCGGAGTAAAAAGGATACCGAATAGATGACAAACATGCATCATCTCGCAGAGATGCATACAATGGCACCTTTACATCAGGCTGGCAGGACTGTGCTAACAGCAGCACAGTCCTGACAACGATGTTCCGATCAACGCGGTTACTTTTTCAGGCACATGGATTTACGTTTTCTTAAACAGCCTCAGGCCAGGTCTATTTTTTTGGGGCATCTGCGCCTCGTCGGTTTTTGTCTGACGGCAGGCCTGCTGCTGACGCTGGCGCTCTCTTACGTACTGTCACGCATCAGCGCCAGTCATGAGACAGTGCTGAGAACAAGCATACTGGCACGCAATCTGTCAGACAGCCTGCTCAGCGGCGACCAGCGCGCCACGCAGAATATGATTCTCAACAGCGGTCAGGATAAAAACCTGCGCTCACTGACCGTCTTCAACCAGCTGGGTAATGCCATCTATTCCTGGGAAAACGGTAACCTGATCAACACTGAGCATATCGCCCCGGTCGTGCCGGCAGCGCATACCTGGCAACGGTTTCATCTGAACAGCCTGGAAACCAGCGTCCCGATTCTGGACAGAGAAACGCTGAAGGGTGAAGTCATACTGCGTGAGTCACTCACCCCACTGCATGATCGCCTGCTGCTGCAATTGATGCTGGGACTGCTGGCAAGCATATTCATCGCACTACCCGCAGCGCTGGTACTGACCCGCAGGCGTATGGCGCTTCTCGACCCGGTTCTTGAGCTGGCAACAGTGGCGGAGCAGGCAGCGACACTCGGTGATTACAGCCTGCGCGCCGCGACCGACAGTGAAAAGCAACTGGGCAATCTGACCATGCACTTCAACCTGATGCTGGCACGTATGGAAGCATGGGAAAACGACATGCGCAGCGAATCGGTCGAACAGCGCGCCGCCGAAAGCCGCCTCAGTATTCTGGACAACCATGACAGCGTGACCAAACTCCCGAACCGGCATTACTTTCACCGCCTCATCACGCACAGTGTCGAAGATGCGGTCGAACGGCAGGAGCTGATGGCGCTGATGTTCATTGATCTGGACCATTTCCGGCGGATCAGTGACCGTTACGGCTACGATGTCTGTGACCAGCTGCTGGCCAGTCTGGCACTGCGCCTGTCCGAAGTCCTGCGCAGCACGGATACTTTATGCCGGGTCGGTGCCGATGAATTTGCGGCGGTATTGCCCGATATCGATCATCTGGATACGGTCAGAAAGCTCGCCGAGCGCCTGATCGTGGCGATGCAGCAGCCATTCAACGCCAACGGCAGGCAGCACGCCATTACCTGCAGCATCGGCATCGCCTGCTGTCCGCTGCACACCCACGAGCAGCGTCTGCTGCTGCAACATGCAGACCAGGCGCTGAAAGCCGCCAAACTGGCAGGACGCAATGTCTGGCGTCTGTATGACCCGAACCAGATGAGCCGGCCACAATTGCAGGCCAGCTGATCCCGGCCGGCACAAGAATCAATCCCTGTTCAGTAGGCCAGATTCAGCCGCCGGTACAAAAATCCCAGCACAAACAGTGGGCCGATCAGCAGAAAGCGGATGTCATCAAAAAATGAAGGCTTCTTTCCTTCGATTTTGTGACCGATGAACTGGCCTATCCATGCCACGACAAACACGGCCAGGGCAATCTGCCAGATATGCGTCTGCGGCAGCAGCGGAAATACTGCCAGCATCGCAGCCGACATCAGCAGCATTCCGGCAGCGAATCTGGGCGACAGAAAAAAATAATAAATCAGGCTGGTCATCACGGCAGCATAGGCGGCCAGCGGATGGGCGCTCCAGATCAGCCCCAGAAAAGAAAACACAATTGCAGGCACACAGACACAATGGATGATCTCATTGACCGGGTGCTGATGACTTTCCGCGTATTTGTTCAGTAAAACGTCGATTTGCCGACGTCGTTGATGCGTCTGAATCTGTTCCATACTGTCTCCGGTATCGCTGCATCCGGGCTGGCCGGGATGACATCGTTTCCGGTCAGGCAGGTGACGCGATGATTTTTTTATGATGAATGCACCGCCCTGTTGTCAGAAGCCGGGCAGCGTCAATTATCATACTTTGGAAACGGGCGAATACCAAGTAAAAGACTCAGCGCAGCAGAATGGCGATCTGCAGTTGCGCCTGATCGCCTGGCAGATATTTAAAGCTGGTCTTGGCAAAACGCAGCCAGCGACCCAGAATGAAACTGCACAGCAAAGAGGCTCTGGCCGCAGCTTCATTTTCCGGCAGATTTCCCTGACTCGCCGCCAGTCGTAAAGATTGCCGGAAAGCCATTTCCAGACGTTCCGCCAGCTGGTTCATGCGCAATTGCAGACGTTCATCCTCATTCACCAGCGCATCGCCCGTCAGCACCCGGGTCATGCCCGGATTTTTTTCTGCGAAATTCAGCAGCATCTGGGCAATCGCCTGCGCCTGCAACAGGCCATCCGTCTGCTGTTCGCTGATCTGGTTAATCAGGCCGAATACCGAAGATTCGATGAACTCGATCAGACCCTCAAACATCTGTGCCTTGCTGGCGAAATGGCGATACAGCGCGGCTTCAGAAACCTCGACTCTGGCAGCCAGCGCAGCGGTCGTGATTTTTTCCCCTTTGGGGTTTTCCAGCATTGCGGCAAGAGTCTGCAATATCTGTAATTTACGTTCGCCGGGTTTGGTACTAGCCATGTTCTGTGTTCTGCAGTATTCGGTTGATGAGGGATGTGAGATGCGGCGGTGACGACCAGCGCAGGTCGGCCATAAGGCATCTCCTGAAAAACGGCTGTCCCATATCGCCAGCCATCTCCCTGAATTTCGATTCTATGTGAAACTCCGGCAGGATGTGAAGCGCTTCAGTGAACTTTATATTTCACGCAAAGACTTGACAGACTGGAAAGCAATCGGTTTATGCCAGGCTGCGGTAACGCCGTACCAGCGCCGATACTGATCTGACCCGGACATCGACACTGGCAGTTCCGCGCCCGCGCTGGCTCAGCGGCAGATAGCCCCGAACCCAGACGGTACGCAAGCCTTCATGCCGGGCAGCGCGTAAATTGTCGAGACTGTCTTCCACCAGAATGCAGCGGCTGGCCGCAACGCGATGCTGCGACAGCCATTTGCGCAAAAACGGACGCGAAGGCTTGGGTTGCAACCGGCCATGCACCCGCATCTCCTCAACCGGAATATGATCGTCAAAATGCCGGTGCAGGTTCAGGTGCCGCATTACGCGGTGCGAATAATGGCGCGGCGCATTGGTCAGCAGAATTTTTTTCCCGGGCAGACGGCGCAGGATATGCGATAAGCCGCGCTCGGCGCGGATCATCGCAGGCAGGTCATCAAAAGCATGCGCCTGCTGTAAAAATTCTTCTGCCTTCACACCATGATGCCTGACCATGCCGATCATCGTCACGCCGTAGCGCAGATAATATTCCTGCCGCACTGCATTCACCGTGGCCTCGTCCGCCGGTGTGGTGCCGTCACCGAGAATGCGCGCGATATACGCATTCATGTTGCGGTTGATTGCCGGAAAAATCGCATGCGACGCGTTGTGCAGCGTGTTGTCCAGATCAAACAGCCAGACTGGCGCTGCGGTTTTACGCATCCGCAACCACCAGAATCTGACCGCTGTGCTGCTGATGCGGCATAGTCTGCTCCGGGATAAGCAGGTTTAATGGCTGCGGATCATGGTGCCGAATGCCTGTTCGGTCAGCACTTCCAGCAACAGCGAATGTTCGATGCGGCCATCAATGATATGAACCGTATTCACGCCGGATTTGGCGGCATCCAGCGCAGAAGAAATCTTCGGCAGCATACCGCCGGAAATCGTGCCGTCGGCAAACATTTCATCGATTTCGCGCGCCGACAGATCCGTGACCAGATTCCCCTCTTTGTCGAGCACGCCGGGAATATTGGTCATCATAATCAGCTTCTCGGCTTTCAGGATTTCAGCGATCTTGCCCGCCACCAGATCGGCATTGATGTTATAGGCCTGACCATCTTCACCAAAACCGATCGGGGAGATAATCGGGATGAAGGCATCGTCCTGCAATGCCTTGACCACCGCCGGATTGATCGCATCGATTTCACCGACAAAGCCGATATCGAGCATTTCACCCGGATTTTCGCGGTCCGGCATCATCATTTTGCGGGCACGGATCAGGCCGCCGTCTTTGCCGGTCAGACCCACTGCCTGACCGCCATAGTGATTGATCAGCATCACGATGTCCTGCTGGACTTCACCGCCCAGCACCCATTCGACGACTTCCATCGTTTCGTCGTCCGTGATGCGCATCCCCTGCACAAACGTCCCCTGTTTTCCCATTTTCTTGAGCGCATTGTCAATCTGCGGGCCGCCGCCATGCACCACGACAGGATTCATACCGACCAGCTTGAGCAAAATCACGTCACGGGCAAAGCCATGTTTCAGGCTTTCTTCCGTCATGGCGTTGCCGCCGTATTTGACGACGATGGTCTTACCGTGGAATTTACGGATATAGGGCAATGCCTGCGCCAGAATCTCCGCTTTGATGACAGGTTCGACACCCGCCAATTTATCTTCGCTTACTGCTGTATGGATGTTCAAATCGCTCATAATGACGGTATCCTGAAGGTATCATGAAGTTTTTTCGATAAGCCGGATTTTACAGGAAACTTTCCTGAACGCCTTTGCCAATTCTGCCTTAAATTTATGACATCACTGACCGATCTGCACCGGCAACTGGAAATCATGCGACCGCTTCTGCTGCGCTTTGCCCTGCTGCAATTGCGGAACAAAACCACTGCGGAAGATGCCGTGCAGGAAACCCTGCTGGCAATCCTTGAAAAGCCGGACAGTTTTGCGGGGCAATCCAGTTTCCGCACCTACGTCACCGGCATTCTGAAATACAAGATCATCGATCACCTGCGTGCGCAGAAACGCGAAACTCCGTTGACCGTGAACGACGGCGATTCCGAAGCCGAGCTGATTGATCATTTATTCACCGCCGATGGTCACACCGTCAGCCCGCCCGCCGCCTGGGGCGAGCCGGAATCTGTTTTGCAGCAAAAAGATTTTTTCCGTATCCTGCAGTTATGTCTGGAAAATCTGCCGGAAAAAACCGCACAGGTTTTCATGATGCGGGAATGGCTGGAACTCGACGCTGAAGATATCTGTAAGGAACTCGGGGTCAGCGCGTCTAATCTGTGGGTGATCCTGTACCGTGCCCGCCTGCGTTTGCGGGAATGCCTCGATATCCACTGGTTTGTTCACCGTCAGCCTGGAAAATGACTTATGCGATTCTTATACACGTGCAAACAGGCACATCAGAAAATATCAGAAAACCTAGACCGGCCGCTGAATTTCAGCGAACGCGCGCATCTGAAGCTGCACCTGTCGCTGTGCGATGCCTGTTCCCGGTTCCGGCAGCAAATGCAACTGTTACGCCATTCCATGCAGCAGATTTCCGATCTGCCCGCAGAAATGGATGAACAGACCCGGTCGGGGCCATCGACATGAGCCGCTGCCCACGCTGTCAGGCCGAGTTTTTGTGCGCAATGGCCGACCAGACAGGTAAGCCTTGCTGGTGCACGGCCTTGCCGCCGGTCGATTTTTCTTTATTACCGGAAGGAAAGCTGAATATGGATGCAAGTTGTTTTTGCCCGGCCTGTCTACCCGCATGGAAAGCCAGCCTAGAAGCCGGTCGCAACAAGCCGGAGTAATTTCGGTTACCATACGCGACCTGATAATCAGCCTTTCTGATAGGAAATCAGTATGCCGAATGATACCCCCGTCAATTACAAAGCCGTCCAGATTCCGGTTTCGCAGCGGATTCGTGAGCGGATACAGGCAAGTCATACCCGCTTTCACGCGAACGATAACATTTCCCGCTTCATTGAAGCCGGTGAACTCGACGAACTGCAGGCGGAAGTCGAGGAGAAGTTGCGGGCAGTGCTGCAAAGTCTGGTGATCGATACCGACAGCGACCACAATACCCAGGATACCGGACGGCGCGTCGCCAAGATGTTTATCAATGAAGTATTTGGCGGGCGCTACGTTCCGATGCCGCAGGTCACCGAATTTCCGAATGCCTCGCATCTCAATGAGCTGATGATCATCGGTCCGATCACGGTGCGCAGCGCCTGTTCCCATCATTTGTGCCCGATCATCGGTAAAGTCTGGATCGGCGTCATGCCAAACGAACATTCCAATCTGATCGGCTTGTCCAAATACGCCCGGATTGCCGAATGGATCATGAGCCGGCCGCAGATTCAGGAAGAAGCCGTGGTGCAGCTGGCAGATGCTTTACAGGAAAAAATGCAGCCGGACGGACTCGCGGTCGTCATGGAAGCGGACCATTTCTGCATGCACTGGCGCGGTGTCAAGGATACCGAGGCTAAAATGATCAACAGCGTGATGCATGGCTCCTTTCTGAAAGACCCGAACCTGCGCCGTGAATTTCTATCCCTGATTAAACGTTAACCTGAACAGGAAAACATCATGCTAGTCCGTTTGCTGTATGCCAGTCGCGTCTCCGATGGAAACATGTGCGATACCGTGCAATCCATCATGCAACAATCCCGCCAGCATAACCCGCTGCATGGCATCACCGGCGTGCTGTGCCATACCGATGCGGTTTTCATGCAGGTGCTCGAAGGGGGGCGCAAGGCGGTCAATACGCTGTACAGCCACATCCTGCGCGACCCGCGGCATACGGATGTGATCTTGCTGGATTACGAAGAAATCGGCGAACGCCGCTATGCCGGATGGACAATGGGGCAGGCAAACATGAATAAAATCAACCCGTCCATCCTGTTGAAATATTCACCGCTGCCGGAACTCAATCCCCATGAGATGCCGGGCAAAACCCTGCTCTCGCTGATTGATGAACTGATGGCCACAGCGTCGATTGTCGGCCGCACCTGAACCTGCTGATCAGGGCGGATCACCGCCCGTCACCGTCCTGTTATCCCGGTATTCAGTGCAGGCTGGCAAGCTCCGGCACAGGCGCATCAATCGCCGCGCAAACCGCCCGCAGCAGATCAATCGTCTCATGCAGAGCCTGACCTGCATCGGGAGTAGCAGCCGCAAACAATGCCTTGATCAGAAATGGCTTTGCCAGCGGCGCCAGCTGATTGCACTTCTGCAATGCAATCCGCACATCAAAGAAATCCATATCTGCCGTGTTCTGTAAATCGCCGGGCTGCAGCTGCAGCTCTGGCAATACCCCGGCCAGTCTCAGCCATGCGGCACCGACTTCATCCTGACGCGCAAAACTATGCGCCACCAGCGATCCCAACAGGCAGACTTCACTCCGCAGCTGCCCGATCTGACCGTAACGCACAGAAATCGCCCGGTCTGCCTGGGGGCCAAGGCGGCGCTCCAGGACGCTCTGGATCACAAACTCGGCCTGCGTCATCTGCTGGTCGGCCGCAATCAGTCTGGCACTCAGCGCCAGCAATTCTCCGCGCTGGGCGGGGGACAGTAATTTCAACGCAGGCATCGCAAGATCAAGCAAAGGCAGACGCGCACTGTTTTGCAATGCTTCCAGTTGCAGTAAAAGTTGTTCCGCCTGCGTCACACTGCCGGCTGCGGATTGCGCCAGCAATTGTTGCTGGACGCGGTATGCATCCGGATTGCTCCTGTCCATCAGCATTGCCAGGACCAGCGCAAACGCGGACTGCGGTGCGCGGGCAGCCTCCAGTAAAGTGCTGCTGTAAGGATTTTGCCGGGAGAGTGCAGCGCTCCCGGCCGGCACGTCGGCCATCGCAAGTCCTGCCGCGGCCATTTCCGGTAAAGCGGCAGAATGCGCACCAAAACCGGCAAGATCCCCTGCCGTGCCGGCAGCATTAAATGGTGCGGATGCAACGGCGGATGTAGCGGCTGATTCAGCCGCCATACCTTCCTGTTCATCGACCGGCTCCAGAAATGCCACGTTCTTGCCATAAACGCGTTGCAAACGCTCTTCCAGCGGCGGATGAGTCGCGAATAATCCGGACAGCAGATTCGGCCGTGCAGCCCCCAGAAACAGGTGCGAAAGCTGTTCTGCCCGTGGGTTATCAATACGGGAGCCACATGCATTCGTCCGGGTCAGACCGCCGATTTTCCTTAACGCCCCGCCAATCCCGTCCGGATTACGGGTGAACTGCACCGAGCTGGCATCGGCTAAAAATTCTCGCTGACGCGATACGGCAGACTTAATCAGGCGACCAAAAAAAATACCAACATAGCCCACCACAAACAACATGACGCCCAGCGCCAGCAAAACCAGCTGTATCGGCGGGCCTTTTTCATCACGGCTGCGCGAACTGCCAAGACGTGATCCCCAGTACATCAGCTCCTGCCCGAGTCCGGCGATCATCTGGATGCCGAACAGGATGCCGATCAGGCGGATATTCATGCGCATGTCACCGTTCAGGATATGACTGAATTCATGCCCCACCACCCCCTGCAGCTCATCCCGGTTCAGACGCATCAGCGTGCCTCTGGTCACCGCCACTACCGCTTCGTTCTGGTGATAGCCGGCGGCAAAGGCATTGATCGCATCTTCGTTATCCAGCACATAAACCCGTGGACAGGCGATGCCGGACGCCAGTGCCATTTCCTCCACAATATTCAGCAAACGCCGTTCATGGATGTCTTCGGAAGCCGGCAATACCAGCCGGCCGCCTGCCATTTGTGCCACGGCATCACCGCCGTCGCGCAACTGATAGATTTCAAACAGCGTACCGCCGCCGATCACTGCCAGCGTCAGCAATGACGACACCAGAAAAAATCCGGGCGGATATCCCTGCGCTAATTCAGCCCGGCTTCCCTGGCTCCAGTGCCATACAAAAGCGAGAGAAAAATCCACCGTGACGACAATCGCCACCACCGCCAGGAAAAACAGAAACAACAGCTTCCTGCTCTGCCTGTGCGCCTGATCCTGCTGTTCAAAAAAATTCATGGAAGCCGGATACCGTGATCAGTTGTTCAGAATGACACTTTGACGGCCTTGCGCTCTTCTGCCGATTCGGTCGCCTGCAACAGCTCTCCGGCCTTGAATCCGAAGGTATTGGCAATCATTGAGCCGGGAAACTGCTCAATACCGATGTTGTATTGCATCACGCTGTCGTTATAGGCCTGACGTGCAAACGCAATTTTGTTTTCAGTTGCCGTCAGTTCTTCTGTCAGCTGGATCATGTTCTGATTCGCTTTCAGGTCAGGATACGCCTCAGACAGCGCAAACAGACGGCCTAATGATGCATTGAGCGTGCCTTCCGCTGCAGCGAGCTGCTGCACCGACGCCGCATCCGCCTGAGCGCTGCCGGCATTGCTGTTCGCAGTCACTGCCTGATTGCGTGCCGAAATCACCGCTTCCAGCGTTTCCCGCTCGTGCTTCATATAACCTTTGGCCACTTCGACCAGATTCGGAATCAGGTCGTAACGCCGTTTCAGCTGCACATCAATCTGTGAAAATCCGTTCCGGAAGCGGTTACGCAAGCTGACCAGACGGTTATACACACCAATGACCCAGAACACGATCAATGCAATCACGACTAACAAAATTATCATGGCTATCATAGTTACTCCGGAAAAAAACCGGTGCGGCGCACCGGTGAATTGCATGCAGTGAATCAGTTATTGACCGGTGCTTTATCTGCCTTGTTCGGCTGCACCAGCATCGCTTTCAGATCTTCTTCGCTGATATATTCCAGCACTTTGACTACCTTGCGCACACCGCTGATGCCAGCGGCGACATCCGCAGCCTGCGCGCCTTCCCGCTGCGTCACGCGTCCCATCAGATAAACAACCCCGGCTTCCGTGGTGACCTTAAATGCGCTGGCATACAGATCCTTGGTATCAACAAACGTCGCTTTGACTTTGGTGGTGATGTAAGCATCGTTCGAGCGCGCGGTGAAATTCGATGCCCCGGCAATCTGAATTTCATTCATGACCGACACCACGCCTTCGATTGCCTTCACTTCGCGCTCTGCTGCGGCTCTGGTCTGCTCATCAGGGACTTCACCCGTCAGCAAGGCGCGACGGTTGAATGCATTGACGTTGACATGCGCGCCCTCTCCCAGCGCATTGGCCAGCCTGACCTCGCCTTTCACCATGATGGCCTTGTCTTCGGTCTGCGCGCCGAGAGTGCGGCGGTCGGTAGCGGCAAACGTACCGACCACGGCACTGCCGACTGCCAGTTCAACGCAGCCCTGCAGACTCAGCAAGGCTGTGCAGCACAGACCTGCCATCAGGCAACTGCGGATAATTTTTTTCTGACCTGCTTTAAACATCTGTATCACCTCCGAATAGTGCGGCATCAATCCCGTCGCACAGACAATGGATCGTCAGCAAATGCACTTCCTGAATCCGCGCGGTGCGGTCATGCGGAACACAGATATGCACATCGGCTTCCGTCAACAACTTCCCGATTTCACCACCGCCTTTCCCCGTCAGCGCAATCACCCGCATATCACGTTCTGCTGCGGCATTGATCGCATTGATCACGCTGGAGGAATTTCCCGATGTGGAAATCGCCAGCAAGATATCGCCCGACTGACCGAACGCCTGCACCTGCTTGGAAAACACTTCCTGAAAGCTGTAGTCGTTTGCCACGGCGGTCATGATCGAGCTGTCTGTCGTCAGCGCCATGGCAGGCAAAGGCAGGCGCTCGCGTTCAAACCGGCCAACCAGTTCGGCGGCAAAATGCTGACAGTCAGCTGCCGATCCGCCATTGCCGCAGGCAAGTATCTTGTTACCATTAGACAGCGCCAGGAACATGAGTTCCACCGCTTCTGCAATTGGTTGTGCCAGCGCTTCGGCCGCGCGCATTTTTAATTCGGCACTTTCGTGGAAGTGCGCCTGAATACGTTGATTTGTCATAGTGTGTCAGATTATATGGCAGGACTCAGCCTGTCATGACGTTTTGTAACCAGTGGATTGTACCTGCTTCAATCGCAATCACGTCAAAACGGCATGGCGGCTGGCGTTGCAGGGTCTGCAGAAAAACCTGCGCAGCGTGCAGCCACTTGCGCTGTTTGGCCGCAGTAATGCTCGCCAGTGCACCGCCAAACTGCATTGAAGCACGTGCCCTGACTTCGACAAACACCAGGGTATTGCCATCGCGCATGACCAGATCGATTTCCCCGCCCCGGCATAAAAAATTTTTCTGCACCAGCGTCAGCCCTGCCTGCTGCAAATATTCCAGCGCCTGCTGTTCAGCGGCATCACCGCGACGGCGCTGGCTGGTACGGCGATCAGGTGGTTCCGGGGGCTGCATCGGTTCATGTCGCATAGCGTACAATCTGGGTTTCCTTACATTGAGATCGCCAGGCATGAGCACCAGTGAATTCACCCTGTTAAACAACAGCGCTATCATGGATGCGGTGACCCGGCAGCATTATCCTGCAGGCACATTATATGTAGTCGCCACACCGATTGGAAATATCGCCGATATTTCACTACGGGCCCTGCATGTGCTGTCGCTGGCGGATGCGATCGCCTGCGAAGACACCCGCAACACTGCGCAATTACTCGGCCGCTACGGATTAAATAAACCGCTGATTGCAGCGCATCAGCACAATGAACGGGAAGCGGCCGAAAAAATCCGGACACGGCTGCAGGCCGGTGAACGTATTGCCCTGGTGTCCGATGCCGGCACACCCGGCATTTCCGATCCCGGAGCGCGCATCGTCGATCTGCTGCGCCAGTCCGGTATTCCGGTGACGCCGTTGCCCGGTGCCTCGGCGGCAATCAGCGCCTTGTCCGCCAGCGGTTTGCTGGATGATCATTTTTATTTCATCGGCTTTCTTCCCGCTAAAAACAGCCAGCGCGAAACTGCATTGCAGGGTCTGACACACATTCCGGCCACACTGATTTTCTACGAAGCGCCGCACCGCATTACTGACACTCTGAAAACCATGGCGGAGGTATTCGGTAACAGCCGTACCGTGGTGCTAGCGCGGGAAATCAGTAAATTATTCGAGGAAATTCACCGTTGCCCTTTGCAGGAAGCGCTGACCTGGGTTCAGGCAGATGCACACCGTGAAAAAGGGGAATACGTCATCCTGGTGGATGCTGCGCCGGAGCTGGCTGAAGATGACACCGAAGCCCGCAGGGTGCTCGGTATCTTGCTGGAAGCGTGTTCGGTCAAACAGGCAGCGGCACTGGCGGCGCAGCTGACGGGGATGAAAAAAAACACTCTGTACCAGCTGGCACTCAGCATGAGAGAAGAAAAAGAAGAAGACTGATCAGCGCTGCACAATCAGCGGGCGGCCGATACCAAGATCACCAGCCTGAGACAATGCCGACATCGCATCCGAACGGCTGCCAAACGGTCCGCTGACCAGCCGGTACAGGCTGCCCTGCTGAACGATATTGAGATCAGGCAGGCGGCTTTCGGCCCGGTTTTTCAGATAAGACAGGATGGATTCGGCATTCGACCGGATCGCATAAGCGCCGAACTGCAGATAATAATTGCCGGCGCTGACTGCCGCCGCGAGCGTTGACTGCGCCTGAGCCGCTGACGGAGCCGCTGCGCTGGCAGCAGTGTCCGGAGCCAGTGAGGTCGAAGCGGGTGCGGGAACTGATGCCGCTGTCGTATTTGCTTTTACTGCCGGTTGCGCCAGATACCCCTGCGAAGTCAGCAGCTCGTCGAATGTCATGCTGGCCTGCTCCGGACGTGGTGTCGTGCTGCTTGCCGGCGGTGCCTCCGCCCTGACTGCGACCACCACCGGAACACTGACCGGAGACTGATTCTGACGGTTTTCCGCCATGCGTTCTATATCTGCCGGCAACAGGCGCTCCACCTCAATCTGGCTGCTGCCTTTGCCCAGAATATCCAGTTTCAGCGCCGCGGTATAAGACAAATCGATGATGCGATTGGAATGGAATGGCCCGCGGTCATTAATACGGACGATGATCTGTTTGCCGTTCGTCAGGTTAGTGACCCTGGCATACGAAGGAATCGGCAAAGTCGGATGAGCGGCGGTAATCTTGTACATATCGTACAGTTCGCCGGAGGAGGTTTTCTGGCCATGAAATTTCTTGCCGTACCAGCTGGCGATTCCGCGCTGAACCAGCGGTGTGGTGTTGTCGGCAATCGGCGTATAGGTTTTACCGAACACCACATAAGGTTTATTGCCAGAACGGGAAAACGCTTCCTGCACCGGAATCGGATCAACTGTGAATTCCAGGCCTTCCGGCGGGTGATCGCCCGGACCGTCATCCTGGTAATAACCGCCTTTACCGGAACTGGCTTTCGGCAAAACAGGTGCGCCGGATACGGGTTTGCTGGCAGGTACGGTTCTGACCGTATCGGCAATGATGGTGGACGGCTGCTTCTGCACCGTACCGCAAGCCACCAGCAATGCCGCAGGCAGCGGCAGCAACAGCCATTTCAGAGATGCTGAATGTTTTTTGCTCATGTTTGCACCAGTTTACGATTCCGCTGCACACTCATCATGATGCCGGTTGCCATCCCCAGCGTCACCAGTGCCGTGCCGCCATAACTTAAAAATGGCAGCGGTACACCAACCACCGGCAAAATGCCGCTGACCATCCCCATATTCACGAAGGCATAGGTAAAGAATATCATGGTCACCGACCCTGCCATCAGGCGCGCAAACAAGGTGGGGGCGTTCGCGGCAATCATCAGGCAACGGATAATCAACAGGAAATATAGACTGACCAGCAGCAGATTACCAATAAATCCGAATTCTTCCGAAAATACGGCAAAGATAAAATCCGTGGTGCGCTCCGGAATAAACTCCAGATGCGCCTGCGTTCCCTTGAGCCAGCCCTTGCCATGCAGACCGCCGGAACCGACCGCGATCGTTGACTGAATGATGTGAAAACCTTTACCCAGCGGATCGCGGGTCGGGTCCAGCATGGTCAGCACCCGGTCGCGCTGATAATCATGCAGCATGTACGGCCAGATCAGCGTCGGCGTGACAATCGCGACAAAAGAAATCAGGGTCAGCAATACCCTCCACGACAAACCCGCCAGAAAAATCACCGTAAAACCGGCTGCCACCACCAGCAAAGCCGTTCCCAGATCCGGCTGTTTGGCGATCAGTCCGACCGGAATGGCGAGAATCACCGTCGCGATCACAAAATCCTTGACCCGCAAGGCGCCTTCCCGCTTCTGGAAATACCAGGCCAGCATCAGCGGCGTCGCAATTTTCATAATTTCAGACGGCTGAATCGGGGTACCGACATTCAGCCAGCGACGGGCACCTTTTTTCACCATGCCGAAAGCCGCCACCGCAATCAGCAGCGCCACGCCGAAACTGTAGATAGGGATCGCAAAACGCATCAGCGTCTGCGGCGGGATATTGGCAAAAATCCACATAATGACAAAAGACACCAGGATATTGCGCAGCTGGTCTTCGACACGTCCCGGAAAATCAATGCCTGCCGAATACAGCGTCACAATTCCCAGCGACAAAATCAGGAAAATCAGTATCGCCAGCGGTGCGTCAAACACCATGATGTGAGAGCGGATTGCACGCCAGTTGAACGATCGGTTTTGCATGATTAATCCTTATTCCCTTTGGTCTGCTCACCGGGCTTGGGACCGCCTTCTGAATCGGCATCGGCGCGGACTTCGGATTCAGCTTTGGTTGCCAGCACATCGCTTTTCGGTGCCGGGCTCTTATCCTTTTCGGCAGGTCGCTTGCCGAGCAAATAGTAATCTAGCGCTTTTCTGGCGATCGGTGCGGCGAACTCAGCACCGAAACCCACGTTTTCCACCACCAGCGCCAGCGCAATTTTCGGCTTGTCTGCCGGCGCAAAAGCGATATACAACGCGTTATCACGATGTTTTTCCAGGGTATGCTTGGCATCATATTTACCGCCATTCAGGCCGACCACCTGCGCGGTTCCGGTCTTGCCTCCAGAAGCATATTCGGCTCCGGCGAAAGCGCGCACACCGGTGCCGCCCGCCACCGAAGTCACACCCACCATCGCATTTTTGATGAAATCTATATTTTCCTGTTTCAGCGGAATACGGTAACTCTCTTTCGGCACCGTCAGCGTGCGGGCTCTGGTCTGCGGGTCTTCGGTCGATTTGACCAGATGCGGCTTCATCACGATGCCGTTATTCGCCAGTGTCGCCATGGCATGCGCCATCTGCAGCGGCGTGAAGGTGTTATAGCCTTGTCCGATACCCAGGGAAATGGTTTCACCGGCATACCATTTCTGCTGTGCCGCTTTTTTATACACGCTGCGTTTCCAGGCAGTGGAAGGCAGCACGCCCTGTTTCTCATGCTCCAGATCAATCCCGGTTTTTTGCCCAAAGCCAAACGGCTTCATAAAGTCATGGATCGCATCGACACCCAGATCGTTGGCCAGAATGTAGTAGTAAGGATCACAGGACACCACGATCGACTTGTACATATCAACCATGCCATGTCCGCCGGGTTTATCATCGTTAAAACGGTGACCGCCAAACATAAAGAAACCCTGATCGGCAATGGCCTGTTGCGGCGTGCGCTTGCCCAGCTCCAGCGCTGCCAGCGCCATGTAAGGTTTGTAGGTCGAGCCCGGCGGGTAGCTGCCGGACAAAGGACGGTTCAGCAGGGGGCGGTCTTCCGAAGTATTGAGTTCGGTCCAGCTTTGCTGGTCAATGCCCTCCACAAACAGATTCGGATCGTAGGTCGGCTTGGAGACAAACGCCAGCACGTCGCCGGTATCCGGCTCAATCGCCACCAGGGCGCCCCGGCGTTCGCCAAACGCTTCTTCAATCACTTTCTGCAATTCGATGTCGATGGACAGGATCAGGTTTTTACCGGAAGTCGGAGGCGTTCTCGACAATGTACGCACGGCACGGCCGCCGGCTGACACTTCCACCTCTTCAAACCCGGTATTGCCGTGCAATACTTTTTCGTAACTCTTTTCCAGTCCTTCCTTACCGATATAGTCAGTGCCGTTGTAATTGGCGGCGTCTTCCATGTCGTCAATCATTTCTGCGTCTTTCTGACTGATACGGCCGATATAGCCAATCACATGGGAAGCGATATCCCCTTGCGGATACTGGCGGAATAAGCGCGCCTGAATATCGACGCCGGGAAAACGGAAACGCTGCGCCGTAAAACGCGCCACTTCCTCATCGGTCAGGCGGGTACGGATCGGCAGGCTTTCAAAGCTCTTGGAGTCTTCCAGCAGCTTACGAAAACGCTTGCGGTGCTTGGGCTGAATATCCACCAGTTCGGCCAGCTGATCGATCAGCACATCCATATCCTGCGTAATTTTGGATGGTGTGATTTCGAGTGTGTAGGCAGAATAATTTCTCGCCAGAATCACACCATGACGATCCAGAATCAGGCCGCGGTTAGGCACCACGGGAACGATATCAATCCGGTTTTCATCTGCCAGCAGGACATAGTCATCATGTTTCACAATCTGCAGCCAGACGAAGCGGGAGACCAGCGCGAAAAAACAGGCGAACACAAAAATGCCGATGAAAATCAGCCGCATACGGAAAAAATATAATTCGCGTTCCGTGTTCTTCAGTTCATTCATGATGAGGTCAGTCGGTTCGGGCAGATATCACGACGCGCATAATACGTAAGAGTTTGCATGTCGGTTTGCTTCAGCAATTCAGATCGGACGGGTATGGTCTTTATCGATCGCCCGTTTTTGCGGCGCCAGTAAAACCACTGTCGCCACTGGCCATAGCAGAGTCGTCACCACACTCTCGGAAAAATACAGCCAGCCGGGAAAATGCGCGTCCGGCGCGACCAGCAGGCGCACCACGATCTGCAGACCCTGCACAAACAAAAACAGGGGAAATACATGCAGCGACTGCGTCAGCGGATGAAACCACAATACCCGGCGGTGAATGGTGATCGCAAAGTACGACAGCAGGGTATATGCCAGCGCATTCTCGCCCAGATGAATCGCATCATGCACGTCCATCAGTAATCCCATTGCAAAGGCAATACCGATGCCGACTTTGCGCGGCTGGTGGATACTCCAGAAAACAATCACCAGTGCCACAAAATCAGGCACGATCACAAAGCCACCCCAGGGCAGGAAATTGAGCAGGAACGCCACCGCAAAACTCAGCGCGATAAACAGCGGATTGACCGGTAGTAAGATGTAATGTGGCTGGTTCATTTCGCTGGCTCCTTCACCGCCGGACTTGGGCTGTCTTTTCCGGGCTCTTTGATACCCTGTTTTTGTTCGGCGTTGCTGCCTACTGCTTTCGGATCAGCAGGCGGTACGGCAGGCGGCTCCGCCGGTCTGACTTCAGCCGATGGCAATGCCGCATCACGGGTGACTTTCCGGTTGATCTTTTCTTTTTTAGCGCGGATGTCTTCGGTATCAGGACGCGGCAGATTGGCCGTCGAAACCTGCAGGATCAGCACCTGACGGTTTTTATCGATACCGGCAGCGGGAACGCAGAGAATATTTTCAAATGTGGTGGTGGCTTTGTTTTCCACCTGCACGACTTTCGCAACCGCCAGCCCCGGCGGATAAATGCCGTCAATTCCCGACGTCACCAGCTGATCGCCAGCCTGCACATCGGCATTGCTGGTCATGCGCATGTCCAGATAAGCGGACTGGCCCCGTCCATACGCCACACTGCGCAGGCCATTGCGCAAAATCTGCACCGGAATCGCCTGACTCTTATCGGTCAGCAAAGTCACTTCCGCGGTCAGCGGAAACACCCGCGTGACCTGGCCTGTCACACCAAAATCGTCAATCACCGGCTGTCCTTGGACGATGCCGTCTTTCAGTCCGCGGTCAACGATGACTTTCCGCGTTGAAGGATCGCGTGCATCGTAAATAATTTCTGCCAGCACCGACTTCACCGGCAAGCGTTCGCGGGCATTCAGCAGATTGCGCAGATGGGTATTTTCCGACTGCAGCTGTCCGGTCTGCTGCAACAAGTTGGCGTTTTGCGTCTGCTGCCGCTTTAAGCGGATATTTTCTTTTTCCAGATCGGACAAGGCCACAAAATAGTGCGACGCCTGCCGGACTGCATCCCCAGGCATCACGGCCAGCATCTGCACCGGATACAACACGGTTCCCAGTACCTGACGCACCAAAGTCAGCGATTTCAGGCGGGCATCCACAACCAGCAGGAAGATCGCCAGAATAGTGAAAAAGATCGCCCTGGCACGTGCTGAAGCGCCTTGCTTGAAGAGTGGTGGCGGACTGTAATCCATATCAATTTATCGTCAGAAACGGCTGCTGATCCGTCATCAGGACAGCTCGCCCGGTCGCCCGAAAAGCAAAAAGCCGACAGCAGCCGGCTCTCCAACAAGCACATGCAAAACCGGCGGGAATCGTGACATACCTGCCCCCGCCTTTTCAGCCAGTTTTATTCGTAAGAGAAAATCGAACCCAGTTTGTCCATGCGTTCCAGCGCCATGCCGGAACCACGTACGACGCAGGTCAGCGGGTCTTCCGCCACGATGACCGGCAAACCGGTTTCTTCCATCAGCAAACGATCCAGATCGCGCAGCAATGCGCCACCGCCGGTCAGCATCATGCCTTTTTCGGCGATGTCGGCACCAAGCTCAGGCGGCGTCTGTTCCAGCGCATTTTTCACTGCAGAAACGATGTTGTTCAGCGGATCAGTCAGCGCTTCCAGAATTTCATTGCTGGAGATCGTGAAGGAGCGCGGGATGCCTTCCGACAGATTACGTCCCTTGACTTCCATTTCTTTCACTTCGGAGCCAGGGAAAGCCGAGCCGATGGCTTTCTTGATCGCTTCGGCGGTCTGCTCGCCGATCAGCATGCCGTAGTTGCGACGGATGTAGTTGACGATGGCTTCATCGAATTTATCGCCGCCGACGCGCACCGAACCTTTGTACACCATGCCGCCCAGTGAAATGATGCCAACTTCAGTGGTACCGCCACCGATATCGACCACCATCGAACCGGTTGCATCAGACACCGGCAAACCGGCACCGATGGCTGCTGCCATCGGTTCTTCGATCAGGTACACCTGCGAGGCACCGGCACCCAGCGCCGATTCACGGATCGCGCGGCGCTCCACCTGCGTCGAGCCGCAAGGCACGCAGATGATGATGCGCGGAGAAGGTTTGAAGAACTTGGTGTCATGCACCATACGGATGAACTGCTTGAGCATCTGCTCGGTCACGGTGAAATCGGCAATCACGCCGTCTTTCATCGGACGGATCGCTTCGATATTGCCGGGAACCTTGCCCAGCATCTGCTTGGCTTCCTTACCGACTGCCTGAATGGTTTTCTTGCCGTTCGGGCCGCCTTCCTGGCGGATTGCCACGACCGAAGGCTCATCCAGCACGATTCCCTGACTGCGGACATAAATCAGCGTATTTGCTGTACCCAGATCAATGGCGAGATCATTTGAAAAATAACTGCGTAAAAAACCAAACATGTATTGTCCTGTATCTGTCTTATAAATGTGTACAGCGGCCCAACTGTCGGCCGGCCGCTGTGTCACCGAATTTTTTCGCCTTGCCAGCACAGTGCTGAACTTCGCCAGCAAATCCCTACTGAAGGGATTTACTACCGTATTTAGGGCATTAACCCGTCATTCTACCTTATAATCTTCTTAAATTTATTTGATACCGATACCTAAAAGTGTCGTGCTGGTTATTCGGTATTTTCATATTCTTTTTGACACATTTTTGCTTTCACTTTTGCGTTTCCACGCACCTTCACTATGTCACTGACTCTCAACGACGTTAATCGCATTGCCAACCTGGCAAAGCTGAATATTTCCGCTGCCGAGGCTGATTCCACGCTGGATAAGCTCAATGGCATTTTCGCACTGGCCGAGCAACTGAAAGCGGTCGATACGACTGGCGTCGCACCACTCAGCCATCCTATCGCGGCACTGTTGCCGGAGCTGGCATTGCGCCTGCGCGAAGACATCGTGACAGAAACCAATCAGCGTGATGCCTACCAGCAGCCTGCTCCCGCCACTCAGGACGGTCTGTATCTGGTCCCTAAGGTCATCGAATAAGCCATCCGGAATTTGATTATGCATACAAAAACTCTCGCCCAATTATCTGCCATGCTGCAAAGCAAGCAGGTTTCCGCCACGGAACTCGCACAGCACTTTCTGAGCCGCATTCAGGGCAGTGATCTGAATGCCTTTCTGCATGTCGATCCCGCCCTGACGCTGGAACAGGCTGCAGCTGCCGATGCCCGCATCGCTGCAGGCACAGCGACCGCCCTGACCGGCATTCCGGTGGCGCACAAGGATATTTTCGTGACCCGCCGCCTGCGTTCCACTGCCGGTTCCCACATGCTGGAAAATTATGTCAGCCCATTCGATGCCACCGTGGTCGAAAAACTGGCGCAGGCAGGCATGGTGACACTGGGCAAACTCAATTGCGATGAATTCGCCATGGGTTCCTCCAATGAAAACTCGTATTTCGGCGCTGTGAAAAATCCGTGGGATAAAACGGCGGTTCCCGGCGGCTCCTCCGGTGGCTCGGCAGCTGCGATTGCCGCCCGTCTGGCACCGGCCGTGACCGGAACCGATACCGGCGGCTCGATCCGCCAGCCTGCCTCTTTCTGCGGCGTGACCGGCATCAAGCCGACCTATGGCAGCGTATCCCGTTACGGCATGATTGCCTTTGCCTCTTCGCTGGATCAGGGTGGACCAATGGCGCAAACAGCACAAGACTGCGGCCTGCTGCTCAATGCCATGGTCGGCTTTGACGCAAAAGATTCCACCTCGCTGGAACGTCAGCCTGAAGATTTCAACCGCGACCTGAACCAGTCGCTGCAAGGCTTGCGCATTGGCGTGCCGAAAGAATTTTTTGGTGACGGACTGGCGAAGGATGTGGAGCAGGCGGTGCGTGCCGCGCTGGACCAGTATGTAAAACTGGGCGCAACGCTGGTGGAGATTTCTCTGCCGAAAACCGAATTATCGATCCCCGTGTATTACGTGATCGCTCCTGCCGAAGCCTCGTCCAACCTGTCCCGCTTCGACGGCGTGCGCTACGGACACCGTGCAGCCAGCTATACCGATCTGAACGACATGTACCGCCAGTCCCGTACAGAAGGCTTCGGCGCGGAAGTGAAACGTCGCATCCTGGTCGGCGCTTACGTCCTGTCGCACGGTTACTATGACGCTTACTATCTGCAAGCCCAGAAAATCCGCCGCCTGATCGCTCAGGATTTCGCCGCTGCATTCGAGAAATGCGACGTCATCATGGGGCCGGTCGCGCCGACCGTGGCCTGGGATCTCGGTGCGCAATCGGATGACCCGGTTGCCAACTACCTGGCCGATATTTTCACACTGTCCACCAGCCTTGCAGGATTGCCGGGAATGTCGATTCCCTGCGGCTTTGGTCAGGGCGACAAAAATGCCAAGCGCCCTGTGGGTTTGCAGCTGATCGGTAATTATTTCACTGAAGCCAGATTGCTCAATATTGCGCATCAGTATCAGCAGGTGACCGACTGGCACCAGCGCACGCCGGATGCTATCTGAACCCGGGCCAGCGACAGTCAATCACAAAGGAATAACTATGCAATGGGAAGTCGTTATCGGTTTTGAGACGCATGTGCAGCTTAAAACACACTCCAAAATTTTCAGTGGTTCATCCACCCAGTTCGGCGCAGAGCCAAACACCCAGGCCAGCCCGGTCGATCTGGCGTTGCCCGGCGTGCTGCCGGTCATGAACAAAGGCGCCGTTGAAAAAGCGATTCAGTTCGGTCTCGCCGTTGGCGCGAAGATTGCCCCTGAATCGATCTTTGCCCGTAAAAATTATTTTTATCCCGATTTGCCGAAAGGCTATCAGATCAGCCAGTTTGAAATTCCTGTGGTGCAGGGTGGTCAAGTTTCCTGCGTCGTCGAACGCGACGGCAAGCAGGAAGTCAAACACATTGAACTGACCCGCGCCCATCTCGAAGAAGATGCCGGCAAATCGCTGCACGAAGATTATCAGGGTATGACCGGCATCGACCTGAACCGCGCCGGCACACCTTTGCTGGAAATCGTCACCGAACCTGTGATGCGCAGCGCTGCTGAAGCAGTAGCCTACGCGAAGGCGCTGCACTCGCTGGTCATGTGGCTCGATATCTGCGACGGCAATATGCAGGAAGGCTCATTCCGCTGCGACGCCAACGTTTCTGTGCGCCCTGTCGGGCAACAGGAATTCGGCACACGCTGCGAAATCAAAAACCTGAACTCTTTCCGCTTCCTCGAAGAAGCGATTAACTACGAAGTACGCCGCCAGATCGAGCTGATCGAAGATGGCGGCAAAGTCGTGCAGGAAACCCGGCTGTACGATCCGGATAAAAAAGTCACCCGCTCCATGCGCAGCAAGGAAGATTCACAGGATTACCGCTATTTTCCCGACCCTGACCTGCCACCGCTGCGTATCTCGCAGGAGTGGGTGGAACAGGTACGCGGCACGATGCCCGAGCTGCCAGCCGCCATGCGCAGCCGTTTCGTCGAGCAGTTTGGCCTGCCGGAATACGATGCCGCTGTGCTGACGCAGTCCAAAGGCATGGCGACTTATTATGAAGCCGTGGTCAATGCTGCCGGCCCGGCACTGGCGAAATCTGCCGCCAACTTCATGATGGGCGATGTTGCCTCCACGCTGAACCGCGAAGGGATCGACATCAGCGCCGTTCCTGTCACTGCGGCTCAGCTGGCATTGCTGTTGCAGCGGATTGCCGATGGCACCATTTCCAACAAAATCGCGAAAGAAGTCTTCGCCGGTATGTGGGAAGCACCTGCCGCTGCCGACAACCTCGCCGATCAGGTGATTGAAGCCAAAGGTCTGAAGCAGATTTCCGATGTGGGTGCGCTGGAAAAAATCATCGACGAAGTCATGGCTGCCAACCAGCAATCCGTGGACGAATACCGTTCCGGCAAAGAAAAAGCATTCAACGCGCTGGTCGGTCAGGCAATGAAAGCCACCAAAGGCAAAGGCAATCCGGCGCAGGTCAATGAATTGCTGAAGAAAAAACTGGCCGGCTAACGGATCGCACTGATGCACGCTGATTCCCCTTCTGTATTTGGCCTGCCGCCGCTAGTCGACACCATCGACGGCATTGATCAGCTCGGCAGCGACTGCAGAGTGTCGCCGAGCGTGACCCTGCTGCGGCATGGCAGCCGCGCCGGCTGCCTGATCCGGCTGGGGGATGGCGTGAGCCTGTTTGACCATAACCGCCTGGTCGTGGGCGATGTCTCGATCAACACCGGTGCCTGCATCACGATCGGCGACCGCAGCATCGTCAATGTGGGCGGTTATCTGTCCGGCGAAGGTGGCCTACTCATTGGCAAGGAAGTGCTGATCGGCCCGCATGTACGCATCTTCAGCGCCGGCCATGCTATTCATGGTGGCGAGGAATCGATCTACCGCAATCCATTGACGTACAACAGTGTCCGGATTGAAGATGGCGCCTGGATCGGCGGTGGCGCCACCATCCTGCCCGGCGTGACCGTCGGTCGCGGTGCCGTTGTGGGCGCTGGCAGCATCGTCACCGAAAACGTGCCCGACTTCGGCATTGCCGTCGGTAACCCGGCGCGGCTGATACGCTACCGGGAGCAGCATGCCCCGGCAGGCTGGCAGGATACCGGCAACATTGCCACAACATCTGCCTGGGGAACCTTGGTGCGCTGGTGGAAGAGCATATCATCGGGTTGAATCAACACAGAAGATGAAGTGGGAAGAACAGACTGGCTTTGCATCCACCGCATGTTCGCGTAGCATGGCCCCTGTTTTCAACGGACTTAATTGAGGGAGCAGCACTTGAAACCTTCTGAAGCACTGCAACGTAACCGGGTAGCCATTCGCTTTGTGGTTGAGTCTCATCGCGCCCGGAATGCCCGCGTGTTTGGTTCCGTCTTGCATCAACAGGACACCGACAGCAGCGATCTTGACATTCTCATTGATCCGACGCCAGAAACGACACTGTTTGATATAGGCGCAATTCGCCACGAACTCATCCAGCTATTAGGCGTGCCGGTTGATGTGCTGACACCGAACGCCTTGCCTGACAAATTCCGTGCTGCAGTGATTGCAGAGGCGCTACCGATATGAGCCTTGATCAGCCAACGGTTTGCCGATTATCTGCAGCACATTCTCGAAGCCATCAAGCGCATCACTGACTATACCGAGGGCATGGACGAACTGATGTTTCTGGAGAATCTGCTGGTACAGGATGCCGTCATCCGCAATATCGAAATCATCGGAGAAGCCAGCAACAACATTGGAAAACACTTTACAGAATTTGCTGCGAACCATCCCGAGTTACCGCTGGCCTTCGCATACCAGATGCGCAATGTCGTAGCACATGGCTACTTTAAAGTTGATTATGAAATCGTATGGAAAACAATCCACAGTGACTTACCGTTGTTTTACGATGCCATTCGTCAGATATGCATCACACTCAATACTGACAATGATGAAAAACAAGGCTCCCGCTAAGGATCAGCAACACCTAGGCACCGATCAGTCAATCTTGGTGCGCTGGTGGCGCAGCAAACGGTCGCCATAACATTCAGCAATACACCATATTTAACTCAAGGCGGCGCAAGCCGCTTTTTTATTGCCGGATGTGAGATGCGTCTGTGCATATCACCCCATCAGAAATCCCATATCAAAAGACCGTAAAAAAAGGCGGCTTGCGCCGCCTTTTTTCATCAACAATTAACTAATCAGATTAGTTAGCAGTTGCTGCGTTGTTGCCACCGTTCACCGCGGACAGGTTAGTGATCACGCCAGCTGGGTTAACCAGCAGAGGCTGAACAGCCAACTTGGATGTGTTACCTGTTACCAACAATGTGTTCCAGCTGTTCGCTGTCAGACCCAGTGCTGTAGACACTGTGTTTGTATCCAACATTGCAGAACCACCAGATGGCAATTGAGATACCAGCTTGGACGCTGTACCAACAACACCTGTTGTGGAGTTGTAAGCAGCAACGTAGATGTCAGAAGTCAGGTTACCAGTGTTGATCACGCGCAGGTATGTGTTGTAACCATTACCAGCTGTACCAGTCGATGGAACGAATGCTGGAACAACAACGGATGCACCGTTAGATGTCAACAGGTAAACGTTACCGGCTGTACCAGTAGAAGCGATTGTATTAGGTGCAGCTGCGGTCTGAGCAGCAACAGATGCTGCGCCGATTGCGTACTGAACATTGTAAGGAATCACTTTAGTGCCTGGAACAGAGTAGCACAGGTAGTTCACTGCAGTCGCAACTGCTGGAGTTACTGCTGCGAAACTGACAGATTTACCATCTGTAGAGATAGTACCAGCTGCAGTTGTGTTTGCAGCCAAGCAGTCAGATGTAGAAGCCAGGTATGCAGTTGCAGTAGCAACAGAGAAATCACCAGTTGCAGCAAATGTTACGTTACCGAAGTCAGCAGCAGCAGCAGTACCGCCAGCTGGGCGTGCCAAGGCTGTGTTCACAGCCAGTTTAGTTGCACCCAAGTTGATCAGTGTTGTGCTGCCAGTTGCAGCAGTTGCAGCACTTGCTGCTGTAGTTGCAGTCAAAGACTTCAGGGAAGTATTGACGTTAACTTGGGATGTTTCAGCCGCTGTATAGTAACCAGTTGCTGTTGCACCGGAAGATTTCACTGCTTGCGACAATGCTTTTGCGGAAGTCAGGATAGTAGCAGTTGTAGGAGCTTCAACCCATGTAGAAACACCGGAGAAATCACCAGCTGTTGTTGTGTAACCAACGGAACCAGTCACTGTACCACCAGCACCCAGAGCGGATGTCAGGCTAGCGATTTTTGCATTGCCTGTGAGGATGTTTACAACTGTATTAGCAGGGATACCGCCTGTGCCAGCAACAGAAGAAACTGTGAAATAGTAACCCAGACCATCTGTGTCTGCTGTAGAAGCAGATACAGAGTAGTTAGCAACTGCAGTTGCTGTGCCATTCAGATACAGAACTACGTCAGCAGCAGCAGCACCAGCAGCTTTTGCAGATGTTGGAACTACACCACCGTCAGCTGCTTTCATGGAACCAGCAGAGAAGCGTACGTGATATACAACAGATGCACCGTCATTGATCAGGTTAGCTGTTTGGAAAGTGATAGTTGGCTGGTTAACAACTACTGCAGAAGTAATGTATTCAGCAGCCAGTGTCGCGCCAACGTTCACACCGATTTGACCAGCGTTTGCAGCCAACGCCGACAAACCCAGCGTAGCAGCAACAGCAACACGCATCATAGAATGTTTCATATTTTTATTTCCTTGTATACAAAAGTTAATTTGCAATTGCAATTGCGTCTTTCTTTAAAGACCGACGTAGCATATCAAAAAATATTGTTATGTCAAAGTAATTCATTATGACGGAACGATGACAAACAGGTTCTCACTAAGAATTACCCCCTTTGGCGATGGCGTACTGCTGCCTTCAAAGCGGAATTTAACTCAGTTTCCAGATAAAAATCAATGTATACCTGTGTGTCTGCGTCAAACATTTCACAAATTATTGTTTCACCCCTTTCTGTAAAGCACGTATTTGCTCAATAATCTTCGGATCGGTCACAATATTGACCTGTTTTTGTTCGGTTACCGGCGGTTTTTCTGAAGTTGTTTTTATCGCAATATAAGATTCATTTTCGGATACTTGTTTTTGCTGATCCACCTCGTCAATAGCAGAAGAGTAATCCTTCTGTTTTTCGCCGGTTTGTGTCTCTTTTTTGCCACTCAGCTTGCTGACCGATGCTTTTTTAGCTGGCAATACAACCTGATTCACCGGGGCAGCCGCTGCCCAGCTGCCTAACTGACTGCGGAAAGCCTGGGTGACTGACTGGGCGGTCTGGTCGTCATCCACAATATAAGGGGTGATCAGGACGATCAGCTCGGTCTTGTCATTGGTATCGGTCTGGGAGCGAAATAATGAGCCGAGGATGGGAATATCTTTTGCCAGCGGCACGCCCGTGTTATTGCGCTGATTGTTACCGGAAATCAACCCGGCCAGCATGACGGTGGCGCCATCCTGAATCGAGAGCTTGGTTTCAATCTTGCGGTTGCTGAAAGTGGGGGAGCTGCTGACGCCGGTATCGGTCACACCGGCAGAGCTGACCTCCTGAGAGACATCGACATCGATCCTGCCGCCGGCATGAATCACGGGCTTTACCTTCAGGATGATGCCGGTATCTTTATACTGAATGGTCTGGGTGATGCCGCTGGCGCCCGGCGTAATCGACGCGGTGGTCTGCTGACTGGTCAGGATCGGTACCTGTTGTCCGACGGAGATCGTGGCGCTTTCGCCATTGCGCGCCATGATGCGCGGACTGGACAGGATCTGGGCCCGCTTGTTGCCTGCCAGCGCATTAATGGCGGCCTTGATATTGCCATTGACGAGACTGAAGGTCATACCGCCGGATTTGAGTCCCAGATTGCCGAGCGTGCCGCCGACGACATTCGAGGTCGTGCTGCCATTGTTCAGCGCCCATTCGACGCCGAGATTCATGCTGTCGGTCAGAGCGACTTCTGCGACCGTCATTTCGATCAGCGCCGAACGCGCAGGCTTGTCGAGTTCGCGCAGCAGGCCTATCCATTGCGAATACTGGTCTGCGGTTCCCTGAATGATCAGGGTATTGGTTGCCTTGTGCACCACCACACGCGCATTTTTCGCTGTGCTGGCAGTGGTATTACCCACTGCCGCCGTGGCCGGTGCGGTGCCGCCGATCAGGTCACTGACGGTTTTGGCGAGGTCTTCTGCATCGAGATTCAGTACGGCATAGGTGAAATAACCGTTATTACCGCGTGCCTTGGTCGGCTGGTCGAGGTCGTTTACCCATTCTGTCACGTGCTTCAGGATGCTGTCATCGCCGGCAAAAACAATCAGGCTGTTATTGGCAGAAATCGGCAGCAGCATGATCGGCATGCTGACAGCGCCCGGCCCCATGCCAACCTGTGAAGTGTAGCCTTCGGCGGCAAGAATTTCGGTGAGTTTTTTCGCCAGATCATCGACCGTCCAGTACACCGGATTGACACGCTGGCTGGTGCGGCCGCGCATGGTCGGCTGATCCAGTATGCGCACCACTTCCAGCGCTGCGCGGACATCTTCTGTTTCACCGGAGATCATCAGGGCGTTGTATTGCGCGCTTTCGGTCAGTTGCAGGCGGTTGGCAAACATCTGGGACAGCCACTGCCGCATTTCAGATGAACGCAAAGCATTCATTTCCACATACTGATAAATAGGGCGCAATGCGATCGGCACCTCGGGCAAGGCGCGGCCACGGCGGATTTCCGGTGAATAACCCAGCTGGGCATTGTCAGGCACGATACGGTAAAAACCACCGACATCATTCACGGTAACGCCATAGCTTTTCAGCAGCATCTGCGCTGCACGCAATACTTCGGAAGGTGTCTGTGGTCTGGAGGTGCGCAGGGTCACGAGGTCTTTGCGCTCCAGCACACGCGGATCAACGCTGAAGTTCGCTTTCAGGACCACGCCATACACGGTGTTAATGAATGCAGGCAGGGCAATCTGGTCAAACACCAGCGAAATATCGGCTTTTTCATTGGCGGGCAATTCTTGCGGCTTGCTGACGCTGGCAGTGGCCGCCGCTGGCGGACGCGGCGTTTTTCTGACCGTCATGCGGGGTTCGTCGCTGGTTGCGGTCTCGGTGGCGGCACTGCCGGCAGTGCCTGCGGCAGTATCATCGCTGGCGGTGGTCAGCTGCAGGGTGGTCGGCAAGGGACCCGGCTTGTTCAGATTCAGCAGCGGATCATATTGCGCGCAGCCGGACAACAGCAGAGCGATCATCAGCGGCAACGTCTGCAGGGCAAAAGGCGGCTTGCGGGCATTCAGTGTGTGCATAGGAGAATGGATGTTTCCTGAGTTTTTTTGCATAGCATTCATATTAGTTACGCCCGACTGCGAGCATGGCCTTTTTGCCGTTGACAGAAATAACGACCCAGTTCTGTTCTATCCGCATCACCGGAAAACCGCCGGGCAACTTATCCCCGACGCTGAGTGTCTGCAGGTTGGCGGGATTATCTTTAAAACTGATCACCAACTGATTGCTGCCGCCTGTCTTCACCACCGCCACGATGCGCCAGTCTGGCGGCGTCAGCGGTTTATCTTCGGTCAGCCGGAGTTCTGCGGCTGGTTCCTTCCATAAAGTCCGGCTGCTGAGCTGCTCCACTTTCATTTTGGGATCAGCTTGATAGACTGCCGGAATTTCCCATTCAGAAGCACCGCTGGCTGCGAGCTTTACGACGGGCAAAGGCGGCATGACAATTGCCATGATGCCGATTCCGGATATTGCCAGCAGGCTGGTGACCATGACGGTCAGGCGGATCCGGGGCCACATCAGGATTGTCCTTTCGCAGGTGATGCCGCATTGGCGCTGTCTGTGGTGCTGTCTGCGGCACCGGCTGCGCCCTGAGCGCCGGGCTGTCCGGACAAATGGGTTAATGCTTTCAGATTCATTTCAGCCCGCCCTGTGGTGCCGATCCAGTTATACGTCAGGCTGTCCACGACCATCGTTTGCTTGTTGGTGTCGATGATCTGCAACAGGCGGTACAGCGTGCGTGGCAGTGCCTCGAAACGCAGCTTGGCGCGCATGATGCTGACACCCGGCACCGCACCGGCTTCGTCCTCTTTTGTCTTCGTCGCGCCGTCTGCAAAGGCCTCTGACAACGCCACGGTTGCATTGACTGCTTTTTCCTGCAACAACAGGTTTTGCAGATAATCATTCCACTTGGACTGGATCAGGCCGTGATTGCTGTCGGTCCAGTCTTTGTCGCGTAATTCGCTCAGCACTTTACCAGCTTCCTTGCTGCGTGCCAGCCACGACGTATCGGTTGCCTGCTGCCGCGCCTGCGCCAGCTGCACGCTGAGACGGCGGTATTCCTTCTGTTTTTTGACTACCCGTTCGGATTGATCCAGGGTCAGGTAAGTTCCCAGCGTTGCCACAATCAGTGCCAGGCCGACACGCAGCCGGACGTTGTTGCTGAGTTGTGAACGGAGACTGTCAGCCATTTTATTCTTTTCCTCCTGCCGGATTGTCTGTCGTCATGGTCACACCTTTGCGCGGCAGCACCGTCATGCGGAATGACAGCGCTTTCGTGTCGCGTGCCAGCAGGTTCTGCACTTCAGCAAAATAGCCGCTGGCGATGAGGTTTTTGGTAATGTCGGCGCGGGACGGCGTTTCCAGCCCGCCGGCAATCACGATGCGCAGTTTGTTTTCCTGAAACTCCCATTCGCGGATGGTGGAATCGGACGGCAGGGCTTCTGCGACTGCGGTCATCAGGTCAAGCTGGCCCGGATAGGGGTCAAGACGCTGGCGCGCCGCAATTTCATCCACGGCATGCAATGCGGTTTCTCTGGCCTGCACCAGGCTGTTCGCCTGCCCGGTCAGCTGTGCCATGTCGGTGCGGATCTGGTTCAGGCCACGATTGAGTTGCTGCTCGCGCAGGCTGTACCAGCCATAAGGCAACACCAGGCACAAAAACAGCAAGGCATAAAACCACTGCTCCAGCCGGTGATAGGATTGCGACAAACCGGCACTGGTGATGACGGGCAGCCACGGCTGTATGCTGACAACGGGTTGCTGCACTGCCGGCAATTGCGCAGAGACAGGCAGCGGGCTGCCGGCTTCACGGCAAAATCCGATGTAATCCTGCAGCTCCGGCGTTTGCGGCCACCAGCGGCTGCCGTGCAATTCGCCCTGTTTCCAGTATTGGGCTTCGACGCCGTCCAGACAGGCAAGCAGGCGCATGCCATCGGTATGCGGCGCTTGCAGCACGGTCTCCGGAATGGCCTCGGCGTTTTGCCATGCTGCGGGTAATTCTGCACGGCGCGCGCTCAGCCAGGCGGCATCCCAGCACCAGACCAGCGCTGCATCGGATTCCAGCACAATCGCAAATTCCGGCTGCGCAAAAGGCGACCATTGCCGCAGCTGCAATTGCAGCGCCTGCAGCCTGCGTTTGACCGGAATATTTTTCAGGTCAAAGCGGGAAAAACGGCAAAATCCGCGGGCGATCACCAGTTGCGCCGGCAGCAGCGCGGCACCGGGCTTACTGAGGGGCGCCCTGGAGGATAAAAGGAGCCGTCGCGGCGCTGGCAGGCGTTGCCGTAAGGTCGAAAGGAATTGACGGAATGGCGTCATTATTTTTTTGTATTATTCGTTGAGGAATACGGTAGTAGTAGTCGATACGCCAGGGTGCCTCGGGAGCGATCGGAGTAAGCGCCACATTATATCTGATAGATGTCTGCTGACTGTCTGAGCCCAGACTGACCCGGATCGTATCTGCCGGGAAAGCAATCACTTTAAAATACAGCTGTTGCACGTCAATGCCAAGCAGATTTGCCAGTTGCCCTTCATTCAGAATCGGTTCGATATTTCTGTATTGCAAAATTTTCGGTACGGCTTCTGCGGTAATGCCCGGCAAAGTCATCAAAACCGCCGGTATGGCGGTATTCGGATTCACGGCGATGACCCTGGCAGTGGTCACCCAGTCCGTGATCGGCTCGCTGCCCGACCAGAGGCTGTCCTGTTCTTTCCAGCCGTAAACCTGACGCAGCTGATCTGGCGTCACCAGCAGTTGCCCGGTCGGGGCGGGCAGGCCGTGCGTTTTGTAATCTTCTTTCTGGACGCCATTCAGACGGTGCATATTCGGCGTCGGGTCCATGTAATCCATCAGGGTATCAAACAGCCGGTCATGCTCGGCTTCCGGGACACCTTTGCGGCTCAGCAGGACACCCAGCGTATCCCGGCTGGCGCCATTGATGGCATACAAACCGCGGGTATCCTGAAACCGGGCGATGCAATCGCCTTCCATGCGGTAAGGCTGATTATTGAGCTTGATATGCGTCGCCGGGTCGCCCAGACCATACATGCTGAATCCCTGGGTCGCCAGCAGATAGGCGATTTCCGCCTTACTGTCGCTGCAGGCAATCTGTGTCTGGATGTGGGCGTCATATTGCTTTGCCAGTTCGATCGAGGCGGCAATCCGCTGGGCGAAATACGTGGCGGCAATCGTAATGCCGGCCAGTATCCAAAGCGTTGCCACCAAAATGAATCCCCGCGACTTCACCGCATCACCTCGTTAAATTTCTTCCGGATATCCGGCAAGGGATTGACTGGCCCGGCCGGTTTGAACGCCAGCATCCAGGGCTGGCCGTCGCGCTCGGTCTCGATACGGATACTTTCGGGTATCTGGCGGCTGCGGTCGAATTCCGGCGGCCAGCTTTCATGCTCCTGCTGCTTGATGTCGAGATAGACAAACCGGCCGCGCCGCCCTTCCCAGCTCAGCAAACGCAAGGGTTTCTCCTGATACTGCGCATCACTGTACTCCAGCACCATGCGTTTTTCAGCCGCATCAAACCGCAGGCGCAATTGAAATGCGGTCGGCACGCCAAACTGGCCGGTAAAGACAGAGGTGCTGATGGCGCTGATCTGCAATGGCTGACCTTTGAATTGCTGTTTGCCGTCTTCATCGTCCGGCTGCAGGCCTTCGAGCAGCTGAGTCAGCCACGACTGCGCCATCGCCTGATTGCTGTTACGGTCCAGCTCGGTGCCGAAACGCTGGTGCAGGCTCATGGTGTGTTGCAATGCCTGCAGCAGGATCATGACGATCATGCCGGACATGGCAATCACGACCAGCATTTCAAGAATCGTGAATCCTTTGGAAGATTTGTCAGAAGATGCCATTGAGCGCACGCACTTTCTTAAAACCTGCCAGTTTCAGATGCAGGGTAAACCAGGCCGGGTCTTCCACCGTCCGTCCGGTCACCTCCACCTCATACAAACCGACCTGATACAGGCCGATGCCGGACGGATAGGCACGGTTATCCGCCACCGGACCGGAGACTCTGGATTTCCATTCGATACGGTAAGCACCGAATTCCGCCTTGCCATCCGGATTCTGCATGGGATTGACTGCCTGCATATAGCCGATCACGTTGGCAATCGCATCGTTACGCGCATTGACGGTCTGCACTTTCCCCAATGAGATGATGCTGGTGTTAATCCAGGCAAACAGGGTCATGCCGATGGTGCCGATGAGCGCAAATGCAACGATCGCTTCGAGCAGGGTAAAGCCGCGCTGACGACGGCCGGAATTCCGGTATTTATTGCGCATCACTGACCCCGCATCGTGGCGCAGACAGGCGTATCACTTCCGGCGGATGTTCAGGCGTCCGGAGCTCCATCACGCCGCCATCACAATAGCCGTTAAACTGGTAGTGCAGCGGCACCGGTATGCGTACCGACCATCCCGGGGGTAAATCGAGCGCAGGCTTGTCGTCTTTCAGCGCATCGGCCAGGTTATCCGTTTTCAGCACAGAGTCCTGTGCCAGCAGGTAATGGCGGTAACTGAGCGCATTGATCTGCGCCAGCACACCGGACCGTTCGCTGTGATAGCGCAGGCTGTCAATCAGCTTGCCCAGCGCCGGCATCGCCAGCGAACCCAGCAGGCCTAACATCGCCAGGACAATCAATAACTCCAGCAAGGTGAAACCGTACTGCCCGGAATGCTTTTTTTTACGGCTGCTTGTTGGCATGATCGCCAGCAGGAACGATGCCGATGGCACCTTCGCCATTCTGATTACCATCCGGACCCAGCGAGTACAGGGCAAACGGCTTGCCTGCCGGTCCCGGTACGGCATAGACGTAAGGAGCGCCCCACGGATCGGCCGGCAGCTCTTCATCCAGATACGGGCCTTTCCATTTGTTTTTGATTTTTTCATCCGCAGGCGGCGTATTCAGGATTGCCAGACCTTCTGACTGCGTCGGGAAACGGCCAATGTCGAGCCGCATGGTTTCTAACGCACCCTTGAGCATCTTGACCTGGGTTTGCGCAGTCTGGACTTTGGATGAGTCGAGCTTGCCAAACAGCTTAGGGCCGACCAGACTTGCCAGCAAGCCGATAATCACCAGCGTAACCAGCATTTCGATCAGCGTAAAGCCGGCCTGACGGAGTAATTGAGGTGTGTTTTTCATTTCGGTTCCGGATTTCTGAAAGTACGTGATTCCATTATTTAATGCATTGCACCTAGACTGCGATATCGCTCAGGCTGGTGATCGCCATCATGATAGCAGCCATGATCAGACCGATGACGGAACCAATCAGCAAAATCGTGATGGGTTCGAGCATGATCAGGAATTTTTTCATCCTCTCCTGCCCTGCATTGGTGTGCAGCACGGACAGGGTTTTCAGGGTTGTGGGCAATTCGCCGGTGCGCTCTCCCACTCTGACCAGATTCAGGCCCATCGGGTTCAGTGTGCGGTGCACGCCCAGCGACTCGGCCAGCGAGGTGCCGCCCTTGAGGTCGCGTACTGCCAGCGCCAGCTGCTGTTTCAACAGGCTGATCTGCACGCCACCCTGCGCCAGTTCCATCGCCTTCACGATGGGCACGCGGTTTTCCAGCAGGGTGGACAGCATGCCGGCCCAGCGGCCGATTTCCGTTTCGATCAGCCATGCGCCAATCAGGGGCATGTGCGCCAGCGCATCCCAGAATTTCTGCCTGACCTGAGGGCGGGAAAATATCCCTGCCAGGAAAAACACTGCCAATCCGGCGCCGACGCCCAGAATCAGCAGATGTTCCTTCACAAACATGCCGGTCTGCAGCACCCAGACGGAGATATCGGGCAGCTTGCCTTTGTTGTTTTTCAGCAGTCCGGCAAATTTCGGAACCACGACGATAAAAATCAGCAGGGTCGCGAGCACTCCGGAGACCGCCAGCACCGCCGGATAGGTCAGCGCATTGCGCATATCCTGACGGACTTTGTCTTCGTACTCCATCTGATTCGCCGCATGGTGCAGGGAATGGGCGAGTTTGCCGGTCATTTCACCAGCGGCAACCAGCTGCATCAGATAGTCAGGAAAATCAATGCCGCAGCTGCCCAGGGCGTCTGTCAGCTTGCCGCCGCCACGCAGGGTCTGGGCAATCTGCTGAGCAGCCTTGCCGACAGGCGTGGCGCCGGACGCTTCGCTCATGGACTGGATGGCTTCCACCAACGACACGCCCGCCGCCAGCAACGTTGCCAGTTCCCGCACCATCAGCATTTTGTCCTGCGCACTGACAGTCCGTCTGCTGACCGGCTGGCTGCCGGACTGCAAGCTGATCTGACGCAGTGAGACAGGCGTCAGTCCCTGCTGCCGCAGCAGGCGTATCGCATCTGCCTCATTGCCCGCTTCGATCTGACCTTTCACTATACGCCCATCTGCGGTACTGGCTTCGTATTGATATGCCATCAGCTTGCTACCTGATTACTTAAACCGGTGACCCGCATGACTTCATCGATCGTTGTCATGCCATTTCTTGCCTTGATCAGTCCGTCTTCGCGCAAATTGCGATAGCCGTCGCGCCTTGCCAGCTGAGTCAACTCATGCGCGGGCATGCGCTGCACAATCGCCGCCTGCAATGCGGTCGTGACTTCAACGAATTCATAAATGCCGACCCGGCCACGATAACCGGTCTGCTGGCATTGCGGACAGCCGACCGCATGATGCCATTGCCCCGGAGCCGCCAGCAAGGCCGGAAAGCGCTGTTGCAAGTCCTGCATCTGGCGGCTGAATTCTGCCGGGGCCGACTGCATCATGTCGTCTTCTGTCATTGGTCTGGCGCAGTGCTGGCACAGACGGCGCACCAGCCGCTGCGCCTGCACCGCACGCAATGAAGAAGCTACCAGGAAGGGCTCCAGCCCCATGTCGATCAGACGGTTGAACGCACCCAGCGCATCATTGGTATGCAGGGTGGAAAACACCATGTGCCCGGTCAGCGCCGACTGCACCGCGATCTCCGCAGTTTCCAGATCGCGGATTTCACCAATCATGATGATATCGGGGTCATGCCGCAGAATCGCCCTGAGCGCGCGGGCAAAGGTGTATTCGATTTCTGCATGGGTCTGGATCTGGGTGATGCCATCCATCTTGTATTCCACCGGATCTTCGACCGTGATGATTTTCTTTTCGCGGTCGTTCGCTTCTGCCAGCGCAGCATATAAGCTGGTGCTTTTTCCGGAGCCGGTCGGCCCGGTCACCAGCACGATGCCGTGCGGCTCCTTGATCCATTGCCGGAATTTTTCCAGATGATCGGCTTCCATGCCGAGTTTTTTGAGGCTGAAATCCTTACGTTCCTTGGGCAGCAGGCGCAGCACGATCGATTCGCCATGCACGCCGGGAATCACCGATACCCGGATGTCGATGTCGATGCCGCTGGCACGGATGCTGATGCGGCCATCCTGCGGTAACCGGCGTTCGGCAATATCCAGCCCCGAAATCAGCTTGATGCGCGACACCACGGCGTCAAAGCGGTCTCTGCCAAAACGCATTTTGGTGGTCAGGATGCCATCAACCCGGAACCGGATTTCAAACCCATGCTCTTCCGGTTCGATGTGAATATCCGATGCACCCAGATCAATCGCCTGTGCCCAGGTGTTATTGACCAGCTCGATGACCGGCGCTTCTTCAGCCAGCTCGCGCAAATGCGCAACTTCATCGGAAAAGGCGCTGGCCAGACCATCGGCGCGCAGCAGATTCAGCATCCGCTCCACGTCGCGGGAACGGATGAAATGCCAGTGCAGCCGGTGTTGGGTAAAACTGCTGCTCAGGGTTTCATTCACAAAACTGTTAAGCGGATTGACGGAAGCACATTCGATGGCGCCTTCTGCCCCTTCCCAGATCACGACACCCTGCTCGGCCAGCCAGCCCGTGCTGATCCCGCCGAGCTGTGCAGCCTGCTCGATCACTGCCGCTGAAGTGGGCAGCAATGTTTCATCCAGCACAGGTATTCCCAGCTGCCCGGCCAGCACCGGCAGCAGATTGTCTTCGGAAATAGCACCGATACGGATCAGTATCTGCCCCAGTCGCGCACCCAGCTGAGGTTGCAGCTGCAGCGCACGCTCTACGTCAGCTCCGGAAACCAGTTGCTTCTGAATTAATAACTCACCGATCGGTGTCAGATTCATGGACATGCGGTTCTCTATACGGTGACGCGGAAAGTTTCGACAGCGGTTTTGCCCAGATTATCCAGCCATTCCACTTTGACGATATCGTTTTTCAGCAGATGCTTGGCACGACATACCAGTTTGGGATGTGCCGCCATGGCCGGATTGAACTGTGCTGTCAGCAACACGCGGTCATTGCTGGTAATGCTGAGTTCCTGAATGAAATTGCGGTAACTGACTTTGCCGGATTTGGCCTGCACAGCGCTGTCATCGCGGAAGGGGTTATCAATCAGCAAAGTCATTTCCACGAAATCATTCTGACGTTTGCATGTCAATGCGATCATAATTATTCGGATAAAAATTTGTTATCAAACGGAACCGCAATTTTGACTTCTTTTTGCGCCGTGTAAAGCTTGCCACCGGCCCGCACAATCAGTTGCACCGTGGTCGTTCCTTTCAGACGGATCTGCGTCTGGATCTCGGCTTCGGTACCGACGGGTATAGTAAATTGTGCAATTGCCGGCGGCACCGCCGTTGCTGCCATCAACAGCATCATCTCTGTTCCGGGCAGCTCACTGCGGATACGAACCGGGATGCGTTCTGGGTCCAGGCTGACTTCCGGTACTTCAATCAGCAACCGGTTACTCGGCTCCGGCGCTTCTTTCTCGGGCAAGTTTCTGAGCGCTTCAGGCACGGTATTGGCTTCAAACAGCTTACGGCTCAAGGCTGCCAATACCGTCTGTGGCAGCATTGCCGCTGCCATCATGGTCAGTCCGGACACCAGGGATAAGCGTCGCAACTTATTCAGCATATACAACTGTCTTTCAATAAATATAATTTACACACTTCTGCTCACGACCTGCCGCTGACCGGCGAAATACCGGGATTTTACCTGTTATTCAGTCGTTAATAAGGGAAATTCAGGGAATCACGCTCACCGCGCCTGATAAGGTTTTGTTTAAATTCCTGTATTTGTGCAACAATTTGTTTTACTGGTCAATCGCACAGTCCCATATAGTAGAATGCGGGCTGCGATTATAAAATCAAATATTTGTCGCTGTTCCGATCAATTACCTCTCTACAACCAGCCTCGTGCCCCCCTGCCCCAGCAATGCGTATATTTAAATCTCTCCTGTGCTTTTTGCGGGCGCCATGGGTCAGTTTGTGGATCAACCGGGAATTGCTGTACCAGCTTTGCAAACGCGATATCAGTGCCAAATATAAGGCGTCGGCACTGGGACTGGCCTGGTCTGTGCTGCTGCCGCTGACAATGCTGGCGATTTACGCCTTCGTTTTTGGTGAAGTATTCAAATCACGCTGGGGCAATGCGCCGCCGCCGCAAACCTGGTCCGAAAGACTGAGTTTTGCCCTGATTCTGTATGCCGGCCTGATGACGTTTAACTGGTTTGCAGAATGTCTGTCCAAAGCACCAACCACGATCCTGCATCACGTGAATTTCGTCAAGCGCGTGATTTTCCCTCTGGATATTCTGCCGGTCATTCCGGTCGTCATCGGAGGATTTCATTTCCTCATCAGCGGTCTGGTGCTGGCGGGGTTCACTGTGGCGTCGCCCGTACCCGTTACCTGGCACTGGCTGCTAACGCCGGTGTTGCTGCTGCCGTTTATTTTTTGCCTCACAGGCATCAGCTGGCTGCTCAGCGCCATCGGCGTGTATTTCCGCGATATGGAGCAGATGATGCCGGCACTGACCAGTGCGCTGATGTTTCTGAGTCCGGTGTTTTATTCAGTGCAGGTACTGCCGGAATTTATCCGTCCCTGGCTGATGGCGAATCCAATGACACTGATAATTGAAACCTTGCGCAATCTGCTGTTCTGGCAGCAGCTGCCTGAGTCTGCCGCACTGGCCGGCCTGTATGGTTTTTCCCTGTTGCTGTTTTATCTGGGTTATTCGTGCTTCACTGTCTTGCGACGGGGGTTCAGCGATGTCCTCTGATGTCATGATTTCCGCCCACGGCATCGGCAAAGCCTATGCCTTGAACGCCAGCCCCTTGCGTCAGATGCTGGCGCAATTCCGGCCATCCCGGCAAATACATGATTTCTGGGCGCTCAGGCCGTTAGACCTGACCGTGCGGCGGGGTGAAGTGATCGGCGTGATCGGACAGAATGGCTCGGGAAAATCAACCTTGTTGCAGCTTTTATGCAATACGCTGAGCCCCAGTTGCGGTACTGTGCAGGTCAATGGCCGGCTGGCGGCATTGCTGGAGCTTGGCGCCGGATTCAACCTGGATTTTACCGGCTGGGAAAATATCCGTTTAAGTGCCGCCCTGTATGGCCTGAGTCTCGCGGAAACCGAACAAAAAATCGAAGCGATCGCGGCTTTTGCGGATATCGGGGATTTTATTGACAAGCCAGTCAAGACTTATTCCAGCGGCATGTTTGTGCGGCTGGCGTTTGCCGTGATTGCCAATATTGATGCGGATATTCTGGTGATTGACGAGGCACTGGCAGTCGGTGATGTCTTTTTTACCCAGAAATGCATGCGTTTTCTGCAGTCTTTTGCGGAAAAAGGCACCATTCTGTTTGTCAGCCATGACAGTGCCAGCGTCGTCAGCCTGTGCAACCGCGCGATTTTGCTGGAGCACGGAACACTGCTGGCCGATGGCGACCCAAAGACCATCACCGAATATTACTTACAAAAACAATATTCCCATCAGCAACCGCAAACGGATCAGACACCGGTAAAAACTGGCGATTCTGCAGTAAATCATGGAGAATTCGGGCTGAAGGGATTATCCGTGCAGGCAGTCAGCGTTCTGGACAGCGGGAGACAGCCGGTGTTTCAGCTGCACGGTGCGACGTCTTTATGTCTGAACATACAGATTACGGCGCATCAGGACACTGCTCATCCGCTGGTCGGTTTCTCCCTGAAAGACAGACTCGGGCAGGTCATGTTTGGCGGCAACTCCGCCGATGCACAAGGTCATTTACCTGCTCTCCAGGCCGGGCAATCATTGCAGGTGGAATTTGATCTGACCGTCCCCGGTCTGACGCTCGGCGATTACATGATCAGCGTTGCCGTCGGGGAAGGGAATGCCAGAAATCATCTGATGCATCACTGGATCCATGATGCCTACGCCCTGCGTTCGACGCTGGCGGTTCAGAGCGGCATGCTGGAAATTCCTGTCGACAGAATGCGTCACCATTTGTTGTCCACATTATGAATACATCAAAAAATAATACGGCGATTCCGGTTGCTGAACGCTATCAGTACGAGATTGATCTTTCTGCCAATACGGCGGCGGCGCAGGTTGTCCGGCTGACCGGTGAGCAGAAGTCGGTGCTGGAGCTCGGCCCCGGGCCAGGCACGATCCTGCGTTATCTGGCGCGGCATCAGCAATGCACCGTCAGTGCGGTAGAGCTGGATCAGGCCTGTGCCGACGCATTGCGGGATGTTTGCCAGACCGTGGTGCAAGGCAATCTCGATCAGTCAGACTGGCTGCAGGCATTTGCCGGACAGCGCTTCGATGTCATCATTGCCGCCGATGTGCTGGAGCATCTGCAGAATCCGTGGCAATGCCTGCGCGATATGCGCAGCCTGTTGACGGCGGATGGTTATGCGGTGATTTCGATCCCGAACGTCGGTCACAATTCGGTACTGGCGTCGCTGATGACAGGGCGTTTTCCTTATCAGTCCCGCGGATTACTGGATCAAACGCATCTGCGTTTTTTTACACGCCATGATTTTGAGCAGGTATTGTTTGAATGCGGCCTGCTGCCCAGCCACTGGTTTGCCATCCAGAAACCCGCTGCCGAAGCCGAGCTGGGACATCACTGGACGACCCTGAATCCAATGCAGCAGCAAATGCTGAATGCCAACCCTTACGGCAACGACTACCAGTATGTCGTGCGGGCGTATGCCAGCACCGAAGCGGGACATATCGCCAAAACGCAAGCGCTGATGGACGACACACATGCCATCAATGTCCGGCAGCAACAGGAAAATGAACGCTTGTCGGGGTTGCTCGAAAATCGTCAGCAATCTTTGGAAAATGCGCATCAAAAAATTGCCGATCTGGTTCGACAGTTTGAATTGCAGGATCACCACTACCTGCAACTGCTGAGTGAAAAAGACCAGTCCTATGCGGCGCTGACAAAGGAATTCCATACGGGGATTGAGCAGCAGCATGCCTTATCTGCGCAAATCGGACTTGAAAAAAACCAGCAACTGGTGCTGCAGCAAGAAATCGAAAAAACCGGTCAGGTGGTGATGGATCTTCAGCAGCAACTGCGGCAGGCCGATGCCAGGATTGAAGAACTCTGGAATTCAACCTCCTGGAAAATCACCAAACCAATCCGTGTGTTGCGAAGGCTGTTTGGCGGTATCTCCGTCCGCGCGCAGTTACGCAATGCTTACCGTGTGATGCCTGCGCCGGTTCAGTCTGTGCTGAATCAGACCGGGATTACGGCTACGCTCAGAAATAATCTGCCGGCAGCGGAATCCGGCCAGAGCTGGGTCTGTGCCGTCGGTACAGCTGCCGGCACCAACCCGTTTGACGGTCTGCTCAATGGCAGCGCTCCGGATGGGGTAGAAGATGTATTTTTCTGGGGCGTGATTGACTGGCATTTCCGCTTCCAGCGCCCGCAACAGCTGGCGATCGGCTTCCATCATCGTCGCCACCGGGTTTTCTACATCAGTTCCGAACTGGTTAACCGGACTGAACCCGGCTACCAGGTTGAAGCGATTGCGGGCATGCACAATGTGTTCCAGATTCGCCTGTACGCAAATTCAGCGCCGCCGATCTATCACCATAGCGCGGACAGCAACCTGCTGCGTCAGTTACAGACCAGCTTTGCAATGCTGTTGCAGGATGCAGGAATCAAAGATCTGATTTCCATCGTTCAGCACCCGTTCTGGCTGCCGATGGCGCGCAGCGCGCCGTCCAGCCGCCTGGTGTACGACTGTATGGATCATCACGAAGGATTTGGGAATTGTCCACCGGACGTGATTGCCGGTGAACGGGCACTGATGGCAGAAGCAGATACCCTGATCGTCACATCGGACTGGCTGTACAACATTGCCAAAGATAAAAATCCGAATACATTTATCGTCAGGAATGCCTGTGAATTCAGGCATTTCAGCCAGCGTCCGGCAGATGTGTATCACGATCCGAAACAAAGAAAAATCCTCGGCTATTTCGGCGCGATTTCAGACTGGTTTGACTGCAGCATCGTGGCAAAACTGGCCGAACACTTTCCGGAATGCCTGATTCTGTTGGTCGGGGCGGATACTTGCGGTGCCGCTAAAAAACTGGCGAAATACGGCAACGTCAAGCTGACAGGCGAAGTTCCGTATCAGCAGCTGCCGCACTATCTGTACGCATTTGATGTCTGCATCCTGCCGTTCCAGATTATTGATCTGACACTGGCAACCAATCCGGTCAAGGTATATGAATACATGTGCTCAGGCAAACCGGTGGTCAGTGTGCAACTGCCGGAACTCGCCAGCATGAAACAGATGGTTTATCTGGCCGACGACAGCCGTCAGTTTATCGCGCATTGCGAACAGGCCTTGCAGGAAGCACCTGATGCGCCGCAACGTCAGCAGCGCATCACTTACGCCAGTGAACAGACCTGGGTACACCGCGCGGAAGAACTGGAAAGCGCCCTGGAGCAAAGCCGCTCACCGCTGGTCAGCATCGTCGTGGTCACCTATAACAACCTGAACCTGACCCAGCTGTGCCTCGCCAGCATTGAAGCAGAAACGACGCACATCCGTTATGAAATCATTATCGTTGACAATGCTTCCAGTGACGGTACCCAGGATTACCTGCAACAATTCGCGGCAGGCAAAGCGCATGTGTCGCTGATTCTGAACGACGACAACACCGGTTTTTCCAAAGCAAACAATCAGGGTCTGGCGCAGGCAAAAGGTGATTATCTGGTCGTCCTGAATAACGACACAGTCGTCACGCGTGGCTGGGCCAGCAGCCTGATTCGTCATTGCCGGAAAAATCCGGAGATCGGTCTGATCGGGCCGGTCACCAACAATATCGGCAATGAGGCAAAAATCGATATTCAGTACGACTCTCTGAACGAGATGCCAACCAAAGCGCGGGAATATACGTTAACCCACCTGGGACAGTCGTTTGATATCCGCACCCTGGCATTTTTCTGCGTCATGATTACCCGCCAAGCCTATGATCAGATCGGCGGACTGGATGAAGCATTTGGGCTGGGATTCTTTGAGGATGATGATTATTGCCGCCGTGCGGAAGCAGCGAAATTCCGTGTTGTCTGCGCTGACGATGTCTTTGTGCATCACAATCTTTCCGCTTCTTTCAACAAGCTGGGGCAAGAGCGCAAACAGGAATTGTTCCTGAAAAATAAAGCAATTTATGAAGCGAAATGGGGAAAGTGGATTCCTCATAGCTACCGTACCTGAAACACTGCCAGATGCGCTGTAAAACAGCGTCAGGCTTTGCGGCAGGCAATTAACGTATCATCTGGCATCCGGCAACCTGCCGGTTCGTTGATTTTGTATATATGAAAAAAAAGATTATCTGTGTTGTGGGAACCCGGCCGGAAGCCATCAAAATGGCGCCGGTCATCCAGCGTCTGCGCCAGGAATCGTGGGCAGACATTCAGGTTCTGGCTACAGCACAACATCGTCAGATGATGGATCAGGTGCTGACGCTGTTCGGCATTACACCCGACCGCGATCTGAATATCATGCAACCGAATCAGACGCTGTCATCGCTGACGGCAAAACTGATTTCCGAACTCGATACCGTGTTTCAGCAGGAACGTCCGGACGCCGTGCTGGCACAGGGAGACACCACGACCGTCATGAGTGTGGCGCTCAGCTGTTTTTATCACCGCATTCCTTTCGGTCATGTAGAAGCCGGTCTGCGTACCGGTGATATCTGGAATCCGTTTCCGGAAGAAATGAACCGGGTGGTTGCCAGCCGGCTGGCGAAGTGGCACTTTGCGCCGACCGGCAGCGCCAAAGCCAATCTGCTGCGCGAAGGTATTCCGGAATCCGACATTGTCGTCACCGGCAACACGGTGATTGATGCACTGCTCGATACAGTGAAGAAAAATCCACAGCCACCTGCTGATCAGGATACCAGCGGCCGCCGCATGATACTGGTGACTTCGCACCGGCGTGAGAATTTTGGCCAGCCGTTTGAAGAAATCTGCAGAGCCATTCTGCATCTGGTCCGGCATAATCCGGATGTGGATGTCCTGTATCCGGTGCACCCGAATCCCAACGTCAAAGACAAAGCCTATGAATTGCTGGGCCAGCATCCGCAGATACGGCTGTGCGAGCCGCTGGAGTATCTGCCGTTTGTAAATGCCATGCAGCAGGCTTATCTGATTCTGAGCGATTCCGGCGGTGTGCAGGAAGAAGCGCCAGCGCTTGCCAAACCGGTGCTGGTCCTGCGCAGCGAAACCGAAAGACCGGAAGCCGTGACTGAAGGCGTCGTCAAGCTGGTGGGTACGGATTTCGATACCATCGTCCGGGAAGCGCAACAGTTACTGGATGATCCGCTGTATTACCGCCAGATCGCACGCGGCGTCTCTCCTTATGGCGATGGCCTCGCCAGCGACCGGATTGCCCGGACACTGAAAGACAGTTTGCTGAGCTAGTCATGCGTTTAATTTATTTTGCCCCGGTTCCCTACATGAGTTACTGGCAGCGACCGCACTTTATGATCCGGTCACTGCTGGGCAGGACTTATCGGGAAATATACTGGATTGATCCGACAATCACCCGTCTTCCCAGATGGTCGGATCTGCGCCGTCCGGAAGCAAAAAAAGAACATCTGACAGCAGAACCGCTGCTCAAAGGGCTGCATGTCCTGAAGCCCGGCGGATTACCGGTGGAGCCCTTACCCGGCATCAATCTGGTCAACGATTATTTTTCCTGGCGGCAGATCAAATCCCAGCTCCGGGCGCTGAACGTCGATCAGACATGGGATATCGGCATCGGGCGGCCCAGCCGGCTTGCACTGTGGGCGGTTCGCTCGCTGCCGGTGCGCGCCGCCTTTATGGATGTGATGGATGATTTTCCTGCCTTTTATCAGGGCCTGTCCCGTGCTTCGATGAAGCGTACCGAAAATGCCTTGCTGGAGCAGTGCGATTATTTTTTTTGCAGTGAACAATCCCTGATCGGCAAACTGCAGCAATCCGGCTTACGCAAACCGGTCAATCTGGTTCCCAACGGTTATGACATGCAAAGACTGCCGGCCATCAGCAGCAGCCCGAAAAGCAATACCATCGGCTTTGTCGGCACCATCGCCGGCTGGTTTGACTGGAAGATCGTGATTGAAATGGCAAAGGCATTGCCGCACGTGAATATCCGGCTGATCGGCCCGCGTGTCGGCCATGTCCCCCTGCATTTGCCCACGAACATTGAGTTGCTGCCGCCCTGCCTGGTAGCCGATGCAATCCGGCACAGCCAGGAATTCAAGGTCGGCCTGATTCCGTTCCTGAACAACCAGCTGACCGAATCCGTTGATCCGATCAAATATTATGAATTACGGGCGCTCGGTGTGCCGGTCTGGTCCACCGCGTTTGGCAGCATGAAAAACCGTCTGCAGGAGCAGGGGGTCAGCCATATTCACAGCGGCGCCGACTGGCAGAAACTCTGGGCGTCCTTGCCGACTACCAATCCGGATATGCAGCACATCCAGTCATTCCGGGACAGTCATGACTGGGAACAGCGTTTCAGGGATATTCCGGCCTGGCTGGGACTGGCGTCAGCCAGCCGGGACTGATCCGCTGCAGTGTTACTTACGCTGAAATGCCGTAACGTGTGCGGTAGGCGGCCACTGCAGCTTTGTATTCTTCCAGTTTCCGGTCTCCGCTGCCAGCCGACAGGTAATCGAACAAATCATCCAGATTGCCGATGGAAATCACCGGAATCCCATATTCCTGCACCACCTCCTGCACCGCAGACAAAGGCGACAAGACGCCGTCTTTACCGGCACGTTCCATGCGGTCAAGTGCAATCAGCACCGCTGCCGGAGTTGCGCCAGCGGCGCGGATCATCTCGACCGATTCGCGCACCGAGGTGCCAGCGGAAATCACGTCATCAATAATGACCACTTTACCTTTTAACGGACCGCCGACAATCGTGCCGCCCTCGCCGTGGTCTTTTTTCTCTTTGCGGTTGTAAGCAAATGGAACGTTTCTGCCCCGCGCCGCCAATGCAACCGCTGTGGCGGATGCGAGGGTGATGCCTTTGTATGCAGGACCGAACAGCATGTCAAACCCGACACCGGAATTGAGCAGTGTCTGCGCATAAAAATCAGCCAGTCTGCCAAGATGGGCGCCATCCGTAAATAAGCCGGCATTAAAAAAATAAGGCGAATCGCGCCCGGCTTTGGTAATAAAACTGCCAAAACGGATCACGCCGGCATTGACCGAAAACTCAATAAATTCCTGCCTTAAATTTTTCAACATATACTGTACTCATGATAAAGGTGAACGCTGCACTGACCTGCCCCGGTCTGATCACGGGGAATCGGCGTTTTTTTGGATGGACGTCATTTTACCTGATCACCTCTGGCAGCGGCCTGAATTGCGTGCCAAAGTCCCGCCATAAGACCAGTCCGCCCAGGCAAACCGGGCAATGCAGGACAAATGCCGCGATCAGGCGGCACATCTCCGCAATTTTCATTACAATCAGGAATCCATTGACCTGGCACGCCGCCTGTTGTTCATCATTGATTGCTGACACGCCGGTATGCCGCCATTCCGGTTATTTTTGATCACCTGATAAATCTGCCCCGATTCCCATGACTAAAATTATCTCTGCCAATCTGAACGGTATCCGCTCCGCCGCCAAAAAAGGTTTTTTTGAATGGATGGGGCAGGAGCAGCCTGACTTTGTCTGTGTACAGGAACTGAAAGCGCAGGCACCGGATATGACGGAAGATTTTTTGCGTCCGCACGGCTATCACGGTCATTTTCATTATGCAGAAAAGAAAGGCTATTCAGGTGCTGGCGTGTACAGCAAACGTAAGCCAGATGCGGTGCAGACCGGTTTTGGCAGCGCAGAATTCGATGCTGAAGGGCGTTATGTGCGCTGCGATTTCGGCAACCTGTCCATCATTTCGGTGTACTGTCCGTCCGGTTCTTCATCACCGGAAAGACAGGAAGCCAAATTCCGGTTCATGGATGTTTTTTTCCCTCACCTTGCTGCCTTAATGGCAGAAGGCAGAGAGCTGGTGATTTGCGGGGACTGGAATATCGCGCATCAGGAAATCGATCTGAAAAACTGGAAAAGCAATCAGAAAAATTCCGGCTTTTTGCCAGAGGAACGTCAATGGATGGGGCGTTTATTTGAAGAACTTGGCTGGGTGGATGTGTACCGCCGCCTGCACCCGGATACGACAGGAGATGCTTACACCTGGTGGAGCAACCGCGGACAGGCCTGGGCTAACAATGTGGGGTGGCGGATTGATTACCATGTCGCAACCCCCGGCATTGCCGCCAAAGCACAGTCTGCCGCAATCCATAAAAGCTCGCGCTTCAGCGATCATGCACCTCTGACGATTATCTACGATCACAGCGTATCCATACCGGACGCATGAAACGGTCATCAAGGAACGGATGAAATGACAGTCGGGCAGCATACGGATTTACCGGCAGACCTGCATGTGACACGGCATGGTGCTGCGCTGACGGCGGCACTGGTGCTGGTGACCGGCATGGGCTTTGGCCGTTTTGCATTCACCGGCATTTATCCGGTGATGGTGCAGGATGGTGTTCTGAGCATCGCCGATGGCACGCTGGCTGCCTCGGCCAATTATGCAGGCTATCTGCTCGGTGCACTGGCAGCCATGCGTTCCCGCCCGGTGCATGCACGTCAGTTATGCCTGTGGGCGGTGATATCGACGGTAGTCTGCCTGCTGTTGCTCGCTTTCGTCCGCGCACCGTGGCTGATCATCGGTATCCGCGGTGCCGCAGGCATTGCCAGTGCGCTGGCAATGGTGGGCGCATCTCAGTGGCTGTTGCAGCACCGCGGCCATGTACGCGGCGCACCGGTACTGTATGCCGGTGTCGGTACGGGAATCGCGTTGTCGGCGGAGATTCTCGCGATGGGTCAGTTCTCAGGATGGCACAGCGGGCAATTGTGGGCGCTGCTGGCAGGAACTGCCGGCATATTGTGCATTCTGATCTGGCGCGGCATGGGTACCGCGCATGACAGCACACCGTTACCGGCAACGGCGTCCGGCACAGCGGCGGCACAACAGATCCCGACGCCTGCCAGACTGATTCTGCTGTATGGCCTGGCGGGTTTTGGTTACATCATCACGGCAACTTATCTGCCGCTCTTGGTGCACGACGCGCTGAAGCAGCTCAGCCCTCTGCAGGTATGGGCGCTGTTCGGACTGGGTGCCGCGCCGTCCTGCTTTCTGTGGCATGCAGTGCATGTGCGGCTGGGCACACGTCAGGCGCTATTCCTGAATCTGCTGGTGCAGGCAATGGGAGTCGTCCTGCCCGTCATTTATCCGTCGCCGGCCGGCTATATTGCCAGTGCGTTGCTGGTAGGCGGTACGTTTATGGGCACCGTCACCATCGCGATGCCCGCAGCGCGCCATGTCGCGCATACGGTGCAGATGCCGATGCTTGCCATCATGACGGCAGTCTATGGGCTGGGACAGATTGCCGGGCCGCTGGTCGCCAATGCGCTGTACCAGTACCAGCATTCTTTTTCTGGCTCCCTGCTGGTGGCTGGCGCCGGCTTGCTGGCAGGCGCTGCCTTGTGTCTCCGGATCAGGCCATCCTGAACATTTATCGCTGAACCTTCACCCGCTCCAGATCAATGTCGCTGACGTTCTGGCCACGTTCGCGGATATAGGATTCAAAGGCATCCAGATCACGCCCGACCAACTGACGCTCCGTCCCCTGTTTCAGGATGCTGAAACCATCGCCGCCGTCAGCCAGAAAACTGTTCATGACCACGGTATAGCGCTGTTCCAAATCGAGCGCTTTTCCCGCAATTCTGACTTCCGTGATACGTTGCGTCACCGGCTGCGTCAGCCGCACGGTGTATGTCACGCCATGGGAAACATAGAGTTTCTTCGGGTCTTCCGCCAGACGACCGCCAGCCCATTGCTGCTGCAACACCTGCATGATCTGCGCGCCGGTCAGCTGCATGCTGACAATCTGGTTACCGAAAGGCTGCACCGCATAAATGTCGCCGAAACTGATATGAAAGGGCGCCGCCTGCTGGCCCGATGGCAGGTCGCTGCGGATTCCGCCTTCATTCATCAAAGACAGGTCTGCATGACCCTGATGCCGTGCCGCATGCAACTGCGCGTCCGCAATCAGATTACCAAGCTCACTGTCAAAACGGGTCGCCTCCGAAGAACGCCTTAACGGCCTGGACATGATGACCACCTCGCGCTGCCGTAATGCCGCAGTCTGTGTATTGACCTGACTGACCAGTCTTTGCGCGGCAGCATCGGGGACGATCTGCTGCTGATTAATCAGGTGGTTGACCGCTTCCGCACGCACTACTGCGCCGCTGCGACGATCCAGCGTCAGCGTGGACTCTGTCAGGAACGCGCCATAACTGCGTCCCTGCACCACCAGACGACCGTCAATCTTGCAGGTATAACCCTGATGAGAATGTCCTGAAATTACCAGACTGACCGCTTTGTCCAGTTTTTTGACAATCGGGATAATCGGTCCCTGTAAACCGTCACAACGGTAAGTCGGATCATTTTCCGGTCCCTTGTAAACAGCGCCTTCGTGAATCAGCGCCACAATCGCCTGAACCCCCTGTTGTTTCAGTTCTGGCACATAACGGTTGATCGACTCTGCTTCATCCGCGAAACGCAACCGCCTGACCGCATCGCCGGCAACCAGGTTCGGTACATCCGAGGTGACCGCACCGACAAAGCCAACCTTGATATCGCCTATCTGACGAATCACATACGGTGTCAGCCACGGCACAGACTTGCCTTGTTCAAATACATTGGCACCCAGATATGCATAATCCGCCCCGTGAAAGCCGGCATAAGCGCAACCCGTTGCCGGACATCCGCCCTGCATTTTCCGCATCAGGTCTGCCGTACCGGAATCGAATTCATGGTTACCCACTGCGGTCACCGATAGCTGCATCTGGTTCAGTGCCTCAATCACCGGTTCATCTTTCAGCAAAGCGGATCCCATCGGTGAGGCGCCGATCAGGTCGCCGCCGCCGACCAGGATGCTGGAGGACACCGCCGCTCTGCGCTCTTTGAGTTTCGCAGCCAGATAAGCGTAACCTCCGGCAGGAATTTTCCGCAGCTGACCCGGATTAACCGGATCCGGCTCGCTGGCAAAATAAGGAACCGGCTGCTCGGCCTGAAGATTGCCGTGAAAATCGTTGATGCTGAATATCGTGATCGCCGTTGTCGGCTGCTGATTGGCAGGCGTCGTGCAGGCAGCCAAGATACTCAGGGTCAGCAGCCCGGCAAATTTAAATGAACGTTGCATTTCAAGGTATCCAAAGAAAAAGGTCTGCAACAGCATGTGTTGCAGACCCGAATTAGTACTCCTGCGTTGCTGTGCAGAACATCACACAGCAACATCAGACTGCCGATTAGAAATCTGCAGAGAAGGTCACAGAAGTAAAGCGTGGTGCGCCGAGGTAATAGAACACACCCTTTCCTGCTGCTGTTCCATACGGCTGCGCATTAGTCACATTAAAGCTGGACGGATTCCGGTATTTTTCGTTTGTCAGATTGCTGATGCTCAGACGAACCGTCGGCTTTTTAAACCAGGTGGTATTTGGGAACTGGTAACCCGCATCCAGACCCAGCAGGGTGTAGCCCGGAACCAGTTCGTCATTGGTCATCGTTGCCCACTGGCTGCCAGTGTACTTTGCTTTCAGACGTGTATACCAGACCGCTGTTTCATACTGGGCGCTGAGACCAGCCTTCCAGGTCGGTGTCAGTGTCATCTGCTTGCCGGCAGTTGGCAGAGTTGCTGTCTTGCTGACGACCAGATCGTCCTGGATTTCGCTCTTGGCATAGCCGACCGAGCTGTAGAACGACCAGCCATTGACCGGGGTATTACCCAGTTCGATTTCAAAGCCTTTGGTTTTAACTTTGCCGACACTGGTCAGGCTGCTGGTGTTGCTGACCGGATCGTAAGCAGTTGCCTGACGATCGCGGAAATCCACTGCATAGACCGTGAACTGGCCGGTCAGCTGATCACTCTGGTGACGATAACCAACGTCGAGGTTGTACGATGTTTCTGCTTTCACATCGACGGGCATGCTTGCCTGACCATTCACGATCACGACGTTGCTTGTCGTGGCATAAACGAAGTTAGGCGGTGCCTTCATGTTTTTCGCCAGACTGGCAAACAACTGGTTGTTGTTGTCGATCTGGTAGCGGGCACCCAGTTGCGGCAGCAATTCAGAGTAAGATTTGCTGATGTTGTAGCCGATACCGGCACCTTCGTTCGGCTTGTTGGTGAAGTCACGCTTCATGGTTGGCGCGCGCAGGCCAACGTTCAGTGTGAACTTGTCGTTCAACATGCTGATCGTATCCTGCAAGAAGAACTGATAGCCTGTGCTGATCGTTTTCCAGTCGCGGGACTGATACGGTGTGCCGTCAGGACGCAGGACGCGGCCCTCTTTCAGCCAGATGTCTGCAGCGTTGCCGTTAGCATCGACCAGAACCATCGGGCCAAATTGCTCGTGTGTTGCACGCTCGTACCAGAAACCAGCCAGAACCTGATGGTTTTCAAAGTTGTGGGTAACAGAAGCAGTCACACCAGGACGGTTGGTGCGCGTCACGCTGGCATTCGCAACAATCACTTTATCCAGTGTGTCGCCGTCACCATTCAGATCAACGGTGGCAGTGTTCTTGCCGGTTGCCTGATTCAGGAAACCGCTTTCGGAAACCAGTTTTTGCTGTACGCCGCCATTGCCGTAGCCATACCAGTAGTAAGGAATGATCTTGACGTCGGTGTCCTGACCGATGCGGAATTTCGCGGTGGCAGAAGCAATCACGTTTTCAAACGGATTTTGTGTCAGCTTGTAGAAAGAATCCGCAAACGCCTGGCTAGGATCATTGCCTGCTTTGCCTGGTGTCGGCGCTGCATGGCCGATGAATGTCGTGGAATAGTCGTAGTAGTAACCGTTTTTGTTCAGGTCAGCCAGGTTGAATGTGCTGATGTTCTGATTGATTGCGCGGTTATACAAAATGGTGCCGTTGATCGAATTGAATTTGTCAAAATCCGTACGGAAACCGATATCAACGTGATCACGCTTTGCGCCGCCTTCGCCTTTCCACTTGTCTGCCTGAGCATGCGATGCGGAAATGAAGAAACGGGATTTGCCATCAGACCACAGACCTGTGTCGTAGCGCATGTAAGTCTTGGACAGGTTCAGGCCGCCCAGAGTCTGCATCACGCGGAAACGTTTTTCTTTGGATGGATCGCAGGTAGTGATACCGAAGTTACCGCCGGTTGCGCCGATCTGAGGGGAGTCAACGTCCGTTGAACCCTGTGTCACAAACTGGGTGCAGGTGTTTTCCTGATCGACGAATTCTTGCGGATAAACAGCGAAGTTACCGGAGTCATTGACTGGTACGCCGTTGATCGTGGCGCCGATCTGGTCGCTGTTAAAGCCGCGCAAAGTCAGGCCGCCACCGAACAGGCCGGTTGCGTCGTAGTTGTAGCTATTAACCGCAGGCATCAGTTCCAGCGCTTCATACGCATTGCCGGTAGGACGCTGTTTTGCCAGCTCTTCGGCAGTGATCGTGCTGCGTGCTTTTGGTGCGTTTTCCTGCACCATCAGACCCATACCGACTTTCTTGCCGGTGATGGTGACCTGCTTGGAATCTACCGGATCATTGCTGATCGCGGCTTGTTGTGCGTAAGCGGAAGACATGCCCAGGCAGGCGATCTGGCACGCTACAGCGACCATCGACAAACGCGATGGAAACGCGGACGATTGCTTAGTTTGTTTCATTGACTGCTCCTGATCAGATTACAGAAAAATAAAAATTGCATTAAACCTTGTTGATCATCTCAAGCCTTCAACACGGCTTGATGACATCTCCATCAACACACTTTGTCCGCCAGCTGATCCGGCGCTTCATCGTATTTTCAAAATCACTATTCACAGTGCGTGATGCAGAGCGTTTTCTTTCCTGATCTGGCAGCGCAATCGTTTGCCATACAGAAAGTAAGAAAAACTTACACTGCGCAAACGATTGCTAATGAATGCAAAAAAATGAAGACTGACTTTTTGCGCTTATTTTTTTGGGTGACGCCACCAGTTCAAGGTATTTGTAAAAAAATACTAAACTCAGTGAAGCAATTCTGTGATGTCGTGCTATTAATATACGAAAATAGTCTATCACAGAAAAATTTTTTACATTACAAAGTGTTACAGCCATTTATGAAAGCATGATGACATTAGCCTGAAAATGGCTAAAAACTGTCACAAACAAACCACATAAATAGTTTTTTAATCATTATTTATGCTGTTTTTTTGTTCTTTAAACCATAAATTCTGTTCACTGAGATCGTAATGGAAAAAACGTTCAATGAAAGAAAAGCTGTTTTTTTGCAATCAATCAGCGATTGATATGAAAATTAAACTGTCATTTTTCTTGTCCGCCCATCACCGCGCTGGGCATGCGGGATCAGGGATAAGTGACGGGGGCAATATTACCTGCATTCGTCCGGTAAGCAGGCAGACTGGCCAGATCGGCGCCTTTTGCTCTGGCATACAAAGGCATGACTTCCGGCAGATGCCGGCGTATTTCTGCAATCCGGCTGTTGCCCGCAGGGTGGGTGGACAACCACTGTGGCGGTGAATTTTTATTCACCATCCCCATTTTCTGCCACAAGGCAATACCGGCACGCGGATCGTAACCGGCACGTGCCGCAATATCGAGGCCGACGATGTCCGCCTCAGTTTCATCTTCGCGGGAAAATGCCAGCATACTGACATTCGCCACCCCGCCCGCCACGGTACCCGCCAGATTCGGGTCGTACCCTTTGGCGCCAGCGATAATTTCTGCCAGCTTTACCCCAAAATTAGCGACGGCCGCCTTGCCGGCACGCTCGGCGCCGTGTTCGCGCAAGGCATGGGCAATTTCATGCCCCATGACGATTGCCACTTCATCATCGGTCAGTTTCAGCGTATCCAGTATGCCGGTATAAAACGCGATTTTGCCGCCCGGCATGCAATACGCATTGATCTGTTTTGATCCCAGCAAGTTGATTTCCCATTTCCAGCTGCGCGAACGCTCGTTCCAGCGGTAAGTGTAAGGAATCAGGCGGTTGGCGATCGCGCGCAGGCGGATGACCTGCGGATGATTGTCCGGTCCGAGCGCATGCTGGTTTTCTGCCTGCTGAAGGGTTTGTGAATATTGCAGCGCAGCCTGTTTTTCCAGTGCGCCGGTAGGGGCAAAAATCCGCATCGGCGACATGGCACCGACTTTCACACCATCCTGCTGCGGACTTTGCGCCAATGCGGGCATTCCGCCGAACAGGCCGGCGACGATCAATACGATGATGGAATGTTTCATCATTTCACTCTGACAGTAACGAGACAAAATGCCGGAAAACAAATCACGGCGTCCAATCAGGCAACGCGCTTACGCAGGCGGAATACCGCCAGACTGCCACGCCAGTTCGGCAATACATGGACCGGTTGTCCTTCATGCAGGGCGACGCATTCCATGACCTCCAGACCGACTTCATGCGCCAGATCGGAAAAATCATAGATCGTTGCACAGCGCACGTTGGGCGTATCGTACCACTGGTAAGGCAGCGATTTGGAGACCGGCATTTTCCCGCGCAACAAGGCCGTGCGGTGTGGCCAGTAACCAAAATTCGGGAAAGAGACGATGGCTTCGCGCCCGACCCGGGCAATATCCCGCAGCAAGGGCTCGACATGCTTCATCATCTGCAGCGATGACAGGCACAGTACGGTGTCGAAAGAGTTATTTTCAAACATGCCCAGACCGTTTTCCATGTCCTGCTGAATGACGCTGATATGGCGTTTTGCGCAGGCCAGCACCTTGTCGTCGGCAATTTCGATGCCGTAACCATGACACTGCTTGTCGGTCTGCAGGTAATCCAGCATCACGCCGTCGCCGCAACCGACATCCAGCACCTGGGACTGTGGCCGGATCCAGTCGGCGATGAAAGCGAGGTCCGGACGGAGCTGATTCAATTCGGCGAAATTCATGCTGCTTCTCCCTGCAGTCCGGCATCAATACGGTTGAAATAGGCCGCGACCAGATTCAGGTAGCGGGCATCGTCGAGCAAGAAAGCGTCATGCCCGTGCGGCGCATCGATTTCGGCATAGGACACGGTGCGCCGGTTGCTGACCAGCGCCCGCACAATTTCCCGGCTGCGCTCTGGCGAAAAGCGCCAGTCGGTCGTGAACGATGCCAGCAGAAAACTGGCTTTGGTCTGCGCCAGCGCAGCCGCCAGATCGCCACCGGTATGACGTGCCGGATCAAAATAATCCAGTGCCTTGGTGATCAGCAAATAAGTATTGGCGTCGAAATAATCGGAAAATTTATCGCCCTGGTAGCGCAGGTAGGATTCGATTTCAAAATCGACCCCGTAGCCGAACTGATAATCTCCCGACTTCAGATCGCGGCCGAATTTTTCTGCCATATCGTCATCGGACAGATAAGTGATGTGGCCGATCATGCGCGCCACCCGCAAGCCGCGCCGCGGCACCACGCCATGCGCATAAAAATCACCGCCATGAAAATCCGGATCGGTCAGAATCGCCTGTCTGGCAACGTCGTTAAACGCAATATTCTGCGCCGATAACCTGGGGGTCGAGGCAATCACGACGCAGTGCTGCAGCCGGTCCGGATACAGGATGCTCCATGCCAGTGCCTGCATGCCGCCCAGCGAACCACCCATCACGGCGGCAAACTGGCGGATGACGAGCCGGTCAGCCACGCGCGCCTGGGCATTCACCCAGTCTTCCACCGTCACCACCGGAAAATCCGCGCCATACGGTTTACCGGTAGCCGGATTGGGATGCATCGGTCCGGTGGAACCAAAACAAGAGCCGAGATTATTGATCCCAATGACGAAAAAACGGTTAGTGTCGACCGGTTTACCCGGCCCGACCATGTTGTCCCACCAGCCGATATTTTTAGGCTGATCCGCATAATAGCCGGCGACGTGATGCGAGGCATTCAGCGCGTGGCAGATCAGGACGGCGTTCGATTTATCCGCATTCAGGGTGCCGTAGGTTTCTATCATCAAGGTGTAGCCGGCGATGCTGGCACCGCTCTGCAGCGCCAGCGGCTCATCGAAACGGAGGGCTTGCGGCGTGACAGCGCCGACGGATCCTGCTGAAGTAGACATACACTCTTCCATCGAGAAAACTCTCGTTCAAAAAACTCGGGAAGGCTAAAAGATGGGCTGAATGGGGAAAGGGAAAGCTGCATTCAAGCTCGCTTTAGCCGTATTTATTGCCTGGAGATTCCAGACCGCGCCCGCAAGCTGATTATTCAAATCGGCGCCACAGAGTAAGCATAACCAAGTCCGGCGCAGACGTCAAACCAGCCGCCGGACTTGCTACCGGCACAATGCGCTAATGCAGGGTCTGTCCGGCGGACTCCATCGCCGCCAGCGTCTCGCGGATGACGACAGGATCATAACTGCGCAGAATTTTTTTGACGTGGGGCTGCAAGGCATCAATCCGGGTATTCAGAATGGCCTGCTTCACCTCCGGCAACAAGGCTGCCGGCATCGACAGCTCGCGGAATCCCATTCCGGCCAGCAGGCGGGTCAGGCGCAGGTCGCCAGCCATGCCGCCGCAGATCGAGACCGGGATCTCCGCCTTCTCAGCAGCATTGATGATCATCTGCAACAACTGCAAAATCGCCGGATGCAGGTCGTCGTACAGATGCGCGACTTCATGGTCAGCCCGGTCAATCGCCAGTGTGTACTGGATCAGGTCGTTGGTGCCAATCGAGAGGAAATCCAGTTTTTTCACGAACATCGGCAATGCCAGCGCGGCGGCCGGTACTTCGATCATGGCGCCGACCGGCACTTCCGGATCAAATTCCTTGCCTTCGGCGCTCAGTTCCTGCTTGGCCTGTGCAATCATCGCCAGCGTCTGATCAATTTCAAAATTATGCGCCATCATCGGCACCAGAATCTTGACCGGGCCAAAGGCAGAAGCACGCAACATGGCGCGCAGCTGGGTCAGGAACAACTGCGGCTCGGACAGACAGTAACGGATTGCCCGCAAACCCAGCGCCGGATTGAGGATATTGTGCTCGGTGATGTCGAGCGGCTTATCGGCACCGACATCGAGGGTGCGGATAGTGACGGGACGCCCCTTCATCCCCTGCACGGCGGCGCGGTAAGCGAGGAACTGTTCTTCCTCGCTCGGCAATTTATGCTCCTGACCGCTTCTTTCCATGAACAGGAATTCGGAACGGAATAAGCCGACGCCGCTGGCACCGGCTTCCATCGCCTGCGTGGTATCGGCGGGCAATTCGATATTCGCCAGCAGGGTGATCTCCACGCCGTCTTGCGTGACGGCTGGCGTTTTTTTCAGTTTGCCGAGTTTTTTGCGCTGTTTCTGCAGCAGCGACTGGCGTTCACGGTATTGTTCCAGCACCAGTGTCGGCGGCGCCACGATCACGACGCCGGCGTCGCTGTCGATAATCAGCCAGTCGTCCTGTTCGATCAGCTGGGACGCATTCCCCATGCCGACCACTGCAGGAATCCCGAGACTGCGCGACACAATCGCGGTATGCGAGTTCTGTCCGCCTTCATCGGTGACAAATCCGGAAAAAGCGACGTCGCGGAACTGCATCATGTCCGCCGGAGAGATGTCGCGCGCCACCACGATCATGTTGGCGCTGCGTTCGTCGATGCTGTCGGAGCGGGGCACGGTATCGGCGCTGTCAGTCAGCACCTTCAGCACCCGTTCGGCAACCTGCTGGATATCGGCCTTGCGTTCGCGCAGATAGTCGTCCTCGATTTCATCGAACTGGGCGGATAATTCGTCGACCTGGGTCACCAGCGCCCATTCGGCGTTGTAATGGCGTGTGCGGATGATATCCAGCGGCGCTTCCGACACCATGGGATCGGACAGGATCAGGGCATGCACATCCAGAAATGCGCCCAGCTCAGTCGGTGCATCCTGCGGTAGATCGGCCCAGATAGTCTGCAGCTCTTTATGCACCTGGGCAATCGCATTTTGCAATCGCAGTACTTCGGCCTCGACCAGTTCCTGCGCGACCAGGTAATGCTTCACGTCCAGCGCGGCAGGCCGCAGCAGATGCGCTCTGCCGATGGCAATGCCACGGGATACCGGAATGCCCTGCAATGTGAATGATGCCATGCCTTGTCTCCCAAAAAGCGGGACTATTCCCGGTTCTCCGGTATCGTTGCCGGAGACTGCCATACAGCGCACCGGCGGTTGATGATGACAGCGCGCAGTTTGCGGCTGTCGGGGCAACGCCTGTAGCGGGAGGCTTATTCGCCTTCGCCGAATTTATCGTTGATCAGCGCCACGATGGCGTTGAAACAATCCTGTTCATCAGCTCCTTCGGTTTCCAGTATGATCTTGCTGCCTTTGCCCGCCGCCAGCATCATCACGCCCATAATCGATTTTCCGTTCACCCGGCGGCCATTACGCGCAACCCAGACTTCGCTTTTGTATTTACTCGCCAGTTGTGTGAACTTGGCGGAAGCGCGTGCATGCAAACCCAGTTTGTTAACAATTTCAATTTCTTGTTGAATCATGCTGAACTTTCAGATCTCGGATTAATTGGGTGACAGGCGAATACGGTTATCAATACGCAAGGCGCCGTTCTGACCGCCCGCCAGCGCCATTTCCACCACCACATCCAGCGCGTCGTTGCGGTAAGTGATGGCGCGCAGCAGCATCGGCAGGCTGATACCGGCAATCGTGGCCACCTGATCTGCCTCGCCCAGCTGGCGGCAGCAGTTCGATGGCGTGCCGCCCATGATGTCGGTCATGACCAGCACTCCGGAACCGTCGTTCAGGCGCTGCACGGCGGCGCGCGCCAGATGGTTCACCTCTTCCGGATTCTGGTCGGCAACCACATCAATCGCCTCCAGACGCTCAGGCATACCGCGGAAGACATGCGCTGCCGCCTGGACGAAAGCCGATCCGAGCGGTGCATGTGTCAATAACAGTATTCCAACCATAATTTTTCAAAAATTGGGGGAGTATGTGTCAATTTCTATTGATCGCCCAGATAAAACAAGGCTCTTTAAATATACTCCCCGGAGTATATTAATTTTCCGCCAGCGCCGATTCGAGCGCATCAATAAACATCGCCGCCACATCAAATCCGGTCTGCTGGGTGATTTCCTGAAAACAGGTCGGGCTGGTGACATTCACTTCGGTCAGGCAACTGCCGATGACGTCTAATCCTACCAGCAACAGGCCTCTTTGATAAAGCTGCGGCGCCAAAGTCTGTGCAATCTCAAGATCTCTTTCCGACAAGGCTTGCGCCACACCGACGCCGCCCGCCGCCAGATTACCGCGCACTTCGCCGTGCTGAGGAATCCGCGCCAGCGCGAACGGCACCACCTTGCCGCCGATCAGCAGTATGCGCTTGTCGCCCTGAACAATCTCGGGAATATAACGCTGGACCATGATGGTGCGGCTGCCGTTGTCGGTCAGGGTTTCGATGACGGAACCCAGATTCATGCCGTCGGCACCGATGCGGAAAATGCCCATGCCGCCCATGCCGTCCAGCGGTTTCAGAATCACATCCCGGTGCTCGCGGTGAAACGCACGGATGCGCTCCGCGTCGCGCGTCACCAGCGTCGGCGCGGTGAACTGGCTGAATTGCGCAATGCTGAGTTTTTCATTGTGATTGCGGATCGCCGCCGGTTTGTTGAACACCCGCGCGCCCTGCTGTTCCGCCAGCTCCAGCAGATAGGTGGCGTAAATGTACTCCATGTCGAAAGGCGGGTCCTTGCGCTGCAAGACCACGTCAAACGCCTTCAGCGCCACTTCGGCCGGCACGTCGGCGCGATACCAGTCGTCCGCCGCGCCAGTCAGATGGATCTGGCGGGCCGCTGCCGTCACCACGCCATTTTCCAGCGCAATATCCTGCGGCTCCATCGCATAGATGCTGTGGCCGCGCCTGACCGCTTCGCGCATCATCGCGAAGGTCGAGTCTTTGTAGGTTTTGAACTGCGATAAAGGATCAGTCAGGAAAGCAATTTTCATAGCCCTACTTTCGCACCGGGAATACCGGTCAGATTAATAAATTTCCGGATTGGGATCGGTTTTTTCCAGTTCCAGCGAAGCTGCCAGCAAAGCCAGCCTTGCGACCACGCCGTACAGATAAAAACGGTTCGGCGCCGCGGTACCCGGCTTGGCTTTCATATCCGGCACCGCATGCTGCTGCGCAAAAGCCAGCGGCACGAAATGCATGCCCGGCGTGTTGAGATTTTCATCCACGCCGCGGCCTTCGTGGACGCGGTAGAAACCACCGACCACGTAACGGTCGATCATATACACCACCGGCTCGGCCACCGATTCGTTGATCTGCTCGAAGGTATACACCCCTTCCTGCACGATCACATCCGATACTTCCAGACCGTCTTTCACGACCGCCATCTTGTTGCGCTGCTTGCGGTTCAGGTCGCGGACTTCATCGGAACTGTGTACGGTCATGATGCCCATGCCATAGGTGCCGGCATCGGCCTTGACGACGACAAACGGTTTATCCTTAATGCCGTATTCCTTGTATTTTTTGCGGATTTTCGCCAGCACGGTATCGACTGCGGCCGCCAGCGCATCTTCGCCGGTGCCATCCTGAAAATTGATGTTATTCACCCGGGCGAAATACGGGTTCAGCATCCACGGGTCGATATCGACCAGCTTGGCAAATTTTTTGACCACGTCATCGTAAGAGGCGAAGTGATTGCTCTTGCGCCGCATCGCCCAGCCGGCATGTACCGGCGGCAACAGCGTCTGTTCATTGATATCTTCCAGGATAGCCGGGATGCCCGCCGACAAATCATTGTTCAGTAGGATGGTGCAAGGGTCAAAATTTTTCAGCCCCAGCCGGCGTCCGTTGGCTGAACGCTCCAGCGGCTCCAGAATCAGCTCGCTGCCGTCCGGCAGCGTCAGCGGTGTCGGTGCGGTGATCTCCGGCGACAGCGAACCCAGCCGCACATTCAGACCGGTCTGGCGGAAAATCTGCATCATGCGCGCCACGTTTTGCAGATAGAAAGTATTGCGGGTATGGCCTTCCGGAATCAGCAACAGATTCTTTGCATCAGGACAATATTTTTCGATGGCCGCCATCGCCGCCTGCACTGCCAGCGGCAGCATTTCAGACGCCAGATTATTAAATCCCCCGGGAAACAGGTTGGTATCGACCGGGGCGAGCTTGAAGCCTGCGTTACGCAAATCCACCGAACAGTAGAAGGGCGGCGTATGTTCCTGCCATTCCAGCCGGAACCAGCGCTCAATCGCCGGTGTGGCTTCGAGTATTTTCTTTTCTAAATCGAGCAGGGGGCCGTTTAAGGCCGTGACGAGGTGCGGAACCATAGTAACCTTTGTTGAAGTGCTTGCTGCCCGCCGGTCTGGCACAGTGATCGCTGCGATACGCCGGGGGCATGGTGACTTTGCTAGCTTGGGGTGAAATGACAGGAATCAAGTCATCTCCGCAATACCCCTACAAACTTCAGGACGATTTGGCCAGCAGGCTGAAATGCTCCACCACCGGCGGTGCCGCGAAATACGGGCCGACGATCGCACGCCACTGCGCAAATGCCGGGGATTCGCGGAAATCAATGGTGTGGTTTTCCAGCGTTTCCCAGAAAATCATCAGGACATAGCGTTCCGGCGATTCGATGCCTTTGTTGACTTTAAAGCCGCAAAATCCCCTGGCCTGGGAAATCACTTCTGCCAGGCCGCGCTGGATGGCGGCGTCGAATTCGGTCTGCTGACCGGGATGAATACGGATATCGGCAAGTTCGAGAATCATGATGGGCTCTTTGACAGAAAATGGTGTTGGAACAGATTGCGGATCAGTCTCACATTATGGCATTAATTGGCGCTCCGATTATCGGCGGCGCGCCAATCGGCCTCAGACCAGCCCCTGATCGGCCAGCTCCTTTTTGAGATAGGCGTAAAACACCGGCGCCGCCACCACACCGGGAATGCCAAACAGGGTTTCCATCACCAGAATCGCGGTCAGCAGCTCCCAGGCGCGCGCATTGATCTGAGCCCCGATGATACGGGCATTCAGGAAATATTCGGCTTTATGAATCACCACCATGAAAACCAGCGACGCCAGGGCAATATTCAGGGAGTGTGACAAAGCGACAATGACCAGCACCGAATTGGAAATAATGTTGCCCGCCACCGGAATCAGCCCGGCAATAAACGTAATCGCAATCATGGTTTTGGTCAGCGGCAGATGCACCCCGGCCAGTGGCAGGATCAGCACCAGATAAACCGCCGCCAGCAAGGTATTGATCAGTGAGATCTGCACCTGGGCAAACACGATCTTGCGGAAAATCCTGGCAAACTGTCTGGCGCGCTGCTGCAAAGCGGCGGCGAAGGGTTTGCGGTTTGCCGCTGCCGCCGTGCTGCGCAAGGCCACCAGGCTGCCGATCACCATCCCCAGCAGCAGATGCACGATCAGGTGCCCCGCTTCCGGCACCAGCAATTTCGCTTCACCGGCATGCTCACGCAACCAGTGAGCAATCATTGTCTGCAGTGCGTCGACATCTTCCGGGATGTTAGTGCTCACCCATTCCGGCATCTGACTGCGTGAGGCTTCCAGAATATCGGCCAGCCGCTGCAGCAAATTATGCAGGTTGCCGGCATCGCTGCGCAAAAAAACATGCCCGCCCCAGATCCCCAGTACCAGCACCAGCATCAGCACTGTCGACAGCAATGCCACCGCAATCAGGCGCGACTGGCGATGGCGGAACCGTCTTGCAATCGCCGGCGCCAGCATGTGCACCAGCGAATACACCAGCAGACCGGAAAACAGTGCGACCAGTAATCCGGCTTTCAGCACCAGCAGCAAGCTGATACCGGCAACAAGATAGGAAGCGTAAGCCGAGGCTTTCTGACGGAAATCTGTTTGCATGTGTATCTGCATTGTCTTTTCTCAGTGAATCAGGCCGGACAGTCCCGCCACAGCCAGCAACAACAGGATAAAAACACTGGTTACAGACAAGACAAAGCCAGGTGCACGCTTGGCCGGATCCCGGAAATAGGCAAGTGCATACCAGATCCGGCTCGCGAGCCAGACTGTCCCGGTCAGCGCCGCCCAGCGGTCACTGAACCAGAATGCGCAGAGCCATAAAGAAGGCAGGAAAAAAACCAGCTGCTCCAGCGTATTCATCTGCACCCGTAAAGCGCGCAGGAATTCGGGCGGCCCATCCACCGCCGGTGCTTTTACCTGATAACGTCCACGCGCCCTGCCCACTTCCGCGGCAGTCCAGAAATAAACGAGCAAAGCAGCAATACTGACCCAGGAAGTCCAGAAAAAAGGCATAAACACACTCCGGCTGAATACATCAGAAAGAAACATCGATTGAATTACCCACAATCACCAGCATCTATATGTGAGTGACTATCGTGATAACAAGATACAAACAAGGTGCAACTTACATAGTTCATCCATCATTGAAACATAGATTTACATCTCTTCTGTCCACGGAATCAGAACTTCCGGCGTTAAACAGACACTAACCCCAGACAGACTGATGATCATTTGCAATTTGCAGCGAGGTAATTATATGAATTTCACACTAAAACAATTTTCCCTGGGTACCTCACTGCTGGCGCTCGCATGCGCCCTGCCTGCCGCACAGGCAGCTGATTTTGAGGATTATGCCCGCGTCATCAACGTCCAGCCACAAGTCGAGCAAATCAATATGCCGCGCCAGGAATGCCGTACCGAATATGAAACGATACAGCGTCCGCAGGAGCGCAGTAACTCCGGCGGTATCATCGGCGGTATTGCGGGCGGCCTGCTCGGCAGCCAGGTCGGCGGCGGCAACGGCCGGATCGCAGCCGCAGCAGCCGGTGCGCTGACCGGCGCCATCGTCGGCGACCGCATGGATAATAACAATCAGCAAGGCGGTTACGACAGCCGCCCGATACGCCAGTGCCGTACCGTGGACAGCTGGCAGACACGCACCAACGGGTATGCCGTGACCTATGAATACAATGGGCGTACCTATACTTCGGTCATGCCTTATGACCCCGGTTCACGCCTGCGTCTGCATGTGTCGCTGACACCGCGTCCATAAGCACATCCGGCACAGCGCTGTGCCATTCCTTCAACAAAATGCCGCACTCAGCGGCATTTTTCATAAATATTTCCACAAACCAACATTAACTGCCTCTCTATTGAGCAGCAACAGCGACTGTTTATAGTATGATCTTGCGGCAAACTTAATGCTTCCGCTCCGTCTCCAGTCCATGAAAAACATCTTAAAAAAATACGGTCTGCTGGTATGGCTATCGCTCATCCTCTTAACCGGGTTCATGATCACGCTGTTTACCGGGTTCATCGCATCCCGCAATCTGCTCCAGCAACAAATTGCTGAGCAGACCTTGCCGGTCACCAGCGATGCTGTCGTTGCTGAAATCCAGAAAGAAATCCTGCGACCGGTACTGATTGCGTCGCAGATGGCGGGTAATACGTTTGTCCGCGACTGGATGAGCGCTGGCGAGGAAGATCAGACGCAAATCACCCGCTATCTGAAAGAAATCAAGGCAAAAAATAATGCGGTTTCCGTTTTTCTTGCCTCTGGCCTGACACACCGTCACTACCATGCCAGCGGCACACCAAAAAACCTCAGCGAAACCGATGCGCGGGACGCCTGGTTTGCCCGGATGCGAAATCAGAAAACACCTTACGAAACCAGCGTCGATACCGATGCGGCCAATCACGACAGCATGATGATTTCCGTCAGACACCGGATCACTGACGAGAATAAAAATTTTATCGGCGTCGCCGGCATCGGGTTTGCATCCGATACGGTCAGAAATCTGATCGATCAGTATCAGAACCGGTTTCACCGCAAAATTTATCTGGCCGACACCAAAGGCACTATCCTGCTGACAGGCAGCAATGCCGGAAATATGCGCGGCAATCTGGCCGGTATTGACGGCATGCAGGCGCTGGCGCCGCGGATTCTGGCAAACCGCAAAAATGAATCCCTGCATCTGGAATACAGTTCTGATGCCGGCAATGTGCAGCTCAGCACCCGCTTCCTGCCTGAACTGGGCTGGCATCTGCTGGCCGAGCAGGACACCGGCAGCGATATCCAGCCCTTGCAGAATGTGTTTCTGATGACTCTCGCTATCAGCGCTGGGGTGATGCTGCTGGTGATCGCCATCGTCTGGCGGAGTATCCGGCGTTACCAGAAAAAACTGGAGACTTCCGCCGAAACCGATACCCTGACCAAACTGCTGAATCGCCATGCCTTTGATTTCGTCTTTCAGCAAGCGCTGCTCGACAGCGAACGATCAAGGCAGCCGATGTGCGCTGCACTGATTGATATCGATCTCTTCAAAAAAATCAACGACAAGCATGGCCATCTGGTCGGCGACCATGTGCTACGTGAAATTGCCGCCATCTGTCGCCGCTCACTGCGGGAAAGCGATATCCTGTGCCGCTGGGGTGGCGAGGAATTTCTGGTGCTGCTGAAAAACTGCACGCTGGAAAAAGCGACCTCGATTGCGGAAAATCTGCGCAATACCATCGCCAGCAATGATTTCTCGCGCACCACCGATTTGCTGCAACAAAAGTTGACTGTCACCGTCAGTATGGGGGTTGCTGAATGCAAAGACCGCGAAACGGAAGACAGTGTGTTTGAACGTGCAGATCAGGCTTTGTATCAGGCCAAAACCAATGGCCGCAACAGCGTTTATTTTTCCGAGTGATGCCGCTTTGACGCCAGCTGGCGTGTCAGCGGGACAAAGCTGCGATACAGTTCGCCGGCATCCCGGTTCCAGCACTGCACGGCGGCCTGCTGCCGGCTGACAGTCTCCAGATCGCCGCGTGCGATCGGCCCGGTCAGCGCGGTGGCGCATCCCATCGTCAGTGCATTTTCCAGCGACTGCCGCGCCAGCGGCGCAGCCATTGCCAGCGCCTGCTGCGACGGAATGCCTGCAGCTGCATAGGTTTGCAGCGCCACCTCAATCAGCGTCACCAGGTAATTGCTCGCAAAAACAGAACCGGCGTGATACAGCAGCTTATTGGCTGCACTGATCTGCACCAGCGTGGCGCCGGCGCGCTGCAAGGCAGGCGAGAGGATGTCCAGCGCAAGTGCATCGCCTTCAACGCTGCAGATCGTACCGCTGAAATCTGCTGCCACCAGCGCCGGATTTGCGAAGCTGCGTACCGGATGCACGCTGGCCACAGCAGCACCGGCAGCTGTGGCAGCCTGCAATTCGGTGGAGGCTTTGGAACCGCTGCAATGAAAAACCACACTTCCCGGTTGCAGCACATCCTGTTTCACTAACTGCTGGCAAACGGCCGCCAGATGATCGTCCCCGACGGCCAGCATCCAGACATCCGCCGGCGTCAGTTGCGCCCAGTCCGCGACCGCTGTACCGGCACCGACAAAGGCGCACGCCTGCTGCGCGCTCGGCAAAGTACGGTTCAGTATCTGCTGCACCTGAAACGCAGCGCTGGCATGAAAGCGCTGCGCCAGCACCCGGCCGACTTTACCGGCCCCGATGACAGAAAAGCGCATCATGCGTCTGCCTCATCCGGAAAGCGGCGCAAGCCATCGAGATTCAGAATCGTGATGCCACCGTAATCAACAGTCAGCAGTTTTTTCTTTTCCAGCAATTGCAAAGCCTGATTCGCTCTTTGGCGCGACACGCTGGAGATATAGCCGATTTCTTCCTGGGAAATCTGCAACTGCATGCTGCTGCCCGGATTCAGGTAGGGATTGAACATGGACGCCAGACAACGCGCAACGCGGGTATCGGGGTCCAGCATACGGTCATATTCGACCAGAGAAATAAACAGACCCAGCCGCTCATTTAACTGATGCAACAGGAAACGGTTAAAGGCAATGCTGTGGTCCAGCAGAAAATTAAAGGTGCTGCGCGGCATGTAGGCAACGCGGGTATCGCGCAGCGCGACAACGTCGTAACGCCGTGGTTCGGTCTTCAGCAGCGAGCCTTCGCCAAACCATCCGCCTGCCAGCATGCAGCTGAAGGTCACGGTTTTACCGTCCGGTGAAATACTGCTCATTTTCAGAAAACCTTCAATCACACCCATCCAGTGATCGACCGGATCACCCTTGCGGCAGACATATCCGCCCGCCGGGATAAAGCGCTCCACCACTTCATCTTCCACTTTCTGCATATGCTCGGGGGCCAGCATGCCGGCCCACATGGTCTTTGCAAACCTCTGCCGGAAATCATTCCTGTTATTTGTCATATTGTGCGATGCACCACCGAAAGTTCAGGCATTCCGTCAGATTGTCAGTCAAACGACAGCCATCAGAAATGCAAGCCTCTAGTATCTGATCCATAAAAAGATGTAAGCGGACATTGTAAGCGAGCCGTGACGCCAGCGGAATCAGCCAGCGGCACAATCACCTTGTCTGCCGGAAGTTTCACTGTTTCTGCCACAACTGGCTGTAAGTCTAACGTAAGGCAGGGTGAGGAGACTCCGTGAAGCAACCCAAAAAACGGGCAAGCTGTGCAAGGTCAGAGAACCCTGTTCCCAGGAACACACAGCATTCCCGGTAAGCCCAACATAATCAGGCTGGTGGTGGAGACATGACAATCAATGCGAACAGTACGTTCCCCAGGTTATTACTGGAGCACGGACGCACACGCCCCGATCATCCCGCGTACCGCGAGAAAGATCTGGGAATCTGGCAAACCTGGAACTGGAAACAGGTCAACACGGAAGTCCGCGCGCTCGCCTGCGGCCTTGCTGCGCAAGGCTTTCAGCGCGGCATGCATCTGGCAATCATCGGTGATAACCGCCCGCGCCTGTACTGGGCGATGATGGCAGCGCAATGCCTGGGCGGGATTCCTGTTCCGCTGTATCAGGATGCACCGGCTGCAGACATGGCCTATGTGCTGGAAAACGCCGAAATCGCTTTCGCTGTCGCAGAAGATCAGGAGCAGGTGGACAAACTGCTCGATATCAAACAGCACTATGCCGGAATACAACATATCTGCTTTGAAGACGAGCGCGGCATGCGCCATTATCACCAGCCCGAGCTGAGCTCTTATGCCGCCCTGCAGGAACTGGGACGCACTTATGACCGCGAGCATCCTGATTTTTTCCTGCAGCAAATAGAACTGGGGCAACCCGAAGACACCGCTGTGATGCTGTACACCTCCGGCACCACCGGCAAACCAAAAGGCGTTTGCCAGAGTCACCGCTCCTTCATGACTGCCGGACAAGGCGGCGTGCATTTCGACAAACTGCAACAACAGGAAGATATTCTGTCCTATCTGCCGATGGCATGGGTCGGCGATCATCTGTTCTCATTCGCCCAGGCACTGGTTGCCGGATTCACCGTGAACTGCCCGGAATCCAGCGAGACCGTGATGACTGATCTGCGCGAAGTCGGTCCGACCTATTATTTCGCGCCGCCCCGTGTGTTTGAAAACATGCTGACCAACGTCATGATCCGCATGGAAGACGCCGGCGCCATCAAACGCGGCCTGTTTCATCACTATATGGAAGTGGCGCGCCGTGCCGGCGCCGATATTCTCGATGGCAAAAAAGTGCCGCTGAGCGACCGGCTGCAATACTGGCTGGGTGAAATCCTGATTTACGGCCCGCTGAAAAACGTGCTGGGTTTATCCCGTGTCCGGGTTGCCTATACCGCAGGCGCAGCGATCGGTCCCGACCTGTTCCGTTTTTACCGTTCCATCGGCGTCAACCTGAAGCAGCTGTACGGCTCCACGGAAACCTGCGCCTACGTCTGCCTGCAGCCTGACGGAAAAATCAAATTCGACAGCGTGGGTGAAGCCGCGCCGGGTGTGGAAGTGCGGCTGGCAGACAATGGCGAGGTGCTGGTCAAATCCGCTGCCATGCTGACCGGCTATTACAAACGGCCGGATGCCACCGCCGAAGTTATGGACGACAAGGGTTATTTTCACACTGGTGATGCCGGACTGTTTGACCAGGAAGGGCACCTGAAAATCATCGACCGGGCCGCTGATGTCGGCAAACTCAATCATGGCGATATGTTTGCGCCGAACTATATCGAAAACAAGCTGAAGTTCTTCCCCTTCATCAAGGAAGCGGTGGCTTTCGGTAATGGCCGCGATCATGTCTGCGCCTTCATCAATATCGATATGGAAGCCGTCGGCAACTGGTCTGAGCGGCGCGGAATCGCTTACTCCGGCTATACCGATCTGGCAGCCAAGCCGGAAACCTGTCAGCTGATCATGTCCTGCATTGAAAAAGTGAATGCCGATCTGGCCGGTGAAGCACTGATGTCCGGAACCCAGATCCACCGCTTCCTGATTCTGCATAAGGAGCTTGACCCCGACGACGACGAACTGACCCGCACCCGCAAAGTCCGGCGCAATTTTATTTCCCAGAAGTATGCGGTGCTGATTGATGCGCTGTATTCCGGAAAACGTTCCCAGTACATCGAGACCCAGGTCAAATTTGAAGATGGCCGGCAAGGCACCGTCAGCGCTGATCTGCATATCAGCGACGTCAAGACCTTCGCTCCGCGACAACAGGCCGCATAAGGAATCCGTATGACAGCAAACAGAAAAACCGGTGATGTCATTCTCGACCTGCAGAACATTTCACTGTCGTTCGGCGGTGTGAAAGCGCTGACCAATATTTCCTTTAACGTCAGGGAACATGAAATCCGCGCCATCATCGGTCCCAATGGCGCCGGTAAAAGCTCCATGCTGAATGTAATCAATGGCGTGTATCGCCCGCAGCAAGGGCAGATTACCTATCGCGGTCAGCAGCGCAAAGACATGAATACCTATGCCGCAGCCAAAAGCGGTATTGCCCGCACCTTTCAGAACATCGCGCTGTTCAAGGGCATGAGCGTGCTCGATAACATCATGACCGGCCGCAATCTGAAAATGAAGAGTCATTTTCTGCTGCAGGCCCTGTACTGGGGACCGGCGCAGAAAGAAGAAATCGCACACCGGCAGAAGGTGGAAGAAATCATCGATTTTCTTGAGATTCAGCATATCCGCAAAACCCCGGTGGGCCGTCTGTCTTATGGCCTGCAAAAACGGGTCGAACTGGGCCGCGCACTGGCTGCAGAACCGGAAATCCTGCTGCTCGACGAACCGATGGCAGGCATGAATGTGGAAGAGAAGCAGGACATGAGCCGCTTCATTCTGGATGTGAACGATCAGCTCGGCACCACGATCGTCCTGATTGAACACGATATGGGTGTGGTCATGGATATTTCCGACCGGGTTGTGGTGCTCGATTACGGCAAGAAAATCGGTGACGGCAGTCCGGCGGAAGTGCTCGCCAATCAGGAAGTCATCAATGCCTATCTCGGCGTAGCCCACTGATATCGCACAGTATGAGGAATGCAAAATGAGTCTGAATTTTTTCTTTGAAGTGCTGATCGGCGGCTTGCTGTCAGGCGTGATGTATGCGCTGGTGGCGCTGGGTTTTGTCCTGATCTACAAAGCATCCGGTGTCTTCAATTTTGCCCAGGGTGCGATGGTGTTTTTTGCGGCGCTGACCTGTGTCGGCCTGAGTGAAAAATTTGACCTGTCGATCTGGCTGGCGATTCCGCTGACGATGGCCGTCATGGTGGTTCTGGGGCTGGCGATCGAAAAAATCGTGCTGCGCCCGCTGGTCAACCAGCCGGAAATCACTTTGTTCATGGCGACCATCGGCCTGACGTTCTTTATCGAAGGACTGGCGCAACTGTTGTGGGGTTCGCAACCGCATAAACTGAGCCTGCCAATCGAGGATGTGCCGATCGAATTCATCATGGAAAAATTCAATATCCTCGTGTCCCAGTTCGATGTGATCGCGGCGCTGATCTGCGCGATTCTGGTGACCGGACTGGCGCTGCTATTTTCCAAAACCAAGATCGGCCGCGCCCTGCGCGCTGTCGCTGACGATCATCAGGCGGCGCTGGCGGTCGGCATTCCTTTGCAGCAGATCTGGGGCATCGTCTGGACTGTCGCAGGATTTGTCGCGCTGGTTGCCGGTTTATTGTGGGGCGCGCGCAACGGCGTGCAGTTCGCACTGACCTTCGTTGCGCTCAAAGCGTTGCCGGTACTGATTCTGGGCGGCTTCACCTCCGTTCCCGGTGCGATCGTCGGCGGACTCATCATCGGCGCCTCGGAAAAGCTGGCTGAAGTGTATATCGGACCGCTGGTCGGCGGCGGCATCGAAGGCTGGTTTCCGTATGTGCTGGCGCTGCTGTTCCTGCTGGTCAGGCCGGAAGGTCTGTTCGGTGAAAAAATCATTCGCCGCATCTGACACGGCGACGTGCCCGGCATCACTGTACGGCATCTGCCGAATGAACCGCAGACTGTTTGAGAGAAGGAATTTTTATGTTTTATCGTGAAGCAGGACAATTCAAAACCAGCTACCAGGCGGACAACCAGATTTTTCCGTTACGGCAGGACAGGATAGGCGTATCCGTGTTGCTGGCGGCGGCTTTTGTTGTCGTGCCGCTGCTGGCATCCGACTATGCTTTTTCCGCGATCTTCATCCCATTCCTGATTTTTTCTCTGGCAGCACTGGGGCTCAATATCCTGACCGGCTATGCCGGCCAGTTGTCGCTGGGTTCCGCCGCGTTCATGGCAGTCGGTGCATTTGCTTCGTATAACTTCATGCTGCGCCTGCCGGGTATTCCGGTATTGCTGGCGTTTGTGCTGGGCGGCGTCTCTGCGGCACTGGTCGGCATTGCATTCGGACTGCCGTCATTGCGGATCCGCGGTTTCTATCTGGCGGCGGCAACGCTGGCAACCCAGTTTTTTGTGGTCTGGTGCCTCACTAAAATTCAGTGGTTCACCAATTACAGCTCCTCCGGCGTCATTACGGCACAGGAAATTGTGATTCTGGGGCAGGCGTTTAATACGCCGGTCAAAAAATATCTGCTGACCCTGGTCGTCGTCTGCCTGATGGCCCTGCTCGCCAAAAACATGGTGCGCTCTAATGTCGGCCGCTCCTGGATGGCGGTGCGGGACATGGATGTGGCTGCTGAAGTCATCGGCTTCCGGCTGATGCGTACCAAGCTGCTGGCGTTCGCCGTGTCGTCGTTTTATTGCGGTATTGCCGGAGCGCTGTATGCCTATGCGTATCTGGGCACCGTAGAGCCGGAAGCCTACAATCTGGATTTGTCCTTCAAGATTTTGTTCATGATCATTATTGGCGGTGTTGGCTCTATTCTGGGTTCATTTCTGGGTTCGGCCTTTATTGTGCTGTTACCGATTTTCCTGAATCTGGTCGCCCACGGTCTGGCATTACCGACCAATGTGGCGTCCAACCTGGAGCTGATGGTGTTCGGCGCGCTGATCATCTTTTTCCTGATTGTGGAACCACACGGGCTGGCGCGTCTGTGGCAGATCGCGAAGGAAAAATTACGTTTGTGGCCGTTCCCGCATTAAGTTTTCAACGCAGCACCGAGCAACCATAACAACAGCGTCCTTTTCATAAGACGTGGAAATTCATCGACAACCTACAGGAGACAATATGAAACTGATGAAATCTCTCATGCTGGCATCCGCATTGATGGGCGCTGCCAGTCTGGCGCAGGCGGAAGACCAGTTTATCCCGATTCTGTCGTACCGCGTCGGCCCTTACGCTGCAGGCGGCTCCGGCTTCTTTGGCGGCGCTATCGACTACTTCAACCTCATCAATGCCAAAGGCGGTCTGAATGGCGTCAAGATTTCGTGGGAAGAATGCGAGACCGAATACAACGCATCACGCGGCGTCGAATGCTATGAGCGCCTGAAAAAAGCACAGGGCGGCGCTTCTCTGGTCGAGCCGCTGTCCACCGGTATTGCCTATGGTGTTCTGGACCGCGTCGGGGAAGACAAAATCCCGATGACCACCCTCGGCTACGGACGTTCGGATGCCGCCAACGGCAAAGTATTTCCCTACATTTTTCCGCTGATCACCAGCTACTGGAATCAGGCTGCTGCGATGACCAAATACCTCGGCGATAAAGCCGGCGGCATGGATAAACTGAAGGGCAAAAAAATCGTGCACCTGTATCACGATTCGGCTTTCGGTAAAGAGCCGATCCCGGTACTGGAAGCGCAGGCAAAGCAATACGGTTTTGAACTGATCAAAATCCCGGTTGCGCATCCCGGCAATGAACAGCAATCACAATGGCTGCAGATCCGTCAGGCGAATCCGGACTTCGTGATTCTCTGGGGCTGGGGCGTGATGAATGCGGTTGCGATCAAGACAGCGCAACGCAACGGCTATTCCCGCGAAAAAATGCTGGGCGTCTGGTGGGCCGGTTCGGAAGAGGATGCGATTCCTGCTGGCGATGCAGCGAAAGGCTATACCGCGATGACCTTCAACACGCCTGGCAATTATCCGGTACTCGATGAAATCCGCAGCAAAGTATATGCGGCCGGCAAAGGTAATCTCAGCGATAAATCCCGTATCGGCTCGGTCTATCACATGCGCGGTGTGACTGCGGCGATCCTGTGGTCGGAAGCCATTCTGAAAGCGCAGGAAAAATTCGGCAAGGGGAAACTGATGACTTCCGAACAGATCCGCTGGGGTTTTGAAAACCTGAATGTGGATGAAGCCCGCCAGAAGGCGCTGGGGGCACTCGGCATGTTCCCGCCAGTCAAAACATCCTGCGAAGATCACGAAGGTTCCGGCGCCGTGAAGGTGCAGCAATGGACCGGCGATAAATGGAAAGCCATCACGCCGAACTGGGTTGTGGGCGATAAAGCGCTGACCCGCGCCATGCTGGAAGAGTCGTCCAATAAATATGCAGCAGAAAAGAAAATCACGCCTGTCTGCCTGAAGTAACGCTTACCGGCACCGGAGGCTGGCTGCCAGCCGGACAGCCTCCGGTTTCGTCAACGCTGAAATGAGCTGAAAAGATATTCATCATGAGTCTGCATGCCAATCCGGCTGAGAGCGCCCTCTGCAACCCGGCCTATCTCAGCGTCAACAATATCGAAGTTATTTACGACCATGTGATCCTGGTCCTGAAAGGCATTTCACTTCAGGTACCGCAAGGAAAAATTGTGGCATTGCTGGGTGCCAATGGCGCCGGTAAATCGACCACGCTGAAAGCAATTTCCACCCTGCTCAAAAATGAGCGCGGCGATATCACTAAAGGCGACATTACCTTTCAGGGACAGCGCGTTGATCACTTAACGCCGAACGAGCTGGTCAAACGCGGCTTGTCACAAGTGATGGAGGGACGGCATTGTTTCGGCCATCTGTCGGTGGAAGAAAACCTGCTGACCGGCGCATATACCCGCAACCTGTCCCGTGCCGAACTGAAAGAGGCGCTGGAAAAGGTGTATCACTATTTCCCCCGCCTGCGTGAACGCCGGCAGTCGCAGGCCGGCTATACCTCCGGCGGCGAGCAGCAGATGTGCGCGATTGGCAGGGCGCTGATGGCAAAGCCTTCGATGATCCTGCTTGACGAGCCTTCGATGGGCATTGCGCCGCAACTGGTGGAAGAAATTTTCGAGATCGTGAAAAGTCTCAATGTGCAGGAAAACGTTTCTTTCCTGCTGGCCGAACAGAACACCAATATCGCGCTGCGTTACGCCGACTTTGGCTACATTCTGGAAAATGGCCGCGTGGTCATGGAAGGCGACGCCAAAGACCTGTCCAGCAATGAAGACGTCAAGGAATTTTATCTCGGCGTTTCCGGTGCCGGGCGCAAGAGTTTCCGCGACATGAAATTTTACCGCCGCCGCAAACGCTGGCTGGCTTAATGCTGATTAATGCTACTTAATGACTAACGGCTTCGTATTGACCTGATGAGTTCCGCCATGACCGAATATCTGGACGCACTGGAAACCCGCAATCCGCAAAGCCGGGAGCAAGCACTGATGACGCGCCTGCCGCAGCTGGTCGCGCACGCGCAGACTGCCCCCGGCTGGGCGCACATCCTGCACGGCGTGCCGGCAGCCGATATCCGCAGCCGGCAGGCACTGGCGCAATTGCCGGTGACCAGAAAATCCGATCTCAAGAGCTTGCAACAGCAGCTGCTGCCTTTTGGCGGACTGACCACCACGGAGAGTCGCCAGCTGGGCAGAATATTCATGTCGCCCGGCCCGATATTTGACCCGGAAGGCAAAAGCCCTGACTGGTGGCGCTTTGCACGGCCGCTGCATGCCGCTGGCGTGCGTGCCGGAGACCTGATCCAGAACTGTTTTTCGTATCACTTCACCCCGGCGGCCTTCATGGTCGAAAGCGCAGCGCAACGGCTGGGCTGCACCGTGATTCCGGCAGGGATAGGACAAACCGAAATGCAGATTCAGGCGATGGCTAGTCTCAAGCCGGATGCCTATGTCGGCACCCCAAGTTTTCTGAAAATCATCCTGGAAAAAGCAGCCGACAGCGGCACCGATATCTCCAGCGTGCGACGGGCCGTGGTCGGCGCCGAAGCGCTGCCGCCATCGCTGCGCCAGTGGCTGCAGGCCAATGGCGTGCCGCAGGTATTGCAGATGTACGCCAGCGCGGATATCGGCAATATTGCGTATGAAACCATGAGCGATGGGCAGCTCAATCCCGGCATGGTGCTGGATGAAGACCTGATCCTTGAAATCGTCCGTCCTGGTACCGGCGATCCGGTGCCGGAGGGTGAAGTCGGGGAAATCGTCATTACCTCGTTTAATCCGGACTATCCGCTGATCCGTTTTGCCACCGGCGATATGTCCGCCATCCTGCCCGGCATTTCCCCTTGCGGCCGTACCAACCAGCGCATCAAAGGCTGGATGGGACGCGCCGACCAGACCACCAAGGTCAAGGGCATGTTCGTTCATCCGTCACAGATTGCAGAAGTGCTCAGGCGTCATCCTGAAATCGTTAAAGCCCGCCTGGTGGTCAGCGGTGAAATGGCGAACGATGTGATGACCTTGCATTGCGAAACCGGTGCGGTGAGCGCAGATTTTACATCTGCGCTGATCACTGCGCTGCGCGACATCACCAAGCTGCGCGCCGAAGTGCTGCTGGTGCCGGCCGGCAGCCTGCCGAACGACGGTAAAGTCATTGATGACATCCGCAAATATGAATAAACCCTTTTACTGTAGGTCGCTTCCACGGGATGCCTGACGGCATCCCTTTTTTCATCGCGCATTCAGTGTGGCGACTGCCATGATTTAGCGCAACATGGCGTTGCGTGATGATTGCCGCCAGACAGGGCCTGGAGTATCGTTATCTGTAAAAAAATCCCGCCAGGGAGAAGATTGTTTCACCCTTTATCATCACTACGGAGACTTCATGATGCGCAGCATATTCAAAATATTCAGCCTGTTCTTTTTTTCCTTCATCCTGAGCACTGCGGCGATTGCGGCAGAGCATGGCACGGCACAGGAAGCGGAAGCGATGGTGAAAAAAGCCATCGCCTATATGAAGACTAACGGACAGGAAAAAGCACTGGCTGAATTTAATAATCCGAAAGGAAGTTTCGTCGACCGCGATCTGTATGTCTGGGTGGCAGAAAACAACGGCAAGGCCATTGCACACGGCGCCAATCAGCGCCTGGTCGGTAAAGACCTGCGCACCTTGCGGGATGTCGACAACAAAGCCTTCATCGAAGAAATTATGACGATGGCAAACAATAAGGGAAAAGGCTGGGTCGATTACAAATGGCCGAATCCGGTCACTAAAGCGATTGAAGCGAAATCCACTTATTTTGAAAAGTCCGGCGATCTGATTTTCGCCTGCGGCATCTACAAATAAGGTCAGCAAAATACCAAAAAAAGGGCGCAGTCTGCGCCCTTGTTCATGTGTGCTGATGCTGAGTAACGGTCAACGGTCATGACCATTGAGCAGCGGTATTGTATCTGTTGCTCAGTTGGATTCCTTGATCAGGCGTCCTGACGTTTTCTGGATTGGCCGTGCATTCATCGGATACAGGCGGCTGAAGATGGCAAGCTGTTCCGCTGAAATTTCTACCGGTTCTTTCATGACCAGCCACAGCACGCCTTCTGTACATGGCGGTGCTGTCAGCGACCCCATATAGGTATAGTAATCGCGCTTCACCGGCAGCAACTGGTTCATATCCATCGCGACCAGTGCCTGCTGCGCTTCATTTTTTTCCAGCGGCAGATTATTCCATACCTGCTGCACCAGGCTGTGCGGCTTGCCGCGCTCCAGCAGCACGGCGACCACGGCCAGCTTGCCTTCGGTATCCTGATGCACCAGATGCGCGACCATTTCAAAACTCTTGCCATTGACCCGTTCTTCGGACGGTTTGTGGAAATGGAATTGCACCAGTTCGTAACGGTGTCCCAGCACGGTGATGTAATTTCCGGCGGCGATATTGACCCGTATCGTATGACCGTTATCGATCACGCTGAAGCCGGAAGCCTGATAATCAAAGCCGATAGGATCAAGATCGACGCGAATGCCATCCCGGATATCAATCGGCGACTGCCGCTCGCCATTGTCGCATTTGGCGTTGGCGGGACTCAGCTTGCCCCAGTTCTGGGGCCCGCTCTCACCCTGATAACTCCAGTGCGCCGGGTTCGGCGGATTCAGCGCTGCCGCCACGGCAGCCGGACCGTGCTCTGCATCGCCTTTTACTTTCGGGGATTCTGCTTTTCTGGCTGGTGGTACATAAGGAGCACTGCGCGCGACGGAACGCTGCGATGCCCTTGCCAGGTCTTCCTTGTCTTTGCGCAAAGTGGCAAGCCGCTCCGCGATGCGCACAGCCAGTTCATCCGGGCTGATGGATTCTTTACCGGAATCTTTACTGTCCTTGCTGTCTTTCGACGATTTGCGCGCGTCCTTGCTGTCTTTATCTTTACTGTCTTTATTATCCTTACCGTCTTTGCTGTCCTTACTGTCCTTCTCCTTCGACGATGCGCTGTCATCCTTGGCCGATGCCTGTTTAATCGGCTTGGAGGAGGTGGACGTGCTGTCGCTGGCCTGTGCGGCGGGGAACGCCAGCATCAGCGATAGCAAAAGAACAGGAAAACGGCGCGGTAATGAAGGCATGATGGGACGGAGGTGAGCAGAGGATATTCCGGTTACGGCAGCGCCTGCCGCAAACTTGAGTTCCGCACAGCAATTTTCAACATCCCTGCATTCAGACAGCCAGCCCCAGCCTTGCCCTGGCAGCCTGATATTCAGCGGTCAGGCGGCGCACCACCTCGGCCACAGAAGGCGCATCCTGCATCAGGCCGACGCCCTGACCAGCACCCCAGATATCGCGCCAGGCTTTGGCTTTGCTGCCGCCGCCCGAACTGAAATTCATTTTTGATTTGTCAGCGACAGGCAGATTGTCCGGATCGAGTCCGGCGGCAATGATGGATTTTTTCAGATAGTTGCCATGCACCCCGGTAAACAGGTTGGTGTACACGATATCTGCGGCCGCAGAGTCAATGATCGCCTGACGGTAAGCGTCGTCAATATTCGATTCCTGCGTCGCCAGCCAGCGCGAACCGATATAGGCAAAGTCCGCGCCCATGGCCTGCGCCGCCAGAATCGCATCGCCTGTCGCAATCGCACCGGACAAAGCAATCGGTCCATTGAAGAAGCGACGTACTTCGCCCACCAGCGCAAAAGGCGACAGGCCGCCAGCATGGCCACCGGCACCGGCGGCCACCAGGATCAGGCCGTCCACACCGGCTTCCAGCGCTTTTTCTGCGTGGCGTATCGAAATCACGTCATGCAGCACGATGCCGCCGTAACTGTGAATCGCATCAAGCATCTCATGCGGCGGAGCACGCAGAGAGGAGATGATGATTGGAACCTGGTGTTTAACGCAGACCTCGACATCATGCGCCAGGCGGTCATTCGACTGATGTACGATCTGATTCACGGCAATCGGCCCGACCCACTGTCCGGGATGTGCACGCTGAAATTCAGTCAGCTCCTGCTGCAAATCCGTCAGCCAGGTGTCGAGCAGTTCGGCAGGCCGGGCATTCAGTGCCGGGAAGGAGCCGACAATGCCGGCCTTGCACTGGGCAGCCACCAGCCGGGGGCCGCTGGCGATAAACATCGGTGAAGCAATCACCGGCAGTGCCAGATGCTGCAATACGGCGGGTAAATGGGAGGAATTCTGCATCAATGCTCCTTTCAGGCACGCAACACCGGCTGTTCCGGCGGAGGTCTGTGCTGGATTAACGGGACAAGGGTCTGCTATGATCTTATCAGAAAAAGCACGATTGTTCGGAATTTGATGCATCCCTGTTCCGGATAGCCTGATCATACTTCCGCAGCAGGCTCTGTTCCCTGTGGCGGCCACATTTCACCCCTTCAAGGAACCTTCCATGAGCTATCAATGTTTCGATTTCAGCATCGATCAGAAAATTGCCCATCTGCGCTTTAACCGCCCGGATGCCATGAACACAATGCAGCCGGTATTCTTCCGCGAGCTGATCAGCATCCTGCAACAGCTGCAGCGTGAAGCCAGTGCGCGGGTGCTGGTGATTTCCTCTACTGGCAAGCATTTCACAGCCGGGATGGCGCTCGATGTGTTTGCCGCTGGCGGCGGCATCACGCTGGACGATCAACAGGCGGTTGGCCGCGCCAATATCGCGCTGGTGCTGCAGGATATGCACCAGTCTTTCAATCTGATCGAGCAGTTGCGGATGCCCGTCATTACGGCAATCCACGGCGGTTGCATCGGTGGTGGCGTCGATCTGATCTGCGCGGCGGATATCCGGCTGGCGAGCCAGGATGCATTCTTCTGCATTCAGGAAATCAATATCGGCATGACCGCCGATCTGGGCACGCTGCAACGACTGCCAAAGCTGATCCCGGAAGGCCTCGTGCATGAAATGGCGTATACCGGACGCCGCCTGCCGGCAGCGCGGGCGCAGGCAGCAGGACTGGTCAACGAAGTATTTGAAACGCAGCAGGCAATGCTGGATGCCGCCATGCAGATGGCCAAAGAAATTACGGAAAAGCCGCCGGTTGCCATCTGGGGCAGCAAACAGGCAATTCATTATGCGCGCGACCATTCCACGCAGGACGCCTTGCAGCAAATGGGCTGGCTGCAATCGGGTATCTGGCAGAGCGCCAATCTGATGGAAGCCTTCATGGCGAAACAGCAGGGGCGCGCGCCGCAGTTTGCCGATCTGGCGGCATTGCACCCGTTCAGTGAAGCGCCTTACCAGCTCAAGTAAAGTACCGTGCAGGCGCTGCAGAAAAGCGCCGGGGAATGCGCAACAGCCAGTCTCAGCGCTGGCTGATCAGAACACCGGATTCCAGCCGCGCAGCGCCGGCACGCACCAGTTCAGCGGCAATCTGCTCCACCAGATCGTGTTCCGGTAAATCCAGCTGCCGGGCGGCGGCCTGCATCAGACGACTTTGCCTCAGCTGCTGCCGGACCACGTCAAAGCTGATGGCACGCTGCTCCAGCAACAAAAATGCCAGCAGCACCTTGATGGCGTTGCGGGCATTGCGCCGGGTATCTGCCGCCAGAAAATCGACCCGGCTCTGCGCCCTCGCCAGCGCGCCCCGCACATCGGTGAAAGGCGCCCCGTGACCGGGAATCACCAGCCGCACATCCAGCTCACGGATAGTCTGCAAAATCGCAGCCTGCTCCGCAAAACCCGATTCACCTTCCAGCTCAGGAAAAATCACACCGAAGCCGTTTTCCCACAATGCGTCGGCGGAAATCAGCAACGCCTGCTCGGGACAATACAAAATCATGGAATGCGGATCGTGTCCCGGCGCGCTGAGCACCTGCCACGTCAGATCACCCAGCCTGAGCACATCACCATGCGCGATGCAGCCATCATGCCGGAAACGTTCGCACTGTTGCCCGGTGGAGGCATACGGCAGACGGTCTTCGTCCCAGTCGGCCACGGCACTGGCCTCCTGTACCGGAACCAGCGTGCGGCAGGCGTAATGCCGCTGCAGCAAAGCATTGCCGCCACAGTGATCGGAATGCAGATGGGTGTTGATCAGCAAGTCCAGCGGCCGCCCCTGCAGCGCATGCCGGACCAGCGCCAGCGTCTGCTCTGCATGGCTCAGATAACCGGAATCGACCAGCGCGGTGTCGTCCCTCCCCATAAACAAAATGTTATTGGAAGACAGCCAGCCCCGTTCAAACACCCGCATGCTGGCAGGAAGAACGATAGCGGTATCCGGAGCAGTCATGGTATGCGGTGGAAGTTAAAACATGCGCTGGCGGATCAGTCGCCAGAGGCGCAATTTTTCCTGATCGGCCGCGGTACTCCAGCGGGTGATTTCTTCTATCGTGCGGAAACAGCCGGAACACCAGGCTTTTTCCTGATCCATGCGGCAAATGCCGACGCAGGGCGAGGGCACGGGCACGCCATCTGCATGCACATCGGGATCAAATTCCGTCAAAATACTCATCCATCATCCTGTCTTCAGTGACTCGCCACATCGGCCACCGGCGCACCAGTCATGGCAACCAGCTGTTGCGGCGTCAGACTGAACACCGCATGCGGATGACCGGCAGCAGCCCAAACTTTTTCAAACTGCAGCAAATCCTGATCGATCAGCATGACCGTATTGCCGACATGACCGACCGGACATACGCCGCCGATCGCATAGCCAATTTTTTCACGTACGAAGCGTGCGTCAGCTTTGGACAAAGGGCCGACCAGCGCGGCGACTTTCTGTTCATCGACCCGGTTTGCACCGCTTGCCACCACCATCACGGCAGCATCATCACCGGTCCGGCGAAACACGATTGATTTGGCGATTTCCGCCACGCTGCAACCCAGCCCTGCGGCAGCTTCGGCAGAGGTGCGGCCGGTTTCCGGCAGCATCACGACCGGATATTCATGGCCCATTGCCTGCAGTAAATCCGCCACACGGCGGGCGGTTTCCGGAAGTGATTGTCCGGCGGATATGTGTTCTGGCATCTCTGTTTTTCCTGAATGAAGGACAGATAAAACCCTGTCCGGCTCTGGTTCTGCAGAACATTTATAACACAGCACCGGACAGCCTGCAGTCAGCCGCCCCAGCTTGCCAGCAATTCCGCATGTTCGGGTGGAAAATCCAGACATTTCAGACCGGCGCGGTATTCGCTGCCGCTCAGTATTGTGTAGATGAAGGTCGCCTTGCACACCACCTGAGTGCGGGCCGAGGCATCGCGCGGACTCGGTACTTCCATCATCATCTGATAGTCCTGTTTTTCTTTCAGCATGACCCCCACCTGCATCTGAATTCCGGCGGCAGAGAAATTAACGATTTTGGCGGGGACAATCCTGCCTGGAACAACCTGAACAGCGGCACGCCATGAGACAGCAAGGCGCAGATTAATACGGGAATCACTCATAAAACACAACCATCACAGCAAACACAGCAAAAATAAGCAGACATCAGAATCAACATCCGATTGTAACAATGAAACAGAAAAAACTCAGGTACCCCGACAGGCCGTCATACCGCGCCAGATTGCCGATTCTGCAAATAAGCGATGACCGATCCGGCCACCATCCTGCCGCTGGCAAAACAGGCGGTCAGCAGGTAACCGCCTGTCGGCGCTTCCCAGTCCAGCATTTCGCCGGCACAGAACACACCGGGGCAGGCTTGCAGCATCCCGTCCGATTGCATTGCGGAAAACTGCACGCCGCCGGCGCTGCTGATGGCTTCATCAATCGGTCGCGTCGCCTGCAAAGACAGCGGCAGATGCTTGATGTGCCGCGCCAGCACATCCGTTGCCGGCGACTGCTGCTGGAACTTTCCCAGCACCTCGTGGAGTAAAGCCGCCTTGAGCGGATCCAGTCCTAGCCTGCTCTGCAGGAAACTCGTCCAGGAACGTGATCCGCGGCCGCTGGCCAGCGCCTGGGCCACCCAGTCAGGACTGCGGTCCGGCAGCAGATCCAGCTCCAGCACTGTCTGGCCGCTGGTATGAATCTGTTCCCGCAAAGCTGAAGACAGCGCATAAATCAGGCTGCCTTCCACACCGCTCTCCGTGATCACAAATTGCCCTTGCCGCATCGGTGCGGCACCACCCTGCACCCGCGCCGCGACCGTCAGCACCGGATGTCCGGCGAAACGGTGGCGGAAAAAATCACTCCATGGCCGCTCAAAACCACAATTCGCCGGCTGCAACTGCGCTACCGCAACACCACGCTGGCGCAGCCACGGCACCCAGGCACCGTCAGAACCCAGCCGTGCCCAGCTGCCGCCACCGAGCGCCAGCACAACCGCGTCGGCCTGTAACAATTGCTCACCTTCGGGTGTGGTAAAGCGGAAAAATTCTCCCGTCGGGTCCCAGCCCTGCCAGCGATGCCGCATATGAAAACGGACACCCTGCGTGCGCAGCCGGTGCAGCCAGGCGCGCAGCAGCGGGGCCGCTTTCATATCGGTGGGGAAAACGCGTCCTGAGCTGCCGACAAAAGTTGCGACACCCAGCCCTTGCGCCCAGGCGCGCAGCGCATCTGCATCAAACGCTTCAATCATGCCGCGCAATTGCTCCGCCCGTTCGCCATAGCGTGCCATGAAAGCAGGAAACGGCTCGGAATGCGTGAGATTCATGCCGCCTTTTCCTGCCAGTAAAAACTTGCGCCCGACCGAGGCCATGGCGTCATACAGATCCACGCTCAGTCCGGCAGCCGACAAGACTTCCGCCGCCATCAGACCCGCCGGGCCGCCGCCGATGATCATCACGCGCACAGCAGACGGCGCAGAAGCATGGTGACCGGCAGGAACAGACAATATAGGCATAGCGGCTGGCTGTGTCGTTGTGGCAGATTCAGTCCCGGACTGAACAGGCAATGGTTGAAAAGAAATCGGGGCGTCATCATACGACGGATCGGTGATGGACAGGCAGAATTCAGCGCAATTATTCCATATTGATGCCAGTATCCATCCCACCGCCGGACAGACGACAGTCTGGCCGATGAGGATATTTTTCTCAGTCCGCGAACCGTTTTGCCTTCATGCCGCCTCTTATGCACAACCAGCTCCAGCCGGCATTTCCAAACCGGTCGTGTGCCGCTGATTGACGGCGCTCAATCACTGGTCATTCAGCAGTCATACGCCGGTCTGATTTACCGTCTATATTGTGAGCAGCAGGCTCGCCAGGCTGTATTCCGGTTAATTTTTTGTTCACCCACGAAAAGGATTTCCATGACAAATACACTCCGTTTTTCCGGCCTCCGCGCCCTGATCCTGTCTGTTGCGGCGCTGGCTGCAGGCACTGCAGCAGCGGAATCGCTGAATGTGCAGGCCACCATGATTCCGAAAGAACAGATCAGGCTGGACTTTAAAGACGGCTCCGGTCACTTCGTGCTGATGGTGCGCCGTGAGGGACAGGCCAGCGGCACCGGCCTGCTGGATGGCGCGCAGATCGTTGAATATGGCCGCCATGACATCGTGCCGGGCGTCGCCGGCGACCCGAGCGGCTATCTGGTGGTGACGAAAGGCGAAGGCAATGTCGCTTATCTCAAATGGACGGTGCGTGCCGTGTTCCTGCCCGGCAAGGACGGCAAACCGGAAATCCATGATAACGGCTTCTGGGAAGTGGTTTCCGGTACCGGCAATTTCAAAGGACTCAAAGGCGCCGGCACCCTGCATATCAAATCAGTCAACCCGACTGACCGCGTCTTTATTCTGGATGGCGAAATCAGTGCCGCCCGCCAGCCATAAGGAAAAACGCCATGATATCCGCCCACATGCAGACCCATTCCAGCCTGACCTGCCCGGTGTGCGGCCATGCCGAATTGCTTGAAATGCCCACCGCATCCTGCCAGTTTTTCCATGAATGCAGCGCCTGCCATGCGGTGCTGCGCCCCCTGCCCGGCGACTGCTGCGTATTCTGCAGTTTTGGCAGCGTAAAGTGCCCGCCGGTGCAGGACAGGGAATCATGCTGTCATCCTGCAGCAGAAAAAACATGAATACCTGGGGGAATCTCCATATTCCGCTCAACTCATCAGGAAACATTGCGCATCGTGCATGAACCCTTAGATCATCTGCTGAATTATTTTTCCCTGCGTGCCGGTGTTTTTTACACTGGCAATATCTGTGGTTTACATGATTTTGAACGTGATCAGACACATGGGCATCTGCATCTGATCAAAAATGGTCCGGTTCAGTTGCTTGAATCCGGTCAGCCCGCCATCACGATTCTTCAGCCTGCCCTGTTATTTTTACCCAGACCCGAAAAACACAGGTTACTGGCGAATGACCGTGCGGGTGCCGACGTAGTCTGCGCCAGCATTGTGCTGGGCAACAGCGTTCATCAACCGATCTCAGACTCGCTGCCCGACCGGGTGCTGATTGCACTGGATCAGATACCCGGTATCAACGCGATTCTGGCATGGATGTTTGAAGAAGCTTTTGAAAACCGCAGTGGGCGACAAGCTATCCTCGACAAACTCTGCGAAATTCTGATCATCAGGATGCTGCGCTACTGCCTGGAACGAGGTGTGATCGCTGGCGGCACGCTTGCCGGGCTGGCAGACCCTCAGTTATCAAAAGCACTCGAAGCGATCCACCAGAATCCCGGGCTGGACTGGACAGTCGCCGTCCTGGCAACCAGAGCGGGTATGTCTCGCGCACGCTTTGCCGATCGTTTCCACCAAGTTGTCGGTAAACCACCCGCCGACTATCTGACATCCTTTCGTATCATGCTGGCACAACGTCTGCTGGCGCGTGGCCGCCCGGTCAAAGCGGTGGCACTGGACGTCGGTTACGGCAGTTCCAGCGCATTACACCATGCCTTTGTGCGGAAACTCGGTATGTCACCGTCAGATTGGCTGAAAGCACAGTCTGACATGCATGAAAAATGACACAACAGGTAAAACCGAGACGCCGGGACAAGATTCTGAGACGCTGAAACATCCTGACAGCGCCCTGACTCTTTACCATACAGTGAGGCTGATCAATAGCAATGCCAGATCAGCGGTTACGTCATCACTCATTCCATATCAAGGAGCCGTCCATGTCATATCTTCAAACCCTTACTGCCGTTGACCACGCTTTAGCACAAGGCCAGCAAAAAGAAATGCTGGATACTGCGCGTCAGCAAGTCGGCTTCATTCCGAACATGTATGCCAATATGGTCAATGCTCCGGCCGTCCTGAGTACATACCTGCACGGTTATGGCCTGTTCCGGGGTGAATCAGGTTTTACACCTGCCGAGCAGGAAACCGTGTTTCTGGCAGTCAGCCAGGTCAATGGCTGCAGCTACTGTACCGCAGCGCACAGCATGATCGCTGACAAAGTATCCGGCGTCCCGGCTGCGGTACTCAGCGCCATCCGCCAGGGCACACCGATTCCGGATCACAAGCTGGCTGCGCTCTATGCACTGACGCAGGAAATGGTGCGTACCAATGGCCGTCCTGCTGATGAAAAGCTTACAGCATTTCTGCATGCTGGCTACCAGGAGCAGCACATCCTTTATATTGTCCTGGCAATTGCCGTCAAAGTGCTGAGCAATTATTCCAACCATGCTTTTGGAACACAGGTCGATGATCGTTTTGCTGCTTACAAAATCGAATGAGTGATTCCTGGTAATTTTGTACGGCAACCGCAGTCCGTCCGCAACGACGGACTGCGGTTGCACTCAGTTTTCCGGTGAATATGCGTCAAACAGCACGCACACCGACAGACCGCGTCCGTGCAGCCCCTGTTGCAATGACAGTCTGGCCTGATGGGTGTCGGCGATGTTTTTTACAATCGACAGACCCAGCCCGCTGCCCGGTGTGTTGGCATCGGATAAGCGGAAAAACCGTTCAAAGACCCGTTCGCGCATCTCTTCCGGAATCCCGATCCCGTCGTCGGCGATCTGCAGACAGACCTGATCGTCCTGCCTGCTGCAGGACAGCTGCACCTGTCCGCCGGCCGGGGTGTAGCGCAATGCGTTATCCATCAGGTTGCGGAACAGGATCAGCAGGCTGTCGCGGTCCATCCGCACCAGCGCCGTCTGCAAACTGGCGTCGAGCCGGATACCTGCTTTGTCCGCCTGCTGCTGCCATGCCGGTAATTCATCGCGCAGCAAACTCGCCAGATCCTGCGGCAGCATTGGCAAATGCTTGTCGTAGGGTGGCTCCAGCCGCGCCAGCGTCATCAGCTGGCCGACCAGACGGGTGGCACGGTCGATGCTGGCGGTCAGGCCGGCGAGCGCTTCTTCGCGGTCCTGCTGGTTACGGGTTTTCTGGATCACCTGCAGATTGGTCTTGATGGCAGCCAGCGGCGTACGCAATTCATGGGCTGCGTCCGAAGTGAAACGCTGCTCGCGTTCACGGCTCTGGGTGACGCGCTCAAACAGGCGGTTCAGCGCATGCAACAGGGGCTGCACTTCGTCCGGCGCATCTGCCAGGCGCAATTGCCGCAGATCGTTCGGCATGCGCTGCGCCACGTCGTCCGTGACCTGCCGCAGGCTGCGAAATACGCGATTCACCAGCCACCAGAGGCCGGCAACCAGCAACGGTACGATCAGCAGCACAAACAGCAGCAGCTTGTAGGCAAAACGGCCGCTGATTTCTTTGCGGTGGCTGCTCGGCTCCACCACCTGAATCTGCAGATTATGCGCACTGTCCCAGCTGGTATAGCTGCGCCATTGCTGGTTGTTCATCCTGATCCAGCCGAAACCTTCGCTGCCCTCGCCGTCTGTGACGAAAGGGGTTTCCGGCGCGCCGGTGTTTTTATAGATCAGATGATGCTGCCCGTCCCAGACCTGAAACAGCAGGTACTGGTTATGTTTCTGATTATTGGATTCCGCCAGCGCCGGAGCGGTGCGCCCGGCATGTTCGGCGAGTTCATGGTTCGCCAGCGACAGCAGCAGATGCGCGGTTTCGGCCAGCGACTGGTCAAACAGCTCGCGGCTTTCGGTATCGGCATCCAGATACACCACCACGGCGCTGAAACACCAGACTGTGACCGTGAGTGACAGCACCAGCCCAAGCAGGGTGCGGCGCAGGGACCAGCCTGCCGCTTCAGCGCGCATCATGGCTGCCCCTCGCCAGCCGGGATTTTGTCGATCACATAACCGACGGCATGAATGGTGCGGATCAGTTCCTTGCCAAGCTTTTTCCGCAGATGATGTATATGCACCTGAATCGCATTACTTTCGATTTCCTCTCCCCAGCTGTACAGCGTTTCTTCCAGCTGTTCGCGGGTCAGCACCTGGCCTGTGTGTTCCAGCAGCATCCGCAAGACGCCGAATTCCTTGACCGTCAGAGGTACGGACTGGCCATGCAGGCTGACCTGCCGGGCCGCCATATCCATCGCCAGCGCACCGTGCTGCAGCACTTCATGCGCCCGTCCGTGCGCACGCCGGCAGGCCGAGCGGATACGGGCCGTCAGCTCATCCAGATCAAACGGCTTGATGATGAAGTCATCGGCGCCGGCATCCAGCCCGGCGATGCGGTCGGGAATCTGGTCGCGCGCGGTCACGATCAGCACCGGATTGGTAAAACCGCTCTGGCGCAATTCGCGCAGCAAAACCATGCCGTCCGCTTGCGGCAGACCGAGATCAAGCAGCACGCAGGCATAGTCATGCGACCTGAGCGCAGACCGTGCGCTATCGGCAGTCTGCACCCAGTCGGTGGCATAGCTGGACAGATCCAGCCCCATCTGCGTGGCGCGTCCCAGTTGCGGATCATCTTCGACCAGTAATACACGCACGGACTTTTCTCCTGATATGGCTGTTGCGAATGCAATGCATTGTAACTGCCGGTTGTTAAGAAGTTCTTAAGTTCTTCCGCTCAGAATAGCCCCCATTCCAAAGTGGAGCTTTGCATGATGACGAACAAACACTCCTTTTTCCCTCCTTCACCAGCTTCTTTACCGGATGCCATACTGCCCGTCCTGCGTCTTGCCGCGCTGGCCTCGGCTCTGCTGTGCACCCAGACGTTTGCCGCCGGCAGTCATCAGGTCAGCCTGAATGCTGAGCAGCTGCTGCGCGCAGGTGTGAAAACCGAAGCCGTGATCAGTGCTCCGGCAACGAATGGCGCCGTCAATCAGGGTGGATTGCATTTGTCCGGCACGGTGATCGCCTCGGCCAACGCAGTGAATGTGGTCAGCAGCATGGTGGGCGGCGTGGTGCGGGAAATTCATGCCAGCGCCCTGCAGCCTGTGCGCAGCGGGCAGGCGCTGATCAGCCTGTTCAGCCAGCCGCTGATGGAAATGCAGCGCGAATATTTGCAACTGGCGACACAGGCAAAACTGGCGCGGGAAAAGCGGGAACGCGACGAAGCGCTGCTGAAGGAAGGCATCATTGCGCAGAGCCGTCTGCAGGACAGCCGGGCAGCGGCGCTGCAGGCCGACATTGCCGCCAAAGAACGCTACCAGAGCCTGCGCAGCGCCGGCATGAGCGAAACCGCCATCCACAACCTGCTGACTCAGCAGCAATTGAGCCCGGTGCTGGTGCTGGCTGCACCCGCAGGCGGCACGCTGAGCGAAATGCAGGTCAGGCCGGGACAGCGCATCGAAGCAGGCATGCCGGTCGCCAGCATCAGCAAAGACGCGCCGTGGTGGCTGGAATTGCAGGCTTCAGCCCAGCAGGCGGCACAAATCCGCCCGGGAGACCTGCTGCAAGTCAGCAACTGCGCCACAGCGAAGGTGAATGCCGTGGCGGCGCATGTCCAGAGCAGTAACCAGACTGTCCTGATCCGGGCGCAAGTCACGCAAAACAGCCAGTGCCTGAAGCTGAACCAGTTTGTCGAAGCCGTGCATCAGTCGGCACAACAGGCTCCCGGCAGCCTCGGCGTTCCGCTGCGCGCCCTGTTCCAGAGCGCCAGGGTTCATTATGTGTTTCTCAAAAATGCGCAAGGTTTTGAAGCCGTCAGAGTCAGTCTGCTGAGCCAGGATGCCAGCCATGCCTGGGTGAGCGCACCCGGCAAACAGCTGCAGCCCGGCAGCCAGGTCGCCACCCAGGGTATCGTGCAGCTCAAAGGCGCGCTGGCAGGCTTGGGCGCTGAAGAAGGCGGGGGACAATAATGCTGTCACGTCTGATTGCTTTTTCCCTGGCGCAGCGCCTGCTGGTGGCAGTCGCCACGCTGATGATGATTGCCGCCGGCTACCAGGCTTTCCGCGGACTGCCGATTGACGCGTTTCCGGATGTGTCAACCACGCAGGTCAAGATCATCATGAAAGCGCCCGGCATGACGCCGGAAGAAGTCGAGGCACGCATCGTCGCGCCGATTGAACAGGAATTGCTGGGCATCCCCCGGCAAGTGATTCTGCGCTCCCAGTCCAAATATGCAATCGCCGACATCACGCTCGATTTTCAGGATGGCACCGATGTGTTCTGGGCGCGCCAGCAGGTCAGCGAACGCCTGGGCAATGTGATGAAAGACCTGCCTGCCGCCGTCAGCGGCGGTCTGGCACCGATCACCACGCCGCTGGGCGAAGTGTTCATGTTCACAATCGAAGGGCCGCTGTCGTTGATGGAAAAACGCAGTCTGCTGGAATGGACGATACGGCCGCAGCTGCGCAATATTCCCGGCGTGGCCGATGTGAACTCGCTCGGCGGCATGGTCAGAAGTTTCGAGGTGATTCCCGATCCCGACGCGCTCGCGGCGCGGCAATTGTCGCTGAGCCAGTTGCAGGCAGCGCTGGAGAGCAACAACCGCAATGATGGCGCGGGCCGTCTCGCCAGCGGCGAGGAATCGCTGCTGGTGCGCAGTGACGGCAATATCCGCACACTCGACGATGTGCGGGCGATTGCCATCACACAGCGCGGCGGTAATGCCATTCGGATTGGCGACGTCGCCACGGTCCGCACCGGTCAGCTGACGCGCTACGGCACGGTCACCAAAGATGGCAAGGGCGAAGCGGTGGAAGCACTGGTGCTGGCGATGCGCGGTGCCAATGCGCAGCAACTGGTCAATCAGCTGCGCGAACGGTTGGTCACGATCAATCAGTCTTTACCGAAAGGCACCGTCATCAGGCCGTTTTACGACCGTGGCAATCTGGTCGAACGCGCCGTCAATACGGTGCAGAAAGCGCTGGCGGAAGCCACTGTGCTGGTCGTGGTGCTGCTTTATCTTTTCCTCGGCAATGTCCGTTCGGCGCTGGTGGTGGCCTGCATCCTGCCGCTGTCTGCGCTGGGCACCTTCCTGCTGATGGATAGTTTCGGACTGTCGGCCAACCTGATGTCGCTTGGCGGGCTGGCAATCGCGATTGGCATGCTGGTCGATGCGGCCGTGGTGGTGGTGGAAAATGTGGAAGCGCACAGTGAAAACCAAGGCCAGCCGGTGTTGCCGAGGCTGCACGTGATTTACCGGGCCGTCAAGGAGGTCGCTGTTCCGGTCACGGCAGGCATGCTGGTTATCATGATCGTGTTTCTGCCTTTGCTGTCTTTGCAGGGGCTGGAAGGAAAGCTGTTCATCCCGGTAGCGCTGACGGTGATCTTCGCGCTGGCCTCGTCGCTGCTGCTGTCGCTGACGGTGATCCCGGTACTGTCTTCTTTTTTCCTCAAGCAGGAACACGAAGGTTCGCCGCGTCTGGTGCAGCGCATGGAAGCCGCCTACCGCGCCCTGCTGAACCGTGCGCTGCGGCACAGCCGTCTGGTCAGTATCGCTGCGGTGAGCGTACTGGTGCTGACAGCCTGCCTGTTTCCCTTTATCGGCAAATCCTTCATGCCGGTACTGGATGAAGGCGACATCATCATGCAGATTGAAAAACTGCCTTCGGTCAATCTGCAGGAATCGGCCCGCATCGATCAGGCGATCCAGCTGCGGATTCTGGAACGGGTGCCGGAAGTCACCAGCATCGTGGCGCGCGCCGGCTCGGATGAGCTGGGGCTCGATCCGATGGGGTTGAATGAAACCGATACCTTTCTGGTGCTGAAGCCGCGCCATGAATGGAAAGTCAACGATAAAGAGGCACTGATCGCGCAGTTGCGCCATGTGACCGCCGAATTCCCCGGCCTCAATTTCAGCTTCACGCAGCCGATTGAAATGCGGACATCGGAAATGCTGTCCGGCGTGCGCGGCGACCTGGCCATCAAGATTTACGGCCCGAACACCCAGACCCTGGGCAGTCTGGCGGAACAGATCGTGAAGGTGGTTTCCGGCATCAGCGGCAGTCAGGATGTGTTGACGGTCAACAATGACGGCGTACAGTATCTGCAGGTCGATATCCGGCGCGAAGCAGCAGGCAGACTGGGGCTCAGCGTGGAGCAGATCCAGAATGATCTGCGCATGCTGGTAGAAGGCCGTATCAGTGGCGTGGTGATTCAGGAAGGACAGCGCCTGCCGCTGCTGATCCGCGGCAGCGACCAGATTCAGATGTCGCCGGAACTGTTCCGCCAGCTGCGGCTGCCCATGGCGGACGGTCAGGCGATTGCGCTCTCGCAGATTGCCGATCTGCGCGTGCTCGAAGGGCCGGTCAAAATCGAACGTGAAAATTCGTCCCGGCTCACCGTCGTGCGCGCCAATGTGCGTGACCGCGATCTGGTCAGCTTTGTAGAGGAAGCGAAAATCAAAGTCGCCCAGCAGGTCAGACTGCCTGCCGGTTACCGCCTGAGCTGGGGCGGGCAATTTGAAAATCAGCAGCGTGCGGCGGCACGGCTGGCGATTGTCATCCCGGTCGCGCTGGCCCTGATTTTCCTGCTGCTGTTCACCACCCTGCACAGCATCCGGCAGGCATTGCTGGTGTTTGTGAATATTCCGTTCGCGCTGGTGGGAGGCGTGATCGCACTGGCGGTAACGGGCGAATATCTGTCGGTACCGGCATCGGTCGGATTCATCGCGCTGATGGGTATTGCGGTACTCAACGGCCTGGTGATGATCAGTTATTTCAATCAGCTGGTGGCACGCGGCATCCCGCTGCCGGAAGTTGTCTCAGAAGGGGCATTACGCCGTTTCCGCCCGGTGATGATGACTGCCAGCATCACCGCCTTTGGTCTGATACCACTGCTGATGGCAACCGGGCCCGGTTCGGAAATCCAGAAACCGCTGGCGATCGTCGTCATCGGCGGACTGGTCTCGGCCACGCTGCTGACGCTGATCCTGCTGCCTATCCTGTTTCAACGCTTCGGCATTCCGCCCGTCACCGGCGCGGCGGATGGCAACAAAGCCTTAACGGAAAAAAATCACTCGGCGCACCACTTACCGGAATGAACACCTATGACACACACTGAAACACACGCTGACGCCATCAAAGATGCGCTGCTGCATCTGGCGATTCCCCGCACGCTGGAAGAAGAAATCGCCGACTTTCTGCTGCTGCATCCGGCGCTGGCAAGCGGCTTTACCATGATTGATGCGCAAGGCATGGGACAAGGGGTCAGTCTGCTGAGCGCAATGGAAAAAGTACAGGGCCGCTGCAAACGCAAGCTGATCCTGGTGGCAGGCACCAGACCGCAATTGCTGCATTTGCTGGCGCTGCTGAAAAAAGAGCTTCCCAGTCCTGACGTCGCCTACTGGATCACGCCATTGCTGGCGTTCGGGAGGCTGGCATGAAGCGGCGCAGCTATTTCCTGCTGGCAGCACTGCTGGGGACACTGGCATCCGGCGCACAGGCAGCACCACCCGCCGAGATACCGGCCGATCTGTCCGCCATTCTGCCGCCACGACAAACGGTGCAACAGACGCTGGAAAACCTGCCGGCTCTGCGCACCGCCCGCCTGCAGCAGGACATGGCAGCGGCCAGCCGTCAGAAACTGGAATCGGGAAGCCATGAATGGGTGCTGCGCACAGGCCAGACACGGCGTACCGAAGCCACAGGCCAGTCGCTGAAGGATCAGGAAATCGCGCTGGAACGCCCGGTGCGCTGGTTCGGTAAAGCCGGAAAAGATGCCGCCATCGGCGAAAAACAGGTCAGCCTGGCGCAACTCGCCTATGCCGATACCTGGCACGAAGCAGGCCGGACACTGCTCAGCGACTGGTTCGACACGCTGCGCGCCAGCGTCTACCGGCAAAAACTGGAAGAACAGCTGGAACTGTCGCGCCAGCTGCGGCAACTGACAGAAAAACGGGTCAGGGCCGGTGATGCCGCACAGATTGAACTGGTGCAGGCAGACACCGAACTCCAGCGGCTGGCAGCGCAATGGCAACAGGCGCAGATGCGGGAAGAACAGCAGATGCAATTGTTCAGCGCCAGTTATCCCGGTTTGCAACCGGTGCCGCTCCAGACGCTGCCCGCGCCGTTACCGGCCGGTCTCAGCCAGAATGCCTGGATCGACCTGATCATGGACGATAACCATGAGCTGGAACTGGCGGAGGAAGAAGCCGCCTTGTCCCGCATGCAGGCCAGCCGGATCGCCAGCGACGCCATGCCCGACCCGACGATCGGTATCCGCGTCTCACGCGAACGCGATGGTCAGGAACGCTTGCTGGGTATCAGTATTTCGATTCCCCTGTCCGGCAGCGGACGGACGGCGGACAGCAGCATGGCGCAGGTCAGGGCACGCATCTCGGCGGAAAAACACAGCCTGACCCGCATGAAAGTCCTGCGCGATGCACAGCGCGTCACCCGGGAGGCCGGACATCTGTACACCATCTGGCAAAGCCAGCAGCAGGTGCAGCAGCAAAGTCAGGCACAGGCGGCGACCATGATGCGGGCATATCAGCTGGGTGAAGCTGCCTTCAGCGACACCCTGCAGACGCGCCGCATGGCGCTCGAATCCAGTCTGACTGCCGCCACGGCACAGCTCGATGCCTTGCAGGCGCATGCGCGGCTGGAGCTGGATGCACACCGGCTGTGGACGGTGGACTGAACAGGCTCCGGGATATGTGCAGTTCTTAAAACTGTCACGGAGAACAAAAAAGGCAGCGCATGGCTGCCTTTTTTTGAGAGCAACTTAGTCTGTATTCAGTGCGTATTCGGTGCGCCGTGCAAAAGCCCGGCGCCGGATACGCACCGGTTTAACGGAACCATGCCTGCTGATAATGGCTGCGGTAATCGTTCGCCGGATCAAACGTGTTGCGCGCACCGCCGTCATAAGCAATATTCTGCGCAGTCACCAGATGCACCGGTGTCACATAACCGCTGGGCTGGTCGCCGGACATCGCGCGGTTCAATTCATCCACCAGTTGCCAGGCGTGCATCGCCAGCGGCTCGGGCACGGTGCCGGTCTGGATGCCGTTGGCGCGAATCCGGCGATACGCCGCCGGTGAGCCATCGCCGGCAGAAATGCCTGTGAGCTTGTTCGCAGCCACCAGCGGCGCCACCGAGGGGGAATCGAGCAGGTCGAAATAAAAATCATTGACGGCGATGGTATGCGTCCATTTGGTGCCGTGGCGTTTCACCAGTGCTTCGACCACGCCTTTCATTTTCAGGTAGGCGTCATTCAGCGGTACGTCTTCCACGCTCAGGATGCGGCAGCCTTCGCATTGTTTCAGCGTTTCGATCATCGCTGCCGATTTGGCTGCCATATAAGGATTGGTGGAGTCGGTGAAAACGACGATACCCGCCTTGCTGTTGGAATCGACGACCGTATAAAGAGCCGCAACCTGCGCCACTTCTTTGGGATTGGAGGTGATGTTGGTAAACAGCCCGTCGGTCGGACCATTCTTGACGGAAGCATGCCAGCCGACGACCGGAACCTTGGCCTTGGCCGCCGCCGCCATGCCCTTGGCCTGGGTGGTGACATCGACACCGGCGAGAATGATGCCGTCAGCCTTCATGTCCAGCGCCTGGGTAATGATAGCCGCCCCCTGGTTGCAGCGGCCGCGGCAATCAATCGGCAGGGTTTCCCACGAACCCGCGGCACCGGCTTCGCGCACGCCGTGGAACACACCGGCAATACCGGCGTCGCTCATGTCGCCGGCAATAAAGATGATTTTCTTTTTCTTCTGGATTTTCGGTCCTTCGACCGGCCCTTCCCATTTGTTTTTCAATGCAGCAGCACGGGCGACCTTGGCATTCGCACGGCTCATGAATTGCATGGGATTTTCCTGGGCTGTGGCGGCGCCGGAGATGAAACTTAACGCCAGCAGCAACACAGTCAGAGTCTTACTAGGAATATTACTAGGAATCGCGATCATGGTTCTCGGTCGGTCAGGTTAAAAAAAACCTGCGTGAAACACGCAGGTACTATTTCATCTTTTCCAGACTGACACCGGCATTGAGCCTGACCCTGTCACACGCTACGACGACAGGTACTTTTCAGAAATGTTCCGCGCCAATCTAACTTGCAACAAATATTTACATTTGCGTTGATTATTGCAGAAAATTTTTCCAAATGAATAGAGTTTCTGTACCAGGATTAACGATATGGAATTTAATTCAACCCAATTGAATCTGAACAATATTTTGAACTATATAAAATAAATATAGCCATTCAAAATTTTGTTCCGTGCGGCAACATTGAGTGGTCTGATTACTATTTACAACATTTCCTTTCGTTTTTAAGCCGTTTTATTTCCAGATAATGTCTCCGGAACCGTGTTTTTCCAGTTGGCGGCGCACTGGATTTCCCTGAATAAACAAGTCGCCGCTGCCCAGCAGCCGCCCGTTCACCTCTTCGCTGACGCTGACCCTGGCGTCGCCGGAACCCATCGACTGCACATTGAGCGTTGCCAGGCGGAATGCCGCCGCATTCAGATTGCCGGAGCCGGACAATCTGGCGCTGAGCGCCTTGCCCTGACCTTTCAGTAGAGCGTCGCCCGAACCGAGCATATTCAGCTCCAGCATGTCGTTGCGGTCCAGTTGCAACTGCAGATCGCCGCTACCGCTCATATTCGCCTGCAACTGCGTGAATTCGCCCTCCAGCATCACGTCACCGGAACCGTGCATCCGCAGATCGAGTTTGCTGCCTTTGAAGCCTTTGATATTGCCGTCGCCGCTGCCGCTGAACTGCAGTTTTTCAATCGCCGGCAACGTCAGTTCAACCCGGGTCGCCTCGCTCTTGCCGAGCGAGATGAAAATGCCGCGGGTCGCCACATAGAGCGTATTGCCTTCGATGCGGGTGGTCACGCGCGCCACCAGTTTCGGGTCACCCTTGATGAACAGCTCCGGCGTGGCGCCCGGCCGCAGCAGCAGGTCCAGCGGTCCGCTCATCACCACATTCACGATCCGTGCTTCCACTTCGCGCCGTTCGCTGGCAAGCGCGCCGCTGGCTGCATTGCCGCTGGCGGATGGCCCCGCAGCAACGGCAGCGCTGGCCGCGACCGTTGCTGCGTGGGCGCGGATCACCAGAGCCGATGCCGCTGTGAGAACGACGGATAAAGCCAGCAAGGTGACGCCGGTGCGCAAGATATGTTTCATGATGTAATCCTTTCATTCAGATAAATTTTTCCCGATGCGGGCAGCGTCAGGCGACGCTGCCCGCTCTGAGCAGGTTCAGATTCCATTCCAGATAAGTCCTGAATCCGCGCCAGGTATAGCGCGTGAGCCACATGCAGGACATCAGCAGCAGGATGCCCGCAGCGATCATGCCGCTGCCCTTGAGCGCTTCGGCAGCACCGAATTGTCTGCCCAGAAAAATGGAAATGCTGTCTGTGGGAGGCTGATGCGGCGCGGCAGCGGACGCTTCCGGCACCGCTTTACCGCCAGCCACGACGCCTGCCGCATCGATATTGACTTCAATCTCCCGCTGCAGAACGCTCATGGAATGGTGTTTGGCCGGCAGGCTCAGTCCTTGCGGAAATTCGATCGTCACGTGCTCCGCGCCGGAAAGCGCGACTCCCGTGATCAGCACACCGGACAGATACAGCACCAGCGCTGCGATATAAGTCGCGCACAGCGCCGAGCAGTACACCAGCGCCGGTATCGCCATCAGCAAATTGAATGTGGCCAGCCCGAACAGCGCCACCACCAGGTGCCCAAGGCGACTAATGCTAAAACGCTGCCGCAGCGCCTGATAGTGCAGGCGGGCGCGCTTCTGCGCTACGATCAGCTGAGGTTTTGGCAGGCGGCTGATGATTTCCTGCTCGATCTCGCCCGCCATCATGCCGTCGACAAACTGGCCCTCGTAATCCCACAGGATTTCTTCCTGCACCGGCCCGGGGAAATCCTGCAGGGCGAGTTTCAGGGTATTCATGTATTCCGTCTTGTCCATCACACACTCCGTCCGGTCATTCCAAGGTCTGTGAAAAGCTGGGGACAGAATACGAAGCCGGAAACAGGAATGCCAGCGCGATGCGACAGTGCGCTGAATCACCGGCATCAAATGCACAAATCGCCGATTGGACGGCGGCTCCTGCGGGGAGCTCAGAACCGGTGCGGCACGGCAATGTCGTCCGAACCGTCCGGTTGTTCGCGCGCCTTTTTATGGCGGCAATGCGTGCTGATGATCCTGGCGCCGGACCTGCATCCAGGCAGACAGCCGTTCCACCGCTGCGGCAGGCAACTGCAAACCCAGATGAGAACGCCGCCACAGCACATCGTCAGCCTGCTGCGCCCATTCGTATTGCATCAGATAGTCAAGCTCGCGGGTACACAGGCCGGGCGCCAGCCATTCGCCCATATCGGCCATCTGGCGGCAGCCTTCCAGCAGACGATGCAGCCGTGTACCGTAGGCATTCACATAGCGCTGCACCAGCGCTGGCGGCAGCCAGTGGTAGCGCTGCTGGCAACTGGCGACAAAATCCGCCAGACCGGTGACCGAACGCACGTCGGGCACGGTTGCCGCGATATCGCCGCCCGGCAGGCAGGCGTGCGCTGTCCAGGCGCCATGCCGGTTGCCCAGCAGCGGGGCCAGCTGGTCCAGCGCTTCTTCCGCCAGCTTGCGGCAGGTGGTGATTTTTCCGCCCCAGACCTGTAACAGCGGTGCGGGTTGCGGCGTCAGCAACAGGCGATAATCGCGGCTCAGCGCGGCTGCCTGCGCCCCGGTGCCATCGCCCGCCAGCAATGGCCGGACACCGGAAAAACTGTGCACCACATCAGCGGGCCGCACCGGCCGGGCAAAATAAGAAGACGCCAGCCCGCACAGATAAGCAATCTCATCCGCGCTGATCTGCGCCTGCCCCGGGTCATCGTGCTGGTCGACATCGGTGGTGCCGATCAAAGTGAAATGCTGCTCATACGGCAGGGCAAACACCACCCTGCCATCACTGTGCTGCAACAGGTAAGCACAATCATGCGCAAACAGCGCGGGCACCACGATATGACTGCCCCTGACCAGCCGCAGCGGAGGAATCGCCGCCACTGGCTGCTGCAGCACGCTGCGGGCAGTCTGCGCCACCCACGGCCCGCTGGCATTGACCAGGCTGCGCGCCGTGACGCGCTGTCGTCTGCCGCTGCGCGTTTCCAGCTCCAGCCGCCAGATGCCGGCCTCCGCTTGCGCCGATACGCAACGGGTGCGGGTCAGGATTTGCGCCCTGCGCTCTGCGGCATCCAGCGCATTCAGCACGACCAGCCGCGCATCGTTGACCCAGCCGTCCGAATAGGCAAAACCGCGGCGGTACCTGGCCTGCAATGCCTGCCCTGCCACATGGGTGCGCAGATCGACAGCAGCGCTGGCCGGCAGGATCCGGCGTGACGCCAGATGGTCGTACAGCAGCAGGCCGAGCCGGATCAGCCAGGCCGGACGCTGGTCTGCCGTATGCGGCATGATCAGGCGCAGCGGATGAATCAGGTGCGCGGCGGAAGACATCAGAATTTCGCGTTCCTGCAGGGCTTTGCGCACCAGTCCGAATTCGCCGTATTCCAGATAACGCAAACCGCCGTGGATCATCTTGCTGGAGGCCGAGGAGGTATGTGCAGCCAGATCGTCCTGTTCGCACAGCAGCACGCTCAGACCGCGCCCGGCAGCGTCGCGCGCAATGCTGACGCCGTTAATGCCGCCGCCGATCACCGCCACGTCCACCGGCTGACCGGCACTGCGCCCGGTACCGGCTTCCGGTGCAGAGCCGGCTATCCCGTTCATCGCCGGCGCGCCGGATTCGGCATCCAGCCGATGCCCTGCGCATGCAGGCTCTGGATGTATAAACGCTCCGGCGTTTCAGTCACGCCGGTGGTTTCCGGATATTTACCGCTCGGGTCCTGCAGGTCCCGCTGTATTTTGCCGTTTTCATCAAACGCCAGCACATGACCGTAAGCCGGCGGCACCGGCCACAGGAAGCGCGGCAGACGCAGCGTGATGCTGCGCAGCCAGGGTTTGTCTGCCATGCCGTCAATCGCCGCACCGCGCGGCTTGGCAAGGCCGACCCAGATCCGGCCATCAAGACCGCGCATCAGGTTATCGGGATAACCGGGCAGATCGCGCAGCACCGGCTGCGCCCGCTTTCGGTCGGCCTTGTTTTTCAGATGCAGAACGGGTGCATGCAGGGCAATTTTCCAGACCCGGTATTCCCCGGTTTCAGCAACGAACAGCGACTGCTCATCCTGACTCAGTGCAATGCCGTTGGCAAAGCAGATCTGGTCGGCAATCACATGCGCCTGCCGGCTGACAGGATCGTATTCAATGATGCGGCCGGTCGATGAGTGTTCCAGAATGTCGAGCACACTGGCCTGAAAGGTGCCGCCGTATTCGCGTGCGCCGAAACGCTGGCTGGCATCGGACAGATAGATTTTGCCGTCCCGCGCCACAACCACGGCATCGGCATACAGCAAGGGCGTGCCATCCACCTGATCCAGCAGCACGCTGATCTGACGCTCCGGACTGATCTGCAGCAAACCGCGGTAGGCATCGGCGGCAATCAGGTTGCCATGTGCATCAAACGCAAAACCGAGCACCCGGCCACCGGTATTGACCCAGGTTTCCTGCTGGCTGCCATCCGGTTGCATGCGTAAAATCGCGCCGGAACTGACTGCCGCATACAGCCAGCCATCGGGGCCCAGCGCGATGTGCTCCGGGCCGGTTTCTGCACCGATCCTGATCAGCTGCAGTGCCGCCAGCTGCTCGTTGCGCGCATGCGGCGGCGCGTAACCGGTGAACGGCGTGGCCTGCCAGGCAACCGGATTCACCGGCACCGGCGCCAGCAACAGATACGCCGCCAGCAGTGTCAGCAATAACAGCAAACCGCCCAGAATGCGCCAGCACCATGTTTTCAGCACGTCAGTCTCCTTGTTGTGTCTGCCTGTCCGGAAAGCGGGTAACGGCAACGCGCCGCCGCTACGCTCCTGAAAATGTTAATACAGAAGCATCTTGGCATACCGGCAGCTCTTACGCCAAGTGGTTCCGGTGAGCGGAAGCGCTGCGGGCGGCGCAGGGTGGCAAAACGTACGAACGCAAGTGCGCCGGAGAATTGGCTGCCTCAGCCCTGAAGCAGCGCGAACAGGAAACAGCAAATAACCCGGCAGTTGTGTCATCGCAGGCTGCCGTCAGCAAACACCGGCACGCATCCGTGCCAGCCAATCTGCATGACGATTCTGCGTCACGATTCTGCATCACATTAATGCAGGATTTTGCTGGCGTCGTAGGTACGCAGCCAGGTCAGCTGCAGGATGCGCGCATCATTGCTGGCGCGGTGGCGGGTGAGGTTCAGGTCGTCTTCCACCTGTATCTTGGTGGCATGCCAGACGGCTTCCTGACGCGGCGATATGATTTCCCGCAAATCCGCCAGCCGGAATTGCGGTGAACGCTGCGCCGCATCAAACAACCGCGCCAGCCACACATAATCATGCGCCCAGCCATCGGTGTACACCGTCTGCCCGCCAAGCAGCTGGTTCAGCTGGTCAGCCACCTGATTCACGGCCCGTCCGCGGGCGATCAGCATTTCACGCTGAATCCGGTGCGCGCCGACAGCGCGCTCGTCCCAGTGCTCCCAGTCGTCTTCCGGCCGGATCAGAGTGCACCAGCCTTCACCGTGGCGATGGGAAAATCCGACTTCGATCGGATAACTGCCCCGGCCAAAACCTGAGGCTTCAAAATCAATCACAACCGGTACGCTGATCATGGCAGGCTCCTTCGCCGGACAAGCGGCAGGAATGACAGGGGGCAACACTGTATTTTGTACTAAACCGGCAGATGTGCAAGTTTTTCTGCGCTAAACCGGCGCTGCGAAAGCGCGGCGCGACCGAAGTCAGCAGATCAAAAATATACTGGAGGGGAGTATATAAAAAAACCCTTTATTTGATTGAAAGAAACTGGCAATAACGATGGATACTCCCCATCTTTGTTTGAGGCCGGTAACGGTACCTGCTCAGTGGACTGCCAGCATGGCTTCGCGGAAGCGCAGCACTTTTTCATCGCTGGTCTGCAGGCTGGTGGCGAGATACAAGTCAACGCGGATGTCGTCCAGATCCGCCACTTTCACGATGCGCTGCGGGTCTTCACCAAGCGCGCGCATCTGTTCATCAAGGTCGTGTTCATTCAGATAAGTGCGTATCCAGGCATCAGCGCGCCCTGCCAGTAAAAACGGCAGGATGTTTTTTTCATAGCTCATCGGATAAAAATCCGGATTGCCGGTCTGTACAAAACCGCGTTCCAGCAAGGTCAGATGCACGATGTTTTGGTTCAGCACGACGATGCGGTATTTTTTCAGATCCGCCTGCGCGGTGATGCGGATATCGCTGCGGCTGCGTAAGGCAAACACCCCAACCCGCTTGCTGGCTGTTCTGTACACCCACTTAAAGGCATTTTCGCGTCCGGCAGTGCGGCTCAGGTTAAAAATGAACACGTCGGGAAAATCCTGAACTGTTTTCAGCGCCCGCGCCCAGGGCAGCACTTCGATCGAAGAAGTCATTCTCAGCCGTTTCATTGCGGCCTGCACCTGCACGGCAGTGCTGCCTTTCAGGGTATGATCCCGCGGATCGAGATAAGCCAGCGGCGCCAGATCTTCGGTCACCACCCGCACATCCTTCCACAGAGCGCCACCCGGCTCATCCGCCGCCAGCGCAGGCATCACCAACGCCAGCGTCGCCAGAGCCAGCCAGATTCCGGGCAGCAGCCATCTCACCACGATCTTGCTCATGCCAGATTCTCCGTTTTCACCGGACCAGCCGGTTCAGCCGGCTTCCACAGCCACCATCCCTTGCCGGACAAGGTGCAGCTGATCACCCCCGTTCATGCCGGCATGGCCGTGCAGAGTTCGACCATGATGCCGTCCGGACAGCGCAGGTAAGACACCGTCTGGCCCCAGGGTTTCTGGGCCGGTGCCGCCAGCTCGGCCGCGCCGGTGTGCAGGGCATGCGCATGGGCGGCGGCCACGTCGGCAGTGATCAGGGCGATTTCAAATCCGAGCGGCTTGGGTGAGCTGTGCGCCGCCACATGGCCGGTACGGTAATTGAAGTCACCCATTTCATGTGCGGCGAATGCCAGCGTGGTGGCGCCGGTGTCGAGTTCGCCGTACATGCCGGAGTCATCCAGGAAACGGGTTGTCAGGCCAAATGCCGCCTCAAAAAAACGGAGCGACGCCGCCACATCGGGGACATAAATGATGGTGTAAGCAAATTGCATAGTAAAACTCCCAAAAATACGCCTGACACAGTTGCACTTTACACTGACTGTGTATGTATTGATCCGAATATTACCTAAAAAACAATATTAACAGTGTTTTTGCCGCTGCTTTTTTTAACTGGCTCCGGTTTGATGCAGCTGCCGGTGCCTGTTTCAAATTTCGGCTATGCTTGCTCGACTTTTCACGCATTTGTTTTTGCGCTGACATCATTTTTGAAGGAAAACCTGTGAGCGATTTACTGAACCGGCGTCTTGCGCTGCTTGATCAAGAGACCACCAGACCCCTGCTGGCTCAGGGCTTACGCGGCATCGAGCGGGAAACCCTGCGCGTCGATCAGCAGGGACATCTGTCGCAGCGCCCGCATCCGGCAGCGCTGGGCGCAACCCTGACGCATCCGCAGATCACCACCGATTACGCCGAAGCCCTGCTCGAATTCATCACGCCTGCGGTGCCGGACATCGCACAGGCCTTGGAGCAGCTTGACCGGATTCACCGCTTTGCCTATACCGAGCTGGGCGACGAAATGCTGTGGAGCCAGTCCATGCCGTGCCCGCTGCCCGACGAAAAAGACATCGCGATTGCCTGGTACGGCACTTCGCACATCGGCATGATCAAGCATGTCTACCGGCGCGGACTCGCACTGCGTTATGGCAAAAGCATGCAGTGCATCGCCGGTATTCATTACAATTTCTCCGTGGCGGAAGACCTCTGGAAAGTCCTGCACCAGGCCGAGCAGACGCCGGGCGATGCGATGTATGTGCAGTCCGAAAGCTATATTGCGATGATCCGCAATTTCCGCCGTTACAGCTGGCTGCTGATGTACCTGTTCGGCGCCTCGCCGGCGCTGGCGACCACCTTCCTGCGCGACCGCCCGCATCAGCTCGACGTGCTGTCGGCTGACACGCTGTACCTGCCGTATGCCACCAGCCTGCGCATGAGCGATCTGGGCTATCAGAACAATGCCCAGGACGGGCTGGTGCCGCCCTACAACAGCCTGCTCGATTACATGCGCAGCCTGTCGCTGGCGGTTCGCAAACCGTATCCGCCGTATGAAAAACTGGGCACCAAAATCAACGGCGAATGGGTGCAGATCAACACCAACGTGCTGCAGATCGAGAACGAGTTTTACGCCACCATCCGGCCAAAGCGCGTGATCCGCAGCGGCGAACGTCCGATCGAAGCCCTGTGTTCACGCGGCGTGCAATATGTCGAAGTGCGCTGTATGGATGTCAATCCGTTTGACCCGCTCGGCATCAACCTGGAAACCTCGCGTTTCCTCGACGCCTTCCTGATGTACTGCGCGCTGGAAGACAGCCCGCTGACCAATCCTGAAGAAGGCGAGGAAAATGGACAGAATTTCGCCCTGACCGTCAAAGAAGGCCGCCGCCCGGGCCTGATGCTGCAGCGTCACGGCCAGCAGGTTTCGCTGCAAACCTGGGGGCTGGAATTGCTGGACAAAATCGCCCCGGTTGCCGCCCTGCTCGACCGTCAGCGCGGTGACACGGTTCACCACGACGCCTTGCAGGCTCAGCGCGCCAGACTGCTGGATGCAGAAAAAACGCCTTCCGCGCAGGTCATGCAGGCCATCCAAGCCGAAGGCGGATCGTTCCCCCGCTTTGCGCTGAAACAAAGCCAGTTGCTGGCGGCACAGTTCCGCGCCCGCCCGCCCGGCGCGGAAGAACTGCGCAGTTTCCACGACATGGCACAGCAATCCATCGCCGAACAGCGGCACATGGAAACCAGCCAGACCGGCAGTTTTGATGAATTCATCACCGACTACCGTTCCCGCACTTCCAGCCAGCTCTGTTGCGAAAACTGATACGGAAAACCGGCACGGTCGTACGCTGCCCGTGCTGCCGCCATCCCCGCGGCAGCACGGCAGCGAGAACGCTTGCTTTCTGCGCATAGCTCCAATAGCATTGCCGCATCGTTTTCCAAGCAGAACGCCATGCCCGCCTTGCCTGAATTAAAAGAACTCGAACGCATCATCCAGCTCGGCCAGAAATATCTTGAAGTCGATGTGTTATGCGAAGTCGATGTCCAGCATAAACGCTTTCCGGTGTACCGGCTCGCGCTCGGCAATCCCGATCCGGCATTGCCGGCGATCGGCTTTTTCGGCGGTATTCACGGGCTTGAGCGCATCGGCTCGCAAGTGCTGCTGTCTTTCCTGCGCGGTCTGCTGACCCGTCTCTCATGGGATAAAAGTCTGCAGCACATGCTGCAGGAAGTGCGTCTGGTATTCATGCCGCTGATTAATCCGGGCGGCATGTGGCAGGCCACCCGCAGCAATCCGCGCGGCGTTGACCTGATGCGCAATGCGCCGGTGGAAGCCACCGATCAGGTACCTTTCCTGCTTGGCGGACACCGCATCAGCCGCTACCTGCCGTGGTATCGCGGCCCGGCCGGCACCGAAATGGAGGCCGAAAATCTCGCCCTGTGTCGTACCGTGCAGGAAGAATTACTGCCGCGCCGGTTCAGCATCGCGATTGACTGTCATTCCGGTTTCGGCCTGCGCGACCGGGTCTGGTTTCCGCATGCCCACAGCGTGCATCCGATTCCGCATCTGGCCGATATTCTGTCGCTGGAAGAATTGTTCCAGCAAACCCATCCGAACCACCGTTACCTGTTTGAACCGCAGAGCCTGCAATACCGCACGCATGGCGACATCTGGGATTACCTGTATCTGCAGGCGCAGGAACAATCCGGCAAAACCTTCCTGCCGCTGACGCTGGAAATGGGTTCCTGGCTGTGGGTCAAAAAAAATCCGCGCCAATTGTTTTCGCGCCACGGCATGTTCAATCCGGTGGCGGAACACCGCCTGCACCGCGTGCTGCGGCGGCATAATTCCTGGCTGGATTTTCTGATGCGCGCCACCTGCGGCTACCAGGAGTGGCTGGCGCAAGGCCCGACCCGCCTGCGCCTGCAGGAGCGCGCCGTGCAGCGCTGGTATCGTCCATGACCTGGGTGCTGCTGCGCGGCCTGATGCGCGAACAACGGCACTGGGGCAGCTTCACATCACAGTTTGCGCAAGCCCATCCGCACGAACGCATCATCACCCTCGATTTCGCCGGCAACGGCGTTCTGTACCAGCAAGCCAGCGCCACCAGCATCGGTGCAATGGTCGAACAGGCACGCCAGCAAGTCCGGCAACAACTTCAGCCGCAACTGGAGCAACAGCCAGCACACGGCAAGATCAAACTGCTCGCCATCTCCCTCGGCGCCATGGTCGCCGTGGCATGGGCAGAACGCTACCCGGACGAACTGCAACGCCTGATCCTGATCAACACCAGCCTCGCGCCGCACAACCCGTTTTATCAACGCCTGCGCCCCGCCAACTATCCCGCCATCATCAGCACCATGCTGACCGGCTCACAGCGCCAGCGCGAACAACTGATCCTGCGCCTGACCAGCCACCAGAGCGACACCGCCCACGCCGAACGCCTGCTCAACGACTGGGTCAGCTTCGCCCAGCAATACCCTATCAGCCGCCGCAACATCCTGCGCCAGCTGTTCGCCGCGATGCGCTACCGCGCCCCGGCACAGGCTCCGCAAGTACCACTGCTGCTCGCCGGCGCCAAAGATGCGCTGGTGAACCCGCAATGCTCCGCCACGCTTGCCACCCGCTGGCAAGCCGAATTACGCCTCCATCCCGACGCCGGTCACGACCTGCCGCTGGATGATCCTGACTGGGTGATACGGCAGACGCTGGGGTAAACCATCTTTCCGGTTCAACAACCAACGCACATCCCAGAAGCGTTGTACACTATCGCGGCATTTCCCTGTCCGGTTCTGCCGGGTCAGCGATGCTGTCGCAGCATCACATCAGTTAATTTGCATCAGGAAATGCGTACCAGCCACACGACTTAACACCAGCAGCATTGCAGTCAAACCAGCGGATCACGGCCTGACGGCCGCCGTATTCTGGGGAGTAAGCACTTATGTCTGTCATCGCCAGTCCATCCTTGCCAGCACGCCATCCTGGTGCTGCCGGCAATGTCTTGCATCCTGTGCCGCCTCTGCCGCGCGCCGGGGAACATGCGGAGCTTTGCAGCGGCCTGCTCGCCAGCCGCGCCCATACTTCGCCCAAGTATTTTTACGATGCTATGGGGTCGGTGCTGTTTGAGGCGATCTGCGTGTTGCCTGAGTATTATCCGACCCGCACTGAAGCCGCGATTTTCAGCACCCACCTGCCGCAGATGGCAGAGGTGATCGGCACCGGCGGCACCATCATCGATCTGGGTGCGGGTAACTGCGCCAAGGCCGCACGCCTGTTTCCGCTGCTGCATCCGCATCAGTATGTGCCGATCGATATTTCTGCCGATCATCTGAACGATGCCGTCAGCCGCCTGCAGCAACGCTTTCCGCACATCGAGATGACGGCGCTGAGTCTCGATCTGGCGCAAGACTGGCAGCTGCCGCCGGAAGTGCGCAATGAGCGCCGTCTGTTTTTTTATCCCGGCTCATCAATCGGAAATTTTGAACCGGCGCAGGCGCTGGATTTTCTGCGGCATCTGCGGCTGTGCTGCGACAACAACGGCGGCATCCTGATCGGGGTCGATCTGATCAAGGATGCGCAGATTCTGGCAACGGCGTATGACGATCATCTCGGCGTGACGGCTGCCTTCAACCTCAATCTGCTGCGTCATATCAACCGTCTGCTGGGCAGCGATTTTGCACTCAGCCAGTGGCAGCACCGGGCATTTTTCAATTCCCGTCAGTCGCGCATTGAAATGCATCTGGAAGCGAAACAGGATGTACAGGTGCGCTGGGCCGACGGCGGGCGCGATTTCCGTCAGGGCGAAAGCATCCACACTGAAAACAGCTACAAATACAGCATCCCGGACTTTGTCGCGCTGCTGGAGCAGGCTGGCTTCATCGCTGCCCACCACTGGACCGACAGCGACGAATGGTTTGCCGTAATCTATGCGCAAACCGCCTGACTGAGCACGGAGACAAGGCATGACAAGCACGGATTTACTGGAACGCTGGGCGGTTGTCAGGCAGCACTCGCTGGACCTGACCGCCACCTTGTCTGCCGAAGACTGCTGCGTGCAATCAATGCCCGACGCCAGCCCGGTGAAATGGCATCTGGCGCATACCACCTGGTTTTTTGAAACCTTTATTCTGGAACAATACGAGCAGCAGTTTCAGGCGTATCACCCGGCCTTTCGCATGCTGTTCAACTCGTACTACAACGATATCGGCGACAAACATCCGCGCCCGCAGCGCGGCCTGCTGACACGGCCGGCCTTCGACACCATCCTCGATTACCGCGCTCAGGTCGATGCCCGCATCCGGCGCTGCATCAGCGCCATGTCAGCCACCTCAGAGGCAGCCGCCGCACGCCTGCGGCAACTGCTGGAACTCGGCATCCAGCATGAGCAACAGCACCAGGAACTGATGCTGACCGATATCCAGCACCTGCTGTCCTGCAACCCGCTGTATCCGGCGCTGTACCGGCAGGCCGCACCAGCGCCAGTGTTCGCGCCGGCACCGCTGAAGTGGATCAGCTACGAAGCCGCGCTGTCCGAAACCGGTCATCGCGGTGACGGCTTTTGCTTCGACAACGAAACCCCGCGCCACCGCCAGTTCACCGAAGCCTTTGCGCTGGCCGACCGTCTGACGACCAATCGCGACTATGCCGAGTTCATCGCCGACGGCGGCTATCAGAATCACCAGCTCTGGCTGGCCGAAGGCTGGGACTGGATACGCACGCAACAGATCCGCCACCCGCTGTACTGGCTGCCCGAAAAAGACGGCAGCTGGTCCAACTTCACGCTACATGGCAAACAGCCGCTGGCACCGGAGCAGCCAGTCGCCCATTTGTCCCTGTTTGAAGCCGCCGCCTTTGCCTGCTGGTGCGACGCCCGCCTGCCGACCGAAGCCGAATGGGAATACGCCGCCACCTCCGGACAGGCTACGCTGCTGCATGACCTCTACGGAGCACGCTGGCAATGGACCAGCAGTGCCTACACACCCTACCCCGGCTTTGCCCCCGCCGCCGGCGCCATCGGCGAATACAACGGCAAATTCATGATCAACCAGTACGTGCTGCGCGGCTCCTCCGCCTTCACCCCGGCAGGACACAGCCGCCCCACCTACCGCAACTTCTTCCCCGCCAGCACCCGCTGGCAACTCACCGGCCTGCGGCTGGCGCGTTCGCTCCATACCTGAAACCGTGTGCCGCTCAATTCAGCACATACGACACACTCAGGCCCGCAAAACGCAGATCCGGATGCTTTTCGCACAGCATCTGTTTCACCGGCAGCACTTTATGCAATGGCACATCCACGATCAGCAAGACCTTACCGGCATCGATTTCTGATAAATAGGTTTCCAGCCGTGAGCTCGGTATCGACTTTGCCGCCCGTCCGGACAACCAGGAACCCAGCAGCGCACCGCCAAATCCCGACCCCAGTAATGCCATCATTTTGAGTTCCGGATTTTCCGGAGGAAAAATCAGCAACAAACTACCGGCCAGCACACCGGAAACTGCACCGATCAATGCTCCCAGTTCCAGTCCATGCAGAAGATCGGTGCGCTGAAACAGATTCGCTCCCGGCATATCCGGCAGCAAAAGATTGTCTTTCGCAATGAAATGAATATGACGTTCCTCTATCCTTGCCAGCAACAACTCATCCAGCGTCGCGCGGGCTTGCGGAATATCGGGAAGCATGAAGTAAAGACGCTGCCGCATGATAACCCCCTGTCAGCAAAAAATTACACCGGAGGTTTTGTCATTGCGGACGAATCGTCAGAGAGATGCCAGATCAATGTTTGACAGACTAACCGGTCTGCAAACACAAAGCCTCTGAATTCGTTATAGCAAAAATAGGAAAAAGTGCAAACGCCGGTACACCTGCGCATCGGGTGCCGGGACAAGCGGAATTTTTGCGCTCTTTAAGAAAGGAAAAATTGTCTTCTTTGACATCATAAATTAAACTTCATTTTTGTTAAATGAAATCATTAAGATTCTCACTATGGCAACCTTTATCGAAATGAATTGTATCGATACACTCAAGCGTCTATGGCATGTTTTCTGGACGCCATTCTGGATCACATTAACTTTTGGTTTTATAAGCCTAAAAGTAAATCCATATTGGAAAAACGTGCTCTTAAATGCAATATCAGGTCAACTCGCAATAACATTGGTTAAATTGTTCTTCTACTTTTCTTTTATTTTTCTTGGCTTGGCAACTGCGCTGAAATCTGTCCCATACCTCGCATCATTCTTTCGCTCGAGCGGTACTCGTTTAGCGGAACTCACCTTCGACTATACAACGACAACTTTAGGCGTGTTTGTTGGTTTGATGCTCATAGAGATGTATGAGTTCGACCCAGCTACTAATGCGGTAATGTTAAGGTACTCCATTTTGGTCATGGCACTGATGCTGGTTACAATTTCGATTAGCGTAAATCTTGTCACCGGAAAATTCGATACTTATCTTCCCGTACCGAATGTTTCTATCCGCTTGTGCGGCCTAGCCCTCGTCATAATTGCCACTACATCGTTGGGAAAAGAGCCGTGGAAAGAAGCATTACCTACTGAAACGAAGTGCGAATTAGAAAAAAACACTCCCCCACCGGACAACTTAGACACGTCGAAAATAGGTACGTCAGCTAGGTAGTACGCTAGGTACAGTCATGACTACTGGGACTCTTCCGCACTTTGAGAATGCTTTTTCAAGCATAGGGTGGTTTCTTCCGCCCTACGCTGCTATGGGGTTCCTTAGCGCTATGGCATCCGAAATTCTTCGTAAGGGGAATGAGTTTGGTCAAGGTGACCTTGAACAGTGGCTGGCTCACCTCTACGGAGCGGATAGTCTAGCTGCGATGGTATGCAGTCGCTATCTAATTACTCCGGTAATTACCGAGTACAAAGAAACGATTGCCGAATCAATCGAGGCCCATTTCCTTGGCCTCCATCATGTTGCAGTCGCTGGTCTAGTTCCTGTAATCGAAGGTGCCGGACGAGAACTCTTAGCCAGTCGAGGCTTATCCTGCAATTACGTTCGTGAGGTATTTTCTAAATTAGCGTCAGACTGTAAACGCGAGTCAATAGAGAAGAACATTGGAGCAACCGGCGAAATTATTTCAATGATGGATTCGTTTACTAATTTCACCAATAATGTGTTGTACGTTGATTCCAAAAAGTATCCATTCATTGATGGTACTAATCGCCATGGCATTACACACGGCTCGTTCAAAGATGGCGACTACGGTAGCCCAATCAACTTCTACAAAACGATAGGGGCAGTCGACTTCTTGGCCTTTGTGTCCGCATTTCGCGCCGCCATCTCTTGGTTTGCGCCCGAGGCAACTGCAGAGTCAAGGAGGTTGGCCAGTTACTACCGTGAACTGCAAGGCATTCGATCAAAAAGCGGGAGAAGCTTTACCTAAAAGTCGGCGGAGCACTGAGCAAATAGCAGCAAACTATTGCGCTGTTGCCCACGCTACTTTCCGGCAGCTCGAGCACCGCTGATTTTCTCACTCATCACCAGCACCCTCTCTATTTCACCCAGCCCGCTTGGCCGCAATCGCATTGCATGCGCGGCTGACGGCTTTGCGGCCGAGGTGGGTGGAGATGAATTGTCCGGCGTCGACCACGGCATTCAGATCAATGCCGGTATGGATACCTAATCCCTGCATCAGGAACAGCACGTCTTCGGTGGCAACATTGCCGGTGGCGCCTTTGGCGTATGGGCAGCCGCCGAGGCCAGCGACGCTGGAATGGAAGATGCTGATGCCGACTTCCAGACTGGCGTAGATATTCGCCAGTGCCTGGCCGTAGGTGTCATGAAAATGGCCGGATAAACTGTGCAGCGGGAATTCCTGCGCGACGACTTGCATCACATTTTGCACCTGGCGCGCAGTGCCTACGCCGATGGTGTCGGCGATGTCGATTTCATCGCAGCCCAGATCGCGCAGGCGGCGGACGACATCGGCCACGCTGGCAGGCGCGACTTCACCCTGATACGGGCAGCCGAAAGCGCAACTGATGGAGCCGCGCAAGCGGATGTTATTTTGCTTGGCCGCCAGCGCGACATCGCGGAAACGTTCTATCGATTCTTCTATCGAGCAGTTGATATTTTTTTGCGCAAAGGCTTCGGATGCGGAACTGAAAATCACGACTTCATCAGCACCGGCAGCGAGTGCGGCTTCAAAGCCTTTCATATTCGGCGTCAGCACCGAATAAATCACACCGGGTTTGCGACTGATGCCAGCCATGACTTCGGCAGACGTGGCCATCTGCGGCACCCATTTGGGCGAGACGAAAGAGGCGGCTTCGATGTTCGCAAAACCGGCGGCAGTGAGGCGATTCACGAGTTCGATTTTGATGTCGGCGGGGATGCTTTCTTTTTCGTTTTGTAAACCGTCACGCGGGCCGACTTCAACGATTTTGACTTGTTGCGGTAGTGATGTGTTCATCTGTTTTCCTTTTGCCTGCATAGTCTGTGGATGGCTGCGGCTGGCTTATACTGCACCTATGCCTGCGCGGCACGACGGATGATGTCGAGATACTGGCGCGTGACATTGTCCATGCCTTGTTCCAGGCTTTCAACGATCACGGCATGGCCGATAGAGACTTCGAGGATGTCTTTGATCTGTAAAAATTTGCCCAGGTTTTGCAGATTCAGATCATGCCCGGCATTCACTCCCAGACCAGCGCGTTGCGCGCGCAAAGCAGTGTCCGCAAAGGTCTGCAGCACGGCATCGTTTTCCGGTGTGCCATAGGTTTCCGCATACGGCTCGGTATATAACTCAACGCGGTCGGCACCCATTTGTTTTGCCAGCGCCAGATCGGCATCGCTGATCCCGGCATCCACAAACAGGCTGCTGCGTATGCCGGCGGCTTTCAAGCCTGCCAGCACTGGCTGCAATAAAGCAGCATCTTTGCGCATGTCCCAGCCGTGATCGGAAGTCAGCTGATCCGGCGCATCCGGCACCAGCGTGCATTGCGCAGGACGATAGCGATACACGACTTCCATGAATTCCGCTGCCGGGTAACCTTCGACATTCAATTCTGCACCGCGCCGCTGACACAACTGCCCGAGACTTTCGACATCAGAATAGCGCGCGTGGCGCTGATCCTGACGCGGATGCAGTGTGATGCCCGCCACACCAAGATCGAGAAAGCGCGCCGCGAACGCATCGACGTCTGGATAATTGCGGCCGCGCGAATTTCTGAGCAAAGCAATCTTGTTAATATTGATCGAAAGTAAGGTCATCACTTCACCTGCAAAAAATTTACATACTCAATGCTCCAGCCGGTCTGTTCCGTGAAACACGAAAAAAGCTCCGGCTGGGCTGACTTACTGCGCGAATGCCAATAGCTGCGCGCCTTCGGTGACCTGATCGCCCACCGCGTACAGCACGTCGTCGATCACGCCATCCAGCGGTGCTGAAATCGTGTGCTCCATTTTCATGGCTTCCATGATCAGCAGCGCGTCGCCTTTTTTGACTTCCTGTGCTTTCGATACCAACACCGCGACGATCTTGCCCGGCATCGGCGCAGTCAGGCGGCCGCCTTCGGCTTCGGTTTCACCGGCATGGGCGAGTGCATCGCTGTAATGCAGATCGGTATGCACGCCCTGGCTGAAGACGTGGAAATGTTCACCATCACGCACGACGGTGCCAGTGACGGTGCGATCAGCGATTTTCAGTACCAGATCGCTGCTGCCGCTGCCACTGACAGACGCGAGCCGGACATCTGCGGTGGTATCAGCCGTGTGCAATTTCCAGCCATCGGCCAGATACGTGACCTGTACGCTGTGCTGGTGATGTTCTTCAGCGAACTGCAAGGCGCGCTGCATCAGGCTATTCATGCGCCAGCCGTGGCTGCTCTGCCACGGGTCGCTGCCGCCGGATTTTTCAGACAGCAACAGCGACACCACAGCCAATGCGACCACATCCACAGATGCTGGCCGCGCTGGCGGGAACAGTTGTGCTTCGTTACGCGCAATCAGGCCGGTATCCAGATCGGCGTTGGCAAAGGCGTCGCTGTGTATCAGACGCGACAGGAAAGCGATATTCGATGACAAACCAACGATCTGATATTGCGACAAGGCCTGCGCCATGCGTGCCAGTGCTTCGGTGCGGTCTTTGCCCCAGACGATCATTTTGGCGATCATAGGATCGTAGAAAGGCGAGATCGTATCGCCTTCACGCACGCCGCTGTCGATACGGAAACCCGCTGGTTCTGCGCTGCCGCCGAGTTCAAAATTTACTGCTGCCGGGGTACGCGCATGACGTAAAGTGCCTATCGATGGCAGGAAACCCTTTTCCGGATTTTCAGCATACACACGGGCTTCAATCGCATGGCCGTGTATCTGCAATTGTTCCTGTTGCAGCGGCAAGGCTTCGCCGGCTGCCACGCGCAATTGCCATTCGACCAGATCGGTGCCGGTGATCATTTCTGTGACCGGATGTTCAACCTGCAAGCGCGTATTCATTTCCATGAAGTAGAAAGAACCGTCCTGATTTGCAATGAACTCAACTGTACCTGCGCCGACATAGCCAACTGCTTTAGCGGCAGCAACCGCCGCTTCGCCCATTGCGGCGCGGCGTTCCGGCGTCATGCCGGGTGCCGGTGCTTCTTCTAATACTTTTTGATGGCGGCGTTGTACCGAGCAATCACGTTCAAACAGATACACGCAATTGCCGTGGGTGTCGGCAAACACCTGAATTTCGATATGGCGCGGACGTTGCAGATATTTTTCTGCCAGCACTTTATCGTCACCAAAGGAATTGATCGCTTCGCGTTTGCAGGATGCCAGCGCCTCTTTGAAATCCTTGCTGTGTTCGATCACGCGCATGCCTTTGCCGCCACCGCCAGCGCTGGCTTTCAGCAACACCGGATAACCGATGCGGTCGGCTTCGTTCTGCAAAAAATCGGCATCCTGATTATCGCCATGATAGCCAGGCACCAGCGGCACATTGGCTTTTTCCATCAGCGATTTCGCCGCAGATTTGCTGCCCATCGCTTCAATTGCGGAGGCTGGCGGGCCGATGAAGGCGATGCCATTTTTTGCGCAGGCTTCAGCGAATTCACTGTTCTCTGACAAAAATCCATAACCCGGATGCACCGCTTGCGCGCCAGTTGCCAGCGCAACTTCAATGATCTTATCGGCGCGCAGATAACTTTCTTTGGCGGCTGCCGGGCCAATCAGCACCGCTTCGTCACAGACGGCGACATGCTTGGCATTGGCGTCGGCTTCCGAATAGACGGCGACGGTTTTGATACCCATGCGGCGTGCAGTCGCAGCGACACGGCAGGCGATTTCGCCGCGGTTGGCGATCAGGATTTTGGTGAACATGTCTCTTCGCTCTTAGTTATATTGAATCGGAAATGTCGTCTTTTCTGTTACAGGATGAATGCGGCACACACGACTCGTGATCGGTTTGCACCGCGTTGTGACCATTTATTTCTTAATTACAGCTACCCGCTTTGGCTTCGACTTTACCGCGGGTTTTCAAACCTAATTTATCCAGCAAGACGCGATCATCGGCAGCTTCCGGATTTTCTGTCGTCAGCAATTTATCGCCATAGAAAATCGAATTCGCGCCAGCGAGGAAACACATCGCCTGCACCGCTTCGCCCATCTGACGGCGGCCTGCGGACAAGCGCACACGCGCTTTCGGCATGGTGATGCGGGCAACCGCAATCGTGCGGACGAATTCCAGCGGATCCAGCGGATCCAGCCCGTGCAATGGCGTGCCTTCGACCTGCACCAGATGATTGACCGGCACTGATTCCGGATACGGATTCAGATTCGCCAGTTGCGCGATTAAGCCCGCACGCTGGCGGCGTGATTCGCCCATACCGACGATGCCGCCGCAGCAAACCTTCAGGCCAGCGGTGCGCACATGACCCAGCGTATCGAGTCTATCCTGATAGTCGCGGGTGGAAATCACATTGCTGTAAAACTCCGGTGCGGTATCGAGATTGTGGTTGTAGTAATCCAGACCAGCATCAGCCAGACGTTGTGCCTGTTCTTCTTTCAGCATGCCGAGTGTAGCGCAGGTTTCCAGTCCCATGGCTTTGACTTCGCGCACCATGGTTTCGACTTTTTCCATGTCGCGGTCTTTTGGCGAACGCCAGGCCGCACCCATGCAGAAACGGGTCGCGCCGTTTTCACGCGCGGCTTTGGCAGCGTCCAACACTTCGCGCACATCCAACATTTTTTTGGCTTCGACGCCGGTGTCGTAACGCGCTGCCTGCGGGCAGTAGCCGCAATCTTCTTCGCAGCCGCCGGTCTTGATCGACAACAGCGTCGCCAGTTCCACATCGCCATCCGGGAAATTGGCACGATGCGCGGTCTGTGCTTTGAACATCAGATCGTTGAACGGCAGATCGAACAGCGCCAGCACATCATCGACCGGCCAGGTTTCGGCTTCGATTTTTTTGACGGGTGCCTGAAATTGCACGGCTTGTTGCGGAGTGTCATTGGCTTGCATAAATCTTCCTTTACTTCAAAATTGTCAGATCGAGACAGGCGACTGCGGCAGCAACCTGCTCTGTAGCGCTGCCTGTCAGGCGAGGTATCTGGCCCAGCAGCGGCGCGCCGAGACGCTGTTCCAGCGCAGCGACGTTGTCCTGCAAATACAGCATGTCGGGATTGACGGTATTCGCAATCCAGCCAGCAATGCGCAGACCACGGGCACGGATGGCTTCGGCAGTCAGCAGCGCGTGGCTGATGCAACCCAGCCGCAAACCCACCACCAGTATCACCGGCAATGCCAGTTGTTGCGCCATGTCGGCGGTATCGTGTTCATCGTCGAGCGGTACGCAAAAGCCGCCCACGCCCTCGACGATCACGGCGTCACTCAGCGCTGTTGCCCGCTGATAGTTCGCCACAATCTGCGGCAGCGAGATCGTGACGTGTTCATTGCGGGCGACGATATGCGGCGCAGCGGGTGTCTGCATCAGATACGGACACACCAGATTGCGGTCTGCCTGCACGCTGGAGGCGGCGATCAGGCTGTCCACGTCTTCGTTATGCCAGATGCCGTCACGCAGTTCGGCACCCGATGCAATCGGCTTCAGACCGAGGCTGCGCTTGCCCTGCCGCGCCAGTGCATACAGCAAGGCGCTGCTGCACAGCGTCTTCCCGATTTCGGTATCGGTGCCGGTGACAAAGAAATCAAACGGGCGCGCTGATGTTGTCAATGATGTTGCCAGGCTCATCAGGCCACCTCCGCAAAACATTGCGCGACATGGCTCATCTGATCCAGACGATTAATCGCCTGGATGAGTTGATGCACCTGAATGTCGCTATGCGCTGCAGACAATGTCACGCGCAGACGGGCCGTGCCGGGCGCGACGGTCGGTGGACGAATCGCGCCGACCCAGTAGCCCTGATTGAGCAGGCTGCCGGCGATATTCAGCATCGCCGCATTCTCACCGATCACCACCGGCTGCACGGCAGTCACTGAAGGCATCAGCTCCCACATTTGCAGATTCAGGCCGTGGCTGAACATCCCGATCAGCTTATTCAGATGTGCGCGGCGTTCGCGGCCTTCATCACCGCTGATGATGTCGATGCTGGTCAGCAACGCATGTGCCAGCGCCGGTGCGGCTGCTGTTGTGTAAATGTAGGCACGCGCTTTCTGGATCAGCCATTCGATCACAGTTTCATGCGCAGCGACAAACGCGCCGCCGACGCCCGCCGCCTTGCCCAGCGTGCCCATGTAGACCAGATTCGGTGATTGCAAACCAAAGTGTTCGAGCACACCGCGACCGTTTTCACCGAGCACTCCGAAGCCATGCGCATCGTCCACAATCAGCCAGGCATCGTATTGTTCGCACAGCGCCAGCAAGGGCGGCAGATCGGCGATATTGCCATCCATGCTGAATACGCTGTCGGTCACCACCACACGTTTTTGCGCAGTGCATTCCTTTAGCATTTTTTCCAGCGCAGCGTAATCCTTGTGCGGAAATACTTGCGCGGTGCCGCGTGCAAGACGCACACCGTCGATAATCGATGCGTGGTTCAGTGCTTCTGAAAACACCGCAGCATCCTTACCTGCAAGCGCAGTAATCACTGCCTGATTCGCCATGTAGCCGGTGCAGAAATACAGCGCACGGGCATGAGCAATATCCGGTGCCATGAATTCAGCCAGACGTTGTTCCAGCGCAGCATGGGCGCGGCTATGACCGCTGATCAGATGCGAAGCACCGCTGCCTGCGCCGTACAGACTGGCACCTTTTTGCAGGGCCTGCACCACTTCCGGATGCGTCGCCAGCCCCAGGTAATCGTTGCTGCAAAAAGCGATGAGATCTTGGCCATCAGCACGCAGATTCGCGCCGTGCGCGCTGTTCACAGTACGGCGGCGGCGGATCAGGTGCTGCGCATCAAGCGCCGCCAATTCTTCCTGCAATGCCTGCAACAAAGGCATACTCTGCACTCGCTTTTCCGCTAACTGCAGATGACTATTATTTCCTGTCGTGCCACTCATGCCATAACCTCTTCAAACACTTTCATGGTCTTCTGTGCCAGCAGAGCGATTTCATCGTCGCTCAGAATATACGGCGGCATCAGATAGACACTGCGTCCTATCGGGCGCATCAATAATTCCTGCTGCAAGGCGGCGCTGAAAAAACGGCGCGAAAATGTCACGGCTTTTTCAGCGTCATCGACAATCGCATCAAACGCAAAAATCATCCCTTGCTGGCGCACATGCCGCACACGCGGATCATCGTGCAATGGTGCAAATGCATCGGCAAACATCTGTGCTTTGCGGCGGTTCTGCGCCAGCACATCATCCTCTGCAAAAATCGCCAGCGTCGCCAGTGCCGCACGGCAGGCCAGCGGATTGCCGGTGTACGAATGCGAATGCAAAAAGCCGCGCCGCACATCCGCATCGTAAAACGACTGATAAACCGCATCGGTCGTCATCACCAGACTCAGGGGCAGATAACCGCCGCTGATACCTTTCGACAGACATAAAAAATCAGGCCAGATCTGCGCCGATTCACAGGCAAAGAAAGTGCCGCTGCGGCCACAACCGACCGCAATTTCATCGGCGATCAGATGCACATGGTATTGATTGCACAACTCGCGCAGACGGCGCAGATACACAGGATCGTGCATCGCCATGCCAGTCGCACATTGCACCAGCGGCTCGATAATCACTGCGGCGATCTTGCCTTCGCGCTGCTGCAACACACGTTCCAGATCAGCGGCCGCACGCAAGGCGACATCGGCAGCCGTTTCGCCTTCCTGCGCCAGACGTGCATCCGGTGAAGCGACCACATGTGCCCGTTGCAGCATGGGGCCATACGCTTCGCGGAACAGACTGACATCAGTAACTGCCAGCGCGCCGACGGTTTCGCCGTGATAGCTGCCTTGGATGCAGATGAATTCCTGCTTGTCGGTCTGCCCGCGGTTACGCCACGAATGAAAACTCATCTTCAGCGCAATCTCGACCGCCGAAGCGCCATCAGAAGCGTAAAAACAATGACCGAGCTGGTGGCTGGTCAATGCGGCTAATTTTTCTGATAATTCAATCACCGGCGCGTGCGTAAAGCCCGCCAGCATGGCGTGTTCCAGCTGATCGAGCTGATCCTTGAGTGCGGCATTGATGCGCGGATTGGCATGACCAAACAGGTTCACCCACCATGAGCTGATGGCGTCCAGATAGCGCTTGCCTTCCATATCGTACAACCATGCACCGCGCCCGTGACTGACCGGAATCAGGGGCACCGTTTCATGATGCTGCATCTGGGTGCACGGATGCCAGACATGCTGCAGGCTGCGTGCGACCCAGTCATTTCTTGTATTCAAATTAACTCCAGACTACTGACGAAGGCGCCTATTTTATGCGACTTTTCACAGGCTCCCGGTTTCCCGGCTGCCGTGTGGTGCTGACATAAGCAAGTACTGCCAGCGAACCGGTGCCAGACGGGGTTCAGCTTAACCATGCTGGCTTGCGTTTTTCGAGGAAAGAGCGCACGCCCTCACGCCCTTCAGCGGAAGCGCGGATCTGCGCAATGCCTTCCACAGTGGCGGCAATCAGTTCCGGTGTCAGCTCACGGCTGGCAACGTCCTGCACCAACTGTTTCGCCTGACGCACGGCGTTCGGGCTGTTCGATACCAGCGCCTTGACGATCCCTGCCACAGTGTCATCCAGCGCCTCTGCCGTTGCCACTTCATGTACAAAGCCGATACGCTGCGCCTCTGCTGCGCTGAAACGCTCCGCTGTGATGAAGTAGCGCCGCGCCGCACTCTCGCCCATCGCCTTGATCACATACGGCGAAATCGTCGCCGGAATCAGGCCGAGCTTCACTTCACTGAGACAGTAATTCGCACTGTCGACACTGACCGCGATATCACAAGCAGCCACCAGTCCCATGCCACCGGCATAGCAATCACCCTGCACTTTGGCCACGACCGGCTTGCTGCAACGGTAAATCGCCGCCAGCATCGCCGCCAGCTGCCCCGCATCGGCGAGATTTTCGGCATGCGTGTAATCCGCCATTTTTTTCATCCAGTTCAGGTCGGCACCAGCGCAGAACGCCGGGCCGTTCGCTGCCAACACAATCGCGCGCACAGCCGCGTCGGCATCGAGCTCCTGAAAAACCTGGGTGATTTCTGCAATCGTGGTTTCATTGAACGCATTGCGCACATCGGGACGGTTTAGGGTCACGGTGGCGCTCAGACCGTGGCGTTCGACGGACAGGGTTTCAAACATGGCATTCCTTTTAATGCTGTTTCTGTGACCAGATTCAATCCGGAACTACGCATGATGCGGTCACGCGCCCTGTTCCGGGCTTTCAAACGGAGAGACGCTTTACATCCTGAAAATGCCAAATTTCGCGTCTGGAATCGGCGCATTCAATGCAGCACTTAATCCCAGAGCAAGCACCATGCGGGTATCGGCCGGATCAATCACACCGTCATCCCACAAACGAGCAGAGGCGTAATACGGGTGCCCCTGATGTTCGTATTGCTCTTTGATCGGTTGTTTGAATGCGGCTTCTTCGTCGGCGCTCCAGCTACCACCTTTGCCTTCTATGCCATCACGTTTCACGGTCGCCAGTACGCTGGCGGCCTGCTCGCCACCCATGACACTGATACGTGCATTCGGCCACATCCACATGAAGCGCGGCGAGAAAGCGCGGCCGCACATACCGTAATTGCCAGCACCAAAACTGCCACCGATAATCACGGTAAATTTCGGCACATTCGCCGTTGCAACCGCCGTCACCATCTTCGCGCCGTTACGCGCGATGCCTTCATTTTCGTATTTGCGCCCGACCATAAAGCCAGTGATGTTCTGTAAAAATACCAGTGGGATTTTGCGCTGACAGCACAGTTCGATGAAGTGCGTGCCTTTCAATGCGGACTCAGAAAACAAAATGCCATTGTTCGCAATGATGCCGACCGGCATGCCGTGAATATGCGCAAAGCCACAGACCAGCGTGGTGCCGTAGCGTGCCTTGAATTCATCGAAATGACTGCCATCGACAATCCGCGCAATCACTTCGCGCACATCGAAAGGCTTGCGCGTATCGACCGGAATCACGCCATACAATTCACTGGCTGCGAACTTCGGTTCTTCGACTTCTTTCAGCACCACGGTCTGTGGTTTTTGGCGGTTCAGATTCGAGACGATGGTACGTGCCAGAGACAGCGCATGCGTATCGTTTTGTGCCAGATGATCGACCACGCCGGACAAACGCGTATGCACATCGCCACCACCGAGATCTTCGGCGCTGACGACTTCGCCCGTTGCGGCTTTCACCAATGGCGGGCCACCGAGGAAAATCGTGCCCTGGTTTTTGACAATAATCGATTCATCGCTCATCGCCGGTACATAAGCGCCACCAGCGGTACAGGAACCCATCACCACCGCGATCTGTGGAATGCCTTTGGCGGACATATTCGCCTGATTGTAGAAGATGCGGCCGAAGTGATCGCGATCTGGAAACACATCATCCTGATTCGGCAGATTCGCGCCGCCGCTATCGACCAGATAAATACAGGGCAGATTATTTTGCTCGGCAATTTCCTGTGCGCGCAGATGTTTTTTGACGGTCAGCGGATAGTAAGTGCCGCCCTTGACAGTCGCATCGTTACACACGATTACGCATTCCTGCCCGGCCACGCGGCCAATGCCGGTAATCACACCAGCCGACGGCGCCGCATCGTTACCATTTTTTTCCTTGTACATGTCGTAGGCCGCAAGCTGGGAAAATTCCAGAAAAGGCGTGCCGGCATCCAGCAGCATTTGCACACGATCACGCGGCAGCAATTTGCCACGTGCCAGATGTTTGCTGCGTGCTTCGTCGCCGCCACCCAGTGCGATTTTTTCTATTTTCGCTTTCAGGTCGTCCACCACCGCCTGCATGGCAGCAGCATTGGCTTTGAAATCATCAGAACGTGGGTTCAGTTTGGATTCTAGGATTGTCATTATTTGGATTCCGGTGTTGATTTATTTTTGAGGAAAGCTGCCATCGACATAAAACCATTTGCCGTCATATTGAACAAAACGGCTGACTTCGTGCAGGCGATGGGCCTTGCCTGCAATTTTGTAGCGGGCGACGAATTCCACAATCGCCTGATCGCCGTCCTGCTGATGTTTCCTGACTTCCAGCCCCAGCCAGTTGGTGGGTTCGTCATGGGTGATGCGCTCTGATGGACAGGTACGCTCGTCCCAGGTGGCGCGCAGATACACCTCATCGCTCAAGGTGTAGGCGCTGTAACGTGAGCGCATCAGCGCTTCTGCCGTCGGTGCGGCGGCAGTACCGCTGATATACACGCCGCAGCATTGCTCATACTTTCTTGCTGAACCACAGGGACACAGGCTCGCGCTTTTTTGATCTTGACGACTCATACAACTTTCTTGATTTCCTTGGCGACGGTGGGTGCGCCTGCGGCTTTCCAGGCAGTAAAGCCACCTTCGATATGCGCCACATTTTCCAGTCCCATATCCATCAAAGTCTTGGTGGTCAGGGCGCTACGCCAGCCTGCTGCACAAAATAAAATAAATTCCTTGTTTTCACCGAATACCGGACGGAAGTAAGGCGAATCCGGATCAACCCAGAATTCGATCATGCCGCGCGGTGCGTGAAAGGCGCCTGCGATCACGCCTTCGCGCTCGAGTTCGCGGATGTCGCGCACATCGATGAATTGCACGTCACCTTTATCCAGCTTCGTCAACGCTTCGGCAACGCTGTAAGTCCTGATCTGTGCGTATGCTTCATCCACTAACTGCTGATAGCCTTTTTTTAACATGCTGCTCTCCTCATGACGCAAAAAAAATTCTGCGTTTGCTGACCGGTTATTTTTGATGATTTTGATTTCTTATCTAAACAATGCTGATTACGATGCTGATTAAAAACCACCCTGCGCCAGCCAATGTTCTACTTGCGGCAGACGGTCGTTACCCCAGAACGATTCACCATCAACAATGATCCACGGTGCACCAAAGATGCCTTTTTCTATCGCCTGCTCGCATTGCGCCTTCAAGGCTTCCTTGTAATGCGGCTCGTTGCAGGCCGCCGCTGCGGCGGCACCGTCCAGCCCCATCGCCGCTATCTGTGACGCCAGCCAGCCGGTATCATTTAATGCAGTCGGACCAGAAAAATATGCACGTGTGACCTGACGCACGAATTCGCCGGTGCGTTGCGGAGCGGTGTCTTGCAGCCACAGGCAAACCCGGGCGGTATTCTGAGTCGCAATCGGAAACGGCTTCGGCAACACGAAAGGCACGCCGGCATAGCGTGCGGAACGCAGAAAATCATGCTTAAAATAATCTGCCATCACCGATGGCCGCATGGTCAGCGGGCTGGAGCCGGTCACTTTGAATACGGCACCCAGCAACATCGGTTTCCAGCTCACTTCGCGGCCATGTCCGGCAGCCAGTTGTTCGATAGACTGCGCGGCGATATACGCATACGGTGAGACAAAATCAAACCAGAATTCGACAGGTGCTTTCATCACGGCGTCCTTTTTTCAGTGATATCAGTGATAAAAAATCAAAATGAAGGTCAAATGAAACTCAATGCGGCTCAGAGCAAAGCACATCAGGCCAGCGCGCGGCTGATCAGAATTTTCTGTATCTCTGAGGTGCCTTCGTAAATCTGGCACACGCGCACATCGCGGTAAATCCGCTCCACCGGAAAGTCGCTGACGTAACCGTAGCCGCCGTGTATCTGTATCGCATCGGAGCAGACTTTTTCCGCCATTTCAGACGCAAACAGTTTCGCCATCGCCGCTTCTTTCAGGCAAGGCTTACCAGCATCTTTCATACTCGCTGCGTGCCAGATCAGCTGACGTGCTGCTTCGATCTGGGTTGCCATGTCAGCCAGTTTGAATTGCACCGCCTGATGTTCGTAAATCAATTTGCCGAAGCTGCTGCGGTCTTTGGCATAGGCCAGCGCGGCTTCAAATGCGGCGCGCGCCATACCTACCGATTGCGAGGCGATACCGATACGACCACCTTCAAGTCCGGACAAGGCAATCTTGTAGCCCATGCCTTCTTCACCGATCAGGTTTTCAGCAGGGATGCGGCAATTCTCAAACAGGATTTGTGCGGTATCGGAAGAATGCTGACCCATTTTATTTTCGAGCCCGGCGACGATGTAACCCGGCGTTTTGGTCGGCACCCAGAATGCGCTGATACCTTTTTTGCCTGCTGCTTTATCCGTCACCGCCATAACAATCGCGACGTCTGCATGTTTGCCACTGGTGATGAATTGCTTGACACCGTTCAGCACATAGTCATTGCCTTCACGGCGGGCTGTCGTTTTCAGATCAGACGCATCGCTGCCCGCATGCGGCTCAGTCAGGCAAAACGCACCGAGCATCTCGCCTTGTGCGAGCGGGCGCAACCATTGCTGTTTCTGCGCATCATTCGCATACATCATCGCAATGCTGCAGACCGGGCAGTTATTCACCGAAACAATCGTCGAGGTGCCACCATCGCCGGCGGCGATTTCTTCCAGCACCAGCGCCAGCGACAGGTAATCCATACCGGCGCCGCCGAGTTCTTCCGGCACCGCAACGCCATACGCGCCCATCTGCGCCAGTTCTTTTAATTCTGCTGCCGGAAAATGGTGTTCCTTGTCCCAGCGCGCCGCATTCGGCACCAGTTTTTCCTGTGCAAATGCGCGTATCGCATCGCGGATCATTTCGTGTTCTGCTGTGAGTAACATACCTGGTCTCGTCTTGATGTTGTTTTGTCTGTTTGTTGTCTGGTTACCAGCTGATGCTGGCACCGTTGTAATTGAAAAACTGGCCGTTGTCGTCAGCGCGCAGACCGGCCAGTGTTTTGCGTATGCCGTGTGCACTGTCTTCCACCGGAAGTTCAGCACCGACACCGCCCATTTCTGTTTTGACCCAACCCGGATGCAGCGCCACGCAGATCGCCTGTTGCGTCTGCAAAGACACGTCCTTGAGTACAGAATTCAACGCGGCTTTGCTGGCACGATAGAGCCAACCATGACTGCCGCTGCGCTCGCTGATGGAGCCCATCATTGACGAAATCACAGCAAGACGCCCATGGGCGTTTTCGACCAGTGGCAGCAGCACCGGCAATATCCGCATCGCTGCCAGCACATTGGTATGCATCACCTCATCAAACTGCGTATCATGCGGCGTCTGCAATCCTGTGGTGCGCGGGCCGTATACACCGGCATTCAGAATAGCGACATCTATTTTTTCATCGTCCAGCCGCCAGCCAAGGCCACCGCAGTCATTGATGTTCGTCACATCCAAAGGGATGACCTCACAACCGTGCTCCTGCAAAGTTGTCAGATCAACCGCCTTACGCGCCGTGGCAATCACGCGCCAGCCAGCCGCTTTATATTGCAAAGCCAGTTCGTGACCGATGCCGCGTGACGCGCCGATGATAAGTGCTGTGGACATCTTGCTTCCTTTTCGTGTTTCCAACCGCATGTCGACGATGTAGCTGCAATCTCATTGTCGACACGCTTACCGCGATTAACGGTGCGCGGGGCGCACCCTACGTCGGCATATCAAGTGCGCAAGTTCATTCAATATCCGGGATGCAGAGCAAGGCACAAAGCACAGCAATACGTCGGTATTGCGAGCATTTACAACGCCGCTATGCGCCCGGAAATTGGATGAACGCAGCGCACACTTAGAACAACTCGATGGCCATCGCTGTGCCTTCACCTCCACCAATACACAGGGATGCGACACCGCGTTTTTTACCCTGTTTTTTCAACGCGCCAATCAGCGTGATGATGATACGTGCGCCAGATGCGCCGATAGGATGACCCAGTGCGCAGGCGCCGCCGTGTACGTTGACCTTGTCGTGCGCAATGCCAAGGTCTTTCATCGCAGCCATCGGTACGGCAGCAAAGGCTTCATTGATTTCAAACAGGTCCACCGTGTCGGTAGTCCAGCCGGTTTTTTTGTACAGCTTTTCAATCGCGCCGATCGGCGCGGTCGTGAACCAACCTGGTTCCTGTGCATGCGATGCGTGAGCGACGATTTTTGCGATCGGTGTCAGGCCGAGTTCTTTGGCTTTGGACTCGCGCATCAGCACCAGCGCTGCAGCGCCATCGTTGATGGAAGAAGAAGATGCGGCAGTGATCGTGCCGTCTTTTTTGAAGGCTGGTTTTAACGCCGGGATTTTGTCGAGTTTGGCTTTCAGCGGGCCTTCGTCTTTATCGATGACGACGTCACCACCGCGACCGGAAACGGTAACCGGTGCGATTTCCCACGCAAACGAGCCGTCTGCTGTCGCTGCTTGCGCACGCTTGACGGAAGCGATGGCGAACGCATCCTGATCTTCGCGGCTGAACTGGTATTTGGCAGAACAATCTTCGGCAAAAGTGCCCATGGAACGGCCTCCGCCTTTTTCATCGCGGCTATAGGCATCTTCCAGACCATCAAGCATCATGTGATCGTAAATCATGCCGTGACCGATGCGATAGCCGCCGCGGGCTTTTGGAATAATATAAGGCGCATTGGTCATCGATTCCATGCCGCCGGTGACCATCACTTCGTTGCTGCCAGCACTGATGGCATCGAATGCCATCATGGTCGCTTTCATCGCGGAGCCGCACATTTTGGACAAGGTGACCGCGCCGGTGGACATCGGCAAACCTGCCGCCAGCAAGGCCTGGCGCGCTGGCGCCTGACCCTGGCCTGCCATCAGGCAGTTACCGAACAGGACTTCTTCAACCAGCTCAGGCGCGACACCGGCGCGCTCAACTGCGGCCTTAATCGCCACTGCGCCAAGCTGGCTGGCGCTCAGGGAAGCGAAATCGCTCTGAAATGCGCCCATAGGCGTACGGGCTGCGCCAACGATTACGATAGGATCTGTCATGGGATTCTCCGGTTAAAAATTATGTTGAGGATGGGTTGTAACTAAACCGTATCTCTTGCGGATACGGAAAGACATCGTCGACTTTGCCAGCCGCAATCCGCTGCTTGCGGGCCTGCCAGTATTCTGCGGTCAGCAGGTCGGCGTGGTATTTCATAAAAAATTCGCGGACTTTCTGGTTTCCCAGCAGGAAAGTACCGAACTGTTCCGGGAACACATCGTTTTTTGCAATCGGATACCAGGGTTCGGCAGCCATTTCGTCTTCTTCGTTGCGCGGTGCGGGTATCCGGCGGAAGTTGCAATCGGTGATGTATTCGATTTCATCGTAGTCGTAAAACACGACTCGTCCGTGGCGGGTGACGCCAAAATTTTTATACAGCATGTCGCCAGGAAAAATATTGGCAGCCACCAGGTCTTTAATCGCGTTGCCGTATTCGCGCACGCCGTGCTCCATCGCGGCCATGTCATCGCGCCGCTCGGCTTCGGTCAGCCAAATATTCAGCGGTGTCATGCGGCGTTCAATGTAAAGATGCTTGATGACGACTTCGTCGTCGTTCACCTCCAGCAGCGACGGTGCAAACTGCCGGATTTCTGCCAGCAGCGCCTCGGAAAAACGGGCGCGCGGAAAGGCCACATCGGAGTATTCCAGCGTGTCCGCCATGCGCCCCACACGGTCATGGTTTTTCACCAGCAGGTATTTTTCCTTGATCAGTGCCTTGGTGGTTTCTTTGGGCGGCGGAAAGCTGTCCTTGATCAGTTTGAACACATAAGGAAACGATGGCAGCGCAAATACCAGCATCACCAGACCACGTATCCCCGGTGCGGTTTCGATACGGTCGGACGAGTAGCGCAAATGCTGCAGGAAATCGCGGTAGAACAAATTTTTGCCATGCTTTTGCAAGCCGATCATGGTGTAGATTTCGCTGCGCGGCTTTTTCGGCAGAATGCTGCGGATGAACTGCACATACGCTGACGGCACTTCCATATCGACCTGAAAATACGCGCGGGTAAACGAAAACAGCACGGTGATCTGCATGGTGTCGAACAGTATCGTGTCAAGCATCAGCGTGCCTTTTCGCTTGTGCATGACCGGGATCACGAACGGATATTCACGGTTGCCGTTAATGCCCTTGCCAATGATATAGGCCGATTTGTTGCGGTAAAACAAATTTGCCAGCACCTGAATCTGGTGGTTAGGCTCCAGCTTTTCGCCGCCGAAATTTTCCTTCAGCCGCGCCTCGACCAGCGCCACATCGCGGTCCAGGTCTTCAAATACGGCATTCAGCCGGAAATTGGTGACAATGCGCTTGATGGTGTAATTCAGGCCGTCTGTCAGCGGGTAATACACGCGGTAGGTCGGCGGCGTGTCGTCGCGTTCGATGTATTCTGTCGATGTCGCCGGACGCACAAAAATAAAATCGTTATGGAAATACGTGCGGTGCAGGAGCTTGGTGCAGACCGTGTTAAAAAACGTCTCGGCCAGTTCTGGGCGCAGATGATCGGTCAGCAATCCCATGTAGTGCAGCTTGACCTCGCGCCAGACATCATCGGTCAGGTCGTCCTCGTCATACTCGTCTTCCAGCGCCTGCACGCATTCGCGCACCCGCATATCGTAAAACTGGATACGTTCCCGTGCTGCCAGCTGCGCCGCTTTCCAGTCGCCGGTTTCAAAAAACTGCTTCGCCCGCTGACTCGACATCCGGAACAAGCGGTAATGCTTGTCGAAGCCGTCCAGGATCATCCGGGCTATGTCGAATGCGATCTGGGAAGACAGTAATTTCGGGAAATAGGTGTGGGGCATGATGGTAAGCGTCTCAGGTCAGATGAAACTGATTTTTCCAGACTGCTAGTTTATCCAAATCTGCACCGATTCCCCCACAAACCACAATCAAAGGACGCTTAAATTGCGCCAGCGCAGGAAGTTGCTGCTCAGCGACTGCCAGCGTCGCGCCGCACGCCGGTTCGACCAGCACCCGCATCTCGTCTGCCAGCCGCAGGCAGGACTGTACTGCCTGTGCATCCGTCACCACCACCGGACGGATATCGTGCTCGCGACTGAGCGCAAAAGCATGATCCGCCACCCGGCGCGCGCCGAGCGAACTGGCAATCGAGGTAATGGCAGGCAGGCTGACCGGGCCGCCCGCGCGGATCGCCGCATCGTAAGACGCCGCGCCTTCGGTTTCTGCCGCAATCACCGGGATATGCGCCAGACCGTTGCGCTGCAAACCGAGCACCACACCACTGAGCAGACCGCCGCCGCCAACCGAACACAGTACGACATCAAAATCATGTCGTCCGGCAACTTCATCGATCAGCGTTGCATTGCCGTCCCAGATATCCGGATGATCGAATGGCGGGATATACACAGCACCCGGCTGCCCGCACAGGCGCAGTGCTGCCTGGTTAGTTTCATCCCAGACGCTGCCTTCCACGACCAGCGTGGCACCGATGGCGCGGATCGCGGCACGCACGTTCTCAGGCGTGGTCTGCGGCACCAGAATCGTGGTCCGAATACCAAGCGCCACCCCCGCCACGGCGGCAGCAAAACCGGCATTGCCGCCGGAAGGACAGACGAACTGCCGGGCGCCGCGCTCTGCGGCACGCTGGCACAGCAGTCCGATACCGCGCAGCTTGAAAGAGCCGGACGGTTGGCAGTTTTCCATTTTCAGCCACACGGCCTGCCCCAGTTGCGCCGACAGGCGGCGGTGCTGGAGCAGGGGAGTGGCGATATGCAAGTGCGACATAGTGTTCAGTACAGAGGCCCGGTAATCAGACGGTCATGCAGGATGCACAGGCCGTTGCAGGTGAAACGGTTGCGCATGATTTTCCTGCCGGATTACCGGGTTTCGGCAAACAGTTCGCGGCCGATCAGCATGCGGCGGATTTCGCTGGTGCCGGCACCGATTTCATACAGCTTGGCATCGCGCCACAGGCGGCCGACCGGATATTCGTTGATATAGCCGTTACCGCCCAGCGTCTGGATCGCTTCGCCGGCCATCCAGGTGGCTTTTTCTGCCGAGTACAGGATCGCACCGGCCGCGTCCTTACGCAGCGCACGCACCGCTTCCGGCGTCGTCGCACGGTCGCATGCCTGGCCGACTGCATACACATAGGCTTTACAAGCCATCATGGTGGAATACATATCCGCCAGCTTGCCCTGCATCAGCTGGAATTCGCCAATCGGCTGGCCGAACTGTTTGCGGTCATGCACGTAAGGCACGACGGCATCCATACATGCCTGCATGATACCCAGCGGGCCGCCGGACAAGACGGTGCGCTCAAAATCGAGGCCGGACATCAGCACGTTCACGCCCTTGCCGAGGCCACCGAGCACGTTTTCAGCCGGCACTTCGCAATCTTCAAACACCAGCTCTCCCGTGTGCGAGCCGCGCATACCGAGTTTGTCGAGTTTTTGCGCGATGCTGAAACCTTTGAAACCTTTTTCGATCAGGAAAGCGGTCATGCCGCGTGGGCCGGCTTCCAGATCATTTTTGGCGTAGACCACCAGCACGTCAGCGTCAGGGCCATTAGTGATCCACATTTTGGTGCCGTTCAGCACCCAGCGGTCACCTTTAAAGTCAGCGCGCAATTTCATGCTGACAACGTCGGAACCGGCATTCGGTTCCGACATGGCGAGTGCACCGATGTGTTCACCGGAAATCAGTTTCGGCAGGTATTTTTGCTTTTGCTCTTCGGTGCCGTTGCGTTTGATCTGGTTCACGCACAGATTCGAGTGGGCACCGTAGGACAGACCAACAGAAGCCGAAGCGCGCGAGATTTCTTCCATCGCGATGATGTGGGCCAGATAGCCCATATTCGCGCCGCCGTATTCTTCGCTGACGGTCACACCCAGAATGCCGAGATCGCCCATCTTGCGCCACAGATCCATCGGAAACTGATCGTTGCGGTCGATTTCCGCGGCACGCGGCGCGATTTCGGCGGCAGCGAATTGTTGAACAGCTTCACGCAGAGCGGCGATATCGTCGCCATGATCGAAAGTTAAACCCGGGAGATGCAGCATGTCGTCCTCACTGAATTAGTTAAATACCTGTGTTTGCAAAATGACTATTTCTATCTGATAGATAGATTATTGGATAGATTATTTTTTATCGATGACAAATAAAGTTTGTTGCATGATGGCGCAGAGTTTTTCCTTGCCATGTTGTACCGCAAAGACTTCGGCGCTGGAAACGACCAGCGTTTTTCCGGTTTTCAATACCTTGCCCCGCGCGATCAATCGGTCGCCGATACCGGGCGCGACAATATTGATCTTATACTCTGCAGTTAAGCACTCACTGACTGGCATCAATAGCGTATTCGCGGCATAGCCTCCGGCAGCATCGGCCAACGTACCGATCACACCGCCATGAAAATAGCCATGTTGCTGGCTGACGGCAGCGCTGAACGGCAGGCTGATCTCGCAGGCGCCGGGCGTGATGCTGGTCAGACGGGCATCCCATGCCATCAATGCACCCTGAGCATTAAAACTCTCCAGCAGCATCAGCGCCAGCTTGTGATCCAATGTCGCGTGATCGTCCATAAGACCCTTCCCCATCCTGTTGATTCTGTATCCTGAGCCTGTTTTATGCGAGAGAAATCATACGTCCAATTGACGTTTACGTAAACGTCAATTCTGTTTTTTGCCAACAGCCCCGTAGTTTTACGGTGCAGCGCCGGAAGTCTGGGGAATGTCGGACGCCAGCAGGCGGCGACTTTCTTCTTCATGCGCGCTGATCTCTGCCAGCATGACTTCAATGTCTTCCCGCTGTTGTTCCAGCGCCGCCCGGTGACGCGCCAGCACCTCCAGAAAGCTTTGCAACTGGGCTGTTGTGTCTTTCGGGGAACGGTACATATCGACCAGGCTTTTAATATCCGACAGACTCAGACCCAGGCGCTTGCCGCGCAGCGTCAGCTTCAGGTGCGTGCGTTCGCGGGCGGTGTACACCCGGTTGCGCCCGCTGGGTCCTTCACGGGTCGGGTTCAGCAGGCCCTGATCCTCATAAAAACGGATTGCCCGCGGGGTGATGTCAAATTCGCGTGCCAGTTCAGTGATGGTGTAAGTGGCCATGGTCTTTATCAAACACAAAAACGATTTTCTGATTACAATTCGCAGTTAACGTTAACGTCAACTGAATATCAGCGCATTGTAGGCTATTCCGGGCGGCCTGTTATTCCGGGACGATAAATTTTTGAACAGTGCGGCAAATACAGAACAACAGACCAATCGGGACAAGCATGAATTCTCTGGAACAGCAGTTGCACTATCCTTTCGCCGACACCCTGCCGGATACCGGCAAGACCTTCGAAATCGCGCCGGGTGTGCTGTGGGTGCGCATGGGCCTGCCGTTTGCGCTGAACCATATCAATCTGTGGCTGCTGGAAGACGAAGTCGAGACAGCGCAGGGACGTGTGCATGGCTGGACGGTAGTCGATTGCGGCATTGCCAGCGATGCCACGCGCGATGCCTGGGAAGTGTTGTTTGGCGACCTCAGCAACCATCTGCGCGGCTTGCCGGTAGTGCGGGTGATTGCCACGCACTGCCATCCTGATCATATCGGGCTGGCGGACTGGCTGTGCACGCTGTGGAATGTGCCGCTCTGGATGACGGCGGGCGAATATGCGTTTGCCCGCATGATGTCGGCCGGATTGCCGGGTGCCGACGGTACCGCGATGTTCCCGCATTTCCGCCGTCACGGTCTGACCGATCCGGCCATGCAGGAACAGATTCAGGAACGCAAATCGCATTACACCCGGCTGGTGCCAACGGTGCCGGTCGCCTATCGCCGCCTACAGGAGGGTGTTGATCTGACAGTGAATGGCCAGCGCTGGCAGATCATTACCGGTTTCGGTCATTCACCGGAACATGCCTCGCTGTACTGCGCGGAAAAAAATCTGCTGATTTCCGGCGACATGCTGCTGCCGCGGATTTCGACCAATGTGTCGGTGTTTGCCATCGAACCGGAAGCCAATCCGGTGCAGCAATACCTTGATTCGCTGCAAAAATATCTGCCGCTGCCGGCGGACGTGCTGATCCTGCCTTCGCATGGCAAACCGTTTCAGGGTCTGCATACCCGGGTCATCCAGCTGCAGCAGCACCACGCGGAGCGGCTGGCAGAGGTGCTGGCTGTCTGTGGCACTCCGCAATCTGCCTGCGACATCGTGCCTGTCATGTTCCGCCGTCCGCTGGACGCACATCAGCTGACTTTTGCCATCGGCGAGGCGCTGGCGCATCTGCACAAGCTGTGGTTTGACGGTCAGCTGCAACGCATTGCCGGGGAAGACGGCGTATTCCGTTTTGTCAGAACCGCCTCCTGATATTACTGATGCAGGAACAATTGTCGGCCGGTAAATGCTGTCCGACTGCTGTCCGACATTCTGGTTATTGCCGGAACTGGGTCGTATTGCCCCATTGCAGACGGCTGTTCTGCGACCTGTCCTGCTCCTGACCCGGAATATCCCAGCTCACGACGGTGCGCTCACCGGTATGATTGTGCTGGCGGCGCAATGCATTCAGTGCTTCATACATCGCTTTGCGCGCCCGGTTGATGCCGCCCACAGGCCGGTGTTCGGCAACGGCGTTCCAGGGATTGAACATCATCTGCTCGCCATAATCGCGCTGCGCTTCGCTGTCGAATTCCTGGCGCGGAATACGGATTGTCGCCACCTTCCGGAACGGTGACAGCGCTTCCGGCCACAACACGCTGGCATCTTCCACCGGCATGCGCACCGGGTCGGTCTGCACCTGCACCATGAAATCAAACACCACGTCTTCCTGCGCCAGCTGCTCCACCATGGCGCTGCGCAAAAAATCATCGGCAGGATGATCCGGCAGGCTGTCCAGAGTGCGGGTTGCCGGTACCACGGCAAATTTCACCACCTGCTTACCAAACAAAAACGGCGTGACGCTGAAATAGGCAATATGTAATGGATTGGCACATTTGAGCATCATCTGCCAGCCGCGAAATGCGGTTTTCCAGTGTCGCAGACAATACCAGAAGGCCCCCGAGGCACCGCCGCTCATTGCGCGGTGCCAGCGCGCATATTGCGCGACATCCGGCGCAACACAGGTTTCCGTACTTTGCAGCAGGAAATCCTGAGTCTGCTCCACGCTGTCATCCGCACTCAGCTTGTCGCCGGCGACACCGGTCAGCTTGATCGCCATACCGCGCAGATCACTGTGCAGATCAGGCCGCGGCACCGGATGCAGATTGGAAAAACGGACCCAGCTGCGATAACGCCGGTGCGGCTGAAAAACCGGTGTCTGCAATTCTGCCGGCAATCCCGGTTCGACGATCAGATAGGCGCGCACCAGTCCATGCATTTTGGGATGATCATGGCGCAGCATGACCCCTTTGCCGTAGCGCTGCCGGAGTTTTGCCTGCATGTGCTGCAACAGGTCTTTGATATGGCGGGCTTCCCCGGCGGGTATTTTTTCAGCAGTCAACGACGATGACATAATCCCCCTCTTGTTTCCACGATCGGATATTGGATTCACCAGGACAGCGCAAACCGGTATTTAGAGAATAGCTGAATTTACAATTCCAGCCCGATGCGGTCAAGCCATGAAATATCCGCATACAAATGTCTGCCGGTGAAAGCACAGGTATTTCAGGAGACGCATGCTGTCGCCGGCGGACACGGATACTGTCCGGCGCACAATGTGTTGTCAGTGTCGGTGCAGGATGTAATTTTCCATTGAAATATAAAATGGAAAATGGTCAAATCGATGTAGTTAAACTACTTCAATTTGAAAATCTGATGTTTTCCCACTCTTTTTCGTTTTTCCTGCTGCCCCTGCTGGTCAGCAGCACCGTAACCTGCGCACAGAACCATGCTGCCGCCAGTGTCAGCACAAAAGCCATGGACGGCATCGAACGCATCGAGCCGCCGTTCTGGTGGGTCGGTATGCGGCAGCACAGCCTGCAACTGATGGTGCATGGTCCGGCAATCGGCGCCAGCAGTCCGCAGCTGGATTACCCCGGCGTCCGCATTACGGCAATCCGCCGCGTCAGTAATCCGAATTATCTGTTCGTCGATCTCGACATTGCCGATGGCACGCAGCCGGGCGAGCTGGATCTGGTTTTTTCACCGCTGCATGATGCAGGTACAGCCGCGCCGGCCAGCGCCACCCTGCATTACCGCTACCGCCTGCAGGCCAGAGACAAAGACTCCGCCCAGCGGCGCGGCTTCAGCGCTGCGGATGCGATCCTGAATCTGGTGCCGGACCGCTTTGCCAATGGCGACCGCAGCAACGACACGGTGACCGGATTTCCTGACCGGCTCAATCGTGGCGACGACAGCGCCGGCCGGCACGGTGGCGATATCCGCGGTATAGCCGATCATCTGGATTACATTGCAGACATGGGATACACCATGATCTGGCCGACCCCGCTGATCGAAAACAACCAGCCGGCTTATTCCTACCACGGCTACGCCACCACCGATCATTACAAAATCGACGCCCGTTTCGGCAGCAATGAAGATTACCGCCAGCTGGTGGCACAGGCACGCAGCAAAGGCGTGGGCGTGATTCAGGACATCGTGCTCAATCACATCGGCGATCATCACTGGTGGATGCGCGATCTGCCGTCTGCCGACTGGATCACATTCAACGGACAATTTGTGCCGACCCGGCATGCCCGCACCACCGTCAGCGATCCTTATGCGTCGCGCGCCGACCACCGGAATTTCACCGAAGGCTGGTTCAGCGAACACATGCCCGACATGAATCAGGCCAATCCGCTGGTTGCCACCTACCAGATCCAGAACAGCATCTGGTGGATTGAATACGCCGGCCTGTCAGGTATCCGGGCAGACACCTACAGCTATTCGGAGCCGGCTTTTCTCGCGGCCTGGTCGCGCCGGATTCTGGAGGAATATCCGCATTTCAGCATGGTCGGGGAAGAATGGAGCACCAATCCGAATGTGGTCGCCCGCTGGCTGCGCGGCAAACACAATCCGGATGGCTATGTCTCATCAATGCCTGCCATGATGGATTTCCCTTTGCAGGACGCATTGCGGCAGGCGCTGGTGGCGGAAGATTCATGGAATGGCGGCCTGACGGCTTTGTATGAAATGCTGGTGAATGACCAGCTTTATCCCGATCCGTCAGCGATGGTGCTGTTTGAAGGCAATCATGACATGAGCCGCCTGTACACAGCGCTCAATAACGATCCGGCGCTGGTGAAAATGGCGCTGGCCTATATCGCCACCATGCCGCGCACGCCGCAGTTTTATTACGGTACCGAGGTGCTGATGCAGAGCCGGAAACAGCGCGACGACGGCGCGGCGCGGCGCGATTTCCCCGGTGGCTGGACGGGCGACAAAGTGAATGCCTTTACCGGCGCAGGGCTGACGGCAGAACAGCGCACCATGCAGCAATTCGTGCGCCGCCTGCTGAACTGGCGCAAAACCCAGCCGGTGATTCATCATGGCAAACTGATGCACTTCGCACCGGACCAGGGGACTTACACCTATTTCCGCTATCAGGAAACCGCGCAGGGCATGGAACAGGTCATGGTGGTGCTGAACAAGAACCGCAGCGCCACCACGCTGCCCACCGCGCGTTTTGCCGAGATTCTGCCCTCCGGCGCGCAGGGTACGGATGTGCTGAACGGCCAGCAATATGATTTGCGGCAGCAGCTCACCGTGCCGCCCCGTTCCGCACTGATTCTGCAGATCAGCGCGCCGGGCCGGTGAACGGCAGGCCGCTCGTCTCTTCAGGCTGCGCCGCCTGCCAGACCTTGCGCGATGCGGTGTAATCCCACCACGGGCGGGCTGGCGCACCGTTCATGAAATCGGTGACGGACATCAGTACATCGATCATGCAGGGATCCTGGCGTATGCCGGTGATAACGCACAACTGGCGATACAGCGTGAACGGGCAGGCGCCGGTCAACTGCTGCGGCGTCTGTATGCCGAGCAAGACCAGACCGGCTGCGCAGGCAGGGCCGATATTCGGCAGGTCTGTCAGCTGATGCAACTGATCGCGCCGGACTTTGGCTGGATGCATGATGGATTTTCCTTCCGGTTCTGACAGTTTTGAATTTCTGAGCCCTGTTCAAGCTGACCCGGTACGCGCGGGCTGCGCCAGCCAGTCGCCGCGCAGCAATCCGTATAAGGCCGAGTCCGACACTTCCTCGCCGACGATCCAGCGCTGCCGCAGGTAGCCTTCCTGAATAAATCCCAGCCGTTCCAGACTGCGGGCCGAAGCGGTATTGCGCGGGTCGATATCGGCCTCGATGCGGTTCAGATGATGCGCCGTGAATCCATAGTCAACCATCGCCTGCAAAGCCTCATGCATATAGCCGCGCCCCCATACTGCGCGCGCCATGCCGTAACCGATCTCGGCACGGCGGCAGGTGTGCGACCATTGAAACAGACAGCAATGGCCGATCAGCTGCTGATCTTCTTGACGCACCAGCCCCAGACGCAGGTAGTCCTGTTTTGCCATCGCTGCCTGGTCGCGGGCGACCAGCTCGCGCGCCGCGTCCACTGATGTCCAGGGCGGCGTGCTCCAGTAACGCATCACTTCAGGATCGGAAAAAATCGCATACAGCGCAGGCACATCTGCGCTTTCCAGTGGCCGCAAGAGCAAGCGTGCCGTTTCCAGTTGCAACTGTTCAAAAGAAGACATGGCATTCAGCCGCTGCACAGCGGATATCGTTGATCATTCTGCCACCATACGCAAGCCATGACGCTTTGGCAATCCGGCAGCGCTGCCGGGGTGAGCATTCCGGTACATTAAAAGGGTATTTCTTCTTCCATATACTCCTCCCAGTATATTTTACAGCCCTTTAAACATATCGAGATCAGGTCGAAAATGACAGATACTCCCCCATTTTTTAAAATTTCCGGAGCTGTATGACCGGCGATGGAACGGCATTTCGCTTTTGGTGTACCCTTGCAGGCTTTCTGCATGGAATCCCGATTGTGAACCGTCCTCCTTATTCCACTTATCTGAAACTGGTTGCCGTCGCGCTGTTCTGGGGCGGCACGTTTATCGCTGGCCGTCTGGTGGCGCAGCAAATTCCGCATATGATCGCCGCTGCCCTGCGCTTTGCCGTGGCCTGCGCGCTGCTGCTGCCGCTGGCATGGAAGCTCGAAGGCGGCCTGCCGAAACTGACCCGGTCGCAGATGCAAGCGACTTTTGCGCTCGGCGCCACCGGTATTTTTCTGTACAACATCTGCTTTTTTTCAGCGCTGGAACGCATGCCGGCGGGACGCACGGCGCTGTTCGTGGCACTCAATCCCATCGTCACTGCGCTGGCGCTGGCCGCCCTGTTCGGTGAACGGCTGGGTGCGCGCCGCTGGGCCGGTATCGCACTGGCGTTTACCGGTGCGGCGATCGTGATTACCCGTGGCGATCTGGCCGGAGCGTTGCACGATATTTCCCAGTCAGTGGGTCGCGGCGAGCTGTTCATGCTGTGCGCCGTCTGCGCCTGGGCCGCCTATACCATCATCGGCAAACACGCGCTCAAAGGCTTGTCGCCGATCGCCGCCACCACTTATGCGGCACTCTGGGGATTGCTGTTACTGAGCTGCGGCGCGCTGCTGGAACTGCCGCAATTCCACTGGCAGCAACTGGGCTGGCAAACCGGCGCCGCACTGATTTATCTCGGCGCATTCGGCACCGTCATCGGCTTTATCTGGTATTACGAAGGGGTAAAAGCCATCGGCCCGGCACGCACCGCCGTTTTCAACAATCTGGTGCCGGTATTCGGCATCAGCCTCGGCGCACTGCTGCTGGGCGAGCCGGTGTTATGGTCGATGCTGGTGGGCGGCCTGCTGGTAATCGCAGGCGTTTCGCTGACCAATCGCTGAATGTCACCACCGTCAGCAAACAACAAGGGAGGCCGCAGCCTCCCTTTCTTTTTGACAGCAGGCGCTGTCAACCATCATGCTACCGATGTCAGATACGAACGGACATCAGAACTTCTTCCACAGTTTCACAAAGTAAGACGCGCCGTTCAGCCCGAACTGCACACTGTCGTAGTAAAAACCGTTATCGGTTTCATTCGGATCCTGGCGGGTCGGCTTCACATTGAAAATGTTATTGCCGCCGACAGTCAGCTTGGTGGTGTCGTTAAACGCGTAAGTGATGGCAAAATCCGCCGAAGTCTTCGGTGCATAATACGCATTCGGCACACCGGCGGCCGTACCGGAGAAAGTACCCAGCGTCTGGGAGCCGTAATGAATGATCTTGAACTCATTAGACCATGGGCCCTGCTCGTAATCGAAAGTCAGCGTGCCCTTCATGCGCGGACCACCCTGTTCGATAAACAGCCGTTCACGCTCCGACAGCAGCACGTCTTCATAACCCTGCAATGAAGGCGGCGCCTGCACCTTGGTGACTTCGGTCTTGCTGTAATTGAAGCCCAGATAAGTCGTCAGCTTGCCTGCACCGAGCGAGGTTTTATGCGATGCCGTCAGATCCAGACCCTGCGTCTTGGTATTGATCGAATTCACAAAAAACTGCGCCTGCCCCACGCCCAGCGCCGACAAGGTCGCGCCAAGCGCCGGATAGTTGGTCGCGTCGAAACGGCCCGACAGCACGATGCGGTCAGCGATATCGATGCGGTACAAGTCGGCCGTCATGGAGAACGCGTTATTCGGTTTATAGGTCAGGCCGAATGTGTAGTTTTTCGATTTTTCTTCCTTCAGCTTAGGAATACCAGCGGCATTCGCCACCGCGCCGCCATTCGGTGCCAGCACCACATCCATCGGCACGCCGCTGATGAAATCGGTGAAAGTGGAAGAGAAATACACCTGCTGCAACGACGGTGCGCGGAAACCGGTGCTCAGCGAGCCACGCAGATTCACGCTGTCTGTCGCCTTGTAGCTGCCGGCCAGCTTGCCGGTCAGGGTGGAGCCGAAATCGCTGTAGTGCTCGCCGCGTACTGCGGTCTGTACTTTGAAACGGTTGGTGACATCGGTTTCAATATCCAGATACGCCGCTACGCTGCTGCGGCTGCGGTCGGTGCGGTCGCCAGGCTGAAAACCGGGGAAACCCTGGCTGCCGGCATTGCCGCCAAAACCAACACCATCGGCATCGATATAGGAGCCGGGTTCACCGGCAAAAATCTTGTAATTTTCACGCCGGTATTCGCCACCGAACGCCACGTTCACACCCTGCATGAAGCCGTCAAAGAAGCGGCTGAAATCCAGATTGGTGGTCGCCTGCGAAAAGGAAAATCCGCCGGCATCAAAGCTGCTCGGGCTGATGCCCTTGCCGCCCGCCAGCAAATCCTTGTTCGCAATCGACGCATTCAGCGTATTGCTGATGTTGTATTTCAGTTCGTTGTAGCCGTAGGTCTGGGACAGGTCAGCACGCCATTCGCCGATGCTCCAGCGGTATCCCGCAGTGCCGTAGATATCGTTGATATCGCCGTTGATATACGGCACAAAACCGTTCGGATACATCGCTGCCGAATTACGGGAAGGGATGTCGTCAGAGCCGATGCCGCCGCGCGCCCAGGCAGCGGAAGAGGCGTGGCGCTGCTGGTTGCCGAGCGTGAAATAGAATTTGTCAGTGCCGCCGTTCGGCACTTCGCCGTTCAGGTACACCGTCGGGCCGGTCACTTTGGTATCGCCAATCGTGCGCGGATTGCCCGGATCGGCACGGTTGGAACGGCCGCGGTCTGTGTATTCGGCGGTGATGCCCAGCACGCCGCTTTGACCGATTTTCACACCACAATACGCAGCAGGCGCGTAGTTTTTACCGTCGCCAGCCGAGTACTGGCTGTACCCGAATGTCGCTTCGCAGCCGAGCGTCTTTTTCAGCGTGATATCAATCACACCGGCAATCGCGTCGGAACCGTACTGTGCCGCAGCGCCATCGCGCAATACCTGCACATTTGAAATCGCCATGACCGGAATCGCATTCATGTCAGTGCCGGTATTGCCGCGGTTGCGCGCGCCAAACAGATTGACCAGCGACACTGTATGACGACGCTTGCCATTCACCAGCACCAGTGTCTGGTCAGACCCCAGACCGCGCAATGCGGCCGAATCCACCAGATCGGCACCATCAGCCCCGGTCTGGCGGGTGGAGTTGAAAGAGGGCGAGATATTCGCCAACGTCTGCGCCAGATCGAACTGGCCACCCTGTTCAGCTGCCTTATTTACGGCAATGAAATCGACCGGCAGCGGCGTTTCGGTCGCCGACGAATTCACCCGGCGCGAGCCGACAATCGTCATGGTCTGCACCGGCGCGTCCGGTGCTTTATCTGCACCGGCTGTCTGTGCGGAAACAACGGCGGGAAACATGGCGGCCATACCACCGGCGCCATAAAGAGCGAGCAACACTGCCCTGCGCATAATTGTCATGAATGAAATTCCTATGAATTTTTGCGTTGAATAAGGTCAGAAATCCATCATTCCCGGCAGCCAGACCATGACCTTCAACTGAACAAAATGGTGCATGCGGTATGTGGCTGTCAGACAGATTCCAAGGAATTTCAGTATCCGTGCGAGTAGGAAGGGGTGTCAATCAGTGAGCGGCATGTTTATGTCACGAGTGTGTCATTTATGCGCAATTACGTAAAACTGGAAATATTTTTTCATATCTGGCGTTACAATGATTCCAAATATTTCAAACCGGCAACAGCCCGGCTGCCATACCAGCTGATCATTTCCCCGTCCACCAGCATGACCGGTTTTCCGGTCTGGCGTTCCAGCGCGTCCACATGCTGCTCTGTGAACCGGTAAGGCTCGGTGGAAAGCAGGATCAGGTCAATCTGCTCCAGCATGGCGGGCGTCCAGTCAAAAGCCGGGTAGCGTGCCGGATTCCCGGCCGGGCTCCAGCAATCCCAGCCTGCCAGCTGCAGCATCGCGGCGATATAGGTCGGTGCCGAGACGGTCATCCACGGATCCTGCCAGATACAGTACAGCACCCGCTGCCGCCGCGTGACCGGCGTCAGCGCGGCCCGGGCATCCAGATACGCCGCACACCATTGCTCTGCCGCCTGCGGCACCTGGAAAACACCGCCAAGCAGACGGTACAGCGCCAGATTATCGTCCGGTGCCAGCGGATGCGTCACGATAACATGCGGAATCCACGCTGCCAGCTGATCCACCACCGGCTTTTCATTTTCGTCGATGTTGACCACCAGATGGGTCGGCGCCAGCTGCCGGATTTTTCCCAGATTCACATCCTTGGTGCCGCCGACTTTAGGAATGCGCTGCACCTGCGCAGCAGGATGAATGCAAAAGCCGGTACGGCCAACGATCGCCCCGCCCAGACCCAGATCGCATAACAATTCGGTGATCGACGGCACCAGGCTGACAATACGCGCTTCTGCCGCCGGCACCGGCTGATGCAGGCGTCCGGCGGCATCCGTCAGAATCAGGCGATCATCAGACGTCAGACCGTTCATTGATCATGGCCCGGCGTGCGCGCCTTGTGCGGGGCGCGGGAAAATACCCGGTCGTACAGCCAGTCCGGCAGCAGACGCAGTATTTTGGCGACAACGCCCATCTGCCACGGAATCACGCGGTAAGAACGCCCGGCATCAATCGTCTGCACGGCTTTGCGCGCAAAATCCGACACCGGCATCAGAAACGGCATGGGATAGGTATTCACCTGCGTCATCGGGGTGTCGATATAGCCCGGTGCAATCGTGACCACGCGGATACCGCTGGAACGCAACTCCACCCGCAGGGATTCGCAATAACTGATGACGGCCGCTTTCGACGCGCTGTAGGCTTCGGCTCCCGGTAATCCCCGTATTCCCGCCACGCTGGCGATTCCGACCAGCCGGCACGGTTGCTCCCGGGCGCAGGTTTTCATTGCCGGAATAAACGGCGCAAATGTCGCTGCAGTCGCAATCAGATTCGTCTGCAGCACGCGCTCAAATACGGGCAGATCGCCTTCGCACTCGGTCAGGGTGCCGACCGAGATGCCGGCATTGGCAATCACGGTATGCACTGTGCCCACCTGTTGCAGAAAATCAGCTGCCGCCTGCGTCAGGGCGGCATGATCGGTCACATCCAATGCATAGATGTGATGCCGCTGCGGATTGGGCAGACTGCGCCGCAATTGCTCCAGCTGCGCCTGCCGCCGCGCCACCAGCGCCAGTGTTGCTCCCCGCGCGGCATACACCTGTGCCAGCGCCGCGCCAATACCGGACGATGCGCCGGTGATAAACACATTTTCCATCCGTTATCTGCCCATAAAAAAAAGTCCGCCGGAAGGCGGACTGAATGATGCACGTGTGCGTTTATTTTTTCTTGCCTGGCTCAGCCGGCGCGCTGCCTGCTGTTTTTTCTTTCTGCGCCTTGGCTACCAGAAAATCCATCACCTGCAATACCGCGCGGTTTTGCATGTCTTCGGTCGAACGTCCGAGCGTTGCGATTGCCTGTGCCGGTGAAGTCACGTAGCGGCCATCAATCGCAATCGTCGGCACGCCGTCAATCTGATAGGCTTCCATCATCTGATTAGCACGGGCCAGTTTACTCTGAATCGTGAAGGAATTATAAACATCGCTGAATTTCTGTTTATCCAGACCGGATTTGGCAACAAAATTCATCACATCGGCATCGGTTGCCAGACGGTTGCGGTCAATGTGGTAAGCGTTAAAGGCCTTGACATGGAACTCATCGGTCTTGTTCATCGCTTCCAGCGTGAAATACAGCTTTTGCTGCGTCACCAGATTATGGAAATTCACATGCACCCGTTTGAACACGATATTGTCACCCTGTTTCTTGACCCATTCGGCGATCAAAGGTTCGAGTGCATTGCAGTGCGGGCAGAAGTAGGCGAAAAATTCGATGACTTCCACTTTCTTGCCGCTTTCGGTCGGCTGTGGCCGCCCCAGCACGCGGTACTCGGCGCCATTCTGCGGCATCGCAGGCGACGCGCCGGCACCGCTGGCCAGCAAACCCAGACCGACTAACAATACGCCCCGTATTACCTGAGACAATCCACGCATCTTTTTTCCCTCTGTATGTTGGTTACTGAAAAATTCCTGTCTGCCATTACTTCGCGGTACGGACCACTGCCACGTCGACACTGTTTTCTGACAGCTTGGAACGGATTCGGTTCATTGTTTCAATATTGCCAAAAGGACCGATCCGCACGCGATACATGGTGCCGGTGTCAGAGGTCTTTTCGCTGACTTTCGCTTCAAAGCCGATCAGTGCCAGCCGGGCGCGGGCGCTTTCCGCATCGGCCTGTTCCTTGAATGCTCCGGCCTGCAGGAAGTAAATGTATTTGTCGTCAGCGCTGTCGGCCCTGGCGCCATCTGCCGGTTTATCGGCAGCAGGTTTGCTGTCTGTTTTAACTTCTGCGGTTTTGGCGGGCGCGGCGCTGTTCGCCGGTGCTGCCGGCGTGGCAGGTGTAGCCGCTTCAGGCGCTTTGGCAACTTCTTTCGCAGCTTCCTTCACCGCATCCTTGTTGCCGTACAGAGGTTTATTCGGGTCCTGCAACTGCGTCACGGGCTGATCGGATTTATCGCTTTTGCCGCCCTTATTGGTAAACGGCGTGGACGATTTGGTGATCAGCAAGGCAACCGCTACCGCGATTCCAAGTCCGATGACCAATCCGATAATGATTCCGGTCAGTGTGTTACCGCGCTGATGCTGCAATGTCGTAGAAGGTGTTTTCATGCGTCTCCGGCAAAAAATAATCTCACTGTCTTCACAATACGGCTTCTGCTGCCATGGAAAACGGCAGAAACCGTTTTCGCTTACATCTTGTTTGGCGCGGAAACACCAATCAGTGCCAGGCCATTGCGCAACACCTGCCGGGTTGCCAGCATCAATGCCAGACGTGCCAGTTTCGTTGCTTCATCATCGACCAGCACACGTTCGGCGTTGTAATAGCTGTGCAGCTCTCCTGCCAGGTCGCGCAGATAAAACGCGACCTGATGCGGTCCCAGCTCATCCAGCGCTTTTTCCAGCGCTTCCGGGTATTCCGCAATTTTTGCCAGCAGGCTGGCTTCACGCGGCGCGGTCAGCGGCGACAGGTCAACCTGTGCCAGTGGGGCGAAAGCCGCCTCGTCTGTCGCATATTGTGCCAGCACAGAGCAGATCCGGGCATGTGCATACTGGACGTAATACACAGGATTTTCATCCGACTGCGCCAGTGCCACATCGACATCGAAGACAAATTCGGTATCCGCCTTGCGTGAAATCAGGAAGAAACGTACAGCATCGCGCCCTTTGACGACATCCCCGTTTCCTGACCATTCGATCAGATCACGCACAGTCACGTAAGAACCGGCACGTTTGGAAATTTTGACTTCGGCGCCGTCTTTCATGACGGTGACCATTTTGTGCAACACGTAGTCCGGATAGCCCTGCGGAATCCCGACATTCAATGCCTGCAAACCTGCCCGCACCCGCGCGATCGTGCCGTGGTGATCGCTGCCCTGAATGTTGATGGCTTTGCGGTAACCGCGCTCCCATTTGGTCACATGGTAGGCGACATCGGGAACGAAGTAAGTGTAGGTACCGTCCGACTTTTTCATGACACGGTCTTTATCGTCACCGTATTCCGTGGTGCGCAGCCAGAGCGCGCCATCCTGCTCATAGGTTTTACCGGCAGCCTTCAGGGCAGCCACGGTCGCTTCGACCTTGCCATCCGTGTATAAGGAAGTTTCGAGATAATAATTATCGAACTTCACTCCGAATGCCTGTAAATCGGTGTCCTGCTCGCGACGCAGGTAAGCGACCGCAAACTGGCGGATGGATGCGATATCCTCAGCATCACCGCTGCCTGTGGCAGGCACGCCGTCACTGGCGGCAACCGTCTTTTTATCGAGAAAATCACGGGCAATCTCAGCGATGTAGTCGCCATTGTAGGCAGACTCTGGCCAGTGAGCATCGCCCGGCGCATAGCCTTTCGCCCGTGCCTGCACGGACAACGCCAGGTTCCCAATCTGGACTCCGGCGTCGTTATAATAAAACTCACGGCTCACCGCATAGCCTTGTGCATCCAGCAACGCTGCCAGCGCATCACCCAGTGCGCCCTGCCGTCCGTGACCGACATGCAATGGCCCGGTCGGGTTGGCAGACACAAATTCCACCACCACTTTCTGGCCGGCGCCACGCTGGCTTTTCCCGAACTGGGCACCCTGACGCAACACGGTCTGCACAACGGCTTGTTTAGCGGCGGTGGCGATGCGAATATTGATAAATCCCGGTCCGGCGATTTCGACCGATGCGATCAGCGGATGATGTTGCGCCTGCAGATCAGCCACGATTGCCTGCGCCAGTTCACGCGGGTTTTTACGCAGTGGCTTGGCAATCTGCATCGCAATATTGCAGGCAACGTCCCCGTGAGACGGGTCACGTGGCCGCTCCAGCAGGACCGTGGCCTGCAGCTCACTGCCTGTCAGCAAAGGGGCGACGGTTTTTTCGATCAGATTCAGGATTTCTTGTTTTTGTTCAGCTAACATGGCGCGGATTTTTCTTGCATCTTGGCAAGAATACTAAATAAGGACAGCGGTCATTATACTGTCTCCCCCGCGCCATGTCCGTGCTACCGAGCAGGTCAGCCAGGCAGATCACCGATTTTATGCGGTCTGCATGCCGTCCTTTTGTGACAGCAAGTAGAATGCTGCAAAAACTTTTCCGAAAAATAATCCATTCGTGATGCCAAACACGATGCTGCATGCCAGGGTGAATAACAGATCACTGCGTAACCCCGGCTGCATGATGATGAAGATGTTTTCTGCATATTTCAGTATAAAAATACTCAGCATCAGAATCAGCGGCAGCCAGCTGCCTTTCAGGAATACCATTTTGGCTGGCAATATCCGGATACTGTCCGGCGCACTGTATTTCATGGCCAGCCCCCCTGTCAGCAACAGACTCAGCATCCACGGCCCCAATGACAGCAGCTGCAGGCCAAAATGCTGTACCAATCCCTGCAAAGACAGCAACAACATCACTACCGGAATAATGATCAGTGCCCCGAAACTCATCTCGCGGTCCTGGCTCGCCTTGATGCCGCGGTAGATTAGAAATCCAAGCAAGGCCCAGACCCAGACGGGCGTGTGTGTCAGAATTTGTTGCAACATGGTGTCTCCTTTCGTTGGTTGGCGACTGCGATGTATGCAGTATGGAACCGGTCAGGAGCAGTGACGAGACGTTTGCGACAAACTGCAGCGCAATGGCGTGAATACCTCGAATCTGGTCGCGAACCGCTCGCCGCTGACGTGTAGAATAGGTAGTTTTCGTCGTCGGGATAGTTTATGTGGTTTAAGAATTTACAGATCTTCCGTCTTGCAGCACCATGGAAAATCAGTGCAGAAGAATTACATGCGCAATTATCAAAAATTGCCTTTTCACAATGTGCATCAAATGAAATGCAAAGCCAGGGCTGGACTTCACCACGGAATAACGATTTACTGGTGCACAGTGTCAATCATCAGTTTCTGATTGCTCTGGCTACCGAGAAAAAGCTGTTGCCATCGAGCGTCGTGAATCAGGTTACCAAGGCACGCGCCGCAGAAATCGAAGAGCAGCAAGGCTTTGCACCCGGTCGCAAAGCAATGAAAGACCTCAAAGAACGCGTCATTGATGAACTGACGCCACGCGCGTTTGGTGTCAGACGCAACACCCTGGTCTGGATTGATCCGCAAAATCGCTGGCTGGTGATTGATGCGTCCAGTCCCGCGCGGGCAGACGAGGTGATCAAGCTGTTGCTGAAATGTTGCGACAAGCTGCCGCTGGAGGGCTTGCGCGTGAAATCATCTCCTCAGGCTGCAATGACCGGCTGGCTGGCTGCCAATGAGGCTCCCAAGGGCTTCACTATCGATCAGGATACCGAGTTAAAGTCGTCCACTGAAGACAAAGCTACCGTGCGGTATGTCCGGCATACGATTGATCCGGACGACGTGCAAAAACATATCGCGGCAGGCAAACAATGCACCAAGCTCGCATTGACCTGGGATGACAGGATCAGTTTTGTACTGACAGACACCCTGACCATCAAGCGCATCAAGCCTCTGGACATTCTGGATGACGACAAAGATAAAGGCAGCAACGAAGAAGAGCGATTTGATGCGGATTTCGCACTGATGACAGCAGAGCTGGCCAAAATGCTGGATGACGTGGTGTACGCACTGGATGGAGAACTGGAAGGCCAGCAAGCGGCATAGACGCTGCCGGTTTTCAGAATACGGCCGGGATCATGACGTCCGGCTGTATGAATACAATTTCCACTGCGTCACAGGATCACAGGAAAAAAATAGATCGCTGATCAACACTGGAAATGAAAATGAAAAAAGACGAGCATTGCTCGTCTTTTTATATTTGGCGGAGCGGACGGGGCTCGAACCCGCGACCCCCGGCGTGACAGGCCGGTATTCTAACCAACTGAACTACCACTCCGAAACTACTTAATCTGTGCTGCCATGTTTATCTGTGGTGGGTGCTGAGAGGCTCGAACTCCCGACCTACGCCTTGTAAGGGCGCCGCTCTACCAACTGAGCTAAGCACCCATATTCTTGCTTAGTCAGACAAACATCTGACGCTGTGTCACCAACGTCAACAGAAGCAATATTATAGTTCAACATCTGCTTCATGTCTAGTCTTTCAATCGGTTTTTTCGCTTAATTTCAGCGAAAACACCTTTAAAAAACCAGTACTCTCACTTAAAAGCAAAACCCCCCGCTACGCTGGGTAACGGGGGGTCGCAGATTACAAGCCTGACGATAACCTACTTTCACACTGGTTGCAGCACTATCATTGGCGCAGAGTCGTTTCACGGTCCTGTTCGGGAT
>NZ_JACOGC010000005.1 GCF_014284195.1 Cognatundibacterium griseum
GCAACCGCATCTCGAAGTGCTTGAGCGACTGGCGCCTAGAAACTAACTTCGGTTTTTGCATAAGAGGATCGATCTATATGACTAAATCGCTTATGTGTCATTTCCACCTTTATCCCGGCACACCCTCTTATGGACTGGCCCCGCTGCATCGTCTTGCCGTTCTTGTCGAAGGCTTAGGTGTCCGGCAGTTAAATCAGCGGGTCGATGAAACAAACTGGCCGGAAGAATTACGCATACTGGCAGATAATTTCAACCGGCTGTTGATACGTCTTGATGACGCGTTCTCCCGCATGTCGCGTTTTTCAGCGGACATTGCACACGAATTGCGTACACCTTTGCAGATTTTACGCAGTGAAGCGGAAACGACGCTATCCCGCGAACGTTCTCCGGATGAATACCGGCAATGCCTGGAATCCGGGCTGGACGAGTATGCCAGACTGGCACGCATGGTAGATGCTTTGCTGTTTCTTGCACGCTCCGAACAAGCCGACACGGCGCTTGATTGCAAACAGCTGGATCTGCAGACGGAATTGCAATCCGTCTGTCATTTTTTTCAGGCCATGGCTGACGAACAAGGTATTTCATTGCGAGCAGCCGCAACGGGACAGCTATGGGCAGATCAGGGACTTGTGCGACGGGCACTGGCGAATCTGGTCGACAATGCACTGAGGAACACTCTGCAGGGAGGCTCGGTAACACTGCGTGCCGCCATTCAGGCATCAGGGAACGCAGAGGTTCGGGTCAGCGATTCCGGTTGTGGTATCGCACCGGAAGACCTGCCTCACATTACCGAACGCTTTTATACTGCCGACCGTTCAAGACAGCGCCGCGGTCAGGGAAGCGGTCTGGGTCTTGCCATCGTACAGTCGATCATGCATCTTCACGGTGGAACAATGACGATTGCCAGCATCCCCGATCAGGGTACCGAAGTTGCTCTGCACTTCCCCGTGATGACCGGCAGCGCTGGACAAAACACTGCTGTTTAAACTTATTTCTCCGGCAGTATCTCGGTAATACGCTGAGCACTCCGGCCAATCTGACGAAATGGTCAGATAACCGTCATCGCAGCATCAGTTGCCTTAGTTATCCTTTCGCTTTCGACCCGAATGAACGGCAACCGATTCCTATGTCTTCTGCTTCTCCGCTGGTTTCCTGCAAAGCGATTTACAAAACCTACAATCAGGGCGAAGCGCAGACACCCGCTCTGCGTGGTGCGGATCTTGATATGTATGGCGGCGAGCTGCTGATGCTGGTGGGGCCTTCCGGTTGCGGAAAAACCAGCCTGATATCCATCATCGGCGGCATGCTGGATGCCGACAGCGGCCTGTGCAGCGTACTTGGCAACGACATACAAGCCATGTCAGCAAAAGAGCGGGCTCGCTTCCGCGGACAGCACCTTGGTTTTGTTTTTCAGAGTTTCAATTTATTGCCGGCGCTGACGGCTGTTGAAAATGTTTCTGTTCCGCTGTTACTGCAAGGCATTTCGCGCAAAGCCGCTGAAACACAGGCCAGAAAGGTATTGCAAACACTGGGGCTGGAAAATCGTGCCGACAGTTTGCCCGGACGTATGAGTGGCGGTCAGCAGCAGCGTGTTGCCATTGCCCGTGCGCTGGTGCATGAACCGCAGTTGATTATCTGCGACGAGCCAACTTCCAGTCTTGATCACGACAGCGGACAACATGTCATGAAAACCCTGCGCCAAGTCGCACGGACTGCCGGACGAACCTTGCTGGTTGTTACACATGATCCGCGTATTTTCTGCTTTGCCGATCGGATCGCCCGCATGGACGACGGTTGCGTGATCTCCCTGGAAACGTATTCCCCTGAAAAATCACCATCATGAAACGTCATTATGTATTAGCCATACTCATGCTATCCGGTCTCGCGTTTACCCTGTTTGCCGTACTTCGCGACGATCAGGTGACGATACCGGATAAAGCATCCGGTACGGAAATCCATTCGCCCTTTAGCAATCAGATTGCAGGAACCGGGATAACGGAAGCCTACGGCGGTAATATCGCCGTAGGCACACCGGTTGCAGCCATTATTAAAAATATCCCCGTAGGCTGGGGCAGCACCGTCAGCGCCGGCACCCCGCTGGTGTATCTGGACGACAGTGATTTGCAAGTCAGGCTACCGGTTGCCAATGCCCGGGTAAAGGAAGCACAGGCCAGACTGGCATCGGCGCGCAATGCCAGTGAGCGGGCAGAACAGATATCAGACAAACGCGCCATCAGTGCGGAGGAACTGGACAACCGCCGTTTTGCCGTGAAAACTGATGAAGCGCTTGTCGCCACTGCGCAAGCCGCCGTCGATGAAATCAAAATGGAAATGCAGCGCCGTATCATTCGTGCACCGTCATCTGGCCAGATATTCCAGATTCGCCTGCACAACGGCGAATACGCCGATAGCAGCGCCCCTTTGATACTGATGGGTGATGCCAGCCGTCGTCAGATACGGGTAGACATTGATGAAAACGATGCCCGCTACGTCCGGCCGGATGCTGCCGCTGTCGCTTATGCACGTGACGATGCAAAGCACCCGCTTGCCTTGCATTTTGAACGGATCGAACCGTATTTGCGCCCAAAATCAACACTGACCGGGGCGAGTGCCGAACGCGTTGATACCCGTGTTCTTCAGGTTATCTACAGTTTCGATACGAAAGCCATGCCGGTATACATCGGGCAAATGCTGGAGGTATACATTGATGCGACGCCAAAATCGCGCACAGACTCCCGCATCCAGCCTGCTCCTGCCGCAGAAGCGCACTCATGAAACTTATGCCTCCCACCTGTGCAGCAATCTGCCTGATACTCACGGCATGCACCACGCATCCCGGATATCAGCCCCCCACGCTGACGTTGCCCGAAAAATGGCAAGCTACACCTGAACATACGGCAGCGTTACCGGAAAACTCACCGTGGTGGGAAGCCTTCGCCGATCCGGAACTCAACCAGTTAATGGCGGAAGCAGAACATCTCAACCCCGACATCGAACGAGCCCGTACTTTGCTGCGCCAATCACGAGCCGAGTATCAGACCATCAGCGGAATGCGTGCTCCCGTCATTCGTGGAAATACCATATTAAAGCGCGAACATGAAAGTGCCAACGTGGATGCCAGCACCTTCAGCCTGCCGGGTGAAACCAGTAACCTGTTTCAAGCCGGATTTGATGCGAGCTGGGAGCTTGATCTATTTGGTGTGCGTCGCCAACTCTCGGATGCCGCATCGGCTGAATTAGATGCGACGCAGGCCGGACTCAATGCCATGCGCGTATCAATACTGGCAGAAATCGCCCGCAATTATATTGATCTGAGAAAGGCAGAGATTCTGATGGCATTAGCGCAGGAAGACGTGGACATTGCGCAGGATATGCTGACACTGGTGCGCAGCAGGAGTGCCTCCGGCTTTGTTGCCGGCATTGACCTGATGACAGCCGAAACCGAGCTGATATCTGCACAAATGGCGTCAGAACCACCTCGCGTCATGCGTAATGCCGCGCTGAACCGTCTGAACGTCCTGCTGGGACGATATCCTGGCGAGCTGCAGATCAAAATCATTAACCGTCTGCCTGTAACGCCGCATACCCTGCCCTCTGCACTCCCGTCTGATCTCCTGCGACAACGTCCTGATATTCAGGCAGCAGAAAGACATCTGGCGGCAGCATCCGCCAGACTGGGCGCGGCACAGGCGGACTGGTATCCACGTTTCTCTTTGCTCGGACAAATTGGCCTGGCCAGCTCTGCTTTCGGCAACCTCGCAGACGGTGCAAGTCGTATCTGGCGCATCGGCCCCTCCTTATCATGGCCTATCCTGCGCAGTGGACAAATCGCAACCACCATACAGGTGCGCGACGCAGAGCAGCAACACGCACTGATCCGCTACCGTCAGGCTATTCTGCAAGCGATGGAAGATGTTGAAAACAGCCTGACCTCCTATGCGCACGAACAAAAACTCCAGGCACAACAGCTGACCAACGTCGCTCACGCTAAAAGCCGCCTTGAACTGACTGAGGCACGCTATGCCGCAGGCCTCAGTGATTATCGGGTGGTACTGACCGCCAGACATGTCTGGACAGCAGCACGGCAGGATCAGATACGCAGCACTGCCGCTTTGGCTTACAACTGGATAGCGATCAACAAAGCATTTGCCGGTCGCTTTAACGATATACCGGCAGAATCACCTATTGTTCATAGTGAAGCCTGCAACCAGAAACACACACCGGGAAACGCATCATGTACCACGTCGCACTGAAAATGCTGGGCGGTGACCGGACGAAATTCACCACACTGATACTGGGTGTCGCTTTCACCGCATTTCTGGTGACGTTTGCCGTTTCTTATTTTTGCGGCTTTATGACGCGTGGATTTGCGCTGATCAGCGAAACACCCGGTGATATCTGGGTCATGGATCCGGCAGTCAGTTCCGTAGAACAAGTCACCAATCTGCCTGAATCCGCCTTAATGCGATTACGCTCCGTCCCCGGTGTTGCAAGTGCGGCGCCATTACTTCTCGGTTCAGCCGAAGTGCGTTTTCCAAACGGCGCCTTCCAGCCATTTCAAATTATCGGAGTGGATGACAACAGCCTGGTGGGAGCCCCTTTTATTGAAAATCTCAATATCTCTGTTTTACGTCAGCCCGGACAAGTCGTCGTTGATGACGGAGGAACCGAAAACAAGCTGAATACACCGCTACGCCCTGCGGATATCTGGCCAGGCAATGGCCGCCCCCATCTGGGAGGAGCCATGCGCAGGCTCGCTACCGGCGATAGTCTGGAAATCAATGAGCATCACATTCGCATTACAGGTGTGTCGAAGATACACCCACGCTATCCGGCCAGGCCATTAATGTATATGACCATCAGTAATGCACGCCGTATTTTACTGACTGAGCGTAAGCAAATCAGCTTCATACTGGTCAACGCGACGCCAGGCATTACCCCACAAATGCTTGCTGCACATATTGAACAACAAACTGGTTTGAAAGCACGTGTTGCATCCGATTTTAAGTCAGATACTGTTCGTTGGTACCTGATTAACTCCGAAGATGTCGGGGACGTGATGTCAATGCTGACTCTTGCGATCACGGTTGGATTCGGTGTGACTGGCGTCATGCTATATATGTTTACCAACGAAAGCCTGAAGCAATATGCCGTACTCAGTGCTTTAGGTGCGTTACCTGTGCAATTACTGAAAATGGTCTTTTTGCAGGCTACCGTATGCGGCCTGACCGGGGCTGGAATCGGTACCGGTTTATGCGCTATAGCAGAATTATTTTTACATGAAAGTGACTATCCATTTCGCATGATGTGGTTCGCACCGCTTGCCGGTGGCGGAATGGTGATACTTACTGGTGCTGTTGCTGCAATACTGAGTGCGCGTCCCGTCCTGAAGCTGGAGCCGGCAATCGTGTTTGCGGGAAAATAGACAAACCTACCGCCACCAGAAACATGCGATAAACGTTTTTTGGGAATCGCATTTCAGGATCAGTCGATGACCGAAGGCTCTGCCTTATTTATCTTCATTGATAGACAACTGATTTTTTGCTGCGCTATAACTGGCAACGCAATACGGTACCAGGTAATTCAGTATCAATCTACACCAGTCGACCTGATTACCTGACAATATGCTGTGTCCCTGATTAATGATGTTGAGTGCTGTGCCGACTACCAATGCAACACGTAATGCACTTCGCGCAATCCGTGCCGAAAAAACGACTTGCAGAAAAGCTTTCATCGCGTGTTCCAGAGTGGCATAGCTGACGCCTTTAACAAGTCGGATACCGGTAACGCTTGTACTGCGGCATGCACCGTCCGCGCAATCAATGTCGCATCGGCTTCGGGCTCCAGGCTTGCAGCGCTTCCTTGCTTACCCGTAGGAGTCGCCACCAGGCACTGATCATTTTCTTCCAAAGTAAACTCGCCGGTACAATTGCGGCAATAAATATGGTCACCCTGTTTATGTTCACGTTGCACTACCAGTGTGGGGCCACACATCGGGCACGACTGCAGCGGTATGCCTTCATCGCTATGTCCCATCACATGGTCAAGGCTACCTGAGTGACCCAGCGCGATGAATATATCGGCAAAATGGGTATCAAACTGCGTTCCTTGAAACTCACGAATGATGGCAATCGCCTTATCACGCGGCATTCCGGACCGGTAGGGCCGGTGACTCGTCATCGCATCAAAAGCATCGCAGATACCAACAATACGGGCCATGTCCGGGATAGCGTCACCAGCAAGTCCGCGCGGATACCCCATGCCATCAGGACGCTCGTGGTGTAAAAACACAGCATCACTGACAAGTTGCGCCAAAGGATGCCCGGATAACATACGCAAACCGATATCGGGATGAGTTTTGATCACAGCATATTCGTCGTCAGTCAGGCGATCCGCCTTGCGCAAAATCGCATCGGGCACGCCTACTTTACCTAAATCATGCAAGAACCCGCCGAGACTAATCCTGGCCGCATCGGCATTGCTGTAACCGGCACTCTCAGCGAGCAATCGCGCATAGCGCGAAACACGCCACAAATGACCGCCGGTATAAGGATCCCGTGCCTCGACAAACCAAGCCATCGTGAGCAGACTGGCGAACAAATGACTCGAATGAGTACTTGCATCAACAGATTCTTTATCTGTCCCCTGCGTCAGCCAATGACCTAATTGTGTGAACACACTCATGCTGTCTCCTTTTTAACAACTGGCCGTCCATCTGGCAATCCGATATGACACCGATGAGCAGCCACACATGATCTGATCGAAGGCTAACCGTACACCGGCGGATCAGAACACACCGAATCGAAAGCTGTCGATACTGATCAACATCAGCACGTTTCACTCAATGATTGCTCGTTTAGCGGAAATGGCGCTGAACCATGTGCGAAGCAATCATGCGGCGCGTTGAATCGGCTAAATCATCTTTGCTAATATACAGAAAAGTATCTGGCTTGCCGAGTGCTGCAGAATATTCATTCTTGGCAGAGACACCAAGAATTGTCGCCTGAACACCGACATGGTCTGCAAGTCGTTTCAGACCAGCAATGCTTTCATCAAATGACAATATTGAGGCAAACATGACGGGAGCGTGTGAAACTTCTTGCCGCAATTGCGTAAGAGTCTCAGCGGCAGATTTGCCCAGGGAAGAAGAAACGGCCATTGAGATCACCACTCCAACGCTATTTTTTGCCTGCACTTCCAAATCAGTCATACTTTCCAGCTTAGTGACGCTATATCCGCTACTTTCAAGAAAAGGCTTCATTTCTGCAACAATAAAAGGATGGGGGCGTGCCAGCAAAATGGACTTGCTCATGTTCGATCTCCATAAAAATTAATATACGGAAATTTAGTCGTTAACATAGCGCCGTTTATTACACTTCAAAACAATAAAAAGTATGAAACAGAAACGGCGGATACGACATGCCACACAACGGTCATGTGAATGTGCAGCAGTCGCTCAGTTGCATTTCTGCAGATGTATTGTCGTCAGAATAAAAAACGGGAGTGCAATAATGCACTCCCGTTTTTCAGACAGCATTGCCTGATACGCACTGATTAACTGATCTGAGCCAGTTTTTGCCAGGTATCAATCACAGAATCAGGATTCAACGAAATCGACTCAATACCTTCGCTCATGAGCCAGGCTGCGAAATCCGGATGATCCGAAGGCCCCTGCCCACAAATACCAACATATTTGTCGAGCTTACGACATGCAGCAATCGCACGGGACAACATAGCTTTTACAGCGGGATCGCGCTCGTCAAAATCGGCTGCCAGCAATTCCATTCCAGAATCACGGTCCAGACCGAGTGTCAGCTGAGTCAGGTCATTCGATCCGATAGAGAAACCATCAAAGTATTGCAAGAACTCTTCCGCCAGGATGGCATTCGACGGAACCTCGCACATCATGATCAGACGCAAGCCGTTCTCTCCGCGCTTCAGGCCATTTTTAGCCAGCAGGTTCACTACTTTTTCTGCCTGCCCCAAAGTCCGGACGAAAGGCACCATGATCTCTACATTGGTTAAGCCCATGTCGTTCCGAACCCGCTTCATCGCCTGGCATTCCATTTCAAATGATTCAGCAAAGTCTGCTGCCAGATAACGTGCGGCACCACGGAAGCCAAGCATCGGATTTTCTTCATCCGGCTCGTAACGGGAGCCGCCGATGAGCTTTTTATACTCATTGGATTTGAAGTCGGACAAGCGGACAATCACCTTTTTAGGCCAGAAGGCAGCAGCAATCGTCGCCACTCCCTCTGCCAGCTTATCCACGTAGAACGCTTTTGGCGAAGCGTGTCCGCGTGCCACCGATTCAACCGCTTTTTTCAGGTCAGCATCAATGTTCGGATATTCCAGAATAGCTTTTGGATGAACACCGATATTATTGTTGATGATAAATTCCAGGCGCGCCAAACCGACCCCTTCGTTCGGCACTGACTGGAAATCGAATGCCAGCTGAGGATTACCGACATTCAGCATAATTTTCAGCGGCAACTTCGGTAATTCGCCGCGCAGTTCTTCCGTAACCTCTGTTTCCAGCAGACCATCATAAATTTTGCCTTCATCCCCCTCGGCGCAAGAAACCGTCACCAGTGTGCCATCTTTCAATACATCGGTGGCGTCACCGCAACCAACAACGGCCGGTACCCCCAGCTCACGCGCAATAATCGCAGCGTGACAGGTTCTGCCGCCACGGTTTGTCACAATGGCTGAGGCCCGCTTCATGACCGGTTCCCAGTTAGGGTCTGTCATGTCAGCGACCAGTACATCACCTGGCTGCACGCGCTCCATCTCGGATGGATCATGAATGACACGCACGCGACCGGCACCGATTTTCTGACCAATCGCACGACCAGCCGCCAAAACGGTGCCGGTACCCTTCAGTTTGAAGCGCTGCTGCGCATCCGTTGCCTTTTGTTGCGATTTAACGGTTTCAGGACGCGCCTGCAAAATATATAGCTTCCCATCGCGGCCATCTTTGCCCCATTCGATATCCATCGGGCGGCCATAATGCTTTTCAATAATGACGGCATATTTCGCCAGTTCAACTACCTCGTTATCATTCAGAGAATAACGATTGCGCATTTCCACCGGCACATCCACGGTTTTGACAGAACGTCCAGCCTTTGCTTCGCCAGTGAATTCCATCTTAATGAGTTTGGAACCGATATTGCGGCGGATAACAGGCAGTTTGCCTTGTTCCAGCATCGGTTTATGAACGTAAAACTCATCCGGATTGACCGCGCCCTGCACCACGGTTTCCCCCAGACCATAGCTGGAAGTAATGAAAACCACATCTTTAAAGCCGGACTCCGTGTCGATTGTGAACATAACGCCAGCTGCTCCCAGGTCGGAACGTACCATGCGTTGCACACCGGCAGACAATGCCACTTCGGCATGGGTGAATCCTTTGTGCACGCGGTAGGAAATTGCCCTGTCGTTATACAGAGAGGCGAATACATGCTTCATTGCCTCCAGTACATTCTCGATCCCGACAACATTCAGGAAAGTTTCCTGCTGCCCGGCGAATGATGCATCAGGCAAATCCTCTGCCGTTGCTGAGGAGCGGACAGCAAAAGAGACTTCACCCACAGAATCGGCAACCAGTTTGTTGTAGAAATCTTCGATCTCTTTTTGCAAACGAGGCTGAAATGGCGTATCAATAATCCATTGGCGGATCTCAGCACCGGCTCTCGCCAGTTCTTTCACATCATCGATATTCAGATCTGCCAGACGATCGGCAATACGCTGCGCCAAAGGAGCCCCGCCATTCTCACTATGCGATAAAAAATCACGGAATGCTTGTGCTGTGGTGGCAAAACCACCTGGGACCCGGACGCCGGCAGACGCCAGCTGGCTGATCATTTCGCCTAAAGATGCATTTTTTCCGCCGACAGATTCAACATCCGTCATTCGTAAATGCTCAAACGAAGCAACATAAGTTGCCCCGGTATTTGCTGCGTTGGACATAACAACCTCTTTTTGATGGTAAGAAATCTTTACTGTCTACTGCCGGATTGCTACGTCAGCCATCATTTTTTGTTATTCTTGGAGACAACTGCGTTTCATAAACTGTTACCGCATTTTACATTGTGTCCTGCAAAATTGTTCCAGGCATCCCAATATATTGCCGACTTTTTTTGTTGTTTCATTGTGTAATAATTTCATCTCTCTTTTTGAAAATTCTGACCATGCCTGACGCGCCCTCCCTCCCTAAAGCAAACCGGACTGTTTTTTTTATTTCTGACGGAACAGGCATCACTGCTGAAACTTTTGGTCACTCCGTATTAACGCAGTTCGACCTGAAATTCCGGCAAATCCGGCTGCCATTTATTGATACGGTCGACAAGGCGCACGACGCTGTGAGACGTATTAATGACGCTTATGCGGCAGAAGGAACACGGCCGATTGTATTTTCCACGCTGGTCAAAGCAGATTTAGCCAATGTCGTGTTTAAATCCAAAGGACTGCACATGGATTTAATACAAACTTTTGTTTCTCCGCTTGAGCAGGAACTGGGCGTCAAATCGACACACACTATCGGGCGCAGCCACAATATTGCCGATTCAGAGGAATATAAAAACAGGATTGAGGCAATTAATTTCTCGCTGGCGCATGATGACGGGCAATCCAATAAAAATTTATCGACCGCAGACGTGATTCTGGTTGGTGTCTCCCGCTCCGGGAAAACTCCGACCAGTCTATACCTGGCAATGCAATATGGGATCAAGGCAGCCAATTACCCGTTGATTCCCGATGATTTTGAGCGCGGAAAACTTCCGACAGCCTTACCGGAATTCAAAAACAAAATTTTTGGACTGAGTATTGCGCCGGAGCGCTTATCCGAAATCAGGAACGAACGCCGCCCCGGCAGCAAATATGCCTCGATCGAAAACTGCCGTTACGAAATTAATGAAGCGGAAGCAATGATGAAAAGAGAAGGAATCCGCTGGCTGTCATCAACAGCCAAGTCGATTGAAGAAATTTCAACAACGATTCTTCAGGAAATTAAAGCAGATACCCGGGTGTACTGATGCCTGCCAGAGGAAACATTATTCAAATAACAACTGATTGTCCAATATTTAAACCGACAATTGCTGTCTCACCTGTTCAAATAAACAGATCGCGGCACTGGCAGCGACATTCAGCGACTCTATCGCTGCCTGTTGAGGAATGGTAACCGTCTGCGTGGCCATTTTCATTAGCTCCGGCGACACCCCCTGTCCCTCGTGACCAAAAAGCCAGATGACAGCCTGCTTCAGGTTAGCCTGATAAATGGTTGTCTGGGTGTGGGAACTGGTTGCCAGCACAGGGATCCTGGCGACACTCAAGATGCTTTGCAAATCGGCCTGCTCATAAATATTCAGTAAAAAATGTGCTCCCATTCCGGCTCGCATGACTTTAGGCGACCATGCGAAGGCAGTACCGGGAGCACAAAATACATGCTTCACTCCCGCCGCTGCCGCACTGCGCAGTAAAGAACCCAAATTTCCGGGATCCTGCAAACCATCCAGTGCCACAGAGGTATGTTCAATCATTTCAGGTAATACTGGTGCTGGAGTCAGAATAACAAATAATATTCCGACTCCATTTTCAACCTGGCTGATTGCCTGATATAAATTCTCTGGTAAAGAAATACAAGGCACCTGCTGCGCCTCACATTTCAATAAAATGGCGGCAACTTCGGGATGTGTGTGTGCTGTATCAGCCACCACACATAACTGTGGCATGCCAATCTGCTGCAAATATGCCTCGCACAGATGCACGCCATCCAATAAGGTTTTTCCTGCTTTACGGCGAGCCTGGGAGTTGGCTGCGAGATTTTTCAGATCTTTATACAGACCGTTTTCGCGAGAAGTAATCGGTTTCATTTCAACAAAGCTTTCACCGGTGCGTAGGATCTGCGATGGATTGGCGCAACACCATGCTGACGTAATCGCTCCAGGTGCAATGCGGTCGGATACCCTTTGTGCTGGTCAAGGGCATATTGCGGATATTCCTGATGCAATTGATACAACAAAGCGTCGCGCGCAGTCTTGGCCAAGATAGATGCTGCTGAGATCGCATCAACCTTATCATCCCCTTTAATAATGGCTTCTGACCTGACAGACATCACCGGGCATCGGTTTCCATCGATCAATGCCAGCGTAGGTGTGACAGACAATTTTTCTACAGCCCGGCGCATTGCCAGCATGGATGCCTGCAAAATATTGAGCTGATCAATTTCCTCTACCGAACATTCTGCAATTGCCCAAGCCAGTGCATGCGCTTTAATTTCTGCAGCTAACGCATCACGGCGCGCTTCAGTCAGTTTTTTGGAGTCCCGCAAACCAGGTATTGGCCGTGCCGGATCCAGAATCACCGCTGCGGCAGTGACAGGGCCGGCAAGGGGCCCGCGCCCTGCCTCATCGACACCGCAGATCACCTCATGTGCATAATCAAATAGATTCAAATTCTCTGGCATGTCAGCCTTTTAAAAAAGCGTCTAATGCTTGTTTATCTAGAAAATAATGGCAAATTTTTTGTGCCGCCACCCCATGTTTCTGACCAATTAAAACCGGAACCAGTTCATCGTATTGCGCCAGCAGTAATGGATCTGCATCAACATCCACAACGGAAATAGCAAATTGCTCCGGGTTCATCAGAGAATGCCGAAGTTGCTCCAGCATGTCATCACAAAGATGGCAGTAACTACGGGAATACAATGTGAATGTAATCATCAGCGGACAATCCTGATCCTGCAATAAAGTGCGACATTATATGTCTTGCGCTCCAAAGATGACGTATATCCATAAAAAAAGCCGCCCTGATTCAGGGCAGCTTTTCATAATCCGACTTAACGTCAGTAGCGAATCAGATTTTCAGTTTCATGGTTTTATTGGAATAAACTGAGAGATGCCTTCGCGGCGTGCCAGCACAACCACCATTTTTTTCTGATCCAGTTTGCTGACCATCGCATTAAACTGCTTGGCGTTTTTTACGTCAGCATTATTCAGAGTCAGTATCACGTCGCCAGCCTGCAAACCTGCCGCTGCGGCTGCACCATCGACAGTTTCGATAACCACTCCGCCATCTGGCAACTCTTTTTTCTGCGCATCCGATAAATCGGCAACAACTAATCCCAGGAAGTTTGCCTGTTCTTTTTTAGCTTTTTTATCGGTTTTTTGGGCGACCTTATCAGGTTCCGCTTCTGCCACGACAATACTCAAATCACGGGTGCTGCCTTTTCTCCATACGGTAATCGTTGATTTGGTGCCTGGTTTGGTTGCACCAACCACCCGCAACAGATCATTTCTGTTTTCGATCGTCTGCCCGTTAAATTTCAAAATAATATCGCCATCCTGAATGCCTGCTTTTTCAGCAGGCGTGCCTGGTTCTATCCTGACGACGGCAGCACCCTGGGCTTTTGGCAGACCAATGGATTCAGCGACTTCTTTTGAGACCTCTCCGATCTGGACACCAATTCGTCCACGGGTTACTTTACCCGTCCCCTTCAACTGCTCGGCAACCCGCATTGCTTCATCAATCGGAATTGCGAAAGAAATCCCCATGTATCCGCCAGAGCGGCTGTAAATCTGCGAGTTGATACCAACAACTTCACCGCGCATATTGATTAACGGGCCACCTGAATTTCCCGGATTAACGGCAACATCGGTCTGGATTAATGGAAGATAGTCACCGGTATCCCGCGCCTTGGCAGAGATAATACCTGCAGTAACGGTGTTTTCCAGATCAAACGGAGAACCAATCGCAATGACCCACTCACCAGCACGGATCTTACTGGAGTCGCCAACAGTCACTTTGGGCAATTTTGAGGCTTCAATTTTCAGGACTGCGACATCGCTACGTTTATCGGTACCAACTACTTTTGCCTTGAATTCTCTCTTATCCGTCAACTTCACATAAACATCGGTCGCCCCATCAACCACATGGGCATTGGTCAATACATAGCCATCCTGGGAAACGATGAAACCGGAACCAACACCGCGCGGAACTTCTTCCTCTTGTTGCGGTACTTGCTTGCGTCCTTTAGGTACAGGGTTTTGTTTTGGGATAGGCATTCCGAAAAACCGCCGGAAAAATTCCTGCATCTGCTCATCTTCCAAAGCATTTCCTGCCTGGGAATGTTGCAGTTTTTCTGTTGTGCGGATATTGACGACAGCTGGCCCAACTTTATCGACCAGATCCGTAAAATCGGGTAATACTGCAGCAGCGGAAGCAGCTTCAGCGACAGGTAATGCATTGACTGATGCTGGCGCAATAAAACCGACACAAGTACTCATCACCAGAGTAGAAATAATTTTTTTAGCTGGAAAAAAATTTTTTGCTTTCATGATGTTATTTACTCACTTATTCACACGACGTTAAAAACTCAAACACAGATTACTTTGATTTTAATTCTATAGAATTCATGACCTGCTGAATGGTGGGCACCGGTACTTCTCCAACCACAGTAAGCCAGTAACTACCGCGACGACGCCCCATAATTGTCAGTGCCCCTTGCTGCAGGCTCCCCTCGGTACGGGCCTCATTATCCGGTTCAATGAACACAGAAAATGCTGCAAGACCATCCGAAAAAATCATCTGTATCACCTGATGAGATGCTGACTGCTTACCTGAGCCGGACGGAGTAGGAATAACGCGTTTCAATTCCCGAATTTTTTTAAATCCTGCCGGCAAGGACTTAACAATCCAGCCTGAACTGATATTGGATTGAACCGTCAGATTTTCAATATGCCACTGAGCGACATTCTGAAAACTTGGTTTTAATTTATTTTTATCAATTTCACCCAGTTTTAATTGCGTGAATGCGATCTGCTCAATCACTTCGTTCTTGGTATTGACGGTTTGGGCGCGTAACAATAAACCTGAATTTTTTTCAGAACAAAGGCGGTAGCCGTAGCGATAAGCATCGCGAGGCTCCAGCAGATATGTCTGACACTCTACACCAGCGACCCTGTTTAACTCCCCTTTTTTGATCCAGTATAAATCCGGGAGTGATTGCATATTCTGCGTCAACAAAGCAGGAAACACTTCCTGGGTGACATTCTTTTCTATCTGGATGGTTTTTGTTTCCGGCAAAAAACAGGATACCTCGTCCCCTTTGCGGATGTATTCACGCGGTTTTCCATCCAATATTTCGAGCTTTTCCAGCTCACCATTTACATCGGCATAATGCGTGATACGCGATGTCCTGATCTGATTCGCCTGCTGATAGACAAAAGTGCCTGCATAATTCAGTTTTTCCGCTGATGACTGTATTTTATGCAATATTTCCAAAGCATTTTTTGGCTCATCTTCCTGATTCAGTGTTCCCGCACCGGCTACACCGGCTGCGCAAGACACACCGAAAATTATTCCCGCAAACTTTAAACGACCAAGCGACATAGTCTTTATTTCTCCGGAGTACCCGATACAGCATTGGCACGAGTCACATATTGTGTACTGCCAATCGAAGGGGAAAATCGCTGATGCGCCAACAAATAACTGTCAATACGCGGATCCCTCAGCATTTCAACGCGAACGTCCGGTTTTTCGTTTACAGCCTTCCCTGCAACAACAGCCTCTGCATCATTGCTGACCACTTGTTGCGGCGACTCATTCACCAGAACTGGCGCAGATGCAAGCTGTAACGGCGCAGCTGCCCCGCGGCTCTGAGCATTTTGCGCAACCTGCACAGAAGTAGCAGACTGATCATTCTGATGCAGTAAGGGTGGAATGACTAACAATGCAAAAATGGCCGCTGCAGTAGCACTTGCCATGCCCATATATGTTCGCAGGTAAGGAAACCCTTCCGACTGTTTATTTTTGCGATGAGTTTCGGGTAACAGAATCACAGGCTCGGATGCAAAACGGGCTGAAAATTTCTTCGTAAAATCAGCACTGACAGGAACGGCGAGATCATCTGATCGTAAAACATCACCGATCTGATGATAAATGTCCCAGGTTTGCTTTTCCTGAGGTGAATTCAGACGCGCAAGTAAGGCACTGATGGCTGCCTCACTCATTTCCCCATCGGTCAACGCAGAAATATCTTCGTGTTTAGAAATATCGTTCATCATATTTTTACCAAATTTTGGCTAATTCAATTTTCCAGAGAAATCACCAGCGCTGATCAAGATTGGTACCTAAAATCGGTCTCAGTCGTTCAGCAATCGCTTCACGGGCCCGGAAAATCCGGCTTCTTACCGTACCAATCGGACACAGCATCACCTCCGCAATTTCGTCGTAACTGAGCCCTTCAATTTCTCTCAACGTAATCGCATTCCTCAACTCTTCAGGCAACGCAGACATAGCCGCATTGACAGTTTCAGCAATCTGCTTACTGGCCAGCAATGACTCAGGCGTATTAATGTCTCTCAGTCCATCTGCCTCAATAAATGTTTCGGCTTCTTCAACATCGGCCTCGGTTGAGGTTGGCGCCCTGCGCCCCTGAGTCACCAGATGATTTTTCGCCGTATTCACACCAATTCTGTATAGCCACGTATAAAACGCCGACTCACCGCGAAAATTTGGCAATGCCCGGTACGCTTTAATGAACGCTTCCTGAACGACATCTTCAGCTTCGGCCTGATCGTAGACAAGACGAGACACGAGCCGCATCAGTTTCCGCTGATATTTGGAAACCAGAAGCTCAAATGCCTTTTTATCTCCACGCTGGACGCGCTCGACCAGAATCTGGTCTATCTCGCGCTCTGTCGTCACTCAATCATCCCTGTATTTTTATTTATCTGAATCCGCAATCCGTTCACGTACTCAACCTTCAATTGCCTATATAGCGATAGAGTCAAACCCTCTTTAAAAGTTCCCTGATTCATCCTCCACCTCATTCTGCACCCGCGAGATGATCCAAAGCAGGCTTACCCGCAGACGATGCATGGTCAATCGATCAATAGAATCCCGAAAAATAACGATGGGTGGCAGCGACGAACCGTCAGCCGACGTAAAATATAGAAACATCATCCCATCCCAGACAATACTCCGTTTGCTCAACTGAACAGCATGTGATTTTTGTGGTGAACCATTTACCGGATCCAGATAATTCAGCACCACCTGACCCTGGCCAGAAATTATCAGCCGAACGGAATCTGTGCGACGACCGGACCAAGCTGCGAAGATGATAAGCGCAATAACCAGAAAACTCAGGAACAATCGCGCTGGCAATGCCATATCACTCCAGCCGGAAAGCAGAAAAAGGGATGCCGCCACCAGAATACCCATGATAGCCAGTGCAAATGCCGGCACTCTGGAGGGGCGGATAACTGCCGAAACAGAAATACTCATAAAATAAAAAAGCACCTTATTTCAGATGAAAAAGGTGCTTTTCAAAGACTAAAAAGAATTTTATATTTTGGCAAAAATTAAAGTGCCATTCGTGCCGCCAAATCCGAATGAATTCTTCATTGCGTAATCAATCTTCAGATCCCGGGCCACATTGGCACAGTAGTCCAGATCGCACTCAGGATCCTGATTAAAGATATTAATGGTTGGTGGCGACATCTGATGATGCACCGCCAACACAGTAAAGACTGACTCGATACCACCAGCACCGCCCAGCAAGTGGCCAGTCATGGATTTAGTGGAATTAACAGTCAGCTTATAAGCCTGCTCACCGAATGCCGCCTTGATCGCCTCGGTTTCATTTTTGTCCCCGAGAGGAGTTGATGTGCCATGCGCATTCAGATACTGAATCTGATCGGTATTCAGACCTGCATTTTTGAGCGCGTTGAACATACTCCTGCGCGGGCCATCCATACTAGGAGACGTAATATGATAAGCATCGCCACTCATACCGAAGCCAACGACTTCCGCATAAATAGTTGCTCCGCGTGCCTTGGCATGTTCATACTCTTCCAGCACCATCACGCCTGCACCTTCACCCAGCACAAATCCATCCCGGTCTTTATCCCAAGGGCGGGATGCCGTGGCAGGATCATCATTGCGGGAAGACAGCGCGCGCGCAGACGCAAAACCACCCAAGCCCAGCGGGGAAATCGTCGACTCCGCGCCGCCTGCAATCATGACATCGGCATCGCCATACTCGATCATGCGGGCAGCAGATCCAATGCAATGCAATCCTGTGGTACAGGCTGTCACGATAGCCAGATTAGGACCTTTCAGACCATATTTGATCGAAAGATGTCCGGAAATCATATTGATAATGGAAGCCGGAACAAAGAATGGACTGATACGACGTGGTCCACGCTCCATTAAAGTCTCTTTGGTTTCTTCAATCAGCGGCAAACCACCGATACCCGAACCGACAATCACACCAATGCGGTCTGCATTTTCTTCGGTGACCGACAATCCACTATCCTGAAACGCCTGCATCCCCGCCGCAATGCCGTAATGGATGAAAGTATCCATATTACGAGCCTCTTTCGCCGGAATGTAATCTTCCACATTGAAGTCTTTGACTTCCCCGGCAAATTGCGTAGAAAAGGCTGAAGCATCAAACTTGGTAATAGTAGCAATACCAGATTTGCCAGCTTTCACCGCATCCCAAGCACTGGCAATCGTATTACCGACCGGGGAAATACATCCCAGTCCGGTGACAACGACACGACGTTTATCCTTACGACTCAAGCGTTTCTCCTGGATTTAAAAACGAAAACTGAATTACGCCTTAACGTGTGCTGTCGCGTAATCAATCGCTTGCTGCACAGTAGTGATTTTTTCAGCCTGCTCATCAGGGATTTCCATCTCGAATTCATCTTCGAGTGCCATCACCAATTCAACGGTGTCCAATGAGTCTGCACCCAGGTCATCGACGAAAGAGGATTCGTTTTTGATGTCAGCTTCAGCGACGCCCAGTTGTTCTGCGACGATTTTTTTAACGCGTTGTTCGATATCGGACATGTGTATCTCCAGTGAAAAAATCAATAATAAGGGCTTACAGAAAGTGCGCGCATTTTAGCAGGTTTGTGCGCAAAAAAAGCAAGTCCAGAATTTTCAACTGCAATTTAAGTCAATTTCAGCGAAATTGCAGTCAATTGTAAATAAAATGAATTATGCCAGATACATTCCGCCGTTTACATGGAGAGTCGTACCTGTAATATAACCCGCATCAGGCGATGCCAGAAACAAAGTTGCCGCTGCAATATCCTCTGGCCGCCCCAGTTTTGCCATCGGAATCTGCGACAAAATAGCGGCCTTTTGTTCTTCTGTTAATGCCTTTGTCATATCCGTATCAATAAAACCCGGCGCGATACAATTAACTGTAATGTTACGGCTTCCGATTTCACGTGCCAGAGCCCGGCTCATTCCTGCCACACCCGCTTTTGCCGCTGCATAATTCATCTGCCCGGGATTGCCGGATGAGCCAACAACGGAGGTAATATTAATAATGCGCCCATGCTTTGCCTTCATCATACCGCGCAACACTGCTCTGGATAAGCGTGCCACAGAATTCAGATTGGTGGAGATAACGTTATCCCATTCTTCCTCTTTCATACGCATGGCCAGCTGATCCTGCGTTATGCCTGCATTATTGACGAGGATAGACAAACTTCCATATGATTTCTGAATATCCTCAACCAATGAACTGCAACGCTCGACATCATTGACATTGAATGCGACACCCTTACCCGCCTCCGGTCCAATTTCGGCAAGATAAGCCGAAATTGCCTCTGCCCCCGACTCGGAAGTTGCCGTGCCAATGACTTTGGCGCCAGCCTTTGCCAGCGCAACTGCAATTGCTTTCCCTATACCGCGGGATGCTCCGGTGACCAGAGCAACCTGATTTTCTAATACCTGTGTCATTTTAAAATTTCCAATACTTTATCCAGAGTTGCCTGATCAAAAAACGCATCACCGATCAAATCGCCGTGAATACGCTTGGTTAAACCGGCAAGCACCTTACCAGGACCGCACTCCACGATATGCGTCATCCCGCTCGCCTGCATTTTCAATACCGTTTCCACCCAGCGCACCGGACTGGCAGCCTGTCTGACCAGCGCATCCTTAATGGCAACAGGATCACTGACAATGGCGACATCCACATTATTAATCAGGGGAATCAGTGGAACGGAAAAAGAAATGCCTGCAAGGTATTCGCGCAATTTGTCCGACGCTGGCTGCAGCAGGGATGAGTGAAATGGCGCTGATACAGGTAAAGGCAGAGCACGTTTAGCACCCTTTGCTTTTGCAATTTCACATGCGCGCTCAACTGCGGCCTTACTGCCTGCAATCACAACCTGGGCTGGCGCATTAAAATTGACTGCCTCAACCACCTCACACTGTGCAGCCTCAGCGCATACAGCCCGGACATCGTCGTCTGCCAGCCCCAGAATGGCTGCCATTCCGCCCTGCCCCACAGGCACCGCATCCTGCATCGCCTGCGCACGAAAACGCACCAGGGGTACGGCATCTTTAAATGCAACTACTCCTGCAGCCACTAAGGCCGAGTACTCACCGAGACTATGTCCGGCAACTATCGCCGGGACTTTTCCACCTGCAGCAATCCAGGCACGATAACTGGCAACTGCCGCAGTCAGCATGACAGGCTGCGTATTCGTCGTCAGATCAAGCGCCTCTTTCGGCCCTTCTGCAATCAGACGCCCCAAATCAGTTCCCAGCGCATCGGAAGCCTCTTCGATTGTCTGACGGACGACTGGATTATCCGCAAAACCATTCAGCATTCCGATCGATTGCGACCCCTGGCCGGGAAATACAAACGCAAATTGATTCATAAGTATTAATATCTCTCTGGTTATTTTATATACTACATTTGCACAATGGCAGCACCCCAGGTGAAACCGCCACCGACTCCTTCCAACAATACTTTATGCCCTGCTTTCACCCTGCCATCCCGCACTGCCTGGTCGAGTGCCAGAGGAATTGACGCAGCGGAGGTATTTCCGTGCTGATCGACTGTCACCACCAGCTTTTCCATAGGGAGATGCATTTTTTTGGCCGTACTTTGCATAATGCGGATATTCGCCTGATGCGGAATCATCCAGTCAATGTCTGATGCCTGCAACCCCGCAAGTGACAAAGCCTCGTTCGCCACTTTCTCCAGCACTGAAACAGCCAGTTTAAACACGGCCTGACCGTCCATATGCAAATAGGCGTTACCCGCAATTGCCCCATCCTGAACATTCCCGGGAACGCACAGAATATCGGCATGACTTCCATCTGCATGCAATTTGGTGGCCAGTACGCCCGGAGTTTCGGAACGGGTCATCACCACAGCACCAGCGCCATCACCAAATAACACGCATGTGGTACGGTCTTTGAAATTGAGAATGCGCGAAAAAACCTCAGCGCCAATCACCAGCGCATTTTTGTGCGTGCCGCCTTTAATCATGCTGTCCGCCACAGCCATGGCGTACATGAAGCCACTGCACACAGCCTGCACATCCATAGCCGCCGCACCATTGGTAATACCCAGTTTATTCTGAACGACGCAAGCCGTGCTGGGAAAACCGCCGATAAAATCCGGCGTTGATGTCGCAAGAATAATCAAATCGATATCATTCGCCTGCATTCCGGCTGCCTGCAAGGCCTGCTGGGCAGCCTGAACGCCAAGGTCACTGGAATTCACGCCGGAGTCAGCATAGTGGCGATAAGAAATACCGCTGCGACTGACAATCCACTCATCGGATGTTTCAACACCGTTTGCTGCGAGCTGGTCAGCGAGCTCCTGATTGCTGACTTTTCTGGATGGCAGATAACTGCCTGTACCTATAATTTTGCTGAAGATTGTCATGCAGTTTTTTGTACCGGAAGATCGTTATTATCAGACGAAACCGGGTCTGCCACAGGCATGAGTTTCGCCATCGAAGTTGAAATGCGCGCCAGAACATCATTTTTTGCGGCATCAAATGCCCGCTGTATCGCCCATTCATAACTGTATTTATCTGCGCTGCCGTGGCTCTTAAATACCAGACCGCGCAAGCCTAACAGGCTGCCGCCATTATAATTCGACGGATTCATAGTCCGGGAAATCGATTTCAGGGCACCGCGCGCAATCACCGCACCGAGAATATTCAGGAAATTACTCTTGAAAGACTTAGTCAGCGTCATTTTTACAAAACGCCCCAAACCCTCAACCGCCTTCAATGTCACGTTGCCGACAAAACCATCACAAACAACAATATCCGTCGTGCCCTTGAAAATATCATCGCCTTCGACGTTGCCATAGAAATTCAACAAACCCCGCTCATGATCCTCACGCAGCAACTGAGCCGTTTTTTTCACGACATCATTACCTTTGATATCTTCTTCCCCGACATTCAGCAAACCAATTGTTGGACGCTCCTTACCCTCCAACGCGGACACAAGCGCAGATCCCATGATCGCAAATTGATGCAGATGCACCGGCTCGCAATCGACGTTCGCCCCTAGGTCCAGCATGTACGTAGGCAAATTTTTCTGGTTGGGCAACATACTGCAAATTGCAGGTCGATCCACCCCCTGCATCGTTTTCAGCACATAGCGGGAAACCGCCATCAAAGCACCGGTATTCCCCGCTGAAACGCAGGCTTGCGCCATTCCCTCTTTCACCTGAGTCACCGCAACACGCATGGAAGAGTCTTTTTTGCGCCGCAAAGCAACCTCAATCGGGTCGTGCATTTCAATGACTTCGCTGGCATGAATGATTTTCAGGCGGGGATGCTGTGTGGCATGCAGTTTTTTCAGTTCAGACTGGATGTCAGCCTCAAGACCCACCAGAAGAAACTCAACGTCTGGTTCGCGGTTTGCAAATGCCACTGCTGCCGCTACGGTAACTGCCGGTCCGTGATCACCGCCCATGCAGTCTATGGAAATTTTTATTGTCATGTAGTGTTGCGAAACTTCAATCCGAAACGGCTAGTGTATCAAACTGAAGCGCCATTTCGACCATTTTCATTTCTGCGGGAAAATAGTGAATCAAAAAAACGAGGAAATTTTGCCTGCCCAGCCATTCTCCGCATGCAATTCAGGAAAACGCACTATCGCTACAGGCGAAAAAAAGCGGCGCCAAGTACGAGACTCGTCACGCCGCTTTTTTAAAATCAGGAACGAATTATTCGTCGTTCTTGGTTTTCAATACTTTACGACCACGGTAAAAGCCATTTGGGCTGATGTGGTGACGCAGATGCGTTTCACCTGTTGTTGGCTCGATACCCAACTGTGGTGCAGTCAGGAAATCGTGGGAACGGTGCATACCACGCTTGGATGGGGACTTTTTATTTTGCTGAACTGCCATGATAACTCCTAATACTTCAAAAAATGTTTCTAAAAATTTACACACCTGGCTAAAGAATGCACACACCGGAATGCGAACATCGCCAACCAAGAATCCCTAACAATACTTCGACCTGAGTGTTTTTTCAGAATAATGCCACTAGGTACGCCCACTTATTTTCTTCAGCACGGCAAAAGGTGATTCTTTTTTGCCGCTTCCTGCGTCAACCCCTGCAGTAGAATTTGCTGAAGCCAATGATACATCCGGGCATACTGCATGTTTGGGCGATTGGGGTATTGCCAGCAGCACCTCATCCTCAATCAAATCCATGATATTGAATGCTTTACTGCCTACTACAACATCAATCTCGTCATCTTCAAGCAATGCCTCAATTTCATCGGCATTTTCTTCGCTTCTGGCGAGGATCAATACTGACTCTGAATTCAGATCCAGTGCAAACGGATGCAGACAACGCTGGCACATCAGATTGACGGAGCCAGTCACATTCAGCTCCAGCCTGGCATGCCCTAAGCCATCCACTCCTCCGGATAAAGACCATTCCAACACACTGTTCGTGTCAGCACACTCTCGAGAAAGCCGGGGCAAATCTGCGACAGGTATGCTTCCCGAACGCCGCTCACCGAGCCGGCAAAACGCGAAAGCGTCAATCACAAAAGCTTGCATAGGATATTTGAACCCAGAAAACCTGCGATAATAACAGCATTCACCCTTATTAGTCAAAGGCTTAGCGCACTTTTGGCGCAATTCTCACAAGAAACATGCCAATCAGACACTTCACCTGCTTTATTTCTGAAGATGACACCTCATAAACAACATGCAACAGCGCCATTAATTCTGGCATCAAGCTCTGCTTATCGCCGGGAATTATTATCCCGTTTGCAACTGCCATTTACCTGCCAGAGTCCGGATATTGATGAGACGGCATTATCAGGAGAAACGCCGGATAGCACGGCTTTACGTCTGGCACATCGGAAGGCTCAGGCCATCGCCCAGCTCTCAGGTCCCGCCCTGATTATCGGCTCCGACCAGGTTGCCACTCTAAATGGCATGCAAATTGGAAAACCGGGAAATCATGAAAATGCGCTTCAGCAATTACAAATGATGCGTGGACAAAAAGTTATTTTTCACACCGCATTATGCCTGCTGGATACCCGGCCTGACAGCAAATACCCTTGTCAGATACAAAATATCCCCACTGCAGTCACTTTTCGCGACCTGAGCGATGCAGAGCTGGATGCCTATCTGCGCATTGAGCAGCCCTACGATTGTGCCGGCAGTGCAAAAAATGAAGGGCTGGGCATCAGCATTTTGTCTGCCATCCACAGCGATGATCCGACTGCGCTGACCGGATTACCGCTGATTGCGCTGACCAGCATGCTGCGCCTGGCAGGCGTCGCCTTCTTTAATTAATACCAATCAGGGGAGTATCCCTATTTTTGGCTCTGTCGTCCTTTCATTTCAAGGACGTTTTAAAATACTCCCCCCAGTATATTTTTAACCGATTTCAATTCACTTTATGACCGGCACACTATTTCTTATTCCAAACACACTGGGACTCAATCAGGACCCGGCGCCAGACCTGTTGACCAGCATTATTCCGGAAACGGTGCAGAGCGTCTCAGCGCAACTGGGTTTTCTGATTGCCGAAAACGCCAAAACCACGCGGGCTTACCTCAAATTTCTCGGACAACGGCATCCGTTGCGACTGCCAATTCAGGAAATACAGATCAGCGAATTGAACATCAACACGCCAGCGCAAGCGCTGGAAGGACTGTTGACTCCCTTAAAGCAAGGGCACGATGCCGGTCTGATTTCCGAAGCAGGCGTACCGGCAGTGGCTGACCCCGGTGCCAATCTGGTTCGTCTGGCACACCAGCACGGAATTCCTGTGCGCCCGCTGGTAGGTCCGTCCTCCCTGCTGCTGGCATTGATGGGCAGCGGTTTAAACGGGCAAAGCTTCGCATTTCATGGTTATCTGCCGACTGATGCCGGCCTGCGCGCCAAGCGCATCAAGGAACTGGAGGAACGTTCCCGCAAAGAAAAACAGACCCAGCTAATGATTGAAACGCCTTACCGCAATACCGCCATGCTGGACGCCCTGGCGAATCATTGTCAGGGAAACAGCCTGATCTGCGTTGCCACTGATCTCACCCTGCATAGCGAATCCATAAAGACAATGACTGCAACCGAATGGAAAAAACGCGTTGCAGCAAACCAGTTACCGGACTTTCATAAAAAACCGACGGTCTTTCTTTTTCTCGCCCAGTAAAAAATCGAACGACCGGTTGATTTTTAGAATTTGCGCTAAGATGCCAGTTCCTCGCCTCACCAAACGGAGACATTCATGCTGAATTTTGATTTTTACAACCCGACCCAGATTCTTTTCGGACAAGGACGCATTGCCGACCTGAATAAAGTGATCCCCGCCAGCGCCAAAGTATTGCTGCTGTACGGTGGCGGCAGCATCAAAACCAACGGTGTATTTGACGAAGTGATGGCAGCGCTGGGAAGCCGCCAGGTAACGGAATTTACCGGTATCGAACCCAATCCAAGTTATGAAACCCTGATGAAAGCCGTCGCACTCATCAAAGAAAGCCAGATTGATTTCCTGCTGGCTGTCGGCGGCGGCTCCGTCATTGACGGCACCAAATTTATTGCCGCAGCCGCTTTATTCGAAGGTAACGATCCGTGGGCAATTCTGGAGAAGCGCGGCACAAACATTACCCAGGCACTGCCCTTCGGCACTGTGCTGACTTTACCGGCCACAGGCTCCGAAATGAATTCCGGTGCGGTGGTGACACGCAAATCCATCAACGCCAAACTGGCATTTTCCAGCCGTCATTGTTTTCCAAAATTTTCAGTCCTTGATCCAGCCAAAACCTACACCCTGCCAGTTCGCCAGATCGGAAACGGTGCGGTCGATGCCTTTGTCCACGTCATGGAACAATATCTGACCTATCCGGTCAATTCTCCGGTACAAGACCGCTTTGCAGAAGGCTTATTGAAAACCCTGATTGAAGAAGGCCCCAAAGCGCTTGCCAATCCTCACGATTACGATGTCCGCGCCAATCTGATGTGGTGCGCAACGATGGCCTTAAACGGGCTCATCGCCACCGGAGTGCCGCAAGACTGGGCCACGCACATGATTGGCCATGAACTGACTGCGCTGCACGGGATTGACCATGCCCAGACACTGGCCATCGTATTACCGAGCATGCTGCGTGTACGGAAGGAAGCCAAACGCGCCAAACTGCTTCAGTTTGCAGAACGTGTCTGGGATTTGCATGAGGGTGATGACGACACACGCATCGACACCGCGATCAGCCGGATGCAGGATTATTTCGAACAAATGGGCGTCAAAACCCGCTTGCGTGATTATGGTCTGAACAGCAGCCACATATCCACCCTGATCTCCGCACTGGAAACACATCGCATGGTTGCACTCGGCGAAAAACGGGATGTCACGCCGGTAATCAGCCAACAGGTATTGGAATTGAGTCTGTAAACTTGCCGCGCCTCGCAACGGTTCGCGACAATCGGGATCAGTGCCGGATTCAATTTAAATCCGGCACTTTTCGACAAATTTTTCCAGAAACAAAAAAAGCCTGACCGTATTCACGTCAGGCCTTTTTATGATCAGGAACACAGAAATACCTTATCTGGCAGCTTGCTGGATGTGGCAATGCATATTCAGAAACCGCAATGCGCCGCTGTAGTTGGTATCCCAGTCATCGAGCAGATAATTGCCGGCCTCTTCAACAAAATGATGCCAGTCTTCCAGCAGCCCCTCCTGTTTTTCATGCGGGGCTGACGTTTTTATCCATTGAGCGGCAAGCTCATGGGAAAACCCCTCAGTCCGGAATTTTTTGACGATGCTTTTGGCCGCTTTTTCCGACAAACTTGTTTTGGGCGCGACACCGGCGGCCATACACAAAAACAGTGTCATGAGCGAATCAACATCGGTTTTACCTTTGGTCAGCCGGGTCCATTCCTTGGAAACCAGCGCATCATATTCGGATGTATCTTCAATCTCATGATCTTTCAGGTAATAACGGTCCTTGAGACTGAATACCAGTTTGTCGAGTGATGCGTTTTTATCGTTCAGCAGCGGCAGATCATGGGTCCGGATCTCTTCTGCGATACGTCGCACAATGGCAATAAATTGTTCAGGGACAAGCGTCAGATCCAGCGCAGCGACGGCTTTATTTCGTTTCACCACGCCCATGCGGCGAACAGACTCAATCAACGTGGCAAACTCCAGCTGATTTTCCAGTACGGCGCCTTCATCGGCAAATATCATTGTCAACAAAGCCGTCCGGACGATTGCCGCCGCTTCGACATCTTCTTCCCGCAAATAACTGCGGGATAATCCGAGCATATCGCCAAACCAGAATCCTGCCTCAATCTCCAGCACATTGGCCTGCCTGTGCGCCAGTGCATTCCGGTAATCTGACGGCGTATCCTTCAACGACCAGACATCCAGAAAATCTTCTACTTTCCCTTTGACATCCTGACCCAGCAACGGATATTCCGGCATCGCAAACAAGGCTTTCAGCAAACCGGAGCCGCCACGGGATAAAGTCAGGAAGGTGTTGTCGCGGATTAATTTGGCAGCCATTTCCAGATCGCCGCCGGAAGTTTCCAGCAGATACAGACTGGCAAGATTGACGATACGCCGGCGCGCCAGTTCAATCTCGGGGCGCAAATATTGACTGCCGAACGCTGCTGCAATCTGCACCATCCCTTTCGGCGCTTCGGTTTCTATCGCGGTGATTTTGCTGCTGGGAATGATGGCCCGCTGCACACCGTAACGCAGCGCCGTTTCAAAGAAAGGGCGATGATCGGTCAGGGCAATATGAAATTGATCGGACATGACGGTTTTCTCTTATGACTCTCAAACTCTGCAACAATAAAAAATGCAGAACACGTAACCGCAGTCTGCATTTTTCCGAAAAGAACCCGGGGCAGTCCAAAGCACAGCAACCGGGTCCAGATGATAATCTGTTTACAGCGCAGACTCTTCCTCATCATCGCCGTCATCGTTATTTTTCGGACGCTCATCTTCTTCCGCGTCGCCTTCGGCGGCAACTTCCTGCTCATCGCTTTGCAGAGTCGCCAGGTAGGCCTGATAGCGTGCCCGCAATTTCATCAGCACTTCACGGAAAATTTCCGGCAATTCATAACGCAGAATATATGTCACCTGCATCCAGTCGTGATCTTCCAGATTGGCCATATCGAGCGGTGATGCAACGCCTTCATGATCGTGGTCGAGATGCATCAGGTCGTCTTCACGGGCCCGGGTTTTCTCGCCGTCGCCATATTCATACAGATCGAAAGTCGCATATTTATAAAAGTGCTCCACCATCTGCGCACGGTCAAGCAGATAGTCAACCAGGGCATCGTAGCCGCCCTCCACTTCTGCGATTTCATACAGAAATTCAGCCGGATCGGCACCGTCGCGGAAAATGACGGAATTGATCATGCCACGCAACTGTTCATGGGTCTGGTCACCGTAGCGACGTTCCAGCACCACTGCCTGGGCAAACTGCTCCGGCGTGACCACCAGGTTCACCAGCGACTCTTTTGAGGCATCATATTCACGGATCACCGCCAGTAAATCTTTAGCGGGCAAATCGTCGAGTGCTGCCACCAGCGCTTTATCGCCGTGGGTCTCGGCGATATTCGCCAGTGCATATTCCGCACCGGAAATGTCGCCAGCCAGAATCAGGTTCTGTGCTTCAATCACTGCAGGTAAAGTCATTCTTTTTATCCTTACTCTTTACGGTCAAAGCCTTGCTCAGCCAGCCAGTCAGCGCCAGCTTCGCCCAGATCGTAGTCATCGCCATCATCACCGTCATCGCGGCCGTGACGGCCATATTGTCCATCCAGATCACCATTTTCGCGGTCGTCGTTTTCCTCGTCCTGCTCGTCAGCATCCTGATCGGCATCGGCGGCCGCACTACCTTTACGGCTCTGTACGCCACGATACAGATACTCCAGAGCAGCTGCCGTCACCAGAAAGCGTTCTCCGGCAGGCTCTGCCAGTACGGTTTTTGCCAGTGGCTCGGCCCAGGGTTCAAGGCGTACAGCGGCAGACAGACTTTTCCATTCCGGCAAGCGTGCTTCCTCTTTGCTCACCAATGCTTCCAGCGCCAGAGGGTTAAGAAAAATAAATCCCTGATGAAATGCCGACGCCAGCATTTCGGGATTGCTCGCCATCATCGGTAACAACAAAGGCAACTGGGATGCCTTCTCGCGCAAGCGCGCCTTCAGCATATTGTTACCTTCGGAATCAGATTTCAAATCTTCAATTTCAGCCCTGTAAACTGACATCAGGTCTTCAAAAAAACGGGACAACTTCACTGCAATACTCCTGATAAATAAGCTTTCCAGATTTCACCGGCGGTTTCAAGCGGTGAATCAAGCAGATTGCGGCGACGGTTTTCATCATAGGCGGCACGCGCCGCATCGTCCGACAATACGTCGTAAGCCTCTTTAACCGCATGGAAATTTTGCGCCGCAAATTCAGAGTCATTCCGGTCAGGATGAAATTCGGCGGCTTTCTGGCGGTAGGCTTTCCTGATTTCCGCCATTGACGCATTCGGCGCAATACCAAGAATCAGGTAATGGTCTTTTGTGTGCATTTTTTCATCATTTTCATCAATATGGGGAGTATGCCCACAATATCGGGCTTTACCTCATATTTTCAAACGTTTTCCTCAAATACTCCGGGGGAGTATTTTTGAGCAAAACGAATGCTTTGCGCATTTCTGGGTATCAGCCGGACTACGCGGCATCAACACAGGGATTCAATGATGGTGGCCGCCAGCACCATGCACATGGCCATGCACCACTTCTTCGTCGCTGGCCTCACGGACATCAAGCACTTCGGTATCAAAACGGATCGTCATACCAGCCAGCGGATGATTGCCATCCAGCGTCACTGTACCGGCATCGATTTTAAGCACACGGAACTGCATGGTTTCCTCGGTATCCGGATCGCGGGTTTCAAACATCATGCCGACTTCAATATCAGGCGGGAAAGCGCTGATATCCTCTTCCCGTACAAAATCCGGTTCAATATCGCCAAAACCTTGTTCCGGCGCCAGCACCACGCTGATTTTATCTCCGGTCTGCTTACCCTCTAATGCAGCTTCTACGGCGGGCAAAATATTATCGTAATCGCCATGCAAATAAACGATAGGGTCCTGGTTGCGGTCAATCACTGCACCGTCCATGTTATACATGACGTAATTCAGACTAACGACGGTATTGGCTTTGATTTGCATGATATTTGAGGGTAAAAGACATTGGAGGATGTCCGGGATGCGTGGCAGGACAGAGGAAAGTCGCCCTCGAACCGGACGGGGCTGTATTGTAACAGAATCACCGGGCCGGAATCACAGCCTGCAAACCGGACAGACGCTGCCCGGCAGCGAATTACCGGGACATCTGCTCTGCCATCGCCGTATGCCATAACGGCCGCCGGTTCAGCGCGCTGGCAATATGCTGGTCACCAAACAGGGCGTCAAAGGTCAGCAAATTCATGCGCTGATCATAAGGCACACACTCCAGCCCGTGCGTGTACTGAACTTTGCCATTCCGGTCTTCCGAATACTCGAAAATCTGGGCCGGCATCAGATGAGACACCCGGTCGATCTGCTGCCAATAGGGTGACACCGGGATACCCGCCGATTTCATGATCTGGGGAGCCATGTCATTGATCTGGAAATGTGGCTCAATCCAGTGAATATTTTTCTGATTACTGATCATCAGGGCCTGCACTGTATGCAGTTTCTTCTGCTCCTGTGGTGTTACCAGGTCATAGTTATCGCTAGAAATCAGCTTTGCATCCACCAGCATGTATAAAGGAATGCTGAGGTGGTCACCAAAAAATACCAGTATCGTCGGGCGCTGCCGGTGGCGGACCGCTGCAGCCAGATACGCCATGCTCTGGTCCGCATCGCGCAAACCGGTGGCATAATTTTCGAGCATCACTTTCATGACCGGATTCGGTGCATTTAAGGCATGAACCGGATTACCGTCATAGCGCCTGGGATCATCATAACCGCCATGGTTTTCCATACTGGCGGCAAAGATGAATTTTGGCTGTTGTGAATGACTGTCGAGCTGTTCCAGAATTTTCTGAGCAAAACTCATGTCACTGATAAACGGCCCTTTTTTTTCCGGTGCAGCAAAGCCTTCCTGATCAATAAAATGATCAATTCCCAATAACGGATACACGTCTTTGCGCTTCCAGAATTTTCCGTCAAACGGATGAATCGCCACGGTGCTGTAACCCAGGGTTTTCAAATAATTGGGAAAGCTGGTAGGCTGATTTTTTGTCAGGTACTGCAGATAAGGAATAGAGCCGATAGGCAGGCTGGCAGTGCGTAATCCGGTCAGCAACTCAAATTCAACATTTGCTGTCCCCCCGCCAAAAGCAGGGCTGACGACTTCCGCACCATGATTCTTCATTTCCTCAGTAAACGCAGGTACCGGATTCTGGTCGAACTGTAATGAGGGAAAGCGGTTCACATCAAAAAAACTTTCGCTGAGCACCACAATCACATCCGGCAATTGCTCTGGTGATGCGGCAACCGGCATTACCAGCCCTGCATCCGGTTCACCCAGCGTCACGGCACTGGCTTTTGCATAATCCGCCGGAGGACGAATCTGCATCAGGTGGGAATTCATCGCCAGCGATAAAGGAAGGAAGTTATCTTTGATATTCTCCCTGGTAGACCAGGAAATATTCATAATCGGATCAACCAGATGCCGGGTATCTTTTAAATGCCGGTTCGGTCCCATTTCCTCCACAACATAAACCAGACCTGCCCAGCTGGTAACACACATGCACAGACAGGTGACCAGATGCGGCCGGGTCAGCGCCGGTTGCTTGTTCCGGGGTGCCAGCACGAGAATCAGCAATGCCAGCACCACTGGCAGCAAAAGCATGAAACGCACCGAAAACAGATATGTATTGGCCAGCGACATCATCTGTCCCAGCATCGCAATATCCCACGGCAGCAAAGGTTCTGAACGATATTTCAGTTTCAGCGCATTGGCGATAATAAATCCGGAATACACGATGCCGAACAAAATCATACTCAGCGTAATTCGTCTCGACACAATCAGCATCAGCGACCAGAAAGCGCTGAGCACCATCCAGTTCAGGAACAGGATACCCAGATTATGGCCCCAGGTATGGTGAGCAAAAGCCGGAAACGGCGACGCAAGCAATACGTGCCAGTCAAGATCCGACTCCAGATAATTACTCAGATAACGGCCAAATATAAAAATCAGCAGTGGAAATAAGATCGTGCTCAGTGTCTTTTGAAAATAAACACAGATACCGGCCACCGCACGGTAAAAATCAGATGAGTTAATCAAGGTGTCGCCAGACATAAATCATTTCGTTAAAAATGGCCGACTCATCAGGAGTCAGCAGGCTGGCTATTTAACGTTTTTCAACCATTCCGGTTAGTAACACCTTGTATAAAATTGTTGGGGTCATCAAGGATATCGATACAAACCTGCACTGCCTCAGGACGGATAAGCAGCGCCTGTTTTTGTTTAAATGATTTTTCTTAATATATTCAATCATTAAAACCTGTCGCCGATTTTCTGAGAAAATATATCTTCTGCAAAATGCTTACGAAGTGAAACAAAAAAAGCCGGACAGTTACACTGAACGGCTTTTTTTGTACAAAATAAAATATCTTATACGCCGATTTTTTCCAGCATAGATCCGATTTCACGCAATGCTGGTTCGAGTTTAGGATGCTGTGCCGCAAATTTGGCAGACAATGCCAGCGACCGTTCACTCAGCGCCGAATACACAGGATCATTCAATGACTGATCAGAACTGAGTACATGGTGAATATCGTGATTCAACTCGGTTAACAGTGATTTCAATTCATCATCCACAGAATTAGCCGATGCCAGTTCGGTATGCAACTTCAGCAGTAATTGTTTCAGCTCTTCGTGTTTCATATTCACTCCCGTTTGTGTGACATCAATCAGTCTAGTTGCTCACGCTGGAAATACCAGCACCACGGCCTCGGCGGCAATCCCCTCTTCACGCCCCAGATACCCCAGTTTTTCGTTAGTTTTTGCTTTGATATTCACTTGTGAAACGTCTACCTGCAAATCGTCCGCCACATGACGCACCATATCCGGTATGTGCGGCGCCATTTTGGGTGCCTGCGCAATGATGGTGGCGTCCAGATTTCCGACCACATACCCTGCCGCATGCAAACGTTGAACCGCCTCCCTGAGCAATACCCGCGAGTCAGCCCCCTTAAAGCGCGGATCCGTATCCGGAAAATGTTTACCGATATCTCCCAGCCCTGCTGCGCCGAACAAGGCATCCGTCATAGCGTGCAGCAAAACATCTGCGTCCGAATGTCCGGCCAGTCCGGTCGCATGCGGAATTGTCACCCCGCCGATAATCAGCTGCCGCCCCGGCACCAGCGCATGACAGTCATAACCTTGCCCTATTCTGAAAGGAAATACTTTATTTTTCATCAAACATTCTCTTTTGTCTTTTGTGTGCGTCCCGACATTTCGGCTTATCGATTTTTACCATGCCGGGTTGAGTGCCCGGATTGTCCGTCCGGTCAACGCATCAGTTTTCCGCTGCAGAAATCCCCATGTATCCTGCAATCAGCGCCAGATCCGAAGGTAAAGTCACCTTCAGATTCCGGGCACTTCCCTCGATTAGTAAAGGAATATGTCCCGCCGATTCGATGGCACTGGACTCATCGGTCACCTGCGCCGCCAGATCGAGCGCATCGCATAGCAGACGGTAGCGGAACATTTGCGGCGTTTGCGCCAGCCATAAGCCATCCCGCGAAACAGTCTGGACTCTGCCGTCAATCACACGCTTGACTGTATCGACGACCGGCATCGCCAGTAAACCGCCAACCGGATGCGCGGCAATCTGGTCAATCATTTTCTGCAGCAGTTCTTTGGTGAGCCCCGGTCTTGCCGCATCATGCACCAGCACCCAGTCATCTTCTTTCAGCACCACCTCCAGATGCGCCAATCCCTGACGGACCGTATCACGCCGTGTAGCACCTCCGCAGCGCAACACAGTCACATTGGCGGCCGGCTGCAACATCGCATCAATCATCGCATCCTCTGCACTGACGATCACGTAAGTATGGCTGATCGCCGGTGAATCGCGGAAGGTATTAACGGTATGTTGCAGAATACTGTCTTTTCCCAACCGTAAATACTGCTTGGGAACATCGCCCCCCATCCTTGCACCGACACCGGCAGCAGGGATCAGCCCCACATAACGCGGCGCTGATGCATTCCCGGATTGTTTCAGTTGTTCAGACATCATGTCAAAAATCGGGAAATCACGCGCCTCAATGGCAACGTTCCCTTCGTTTATAATTAGGCGCTCATTTTAACCGCGTATTCTGTTCAGCAAACAGGTTTTACGGACTCCACCAGTTCAGCCCGCATGTCATTTGATTTCAGCAAATCCCTAGCAAAACCCGGCCACAGGCTGGCACTCCCTGCCCTGCACGGCTCTTCCGACGCCTATGCGCTGGCACAGGCCGCCAGTGCTTTGAAGTCACAAAACAGGATGCTGACCGTATTCGTCGCCAACGCCGGTGACGCACAGCGCTTGCTGGACGAAATCCCGTGGTTTAACTCCGAACTGCATTGCCGCCTTTTACCGGACTGGGAAACGCTGCCCTACGACGCGTTTTCACCGCATCAGGATTTGGTATCCGAACGGCTGGCAACCTTGCACGAAATCCAGAATGGCCGCTGCGACGTGCTGCTTGCCCCCGCCAGCACTGCCTTGCTGCGCATGGCGCCGCCGTCTTTTCTGGCCGCCTATACCTTTTTCTTTAAAAAAGGTGACACGCTGGATGAGGCCAAACTCAAGACCCAGCTGACGCTGGCTGGCTATAATCACGTGAATCAGGTGATGTCGCCCGGCGAGTACTCGGTGCGCGGCGGGCTGATTGATCTGTTCCCCATGGGTTCCGCTCTGCCCTACCGGCTGGATTTGTTTGGCGACAGCATAGAAAGCATCAAGACCTTTGATGCAGACACCCAGCGCTCTATCTTCCCGGTACCGGAAGTCCGTTTGCTGCCGGGGCGCGAATTTCCTATGGATGAGCCTGCGCGCGCCGCCTTCCGCAGCCGCTGGCGCGAACAGTTTGAAGGCGATCCTTCACGCAGCGCCATCTACAAGGATATAGGTAACGGTATCGCGTCGGCTGGTATTGAGTATTATCTGCCACTGTTTTTTGAAGAAACAGCCACGCTGTTTGACTATCTGCCAGCGCATCCTTATTTCGCTTTACTGGGGGATATCGACGAAGCAATCAAACGCTTCTGGACCGATACCCGCTCACGCTATCAGTTCCTGAAATCCGACCGGGAACGCCCGGTGCTGCCGCCAGAAAGCGTCTTCCTGCGCGACGAAGATTTTTTCGCCATCCTCAAGCCACAGGCACGCTGGGTGCTGCCGGCAACGGACAAGGCGACACCCGCATCCGAGATTACCGCTTTCCTGCCGGATATCGCAGTCAACCGCCGTGCGGATGACCCGCTGACCAATCTGCGTGCATTTTTACTGCAGACCGATAAACGGGTCATGATTTGCGCCGAAACCGCAGGACGGCGCGAAACCCTGCAACAGTATTTCAATGAATTTGATATCGCGCTGACGCTGTGTGATGGCTATACCGATTTCATCACCGGCAGCGCCCGGCTGATGCTGGGCATCGCCCCTCTGCATGCCGGCTTTATGCTGGCCGAAGGTATCGCCTTTGTCACTGAAGCCGAGCTGTACGCAGGCAGCGGCAAACGCATAGGCAGAAAAAAACAGGAAGCTGTGACCCAGGTCGAACACATGGTGCGCGACCTGTCCGAGCTCAAAATCGGTGATCCGGTGGTGCACAGCAATCATGGTATCGGTCGCTACATGGGCCTGATCAGCATGGATCTGGGTGAAGGTGAAACGGAATTCCTGCACTTGGAATATGCCAAGGAAACCAAGCTGTATGTGCCGGTCGCACAATTGCACGTGATTTCGCGCTATTCCGGCGCTTCGCCCGAAGACGCACCGCTGCATAGTCTGGGTTCCGGGCAGTGGGAAAAAGCCAAACGCAAAGCGGCCCAGCAAATCCGCGACACCGCGGCAGAATTACTGAACCTGTATGCACGCAGAGCTACCCGTCAGGGACATGCATTTGAATTCTCGGCCAGAGATTATGAAAGCTTTGCAGAGAGTTTCGGTTTCGAAGAAACGCCGGATCAGGCGGCTGCGATCAATGCAGTGATCGCGGATATGACCTCAGGCAAACCGATGGACAGGCTGATCTGCGGCGATGTGGGCTTCGGTAAAACGGAAGTCGCGCTGCGCGCCGCCTTCGTTGCCGTGATGGGCGGTAAGCAGGTAGCGATCCTTGCGCCGACGACCCTGCTGGCGGAACAACATGCGCAGACGTTTGCCGACCGCTTTGCCAACTGGCCGGTGCGCATCGCCGAACTGTCGCGCTTCCGTACCGGCAAAGAAGTCAGTCTGGCCATCAAGGGCATGGGCGACGGCACCGTTGATATCGTGATTGGTACACATAAACTGCTGTCAGATGATGTGAAGTTTTCACGGCTGGGTCTGGTCATCATCGACGAAGAACACCGCTTTGGCGTGCGCCAGAAAGAAGCACTGAAAGCCTTGCGCGCCGAGGTTGATGTGCTCACGCTGACGGCAACGCCTATTCCGCGTACGCTGGGAATGGCGCTGGAAGGTTTGCGCGACTTTTCGATTATCGCCACCGCGCCGCAAAAACGGCTGGCCATCAAAACCTTTGTGCGCGGCGAGGATGATTCCGTGATCCGTGAAGCCTGTCTGCGCGAACTTAAACGCGGTGGTCAGGTGTATTTCCTGCACAATGAAGTGGAAACCATCCAAAACCGCAAAGCCATGCTGGAAACCTTGTTGCCAGAAGCGCGCGTGGTCATCGCGCATGGCCAGATGCATGAGCGCGATCTGGAAAAAGTGATGCGTGATTTTGTGGCGCAGCGCTTTAACATTCTGCTGTGTACCACGATTATTGAAACCGGTATCGACGTGCCGACCGCCAATACCATCATCATGCATCGTGCCGATAAATTCGGTCTGGCCCAGTTGCATCAGCTGCGCGGACGCGTTGGCCGCTCACACCATCAGGCCTATGCCTATTTGCTGGTGCATGATGTGCAGGGGCTGACCAAGCAGGCCAACCGCAGACTGGAAGCCATCCAGCAAATGGAAGAACTGGGCAGCGGCTTCTATCTGGCGATGCATGATCTGGAGATCCGTGGTGCCGGTGAAGTGCTGGGTGATAGCCAGTCTGGCGAAATGCATGAAATCGGCTTCCAGATGTACTCTGACATGCTCAATGAAGCAGTACGTTCGCTGAAAAACGGCAAGGAGCCCGATCTGGCTGCGCCTTTGCAAAGCACCACAGAAATCAATCTGCATATACCGGCGCTTTTGCCGAATGAATTCTGCGGCGATGTGCATGAGCGCCTGTCTATCTACAAGCGCCTGGCCAATTGCAGCAAACCGGCTGCGATTGACGACCTGCAAGAAGAATTAATCGACCGTTTCGGCAAATTGCCGGAACCGGTCAAATCCCTGCTGGAAACCCATCGTTTACGCGTTGCTGCCAAGCCGCTGGGCATTATCAAAATTGATGCCCACAGCGAAGCCGCCACCCTGCAATTTGAACCGCAACCGCCGATAGACGGCATGCGCATCATCGAACTGGTACAAAAAAACAAGCATATCCGCTTGAACGGACAGGATAAATTGCGCATCACCGCCAACATGCCTGATCTTGCCAGCCGCGTGACACAGATCAAACAGACAATCAAAGCTCTCCATTAACGCTGCCCATGAAAACACGACAACTGACGCTGCAAGGTCTGCACGCCATCACGACTGAGAATCAGGCACTGATTCAGCACATCGCCCAGAAAACCCAGACAAGCAATATCGTCACCCTCAATCCGCGCGCAGTTCGTATCCAGAATGCGCAAGCCGATGACAACTTGCTGGCAGAACTGCGTGAGCAATGCGATACAGCCCGCATCGACCTGACCGCGCTTGAGCAAAACATCCACCTGAGCGATTTCAAGCTGGTGGCAATGGATATGGATTCGACCTTAATCACGATTGAATGCATCGACGAAATCGCCGACATGCAGGGTCTGAAACCTCAGGTCGCCGAAATCACCGAAGCTGCGATGCGCGGGGAACTGGAGTTCCGGGACAGTCTGAAACGACGCGTCGCCTTATTGAAAGGACTGGACGCCTCCGCACTGCAAAAAGTCTATGATGAAAGACTGGAGCTCTCCCTTGGTGCAGATCACATGCTCAGTGTTATTCAGGCATCCGGCTTGAAAACATTGCTGGTATCAGGAGGTTTCACCTTTTTTACTGACCGTATGAAAACCCGTCTGAATCTGGACGTCACGCACTCCAATCAGCTCGAAATCATCGACGGCAAACTGACAGGCGAGATCATCGGCACGATTGTAGATGCCGATGAAAAGCGTCATACAGTGGAACGCGTCTGCGCTGAACTCGGCATCAGCACACAACAAGCGATCGTCATGGGTGACGGCGCCAATGATTTGAAGATGATGGGCGTTGCCGGTTTGTCCGTTGCATTCCGCGCCAAGCCTGTAGTGCGTGCGCAGGCAGACGTGGCGCTGAATGTCGTAGGGCTGGATGGGGTTCTGAATCTGTTCACCGATATCAGGCTTCCGGTGTAGATTCCGCCACACATGTACTTCTGACCGGGCTTTCAGAGAATTCTGAAAGCCTTTTTTGTTTGTCGCACTGAATTAGCATCAGGATGGTGAAACAAGAAAAAAATGCATGAATACATTTCAGGTGTGATTTCATACGGCAATCACGATAAGTATCTATACTTTTGAAAAGAAAAATAAATAGTACGAACGTTCGATTATTTCAGTTAAAATAATCCGGCACGTCCGGGCAAGATCCGGGCACGGATAAAACACACTATTTAAATCGCCGGGAGACATTCATGTTCGAAGAATTTATGGGCACCATGCCAGTTGCTGAGCGTCAGAAATTTGATATCGGCGCGCTGGCCGGCTACATGCGACAGCACGTCGAAGGATTCGATGCTTCTCTGGCCGATCAGCTGACAGTGGAACAGTTCAAAGGCGGCCAGTCTAATCCGACCTTCAAACTGACCGCGGGCAATCAGCGTTACGTGATGCGTGCCAAACCTGGTCCGGTTGCGAAATTACTTCCCTCAGCCCATGCGATCGAACGTGAATTCAAGGTGATGAATGCCCTGAATAAAGCCGGTTTTCCTGCCGCCAAACAATACGCCTTATGCGACGACGAGGCTGTGATAGGCCGCGCGTTTTATATCATGGAATTCGTCGACGGCCGCGTCTTGTGGGATCAGTCTCTGCCCGGTATGACGCCGCAGCAGCGCGGTGAAATTTATGACGAAATGAACCGCGTGATCGCCCAGTTGCATACCATCGACTACGCAGCCATCGGACTGGCAGATTATGGCAAACCCGGTAATTATTTTGCCCGCCAGATCGACCGCTGGACCAAGCAATACCGCGCTTCCGAAACTGAAAAAATCGAAGCAATGGATAAGCTGATCGACTGGCTCCCCAATAATATTCCTGAGGGCGACGACACCAGCATCGTGCATGGCGATTACCGGCTCGACAACATGATGTTCCACCCGACAGAACCACGGATTCTGGCGATCCTCGACTGGGAATTATCGACGCTGGGGCACCCGCTGGCAGACTTTTCCTACCATTGCATGAGTTGGCACGTCACTCCGGGACAATTCCGCGGTATTGCCGGACTTGATCACAAGGCGCTGGGCATTCCCAGCGAACAGGAATATATCGCCAGATATTGTGAGCGCACAGGCAAAACCATTCGTCAGGAAGACTTTAATTTTTACCTCGCCTATAACCTGTTCCGGATGGCAGGAATTTTACAAGGCATCATGAAACGTTATGTGGATGGTACGGCTTCCAGCGCCCAGGCCAAAAAATCCGGAGAAGCAGCCCGTCCTATGGCAGAACTCGGCTGGAGTTATGTAGAAAAAATGGCAGCTTAAGCATCCCACAGCATCAGATTTTATTTGGTTCGCAGCAGTTCACTTTTAAAACAACACCGCGGGAGACAACATGGAATTTGAATACTCGGATCGCTGTAAGGAATTGCAGGGAAAGCTGTTACGTTTCATGGATGAGCACATTTATCCAAATGAAAAAGCGTACAAGGAAGAAATCGACCGTAACGGCCAGGAGCGGGGAAACCGCTGGATTGCCACCCGCATTATCGAAGAACTGAAACCGAAAGCCCGCGAACAGGGTTTGTGGAATCTGTTTTTACCGAAATCTGTCCGCGCACCGGAAGGTTTGTCGAATCTCGATTACGCACCGTTATGCGAAATCATGGGTCGCGTCAGCTGGGCGCCGGAAGTATTTAACTGCTCTGCGCCGGATACCGGCAACATGGAAACCATTGAACGCTACGGCACCGAAGAGCACAAAAAGGAATGGCTGGAACCGCTGCTGCGTGGTGAAATCCGCTCTGCTTTTGCGATGACCGAACCTGGCGTTGCCTCATCGGATGCAACCAATGTGGAAACCCGCATCGAGCGTGATGGTGATCATTATGTAATCAACGGCCATAAATGGTGGATATCCGGTGCCGGCGATCCGCGTTGCGCTGTCTACATTCTGATGGGGAAAACCGATTTCAACGCGGCCCGCCACGCACAGCAATCGATGATACTGGTCGATGCAAAAACGCCGGGCATTACGGTGAAACGCCCTCTTCCTGTATTCGGCTATGACGATGCACCGCATGGTCATTGTGAAATCCTGTTTGAGAATGTGCGCGTACCGGCGTCCAACATCCTGCTCGGTGAAGGTCGTGGTTTTGAAATTGCGCAAGGCCGTCTTGGTCCCGGACGCATTCACCATTGCATGCGGGCCATCGGTGTGGCGGAACGGGCACTGGAGTTGATGTGCAAACGTCTGAACAGCCGCGTCGCATTTGGTAAAAAGATTTCAGAACAAAGCATCTGGCGTGAACGTATCGCGGAATCCCGTATTCAGATCGACACAGCCCGCCTGCTGACACTGAAAGCCGCTTATATGATGGATACCGTCGGCAACAAGCATGCCCAGGCTGAGATCGCAATGATCAAAGTCCTGGCACCCAATGTCACGCAGCAGGTACTGGACTGGGCGATTCAGGCGCATGGCGCTGGCGGGGTGTCCGGCGACTTCCCGCTGGCAGCACAATGGGCGGGCAACCGCACCCTGCGTCTGGCGGATGGTCCGGACGAAGTCCACCGCAATGCGATTGCCAAGCTGGAACTGGCAAAGCACATTGATCTGAAAGAAGATCTGGGCTTACCTATCACTCGCTCCTGATCTACATCACATAGTAATTCTGTCTTGCTCAACTCAAACAAAAAGGCGAAGAATATCTTCGCCTTTTTGCTGAGTAAGTCATCCTCCCTGCCGTATCAGTGCGCCTTTGCGTGCCAATACGACACCGCCACCGTCGCTGAAATCACAATCGCACAGCCAATCAGCGCCCGCAGACCCGGTGTTTCATGTAATACAAGATAGGCAACACCAATGCCATACACTGGCTCCAGCGAAGTCATCAGACTGGCAAACCGGGTGGAAACATGGCGCAGGCTATACATAAACAGACCATGCGAAATCGCCGTAAACACAACGCCCATCAGCACCAGCCCCCACCAGTCATACGCAGAAATCTGATTCAGACCGCCATCCACCAACACAAAAGGCAGCAAGCTGACTGTGGCGACACTGTTTTGCAAAAATGCCAGCCGGAATGGCGCAATGTGACCACCCTGCCAGCGGTTTGCCAATACCAGCAAGGCAAAACTCAATCCGGAAAAAACACCAAGCATGAGTCCGGCTATGGGGGATGTTTGTGCCACCTCTGCCGCGCCACCGGTATCACTGACCATGACAATCATGCCAATGACGACTGCCAATGCCGCATACCAGTCCCTGCCATCCCTTTGTTCCTTGAACAACCAGGGCTCCAGCCAGGTCACAAACAACGGGAAACTGGCAAAACCCATCAATCCATACGCCACCGGCGCCGCCTTCATTGCGGCAAAAAAACTCAGCCAGTGGACTGCCAGCATTGCACCGCACAGAATGACCGTTTTCGGCACCGCACGAAAAGAAAATTCGCGCTGAACCAGCAATAAAGGAATCAGGCTGAGACTGGCAAACAAGGTCCGCCCGAACACCAGCAACAACGACGAAACCACTAGCATCTTACTTAACACACCCGCACTGCCAAACAAAAATACGGCAAAATGCAACGCCACATAAGGCGCAATCGACCTGTCTTTCATTCACCCTCACACACTGCCAATCACAACGATGCGGCATGATGCCATCAATCCCGGCTTCCGGCGCGGCAATCCAGAGCGGATGAAAAATATTCACCGCTATTCACCATGCGGGCTGAGGCTCATCTGCCTGATACGCCGCTGTCTGCTCATCATCGCGACGCATATTCATCAGATAAAACCGCAATCAGCACAGCATGTTGCAGAGTTTATAAAAACATGCCGCCGGATGCCTCGATGCGCTGACCGTTAATCCAGCCGCAACCATCCGACAACAGCGCTGCAGCCACACCACCAATATCATCCGGCAAACCAGCGCGACCCAGCGCAGTCTGACTGGCGACAAACTGATTCAGTTGCGCATTATCCCTGACTACGCCACCGCCGAAATCAGTCGCAATCGCACCGGGCGCAATCACATTCGCCGCAATACCGCGTGCCCCCAGCTCTTTCGCCAGATATCTGGTCAGCACCTCGACCGCCCCTTTCATCGCCGCATAAGCTGCATGCCCGGGTAAGGAAAACCGCGCCAGTCCGCTTGACACATTGAGGATGCGACCGTGATCGGCAATCAGAGGTAACAGGCTTTGCGTGAGAAAAAACACGCCTTTGAAGTGGATATTCATCAGCTGGTCAAACTGCGCCTCACTGGTGTCAGCGAAGGCAATGTGTCCGCCGATACCGGCATTATTCATCAGATAATCAAACTGATGCCGCTGCCATTGCTGTGCCAGTACCTGTTGTAATTTTTCTGTAAATCCGGCAAAGCTGCCTATTGCCCCCGTGTCGAGCTGCAATGCCACGGCCCGTCGCCCCGACGCCTGTATTTCTGCCACTACGGCATGTGCATCCGCTTCCCTGCTCTGATATGTCAGGATGATATCGACACCCTGACGGGCTAAAGCGAGCGCTGTATTTTTTCCCAGCCCCCGGCTGCCGCCAGTGATCAGGGCGATTTTTTGCTCAGTCGATAATGTTGACCGCTCACTCTGGCCCACTACCGTCGTATTATTGGCATTGTCACTGATGCCCTGACTGGCACCGCTGTTCATGTTCGTGTTGCTCATGGCGTGTCCTCTGATGAGATTACCCATTCAAGATGGGATGGAGGCAGTCTATAAGCCGCATCCTCAATAATAAATAAGGAAAAAACGACTACACTGTTCATTTATTACGAACAATTAATACTGCATTCCTTACATTCTTCTGCCAAAGGTCAGCCTGATGAATCAATTTGAAGCCATGCACATTTTTGTACGGGTGGCAGAGCTGGGTAGTTTTACGCAGGCAGCCAATCAGACCGGATTACCGAAAGCCAGTATTTCCACCTCAGTCAGACAACTTGAAAACCTGTTGGGTACGCGTTTGCTGCACCGGACCACGCGCAGTGTGCAGATGACGGCGGATGGGCTGATTTTTTACGAGCGCTGTAAAGACATGCTGGCGGACATGGAGGAGTTGCAAACCCTGTTTCAGCAAGGTGCAAGCCAGATCAGCGGTCGTCTGAGGATGGATTTGCCGAGCGCCTTTGCACGCAATATCGTGATTCCGCGTCTGCCGGAATTTTTGCGCTTGCATCCCAGACTGGAAATCGAATTAAGCAGCACTGACCGGCTGGTCGATCTGATCCGGGAAGGCTTTGATTGTGTGATGCGTATCGGCAATCTGAGTGACAGCAACCTGATCGCCCGCCCGCTGGGAAAGCTGCGACAAATCAATTGTGCCAGCCCGGCTTATATTGCACAGCATGGTATGCCTGTCAGCTTGGCAGATCTCGGGCGGCACCAGCTGATTCATTACGCCAGCAATTTTGGCAGTAAGCCCGCAGGCTTTGAATACATGGAGGACGGCAAACTCAAGACCGTGGCCATGTCCGGCGCACTCACCGTGAATAACAGCGATGCCTATCAGGCCGCCTGCCTCGCTGGCTTTGGGATTACTCAGGCTCCTGCTATCGGTTCCAGAGAATTGATTGAACAAGGCCTGCTGATTGAAGTGCTGCCGGAGTTGTCCGCTGCCTCAATGCCGGTCTCGCTGCTGTATCCGGATCGCCGCCACCTGCCGAAACGGACGCAAAGCTGGATGAACTGGGTGGCAGCGATTGTCCAGCCGCATCTCGACCCATCCACAGAAAAAAACTGGCTGAATAAAAAAGCTGAATAAACAGGCTCCCGGTCTCAGCGGCACTGTCCGGCATGAGGATTCTGTGCGCGAAATGGCAAACCTCTGCATAATAAGCATCGGGGCACGCATCAAATCCGTATCCAATCCGCTTTACCGATACTTCACTATGGGAGCACACGATGATAGACGTTTATTCCTGGCCCACGCCGAATGGTCACAAAATCCACATCATGCTGGAAGAATGCGGCCTGGCATACCGTGCGATTCCGGTAGATATCGGTGCCGGGGATCAGTTTAAACCTGAGTTTCTCAACATTTCCCCGAATAATAAAATCCCCGCCATCGTTGATGCCGATGGTCCTGACGGCAAACCGATTTCGCTGTTTGAATCCGGTGCCATCCTGCTCTATCTGGCTGGGAAAACGGGGCAATTCCTCGGTAATACAGTCAGGGAAAAGTACGAAACCCTGCAATGGCTGATGTTTCAGATGGGAGGTTTTGGCCCGATGCTCGGCCAGGCACATCATTTCCGGATTTATGCACCGGAACCCATCCCTTATGCGATTGAGCGTTACACCAACGAAGCAAAGCGCTTGTACGCAGTGATCGATCACCGGCTGTCCCAGTCAGACTACCTGGCTGGCGACACCTACACGATTGCCGATATTGCTGTCTTCGCATGGAGCAGGTCTTTCGCCAATCAGGGCATAGACTGGGCTGATTTTCCACACGCGAAACGCTGGTTCGATGTGATCAGCGCCCGCCCGGCAGTACAACGGGGGCTCTCCGTGCTGGCGGATCTGCGCAAACCATTGGACAACACGCTGGCAAAAGATATTCTGTTTGGTAAAACGCAATATGCCAGAAAATGATTGCAATAACTTCTTTCTTGTGAGGAATCTGACTGTTTCCCACCTGCTGACCGGATTGACTGTATGCGCCGACCTGTAAAACGCCCTCGCCTCAAACTTGCTGCTGAAAGTCAGCGCTTGTCCAACCTTGCACTCGCAGTGGCACAGTCTGCCAGCCGGCTGGAAGACCTCGCATGGCAGGAAAAGCTGGATGCCAGTGTGGCAAAGAATCTGCGTCTGCACCATCAGGATCTGCTCGATGACGCAGCAGAACATCTGTTCACCACCCATCCCAATGCTTATGAAGTGTTTGTTGAAACACTCGAAACCTGCAGCACCAGCGCAGAATTGGATAATCAGGGGAAAAAATATCAGGCTTTGCTCATTGCTGCACCAGTGCTTGCCTGGACCCGGTTTGAAATTGCCTCCGGCATGATTCCTGCAGAACTGACCGACATACTGAGTACGCAGCTCAAAACCGATTTCCTGACACCTCAGGCAAGCCTGCGCTTATTGCCGCATCTGTATTCGATCGATCAGTTACCCCGTAACCATTGCGAGACTTATGCCGTGATGGAGAAGCAAGCGCTGAGCCTGCTGAAAGGACAGCCTTGCGCCATGGATACCGACCGCGCGCAAACTGTGCCGTTTCTGGCTGATATCCGCTATGTGCTCGGGGTTGTCGTGGCTCCGGTGCATGAGCCGCTGTTTCTGTGGCAGACCATCGAGGCACCTTATGACTGCGCTCAGGCGAAAAGTGACGCCCTGCTCGTCTGGGAATCCCACGCCGCCACGAGTTTTAAACAGCTGCTTCCCGGATGCGGCACAGAGCTGTTGCTGCCGGAAGCTTTTTATACCGCCTGCCGTGAAGCAGATATCCGGATACGCCCGGTCTCTGTCCGTTCAGCAGTCTTTTATCTGGCGCAGACACTGAATAAGGAAGCGGATCAGTTCAGCGTCATCATTGCCTCCTTCGGCGCACAGGAAACGCCCGGACAGGTCGATGAATTCCGCCTCAGCTTCTGCCTGAAAGATGCCCCCGAAGTCATCTATGGCGTAGTCTGGCCGCTGTATCAGGCAGAAGACCAGGCAAATGCGGTCAGCACGGATGAACACGGCAGTCTGACTGGCGACATTCCGGAAATACTGACCGAATCCGGCATCACCAGCATCAAACAGACCGAAGAAATCTTTGCGATGGAATTTTGCGACGATTGCGGTATCCCGTTATTTGCCGATCAGGAAGGCGAACTGGTGCACCCCGAAATGCCTGAAAACACTCCCGCTCCAGGTACTGCGCATTTTCACTGACAGTCTGCCAGACAGCGGCCAATACCTCTGGTGCCGGCGGCAAAACAACATTTTTCAGCGCACTGTTTTTGTCAGTCACCATTTTTCAAATCCGTTGTACAATACTTTTGAACGATCGTGCTTTTTTATTGAAAACATCATGATCTGGCTGCTCCGGAAGCGATTCACCGCACACCCGGATCAGCGGGTTCGGTCGTGAGGCAGGTATCTACAACAGGAGACAACATGGATTTGAATTACTCAGCAGAAGATCTGGCATTCCGCGATCAGGTACGCAGCTACCTGGAAGCAAACCTGCCATCCGATCTGCAGCACAAAGTACTGAACCATAAGCGCATGTCGAAAGAAGATTATGTGCGCTGGCATAAGATTCTTGCCAAACAAGGCTGGGTAGGCACAGGCTGGCCAACCCAATACGGCGGCACAGGCTGGACACCGGCTCAGCGCCATATTTTTGAAGAAGAATGCGCCCGCATCGGCACTCCTGCCATCCTGCCCTTCGGGGTCAACATGGTGGCACCGGTCATCATGGCTTTTGGCAATCAGGCACAAAAAGATTATTACCTGCCCCGCATTCTGAATTGCGACGACTGGTGGTGCCAGGGTTATTCCGAACCCGGTTCGGGCTCGGATCTTGCATCGCTCAAAACCCGCGCAGAACGCGATGGCGATCATTACATCGTGAATGGGCAGAAAACATGGACAACGCTGGCACAGCATGCCGACATGATTTTCTGCCTCGTGCGGACAGATCCGAATGCGCGCAAACAGGAAGGCATTTCGTTCCTGCTGATCGATATGAAAACTCCGGGCATCACAGTCCGTCCTATCATTATGCTTGACGAAGACCACGAAGTGAATGAAGTCTTTTTCGACAATGTGAAAGTTCCGGTACAAAACCTGATCGGCGAAGAAAACAAGGGCTGGACCTATGCCAAATATCTGCTGGGACACGAGCGGACCAATATTGCTGCCGTTGGCCGCGCCAAGCGCGAGCTGCAATTCCTGAAGCGGGTCGCGGCCAAGCATCAGAAAAATGGACAGCCGCTGATTCAAGACCCGGTCTATGCCGGCAAAGTTGCGACGCTGGAAATTGAAATCATGGCGCTGGAGATCACCGTCCTGCGCGTGATTTCACAGGACAGCGGCCGCCCGGGTCCGGAAGCATCCCTGCTGAAAATCAAAGGCACCGAAATCCAGCAACGTCTGACGGAGCTGATGGTGGAGGCAGTCGGCCCGTACGCCCAGCCATTCGATCCTGCCTTCCTCGAAGGAGAAACAGAACACAGCATCATGAGCGATGACGATGCGGCAGCTCTGGCGCCTTACTATTTTAATTTCCGTAAAACCTCCATTTATGGCGGCTCTAACGAGATACAGAAAAACATCATTACCCAAATGATTTTAGGACTTTGAGGAGACCAGCATGGATTTCACATTAACTCAGGAACAAACCCAGTTTGCTGAAGCAATCCGTCGCTGGACGGAAAAAGATTACGGTTTTGAACACCGCAAACGGATCATTGAATCTCCTGCCGGTGTATCCGCAGAAGCCTGGGCTGCACTGGCGGAACTGGGGGCGCTGGCACTGCCGGTACCCGAAGATCAGGGTGGCTTTAATGGTTCTGCGATTGATCTGATGGTGGTCATGCAGGAGCTCGGACGCGGCCTGGTCATTGAACCGTACTTTTCAACGGTGCTGGGCGCCGAGTTTTTAAAGCGTGCCAAAGCCCATTTCGATGTACTGGAACAAGTCGCCACCGGCGAAATCCGTCTGGCAACTGCGCTGCATGAGCAGCAATCACGCCATGACCTATCGGATATCTGCATGACAGCAGAAAAAACCACGGACGGTTACCGTCTGAACGGTAAAAAAACCATCGTGCTGCATGGTGCGCAGGCTGACAAGCTGATCGTTTCAGCCCGCAGCAGCGGCCAGCAACGGGATAAATCCGGCATATTGCTGTTCCTGGTCGATGCAGATGCGGCTGGCATCACGCGTCATGATTACCGGACGATCGATGGACAACGTGCAGCCGATATCATCTTTGAGCAGGTGAATATCCCTGCCATGGCAATGCTCGGGCGCGAAGACGGCGGCTGGGAGCTGCTCGATGCCGTCTCAGATTACGGTGTTTCGCTGCTGTGTTCGGAGGCGATCGGCATCATGGAAACTACCATAGCCGCCACGCTGGAATACCTGAAAACACGCCAGCAATTCGGCGTTCCGATTGGCAAATTCCAAGTGCTGCAACACCGGATGGCAGATATGTTCATGGAAATGGAACAAGCCCGCTCCATGGCGACACTGGCGGCGGTAAAAGTCTCATCCGACAGCACGGAAGAGCGTCGCCGCACCTTGTCTGCGGCAAAAGCCCGCATCGGCCAAGCCGCACGTTATATCGGCCAGCAAGCCGTGCAACTGCATGGCGGCATGGGCGTCACTAATGAACTGCCTGTCGCCCATATGTTCAAGCGTCTGACCATGATTGAGTTGTCACTGGGTGATACAGATCATCATCTGGCACGTTTTGTGGCACAGCCGGGTTTTAAGAACGCAGCCTGACGTACAAAAAAATCCCGGCGCTGTTCGGGATTTTTTTTGCATATCAACCGCATTCCATTCATTCGCCTTAGCAATGTTTGACGGATACCGCATCACTCTTCATAGAGTTCGTTAACATTGCCTGATAAAAAAGGAAGTCACTATGGCAGATAAGATTTTAAGCTGGTATTTCGAAGATTTCGTTCCCGGAAATATTATCCAACTGGGGCAGCGTACCGTCAGCGAGGATGAGATTATTGAATTTGCTGAAAAGTTCGACCCGCAATCGTTTCATGTCGATAAGGAAGCGGCCAAAAATTCTATTTTTGGCGGAGTGATTGCCAGCGGCTGGCATACCTGCAGCATGATCATGCGCATGGTGGTCGATGGATTTATTGCCGATTCTTCCAGTATGGGTTCACCCGGTGTGGATGAGGTGCGCTGGATTCTGCCCGTACGTCCGGGCGATACGCTGACAGTCACGGCAGAAACCGTTGCCAGCATTCCATCCAGCTCCAAACCGGATCGCGGCGTCGTGCATACGGTCTGGAAAGCGGTGAATCAAGACGGTAAAACAGTCTGCACCATCAAAGGCATGGGTATGTTTGGCCGCCGCCCGGCGTCTGTTGAAAGGAATTAACATGCGCGAAATTCACAGTCTTGAAGAACTCAAAAGTCTGGTCGGGCAACCACTCGCCACATCGGAATGGGTCAGCATCGAACAGGAACGCATCAATCAGTTCGCGGAAGCGACCGGCGATCATCAGTGGATTCATCTCGACATAGAACGCGCGAAAAAAGAATCGCCGTTCGGAGGAACGATTGCACACGGATTTCTCACCTTATCCCTGCTGCCAATGCTGATGGGTAATGCAATACGGCTGACCTATGTCAAAATGGGCGTCAATTATGGCTTAAACAAAGTCCGGTTTCCGGCGCCGGTTCCTGCCGGAAGCCGCGTGCGTGGACATATCAAGCTGCTGCAGGTTGACGATATCAAGGATGGCGCCCAGATGATCTGGGAAGTCACGATTGAAAGAGAGGGTTCCGAAAAACCCGTGTGCATCGCCGAGTCGATTTCACGTAGCTATTGAGCTCAGCTTTACTGGAAATCGCCGGACAGGTTAAGCGGGAAACAAGCCAACACCGGTGATGTCCCGCTTATTCCGGCCAAGTCTTACCAATGAGAAAACGGGTGCTGCAACAGGCTGGCATTCGCATAACGATGATCATGACTGACGTCTTCTCCCAGCCACACCGGCCGGTCGAATAACTGTGATTCGCTTTCCAGTTCCACCTCTGCCACCACCAGTCCGGCGTTATCGCCCAAAAATTCATCGATTTCCCAAATCAGACCACCGATTGGCAGGCGGTAGCGGTATTTTTCGATCAGTGGTTTCTGACATAATTCATCCAGCAGCGAACGGGCATCGGCAACGGGAATCGGGTACTCCCATTCTGCACGGCGTATACCCGTTGTCATTCCCTTGATGGTCAGCATTGCTGCATCCCCGTCAATCCTGACCCGCACGATACGGCCGAGTTCTGCGCTGATATAGCCCTGGCATAACAAAGAACGGGTAGCGCCCAGTTTCCACTGTTCTCCCTGCACTAAAAATTTACGTTCGATCTCTATGCCCATTGTCTGTCCTTATGCATGATTCCAGAATCCCGAATCTGAGTTTGAAAAATGGTATTGTGCCCGCTTTACTCGCGTTTCTCTGCACAATCACACCCTGATTCAAAGAAAAAAAGGACACCGCGGTGTCCTTTTTTCTGATCTTACCTGATTGATCAGTGACTGAGGGAAGCGAGGATAGGCTGCAACATCGCCTCTCCCAGCCGCATGCTGCGCGCGCCATCCCAGCCAACCACGGCATCCGGCAGATTGTCGTTGTCTTTAAACGGCAATTCCAGGGTAAGTGAAACACATTTGAACGTATGCCCAATGTATTTGGATGCCAGCTTCAGCACATCAGCGTTATATTTGGATGCTTCATAACCGTACCGGGTCTGAAAATCCGGGCTGGCCTGACAAAAGCTGTCCACAAAAACCTGCTGCTCCCTGGCCTGTTGCTCCGTGAAACCATCAATCATTTCACTACCGGCAACGAACACATAAGGAAGCGCCTCATCACCGTGAATATCGAGAAATAAATCACAGCCAGTTTCATGAATTTTATTCCGGACATGGAAGACTTCCGGACTGGTTTCCAGCGACGGTGTCATCCATTCGCGGTTCAGATTAGCGCCGGCGGCATTGGTGCGCAGATTACCGCGCGCAGCACCATCCGGATTCATGTTCGGCACAATATACAAAACAGCCTGATCCAGTATTTTCCGCGCAATCGGATTTGCCGGATCAAGCAAGGCATTCAGCGTCCCTTCCACCAGCCATTCCGCCATCGTTTCTCCGGGATGCTGACGGGCGATAATCCAGACCTTTTTTGCCGCCGCCGGGTCACCGACCACGACCAAGTTCAGGTCACGTCCATCGACGGTATTTCCCAGATCCTCCACCCGCGCCAAAGGCGACTGTTCAACGCTGCCAAGCAATGCCAGATGGCGTTCCCAGCTATATGGCTCAAAATAGGCGTAATACACGCTGTCGCATTCCGGTGTATGACGGATGGTCATGACCTGACCATCAAATTCCGTCTCCACCCGGAACCAGTTCTCCCGGTCATAGCTGGCAACCGCTTTGTAATTTTCCCATCCCTTTGCATACGTTGACTGGCCTGCATTCAAGATACGCATAACCGCCTGCTGACCACGCGCCCCCTGCAAACGGAAATGAAACCACTGCCAGATATCTGCGTGAGAATCTTTACGCAAATTCAGTTCAATTTCTCCGACCTGTTCCGCCTTGATGACTTCAATTGCACCTGCATCAAAATATTGGCTGATTTTTATGGACATGATTTTTATCTGTGTTTTTAAATCCCCACCGCCGGTTACACCCAATCAGGCAAACCGGCAACCTGTGTAAACCGCTATTTTCACAGTTTTCAGAGAAATATGAAAATAATTTAGCCAACAACACCGAGGTATTTTATAAATTTTTTTCAAAATTCAGATAATTCAGATAATAATCCGTCAGAAATACCAACAGACAGCATCAGACAGCTTCAGAACAACGCATCCAGGCCGCCAGCTTCCTGCCGCTGGCGTCATCATGCATGGATGTACCGCCTCCACATCAAGCGTCACGTCATGGCTTTTTTTCAGACCCGGACTGAGCCGACCTGCTGTACAAATCAATGATGGTGCTGATTGCATCGCTGCAAACGTCACAGAACTTGTCACTGCGATCAAACATGATGCATTGCTGCGCAGGTCGATAGTAACCAGTCGCCTCGTAATTAGCCCCCTCAAATGCACCTGTCTCATGCTGATGTGGCGCCTGTGAAAACAACTGATTGGTGAATTTCAGGTCTTCTTTGAACAAGGCGCTCATTTCTGCTTCAGGCCGGTTTTCGGCACGCAGCTTTGCTCTGATTTTCTGATACTCACGCGAACGGGCTTCGTATTCCTGCTTTGGCCAGGGCGTCGGGATTGGCGTTCCGGCTTTGATTTTGTCTTTCCACTTTATATTTGCCGGATCTGCCAGTGCCGTCGCATTCGGCTCCCAGGGTTCAGGTTTCGCCGCGTTTGGCTGATATGCCACCGGTGACGTGTAGTACTCGTCTGCCAGACCGGCGAAATGATGACCGAATTCATGGACAAACAGATAGTCCGCCCATTCATTACCCGCTGCTGCAGTACTGAATTGTCCAAAGATACCGCCGCCGCCATAAGTCGGGTTATTGACCAGAATTTCAATGAATTCGTAAGGTGCATTTTGCGCAATCTCGCGCAATGCACGGTTATCGGTCGCCAGCACATAACGCTCACTGCCAAAGATATCGTAACGGGTGCCTAACACCGAGGCATGATATTGCCCGGTCGATGGCCGCGAAACGCCAGATTCGGCCGTCGGCGCAGCGATCGCCCAGACGTTGAAATCCTTTTGCCTTTCATGAAACGGCGACACAGCAAACAGATGTTTTGACAAGCGCTTGGCATCAGCAATAAATTTTGGCATCTCTTTCGCGGTATACCCATCCCCCACTATCAGCAAATCCACTTTATCCGGCGATGGTCCGCTGACATGAATCGCGACTGGCTTTAATCCTGACGGCATCTGCTTGCGAATCACATCCTGTCCATCCGTATCCACATCGATACTCCAGATCGTTCTGAACTTATTGTGCTCATCCCGTTTCTGAACATTGATATGCACAGGACGGTCTGGTTTGGGAAAGCGCAAAGATTCCTGAAAACTGCGGCTCAGCTTCGCCGCTTCATCCGTACTGCTCCACTCCCCGAAAACTGTTGAAAAACCGCGCGAATACAGCAGCTCACCAGATTTCGCATCCAGCACCTCGAATCGGTTCACGCCGCGATTCGTGTCATCCACATTGCGTGATAAATTTCCCGGCCAAGGCAACGGCTCAATCACCACCCGCTCAATCGCATACTGCTCTGATTTGGCATCACCTGAGTGCTGATAATCCAATCTGACGGTTGCCGGCTGTGCAGCATACGCACAGGAAGTCAGCCACCAAACCAAAGCAATACCGGTTTTTATCTTCTTGATATTCATTATCACTTCCTTTTTTTTTATCAATAATACGGCCGCATTATTCCGCCACGCTGACTTATTGCAATCATATTATTTTATTCAATACAATCAAATCGATTTGAGCCTGGTTGCCTCATTCTGATTTATACAATGACTGTTATCGTCGTCACTCCACAAATCCATCAAGTTAACATAAGTCAACTCGCATTCAACCAAAGAGAAGTTTAACTATGGTGATGACAATAAAAATGATTGACGGGAATGGTTTCACGGTCGGGAAACTCATTCAATGCCCATGACGATTGTTCTGGATGAGAGTAACATGTTTCATCAAAGCACTTGTGTGACTGGGGCAAAACCGTAAATAGTGAATTGATTGTGATTATGCGATTTCTTTAGAAAAAAAACAGGTCTTATATGAATTCAATTTTCCCTGAACAGAGTAATCAGACGTTTGTTGGCTGCCAAAGATGCAAAGATGACCAACTACTCGGTTTTGACATTGCCTTCGCTTACCAACCAATCGTTGATCTGGGCAGCCGCTCCATATACGCGCACGAGGCCTTGGTGCGTGGGCCCAATGGCGAGTCTGCTTTTTCGGTCCTATCCCAAGTGACAGACGCCAATAGATACGTTTTCGACCAAGCATGCCGCGTAGAAGCCATCCGAGGGGCAGCCGAACTAGGATTAAAGGAGTTGTTATCAATTAACTTTCTACCAAATGCTGTCTATCAACCGGCGGCTTGCATTCGCAGTACTTTCGAAGCGGCGCAACGTTATAAATTTCCGATAGAGCGCATCATTTTTGAAGTAACCGAAGGAGAACGGGTGCAGGATCGTCCGCACCTAGTCAACATCTTTCGTGAATACAGTCGCTTCGGTTTTCGTACTGCAATTGACGATTTCGGTGCTGGCTATGCTGGCTTGAACCTATTGACAGAGTATCAACCAGACATTGTAAAAATAGACATGGAATTAGTACGCAACATCGATGAGAGTAAACCCAAGCAGGCAATCGTCAAGGGCATCGTGGCGATCTGCGCCGAGTTGGGTGTACGATTGTTGGCCGAGGGTATTGAGACCATGGCTGAACGCGACTTCCTGCGCAATGCCGGCATTGAGTTGATGCAAGGATATTTCTTTTGTAGACCGGCGTTTAGGGCTATAGGTGTATTTGATCCCAAAGTTTGGGATTAAATATTATTGACAATATTGAAGATTTATATCATTCCATGAATCGATAAATTTAACTTTTTAAACAACATAGTTGCGCAAGCGTGCTCACTGGAAGATTTTATGAACTCAACTGATTTGCCTAAGATTTTCCCGGATTTCCAGAGCGCAGGGGATTATGTATTGGATTTTTTAAAACGACGTATAGGCTTCGGACTTTGGATGATTACTCGTACCGAAGGTGACGATTGGATCATTTTGCAAAGAGAAGGGGATGGGATAAATCCAAATACGGTTTTACGCTGGAGCGATTCAATATGCTTTGAAATGGTTAAAGATAATGGACCTCATGTTGCTCCCGATATTTCTGCAGTAGCAGCTTATGAAAACAGACCAATAGTACGTCAGTTGCCGATAAAAGCATACATCGGAGTGCCGCTAACGCTTGCTGACGGCAGAATATTCGGAACCTTATGCGCCATTGACCCGCAACGTCAACCCTCCGAAATTGTGAACGAAACTCCCTTGATCAAACTAATGGGAGCCTTTCTCAGTACAATCTTGAACAACGAGCTAAAACTAGCGGAGCAGCGGCGTCTGAGTGAGCGATTAAAATTAGACGCCCACACAGATGCGTTGACAGGACTCGCAAACCGCCGAGCTTGGGATGAATTTTTGAGCGGCGAAGAAGATCGCTGCAAGCGATATGGTCATTCAGCTGCAGTTTTTTCTGTAGACCTCGACGATCTTAAGTATGTCAACGATATGGACGGACATGCTGCCGGTGACGTCTTGCTACAATTGACAGCAGAAGCGCTACGATCAGCAACGCGCGAGGTGGACATGGTCGCTCGGCTGGGAGGAGATGAGTTCGGGATAATCGCCATTGAATGTGATCAGGTCGGTGCTGAGTTGCTACGACAACGGTTGCTTACGAACCTAACTGAACGAGGAGTGCGAGCTTCTGTAGGAATGGCAATGCGTAACTATTTGCATGATTTGACAGAGGCTTGGACGCATGCCGATCAAAATATGTATAGTCTCAAGAAACATCGATAAGGGGTGGCACTGAACACCTCAAAGGCTCAAGTCAAACTGCGGCGCTCTACGGAAGTAGAAAACAGGTGCCAAAGATGTTCTATATCAAGCACAGTAGTGACCGGTTCGAATATCGTCCAATGGGAAAAGCATGTGCAGCAGGTCAAACGACGCCGGCTTCTGCTCAAGCACAGGCAGCAGGAAATTTTATTAACACCTGTCCGAATGCCAAGATTGCGGAGGTAAGAAATACCTCGCCGTATGAGCCGATCACTCAGGATCTATTGGATGAATCGAAGAAGAACTGCAAGGCGAGTCAGTAAAGTCAGTAAACATTGTTTGTAGCAAGCAGATTGTTCTATCTATTCTTGAATAACATCACGACCGGCGTGCATTCTGGTCGTGATTGCTTTTTTGCATATGCTGGTTGTATTTTTTATGCTAACGGCGAACTCAAGCAAAACCGAAGAAAGTATAAAATTGTTCTCACAAACTGGAATTGAAAGCTGCGCAGCCCCAGGCTGAGAAATTTCAATCTTTACCAATGGAAGCCAGCAAGAAATGACATATTGGGCGAACCAGAAAAATAAAAAGCCATTGAAAATCAAGGGCTTATCATTTTATTTTGGCGGAAGCTGTGAGATTCGAACTCACGAAGGCTTTGACACCTCGCCAGTTTTCAAGACTGGTGCATTCAACCGCTCTGCCAAGCTTCCGAGCCGCATATTATAATGCATTCTTATTAGTGGGGCAAGTCAAGCTGATTGAAGCTTCGCATTTATTCGTCACATCCGCTTTGGGATAGTCGGTGAAAATTGAAGTGCCATGTTTCGCAGTATCAGGATTCATTCAGAAAAATTTCAGAGAAATATTTGCTGCAAATCATTGAGAAATAATTGTCCAATCGGCGTTGGCAGGATTTTTAAATGGTCGCGTTGAATCAATTGCTTTGCTTCTGCCTGCTGTAATTTTTTCTCAATAGAATTCAGCAATAAACCCGTACGTTCCTGAAACAAATGCACCGGGAAACCCTGGTTCAGACGCAAGGCATTCAGCATAAATTCAAACGGTAAGTCATGTTTGCTGATTTCTGCCGACTCCTGCGTTGCATTTCCTTTCATCGCCGCATCCATATAGGCTTTGGGTTGTTTGTATTTCATCTGACGCACAATTCTGTGTGGAAAAGACAGTTTGGAGTGCGCGCCGGCGCCAATGCCCAGATAGTCACCAAAATTCCAGTAATTCAGATTGTGGCGTGCCTCCCTTCCAGGTCTGGCATAAGCGGAAACTTCATAATGCGTATAACCGGCATCAGCCATCGACTGGTGAATCAAATCCTGCATTTCAGCGCTCAGATCATCGTCGGGAATCGCTGGCGGATATTTGGCAAAATATGTATTGGGTTCCAGCGTCAGATGATACAGCGACAAATGCGGCGGAGCGAACGACTGCGCGGTCGCAATATCCTGCCTGACTTCTGCCAGTGTCTGCCCTGGCAAGGCAAACATCAGATCCAGATTAAAATTTTCAAAATGGGTCTGTGCAATATCTATCGCACGTCTGGCCTGATCGCCATCATGAATTCGCCCCAAAGCAGACAAATGCCCCGAATGAAAACTCTGAATACCGATCGATAATCGGTTGATCCCGCTGTTCCGGAAAGCGCGGAATTTTTCTGCCTCAAAGGTTCCCGGATTCGCTTCCAGCGTAATTTCGGCAGCACTGTCTAAAGGAAGCAGGCTGCGGATATCCGACATCATCCGGTCAATGCCTGCGGCTGATAACAGGCTTGGGGTACCGCCCCCAATAAAGATAGTGTAAATTTTTCTCCCCCAGATCAGCGGCAAAGATGCCTCCAGATCTGTGCGCAGGGCATTCAGGTAGGCTTCTTCATCAAAACTGCCCTTCACTTCATGCGAATTGAAATCACAATATGGGCATTTTTTGACGCACCAAGGGAAATGCACATACAGAGACAACGGTGGTAAAGCGTTTAAATGCAGGTCACCGGGCGTCAGGAACTGGCTGGTAACAAGCTGGGGAATATCTGACAAACTGGTTGCCTGCTGTACTGATTCCGTTTGTGGTGATAAAGGTTTAATCGGAATCATTTTAATTTTTCAAACAGGGCTTTTAATGCTTGCCCGCGATGCGATTTCTGATTTTTTTGCTCTGGTGTTAATTGTGCGACAGTCATTCCCAATTCCGGAATCAGGAAATACGGATCATAGCCAAATCCGCCGCTCCCCCTCGGCTGATCGAGGATTTCACCTTTCCAGACACCGTCTGCAATCACTGGCTGCGGATCATTTTCTGAGCGAACCAAAACCAGTACGCAGTAGTAATAAGCAGTTTTATCGGTTTCGGATTGCAGTGCCGCAACCAGTTTCTGATTATTCCTGTCATCTGATTTCGGCTCTCCCGCAAATCTGGCAGACAATACGCCAGGTGCACCGCGCAGCGCATTCACGCAAATGCCTGAATCATCCGCCAATGCAGGCAAGCCCGTCAGTTTTGCCGCATGACGCGCTTTAGTTAGCGCATTCTCGATAAACGTACCATACGGCTCTTCTGCTTCCGGAACCTGAAATTCTGACTGTGCGTGCAGCTCTATTCCCAACGGCGAAAGTATTTGATAAAACTCTTTCAGCTTTCCCTGATTATTGGAGGCTAATACAATTTTTCTGCTCATGATGCTGTTCAGTTTCCGAGTAAGCCGAGTACCTGTTTTTGCAAATCAATCAGATCGCTGATGCCATTCTGCGCCAGATCCAGTAACTGATTTATCGTGTTGCGATCAAATGCCGCACCTTCCGCCGTGCCCTGCACTTCGATAAAATGACCTGCCTCAGTCATGACCACGTTCATATCGGTATCGCAACCGGAATCCTCAACGTAATTCAGATCCAGCACAGCTTGCCCCTGATATACCCCGACCGATACCGCCGCCACAAAATGCCGCAATGGTACCTGTCCGATAAGCCCACGCGCTTTCAACTGAGAAAAGGCATCGTAAGCGGCGACCATGGCGCCCGTAATCGATGCTGTGCGTGTTCCGCCATCCGCCTGAATCACGTCGCAATCCAGATGCAGCGTCCGCTCGCCAAAGGCTTCCAGATCAAAGGCGGCTCTTAAAGAGCGTCCAATCAGGCGCTGGATTTCCTGAGTACGTCCAGACTGCTTCCCTTTCGCGGCTTCACGATCCATGCGCGTATGCGTTGAACGCGGCAACATGCCGTATTCTGCAGTCAACCATCCCTGCCCTTTGCCTTTCAAAAAACCGGGCACTTTATCTTCGATGCTGGCGGTGCAGATAACCTGCGTGTCACCAAATTCAATCAATACGGAGCCTTCAGCGTGTTTCGTGAAATGGCGGCTGATCACGATGGGACGCAAAGCATCCGTTGCGCGCCCATCAGGGCGTTGGGTAATAGACATAAATTTTAAGTTTTTGAAGTAATACGGGAAGACTTGTGAATGGCATTGCGTATTTCAGCAATGGCTTTTTCAATCTCGGCATCGTTGAACATATCCGGCTCACCATTTTCAACCGGAATATCCGGATCAATCTGGGCCTGAATCGTCGTGGTGATAGAGCCGATTGGCAAGGTGTTGGTGGAAATAATGGATGAGTCCTCAAGGCGGTCATCTCCTTCCCACATCATGGCAAGCGCTGTCGTATTGTCACTCTGTTTGCCGGCAATACTGACGGCAGAACGAATCAGTTCAGGAATCGCACGGACAATCGTATTTTCGTGCAGTTTTTGCGCCAGCATATAATCTGGCAACATCGACCACAAACCATCAGAGCACAATAAAATCAGGTCGCCCGGTTGCAATGCCGCACGGCGGGATAATTCAACAATCGGGGAATTCGGCGCACCGAGACAATTGAACAGCTTGTTCCGGTCAGGATGCGTATGGCGCTCAGCCGGATCTACTTTTCCCTGCGTAATCAGCGTTTCAAGCCGGGAATGGTCTTTGGTACGCAACAGGATCTGCCCCTGGCGCATCCAGTACAAACGGGAGTCACCGCAATGCGCCCAGTATGCGTAACCATTCTGAATCAGGCAGGCGACAATGGTGGTTCTCGGTGTTTCAGGGAGATTATTCATCGCCCGGTAGCGATGGATTTCCTGATGCGCGGCTAAAAAACTATCTTCGAGAAAACGTTCCGGACGCGCAATGAATGGCTGCGCCTGCTGCTGGAATAAAGATCCGATCGTCTGCATAGCGATCGCCGCAGCCATTTCTCCCAGAATATGTCCGCCCATGCCGTCTGCCAGCAGCAGCAAAATAGCATCACGGGTAAAGCTGTACCCCATCCGGTCCTGATTGACTTTACGACCGCCGATGTGGCTCTCTTGATAAACGGAAAAACGCATGGATAATCAGACTGAAAACAATGGGGTCAAATTAAAAATTTCAGGATAATGATCTTTACAGTCATCCCGTACAACGGGAACCTCAATCTCATTTCAGTTCAGAGTGCTTTCCTGTATGGTTGTGTGATCGCCATCCTGTCTTTTCTTTTTGTCCCGGCGGAACAATGATGATACAGCGATCCTGGCTTTTTCCAGCATGCCTGGTTCGGGTTGAGGCTGCGCCTTGGTTGCCAGTGCTTTTTGCAGCGCAAAAACACTTTGCGGACGTTCAAGCGGATCCATCTTCAGGCACCAGCGGACCACTTCGATCAGCTCGGGCGAATACATCCCTTCCAATTTACGATAATGCGCCTCCATTTTATCCTGCGTCTTGCGCTGATCGGAGGGTTGCGGCGGAGCGCCTATCATACAGGCAAATATAGAAGCGCCTATGCTGTAAATATCCGTCCACGGTCCCAGATTTCCATTTTTTTGATATAGCTCAGGTGCGGCAAAGCCAGGAGTATACATGGGGTACAACTTGGGGATATCCGTTTTCAAAGTCTGGCGGGCAGCGCCAAAGTCGAGCAAAATCGGTGTTCCATCCAGGCGCAGATAAATATTCGCAGGTTTCAGATCAAGGTGAAGCAGTTTATTAGTATGCACTTCACGCAAACCGTTCATCACCTGATTGAACATCCTCCGGATAAAACGTTCTGACACTAGCGGCTTTTCGCCTTTATCGCGCCGGCGCAGGATGTGTTCCTGCAAAGAGCGGCCAGACTCGTATGCCATGACCATGTAAACAGTTTCGTTGGCGCGGAAGAAATTGATAACGCTCACAACGTTCGGGTGAGAAATACGCGCCAGTGCCCGTCCTTCCTCAAAAAAACATTTCAACCCGATCCGGTAAATCGGCAAATTTTCATTGGAAATAGCGGGAACCAGTTCCCCTTGCTGGCGCAGTGCGAGCGAGCTCGGCAGGTATTCCTTGATTGCCACCGCATTTCCATCTTCATCCGTCGCCAGATAAACGATACTAAAGCCACCGGAGGCAATTTTCTTTACAATGCGGTATCCGGCAATCTCCAGCCCATCTGGTAAAGGTGCGTTGTTTTGTGCGGCCATTGCTGTTCCAATCCTTTAGACAAGGGGGATTGTGTTGATAATTGGGGTATTTGTAAAGACTATATCTTGTTTTACAACAACTGCTTTCAATGCCTCTCCACTCTGGTCACTCATAAAATATTACACAAATTTCCAAAGGATACATTTTGAGTATTTACAGTATGACTGGTTATGCTACCAGCACCCGGGAAACCGAAGCGGGAACCATGACAATTGAAATCAAGAGCGTGAATTCCCGCTTCCTTGATCTGCAGTTCCGCATCAACGATGATTTCCGTTCTGTAGAAAATCTGTTCCGGGAAACCGTCTCACGGCGCGTCGTCAGGGGAAAAGTTGAATGCCGCTTCAGCTTTGGCAAAAAAAATAATGAAAATAACAATAAAGCACTCAGTCAATCCCTGCTGACGCAACTGGCCGCATTCCAGCAGGCACTGCAAGACCAGTTTCCACAGGCAACGCCATTGAGCGTGAATGAACTGCTGCGCTGGCCCGGGGTGATTGAAGAGGCTGAAATCAACACCGAACATTTGCAGCAGGCGATCAGCCAGACTATCCAGCAGACGCTTGATCAATTCATCATCAGCCGTGAGCGCGAAGGCGCGGCACTGGAGCAGGTTTTATTAAACTGCATCACCGCAATGGAAGCCATCGTCGAAAAAATCCGGCCATTGCTACCGCAGGTCTTGCAGCAGTTCCAGCAAAAATCCATTACTCGCCTTGAAGAAGCATTAGGATTAGCCTCCCTCGACGGTAACTCAGCCGCCATTTCGCGCGAAGAAGCGATGGACCGGATCCGGCAGGAAGTGACGCTGTACGGCATCCGCATTGATGTCGCAGAGGAGCTGTCCCGCTTGTCTGCTCACCTGACGGAAACCCGGCACATCTTGCAAAAAGGCGGGCAAGTCGGAAAACGCCTTGATTTCATGATGCAGGAACTCAATCGTGAAGCAAACACGCTGGGCTCCAAGGCAGCGCTGAAAGAACTCGCAGACGCCTCAATGGATTTAAAACTGTTGATAGAACAAATGCGTGAACAAGTGCAGAATCTTGAATAAGCGCGTACATTTGCTTATACTCCCGCCGATATTTTAACGGCGGAAATATTCCCCAATCCAGAGAAAGCGGACCATCCGGCCATTTTTCGCCGGAAACTATCGTTCCTCAAAGGTTACCTATGCTTCCCATCACTTCCACGCCCGGCAGTCTCTTTATTGTCGCTGCACCATCCGGCGCCGGCAAATCGACACTGGTCAATGCATTACTGAGCCAGGAACCGCAAATCAAGCTCTCCATTTCATACACCACACGCCCGCCCCGGCCTGGTGAGCAGAATGGCCGCGAATATCATTTCACCACCCCGGAAGACTTCCTGGCCAGAAAAGCGCAGGGAGAATTTCTGGAATCTGCCGAAGTACATGGCAATTATTACGGCACTTCCCGTCTGCAGATTGAAAAACAGATGCGTGCAGGCACCGATGTGCTGCTCGAAATCGACTGGCAGGGTGCGCAGCAGGTGCGCAAGCAGTTTCCGGATGCAGTTGGAATATTTATTCTCCCGCCATCGATTCCCGCACTCGAAGAACGTCTGAAGAAGCGCGGTCAGGACGAACCGCACATCATTACACGCCGGATTCTGGCGGCAGGCGGCGAAATGGCGCACTCTCCGGAGTTCGAGTATGTTATTATTAATCAAGATTTTGCCACTGCGCTCTCAGAGTTAAACGCGATTGTCAAAGCAACACGATGCCGCTTCACCCAGCAATCTGCCCGTAACAGCGCACTGTTTGCACAGCTCGGCATACATGCGAACCCCAATTAATTCATCCATATCAGTCATTAGGAAACATCATGGCACGTATTACTATTGAAGACTCTCTGAAACAGATCCCTAACCGCTTCCAGCTGACTTTGTGTGCGACTTACCGTGCACGCCAGCTGCTGCAAGGCCATACGCCGAAGGTGGAGTCCAAAGACAAGCCAACCGTGATCGCACTGCGTGAAATCGCGCAAGGTAAAGTCGGTATTGAAATGCTCAAGAAAGTCCCTGTTTAATCTGGCTGTAACCGAAGTACCGCATAGTATTACTGGCCGGGAGTCGCATCATGAACGTCGCCGAATCTGCTCCGTCGTTGACTGCCACTCCGGCTGCACCGGTGACTGCGTCTGCCGATCCGGATGCAGCTGAGGGTAACACCGCAAAGTCTGCCGCCCGTAGCTCTAAAAAATCCGTATCCGTTAGCTCCCCCGCTTCACCTTCTTCTCAATCTTCGTCTCCCATTGTTGGCGTTGCTTCAACCAGTGCGCTCAGCGCCCGGCTGGCAGAATATATGTCGCCGGCTGATCTGAAACTGGTCAAGGAAGCATATCGTTTTTCTGATGAAATGCACCTGGGGCAGGTCCGTAAATCCGGCGAACCTTATATCTCGCACCCGATCGCGGTTGCAGAAATCTGCGCTGAATGGAAGCTGGATGTGCAGGCCATCATGGCTGCGTTGCTGCATGATGTGATGGAAGATCAGGATGTCCAGAAGGAAGAACTGATTGAACGCTTTGGCGCGCCCGTCGCCACGCTGGTCGACGGTTTATCGAAACTGGAAAAAATTGAGTTCCAGAGCCAGATTGAAGCGCAGGCCGAAAATTTCCGCAAGATGCTGCTGGCGATGGCGCGCGATGTGCGGGTGATTCTGGTCAAGCTGGCCGACCGGTTGCACAATATGCGCACGCTGGCAGTCATGTCGCCGGAAAAAAAACGTCGCATATCACGGGAAACCATGGATGTGTATGTTCCGATTGCACACCGTCTCGGGCTCAATAATATTTACCGGGAACTGCAGGATCTCGCATTTTCACATCTCTACCCGATGCGCTACCGGACGCTGTCCAAAGCAGTCAAGGCAGCGCGCGGTAACCGGCGTGAAGTCGTCAATAAAATTCTGGAAGCAGTTAAAATTGCGCTGAAAGAAGCCGATATCCGCGCAGAAGTCTATGGTCGCGAAAAGACGCTGTACGGTATTTACCGGAAAATGCATGACAAACACCTGAGTTTTTCTCAGGTACTGGATGTCTATGGCTTTCGCATCGTGGTCGACAATTTCCGCGAAAGTTACTATGCGCTGGGAGCGCTGCATGCGCTGTACAAGCCTATGCCGGGCAAGTTCAAGGATTACATTGCGATTCCGAAAACGAACGGCTACCAGTCACTGCACACCACGCTGATCGGCCCTTACGGCACCCCGGTTGAATTTCAGATCCGCACTCAGGATATGCACCGCGTCGCCGAATCTGGCGTGGCCGCACACTGGCTGTATAAAGATGACGATGGCAGTCTGACCGATCTGCAGCAGCGCACCCATGCCTGGCTGCAGTCGCTGCTGGATATTCAGAAGCAGACTGGTGACTCGGCTGAATTCCTGGAGCATGTCAAAGTTGATCTGTTTCCCGATTCAGTCTATGTATTCACACCAAAATCCAAGATTATTGCCCTCCCGCGCGGAGCGACAGCATTGGACTTCGCCTACAGCATCCATACCGACATCGGGGATCAGGCGATCGCTACCCGCATCAATCATGAACCGGTACCACTCCGCTCTGAACTGAAAAACGGCGATATCGTCGAAATCATCACTTCGCCCAATTCACGACCGACACCCAACTGGCTGACCTATGTGCGTACCGGTAAAGCGCGCTCCGCAATCCGGCACTATCTGCGGACCATCAATCTGAGCGAATCCACCGAACTCGGCAAACAATTGCTGGCGCAGGCGATGGTAGCGGTCAGCCTGAACCCGGAATTGCCGACCACACTGATCGACAAATTGCTGAATGAATCGACTGCCAAATCGATGGATGAAATCTATACCGATATCGGCATCGGCAAACGCATGGCGGCACTGGTGGCACGCCACATTCTGGATCTGGTTGAGGATGATGCACCCTTCCCATTCCAGCAATTCGGAGACAAACACGCTTACAAACGTGATCCGGTCATCATTTACGGCAGCGAAGGTTTATCGGTGCAACTGGCTCCCTGTTGCCTGCCGATTCCCGGCGACGGCATTGTCGGCCAGCTGAAACGCGATCAGGGGCTGGTGGTACACAGCGACGACTGCGAACATGCGAAACGCCTGCACATTAAAGAACCCGATCGCTGGATTGATGTGACCTGGGGGGAAGAACTCAATCGCAGTTTTGACACCCGGATCGAGGTCACCGTGACCAATGAACGCGGCGCGCTGGCAAGGATTGCCGCTGAAATCGGCGAATCGGAAGCCAATATCAGCCATGTCAACATGGAAGATGGCGATGCCAACGACATGACCCATATCCACTTCACGATACAAGTTGAAGACCGCGCCCACCTCGCCCGCATCATGCGCAACATCAAGCACTTAAGCGGCGTGTCACGCATTCTGCGTGAACGGGGCTGAAGTCTGCTACCCGGTCAGGTCAGACCATCAACAATATACTCCCCTCGCTTTTAAGAAAAAACACCCTGATGCCCTGAAGAACAAAGGGCGTTTAAATATACTCCCGGGGAGTATATTTAAATGACTGGATACCATCCTCTCAGCATCGGCTCACAGATAGCCTCGCAACACTTAATGCAGACTTTTGTGCATTCTTCTCAAGCCCCACCAGACAGCCAGCGCAATCACAGGAATCAGCAAACCTGTCAGCAGATCTGGATTGATATTAACGCCCAAAGCTTTGAGTCCCTTCCCGGCGTAGGAAAATAATCCGGCCACGTAATAACTGATTGCCGCTACCGACAAACCTTCGACCGCCTGCTGCAAACGCAATTGCTGGGCTGCGCGCTGATTCATGCTTTGCAGAATTTTCCGGTTCTGCTGTTCCTGCACGATGCCGACACGGGTGCGCAGCAGATCATTGGTATGTGCGACCCTCGCCGCCAACGCCTCCTGCCTTCGCACAATCGCTTCGCAGGTGTGCATGGCCGGAGCCAGCCGCCGCTCCATAAATTCAGCAATCGTCGGAATTCCTTCAATCCGACTTTCGCGCAACTCCTCAATCCGCGCATTCACCAGACTGAAATAAGCTTTCGATGCGGAAAAGCGATAGCTGTTTTCCAGTGCCAGCTTTTCGATCCGGGCTGCCAGATCAATGATTTCCCGCAGCATTTTCTGCTCGGCATCCGTATCACTCAATTCGCCTTGCTGACCGCTCGCGACTGTCATCGCAGCAGTCAGCTGCACCAGTTCGTTCTCAATCGCACTGAGTACCGGCGCAGCGGCCTGCGCCTGCGGCAAACCGAGCAATGCCATCATGCGGTAAGTTTCAATTTCCAGAATACGTTGTATTGTCCGGCCCGGCTGCTGATCCAGAAAATCCTGATCACATACGATGAAACGGCTGAAGCCATCCGCCTGAATCAGGAAATCGGTCCAGACCTCACCACGCTCAATCACCTTGCTGCCGACCAGCACTCCTCCTTCGAACACACCGTGCAGCAGATTTGCCGGTCCGGCCCAGAATTTGGTCGCGGAAATCAACGCCACATGCGCCGCCACCATCACTTTCCCTTCCAGGGAAGCCAGCCATTGCTGCGGAACATGGCGCAACGGCACCTGATCGAAAATCCGGTCAACCTGCTTTAATGAGGGCGCCGCTTCAGCTCCGGATTCATCCGCATTATCCAGAAAGCTGTAGGTGGCAAATTCAGTATGACATTCCCACTTCAGCCGGAAGCGCCCAAAATCATGGAAAAAATATTTGGCACCGGCAGCCGGAGCGGCAACACCGAAATGCGTGCAAAAATCCGTCAGGATCGACAGTTGCTGCGACAGATTATCTGTACCACCTTCCCCCTCGCCCGGCGTGAAAATCGCAAAATGGGTCAGCAATTCGGGAGAGCGCAGACGCAACGATGGACGGGAATGAATCTCCGCTGCCAGCGGTATGCGCAAAGGATGATTGATATGCGTGTAATTCAGCGCCATGATGATCCGTTTCAAAATGAGAAATCAGCCCGGATAACTCACATCCAGTATCGTCAGTTCATCGGTTCCCAGCGGAGTTTTCAGCGTCACCACATCGCCGATGCGTGCTTTCGTCAGTGCCCGGGCGACTGGCGAAATCCAGCTGATTTTTCCCTGCAAAGGATCAAATTCATCCACGCCGACAATCGTCACACGCATCTCTTCTCCTTGCAGATTTTCATAAACCACGGTCGCTCCAAAGAAAATCTGATCTGATCCATGATGGACGCGCGGATCAACCACCTCTGCGATATCCAGACGCGTGCTCAGAAAGCGGATACGGCGGTCAATCTCACGCAAACGACGTTTACCGTAAATATAGTCGCCATTCTCAGAGCGATCGCCATTCGACGCTGCCCAGGAAACGATATTCACCACTTCAGGTCGCGCCACGTCAATCAGATGCAGAAACTCATCTTTCATGCGCTGATGTCCCTCCGGGGTCATGTAATTTTTGGAACCGGCCGGTATGGGCGGCGCGCCGGCTTCCTCATCCTCGTCCGCTTCCGTTTCTTTGATAAATGCTTTGCTCATGTTGATATTTTATCGGAGTCCGTCAAATTTATGAGTATCTTCTCACCACCACAATGTCATCCCTTATAAAATAAGCGATAAGGCGGCACCGATCAACGCGTGCAGCAACCGGCATGACCCGATCAGGATTGTTCACGCACCCTGTTGCGTCAAAACACTGCTGATCTGAAACAGAAATGGACCAGGCATGAATGAATATGCATCAATAAAAATCATTATTGCAGACGACTGCGCCATCGTCAGGGAAGGAATTAAAAGTATTATCGCAACAACCAGCGACATGACATTAACAGGTGAAGCCGGCTCAGGGGGTGAAGCGATTCGCCTGTCACGCCAAACGGATTACCAGGTTTTATTGCTGGATATTGCGCTGGCGGATAAAAATGGCATTGAAGTGCTGAAACAGATTAAAACAGAAAATTCCGCCATTCAGGTTCTCATGTTTTCGCACTATCGTGAAGATCAGTATGCCATACGTTGCCTGAAAGCCGGCGCATCGGGTTATCTGAATAAAAACTGCGCGATTACCGAATTACTGACGGCAATCCGGCAGGTGGCCGGCGGACTGAAATATATCGGTCCTCAGCTGGCGCAGGCACTGGCCAACAACCTGAATCAGGAACACGAAGACGAGCCGCACAAAACCTTGTCAGACCGAGAATTTCAGACCATGACAATGATCGCTTCCGGCAAATCTGTGAGCGACATTGCCAAAGAACTATCTTTATCCGTCAAAACCATCAGCGAATACCGTTCCAGAATTTTGCTGAAGATGAAATTGCGGCACAATGCAGAACTGACACATTATGCGATTAAAAATCAGCTTGTTGATTAATTCGATTCACGATGAATGGCAGGGCAACCATGTCCAATAAAATCCCACCTTCGCAATCCAAAAGCCCGACTGACATTGCCCGGGAAACCTTCCGCCAGCTCGCTATTCAGCGTATTGCGCCGACACCGGATGCCTATCGCAAACTGTATAACGAAATTGCCGGCATCCCGGATGAAAATCCGGCGACGGACACAGATACGACACAGCATGCAGACAACGGGCAAACAGAAAAAACCGTCTCCGAAGCTGAAAACCTGTTGAGCAGTTTTGCTGCCAGCCTGCAAAACTCGAATAGTGATTTATCCACCTTTGGACATCGTTTCAGCCGTGCCGTCAAAACAGGCAACTGGGAAGATTATGCCAAAGGTCTGGAACTGCTGACCCAGCACATCACCAACAGTAACAGTCCGGCAGCTTCCGGCACGGCAAATTCTGCTAACATCACGCCCCCTGTTTCTGCTGCGGTTTCCAGTGTGGCCGCTGCCGGCATATCGCTGGTCGATGCGCCGGCAGAAGACCCGCGCCAAAAACTGCTGAAAGATTTACTTTACCGGACGCTGACGCTGGCGCTGAGTTCTCTGCTGAAGCCCAATCCACCGCTGGCCAGCGAATCCGAAGCATTGGGACTCGCCGTCAGGGATGCCGACACCGAAGCAGCATTAAATCAGGTCGGCAGCCGTCTGAAGCAGCTTTGCTTTCAGATTGAACTGCAAAGTGGTGACAGCGCCGAACAGCATGAATTGCTGTTGCGTCTGTTCGATCTGCTGCTGACGAATATTCACGATCTGCTGGACAACGACAACTGGCTGCGCGGCCAGATAGAGGTCGTGCAAAACCTGATTTCCGGTCCAATCGACCACCGCGCATTGCAGGAAGCAACCCGCAGCCTGAAAGACGTCATTTACAAACAGGGTGTCCTGAAAAACAGCATTGCCGAATCCAAGACCTCCGTCAAAAACATGATGGAAGCCTTCATCGACAGGCTCAACACCATGGCGGCCAGCACCGGTGCCTACCAACAAAAAATGGATGCCTATGCCGGCAAAATCAGCGCGGCGCGCGATGCGAATGAAGTCACCAACCTGATCAGTCATATCCTGGCGGAAACCAGAGTCGTCCAAAATGAAACCATGCGCTCACGCGACATCATCATCGCGGCGCAGAAAGAAGTAACTGAAGCCGAGACCAGGATCAAGGAACTGGAAAACAAACTGGCGCACATGAGCGAACTCGTGCGCGAAGACCAGCTGACCGGCAGTCTGAACCGGCGCGGCATGGAAGATATTTTTGAACGGGAGGCAGACCGTGCCGACCGGCGTAATACACCGCTCTGCATCGCATTGCTGGATCTCGATAATTTCAAAAAACTGAATGACACCCACGGCCATTCGGCCGGGGACGAAGCGCTGGTGCATCTGGTCAGGATCGTGAAGCAAACCCTGCGCTCGATCGACGTCATTGCCCGTTACGGCGGCGAAGAATTTGTCATCATCATGCCGGAAACCGGCCTGGACGAAGCAGCACAGGCAATGACCCGCGTACAACGCGAGCTGACCAGACACTTCTTCACTGCGAACGACCAGCGCCTGTTCATCACATTCAGCGCCGGGGTTGCCATGCGCGCGCCAAGAGAACCTCAGGAAGTCTTACTGAAACGCGCAGACAAAGCCATGTATGAAGCTAAACAAACGGGTAAAAACCGGGTGGTGAAGGCCATATGAACAACGTCTTTCGATAAGCTTACTCCAACACCGCCCAGGCACAGTAAGGTTGATTCGGATCTCGCCGTAATCTGAGCTGATTTAATCCTATCGTTTCCATCAGGGCCAAGGTCTCCCCAGGGAAGCGCGGACAATTCAGTTCATCAAATACCAGCAACGACCCTTTAACCAGTCGCGGCAATATTTGCTGTAAAACATCTTTAGTCGGTTGATAAACATCCATATCAAAAATTGCCATAGAAATCACAGCATGCGGATTAGCTACCAACCAGTTTTTGATGGTAAGTGAGGCGTCGCCTTTAATCAGTTCAAATTTTTTAATATGGCTGATCGGTGATAAACTCTCATGCAGGTTAAGGATTTCCTCCAGTTGTTCTGCATAATCATCCATGCTGGAATAATCTCCTTTGGCGACAGCAACACCATCCTTTTCGTGCGGAGATTCAAAACCGGCAAAGGTATCAAAGCCAATGATTTTCCTGGAGTAGTTATACGGTTCGATAATTGCGCGCAAATTCGACAGCAGTGCCAGTGATGCTCCCCATTGCACGCCAAATTCGCAAATAATACCCGGCACATCCTTAATCAAGGAATACAGTTGATTGAAGTATAAAATCCGTGACAGTGAAATCCGCTTAATAAACAAATTGGAATGCAGATTCCAGTGTGGCCCCATGTGTGGGACAATCTCGTCGCGCAATACCTGCAAACGCTCATCCGAATTCTTTTCCAATTCACTACGATTTAAGGATTCACCGAGATTTGTTTTCATGTCGCACACTCAAAGGATGGATAAAGCCGGGGTAGCTCTGATAGAAAATATTTTTCTTGTCACCTGTCGGACACCCCGCCTCCAGAAATCCGGGGTACGCCAGATCAGAAATTCTGATCTGCGCAGTCCACCTGACTTTCCCTGACATATTTGGCAGACTTCGATGCAACATCATTTGCTTGAACAAAATGAGATCGCCAGGATCAGCCTCCACCGTTACAGGGGCAGATGTAACATCCTCATCAATCGATAAATCCCGTTGCAAAAACTGACGCTGCTCTTCAATTGCCTTGTCGGATATTTTTTTGTAAGGATGGATCCCAACCTGATGACTTCGGGGTATTAATTGCACAGTTCCGTGCTGCTCATCAACTCGGCTGAACGGTATCCAGGCTGTCACAGCATTAACGGAGCCAAGCAAATAGAGTGTATCTTGATGCCAGTCAAATAAATGTTTTACATCGTGTGGGCGGTCATAGCGCATATTGCAACACCCCATCAGTACGGGTAATGTCACACCCAGCTCCCGACATGCTGCAAGTAAGTCGAGATTCCCTGACAACCGACTGAGACAAGGTAAATAATGCAGGCGGTCATAGAGTTGTGACTGTTTTTCCGGAGTCATTATCTCTGGTTGATAGGTATCAAAATCAAACTCTTTTCCAATGATGAATTGACCGATTTGATTAATTTCCTGCCTGACTTCATGGAATAAATCGGTATTAAAAAATTGAGGCAAAATAATATAGCCATTTTCCTCAAAGAATTCTTTTTGTGAGATATCCATGTTTTACCCTACTTTTTCATCCTGGTATTGAATTGCGGAATAAAGCACTATCAATCTATCCGGTGCAATTAAGCAATCCGTTTCAGGAAACCATCCGGTGCGACGGTAATCTGCAATTTATGTTGCATTGCCTGGTCAATCATCCATTCAGGGTGAGACTGCAGATAGGCATGAACGGCTGATTTAGGACTATTGCCCGGATGCCACGGACGATCATCAAACACATCTGCCGGCACGTCCTCGACAAACGTATCAAATACTACGCAATAGCTGTCTTTCGTTACCAGCGGTGCATATGCATTCAGTTCCGCCAGTACATGTTCATGGGTGTGATTAGAATCGAGAAACACCATGATTTTCTGTTTGCCTTCAGCCATTTTCTTTACCTGCGCGACGATATCCTCTGCCACACTGGACCCTTGCAACATCGTGATGCGCCGTGACATCGGATGCTGCAAAATCGCCTGCCGGTTATGTTCGCGGATATCGATATCGATGCCGATCACTTTTGCATCAGGATTACCGCCGCAGGCAGCGATCAGCTCCAGCATAGAGGCGGAGAAAATAATGGAGCCGCCATGTGCAATGCCGGTTTCGATTACCAGATCCGGCTGCACCTGCCACAACAATTCCTGCATCGCGATCATATCAATCGGATTCTGAATAATCGGGCGGCCCATCCAGGAAAAGTTATACACGTACTGCCGGCGCATGCTCTGCTCAAGCCAGTCGCGTGACTGTGCCTGAAACGCCTGATCCTGTCCAAGTTTCTCGATACGCTGCGCTCTTTCGAGTTCGAATTGTTGCGTCGGATTATTGGGATTCATGATTCCTCGTGATAGAAAGAAAAAAGAGCCGGCAAGTCTTTCTCCAGCCCGTGTTGGGCAACACCGAATTCGGTGAATAATTTGCAGGTATCAATCACCGGGAAAGTCAGTACAGGAGCATCCGCAATAAATTCGCACCCGACACCCTGTGCTTCAAGAAACCCGGCAATACTGGCGTGCGTCATATTGCTGCCGCTCGCCAGATTGTAAATGGACTGGCTGCCATTCAAGGCAATTAACGGTAAATAACGAACCACATCCTGCACGGAAATATAGTCTTTTTGCGATTGCCTGGCGCTGCGGAACAACACTCTTCCGGTTTTGGCCGATTCGCGCAATATCTCCGCCAGAAAATTCTGTGCGGGCATCTGTGTGCCATAGACGTTCGACAAACGGACAATGCGCACGGGGCGCTGACTCGCAAGGCACAGGCTCTCCCCCATTAATTTAGAAAGGTTGTACAGGTCGCCCGGCACATCAGAGCGCACATGCAGGGTTGCATTTTCACGGGTGCTTTCCGCTCCGGAATAAACGCGGGTGCTCGACAGGTAAGTCAGGCTGGTAAATGTACAGCACTGTAATACCTGCGACAACAGGCTGACATGCGCCTCCACTGTTGCAAATGGATGCTGGCGAAAATTGGCAGTCAAGCCCGCACAATAAAAGACATGACCAAGATCTTCTTGTTGCGGGATAGGATCATTTTTCCCGCAGACCCGATAGTGCCATCCGGCCTGGGTCAGTGCCGTCTGCAAATGTCTGCCGACAAAGCCATGGCCGCCGATCAGCGTTGCCTGCGGTGATGCACTCATTGCCGCATTCCGATCTGACGCAATGGATTCCCGGCATGAACTGTGTATGCCGCAATCTCGCCACGGACAATCGCGCCGGCCCCGATAACGCATCCCTGCCGCAAAATAGCGCCATCAAGAATGACGCAATTTGCGCCGATCCACACATCATCTTCAATCACGATGCCGCCTTTACCCGGCAAGAAACCTTGTTGATTAATACGACGACTTTTATCCTGATAGGCATGGTTCACGGGAGCAAAAGTGCAGTTGGCAGCAATCGCCACGTCGCTACCAATACGAATGCCATTGCCAGTGTATAAAACACAGCCGGAATTGATCACGGTACGTTCACCGATCAGAACGTCTCCACTGCCACCGGCAGGTTTAAACTTAACGAAGCTATCAACCGCTGAACCAGCACCGATCAGTATCCGGGTTCCCCGGACCGAATCCTCGATATCTGCTAAAGGAGATATTCTTGCTTCAGGATGAATTTCTATCATGCCATCGACCTTATCATCCGCACATTTTTATAACAATCGCATTTCCGGTATGGCCACCGCAAAACGCCCGCCCCAACTGCTGATCTCTTGCAGGTCATGCCGGATTTCAGCTTCCAGATTCCACGGCAAGATCAGCACCACATCTGGTTGTTCACGCATCAGATGTGCCAGGCTGACGATAGGAATCCTGCTGCCGGGCATATACTTGCCCTGTTTATGCGGATTGATATCCACCACATAAGGAAGCAGGTCTGGCCGGATACCCGCAAAATTCAGAAAGGTATTCCCTTTTGCCGCAGCACCATAGGCGGCGACTTTGCGCCCCTCGCGCCGGCATTGAAGCAAAAACTCCAGCAAGGCGAATTTAGCCTGTTCGGCCGCCGCCTGCGCTCTGATATAAAACGCTGTGGTAGTGACTCCGGCGTCCTGCTCACGGACCAGCATCCGGGCGACAGCTTCAGTGACGGGGTGATTTCCGGTATCACTGCGTTGCGCCAGCACCCGCAGACTGCCGCCATGTGTTGGCCATTCCTGGACATCAAACACCTGCAGCCCCTGACCTGCAAAAATATGCTGGACAGCATGCAGCGACAAATACGAATAATGCTCGTGATAGGCTGTATCAAACTGGTTTTGCTGAACCATATTTAGCAAATGCGGAAATTCGAAACTGGCAACGCCATGCGGCTTCAGAATAGTCCGGAACCCCGACACGAAATCATTAATATCCGGTACATGCGCCAGTACGTTGTTAGCGACCGTCAGATCAGCCATCATCCCTTGTTCTGCAAAAGTCTTTGCTAAAGACTGTCCAAAAAATTCCTCATGAATCGTGAGCCCAATGGCACGCGCAGCTCCCGCAGTGCTGGCGGTCGGCTCAACGCCGTAACAGGGAATGCCAGCCTGCTGCACATATTGCAGCAAATAACCATCATTGGCAGCGACTTCCAATACCCTGCTTCCGGAATTCAGATGGAATCTTGTCTGCATTTCCTGCACAAAGCGCCGGGCATGCGCCAGCCAGCTGGATGAGCAGGAACTGAAATATGCATAATCGGCGTCAAACAGATTTTCCCTGCCGGTAAAATCCAGCGTCTGCACCAGCCAGCAATGCTGGCAAACCATCAGTTTCAGCGGCAGCCAGATTTCTGCCTGCTGCAATGCTTCAGGGCGCAAATAAGCATTCGATGGCGGTGCGCTGCCCAGATCAAGAAAACCTGCCGTTAATGGTTGCTGACAATGGCGGCATTTCATATGCTGACTCCTGCAAAATCATCAGGCAGCCACGCCGTTGCGGCATCCTTCTCAGACTGCACAGTAAATGGCAGCGGCCAGCTGATCGCCAGACGCGGGTCAAGAACATGTATTCCGACTTCACTCTGAGGCACATAAGGCTGGCTGTGGCAGTAAAGCATTTCCACATCGTCCGTCAGAGTCTGAAATCCATGCGCAAAACCGGCCGGAATCAGATACGAACAGGCCTGCTTTGCAATCAGATGCACGGCGTGCCACTGCAAAAATGTCGGCGACCCTGCCCGCATGTCAACTGCCACATCCCAGACTTCACCACGCAGGCAGGTAATCAGCTTGTCCTCGGCATGAGGCGCCTTCTGCATGTGTAAGCCGCGGACGCTGCCCCGTTCGCGGGTCAGCGTATGGTTGATCTGGGCGACGGGATGATTCCAGCCAAACATCTGCAGATCTTCTGCGCAGAACAGGCGTTGCAGAAAGCCGCGGCTGTCCCCGAGTAGCTGACGCTGTATCAGATGCAACCCTTTCATCGGTGTTTCAATCAGTTCAAAGCGTTCTGTCATCATCACCTTTCGCCCTGATACCTGGAGAAAATATCCGTTAAAATCAGATACTCCCCCCGCGGAACAGGATAACTCCTCTATCGACCAGATAAATCCAGAGCTAAAAAATATACTCCCCCGGAGTATTTCCGAGCATCAATTTGTCTCATAAGCGTCCAGATCACGTGCACACAGTACGGCAGCGGGGATGCCCTGCTCAAAATCACGATACCAGTGCATGCTCCGGGCTATCGATTCCTGCAAATTCCAGCGTGCGTAAATCTGTAATTCATCCCGTGCCTTGCGAACATCCAGCGCCAGCAGGCCTGCTTCATGCGGCCCCTCTGCCTGGGTGGCAAACTCGGTCTGCCCACGGCCATACGTCTGCGCGGCGAACTGAATCACCTCGCGCACAGTGGCAGCACCATCCGGCCCAAAATTCCAGGCGCAGGCATAAGCAGGGTTTTGCGGCAGTAATTCCGCCAGGCACAAATACGCCGAAAGCGGCTCCAGCACATGCTGCCACGGACGCACCGCATCCGGCCGGCGGATATGCAGCACATTATTCTGCTGCCAGGCACGCACCGCATCCGGCAACAGCCGGTCGCATGACCAGTCCCCGCCGCCAATCACGTTTCCTGCACGCGCAACCGCCAGCGCAATGCCTTGTTCGCGTAAAAATGCGTCGCGGTAACTCGCAATCACCAGTTCAGAAGCGGCTTTGCTGGCACTGTAAGGATCATAGCCCCCCAGTTCTGCCGTTTCCGGGTAAGGTGTCATCTGCTCCAGATTTTTATACACTTTATCAGTGGTGATCAGCACGACCGCACTTATCGATGCCACACCGCGCATCGCTTCCAGTAAATTCGCGGTACCCATCACATTCGTCGCAAAAGTCTCCAGCGGATGCGCATACCCCGGACGTACCAATGCCTGCGCCGCCAGATGAAATACCACCTCCGGCTGAATCCGCTGCAACGCCTGCTTTAATAGCCCGGCATCCCGGATATCCAGATACCGGCTGTCAATCTGCGTCGCCAGCCCCAAAGCCTCCGACAAATTAGGTTGCCCCTCTGGTGGCAGCGCAATTCCGAAAACGTGTGCCCCCATTTTTTGCAACCAGTATGCAAGCCAGGCACCTTTGAAACCGGTATGTCCGGTCAGCAGCACGCGCCGTCCCCGCCAGTGAACCGGATCTGGTCGGCGCGGCGCAGATCTCACCATTTTTTCCATGGCGCTTTTCCGCTCTGCCATAAATCTTCCAGCAGATTTTTTTCTCGCAGCGTGTCCATCGGCTGCCAGAATCCGCTGTGTTCATACGCCATCAGCTGTCCTTGCCCGGCAAGGCCATTGAGCGGCTCCGCCTCCCAGCTGACGCTGTCATTTTCAATGCGGTTCAGTACATTAGGCGACAAAACAAAATAGCCGCCATTAATCCAGCCGCCGTCGCCGCGCGGTTTCTCAATAAATCCGGCAACCTGGCTCCCCTCACGTTCGAGCGCACCGTAGCGGCCAGGCGGCAAGACTGCCGTCACCGTGGCATCCTTGCCATGCTGGCGGTGAAATGCAATAGAAGCAGCGATATCCACATCAGACACACCATCGCCATAGGTAAAACAAAATGCCTCGTCATTTTCAATATAACGGGATACGCGCTTGAGGCGACCGCCCGTCATAGTGTCCTCGCCGGTGTCCACCAGCGTCACCTTCCACGGTTCCGCGTGGCGTTCGTGCACTTCCATGCGGTTATGCTGCATATCGAAAGTCACATCCGACATATGCAGAAAATAGTTGGCAAAGTACTCCTTAATCATGTAGCCCTTATAGCCGCAACAGATCACAAACTCATTCACACCATGTGCGGAATAAGACTTCATGATGTGCCACAGAATCGGGTGCCCACCGATTTCTATCATTGGCTTTGGGCGCAAATGGGTTTCTTCAGAGATACGCGTTCCCAGACCACCGGCCAGAATCACTGCTTTCATGCCTGCTGTCCTTTGCAATAGATTTCCCACATCTGGCGATAGGCAGCTTCAACCGAACGTGCAAAAGCAGGTTCATTCATCACCAGGGATTGCTCCAGTTCCTGCCTGAGATTTTGCCGAATGTGTTTCAAACCGGGCAAGTCATGCGCCAGAATAACGCATTTCTGCGCGTATTCTTCCTCACTGTAAGCGATCCATTCCGGATGACCGGCGCCGGTCAGAATGGATGCGCCCAGTCTGCCGACAGAAGGTCTTCCCGCTAAGGTAATAAAAGGAACACCCATATAAAGAGACTCAATCAGCGTCATGCCTGAGTTATGTGGAAAACAGTCCAGGCTGATGTCAATATTGCGCAGCACATCCCATGGCGGAGTATGGAAACCAATATCAAGCCTGTCCCTCTGGATTCCATAGGCGGCAAAGCGAGACGCCATTTCCTCGCAGATTTGAGGGTCTTTAAAGTCACCGCTATCAATAATCAGTCTGGCCGTTGGCATCGCATCCAGAATTGCAGCCCAAATCCGGATCACCTTATGGTTAATCCGGATCGACCGGGATAAGCATCCAAAGGTCACGTACCCGTTACGCTCAGCCGGCAGCTGACCGGCTTCCCCCATAGAATTGACGCCAAAAGGACGATAAACAAAGAACGGGCCATCTAAAGGCCACAGTTTTTCAGAAAATAACTGGGCGCAATCCTCCGTGATCCCGGCATGGTCCGTCAGATAATAGTCAATCGCCGTTAACCCTGTGGTGTACCCAAAATCCAGCCAATGCAGAGATACTGGCGCAGGTTTGCGGGCCATGACCAGCAGCCGGTTATCACTCGTATGTCCGGCAACATCGATCAACACATCAATGCCGTCAGCCCGTATCCGCTCAACCATCTCATCATCACTCATGGCATTCGTGACAATCCAGTGATCCACCGCATTCCGGTACAAAGCGGTGTATTCATCATCCCTGACGGAATTGGAATAAGCATAAATTTCTACGTTGTCATGATTGTGATTTTCTATTAACGGCAATAGAAAATGTTTGCAGACATGGTTGTAAAAAGACTGACTGACGTAACCAATTTTCAGTTTTCTGGATAAAGACTGATCGTTCAAAAAAGGGCGCCAATGATCTCTGTAAGGCAAGCCATTTTTGACGTTATAGTCCTGATACACGCTATAAATCAGCTCTGCACTCAGATCAGGCTGGTAATTCAGGCAAAACAGCAAACTCGTATAAACCGCAGAATTAAACGACGTATTTCTCAGGTTCTGGTAAGACAAAGCTCGTATGTATGCCTCAATTGCCTCATCGATACGGCTGGCATCTCTTAGGGCGTTACCATATACCAGCCAGACCTCCTGAATATCGGGATGCTGATTCAATGCCGTTTCACATGCGGCAATTGCATCCTGTAATTGCCCCAGCAAACGAAACGCTTCTGCCCGGTTTGCATAGACCGGCAGCAATTGCGGGTTTAAATTTAATGCCCGGTCATAACAATCAATCGCATCCCGATATCGCTGAACCTGCGAATAGGCGACTCCCAGGTTTGCAATTAATTCTGCATAATCAGGTGCGATTTTTAAGGCATGCTCATAAATTTTGATCGCATCCGTCACGCGCCCTGCATATCGGTAAGCATTCCCCAGGTTATTACATGCCGGAACCAGATCAGGCTGAATCTGCAGCGCCTGCTCCAGATAATCGATTGCCGCACCATAGCAGGACATGGAAATCAGGACATTACCAAGATTAGACATCACATGCTTATTATTAGGCATCATTGCCAATGCCCGCTCCAGTGCCTGCCGCGCCTCGTCAAATCTGCCTAACTCAATATAGCTAATCCCCAGTAAATTCCACGCTTGTCCATCCGCCGAACGGCTTTGCGTCAACCAGGAAGCGGCTTCCAGCATCATCGAAAATTGGCGCTGACGGTGGAAATGATTGATCATTTCATGATAAGCCGCTTTAAATTCGGCCTGATACGGGGCAAGCTTTAACATTTTCTGCCCATAATCAATGGCATTTTGCGCATCTTCTTGCAAGAGAGCTATTTTTTGCATCACAAAAAATAAGTCGGGTTTATTCTGTGAATGCAACAACCGCTCCCCCAAAGACTTTGCAGCATCCAGATTTCCGGCATTCAGCAACGCCAGAACATCTTTAGCACCCTTGATTTGCCCTGCATTCATCTTTGCCATCATGCATCCCTTGCAAAAAAATATTCACCCAGCCTCATTCTAATAGGCAATAAGCAAAGTCAAGCATTAAAAAAAGCTGTAAAAATGCCCTAAATCACCCCTCAAGTTTTTAAAAAACCCGCCGATGAGCGGAATGACATTCAAAACTTGAGGAAAATATTTAATATTTATTTGCGGCAATTTCCTAAAAGTTTTTCCGAGACGTCCGTTACCCAAAACAACGGCGGTGCAACAGTCATCAAGACAGACCAAAGTTTGAGGCTCAAACGCCGAATTGAATAACTCTGAAGGAGAATTAACATGGCTTCATACATTAATACCAATATTGCATCTCTGAATGCTCAGCGCAATCTGAACATGTCTCAAGCTTCTTTGCAGACTTCGATGCAGCGCTTGTCCTCTGGTCTGCGTATCAACAGCGCAAAAGACGATTCCGCAGGTCTGGCAATTTCTCAGCGTATGACTTCGCAGATCGGTGGTCTGGATCAGGCTGTCCGTAATGCAAACGACGGTATCTCGCTGGCGCAGACAGCTGAAGGTGCATTGTCCCAGGTTACAGCCAACTTGCAGCGTATCCGTACACTGGCCGTGCAATCTGCCAACGCCAGTAACAGCGCTTCTGACCGCGCCGCGCTGAACAACGAAGCCAATCAGCTGGTTTCTGAAATTAACCGTGTCGCCAGCTCCACTAACTTTAACGGTGTGAATCTGCTGGATGGCTCCTTTACTTCCCAGGCATTCCAGGTGGGCGCAAACAGCACCGCCAACGACAGCATTTCCATCAGCAGCATTGCCAGCGCCAAAGCGAGCTCTCTGGGTGTAGGTTCCAGCTCAAGCTATTCGACAACCGTTACCGGTGCAACGATTACAAGCGGTGCGGCACTGACTGCCGGTGGTCTGACCATCAATGGTTTCAACGTCGGCGCAACTGCTGTCGACGGCGTATCCAGCACCAGTGCAGACGGTAGCGCGCTTGCCAAAGCCAATGCGATCAATGCAATTACTGGCTCCACTGGCGTGACAGCAACTGTGAATGCCACAACCACATCCAACTTCACCACAACATCAGCCGGTGGTGCAGTCAGCTTCTCGCTGAACGGCGTGAACATCTCGACAACGCTGACCGGTAACTCTGCGGTTGCTTCAACAGAAATGGCTGCCGCAATTAATGCCGTCAGCGCACAGACTGGCGTGACTGCGACCGCGAATGCTTCCACAGGTACTTACTCCCTGACTGCAACGGATGGCCGTAACGTGACACTGTCGGCAGCGTCTGGTGCTGGCTCTACCGCATCCGGCGTGTCTTCTGGCACAACTTTCGGCTCGATCACCCTGAATTCGACCAGCTCCACTGGCATCACTCTCGGTGGCACTCAGGCAACAGCGGCAATCATTGGTGCAGCAGCAGGTTATAATTCTGCTACAGCTACAGTGGGCGCAGGTGTTTCATCGCTGAATCTGTCAACAGCAGCGGGAGCACAGGCGGCGCTTTCAACGATTGATGCGGCGATCCAGCAGATCTCCACATCACGTGCATCTCTGGGTGCGTATCAAAACCGCTTCTCGTCTGCTGTCGTCAGCTTGCAAACTACTTCTGAAAACCTGACTGCTTCCCGCAGCCGTATTCAGGATGCAGACTTCGCGGCAGAAACAGCAAACATGACCCGTGCACAGGTCTTGCAGCAGGCTGGTACAGCAATTCTGGCGCAGGCTAACTCAGCACCAAACGGCGTTCTGGCGCTGTTGCGTTAATCACTGGGAATTTAACCCAATGATGTAATGTAGAAATCCCCCGGTCATGTTGGCCGGGGGCTATTCATTCAAGGGTATAGATCATGGATATCCGACAAATTGGAAGCGCTCCTCTTGCGCAACCATTCACAGACAGAGTCAGCAATACTGATGCTGCAAATCCCGAACATCTGACCACAATCCAAAACAACGGATTAATCACACCAGTCACTGCCGCCAGCAAAGCCACTGATATCAATGCCGTGGATAAGGCTGTGGCGGACATTAATAAAGTGATCCAGTCTTTATCGCAGAATTTACAGTTCAGCGTCGACAAAGATAGCAAGCGTGTCGTTGTTAAAGTGATTGATCAGCAAACCAATCAGGTTTTACGGCAAATTCCGAGTGAAGAAGCTCTTGAAATATCCAAATCTCTGGATAAATTGCAAGGATTACTGATCAGACAGCAAGTCTGATCCGTCGGGACTTTTTATAAATAGCCTATAAAAACCCTTCTGATAGCCGAATTGAAGTCGACTTTGGTTTGCTACAGTAACGGTTATGAAAGGAGAATGTAGTGGCTACCATACAATCAGCCGGTATCGGCTCTGGCCTGGATGTAAATAGCATTGTCAGCAAGCTAATGGCTATTGAAAGTCAGCCATTGCTGGATATTGCAAAAAAACAAGCCAGCTATCAGGCAAATCTGACTGCATTTGGCAGCCTGTCGGGTGCATTGAGCGCATTGCAGACTTCCCTTTCCGGATTAAACAGCCTTTCAACCTACAAAACACTGAACGCGACTTCGTCTGATACCACTGTCGCCACAGCGACTGGCAGCAGCATCGCAACGGCTGGCACATACAGCCTGAATGTCACTCAACTTGCACAGGCACAGACCATTTCAAGCGCCGGTCAGGTCAGCACAACAAACACAATTGGCACCGGTGCAGCGACAACCCTGAGCTTTCAGTTCGGAACCATTACAGGCACAGCAACCAACGGTACATATACAGGGGCAACGTTCCAGCAAGATGCGACTCAGGCCACGGGCACAGTCACCATTAACAGTTCAAATAATTCATTGCAAGGCATTCGTGATGCGATTAACAATGCCAATGTTGGCGTTCAGGCATCGATCGTTGGCGACGGAAGCGCCACACCTTATCATCTGGTGCTGAACTCCACCAAGACTGGCGTGACCTCCAGCATGAAAATCTCTGTGACCGGGGATGCCACACTGCAAAATTTATTGGCTTACGACCCTGCAGGCGTACAGAACTTAAAAGAACTCAAAAACGGGCAAAATGCCAGCTTAACTTTGAATGGCCTCGCTGTTACCAGTACCAGCAACACGGTTTCGAACGCAATTCAGGGCGTTAGCGTTAATTTATCGAAAATTGGCACTGCCAGCATTACCCTGGCAGCCAATACTGCTGCCGTACAAAGCGGGATTAATGGCTTCGTTACGGCATACAACAGCCTTAACACGACATTATCAACCCTGACCGCATACAATCCGGCAACAAAAGTTGGCGGACCGTTATTGGGTGACTCAACCACCCAGAGCATACAAAACCAGATCCGCAATGCCCTCTCCGGCGCAGTCAACGGCCTTGGCGGAGGGCTGATCAATCTCGAACAGGTTGGCGTCACCTTCCAAAAAGACGGTACATTAAGCGTTGACTCAACGAAGTTGCAAAATGCATTGAATACCAATTTCGGGGATGTTGCCGGTCTTTTCGCGGCGGCTGGCAAGGCAACCGATAGTCTGGTCAGCTTTGTCGGCTCAACCACCAAAACAACCGCCGGAAATTATGCGGTCAACGTTACCCAGGTTGCAACCCAGGGCTTGTTAACCGGAAATCAGAATCTGAATGCAGCTCCGGTAACAATCGCGGCAGGAACCAGTATTAACGTTACCCTGGATGGGACCACTGCAGCAGTAAACCTGACAGCCGGCACATATACCGCATCCGCATTGGCATCCTTAATTCAGTCATCCATCAATGGCAATACCACACTTTCCGGATTAGGCCTTTCTGTCACTGCATCGATTGATGCAAGCGGTTTTCTGAATTTGCAATCAGCGAGCTATGGCAGTAATTCGAGTGTCAGCATTGCCAATAACACAGGCACAACGATATCCAACTTCACAGGAACCGTCACCAGTGGCGTTAACGGCAAGAATGTCGCAGGGACGATCAACGGGATAGGCGCCACAGGTATTGGTCAAATCCTGACAGGTGCAACTGGTACCGGAGTCGAGGGCCTGCAAATTCTGGTGAATGGTGGTGCAACGGGCGCAAGGGGAAACATCAATTTCTCTCAGGGCTATGCGTATAAACTGAACACTGCAATAACCGGTTTTCTGGGCACATCCGGTGCAATCAACAATGCAACTGATGGTATCAACAGCACACTCAAAGATTTGCAAAATCAGACAACGGTGATCAATCAACGTTTAGTGACAAAACAAGCGCTCTACCAAAGGCAATTCTCTGCACTGGATACAGTGATTGCCAACCTGAACAGTACGCAAAGTTTTCTCACGCAGCAAATCAATGTTCTCAATGGCCTCTCTAATAAATAAGAGAAATTAAAGGAATCGTTATGTTTGGCTCATCACAATCCGGCGTCAATGCTTACCAGAAAATTGGAGTGGAAACTGGCGTCCTTGCAGCATCCCCACATAAACTGATTGTGATGCTGTTTGAGGGAGCAATTGTCGCGATTGGAAATGCTCGTCAGCAAATGCAAAATGGTGAAATTGCCAATAAAGGACGCTCTATTTCCAAAGCCATTTCCATTATCGAAAACGGCCTGCGTGCCAGTCTGAACAAACAGATCGGCGGTGAAATTGCAATCAACCTCGATAACCTCTATGAGTACATGAGCCGGCAACTTTTATTAGCCAATCTGAATAATGAAGAAAATACTCTGGCAGATGTCCAGAAACTGCTAACAGATTTAAAAGATGCCTGGGAAGCTATCGCCCCGCCCCCTGTGATTGTACAAGAACCTCAAAAAACAGGTTACGACCAATTACAACCACGACCAACTCACGCATTTGAGGCTTGATCCATGATGGAAAGTTTGGAAATTATTCACTTGTATGAAAATGTCGCCGTCATTACAGATCAGATGCTGCAGGCGGCACGTGAGCGGGATTGGGAATTATTAACGCAGCTGGAAACCCGCTGTACGACAACCGTGCAGAAAATCCGCGACAGCGAGCAACCTGCACCGTTAACTGCAGAACTCAAAGAACGTAAAATCAGCGTCATCAAAAAAATCTTGGCTGATGACCGGGAAATCCGGGATATTACAGAGCCCTGGATGGCAGAACTCGCCGAACTGATGAAGAATTCCAGCGTGACACAAAAGCTGAACCGTACTTATGGGGCCAGCCCGGCCTGAAATATATGCCCTACCGCCTCGATAATGCACTCAGGCCTAATATCAATATCGAGGCACCTGCTGCCATACAAGGGCTAGCGCCCATCAAACAAGAAGTTGCCTCCAAACTGGCGCAACTCGTGGTGGGACAGCAATTGACCGGGAAAATTCTGTCGCAGGCGTCCCCGGGGACGTTCAATATCAATCTTGCTGGCGCGAACATTCAGCTGTCTCTGCCCGACGGACTCAGAGAAGGTGATCTTGTTCAATTACGGGTTCTCAGCAATCAGCCACAGTTGACGTTTGCCCTGGAGAGCAAAGCCTCGCCCCCTTCACAACTCACGACACCTGCAACACTGAACGCAGCAGAAAATCTCTCTGTACCAGAGAAGTTGAGTGCATCAACAAGCATTCAGTCCGGCAGTCTTCATCCATCCACATTACCTAGCGCCCAATTTGCCACGGGCAGCAGCGTGATCGCTCTCAGCGACATCAGCAAACTCATCAACCTGATTGATCAGCAAAAAAATCCACTATTACAACAAAATGGAATTATTGCAAAAACACCTGTTTTAAATTCCCCGGATGATTTAAAGTCAATTAGCAAGACAGCACATCTTTTACAACAGCAAATCACGCGCAGCGGTTTATTCTATGAATCACACCTTACTGAATGGGCTGAAGGAAAAAGAAACCTGAATGATCTCCAACTCGAACCGCAATCGCAGCTCAACACCTTATCCGCAGAACAAACCGCGAATACTAATGCCATCAGCAGCAATAAAGAATTGACGCAACTGATACAACAACAGCTTCATACGTTGGAAAATCAGTCGGTTCAGTGGCATGGAGAAATTTTTCCAGGTCAAGTCATGGACTGGGTTATTAAAAGAGACAATCCGCACCAGGCAAAATATGGTTCTCAAGAAGAGCCCCTCCCTCAATGGAGTAGTGTCGTGCAGTTTAATCTGCCTGTACTGGGCGCAGTATCAGCAACGATTACGCTCCGCGGACAACACATCAATTTTGCGTTACAAGCAGAAAGTCCTGAAACTGCACATTTATTGACCCAGCACACCACCGATCTGGCATCTTCAATGAGCGCGGCAGGTGCGGTTGTTGATGGCATTCAGATCAAACGATGATGAATAACCCTCCTGATAAAAATGCCGTTGCCATTGCATATCAAAGTGGCGATAACGCTCCCCGCGTCGTTGCCAAGGGGAAAGGCCTGATTGCAGATGAAATCATTATGCGGGCCAAAGAACATGGCGTTCATGTACATGAATCCAGGGAACTGGTCTCTTTGCTAATGAAAGTCGATCTGGACACCCATATTCCACCCGCACTCTATCTCGCAGTTGCAGAACTACTCGCTTGGCTTTACCATATAGAAAATGAAAAGTCTGCAACAGATCGTAACCAGCACTCTGCGCAGCAAACTTCATCCATGAGATATACCGGTAAATAAAAGTCAATCATTAACATGCAAGCAACTCCTACACTCGGCACAGAAAATCAAAGCCCATTTCAGGTTGATTCACGCCGGGAAATTATCTCGTTGTTACGCGGATTAAAAGACCACAATCAATTAATCAGCATGCTGATTCACGAAGGAGCTGAAGTATTTATTACGTCCATTCTTGAAGTTGATGACGCAAATAATCTGGTCATTGTAGATAGCGCCCCCGGTTCACTGGCAAACCAGAAAATTATTGATGCGCAACGCGTATCCTTTGAAGGCTTATTGGACAAAATCGGTATTCAATTCTCAACGACAGGGATTGAAAGTACTGATTTTGAAAACAGACCGGCTCTTCAGTTTCATATTCCTCCCAGCCTGATCCGCTTGCAGCGCAGGGAATATTACCGTATCAACACGCCACTTTCGATACCGATCAAAGTAAGCTTTCCAGTCGAATTCGATGGCGGTATAGAAACCTTAAAATTAACACTGGTGGATATCAGTTGTGGCGGCATTGCTGTACTGGATGAAAAAAAGGTTCTCGATTGCAGTGTAGGTAAAACTTACGACCACTGTAAAGTGGATTTACCAACCATTGGTCTGGTCGATGTTTCTTTGCAAATCAGAAATTTCCAGGAGCTGGTGCTATTAAACGGCAAAACAAACCGCCGGGTAGGTTGCCAGTTCATTAATTTATCAAACTCGGTACTCGCAAGTATTCAGCGCTACATTATGAAACTGGAGCGTGAGCGAAATTCGAAAATGACAGGCATACGCTAAAGGCAGCAGCGCTGCCTCCTGCTTGATCCGCTATATCTGCATATTCATAATGTCGTGATAGGCAGACACCAGTTTATTTCTGACCTGAACCGCTGTCTGAAAAGAGATATTCGCCTTTTGCATGGATATCATCACATCCGACAGACTCACCTTATCATCCCCCATCGCAAATTGCTGCCCTAACTGCTGCGAATTCATCTGCACCTGATTCACCTGATCAAGCGACGCTTTAAGCGCATCCGCAAAATCAACTTTTGGCGGCGCAACCGAGCCGACCTGCTCCGCGCCATCCGACACACGCTTCAGTCCCGATCCGGCTTCCATTCTGGCAGCCGCGGCACTCAATTGCGCGACCATCGCGTCAATTCTGGTGCGATCTATTCCGTTAATCATTGATAGTCCTTCGCCATGATTCATGCCATCACAATAGCACTGTGGCAAACAGGCATTTCTCCGAGCAAAAGGGGAAAACTGCATTTACTCTCTGAATTGAATTTGCTAATACAGTACAAAATAGGCATTAAGGAAAAAACCAACTCCATTCAGAAATAACACTATGCAATCTTTTTACTTAGCACTGACCTCAGACAGGGTGAACTATGGCAACCGCTGAAAACGTCATCACCGGAACGGAAGGGGCAGAGATTCCCAGACTGTTTGGCCTGCCGCAAACACCGGGCATACGCACAGCCATGCTCTCCGCCGGTGCGGCACTGATCGTTGCCATCATGGTGGGAATCTGGCTCTGGAGCCAGCAACCGGATTACAAAGTCCTGTTCTCTAATTTCAACGACCGCGACGGCGGCGCTATCGTTGCATCACTGCAGCAGATGAATGTGCCTTATAAGTATTCAGATACCGGCAATGCAATTCTGGTTCCAGAAAATCAGGTTCACGACGCCAGATTAAAGCTGGCGGCGCAAGGTTTACCTAAGGGGGGAAATGTCGGTTTTGAATTAATGGAAAACCAAAAATTGGGGATTTCCCAATTTCTTGAACAGGTCAACTTCCAGCGTGCACTGGAAGGTGAACTGGCACGCTCCATTCAGGCGGTTTCTGCAGTCCAGTCTGCCCGCGTACATCTGGCGATTCCTAAATCCTCCGTATTCATCCGGGAACAGCAAAAACCGACTGCCTCAGTTTTATTGAATTTATACCCAGGTCGCATACTCGATACGCAGCAGGTCAGCGCAATCCTGCATCTGGTGGCCAGCAGCGTTCCTGAGCTGACCACGAAGAATGTCTCCATCGTTGACCAGAATGGCAACCTGCTATCAGAAACCAGCCGACAGGCCGGCAGCAATAATCTTGATCCCTCACAGCTGAAATACGTGCAGGATTTTCAACAGAATATCGTCAAACGCATTGAGTCGATCATTTCACCGATTGTCGGTCCCAATAATGTCCGGGCAGAAGCAACTGCCGATATCGACTTTTCCAGAAGTGAACAGGCAGCAGAAAGCTATCGCCCCAATTCACCACCGGAAGCCTCGACGATACGCAGTCAGCAGTCAAGTGAGAGCTACAATAAAAACAATGCCCAGTCCGGCATTCCCGGTTCGCTGACGAACCAGCCTCCGGTGCCGGTAACAGCACCAATCGTCGCTAGCGGCACCGCCGCCTCTGCGTCGGCAGCCAATACCGGATTAGTTCAAAAAGATTCCACCATCAACTATGAAGTCGATAAAACTATCCGCTACACCCAACAAAATATGGGGGGTGTCAAACGTCTTTCCGTTGCCGTTGTCGTCAACTATAAAACTGAAACCGATAAATCCGGTAAGGTTACTACCCGTCCTCTGACCGATATTGAAAAAAACCAGATTACTGATCTTGCCCGAGAAGCGATGGGGTTCAACAAGGATCGCGGCGATACCCTGAACGTTGTCAACAGCCCCTTTGCTGGTCCGGAAAAAGAAACTATAGTGGAGTTACCACTGTGGAAACAGCCTGAAACCATACAGTTAGCGAAAGAAATCGGTAAATATTTACTGATCGCAGCAATCCTTGGATATCTGTTTTTTGGCTATCTCAAACCCCTGTTGTACAAGATCATGGGGAAAGATGCAGAAGCTGAGAAAGCCAAAGCTGAAGAAGCGGAAAGACTGGCCGCAGCGGAACGCGCAATGGAGGAAAAAGAGGATGATGCCGCCATCGTGGAACTCTCCGGTGAGCATGAACCACACCTCAGAAATGGCACCAGCTATGAAATGAATCTCGAAATGGCCAGAGATCTGGCAAAAGAAGATCCGAGAATCGTTGCGAACGTAATCAAAAAATGGATAAACAATGAGTGACGAAGGCATACAAAAAGCGGCAACCTTCATGTTAACGCTGGGGGAAGACGGCGCCGCTGAGGTCATGAAATTTCTGGGCCCGCGGGAGGTACAGAAAATTGGCGCAGCCATGGCAACAATCGGCGCGATTCCCCATGAAAAAATTGCGAAAGTCCTGGAAGAATTTAAAGCAGAGGCCGATATCAATTCGTCCGTCGGGCTCGACTCGGACGAATACATCCGCAATGTGCTGACCAAAGCTTTAGGTGACGACAAAGCCTCTTCATTACTGAATCGCATACTCGGCGGCAAGGATGCCAGTGGCATTGAGAGCCTGAAGTGGATGGACTCCCCTTCCGTGGCCGATCTGATTAAAAATGAACACCCACAGATCATTGCCACGATTCTGGTGCATCTTGAAAGCGATCAGGCCTGCGAGATATTGAATAACTTCTCCGAACGTCTGCGCAACGATGTTGTTTTGCGTATCGCCACACTGGATGGTATCCAGCCAACGGCGCTCAGGGAATTAAACGATGTCCTGACCAAACTGCTGACCGGCAATGAAAGCCTGAAGAAAAAATCTATCGGCGGCGTCCGCGCTGCGGCTGAAATCCTGAACTTCATGAGCGGTGAAAATGAAGCGTCCGTCATGGATAATCTGCGTAAATATGATGGCGACATGGCAGAAAAAATCATGGATGAAATGTTCGTCTTCGACAACATCATGGAAATTGACGACAAGGGTATTCAGCTCTTACTGCGGGAAGTACAGTCAGATTCACTGATTATTGCGCTCAAAGGTGCCAACCAGGACATGCGTGAAAAAATCTTCAAAAATATGTCGCAACGTGCTGCAGAGATGATGCGCGAAGATCTTGATTCCAAAGGCCCTGTCCGGCTCTCGGAAGTAGAAGCGCAGCAGAAACAGATCTTGATGATTGTGCGTCGCCTGGCAGATGAAGGACAAATCATGCTCGGCGCCAAAGGTGAAGATGCTTATGTCTGATGCCCTTCAGAAACGCGATATGTCCGCTTATCAGCGCTGGGAAATGGCGTCGTTTGGAGAAACACGTCCGAGCCGCCTCAAAGAAATGACACCACCGCCACCGGTCTCTATTGTCGTACCGGCCATATCAGAAGCAGAGGCACGCCAGATCAGGGAAAATGCGCACCAGGAAGGGTATGCCCAAGGTTATCAGGAAGCCTATGAGCGTGGCTTGCGGGAGGGCCAGGAAGCCGGTCTGACCGAAGCTCAGGAAAGCATGCATCCGGACATTCAGAGTCTGCATGAACTCGCAGTCAATTTTTCTGCTGCAGTTCAGCATGTGGGGAAAAATACCGGCAAAGAATTGCTGGCACTGGCGATCAATCTGGCAGAAAACATCATTAAGATAAAAATTGAAGATGATGAGTCTGTGATTCTCCCCATCGTGGAGGACGCTATCTCCCAGCTGACAACTGTTACCTTGCCGGCGCAGATATTTTTACATCCGGCAGATGCCGCGATCGTCAGAAACGCCATCGGGGAATCTCTGCAGTCGAATGGCTGGCGCATCACTGAAGATACCCAGTTGAAGCGCGGTGACTGCCGTTTGGAGACGGCTCAGAATATCATCGATGCCAGCGTAGAAACCCGTTGGTCCAAACTCATCTCCGCCATGCGGTCACGAACGCTCTGAGCATGCGTATGGAATCAACACTCACAGAATCCTGGAAAACGCTGCTGACGGAAAGCAAAGAGCGCAGTCAGCATGCCGAGAGCGTGTCGACTGCTGGCCGCGTCACCAAGGTCACAGGTCTTGTGATGGAGGCAGTCGGTCTGCGCCTGCCAGTTGGCAGTGCCTGCTCGATTCATTTACAGAGCGGTGGAAAAATTGATGCAGAAGTAGTTGGTTTTGACGGAGAGCGATTATTTCTGATGCCGCATAGTGATCTGGAGGGCGTCACTCCGGGAGCTCCGGTTTACCCTGCAGAAATGCCAATGCAAACCCCGTTACCAGGACAACACCGGCGCCTGGCAGATCGCAGCCGCCGTTTGCCTGTCGGTTATCAGTTGCTGGGACGTGTTTTAGACGGTAATGGCCGGCCACTCGATACATTGGGTGCCTTGCACACTGACGAATCCGCTTCGCTGGGTGCCCGCATCTACAATCCGCTTGAACGGGCACCCATTGTCGACACGCTGGATGTCGGCGTCCGGGCCATCAATAGTATGCTGAGTGTAGGAAGAGGACAGCGCCTGGGTCTGTTTGCCGGATCTGGCGTTGGTAAGAGCGTCTTGCTTGGCATGATGGCCAGATACACCACAGCAGAGATCATCGTCGTTGGCCTGATTGGTGAACGGGGCCGCGAGGTAAAGGAATTCATCGAGCAGATACTTGGGCAGGAAGGTCTGGTCCGCTCTGTGGTGGTGGCTGCTCCTGCGGATTCCCCGCCACTGATGCGCTTGCAAGGTGCCACCTACGCCACGACGATTGCTGAATATTTCCGCGATAAGGGACACAATGTACTGCTGATTATGGATTCACTGACACGTTATGCGATGGCGCAGCGTGAAATTGCATTGGCGATCGGTGAACCCCCGGCAACAAAAGGATATCCGCCGTCCGTATTTGCCAAATTGCCTGCTCTGGTCGAGCGTGCCGGTAACGGCAAAGAAGGCGGTGGCTCAATTACCGCCTTTTACACGGTGTTAACCGAGGGCGATGACCAGCAGGATCCGATTGCGGATTCTGCCCGTGCCATTCTGGATGGCCACATCGTACTGAACAGGACACTGGCAGAAAGTGGTCACTACCCGGCAATTGATATTGAGCAGTCGATCAGCCGTGCAATGCACAGCATTACTACCCCAGAACACCAGCAACTCGCCAGAAAACTGAAGCAACTGTATTCACGCTATGAACGCAGCCGTGACCTGATCAGTGTTGGTGCGTATGCTCCCGGCAGCGATCCTTTACTGGATGAGGCAATCCGCCTGCACCCTCAGATCATTTCCTTTTTACAACAAGACATTCTGCAAAAATGCACCATATCCGAGAGCTTGGCCGGACTTCGGGCTCTATTCCAGGTTTAGAAATGATCCGTCCCGACTATACTTACTATAAATGGCTAAACATTCTGCAATCAGCACGCTCATCGAAATAGCGGAACGGGAAACCGACGATGCGGCAAAACGTCTCGGGAAAGCGATTAAGCATCATGAAGAAACCATCAGTAAATTAAATTTATTGATGCAGTACCGGGATGATTACGACGCGAAATTTCAGCAAGCGGCAAGAGCAGGAATCAGCGCAAGCCAGTACGCAAACTTTCTCGGCTTTCTAACCAAACTGGATCACGCAGTGGATGGACAGAAACAAGTCATCCGGGATGCGGAACATAAAGTCAATGCAGCAAAGACAGACTGGCAGGCATACGAGAAAAAGCGGCTTTCCTATAACACCTTGGATGAACGGGCAAAAATTGCACAGCAGCGCAAAGAATTGAAATCCGATCAAAAACAGACCGATGATTTTGCTGCACGTAACCATTTTTACAAATCACAGTCGTAACATCTGATCACAGAGCAAACGGAATAAGCGGAATATTTTATGCAACCAGTCAATATCATCACTATGTCTTCACCCGTGAACGCCTCGGGTCAGACAGCAAAAAATATGTCCGGCAACAGTGCTGACGGCACCTTTAATGCCTTGCTGCATAGAGAGATTTCCGGCAATCAAGCGGCCAGCAATATTCCCGCGCCGTCACCGGCCAATCAGGTTGCTGAGAATGCGTCTGCCGAGGAAAGTAACGATGCATCTCAGAAAACAGATACGACTGCGCCCCCAACGACAAGGATATCCTCCGGTACCGATCAGCCCCAAGTAAAGAAAAAAGCAAAAGCGGATCAGGATGATGACAAAAGTTCTGACGGCATTCAAAAAGATAGCAAACCCGATCAGTTAATTCAATTTTTCGGGGCGCTATCTGCACTGCCGAAAGCAGATCAATCCACCGCGGTTGCTGATAAAAATCAAACTGATGCCAATGCCGATGCCTCTCTTTCCGTATCAACCGGCCTCAGCACACAATCATCGGATGCCACGCTGCTTCAGCCTGCAACCACTCAGCAGCCTGATCCTGCCGCGCTCCAGGCAAGCTCATCTCAAAAATCTGATGTTGTCACAACGGATCTGAAAAAAATTTCGGTAACGGATCATTTGCCACGCGAATTCACTGCGTCTGACGCTGGCATTGAGGGCATCAAGGGAAAGAAGGAGGTTGGCAAGAAAGATATCATCACACCCTCAGATGTATCGAAAGCCATTACCACCGCAGCTGACGCAAAACTCCAGAAAACCGAAGCCCGGGGAGAACCGGCAACAGCTATCTCTGCCACCAAGGACAATGTGAAGTCCAGCGACAGCACTGGCAACTTCATCGATCATCTGATTCTCAAACAGTCTGAGGAAAAGCTGAACACTACAGTACCATCTCCTTATCTGCAGCAGGCGAATGTGATTCAGACTGCGACAATGACAGGAGTGGTGAGCAGTAATCAGATCACGCCCAATCTGAATTCTCCTATGTGGGATAAAGCGGTCGGGCAAAAAGTCATCTGGATGGTTGGTGAAAGCATGCAGTCAGCTGAGCTGACACTGAATCCACCCGACCTCGGACCACTGCAGATTGTTCTGAACGTGACGAATGATCAGGCAAATGCCACCTTCGTTTCAGCACACCCTGATGTCAGGGATGCACTTGAAGCTTCTTTGCCAAAATTACGGCAGATGATGAACGATGCCGGGGTACAGCTTTCCAATTTCTCAGTCCAGTCCGGAGCCGCCCATCAGGATCAAGCCGGCAGAGAATACCGGTCGCAGTCATCCCATCAGTCAGCCGGGGCAAGACACAGCAATACGCCAGCGATTGACAATGACGTGGCAATTCAAGCCACTACCGTCAGGATGATCACCCGTATCGGCGAGGTCGACACTTTTGCTTAAATTGCTTAAAGTTTCAGGCACTGGAAAAATCACTGTTCAAACAGGTAAAATGAGCGCAAGGCTAAAATTTGCATGCGCTTGCAAATCAGTAGGTGTTTGAAGATAACGGCAACACAATTGAAAAGGTGAACCTGATTTCCCTCTCTTTTCCTCAGTTATCAATCGCTTGTTTCATGGATAATGTAGAAAATCGTGGCTGAAGCAGCCCCTGGAGAAAAAGATATGGCGAAAAAACCTGCCCAAGCAGCCCCTGACAACGGTGAAGCAGCACCTGCTGGAAAATCAAAGAAAAAATTAATCATTATTATTGCCGCTGCAATTGTATTGCTGGCGGGCATAGGTGGTGGTGCCGCATTTTTTCTGTCCAAAAAGAATTCGGCGTCAAAAGACAAAGAGCATAAATCTGAGCCGGCAAAAGCACCGGTTTTTCTACCGATGGAACCTTTTACGGTCAATTTACAGTCGGACGGCGGGGATAAATACTTGCAGGTGACGATGACTTTGCAAGTCGAAAGCGATGAGCAATCCACCATCATCAAGGCCAACATGCCGCAGGTCAGAAGTCGTTTGCTGTTGCTGCTTTCCAGCAAAGAAGCAGGTGAAATTATTTCCACAGAAGGCAAAGACAAGTTGGTAGAAGAAATTATTGAAAAAATCAATCAACCTTTTTCTCCGAAAGGTGAACCACAAAAGGTCACTGGCGTTTTCTTTACATCTTTTGTCGTTCAATAAACCATGTCCGATAATTTTCTCTCCCAGGAAGAAGTCGATGCGCTATTAAAAGGCGTTACGGGAGATCAGGATGATTCGCAATCCCAGGAAGACACTTCCGGGGTTCGTCCTTACAATCTTGCTACTCAGGAGCGGATTGTCCGTGGGCGCATGCCTACGCTGGAAATTATCAATGAACGTTTTGCCCGTCTGTTGCGGATCGGGCTTTTTAATTTTTTACGCCGCAGTGCCGAAGTCTCCGTCGGAACGGTCAGAGTCTCAAAATACAGTGAATTCATCCGCAACCTGGTCGTGCCGACCAATCTGAATCTGGTTCACATGAAGCCGCTGCGCGGCACCTCATTGATTGTTCTGGACCCCGGACTGGTATTCCTATTGGTGGATAATCTGTTTGGTGGCGACGGCAGATTTCATACCCGTGTGGAAGGTCGAGACTTCACGCAAACCGAACAGCGCATCATTCATCGTATTCTGGAAATCGTTTTTGAGACCTATTCCAAGTCCTGGGAACCGGTTTACCCGATTGAATTCGAGTACATCCGTTCGGAAATGAATACGCAATTCGCAAATATTGCAACGCCAAATGAAGTCGTCGTATCCACCACATTCACCATTGAATTAGGCCCGGTCAGCGGGGAAATGCATATTTGCATGCCCTACTCCACCATTGAACCAATCAGGGACATTCTCACCAGCAGCCTGCAAGGTGAGACCCTGGAAGTCGACCGCCGCTGGGTACGTCTGATGACGCAACAGATTCAGATTGCCGAAATCGAAATCGTTGCCGATTTGGGTACAACCCGTGTCACACTGGGCGATATATTGAATATGAAAGTCGGTGATATTGTACCGATCAATATTCCTGAAATTATTTCAGCGAAAGTAGATGGTACGCCTGTTATGGAATGCAAATATGGTGTATTCAATGGTCAATATTCATTGCGCGTGGAAAAACTGATCAGTTCCAGCGTGCAGGAAGTCGCACAGGGAGAAAACAATGGATGAAAATTCAGAAATGCCAATCAGCGAGGATGATTGGGGTGCAGCGATTGCCGAGCAGGAAAAAGCAGAGGCCGCTGCCGCGGCAGCAAGCAATACAAAAAACGAACCTGCAGCAAGTCCGGCCATTTTTAAAGAATTCAGCGGCCGGGGAAGTACGACCGAAACACATAATGATATCGATTTCATTCTGGATATTCCGGTTCAACTGACGGTTGAGCTGGGCAGAACGAAAATTGCGATTAAGAACCTGCTGCAACTTGCGCAAGGTTCTGTCGTGGAGCTTGATGGTCTTGCGGGTGAACCTATGGATGTGCTCGTGAATGGCTGCCTGATTGCTCAAGGTGAGGTGGTGGTCGTGAACGATAAATTCGGTATTCGCCTGACCGATATCGTGACGCCGGCAGAACGTATTCGCAAGCTGAACAAATGACTAGGTTTTTCGGATATTCCCTTCTCTTTATCCTGGCAACGGCTGGCAGCAATGCTGCAGCTGAAACACCGGCAGTCACTCCGGCAACTGGCTTTTTACAGATACTACTGGCCTTATTCTTTATTCTGGCACTGATTTTCAGCGGAGTCTGGCTATTAAAACGCTTTAGCCCTGCGATCGCCGCAAACAGAATTCCACTCAAAGTATTGGGAAATCTGAGTGTCGGCAATAAAGAGCGCATCATGATTATCGAAGCCGGCGACCAGTGGCTGATTGTCGGCGTCACCGCGAACAATATTCAAACCTTAGGTACTTTACCCAAACAGGAAAGCCTTCTGTCAGCAGGAACTGCTGACTCCTCCACTTTTCAGGACTGGCTCAGACACACACTTGAAAAGAAAAAATCTGCAACTGCGGATCATTAACCCGGCATTTTCCCGCATGAAATCTTTCCGAATTCCATTGCTGATTATTTTTCAGTTACTGTTCCTGATCTGCAATCTCTTTCCTGAAACAGCATTCGCCCAGTCTCAGGGCGGATTACAGGCGATTACAAGCACTCCGGCATCCGGCGGTGGACAAAACTACTCCCTGAGCGTGCAGACCCTGTTATTCCTGACCGCACTGGGATTCATTCCTGCCGCGCTACTCATGATGACCAGCTTTACCCGGATCATCATCGTACTGTCACTATTGCGGCAGGCGCTGGGCACTCAATCGGCACCACCGAATCAGGTATTGGTCGGTCTGGCGTTGTTTCTGACCTTATTTGTCATGGGACCTGTTTTCGATAAAATTTATGCTGATGCTTATACGCCCTTTGCGGCGAACAAGATTTCGATGACGGAAGCATTGGACAAAGGTGCAGTGCCGCTGAAGCAATTCATGATGAAACAAACCAGGCAGGCGGATCTGGCCCTGTATGTCAAAATTTCAAATACACCGCAACTACAAGGTCCGGAAGAAGTGCCATTACGCATTCTGATTCCTGCCTTTATTACCAGTGAGTTAAAGACCGCATTTCAGATCAGCTTTGCGATTTTTATTCCGTTCCTCATCATCGATATGGTAGTTGCAAGCGTTCTCATGTCCATGGGTATGATGATGGTATCGCCATCCATTGTTTCGCTGCCGTTTAAACTGATGTTATTTGTTCTGGTCGATGGCTGGCAGCTGCTGATTGGCTCACTGGCACAGAGTTTTTACTAAGGAAAAACCATGACTCCTGATAGTGTGATGACACTCGGCAGGCAGGCAATTGAAGTAACGCTGATGGTCTCTGCACCACTGCTGCTGGTCGCTCTGGTGATTGGTTTGCTGGTCAGTATTTTTCAGGCAGCAACGCAGATCAATGAAACTACGCTGTCTTTCATTCCAAAACTGATCGGAATTTTCCTCACACTGATCATCGCAGGCCCATGGATGCTCGGCGTATTAATGGACTATATGCGACAGACCTTTACCAGCATCGCCACCATGGCAGGCTAACCGTTTGCTGACTGACTATGATTACCATCGCCAGCAGTCAGATAATCAGCCTGATCAGCGCTTTTATCTGGCCATTAACCCGGATTTTAGGATTAATTTCTATTGCGCCTCCGTTCGGCAATAACACCGTTCCGGTTCAGATCAAAATTGTTCTGGGCGTCATGATCGCCTTCATTGTCGCCCCCACCATTCCGGTACATCCTGCGAGTGACCCGGTCTCTCTGACCGGCATCATGATCCTGGCTCAGGAATTGGTGATTGGATTAGGAATGGGTTTTGTGATGCGTATTGTTTTTGCCGCAATAGAAATGGCCGGCGAAGTATCCGGCCTGACAATGGGGTTAGGGTTTGCCAGCTTTTTTGATCCCCAGACTCAGGGACGATCTTCCGCCATATCACAATTTCTGGTACTGACTGCCACACTGTTTTTTCTGACTTCAAATGGGCATCTGGCATTGCTGAGTGCATTGATAGACAGTTTTCAATCGATCCCCATCTCCCCAACACTGGAAAGCGGCTTTAATTTGCAGCGCCTTATGGTCTGGGGTGAACAGATCTTTATCACAGGCCTCCGGCTTTCTTTGCCCATCGTGGCTGCCTTGTTAATCACAAACGTTGCACTTGGCATCCTCACACGGGCTGCGCCGCAGCTGAATCTGTTTGGTATCGGCTTCCCGATCACGATCGGTGTCGGTTTCCTGATGCTCGAATTAATACTACCTTACCTCAGCGTACCTTTTGATCAGCTCTTCAGACAGGGTTTTGAAACTATTCAGTCATTGCATCGTCCTCTTGCACCATCTTCCACGTTACCTGCACGCTGACCGTCCATGACAACCCGCATATCTTCAGAGAGTCGCCCGCTTCTCTTTTCCTCACAGATCCGTGAACTGGAAAATTTTGGAGAAATGCAGCAAACAGAATACTCCCTGATGCAAAAAGCAGGAATAGCCGCAGCAACGCTGGCAGCGGGAATACTGCGGGAGAGACACTTACCGGTTTTGATCATTGCAGGTCCCGGTAATAATGGTGGTGATGCCTGCGAAACAGCAGCACGGCTCGCCATGATGGGCTGGCACTGCACATTGCTGATGTATGGCGAACCCGGAAAATATTCCGAGGATGCAAAAAAAAGCTACGCACTTGCCTCGGAACTGTCTGTTACGCTGCGAGGAGATCAAGATCTTCCGGAAATTTTATCTGCGCAATGGTCACTGATTATCGACGGGATATTCGGCATCGGGCTGACTCGGGATATGGATGAGCATTACGCTGAATTAATTCATGGCATCAATGAGCTGACTGCGCATGGCCAGACCGCGGTATTGGCACTTGATCTGCCAAGCGGCATCAATCCGGATACCGGGGATTTCACCAACACTCAAATGCTGGCAATCCGGGCAGACTACACGCTGACTTTCATCGCCAACAAACCCGGACTTCATACCGCCTATGGGAAAGATTCCTCAGGAATAGTATTCGTCGATGATCTGGATATACAGCCTGCCGTATTCCCTGACAGCAGATGTTTGCTAATCGAAGCCAATATGCTGCCATTGTCTGGCCTGCGGCGATTACCCAATACACATAAGGGACATTACGGCCATGTGCTGATCATCGGTGGTGCACAAGGCATGACCGGAGCCTGCCTTCTCGCAGGCCGGTCTGCATTATTAGCTGGTGCCGGCAAAGTGAGCATAGGGTTTCTGGATGCAGCAGCCAGCTTTGATGCATTACACCCCGAGATAATGTGTAAAAATATTCGTGACTTCACAGTTAATAATGAAGTTCTGGTTGTCGGCCCCGGCATGGGCACCAGTCATGATGCAAAAAAGATTCTGCAAGATATGCTGCGAAAAAACACCCCCATCGTTATAGATGCGGACGCACTGAACCTGATTGCAGCTGAACCGGAATTGCAGGTCATATTGAGACAAAAAACAAGCCCTGTCATGCTAACGCCGCATCCATTGGAAGCCGCGCGCCTTCTGGGGAAGTCAATCACTCAAGTTCAACATGACCGTCTGAGCGCCGCTAAGCAGCTCGCAACAGCATTCAACGCTATTGTGATTTTAAAAGGTGCAGGAAGCATTGTCAGTAACCCGGCTGGCGATATCTTTATCAACACAACCGGTAACCCGGGCTTATCCACTGGCGGGACTGGTGATGTATTGGCCGGACTTTGCGGTGCCTTGCTAGCGCAAGGCATGCAGACTATTGAAGCAGCTAAATTCGCCACCTGGATTCATAGCAAAGCAGCTGATGAACTGGTTGATTCTGGCATCGGCCCCATTGGATTATGCGCAGGAGAATTACCACCGGCAATCCGGAACATCCTGAACAGACTCGTCCGGCGACCGAATTTCCCCTTACCGACACAACAGTCAGTTTAACTACTCAACGAGACTGTTGATCTGTTCCGGATTGATTTTATCCTGTGCTTTCGTTTGCTCGCAAGCGATACCAGCACAAGAAATAGCTGCGGTGAGTTTTTCAATCTGCTCTTGCTGCGCAGCTGCATGATCAATCAGCTTATGCAAAACCTTGGATACCGGGTCATCATTGTTTTGCGTAACACCATATGCTGAAAAAAGATTCGTCTGCTGACTATCGGCGACATCATCTCTTCTGATCAGATGTGCAGGATTGCCGACTGCTGTTGCACCGGCAGGTACAGCCTTCAGGACAACTGAATTAGAGCCGATTTTTGCTCCCGCGCCGACCGTAAAACTACCCAGCACTTTAGCGCCTGCGCCTACAATGACGCCCGCCTCAAGGGTAGGGTGTCTTTTGGCACCACGCGATAAGGATGTCCCCCCTAGGGTGACACCTTGGTATATTGTGCAGTCATCACCAACCACTGCGGTCTCACCGATTACCACACCAAATCCATGATCAATAAAAACCCGGCGTCCTAAAGTTGAACCAGGATGAATTTCGATTCCGGTCAAAACCCGTGCCACATGCGATATAAATCGCCCGAGCCATTTCAACCCATGGCTCCAGCACCAGTTTGCCCAGCGATGCATCACAATTGCCTGAAATCCCGGATAACAGGTAATGACTTCCCAGGCATTGCGGGCAGCAGGATCTTTTTCAATAATACTGGCGATATCTTCGCGGAGACGACTCAACATGACAGGTAAGCAAAGAGAAAAACAAATTACATACTAACGTATCTGTAAAAAGTGCGCCGAAGCGCACTGATATTACCGAAACACCACCAACCGAAATATTCAGAAATTTCGATCAGACAGACCGCTGGCGCCTTGCTTCATAAAGACAAACACCGGATGCAACGGAGACGTTCAGGCTTTCTACGGTTCCCAGCATTGGGATACTGACCAGCTGATCACATGTTTCCCGCGTCAAGCGACGCATTCCCTCACCTTCTGAACCCATCACTACTGCACAACCGGATGTCAAGTCAACATCGTAAATTGTCTTGTCGGCCTCGTCAGAAGTTCCGACCAGTAGAATGTCGCGCTCCTTCAGCTCACGCAGAGTTCGTGCCAGATTGGTCACTGTAATGTATGGCACGGTCTCAGCGGCACCGCTTGCAACTTTAGCAGCTGTCGCATTTAATCCCACTGCGCGGTCTTTTGGCGCAATGACGGCATGCGCGCCGACACCATCTGCAACACGCAGGCAAGCCCCCAGATTATGCGGATCCGTAATGCCATCAAGAATCAGCAGTAATGGCGGACCTTCAATCGCATCCAGCAATTCATCCAGATTTCTGGCCAAAGACAGCTCGCCAGCCTTGGCAACAACCCCCTGATGCCGGCGGGTACCCACAATATTTGAGAGCCGCTGATCATCTGCCTGAATAATCCGGATACCTGCTGCTTTTGCCGTGTGCAGCAACTCTTGCATCCGGCGGTCACTACGTTCTGCATCCACATAAATTTCATCTACGGATGAGGCTTCATGACGAATCCTTGATGTGACTGCATGAAACCCAAAAATCATTTTACTTTTCATATAACTTTTCTTTATTTAACTTGGCGTCTTCTTTTGACCGGTTTTGATGGTTTTGCACCGGTGCTTTTCTTCCTGGCGGTGGATGTTTCCTTCTCTTTAACGCTGCTTGCGCTGACGGTATTTGACCGCCCCCGTTTTTTGGGCTGTCGCTCATTCCCGGCATTTCGGACATGCGCATCGTCCTGAGGAATTTGCCGTGCGGAAGAAGATGCTTTCTTTGCCTTCTCAGTTGCAGATACTCCTTTTTGATAAGCAGGAGTGGCAATGTTAGGCTGAACAATACTCAGATCAATCTTACGCGCATCCAAATCCACCCGGCTGACCTGAACTCTGACCTTGTCTGTCAACTGATAACGTTTTCCGGTCCGCTCTCCACGCAACTCATGCCGAGCTTCATCAAACTGGAAGTAATCAGGCCCCAGTTCTGTGATGTGAACCAGGCCTTCAATGTAAATATCATCTAACTGCACAAAAATACCGAACTGGGTTACTCCGGAAATGGTTCCGACAAATTCCTCTCCGAGCTTATTTTTCATGTAGTAACACTTCAGCCACGCTTCCACATCGCGTGAAGCCTCATCGGCACGACGCTCATTGGCCGAGCAATGTGTTCCCAACAAATCCCAGACCGTCTGATCTTTTTCAACAGCTTTTTTTCCGGCTGCTTTATCGGCGACCAATTGTTTGCGGGCAGCATTGGAAATTGTCGTATTCAAAACACTGAAATCAATTCCCTTTGGCTCATAAATCTTACCTTGCAATACCGCTTTAATTGCACGATGCGTTAACAGATCGGGATAACGTCGTATCGGGCTGGTGAAGTGCGCATATGCGTCATACGACAATCCGAAGTGACCAATATTGTCCGGACTGTAGACCGCCTGCTGCATCGAGCGCAATAGCATTGTCTGCAATAGCGGAGCATCGGGGCGACCTTTTATTTTTTCCATCAGCGCCGCGTAATCCGATGCCGACGGAGAATCACCGCCACCCAGGAACAGCCCGGTCTGCTTCAGGAAGTTACGGACTTGGACTAATTTCTCTTTAGTCGGCCCGGCGTGCACGCGGAATGTTCCTGGATGTTTATATGTCTCCAGCAAATTTGCTGCGCAAACATTTGCTGCCAGCATGCATTCTTCAATCAGCTTGTGTGCATCATTTCGGGTGCGAGGAATGATTTTCTCAATTTTCCCTGCATTATTACAAACGATGTAAGTCTCAGTCGTCTCAAAATCTATTGCGCCACGGGCATGCCGCGCTTTCAGCAGCGCCTGAAAAACCTCGTATAAATACAATAAATGGGGCACCAATGTGAGACGCTTTGCCGCCTCAGGTCCTTTGGTATTTCCAAGAATTGCAGCGACTTCGGTGTATGTGAAACGTGCTGCAGAATGAATCACTGCAGGATAAAACTGATATGCCTTTACTTCACCTTCTGCAGTGATCACCATGTCACACACTAGCGTCAGACGATCCACATCTGGATTCAGGGAGCACAAGCCATTTGACAGCTTCTCCGGCAGCATAGGAATGACGCGACGAGGAAAATAAACTGAGGTGCTGCGTAATAAAGCATCTGCATCCAGCGCATCATTCGGCATAACGTAATGACTGACGTCCGCAATGGCCACGATCAGACGATAGCCCTTGACCCTGCCGATTTTCACCGGCTCGCAATACACTGCATCATCAAAATCGCGGGCATCCTCACCATCAATGGTCACCAGAGGAATATCGCGCAAATCAACTCTGTCGTTCAGATCTTTAGGCTGCACTTCCGCAGGCAATTTTGCGGCCGCCTTTTTTGCCGGTTCCGAAAATTCATGAGGAACCCCAAATTTTCGGACAGCAATTTCAATCTCCATTCCGGGATCATCAACCTCCCCCAGAATTTCTACAATTTTGCCAGATGCCTGAGAATAACGCGTAGGCTGCTCGGTCAACTCTACACTCACGACCTGGCCAGCTCTGGCCTTGCCCGGAGACCCTGCCAGTAAAATATCCTGACTGAATCGCTTATCTTCCGGGGCAATAATCCACACGCCATTTTCGTTGAGTAAGCGGCCTATGACATGTGTGTTGGCGCGCTCCAGGATTTCAACGATACTGCCCTCCAGGCGACCGCGGCGATCGGTGCCGGTAACACGGGCAAGAACCCGGTCTCCATGCAATACCTTCTGCATTTCCCGTTCGGGTAAAAATAAATCTTCTGTATTATCGTCAGGGATCAGGAACCCGTAACCATCTCTATGGCTGCTGACTTTTCCAGAGATAAAGTTTTCATGGTTTGAAAGCTGATAATGACCAGATTGACTGATCTTCAGTTGGCCATCCCGCTCCATTGCACTTAATCGACGTGTCATGCCTTCAAGCTCCTCGGTTTTTGTGCCTAACTTCTCTGCAATCTCTGTAGCCGTCAGCTGAACTTTAGCCGTACGAAGGACGCCTAAAATTTCTTCCCTGCTGGGAATTGGATATAAATGTTTATTCAAATGGTGTCTATTTCTTTTAAATGTAAAACATGCTTCACGTTTAATATTGAAGCACGGCTATAGTTTACCGGAGCAATGACTAATCACCTAACGTTATTCAAGTATCACTCAGTAAAAATCTTGACATTCTCCAACAATAATCTATAATTGCTGTCTTCCGTAGCCCACGTGGCGGAATTGGTAGACGCGCATGGTTCAGGTCCATGTGCCGCGAGGTGTGGGGGTTCGAGTCCCTCCGTGGGCACCAAGCTTAAAGGAAAGCCCGTTGATTAATTTCAACGGGCTTTTTCCGTTAACGCATGTAAAAAATTTGCCAGAGCATTGTATAAAAAAATCCATCACATCAACACAGACCTGCATACTTCCTATATAATATTCCCTTCTGCAGCCCACGTGGCGGAATTGGTAGACGCGCATGGTTCAGGTCCATGTGCCGCGAGGTGTGGGGGTTCGAGTCCCTCCGTGGGCACCAAAAATACAGAAAGCCCGTTGATTAAATTCAACGGGCTTTTTCGTTTTTATCGCTCTGAAATCAATCATTCAATCTACCTTCATTTCTTTTTTGATGATTACGCATAATAAAAAAGGAGCAAAAAGCTCCTTTTTTATTATGCAACCTCGCCTTTTTTCAACCAGGCATTTAATTGGTGCGGTCTGATGCTGTCATATTCTTCAAACGGCTGATGAATCCATGGATTAGTTTGCAGGTAGTCCAGATAATAATCAGGTTTCACGGAAGAACAGGCTTTATACCAGATGACCGCAGACTTCGCCTCGCTGACCGATGGAAAATGCTCCCGCAAATGTTGCAGCACCCGCTCCAGAGTTATTCCCGAGTCCACCAAGTCATCCACAACGAGCACCCTGCCCTGCAAACTGCCCTTAGTCATGGAGATATATTTACCAATATCCAAAGAGCCTTGCACAGTACCGGCTTCTTCTCGATAAGAGCTGGTTGATAAGATAGCTAATGGGACGTCAAAAATCCGGGAAAAAATATCGCCCGGGCGCAAGCCTCCACGAGCAAGGCACAGCACCTGATCAAATTTCCAGCCGGACTCATGCACCTTCAGAGCTAACTGTTCAATTGACCGGTGATAAGCATCCCAGGAAACCCACAAATCTTTATCTGTCGACACTGGTGTATTCATATTCAACTAAATTCCTTCTTCAAACAAACGGGTGATGCAATACAATGGTTTCCTCCCGGTCTGGTCCTGTGGAAACCATATCAATGGGAACACCGACTAATTCCTCAATGCGTTTGATGTAATTGCGCGCGTTCACGGGCAGTGCATCCATGCTCTTCGCACCCACCGTCGACTCAGACCATCCTGGCATTTCTTCATAAACTGCTTCACACATGGAAGCCTCTTCCGCTCCCACCGGGAAAATATCTACGGCAACGCCATTGACCTTATAGCCAGTGCATAATTTCAATTTATCAAGGCCATCCAAAACGTCCAGTTTTGTCAGACACATTCCCGAAACACCATTGATTTGCACAGAACGCTTCAACAACGCCGCGTCAAACCAGCCACAGCGACGCGCACGGCCAGTGACCGTCCCAAACTCATGCCCAACGCTTGCCAGATGCTGACCAACACCCTGATCGGTAGGCAGCTCCGAAGGAAATGGCCCAGAACCAACCCTTGTCGTATAGGCCTTGGTAATACCCAAAATATAATGCAGCATGTTCGGCCCGACACCTGAGCCAGCTGCAGCATTTCCTGCCACACAGTTACTGGACGTCACAAAAGGATAGGTGCCATGATCGACATCCAGCAAACTGCCTTGCGCACCCTCAAACAACAAACTTGCCCCCGCTTTATGCGCCGCATACAGAGCTGTAGAGACATCGGCGACCATCGGCCGGATACGTGGCACCAAGGCCAGCGCATCATCCAGCGTCTTCTGGTAGTCGACTGCCGGCGCCTTCAGATAATTGGTCAGCACAAAATTATGGTAGTCCAGATTCTCTTTCAGCTTTTCGGCAAAACGTTCCGCATTCAACAGATCCGCTACGCGAATTGCACGACGTGCGACTTTATCCTCATAGGCAGGCCCAATTCCCTTCCCCGTCGTGCCAATTTTTGCAGCTCCGCGGGCTGCTTCGCGCGCGGCATCCAGCGCGGTATGGTATGGCAGAATAACTGGACAAGCTTCTGAAATTTTTAACCGGGAAACGACCTCAACGCCATTGGCCTGTAATTTATCAATCTCACGCAATAAATCAGGAACAGACAACACAACACCATTGCCAATATAGCAAGCAGTTCCTGCGCGCATGATCCCGGATGGAATCAGTTGCAACGCGGTTTTCTGACCACCGATCACCAATGTGTGTCCGGCATTGTGCCCACCCTGGAAACGGACAACGCCTTGCGCATGATCAGTCAGCCAGTCGACGATTTTTCCCTTACCCTCATCGCCCCATTGCGTACCGATAACGACGACATTTTTTGCAGTTTTATTGTTTGACATCACACTTAACCTACATTTTGAAGAATCCATTGTTGACCATCGAAAACCACTGTACGGCTACAGTCGAATTCGTCTTGTTCATTTTCGTGACCGGGGAAATTTTGAATCACAATTTCCCCCTCACTGCGCCACTGGGCAATTTTTGATAATAATTCCGGATCACGGCTCCACGGTGCACGTATAGCGCCCTTCCTATCAGCAACAGGCATCAACCGAGCCAGTTCACGCAAGTCCAGAGAAAAGCCTGTTGCTGGCCGTGCGCGACCAAATGCTTCACCAACATGATCATAGCGGCCACCGCGAGCTACCGCGTTAGGTAATCTCGGTACAAATGCACTGAACATGACACCGCTATGGTAGTGATACCCTCGCAGATCAGCCAGATCAATGGTGACCTGCGCAGTGCCCACCAGGGCCACCAGAGACTGCAGCTCATGCAACGCATTCCGTACGCCCGGAATATCCGGCAACTGCTGCTGCGCCCTCACCAACACAGAGGCATCGCCATACAAAGTCGGCAAAGCCATTAATGCCTGTCTTACCTGAGCGGAAAAATCACGACTTACCTGATCGATTGCGGGTATATCCTTCGCTTCAAGCAAAGAAAACAAAACATCCTCATGTTTTTTTGCAGCGTCATCAAGGTCGAGAATCGCTTTTAAGACACCGACATGGCAGAGATCGAGGCGAACTGCGCCAATACCAGCCAGATTCAGACAGCCTAAGACAATTTGCTGAATTTCAGCGTCCGCCTCCAAACCATTATGTCCGTAAATTTCCGCACCGATCTGAATTGGTTCCCTGGTTGCGTGCAAACCAGAAGGCTTCGTATGCAGAACATGTCCCGCATAGCATAGCCGGGTGACGGATTGACGGTTTAGCAAATGCGCATCTATCCGGGCTACCTGAGTCGTCATATCCGCACGGACGCCCATCGTACGACCAGACATCTGATCCACCAGCTTAAATGTACGCAAATCCATATCCTGTCCGGCACCGGTCAGCAAAGATTCTATATACTCCAGTAACGGCGGCATGACCAGTTCATAGCCATATAATCTGAAATGATCCAGAAAAACACGACGCAAATCTTCTATCTTGCGCGCCTCGGAAGGCAGCACATCGGCAATATTTTCAGGGAGAAGCCAATTAGGCATTGGTGCACAATCAAAAATATAAATTAAAAAACCACAAAAACGGCTTATATCCGGTCAACAGCGACCTGAACCATCATTGATTCAGATCGCTGCAGAAGAACAACCAGAAAGTGAATTACTTATTCCGGGATGAGGAATTATTACCTGCGGTACCAGGTGCTTTGAAATATTTAAAAAATTCTGAACTCGGATCAACGACTACAATATCGCTTTTACTTCTAAAGCTCGCCCGGTAAGCTTCCAGGCTGCGATAGAATTTATAAAACTCCGGATTCTGTCCAAACGCCTGCGCATAAATCTGCGACGCCTCAGCATCACCCGCACCGCGCATTTGTTCTGCTTCACGATAAGCCTCTGCCAGAATCACGATTCTTTGCCGGTCCGCATCCGCCCTGATTTTTTCAGACTCGGCCGCACCCGTGGAACGCAGTTCATTGGCTACCCGCAAACGCTCTGCCTTCATGCGATCATAAACAGAGTTATTTATCTGCTCGACATAATCAACGCGCTTTAATCTCACATCTACGATTTCAATGCCAATCTGTTTTGCTTCCTCTGCGACTTTACTCTTGATCGCTTCCATGACTTTGCCACGTTCGCCGGAAATCACCTCCCGGACGGTGCGCTTCGTAATTTCATCATTCAATGCAGCTTTGACGATCTGAGACAGGCGGTCTTTCGCGCGACGCTCATCCCCGCTGAAACTGACGTAATACAACTTCGGCTCAGAAATTTGCCACTTCACGTAAGAGTCAACCAGAATATTTTTCTTTTCAGCCGTGATAAATCTGTCCGCATCGGCAGAATCAATAGTCAGAATACGTTTATCCAAAAACAAGACATTCTGAAACGGTGGAGGCAATTTAAAGTGCAGACCTGGTTCACTAATAACAGACTTCACTTCGCCAAATGCAAAGACAATGGCATGGGATTTTTGGTCAACCACAAAAATTGTCGAATAAACGACCAGCAATCCAGCCGCAATTGCCAGAAAAAGGGAGAGTATTTTATTCATTATCTCGTCTCCCGATCACGAGAATCGCGCACATCTCTGCTCCGGCTATCTTTTCCATAGCGCATTTCAACTGTCGGAATTTGTTCACCCTGAACTTGGGCAGAATTAGGTGCAACAGCAGCTGCAGTTACCGGTTTATTTGCAGCAGGATCCCCCTGAGAAATCATTTTCTCCAGAGGTAAATAAATCATGTTGCCCGTTTGCCTGGTATCCATCAGTACTTTGCTGGTGCTGGTAAATATCTGCTGCATAGTTTCAAGATACATCCTGTCGCGCGTCACTGCAGGCGCTTTCTGATACTCGCTCAATACTTGCTTAAATCTGGACGCATTACCTTCTGCATTCGCCACGATGCGCGAGCGATATCCTTCTGCCTCCTGCAAAGTCCGCGATGCTTCACCACGGGCTTTAGGAATGATCTCATTGGCGTAAGCCTGTCCTTCATTTTTTTGACGCTCTTTATCCTGACCCGCCTTCACGGCATCATCAAAAGCTGCCTGAACCTGCTCTGGCGGCTGAACGCCCTGCATTGTGACATTCGTGATCTGCACACCGGCCTTATAGCGCGTCAGAATCTGCTGCATCAAACTTCCCACATCCAGCGCAACTTTCTCGCGGCCTTCGTACAAAACAAAGTCCATCTTGCTTTTACCAACAATTTCACGAATCGCTGTTTCAGCAACCTGGCGGATCATCTCCTCCTGATCCCGATTACTGTATAGCCATTCAGCAGCATTTTTTAATTTGTACTGAACAGCAAACTGAATATCAACGATATTCTCATCATCCGTCAGCATCAGGGACTCATTTGCCTGTTTGTTTTTAACGCTGGAGCGATAACCGACTTCGACTGTGCGCACCTGAGAAACATTCACAATCTCATGCCCCTGAATCGGATATGGCCACCGCCAGTTCATGCCGGCTCCTGTGACATGGCTATATTTACCAAAGGTTGTGATAACAGCCGTCTGGCCTTCCTGGACGATAAAAACACCACTGACCAGCCAGACAAATATAAAAATCAGGATCAGTGCCCCAATCCCCATCCTGGCACCGGCAGAGTCGGGATTAAAGTTACCTTTATCTCCGCCACCCTGCTGTCCCAAAAAGCGTGCAATACGCTGATTCAGATCTTTCCAGACCTGTTCCAGATCAGGTGGTGTGTCAGGTGTTTTTTTTCCGTCATTATCACCTTTAGCCCCCCGGCCCCACTGAGGATCATTTAAAGACAAAATAGCGCCTGCCCTCTTGAGAAGTGAACCTATCATTTCTTTTGATATCCGATCAATAGTACGCTGCATTAATGCGCATGAAAACGCAAATCATCAACACTGATGTCCGATTTTTCGTTTGATATACTGACTGCTTTAGATATGGCGTATTCAGCGACGACATCGCGCAAAATGCTCAGTCCGGCCCCAGTTTTGGCGCTCAGAAAAATCCGGTCAATTTTACCATATTCATTTTTGCCACTTGCCGGCTCCATACCGGCCAGATCAATTTTATTTAATACAATAATCTGCGGAATATGATCTGCACCAATTTCTTTTAACACGCTGTTGACCTGCTGAATCTGCTCCATACGTACCGGACTGCTGGCATCGACCACATGCAACAACAGATCGGCATGAATTGTCTCTTCCAGAGTTGCCCGGAATGCTGCCACCAACTGGTGCGGCAAATCCTGAATAAATCCGACCGTATCTGAAATCACCACACTTCCGGCATCACCCAAATACAGGCGTCTGGAAGTTGTATCAAGCGTCGCAAACAACTGATTAGCGGCATACGCACCAGCTTTAGTCAATGCATTGAACAGTGTGGACTTACCGGCATTCGTATATCCGACCAAAGATACTGAAAAAGTTTTACTTCTGTCACGGGAACGACGCTGAGTCTCCCTTTGCCGCTGCAACTTCTCCAGCTTTCCTTTCAGCATCTTGACGCGCTCCCCGAGCAATCGCCGGTCAGTTTCAAGCTGAGTTTCGCCTGGCCCACGCAGACCGATCCCTCCTTTTTGACGCTCAAGGTGAGTCCAGCCCCTGATCAGTCTGGTTGCCAGATGCTGTAACTGAGCCAACTCAACCTGAACTTTACCTTCATGGCTTTTTGCTCTTTGCGCAAAAATATCAAGAATCAGACTGGTGCGGTCGATCACCCGAACTTTCAGGTGGCGTTCCAGGTTGCGCTGCTGCGCGGGAGATAATGCATGATTGAAAATAACAAGATCAAGATGCCCGTCGGAAACTGCGGTCAATACTTCATCCGCTTTACCAGACCCTATGAACAAGGCCGCATCAGGACTGGATCTTTTGCAACTGATGGTTGTGACTGGCTGAGCCCCTGCAGACTGCGCAAGAAGTGAAAGCTCTTCCAGGCTAACAGCAAAATCGTCTTTACCAAAGTCAACACCGACTAATGCGGCGCGCATACTTAAAGACATTTTTCCAATTGAGAAAGAATCAAAATTTACTCTGCTGCTTCGGTATCGGAATTAATACTGACAGCACGTGCAGGAACAACCGTGGAAATAGCGTGCTTATAGACCATTTGGGTAACTGTATTTCTCAGCAACACGACATACTGATCAAAAGATTCAATATGACCTTGCAACTTTATTCCATTAACCAGATAAATAGACACTGGGATATGTTCTTTGCGCAAAGCGTTTAAAAACGGGTCTTGTAGTAATTGCCCTTTATTACTCATAACAGCTCCATGGTGTTGTTGTGATCAGGAGTTGGGGATTGTTTGATTATTTTCAAGCAACCCTGCTCTTTAAAAAACTGACTTGCTCTTCAATAGAATTTGAAAAAACGTTCAAAACTCTATTCTGAATACTTATTTTGATTTATCAAAAGGATTTTTGCCGGATCGCATTTCAATTCTCAGCGGAGTTCCCACCAATGAGAATGTTTCTCTGAAATGCTTTTCAAGATACCGCTTATATACATCGCCCACCGCATCCAGCGCATTTCCATGAATCACAATAATTGGCGGATTTTGCCCGCCTTGATGAGCATATCTTAATTTAGGCCGGATAGAACCTTTTCGCTTCGGTTGCTGATGCTCAACAGCCTCAATTAAAGCTCTGGTCAATTTGGGTGTTGACAAATTAACCATAGCAGCAGCATAAGCAGCATCGATCGACTTCATCAAAGGACCAATTCCAGTCGATTTTAATGCAGAAATGAAATGAAATTTTGCAAAAGTAAGGAAATTTAATTTCCGCTCAATATCTATTTTAATTTCATCCCGCCGGTCACTCTGCAATCCATCCCATTTATTGACGCCAACGACCAGGGCCCGCCCGGATTCCAGGATAAATCCGGCAATGTGGGCATCCTGTTCCGAAATATCCTGTTGTGCATCCAGCAGAAGCAAAACGACATTTGCCTCGGAAATAGACTGCAGTGTTTTGACAACTGAGAACTTTTCGATCGCTTCAAACACCTTGCCTCTGCGACGAATACCTGCAGTATCAATCAGAGAATAATGCTTACCATCCCGCTCGAAAGGAATCTCAATAGAGTCACGGGTCGTGCCTGGCATGTCAAACGCGATGACCCGGTCCTCTCCCAGCAAGGTGTTAACCAGTGTTGACTTACCCACGTTAGGACGGCCAACAATAGCAATTTTTATTCCTTTGACGACATTTTCAGGTTCATCCATTTCAGGTGGTCTCTGAGCAAAAGCAATATCAAGAGACTCTTGCACAAGATCAGCGACACCGTCGCCGTGAGCGGCAGAAATCACATAGGGATCACCAAGTCCCAGCTCATAAAAGTCAGCTGTTACCGAAGTGTATTTCATCCCTTCGGCTTTGTTGACCACCAGCATGACGGACCGGCCGGATTTTCGTAAAAAATCCGTAATCGTTTTATCATGCGGAGTCAGGCCCTGACGCCCGTCAACCATGAAAACAACGACATCAGCCTCTGCGACCGCCTGCTTGGTCTGTTTCGCCATTTCATGCAAAATACCCTCTTTGGCGACAGGTTCAAAGCCCCCTGTATCTATAACCAAGAAAGGTCTTTCGCCAATACGCCCTTCGCCATAATGACGATCCCGGGTCAATCCCGGTAAATCTGCTACAAGGGCATCGCGTGAACGTGTAAGCCGATTGAACAGCGTGGATTTGCCGACGTTAGGTCGGCCGATAAGTGCAATAACCGGCTTCATTGAATATTACTCGGTTGCCAATGCAACCACTAACCCTGATTTTGTTTGAATAATTAAATTGGAACCGGCAACAACGGGGGCTGCCAGTATCTGACTGCCGTCAGTAGCGATTCTTCCTATGAAAGAACCGTCCTCTCTCGATAAAAAGTGAACATAGCCAGCCAGATCACCGACTGCCACAGCTCTGCCAAAAGAAACGGGGGCGGAAAGTTTGCGATACGATAATTTATCGTTTTTCCAGACACTGCCGCCACCATTTCTGGAATAGGCATTGATTCCACCGTTCACATCTGCGGCGAAAACAAACCGTTCATCGCCACCGACACCAACTTCGCTGGATAATTTTTTGGCCCATCTTGCTGCACCGGTCTGGAGATCAAAACAACCAACTCTCCCCTGATAGGAAGTCGCGCAAACATCATTACCGACTACGACGGGCAGTCCAGACACATCAGCAACCCGTTCGAGTTCAGTTGAACCTTTAGGCTCACCGACCACGGCTTCCCATCTCAGACTGCCGTTCGCCATCGACAAAGCCGACATCCGTCCGCCTGGCAATGCAACAATGACCTGATCGCCAGCCACCACCATTCCCGGAACAGCACGCAATGTCAGCGGCGGTAACGGACGCTCAGCAGACCACTTACGCACACCTGACGCGACAGAATATGCGCTGATTTTATTATCAATGCTACGGACGATCACCTGATCATCAGCGACGACAGGAGCGGACAAAATTTCTGTTGTATCCTGAATTTTCCAACGCAACTGACCATCGCCGGAAAAGGATAATAAATGCCCTTTTTCACCGGCCACAAATATCTGCTCAGAACCCACACCCACACCGCCAGTCAGACGCATACCAGCATTGATCCGCCAATCCGTACGTCCACTTAAAGCATCTATCTTCAGTAAAGTACCATCAGCTGCAGCAACATAGATTTTTGTCCCGGAAACCGCCGGTGAAAACACGTAATTCGCTGCGCTGCCGACTTGAACAGTCCATACCTGTTTGACATTAAGGGATGGCTTAATATCAGTAAGTGCTGCAGGCGTATTTTTCACCTCAGTTTTAGATGAAAATGGATTCCAGGATGAACAACCAGCTAAAACCGATGCAACCAGAACTGCAGATAATTTGGTGGATAAACGCATAAACACACTCCTGTTATTTACTTGCAGGTTCAATGCCACCACCAATTGCATCAAGCTTTAACTGAACCAGTTGTTTGATCGGATCCTTATCGGTCATTTTATCTATTGCCGCCTGATATGATTTTCTTGCTTCTGTTACTTTCCCAAGAGCGACATAAACATCACCTTTCCGGTCTTCTACCTGCACCTGTAATTCTGCAGGAAACTCACCAGTAAGCTGTTTTAATGCATCGTCATAAGATTTATCGTCCAGCAAAAGCCCTGCCAAACGCAGCTTTGCCAAGGCCTTGTATTCATCAGACTTACCCGAATCAATAATCCATTGCAGCTGAGACTTCGCGCTTTTTAAGTCTCCAGAATCAAAGAAAGCTTTCGCTGTGACGAATGCCCCCATCGAAGCATAAGCAGTCGATGGAAATTTCTCTTTCAGATCAGTCGTCGTCCTGAGTATTTTGGATGCATCTTTATCGCTTACTGACTTCAGCAACTCTTCATACAACTGAGAAGCCTGACCAGCCTGATTATTCTGATAATTATTCCACTGAGACCATGCTGCATAACCAACAAGCGCAATGATCACTATCCAGGTAACCAGATTACCGTATTGTTTCCATACCGCTTTTAAAGTTGCCAGTTGCTCTTGTTCTTCTAAATCGTAAGCCATATTTTTATAAATTAATGATTGATATGAACATGATGAGGATCATCACAGCAATGCGCATCATCCGTCGCACCCGTGATTTGATCTACCAGATAGTCGACTGCGGCATTGAATGGCACACTGGTCTGACGACCATCTTCGGAGCGCATCGCTTTAATTGTTACTGACTGATTGGCCAGCTCATCTTCACCAAGAATAACACTATAAGCACAGCCGCTCGCATCTGCTTTTTTCATCTGGGATTTAAAATTCCCTATGCCGTTTGCAGTTGCGCAATGTAACACAACATCCAGGCCAGCATCACGCAATCTCTCGCCCAGAACGATCGCCTGCATCTGCGCTTCATCCGACTGATGCACAAGATAAACATCACACAAAGCCGGCTGATGAATTTCTCCAGCAACTTTCATCAGCTCTATCAGACGCTCAATTCCCATCGCAAAACCGCAGGCAGGTGTCGCCTTTCCACCAAACGTAGAAAACAGCGAGTCGTAACGACCACCAGCGCAAACGGTACCTTGCGCGCCCAGTTCATCGGTAACCCACTCAAACACAGTCCGGTTGTAATAGTCCATGCCACGCACCAGGCGCGGATTAATGGAGAACGGAATGCTGTTGTGACGCAGAATTTTCTGAACTCCCTCAAAGTGTGCCAGCGATTCGGCACCGAGATAATCCAGTAATTTAGGAGCAGCATTCACCATATCCTGCATAGCCGGATTTTTGGTGTCGAGTATGCGCAATGGATTTGAATACAGACGCCGTTTTGCTTCAGCATCCAGAATATTTTCATGCTTTTCAAAATAAGCAATCAATGCTTCCCGATGCTGATTGCGCTCATCTGCATCGCCAATCGAATTAAGCTCGAGCCGGACATTCTGCAAGCCAAGATCATCCCAGAGACGCTGGCATAACATAATTAATTCTGCATCCACGTCAGGGCCGCTGAATCCAAGCGCCTCTGCCCCTACCTGATGAAACTGGCGATAACGACCGCGCTGAGGCTTCTCGTGACGAAACATCGGACCGCTATACCACAATCTTTTAGGTCCGTCGTATACGAGATTATGCTCAATGGCAGACCGCACCACACCCGCAGTACCTTCCGGGCGCAGCGTCAGTTTGTCGCCATTCATTGAGTCCTCGAAAGAGTACATCTCTTTCTCAACAATATCCGTGACCGCGCCAAGTCCACGCGCAAATAACGGCGTTGGCTCCACGATGGGCGTTCTGATTTGTTGAAAACCGTAACTTTTCAGAACTGAATGAACCGTATTTTCAAACAACTCCCACAATGAAGAGTCGTTCGGCAGAAGGTCATTCATCCCTTTAACGCCAACTATTTTTTCTATTTTTTTATTTTCTGACATAAAACAACCTAATAAAACCTATCAAGCTTCAACTGAAGACGGTGCGTAGTTCTTTTTCACATACTCCAGAACAATCGCCTGAAACTCTTCTGCAATATGGTCGCCGCGGAGCGTAATGGCTTTCGCGCCATCGATAAATACGGGCGCTGCCGGAGATTCTCCTGTACCCGGCAAGCTGATGCCAATATTTGCATGCTTAGATTCCCCGGGCCCGTTGACAATGCACCCCATCACAGCAACATTCATATTTTCAACGCCCGGATATTCAGCCTTCCAGACCGGCATCTGATCGCGTAAAAAGGTCTGGATACGATCAGCCAGCTCCTGAAACACGGTAGAAGTCGTCCGTCCGCATCCCGGACAGGCAATCACCATCGGAGTAAATTTTCGCAAACCCATGGTCTGCAGAATTTCCTGACCAACGATTACTTCACGACAGCGATCTCCACCGGGTTCTGGTGTTAATGAAATCCTGATGGTATCGCCAATTCCTTCCTGCATCAGAACAGAGAGCGCGGCTGTTGATGCAACAATTCCCTTACTGCCCATTCCCGCTTCTGTCAGTCCGAGATGCAAAGGGTAATCGCAACGTCGTGCAAGCTCGCGATACACTGCAATCAAATCCTGAACTCCGGAAACTTTGCATGACAAAATTATTTTGTCGCCAGCCAGACCAAGTTCCTCGGCACGCTGGGCATTTTCGATCGCCGAAGTGATCAATGCCTCATACATGACCGCCTGCGCGCTCCAGGGTATAGATCTTCCTGCATTTTCATCCATAATTCGGGCAAGCAATGCCTGATCGAGACTTCCCCAATTCACCCCGATGCGCACCGGCTTATCGTAACGGCATGCCTGCTCAATCATCTGAGCGAATTGAGAATCGCGTTTCGCGCCCTGACCGACATTACCCGGATTAATCCGGTATTTGGATAGCGCTTGCGCGCATTCAGGAAAATCCCGCAACAGCAAATGACCGTTGTAATGAAAGTCGCCGACCAGCGGAACCTCCACTCCCATCTTATCCAATTGTTCGCGGATAGCAGGCACAGCCGCCGCAGCCTCAGGATTATTAACAGTAATACGAACCAGCTCAGATCCGGCACGTGCCAATTCTTTAATCTGGATTGCAGTGCCAATCACATCCGCTGTATCGGTATTCGTCATCGACTGCACCACAACCGGTGCCTGACCGCCGATCAGAATAGTGGAATTGCGATAACTGATTTTAGCCTGACGCCTAATCTGGCGACCCGAAGGGCCTGAAAAAATTTCTGATGTTCCGGAATTCATGCTTACTTCACACTGAGATTAACTACATTTGAATCTTTAGGCGGAACAATTTCCATACTATTGCCACGCACCCATGCGCTCACCCCTCTGGCATTGCCGAGACGGGCCTGTAGTGGACCATCCTTCAAGTCAAAAAACTCCTCGGTACCCGCTTTAGCCAAATGTGAAGTCAGCACTGCCCCGGATTCTTTCTTCACCTGAACCCATGAGTCCTGGTGAAATACCAGCTTCAACTGATTACCAGCACCACTGACTGAAGTTTGCAACACAGGTGTATTGCTGTCTGCACCTGATGAGATCTCTGTTGACGTTTTGCTGATCGCTGCCGGCTCAGGGATTACGGGCTCAACCTGAGGAGCGGTAAGCGAAGCTGACTGCACCTGCGGCAGTGGCAATGCAGAACTCTCCACCACAGGCAAAGAAGAAGGTGTCGCCATCACATCAGAACCAGGATTGCGAACATCATTGGAAGAATCAGCAGCTACCGTTTGAGTCTGGGAAGCCTGTGTCAGATATTTCAGATACCCGGCCTGCTCAATGTGCTGTACGACAACAAACAGCACAGCTGCCAATGCCAGGCACGCCGATGCAATGAGGTATTTTCTATTATTATTTTCACTGCGCCCTAAAAATGAAGTTCTGGATTCCTGGAATGGCGTTGCCAGTGTCGGGCGAAGCCCGTCATCAAGTGCCTGAACATTATTTTCAGCAGGCAGACTGGCAATCACCGAAGAGGGATCCAGTTTCAACAACTTGGCGTAAGAACGAACAAAACCACGGACAATCACCAATTTTGGCAAGCGCTCAAATTCATTGCTCTCCAATGCCGCGATTTGCCTGACGGAGAGCTTCAAATGCTCCGCAACCTGCTCAACAGACATCCCTGCCTGCACCCGTGCCGCAGCCAGCTGTGCACCGGCCGTCTGCACTACACTCAAAACCGGCTTACCGCCAGATTCATCAGGGACTGCATCGGATAATTGCTTTAATCCCGCATCACTCATCAAAAGCCCCCCGCTGCAACAAACCAAACTCCCTGGAGTCCGGATAACGACGGCGCAGCTGAGTAGAATAATTGCTCACCGCAGCAGCATCTCCACGGCGTCTCTCAATCTTTATGGCAAGCCACAAAACATCGGCGGTCATAACATCAAGCTTAATGACTCTGGAAATGTAAAAATTAGCTTTGTCGTAATCGCCGCGGTCATACCAGATTTTCGCCAGATTACCGTTTATTCCTGGATTACCGGGATCTTCCCGAAATCCCTGCATGAAATACTTTTCAGCACCACTGACGTCTTTCAGACGCAAACTGCACAATCCGGCGTTGTTATAAGCCTTACCAGGCGTGGCGTATGCAGGGTCTTTAATCACGCGATCAAGATAGGTCAACCCCTGGCGCTCCCTGCCGTTCTGACACAGAAACCAGCCATAATTATTGGCGACGTCAACATTATTAGGGGACAATTTCATCGCCTGAAGAAAATTATCCTCAGCCAATTGACGTTCACCCATATCCATAAAAATAACGGCCCGGACAGCATAGGCATCCACCAGATCAGGATAAATAATCAATGCCTGACGGATTTCCTCCAGTGCGACCTTGTACTGCCCCTGCTGATAATAACCAATCGCCAACTGCATACGGATTGATGCACGCTTTTGCAACTCCTGCTTCTCTGATGACACGGCTGATTCGCCGGATCGCTCATCAAGATATTTTGCAGAACAAGCCGAGAGCAACAAAACAAAAGAGAGGGCGACTGCCCCCCTGAAGCGCCATTCAATTCCAAGAATTTTCACTGGGTAATCTCCACAATTTTGCCGAAATTTTCGCCAAACTTCTTCTGATACTCCGCCATTTTTTGCATGCGCTCCTGCACACGCGTCCTGTCTTTGACCTCTCCCGCAAGCTGACCACAAGCCGCATCAATATCATCGCCTCGCGTTTTACGGATTGTCGTGACAATACCCTGATTCATCAGTATCTGGGCAAAAGCTTTAATTCTTGGATTTTGGGAACGCTTCAAACCCGATTCGGGAAAAGGATTAAATGGAATTAAATTAAACTTACAAGGAACATCCCGCACCAGTCTAATCAGTTCACGTGCATGTTCATCGGTATCGTTCACACCGTCCAGCATGCAATATTCAAACGTAATGAAATCTCTTGGGGCAAACTCGAGATAACGCTGGCAAGCTGCCATCAATTCAGCCAGAGGATATTTTTTATTCAAGGGAACCAGGCCATCCCGCAGCGGATCATTAGAGGCATGCAAAGATACAGCCAATGCTACCGGACACTCTTGAGACAATTTGTCCATCATTGGCACTACGCCACTGGTCGAGACAGTCACACGCCGGCGCGACAAACCATAGGCATTATCATCAAGCATCAGGCGCAAAGCTGTTAGCGTCGGCTCAAAGTTCAGCAATGGCTCTCCCATCCCCATCATCACAACATTCGTAATTTGGCGTTCACCTTTCGGGCCAGGAGCAACACCTTTGGTTTTACGCAACTCAAATTCGGCCATCCACAACTGACCGATGATCTCGGAAACACTTAAATTACGATTAAATCCTTGTTTGCCAGTAGAGCAGAAGCGGCAATTGACCGCACAGCCGGCTTGAGTGGAAATACATAAAGTTCCACGATTTTCTTCGGGAATAAACACTGTCTCAACAGCATTTCCCTGACCAACGTCCACCAGCCATTTACGGGTACCATCTGAAGAAGTATGGTCACTAATGACTTCCGGAGCAGCAATCACAGCTCTGGTGGCTAATTTTTCGCGCAGAGATTTGGCAAGATCGGTCATCTCTACAAAGCTGCTCGCACCAAATTGATGTATCCAGCGCTGCAACTGCTTTGCGCGAAACGGCTTCTCACCCAGCTCGCCACAATACGCAACCAGCTGTGCAGGATCTAAATCCAGTAAATTAATGAGTGCCGTCATGTGTTTCTCTTTCGCGCCCCGTCGTGCATCAGCAGAACGGGGTTTAATTTCTTCAATTACTCTTCAAACAATACCGATTAACGTGAATATACGTTCAGTGCCGGGAAGAAGTAAGCGATTTCAACTGCAGCAGTTTCCGCCGCATCAGAGCCGTGCACCGCATTTGCATCGATAGACTCAGCAAAATCAGCACGGATAGTGCCTTTTTCTGCCTTCTTAGGATCGGTTGCGCCCATCAGATCGCGGTTTTTCAGAATCGCGCCTTCGCCTTCCAGAACTTGTACGAACACAGGACCGGAGATCATGAAGTCAACCAGATCTTTGAAGAAAGGACGTGCCGCATGCACAGCGTAGAAACCTTCCGCCTCAGCGCGAGACAGTTGTGTCAGACGAGCAGCCACAACTTTCAGACCTGCGTTTTCGAAACGGCTGACAATTTGACCAATCACATTTTTTGCAACTGCATCAGGTTTAATAATAGACAATGTACGTTCGATAGCCATCTAAAAACTCCAATAAAAAGAAAGGGTTAAGACAAAAACTCAAGAATTCATCTAACCTTTGATTTTAGCATGAAACATGAGGGGCAACATGTCTTTAAAGTAAGCCGCTGCAAATTCCCGCAGAATTAAGAAATCAGATCAAATACCGCCATCGATTCCACATGAGAAGTATGCGGAAACATATTCACCACACCGGCATAACTGAGTCGATAGCCTGCGCCATTCACCAGCATTCCTGCGTCGCGGGCCAGTGTCGAAGGGCTACAGGAAACATACACAATCCGCTTGGGTTTCATTTCGGGGGAGCGATCCGTCAGATCAATCAGCGCCTGACACAACGCCATTGCCCCATCGCGTGGCGGGTCAACCAGGAAACGGTCAAATCGACCCAGCTTTATCAGATCATCCGCAGTAATCTCAAACAAATTCCTGGTGCTGAATGCAGTCTTTCGGTCCAATCCGTTAATCCGGGCATTGTCCAGCGCTCTTTCAGTCAGCACCTCACTTCCCTCGATGCCAACAACCTCCCTGGCCACGGTGGCAATCGGTAAAGTGAAGTTACCCAATCCGCAAAACAGATCCGCAATGCGCTCATCGTCTTGCGCATCCAGTAATCTGAGCGCCTTTGCCACCAGCACACGGTTGATATGGTGATTTACCTGCGTAAAATCTGTCGGCTTGAACGGCATCCGGATACCAAACTCAGGCAGTCTATAGAACAAATCACATTCAGCAGGATAATACGGCTCTGCTGTTTCCGGCCCTTTCGTCTGCAGCCACCAGTGAACATGATACTGGTCCGCGAAAGCTTTGAGTTTTACCTCATCCTCCGCGCTTAATGGCGCCATAATCCGCAGCACCATCGCCGTCACTCCCTCCCCGATCGCGAGCTCAATCTGTGGCAGAGCTTCAACCACCGACAAAGAAGCAATCAGCGAGCGCAGGGGCATCAGCATTGCCGAGACATGCGGAGGCAGAATCTGACAGGTTTCCATGTTCGCGACATAGCGCGATTTTTTCTCATGAAAACCAACCAGCACAGTCCCTTTTTTAATCACATGCCGCACCGACAAACGAGCGCGATAGCGATATCCCCAGGTAGGTCCATAAATAGGACGCATCATTGTCTCCGGACGCACCTTGCCGATATGCCACAGGTTATCTTCCAGCACCCGCTGCTTCATGGCAACCTGCGCATCCGGCTCAAGGTGCTGCATCGAACAGCCCCCGCACGTCCCGTAAAATTCACATTTGGGCTCAATCCGCTGTGATGAAGTACGGTGAACCTCGGTCAGTGTGGCAAGCTCCCAGCTATTCTTTTTCTTGTAAGAGCTAAAACTAACCAGCTCCCCCGGCAGCGCACCTTCTACAAAAATCACTTTACCCTGAGTGCCATCTTCGTTCTGCAAGTGACCAACGCCGCGCGCATCCATGTCAAAGGAGCGTATTTCAATTTTATTCATTGGAAATATAATGGCGCGCACTGAAGTCGCGCCAGATAAGGATTAAAGATCAGAATTAATTCAAAGACGGAATTATAAAAGAACCGGCAACAGCAGCGCCTGTTTTTATCGGCGAAGCATCAGGATCAGATCAGGGAATCCCGACCAAGTCCGCGTGAAATCAGCGACCGCTTCAGCTTGATCAACGCCTCCTGCTGAATCTGCCGCACCCGTTCCCGGGTGATGCCCATCTCATCCGCCAACGTTTCAAGCGTAGCAGGATCGTCATTATCCAGCCCGAAACGGCGAATCACCACCAGACGCTGCTTGTCGGGCAGACGCGCCAGCCAGTCCCTGACCAGCAAGGTCATTTCATGATGCTCGGCACGCACATCCGGCGCATCTTCCCCATCACCCGGCAACATATCCATCAGGCTGGATTGCGGATCATTATCGAGCGGGGTATCCAGTGACGTGGCGTGTTCAGATAAAGCCAGAATATCCTGAACCTCATCCACAGGTCTGTCGACCAACATGGCAATATCTTCAAGATTGGCATCCCTGCCATCCCGCTGCTGGGATTCAAGATGGTATTTAGCACGCAGAATCTGGTTAAGCTCCCGCACCATATGAACTGGCAACCGGATAGTGCGCGCCTGATTCATGATGGCGCGCTCGATACTCTGACGTATCCACCATGTCGCATAGGTTGAAAAACGGAAGCCGCGCTCCGGCTCAAATTTATCAATCGCATGCATCAACCCCAGATTACCCTCTTCGATCATATCGAGCAAAGCAACGCCGCGATTGATGTAATGCTTGGCAATAGACACCACCAGCCGGAGATTATGTTCAATCATCTTCTGGCGGGCATCGAAATTCCCTTGCTTGGCCAGAGTCGCATAATGCAACTCCTCGGCCGAATCAAATAAAGGGCGGGTACCAATCTGATTCAGATAATACTGCGTAGTATCCGTAGATAACTCAGCAGCAAGAACGGTCTTTAACTCATCAATAGGTGCAACAACCAGAGAGACCGGATCGCTGCCCCTGTCTTCAGTTGTATCAGCCTCTTCAAACTGATCGGGATCCTGCACCTCGCCTGTAGCCAGATCCTGTTCCTCGCCGGATGCCACCTGAGCATCTTCGCAAGCAGGTGCTTTCAGAGTTTGGCTAATCACGCTTTTTGGCATAGTGGATCGCGAGAAAGGTTAACGGAGATAACAAGAATGTTTCGCAGCACTCAAATGATTACTGATTCATACGAAAGAACGTCGCCACACTGCTTAAAGCCACCTACCGGGCAGGCAGGTAACGGGCCGGATCCACGGGTTTTCCCTGCAAGCGTATCTCAAAATGCAGTTTCACGCTGTCACTGTCAGAATTCCCCATTTCGGCAATTTTCTGCCCTCTGGTGACAGACTGCCCCTCCTTGACCAGTATCGTCTTCGTGTGTGCATAGGCAGACAAGAGGCTGTTATTGTGCTTCACAATGACCAGATTCCCATATCCACGAATACCACTGCCCGCATACATCACTTTACCGGCACCGGCGGAAAAAATATCCTGCCCCATACGTCCGGCAATATCCAGCCCCTTATTTTTCGACTCATCAAAACCAGCCAGTACCTTACCGTCGGCAGGCCACATCCAGTCTACCGCATCCCCATCTGTTGCCGGTGTGTCAGTCGCTTTCTCGGCAACCTTGGCAGGAGCGGCGACTTCGGGGCGACTGACCGGTGCGCTGGCCGCAGATGAAACATCTTGCTTCTGAAGCTCGGCCAGGTTTGCCTCTGAATACGATTTTTTGTCGCCCTTCGGAGAATTTTTATTCCCCAAAGAATTTGATGCTGGCAATGGCAAGGGCTTGACTTCCAATGCCCCCGCAGCCACAGGGACTGACTGCACGCCATTCAGATCAGGAGGAGCCACCCGCAACACCTGATCAACTTTAATGTCATTAGGATTTTTCAGATTATTCCACGTCACCAGATCACTGTAACTCTGCCCGTGATCCAGAGCAATGCGGTACAGCGTATCGCCGCGTTTCACGACATAAGTAGCTTTTGACGCATCCGCTTTGAGAGCCGGCTTCGCCACCGGCACAACCACCGTTTCGGTCGCAGGTGCAGCACCGCGCTCTATCACCGGCGCCTTATTCGGCATGGAACCGCAAGCCGTCATCAACACAACACTGCTGACAGCCAGAAATTTTTCCAGATTTTTTATTTTCATTCTCATTAAAAATTTGACAGAATCATTCGATCCTGAATCACACGGTTCAGACCACACCTGGTCGTAAGGGAACAAAGTGACAGTGCTCGATCACTGTCCGGCGCCATTCGGAGTGCGAAACCCGCTCGATCAATTCCAGCACCTGGCGACGATCCCCTACCGGGGCAATCAAGCGCCCACCCACCTTCAACTGCATCAGCAAAGCCTGCGGTATTTCAAGGCCCGCTGCAGCCAATATAATACCGTCAAATGGTGCTACCTGCGGCAACCCGAGCATACCATCACCATAATGCAAACGAATATTGGCAATCCGCATCGGACGCAGGTTTTGCTTTGCCAGTTCATGCAAAGCTTTAATCCGTTCAATCGAATAGACTTCTTTTGAAATCAGAGACAATACAGCTGCCTGATAACCACAGCCGGTGCCAATCTCCAGTACCGAATCAAGCGCAGCGCCATGACGCAAAATCTCCAGCATGCGCCCAACGATATACGGCTGCGAAATAGTCTGATGATGACCAATGGGTAGTGAGGCATCCACATAAGCCTGACTGGCAAGGCCGGATTCCAGAAACAGATGCCTTGGCACCGCCTCAAGTGCAGCCAGCACTATTTCATCCTTGACGCCCTGCTGGGCGACTCGCGCCACCATTGCTTTGCGCACAGCATCTGATACAAGTACTGCCCTTGAAACATCTGCAGAAATCGCCCCGCCTGATTGCGATGTCTGGCCGGTTGATGGCATTGTCGTTTTTGCCGCAGGCCCCGGCCAATAAGCCGCATGTTTAATATTTCGCATCGCCGTCTGAGTGGATGCGCTGTTCTGAAAACGGGAAGTATTCCCCTCCCGCTGCTCAACAACAGAAGATAAAGATAATGGAAAGCGCTTGTCTTTGGACGTCATATCATCTTTATCCCGAGCATCTCCAACTGGGATGCATTCGTCAGGTCCACCTGCAGCGGAGTCACCGAAATATAACGATTTGCGACAGCGTCAAAGTCAGTTCCGGCACCGCCATCCCGCACAGCACCTGGCGGGCCAATCCAGAAAATATCGCGACCATGAGGATCCTTCATCTGAATGACCGGCTCAGAACTGTGCCGCTTGCCAAGCCGGGTTTTTCTGATGCCCTGAATACTGGCGCCGGGTAAATTAGGAATATTCACATTCAGCAAATATGGTCTGGGTAATTCATGAAATCCATGCCTGACCAGCTCGGCAGCCTTCTCCGCCGCCGCATCCAGATGTGCCCAGGCCTTGTCCACCTGAGAAAAAGCAATCGACGGGATTCCGAACAGATAACCCTCTGTTGCCGCAGCGACTGTACCGGAGTACAAAGTATCATCCCCCATGTTCTGTCCCTGATTGATACCCGAAACAACCAGATCAGGCTTTTCCCGCATAATCGCCGTTAAAGCAATATGAACGCAGTCCGATGGCGTGCCATTGACGAAATAAAATCCATTGGCGGCCCGCTGCACCGACAGCGGTCTGTCGAGCGTCAATGCGTTTGAAGCGCCGGAGCGGTTGCTATCCGGCGCCACCACAGTGATATCTGCAAACTTTCCCAGTGCATCCGCCAGCGCGACAATGCCCGGAGCCAGATAACCATCATCATTGCTAATCAGGATTTTCATAACTGACATTCTAACCGATGCAGAAAAACAAATTTCTACTGTCATGCGATTTTTCCGGCATAATTAAAAATTAAACGGTCGTACTATTTTATAAAACGGAGGCATCAATGAAGGCTGTTGTTTGTAAAAACTGGGGCTTGCCCGACACGCTGGAAATCACGGAAATTCCAGACCTGATCCCCGGGCCTGGCGAGGTGGCAATCCAGGTGAAAGCGGCTGGAGTCAATTTTCCTGATGTACTGATTATTCAGAATAAATATCAGTTCAAGCCAGAACTCCCGTTCACGCCCGGAAGCGAATTATCCGGTATCGTTTATGCCGTGGGTGAAGGTGTCTCACATATTAAAACCGGCGACAAAGTTATTGCCTTCATTGGTCAGGGTGCGTTTGCCCAGCAGGTGGTTGCATCAGCCAGTGCCGTTATTCCAATGCCGCCCGGCATGGACTTCGATACTGCTGCCGCGATCACGCTGACTTATGGCACGTCGCATCATGCGGTAGTGGATCGCGCCCAGCTCAAAGCCGGTGAAACCATGTTGGTACTGGGCGCGGCTGGCGGTGTGGGACTAGCTGCGATCGAAATCGGCAAAGCGCTCGGAGCCAGAGTCATTGCGGCAGCATCGACCGATGAAAAACTGGAAGTTTGCAAACAGCACGGCGCTGACATCACCATCAATTACAGCACCAGCGATTTGCGGGAAGCCATCAAGCACGCGACTGATGGCAAAGGTCCGGACGTCATATACGACCCGGTCGGTGGCATTTATGCTGAACCGGCATTCCGCTCAATTGCGTGGCGTGGACGTTATCTGGTGGTTGGTTTTGCGAACGGCGAAATACCGAAGTTACCGCTGAACCTGACATTGTTGAAAGGAGCATCACTGGTTGGCGTTTTCTGGGGCGAGTTCGCCAGACGGGAACCAAAAGCCAATATGGCGGCGATGCGCGAAATGATGGGATGGCTGGCGGAAGGAAAAATTCGCCCTCATATCTCCGCCCGTTATGCTCTGCATGAAACGCCCCAGGCACTCAATGATATCGCAGCACGGAAAGTGACAGGGAAAGTCATCATTCAACCAGAAAGGTAATATCCGGACTGGCAAAAAGACGGATAAAATCTGGGCATCAAAAAGCGGCCTGCATTGGTCAGGCCGCAACCGGAATACTGCTCACAGCCGGTGAACAGTATGAGCTACTTATGCAGCCTCTCCGAGCCAATAGCGATTAATGTCTTTTAATCCCCATTTTTCTGCATCTTCTCTGGTAGCAATCTTATCTTGTAAGCCCGCTCCCGCCAGATCAAGCAGTTCCGGTGCGATATAACTCATAGATTTTATGGAGAAAAATACCCGCACCTTAGGAGCAAGCAGCGATTTCCCCGCCTGCTGTTCGACCACGACACCGAGACGTCCCGACTCAAGCCTGACCAGCGTCCCCACCGGATAAATACCGATGCTTTTAACAAATGCCTGGAAAACCTTTTCATCGAAATGTCCCTTGCTCCACTCCGCCATTTTGCGCAGGGATTCCGCCGGACACCAACCCTGCTTGTATGGCCGGTTGGAAGTAATCGCGTCATAAACATCGCAAACGGCACCCATGCGGGCAAACAGGCTAATTTCGTCTCCCTTCAGGCGATGCGGGTAGCCTGTTCCGTCTATTTTTTCATGATGGTGCAAACATACGTCCAAAGCGACCTGACTGACATCCTTCGACTCCATCAGCATTTTGTAACCGGCGGCAGGATGCTCTTTTACCGAGACAAATTCTGCATCGGTCAGTTTTCCGGGCTTATTCAGAATATCTGCATCAACCATCATTTTACCGATATCGTGCAACAGACCGGCGAGCCCCGCTTCACGCGTCTGCTCATCGCTGAGACCCAATTGTCGGGCTAATGCGATCATCAGCGCGCAAACAGCGACCGAGTGCATGTAAGTGTAATCATCCTTGGTCTTAAGCCGGGCAAGACCGATCAGCGCACCGGGATTACGCATGACGGAATCGGCAATCTCGGTCACCATTTCCTGCGCATTTCCGACATCCACAGCCTTTCCCATACGGGCTTCAGTGAACATGGAAAATACAGCCTCTTTGGATTTACTCACAATTCTGGAAGCACGCCCCAGCTCGTCCGCCATTGAGACTGGAGCCGTCTGACGAACCACCGGTGCTTTCGGCTCTTCCGGCTCCGGTGCCGTGACTTCCCGGGATGGTGGCGCAACATCCTCCAGAACATCCAGGCCTTTGCTGGTATCGATCCAGGCTTCGCGTATTTTTGCTTTTTGAATCTCCTGAAGGTCATTGTTTTCAGAAAGCAAAAATGACTTTTTCCAGAACGGCGTATCTAACCACGAACTGCAAAGCTCGTGCACATACATGCCGGTTCTCAGTTTCGACACTTCAATTTTTTTTAACATAGGTAGTTAGATTGCAAGCCATCTGACAGAGCACGTTTTCTGATGACATCATCAGATATAGATAAGCAGATTATTCTACAACTGCATCAACTAAGCTATCTGGAAGAAACCATTTCTAACAAAAATTTCCAATCAGCAACTACGGAGTAAGTGCATGGGTTGAAATAACTGCTGCATTGTCTCGTTTCTGATAAAACTGAGGTTATAAGGATGCTCAGCAATAATATGAGGAAAATCAGCAGCAGCCGGAATCTGCCTCAATTGTTCTGCAATTTTCCCCCACAGGATCAGCGACGGCAATTCGGTACCTGATTGTGCTGCATGCGCTGCCATGGCGATCAGCACTTCCTGTAAAAATGGTTGCCAGGCTTTCCCATCTTTTGCCGGCGCCACGTCAGGCCTGAATACCAGCGAAGCATTCAGCAACAAAAAGCCCTGCTCGTGCAGATGCTGCTGCAATTCTGCCAGTTGCTGTATCCATGGCGAATGCGCGTTAGTAGCCGACGATGCAACTTTCTGCAACGCAGAACCGCTGGTATGAGCGGGGTCTAGCGCGCCAGCGGCCACCAGCAGCATTTTGATGAAATTCCGTAAAGAAGTTGCCCGGTTCACTTTTTTAGACAACCCGCTGCCATCCTCCGACCATAAGCGACTCACAGCACCATCCATAAAACAGACGCCCGTGGCACTCTCCTCACGGGGATAAGGTCCTTCACCGATCAGAATGTAACGCACTTTGGACATGGGTTGTCTGAATGCGGCAAACAGGCGCGACCTGGTGGGCAAATACGGACTCTGCATCAGATTACTGAAATAAGCGTCATCACGCTGATGCATTGCCTGTAAGCCTGCAGTCATAGCAGGATGCCATGAGGTATCTGCCATCGAATACGCATCATGAATCTGCTCAGGCAGCCATGATTCACGTTCGGTCATTGACTTGCTCCGGGCATGACGGCGGGCAGCGACGCGACGGGAAAGCCCGGTGTGACCATTGGCGCCGCCGGCACATGATGAGCAGCAGGTTCAGTATGCGGAGGAAATGCCGGCGGTGCAACAACGGCCGCGCTGGAAAGATCGGCTGGAGTGCTGATGGCAATCAGTCCGTTGCTGCTTTTGTTCTGCGGCAATTCAATTCTTTTAGACACACCATTATCAATAATGACGATTGCGGTTTCGGTGATTTCCTTTAACTGCACGCCCGGCGCGATGTCCTGTCCTGCAGCAAGCGGAATGCCGGGTTTGCCATTGGCACTGATAATCGCCAGACTATGCGCCGCATGTTTCGCCAGAATAACGCCTTTTAACTGATAATTGCTGGCAACCGGCTGCTGACTCTGACTGAGTCCGAACAGGCTGCCCCATTGTCCTGAGGCCGGTTCCAGCGCGTTAGACTGGACAGGTAATGCAACGCTGCGCGAATGGGGAGTCAGCCACTGCAGCCCCCAGTAACTCAGAGAAATACATAATAGGGCAAATGCAAACAGGCTGGATATGAGAGGTAAACGCTTCATGTCTTTCCTTATCAGCGTACCAGCTGATTAATTTCAATGATAGGCATCAGTACCGCCAATACAATCAGCAGTACGACCACGCCCATGGTCAGAATCAGCACAGGTTCCAGCAGGCCGGCCATCGTCAGGGCGCGACGCTCCAGGTCCTGCTCCTGTGCGTTGGAAGCCCGCTGCAGCATCGCGGGTAACTCTCCGGTAACTTCTCCGGCGCGGATCATATGAATCAGCATCGGCGGAAAATGTTTATTGACGGACAGCGCTCTGGCCAGACTGACGCCCTCACGCACGCTGGCAGTTGCCGCTTCAACCTGGGCGCGCATGGCGACATTCGACAAGGTTTCGCGGCTGGTTTGCAAAGCACGCAAAATGGGGACGCCGGAACCGGTGGTAATCGCCAGCGTGCTGGCAAAACGGGAGGTATTGAGACTGCGCTCGAACTTGCCATACAACGGAGCAGTCAGCAGCCAGCGATGCCAGCGCATCCGAATCTCCGGATTTTTCAATGCCATACGCCATAGCAATAAGCCGGAGACCAGCAGGATCGCGAGCAGCCAGCCATAAGCCCGGATAAAATCGGAAACAGCGAGCATCATCACCGTCAGGAAAGGCAATTTCTGCTTAGTATTCGCAAAGACTGACACGATCTGCGGCACGACATACGTCAACAGGAATATCACGATTGCAAATGCCACCACAGTCACGATGGCGGGATAGGTAAAGGCAAGCTTCACCTTTTGCACCAGAGCGTTGCGGCGCTCAATGTAGTCAGCCAGTCTGGATAAAACCTGAGACAGATGCCCGATCTGCTCACCGGAAGCAACCAGTGCACAATAGATATCGGCAAAGCTATCGGGATGCTGTTTCAATGCATCCGACAGTGCGGCACCGGCCATCACTTCGGAACGGATTGAAGCGATCAGGTCACGCAAAAAAGTACGCTCTGCCTGCTCCAGCAGAGCGGTTAATGATTGCTCCAATGGCAGACCGGCCTCCAGCAAACTGGCGAGCTGGCGGGTAAATAATGCCAGTTCCACCGTGGAAAGCCGTTCACGGAAAAGCGATATTCCTTTTGATGCACCAGCCTCACCCTGCTGATGGATGATTTCCACCTGCACCGGCACCAGCCCCTGGGTTCGCAATTCCCCACGCGCTGCCCTCGCACTGTCGGCGTTCAGTACACCAGAAATATTGCGACCGGCGCTGTCTATCGCTTCATATCGGAATGCTGGCACGGTTATTCCTTCGTCACGCGCAACAATTCTTCCGGCGTCGTCACGCCGCTCCTGAGCCAGCGCTCGCCATCTTCACGCATCGTTTTCATGCCGTTGCGCTGGGCCATAGCACGGATTTCCGCTTCAGATGCCTGTTGATGAATCTGGGCACGGATTTCATCAGTGGTCGGCAACAGTTCATAAACACCGACGCGCCCCTGATAACCGGTATGTCCGCAATGCTCACAGCCTACCGCATGCCACTGGCCATCCCCCTCACGGCGACAATGTACGCACAACTTGCGCACCAGACGCTGTGCCACCACCCCCAGCAAAGAAGAAGACAGCAGAAAGGGTTCAATACCCATATCCAGCAGACGCGTTACCGCTGCGGCTGAATCATTGGTATGCAGCGTCGCCAGAACCAGGTGACCGGTCAGCGAAGCCTGTACCGCGATCTGCGCGGTTTCCAGATCACGGATTTCACCGATCATGATGACATCCGGATCCTGACGCAAAATCGCCCGCAACGCTTTGGCGAAGGTCATGTCGATACGTGCATTCACCTGCGTCTGTCCGACACCGGCGAGCTCATATTCGATCGGGTCTTCAACGGTCAGGATATTGGTTGTACCTGCATTAACGCGTGACAATGCCGCATACAAGGTGGTGGTTTTTCCGGAGCCGGTCGGCCCGGTGACCAGCACAATGCCATGCGGCTGCCGGATCAGTGCATCAAACTGTTGCAACACATCAGTGTTCATACCGAGGCTGGCGAGATCAAGGCGACCCGCTTCCTTGTCCAGCAAACGCAATACCGCGCGCTCGCCATGCCCGGTTGGTAAGGTCGAAACCCGCACATCCACTGGCTTACCGCCAATACGCAGCGTGATCCGGCCATCCTGCGGCAGGCGTTTTTCAGCAATATCGAGCTGCGCCATAATTTTGATCCGGGAAATCAGCGAAGCATGAATTGCTTTGCGTGGCCGGACAATATCGCGCAACGCACCATCCACCCGGAAACGGACAACGGAAATCTGCTCAAACGGTTCGATGTGAATGTCGGACGCTCCATCCCGCAAAGCCTGGGTCAGCAAAGCGTTGATCATCCGGATCACCGGCGCGTCATCTGCCGATTCCAGAAGGTCTTCCACTGCCGGCATATCGGACATCAGCTTGGCCAGATCGAGATCGGACTCGACTTCCCCCACGACATCTGCAGCGTCGCCACCTGCGCCGGCATAGGCTCTGGCGATCAGCTCGTTCAGACTGTCGTGAGTCAGCACCTGTAATTTAATTTTGCCAAATTTCCGCCCGACCTCTGCAATCGCAGCAGGCGATGTTTTATCAGAGACAGATAACTCGACCGGCGCATCCGGCTGCGACAAATCCCTGCTGGCCAGCACGGCATAGTCACGTGCAAATCCGAACGGTAATAAGCGGTTTTCCAGCATGGCTTATTGGCCTTCTTTCTTGCCTGCTTTAGTCGTATCAAACAGATCCGGCGTTGGCGCAGCGATCAGTTTTCCTTTTTCCATTTGCGGCATGATCGCTGCGGCATCGGCGCCATTCCTGGCCGGCGCCATCTGAGTCCGCATGTAGTCATAACGATCGATCGACACACTGCTGCTCTGCTCGGCACTGCGGACCACGACCGGACGTAAAAACACCATCAGATTGGTTTTACCGCGTTTCACAGTCTGGTATTTGAACAAATTACCGATCAATGGCAGATCACCCAGTCCCGGCACCTTCTCCACCGTGTCTGAATTACTGTCTTCGATCAGGCCACCCAGCGCCAGAATCTGGCCGTCTTCCACCAGCACATTGGTCAGGATAGAGCGTAATTTGGTGATCAGCCCGGACGTGGTGGTGGTCGCTGAGTCATCGACACTGGAGCTTTCCTGATAGATAGACAGCTTCACTGTTCCACCTTCAGAAATCTGGGGCTTGACCGCAAGTTTCAGACCGATTTCCTTACGTTCTATCGTCTGAAATGGATTCACTCCGGCAGAACCTGTCGATGCGGAAGTGGTGAACTGACCGGTGACGAATGGGACGTTTTTACCGACCACGATTTTGGCTTCTTCGTTATCGAGCGTCAGCAGGGTCGGCATGGACAAAATATTGGCATTGCCACCACTTTCCAGTGCATGCGCCAGGGCGCCGAGCCCCAACTGTCCGTTAATCTGTTTGAAAATGCCGATTGAGAGACCATTCCCCGGACTCGGTGTACTGCTGGTTGCCAGACTCAGGATATTATTGCCTGTACCAGTGAACGCCGTACCACCGCCGACACGGTAATTGCTCGTTTTATCACCAGATAATCCCAACCATTGCACACCGAATTCATTGGCTTTATCGGCATTCACCTCCACGATCAGCGCTTCGACATATACCTGGGCGCGGCGTGCATCGAGCTGGTCAATCACAGTCCGCAGGTTTTTATAGACGGCTTCACTGGCCGTGATAATCAGTGTGTTGGTCGCAGCATCCGCCTGAATGAATCCTGCTGTACCGGAGCCGGAACCTGTGCTGCCGCTGGTCGCACTAGATGATTGCGGCAAACTGAGACTGCTCGCAGTGGTGCTGTTTCCAGTAGCTGTGGACGAACCTGAGGCAACCGGGCTGTTGGTGCCATTCGCGCTGCTGCCAATGTTCGACAATCCGGTTGTTGACGGCTGTGCGCTGGTGTCTCCGGAAATGATAGAGCGCAGTGTCTGCGCCAGTTTCACGGCCTCGGCATTTTTCAGATAAACCACATGCACATTACCCGGCAAGGCCGTCGGCTGATCCAGCTTGGCAATCAGTGATTTCACCAGATTGGCACGCGCCTGTGACGGTGCGCGCAGCAGGACGGAGTTAGTGCGCGGATCAGCCATCAGCGCTACCCGCCCGCCCTCGGCTGCGGCATTGCTGTCACTGAGTTTGGTCACCAGCGTTGCAATATCGGTAGCCATGGCATATTTGACCGGAATCACATCCATATCGACATTCGCTGGTACATCCAGTGCAGCGATGATCTTATTCATGCGCTTCAAATTATCGGCGTAGTCAGTAATGACGACAGAGTTATTACCGGGATTGGCATTGATGGTATTGTTTGGCGAAATCAGCGGCCGCAGTATCGTCACCACATTTGCCGCCGATTCATAATTCAGGCGATAAACTTGTGTGGCGACCTGATCGCCTTTGACAGATTCGCTTTTCTCAGCCTGAATGGTCTGAGTCGGCCCTGGCTGCAGCTTGGCATCGGCTTCCGGCACCACTTTGTAATAGCCATCGGCATACACCACCGCATATCCCTGCAGGCGCAACGTTGAGGTCAGCAGTTTAAATGCCTGATCCTTGGTCAGCGGCTTTTCTGAAACCAGATTGACCTGCCCTTTTACCCGCGGATCAATGATGAACGTCGCACCGGTGTAATGTCCGATCGCTTTCACGACCGACTCAATATCGGCACCGACAAAATTCAGGTCTGCCGTATTTTGCGCTGCACTCTGCGCCAGTGCAGAAGCATTGAATAAACAACCGGCGGCGGTCAGCACCGCAACACCCGTCATGCTGGACCAGTGGCGCAGTGGCTTGCGTAAGAAATTGCGGGTCATAGCTGCCTTGTTTTGTGATGGATATGTTTTCATTTGAACTCTAACGCGATGATGTCCTGATCGCCGTCCTTGCGGCGCTGCCCCAGCAAATTCAAGAGATTTGCCAATTTTGCTTCCTGCCCTTCCTGTGCCCAGGCTTTACCGGAAAACTGAAAATGCCCATTGGTGATGTCACCGCTGCCGCTCAGCATCATAGGGCCTTTTTCGGTCATCAGATTCAGACTGGCATTTGCCCCCTGAAGATCGAAATTCATAACGTAGCTGCCTAAGGGGCGGATTGGCGATAAACGCGAAGCCATCTCCGTCAGGTGCAATTGTAATTGCCCGGCAGCCTGCAGCATGCGGTTGTCGCGGCTAAAGTGCAGATGATTCCAGCTCAAGAACAGCTTACCTGTCGGGCCCACTGTATTTAACGGCGCACCCAGCCCCTCAAGCCGCTCCGTAGGCAATGCCAGTTGTGCCGGACTCACCTGCCATTCCGAGAAGCTACCCTGAATATGTACAGGAGATGACAGCGACTCGCTGTTACTCAACTGCGCATCAAGCTGCCCCAAAAGAATCAGCGGAGAAATCTGCCATGAAAAACGGCCTGCAAATAAAGGTGTTACCGGTTTTTCCGCGCCGGACGCCACGCCGATAAACGCTGAGCCATGCCAGAATGATCCTTGCACATCCCCCAGACTGAAACGGCCTTGCGTCTGTTTTTCGAGAACAGCGCCCAGCCAGCTCGCCGGCAGAAAAAAGAGCACGGACAGCACAATACTGCCGATGGCAATCAGCCCCCAGGTCAGACGCGAAGACCACAAACCCGATCCCATGCGTTCAGCTCCCGCCCCGTTGCTGCTTCAGCGTCAGGCTGACGTTCACTTGCCCGGTTTCAGGCAAGGCACTGAATCTGGCTTCCTCGACTGTCAGACGCGATGATTTCTGTGCCTCAACCAGCCATTCCATCATATTTGCATAGGAAACCGCCTGTATCTGCAAGCGCACAATGTCATCCGACACATTCAGGGTTTGCGCCTTGATGCCGCGGGTAGCCAGCGATGCTTCGACAATTTCCCGGCTGACAGGCTCACTGAACTGCGCAACACTGGCAGCCAGCTGCGTATACTGTGACTGCAATGCCGTGATTTCAGCGACCTGCTGCCGCAAGACGGGAATCTGTTTCTGCAGACGGTTTCTGCCACTCCACGCCGGGTCGAAACAGATCAGATAAATCAAAGCCAGCACGACGACTGCCGCACCGCCAGTCAGCAAACGGCGTTCGCGCTGATCGCGCTGTTGCCAGAAGCGTGCGTATTCTTGTAAAAACTGTTGCAGCATCAGTGCTTTCCTCCCAGGCTGATATGCAACACACCGTCCGGTGTCGCTTCAAGCCGCATCGACTTTTCTTCCAGCGTAGCCCTTAGCTGGTCCAGCGGAATCTGCCCCGGCGACTTCACTTTCACATGCAGGGCCCGCTCTCTGTATTCAACACTGCTGACGGCCGCTGATTTACCGGCCATCACACGCTCCCATATCTGGGTGAACTGCCCGGTCATGACGGCAAAATCATTGGGGGCAAACTGCCCCGACTGGCGCTGTGCCATGCTGACTTTTTGTCGCATCTGTTCCAGCGGATCAGGGATCGTGGTTTCTTTCGGAAAGCTGTTCTGATAAGTATGCAACAGTACATCGCTGAGTCCGCGCGCTTCACGCTTGAGCCTGTACCAGTCCAGATTCAGCGCAGCCACGTTCACCAGCACGGCGGCCAGCACCAGTCGCAATGGCCAGCGCCACGCTGTCCAGTCGATGGCCGGCCGGTGAATAGCGTTGATTTCCGACAGTAAATCCGGCGTATCGGCGTTCAGCCCTGCAGTCCGCACGACCCAGCTGATGGCTTTCAAGGGATACTGGCTGGCGACAGCCTCACCCAGCGCCTGCAATTTTTGTTGCCAGGTATCCAGCGTAACGGCATCCACATACAAGGAAATTTCTGCTGCCGGCGCCAGTAATTGCAGCATCGCCGTCACCTGAGAGGCATCCGCATCCGCCAGCAACATCCCCACGCCCTGCTCCTGCTGACGCAGCAACAAGGTCAGACACCCCGCCGCATCGTCCAGTACGGCAACGCCGGATTGCCCTTCTGCCGGTTGCTGTACCGCCAGTTGCGCCGGAAAGGCAGCAATTTTTTTCACCGGCCAGTCTTTGACCTGTTCAGCGACAAGATCCAGCCAGCGTCTGTCGGTGACTGCGACACTGACCTTTCCCTCCCGCACCGGCGCTGCCGCCAGCACCACTTCCGCAGGATCGCTGACGATCTGTTCTTCGAGCATATTCGGCAGAGCGCTCTTCAATTTCATGCCGGACATCGGCGGCACTTTGATCTGTTGCAGACTCACATCGGATGCCGCCAGCAACAGACTGACTTGTCGCACTTCACCGCTCAGTGAGCGCAATTCGGCAAAGGTTTTCCGGCCCTGTTGCAGCACATGCCCTTCGGCAGACATCAGCGCAAATGGCAAGGCGCCAGTCAGCAGGCCCGGCTGATTCTGCACGCTCATTCTGGCGGGCAAAGAAATATAAAGTGTACTTGCCATATTCAAATTTAATTATCCCTGACCCACAATACGGTCGTTGCACCATCATCGGCGCGCTCAATCAATGCGCTGACATCCATCAGCGAGCGATTCATTTTCACTTTGCCGTTCACCACAAAAAACTGGGTCCAGACCTGGATATCCTTATCCGTCGTCGTTTTACCCTTATCCGGAAAACGCTGATGAAAATCCGCCAAATCACGGAAATACGCGCGGTCACGGCTGGCGACCATCAACGCGGCATCCGCCATGCTGACGCCTTCGATCCTGGCTGCCAGCACTTCTGCCGGCGCCGTATTCAGATTCACCGCCGTAGTGGCTGTTTTGCGCGGCAACACCATGACATAAGAACGGAGTTTTTCCACGATTTCCGGCGTATAACCGGAAACTGCAAGCAGATCTTCCACCTGTACCGGGCGCAAGAATTGTACTTCAGTACGGTTGTTCGCAGAGTCAGTTTTTGTATTTTCCACACTACTCCCGGCGCGGGCAGCACTGGCAGGGGAACTGTCCGGCGCTCCGGCCGGTGTTTTGATCTGAGGCTGGCTGGCTGCGATCATGTCAGCGGCTGCCTGCGCCAGGTCGGGCGACAGCCGCAGATTCGCCAGCAACCGGGAAAATGCCGCCAGTTCGCGCGGATCAATCACACCGTTGGTCGCCAGATTATTCAGATTGTATGAGGCCTGAGCATCAACGATCTGGCCTGACAGGGTGGCATCACTCTCCTCTGTCTCTGCCCGGCCATTTTCCACATACTGGTCGAGACGGGTATCTGCCAGTTTCACGGCCCACGGCTCCCCCAGATAGTCCACCTTGGCGGACTGGCGCGCATCTTCACGCAGGATCAGCCGCGCCCAGTCAATCGCACCACGCAATATCCATTTTTTTTGTAATTGCATGCGCTGGTTTTCAATCGACCGCACCTGAACCTGTTGCTGCCAGAACAGACTGGCGACGATGGTAATGGCCAGCGTGGTCAGCAACAGTGCCGTCACCACGGCAACGCCTCGCTGCCTGCGCATTGGTCTTGAGAGCCTCATCAGCCGGCTCCCAGCAAAAATACTTTGATCATCGGCGCACTCTGCCCCTGCACCAGCAAAGAGACTTCCAGTCCGGTCAGTTTTGCAGTTTTATTCAGGGAGTCTGCCGCAATGCCGTTTTTGACCTTGTTTTGATCAGTCGTATTCTGCACATCGCTGCCACCGACCCGCCAGCCGGTTTCCCCCAGCTTCCAGGTCCGCATCGCGATCTGCGCCACGTCTTTTTGCAACACGATACGACCCCAGCTGTCGCTGTCATCGGCGGCATTTTGCCAATCCTGCTTCAATACTGCCAGCTCCCGCGTCGGCAACGATTCGCGTCGCGCCAGCTGGCTGTCATTCACGCTGTACACCACGATCTGATAGCGGGTCGGCTGATTTTCTTCAGACACACTGCGGATCAGCATCAGTTTGTTGCCGGCGGCACTGAGCACGCTGCGCCCCGGCATCAGTCCGGCATCGATGAGATGAGCGCCGTCATTTTCGATCTGCGCAAAAGCCAGCTGAATACCGCGCGTCTGCTCCATGCTGGCATTTAATGCAATCCTGGCACGCACAATACTGTCAAGACCGCGCCACCCCAGAACCGCCACAATCGCCAGGATAGTGATGGCAACCAGCAGCTCAATCAGCGTGAAGCCGCGACTGGCGTTGATTTGAGACTGTGCGGGAATCCGGTCACAAGGCATTCGGCACCACCTGCGTCAGCTTGATGATGTGACGCTCTGGTCTGGCTGTCTCATAGACAAACACCTCAACCCGGCGAAAAGAGGGGTTCGGCGTGGCGATGACATGCTCTTCGCAGGTTAATTGCAGATCGGCCTGCGGACAGTCAAAACTGCGCTCGCCAAATGCCGGCCACTCTCTTGCCAGCCGTATCTGCGCCAGACGGTTTTCTGCAGACCAGGTCGCCATGAGCGAGGTTCTGAGGTCGCTGCTGTTTTGCGTCAGACTGCCGACTGCCCGCAGGCTGGCACCGAGTGCGGTGCCGACGATCACCAGCGCCACCAGCACTTCGAGCAGAGTAAATCCGCGGGAACGGAAAGAAGAAATATCCGGGTTCATTTTATTCCACCAAAAAATGCCCAATGCCATCAGCCCGGATCCGCACACTGCTGTCACCCGACTGCAAGGTCAGAATAAATGGTTTATCGACCGGCTCCCTGCCAAACACCACGCGCATGGGCATGGTCTGAAACGGAACGGGTTCCATTTGCAGCTTCACGGGGGATAATTCGAAATTGCGTTCGCGCAGCAGATCATCTTTCAGCGGAAGCCAGATCCGGTCTTCGCGGATCTGGAAACGGTAACCGGACTGGTCGGCCTCAAACGCAACCGGCAGATTGCGCAGGATCGCTTCATCGCGCGCCAGTTGCATCAGCAAAGCAATCCGTCGCGCGTCATTTTCCAGCCGCTGGCGCTGATCTGGCATGGCGTTAAAACTCACTACGCCAAGCATGATGCCGACGATGACGAGAACCACCAGTAATTCCAGCAGCGTGAACCCCTGCTGCCTGCGCACAGATTTCATCCGCCTGCTTTACATGTCCCAGGAGCCGATGTCGGCATCCTTATCGACACCGCCGGGCTGACCATCAGCGCCGTAGGAAAACACATCGACCTCACCCTTGATGCCCGGGGACAGATACTGATACGGATTCCCCCAGGGATCTTTCGGCAATTTCTCAATATAACCGCCGGTTTTCCAGCCATTCGCGGCAGGGCCGGTCGTCGGTTTCACGATCAGTGCCTGCAGGCCCTGCTCCGTGGTCGGATAACGCTGGTTGTCCAGACGGTACAGCTTCAGCGCCTGCATCAGGGTGGCGATATCCTGCCGTGCGGCAGAAATACGGGCATCATCGGTACGACCCATGAGCTTGGGCACCACCAGCGCCGCCAGGATTCCCATGATGACCACCACCACCATGATTTCGATAAGCGTAAATCCACGTGCGCGGCGCTTTGCCGGAGGAACGGACATAGTCTGAAAATTCAACATAAACACTTCGGTCAAAAAAAGTTCAACATGAAAAAACAAGCGCTGCTTGCGGCGCATCGCAGTATAAAACGGGAATACAACAGGATGATTAACTGTTACTCAAAAATAACAAAAAAAACATCAAAAACAGATACTCCCCCATCATTTCTTTAAAAACAGCCCAGCGTCCTTATTCAATAAGGGAAATTTCATATACTCCCCCCAGTATATTCAAGCATATTTCAGCTCAGCTTCAGGGGCAGGCTACGCAAGCGCTGGCCGGTCAGCATGAACACGGCATTGGCGACTGCCGGCGCAACCGGCGGCACACCAGGCTCACCAATTCCCTCCGGCGGCTCTGCGCTTGGCACGATCACCACCTCCACGTGCGGCGCTTCGTTCATACGCAACACGGCATAATCATGGAAATTGGTTTGCTGAACCTGTCCGTCTTTGATCGTGACCTCGCCGTACAACGCGGCACTCAGGCCGAATATCACGGCGGACTCCATCTGCTGCATGATGATGTTGGGGTTGACTGCGATCCCGCAATCGACCGCACACACCACGCGGTGCACGCGAATCTGCCCATCATGCACAGACACTTCGGCCACCTGCGCCACAATGCTGCCAAAAGAGCGGTGCAACGCAATGCCATGCGCCCTGCCTTCGGGAGCCGTACCCGCTTTATTCAGCGCTGCGTCCAGTACGGTCAGGTGACGCCGCTGATTGCTCAGCAGCTCACGCCGGAATGCCGCCGGCTGCTTACCCGCGGCGTGCGCCAGTTCGTCAACGAAACTTTCTTTGAAAAATGCATTATGCGAATGCCCCACCGAACGCCAGTACCCCAGCGGCACCGGAGTCGGCACGATCACATGCGCAATCTTCTGGTGCGGGAACTGATACGATGTATCGTATTCACCTTCGGCTGTGGTTTTATCTGGTCCGGCTCCCATCAGGCCAAACGTGCGCTTGAGCACCTGATGAGTGATTGATCCGGAGGCTGATTTATTGTCATAAGCAATCACACGCCCCTGCGCATCCAGTGCTGCGCTGAAACGTGCCAGCGCGGCAGGCCGGTAGACATCATGCGTGATGTCCTCTTCCCGGCTCCAGACCAGCTTCACTGGTAATCCCCCCGTTTTACGGGCGACGGCAACGGCCTGCAGCACCATGTCGACTTCCAGGCGGCGTCCGAAACCGCCGCCGAGGAAACTCATGTGCAGATTCACCTGTTCAGCCGGAATGCCAGCTGCCTTGGCAGCGACATCGACCGCAATGCTCGGCACCTGTGTTGATACCCACACATCCAGCCTGCCTTCTTTCAGCTGTGCCGTGCAGTTAATAGGTTCCATGGCGGCATGCGCCAAAAACGGCGCGCGGTATTCTGCCTGCACCTTTTTCACAGCGTCGGCGCTGTTCAGCATGGCAGGGGCATCACCCTGCCGGTAATAGGTGAAGCCGGATTCACTGTCGATTTTTTCCGCCAGCTCCTGAAATACTTTCGCAGTCGTCAAATCAGCATGCGGGCCGGGGTTCCACTCCAGCGGCAATGCAGCCAACGCCTTTTTGGCATGCCAGTAACTGTCTGCCACTACCGCAACACCGGCTACGCCGGCCGGCCCTGCTTCTGCGGAAAAATCGACCACATGACGCACACCCGGCAAGCCCTGAACAGCCTGCACATCGACATGCTTAACAGTACCGCCAATCACAGGACTCATCTTTAGCGCGGCATACAGCAAACCCTCAGGTCGCGCATCAATTCCATATTGTGCGGAACCATCGGTTTTGCTGCGGGTATCGGTACGCGCCTGTGGATGGCCGATCAAGGTAAACGCCTTCGGGTCTTTCAGCGTCACTGACTCTGGTCGCGCATTCACTGCCTTGGCTGCCAGCACGCCATAGGCCAGTTGTTTTCCCGCCGCGTTTTTGACCAGGCCGTTTTCCGTACGGCACTGGCTCGCAGCGACCTGCCACTCCTGCGCAGCCGCGGCCACCAGCATAGCGCGCGCGGTGGCGCCCGCTTCACGCAAGGGTGTCCAGGCATCCTTGACACTGGAAGAGCCGCCAGTCACCTGCAGACCAAGTTCACGCGCGGTTTTCAGTGTCATCCACTGCGCAAAACGCTTCACCGTTCCCTGATCATCCGGATGAAACGGCAAGCCGTCCGCCAGCATCGCCATGTTGCCGTAAATTTTATCGACCGGCGCATGCATCGTTCTGATCATGTGCATCGGCACATCCAGTTCTTCAGCCACCAGCATCTGCAACGCGGTATGAATCCCCTGCCCCATTTCACTGCGGTGCATGGCAACCGTCACAATGCCGTCAGCGGCAATCTTGATCCAGCCATTGAGCGCCACTTCACCCTGCACGACCGGCAGAGGATGTGCGCCATTCAAACGCTGGCGCGGCGGCATGACTCCCCAGCCCACCACCAGCGCACCGGCAGATCCCAGGCCTCCCAGAATAAAACGCCGGCGGCTCTTTTTAATTTGCGTCATCTTTGTCTCCGTTTTTGTTTTTACTGCCGCAGGATTTGTGCTGCGGTCCAATCCCGCTCATCAATGTTACGAATTACGATGAGGATAACCTTGCGCGGCAATCCTCTGCCAAATGACTTCTTTCTGCTCTGCATCCATAAAAACCCATTCCGCCACTTCGGCAACCGTGCGGCCGCACCCCCGGCAAACCTCATCAAAGGTTGTGGAGCACACCGCCACGCAAGGAGTATCCGGTCTTTCTTTTGTTTCACTCATGATTCATCATCCGCACAGCCAGTTCACGTCCTGCAAGCCGGATTATCAAACCGGCTGCAATCCGGCATTTTAAAGACACAATAGTAACGCAAACCCCGGCAGAATCCCGCCGGGGCAATTTGGTGACTCCTTCTATTTCCTGCACAAATGCCTTTCCCGGACAAACCTGGATTGACAGCACCCCATGATCGGCAGGAAAATTGCGGCTCAGCGAGGGGTTTCCGGCATTGGTACGATACAAGCCCCCTCCTGCAATTTCCGGTCAGATACCGACTCAGGCCGGCTCTCCGATATTTTACAAACACCCTGACACTGACAGCCTCTTCCGCTTTATCCCGGAATGGCCTGAGAGATACCCTATTCATGGCACAAGATTTTTTCCAGACACTGATTCTTTTGATTATCGTGACCGATCCGTTTGGCAATGTCCCGATTTTCGTCAGTGCGCTCTCTCATGTTTCCCCCGAAAGGCGCTGGCGCGTTATCGTGCGCGAATGCGCGATCGCTTTTATCCTGCTGTTGCTGTTTATGTTTTTCGGGAAAAACTTTCTGACCGCGCTGCAACTCTCCGAAGTCTCGATCCGTATCGGCGGCGGCGTCATTCTGTTCCTGATTGCTTTGCGCATGGTGTTTCCGCAGGAAGGGGGCATTTTCGGGGATACGGAAGGAAATCACGAGCCATTTATTGTCCCGCTGGCCATTCCTGCGCTGGCGGGTCCGTCTGCGCTGGCGACTGTGCTGTTATTTTCTTCCGATAACAGCCAGGAGATGCTGGTTCATCTTGGCGCCCTGACCGCCGTTGCGGTTGTCTGGCTGGTGGTGCTGCTCAGCGCCGAACGCATGCAGCAGGTGCTCGGGTCGCGGGTCATGACCGCATTCGAACGGTTGATGGGGCTGATACTCGCTGCCATGTCAATTGAAATGCTGCTGACCGGTATCCGGGAATACATCAAGACGCTGTAATCACGTGTCCTGCGGATCAGCCAGCACACTTGTCAGTGACCGTCCTGGCTGGTCCGCACTGCGGCCGGCTGCACCCGCTCTGCCGCAAACAGCTTACTGTTAAAAGTGAAGTAACCCAGTAAAAACAGGACCAGTGCAATGACGAACTGTTTCCAGAACTGGCGATTCATCTGACGTCTCCATGCGTATTTTTAAAAATAGTTTCTCTGCCGCGCTGATGCACATTATCCTGACGAGGCATGACAGCAGATACCGGCAGATAACACGACATCCCACACGACAAAGACCGATTGCGCCAGCCGGATCATTGGATGTCAGTCCCGGATTTCTGCTAAATAATTTTTTCAGCTTCAAAGCGTGCGATATCCGCCTCGCTATATCCCAGTGCCCCCAAGACCGCATGGTTATGCTCTCCGAGACGCGGCCCCAGCCATTGAGTCTGCCCCGGTGTTTCAGACATTTTCGGCGTAATCGCGGGTAGTTTCACTGCGCTGCCATCAGCGAACTGATGCTGCTCAAACATATTGCGCGCCAGGAACTGCGGATCCTGCATCATATCCCGCACTGAATAAATCTTCCCCACCGGAACATCCGCCGCTCTCAGTGTCTGCAAAGCCGTTTCAATTTGCTGCGTATCACACCAGCCTTGGATGGCCGCATCAATTTCAGCGGTACGCTGCACCCGGCCATCATTGCGGACCAGCTCCGGATCGTGCGCCAGATCATCGCGCTGTATCGCCTTCATGAGACGATGGAAAATCGCATCGCCATTACCCGCAATCACAATATTTTCACCATCGGCAGTGGTGTAGGTATTCGACGGAACGATGCCGGGCAATGCGCCCCCGGTACGCTCCCGCACCACACCTGCCACATCGAATTCCGGCACCAGTGACTCCATCAGATTAAAGACGGACTCGTACAATGCCACGTCCACCATTTGCCCCTGCCCCGCCTGGCAAGCCTCACCTGTTTTGCCGTTCCAGCGACCGCCGGTCACATCACGATGACGCAGTGCCATCATCGCCCCGATAACCCCGTGTAACGCTGCCACAGAATCACCGATCGAAATGCCAACTCTGACCGGCGGACGATCAGGATGACCCGATACATACCGCAAACCGCCCATTGATTCACCAATTGCGCCAAAGCCAGGCAAATCGCGCATTGGACCAGTCTGGCCGTACCCGGAAAGCCGCACCATGATGGTGGCCGGATTGACTGCTTTTAACTGCGCATAACCGAGCTGCCACTTCTCCAGCACGCCAGGGCGGTAATTTTCGATAATGATGTCGGCATCCAGCGCCAGACGCCGTGCGATGTTCTGCCCCTCCGCACTTTTCATATTCAGCGTGACACTTTTTTTATTCCGCGCCTGCACACTCCACCACAAGGAGGTCCCATCTTTCAATACCCGCCACTGCCGTAGCGGATCGCCGCCATCCGGCGATTCGATCTTGATGACTTCGGCACCGAATTCTGCCAGCATGCGCGAACAAAATGGACCGGCTATCAGTGTGCCAAGTTCCAGCACCCGGATGCCTGACAGCGGTCCGGTATTTTTTTGGGTCATGATATGGATTTCATGTTTGGTTGGATCATCACTGTATGCCCGGCACACTCGCTCTGTCAGATGCCCCGGCAAGACTCAGGCGCTGCGCCTGTCCAGCATGGCGCGGGCAATTGTGCCGGCATCAACATATTCCAGCTCACCACCGACAGGAACACCGCGCGCCAGCCGGCTGACTTTCAATCCGCGGGCTTTAAGCATCTCGCCGATATAATGCGCGGTGGCCTCACCTTCATTCGTGAAATTGGTGGCCAGCACGACTTCCTGCACGATCCCGTCGGTCGCACGGGCAATCAGCCGTTCCAGATAGATATCCCTCGGTCCGATTCCATCCAGCGGTGACAGACGCCCCATCAATACGAAGTACAGTCCCTTGTAGGTCAGGGTCTGCTCGATCATCATCTGATCTGAAGGTGTCTCGACAACGCACAGCAGCGTACCGTCACGCTGCGCATCCTGGCAGGTTTCGCAGATTTCAATTTCGGTGAAGGTATTGCAGGAGGAGCAGTGATGAATGCGGTCCATCGCATTCAACAAAGCATGGCCCAGCGTTGACGCGGCCTCCCGGTCATGTTGCAACAAATGGTAAGCCATGCGCTGCGCCGATTTCGGCCCGACTCCGGGCAGGCGGCGCAATGCATCAGCCAGTGCTTCGAGACTGCCGGTTTTCTTCACGGTCAGAACGGCATTTTGAAGCCGGGCGGCAATGGCATACCGGCCGTCAGCCCGGACATTTTTTCCTGCGTGGTCGCCTCTGCCTTGCGTACGGCATCGTTAAACGCGGCCGCCACCAGGTCTTCCAGCATATCCTTATCATCAGTCAGCAATGACGGATCGATCGTGACGCGCTTCACATCATTTTTACAGGTCATCACCACCTTCACCAGCCCGGCACCGGCCTGACCTTCCACCTCGATCAGCGCCAGCTGATCCTGGGCTTTTTTCATGTTGTCCTGCATCGCCTGCGCCTGCTTCATCAGACCCGCGAGTTGATTTTTCATCATGGATACTTCTCCTGAAAATGGAATAATTTGAATTTAAAAAACAGAGAAAAGAATCAGACCGGGCGCACGCTGCCAGTCACGATGACGGCACCGAATTCACGCATCAGAGTCTGCACAAAATGGTCTTTCCGGATGGATTGTTCCGCCTGTTTCTGGCGCAATTCCCGTTCGGCAATCGCCTCTGCGTTGGCAGTCAGCTCCACTGCGCCGATCTTATGCTCGACGCGGACGGTCCTGGAAAATCGTTCGGAAAGCGCTGCCGCCAGCTTGTCGCTGCTCCCCGCCGACAGCAAAGTAGGAAGCGGCACGCGTAATTCAAAGACCCAGGCACTGCCTTCCTGCCGGCAATCAGCCAGTTCGCTTTGCTGCGCCAGCTGCTGCGTCACTCCGCGTACCGGCAGGTTGGCTGCCAGTGTCGGCCAGCGCCCATCCCAGTCCAGCGCCGCAACAGGCGCCTGCCACAACTGACGGTCAAGCACGACAGGCTCTGAGGCGGACATTGCGCCGGACTGATGCGCAACAGGCACATCATCCGCACCCTGTGTATGCGAAACATCAGCCGGTAAATTCCGGCTTGTTCCCGCCGTATTTTTTGCCACCGATACTTGCAGTATGTCGTCATCCCAAGGCGGCGGCATATCATCCATCGTCAGGGACTGTGCTTCCATCGGCACAGGCATATCAGGCTCCGCCGGGGAAAAGTCCGGTGTGGAAACGCTGCCTGCAGGTTGCGCATCAGCCAAATTTTCCGCTGCCATGCGTGGTGATGGCTGAGGTGGAATATCCGTTGCTGCTTTTTTTTCCACTGCCGGAGCCACTGCCGGAGCCTCTGTCGCAGAGTGAACTACTGGTATGACTGGTGCGGCCGGTTGCGCAGCATTTCCCCCTGTACCTTTGACACCGGCGCTGGCGGCCCGTGCGGCGGCCAACGCAGCCATTACAGGGCTCACGGTTTTTTGTGCCGGTGTGCCAGCCGCAGGCGTGATGTCTGCCGTTGCGGAATTCCGCACCTGAGCCACTACCGGCGGAGAAACTGGATTCACATTGCCGGCTGGCACCGCAGCTCTGGCCGGCGCGGAAACGGACAACGCTGCCGAAGATTGCGCATTTTGTGCCACCGTTGCCTTGACGCCGGAAGGTGTGGCCTGCGGTGAGGACGGCGGCAAGACAGCTCTTGCCGTGCCCCCCCCGGAAGAAGTCGCCCCAGTACCTGCCACTTCGCCACCTTCTGTCGGTCGAAAGGCCAGCATACGCAACAAAGTCATGCTGAAACCGGCATATTCATCAGGAGCCAGCGCCAGCTCATTACGGCCATGCACTGCGATCTGATAATACAGTTGAATCTCTTCTTTGGAAAAAACAGATGCCAGGCGCAATACCTGCTCTCTTTCCGGCAAATCCTCCGCCACAGCAGCAGGCACGAGTTGCGCTACCGCGATCTGATGCAACAGCGTACCGAGATCCTGCAAAGCCGCCTTGTACGACAGGCTGCGCGCGGCCATTTCATCGGCGACATCCAGCAAAGCCTTGCCATCATTGACTGCCAGCGCATCAAGCAGACGAATCAGATATGACTGATCCAGCGCTCCCAGCATACCCTGTACCGACTCCAGACTCACCTGACCGGCCGCATAAGCAATCGCCTGATCGGTCAGAGACAGCGCATCACGCATGGAACCCTGTGCGCCCTGTGCAAGTAAACGCAGTGCAGAAACATCAAAACCAATCTGCTCCTGCGTCAGGATATTTTCAAGGTGACCGATGATATGACCCGGCGGCATCTGCTTCAGATTGAATTGCAGACAGCGGGACAAAACCGTCACGGGAATTTTCTGCGGGTCTGTCGTCGCCAGAATGAATTTCACATGCTCCGGCGGCTCTTCGAGAGTCTTGAGCATCGCATTAAACGCATGATTCGTCAGCATGTGTACTTCGTCAATCATATACACTTTAAAGCGCGCATTCGATGGTGCATAAATGGCCTGCTCCAGCAGCGACGCCATTTCATCCACGCCGCGGTTCGATGCGGCATCCATCTCGATGTAATCGACGAAACGCCCGGCATCAATCGCCGTGCAGGCTTCACAGACACCGCAAGGATTGGCGGTAATGCCCTGCTCGCAATTAAAAGACTTGGCGAGAATCCGCGACAGCGTCGTTTTACCGACACCGCGGGTACCGGTGAACAGATAGGCATGGTGCAGCCGCTGCTGCTCCAGTGCATGCGTTAAGGCACGAACCACGTGCTCCTGACCCACCAGAGTCTGAAAACTTCTGGGGCGGTATTTTCGGGCGAGAACTTGATATGACATGCTGAGATTTTACCCTATTCATTCATCAGACAGACTGTCCGGAAACCGGAAATTGCAAATACCCGGCTACCAGCGCCTGCATCTCGGTTGAAAATGCTGTCTCGGTCAATCTTTGCGGAGACAGCATCAGCGTTTGATATAACAATCCATACACGACAGCATGCAAAACTGCGGGATTTTTATCCTGCATCTGCGCCGTATCAGCGCAAGCATGTAAGGCCTGCGTCCAGATATCGGCAATATACCGGTACAACTGCGCATAAGCATCACGTTCCGACAGCTGACGTTCCAGAAAAATCAGCGCTGACCACTCCTCTGCCCTTTCAGCGTGCAAAGCAATCAGCCGCTCAATCAGAGACGGAATCAGCCGGGCAGCAGGTTCGCCGCGCAAGCCATCCAGCCATCCCAGCATCTGCTGCCCGACGCCTTTGAAGCGGCCGTGAATGCAATGTGCCGCAATCGATTTTTTGCCGGGGAAATATTCATACAACGTCCCCAAACCGACACCGGCAACCAGCGCAATATCGCGCATGGTCAGCCGGGCATAACCTTTTTCAAGCAAAAGCCGAACAAAAGCATCCAGAATTGCTCCCTGCGTCAGCCTGGAACGTTGCTGCACCGGCTTACGCCTTGATTTCAAAGGGTCTGTCGAAGCATTCATCAGATACAGGACAAAAAATCAAATACGAACATACTGCAGCAGGATGCCCGTTACACTGACATTCCAAGGCACATCACCCGCGCAGCGCAAATACAGAACAAATACACCGCACACATTCCAGACAGGAGACAGGTATGCAATGGCAAACGCACGAAATCAGCAATCAGGTTCCCGAACTGCAGCACTACAACCTGTTTCTCAGCGATACGCTCCTGCAGGACGGTTTGCAGCATTATAAAGCCGACTGGCACACAGCCTCGCTGGAACAGTTTGGCGCAGAACTGGGTATGCCGGAAACATTGCTGCTGGGCGAACAGGCTAACCGCTATCTGCCAGAGCTGCGCACCCACGACAGAACCGGGAAACGTATTGACGTTGTCGACTTTCATCCCAGCTGGCATCAGTTACTGGGAATGCTGCGCAGTCAGGGTCTGCAGGCATTGCCCTGGTCTCACCCGCGTGCAGGCGCTCAGGTGGCAAGGGCGGCTGGCTATTACATGCAGGCTCAGATCGAGTCCGGCTCGCTCTGCCCGACCACCATGACCTTTGCCGCCATACCGGTGCTGCAAAAAGAACCTGCGCTATTCGCTCAGCTCTGGGAAAAACTGTACGCCACACGGCATGATCCGCGGGATCTGCCGATTCCGGACAAATACGCCATCATGATCGGAATGGGTATGACGGAGAAACAGGGCGGCTCAGATGTCAGGACCAATACGACGCTGGCCCGCCCCTGTGGCGCATCAGGCCGCGGTGAAGCCTATTTGCTGACCGGACATAAATGGTTTTTTTCCGCCCCCATGTGCGATGCACATCTGGTCCTGGCACGCACCGAAGCGGGATTGTCGTGCTTTTTCGTTCCCCGCTGGAAACCTGATGGCACTAAAAACACTATCCTGATTCAGCGCCTGAAAGACAAGCTCGGAAATCAGTCCAACTCCAGCAGTGAAGTCGAATTTCAGGATGCGTATGGCATCATGATCGGCACCGAGGGGCGCGGCATCCCGACCATTATCGAAATGGCGAACCTGACCCGGCTCGACTGTGTGATCGGCAGCGCCGCGCTGATGCGCCAGGCACTCATACAGGCCATCCACCATGCGCGACACCGCAGCGCGTTTGGGCGGCTGCTGGCGGAACAACCGCTGATGGCGTACACACTGGCTGATTTGGCTCTGGAGAGTGAGGCGGCAGGCTGGCTGATGCTGCAACTGGCGTCTGTCGCGGACGGCGAAGAATCCCCCCTGCACCAGGCATGGCGGCGCATTATGACACCCGCTGCCAAATTCTGGGTATGCAAACGCGCCATTGAATTCACCGGCGAATGCATGGAAGTCATGGGAGGCAACGGCTATGTCGAAACCGCCATCATGGCGAGACTCTACCGGGAAGCGCCGGTCAACTCTATCTGGGAAGGTTCAGGGAATGTGATGTGCCTGGATGTCCTGCGGGCGATAGATCGCGATCCGGAAGGCGCGCAACTGTTATTGGCAGATTTTGCGACCTGTGGCCATGCCGCCGTCAGGCAACTGGTTCTGGAATTGCAGGTTGAACTCCTGACACCGCCAGAAACCCGTGAGTTGCAGGCGCGCCGGCTGGTTCAGAAACTGGTGCTGGCCGCACAGTCTGCCTTACTTATCCGGCACGCGCCACAGGATTTCGCCGAAACCTTTATCAGCAGCCGCCTGAATACAGACAGCGGGCGCATATATGGCAGCACCATCATCAATGATATGAACACATGTCAGAAAATTCTGAACAGAGCATTTCCAGCATGAGGTCAATCCTGGCATTCTGAACAAACGGCGGCAGATGATGACTCCTGCCGCCGTTTTACTGTGGTTGTGGCGGGGTTAATGCTGCTTTTCCTGTAAAGACCGGACTTTGTGCTCCAGTTCCGCCAGAAACTTGTCCCGGCGACGCAATTCATCGCGCAAAGCACCGATTTCCCGGTTAAGCAGACGAATATCCGCATGCAGCTCCCGCTCGAATATTTTTTCCTCTTCCCCCACAAACAGCGCGGCAATGTTCGCCGTCACAATCGAAAACATCGCATAACCCAGCAGCACGATAAACACCGCAAAGATTTTGGATGATGGGGTGGATGGCACGATATCGCCATATCCGACCGTCGCCACCGTGGTAAACGCCAGCCAGACGCCATCGGCATAATTTTTCACGTTCGGCTCAAGCCAGTAAAATCCCGCACCGGCAGAACTCAGCATCAGCAAAGCCAGTGTAATGATCTGCACCAGATGACCGGGTTTCATATGCTGCAACACCAGCATGGCAAGACGCAGCAAAATCGCAGCACACAAACCCAGCCGCAATAACCACTCGACCGGACTCCAGACCACAGAGAACTGGATAGCACTGATCAGACAACCCAGTGTGATACCCATATCCAGCAGCATCTTTCCGCTGCGCCGTTGCGGCTGGCGACGGTTGCCTTTCCATTTCCAGTAAGTATCCAGCGCAATCAGGCCTGCAGCAACGAGATATAGGGTATGCCCGATCTGGACCAGATGCTGATTATCCGTTGCCAGCAAAAGATAAAATGCCGGTATCGATAACAACAGGCCAGCAAACAGCACCGGACGGGAAAACCAGGCCAGGAACCGTTGCGTAATGGGATAGAGACTTTGATTCATAAGGATTCGATTGTATTCGGATTCAGTCTGCGCATGTCCGCGTATACCGGCTGGCGAAAGTAAAACTTTACCTGTTCGCCTGAAATATCAAAAATCGGTATTTTATTTTTACAGATAAAAAAACCTGCCACTATCCGGCAGGTTCATAGGGGGCATAAAGAAATTCCATCTTATTTATAGGCACCGCACCCGACGAAATAATTGTCCAGCTTCTCTATGTAAGTGGATTTGGTTTCCAGGACTTTGGTGACAGGATTCGGCCATTGATATTCAATCCACCCCTTGCCTTTACTATTTGCCATCGCAATCATTTCCTTAACCACGAATTTATCACCGACCTTCAGATCAATCAGATTTTTACCGTTCATCTTAGGATTATTGCCGTGACTGAGGTTAACGCCATTCATGTCATATGCAAATAAATATAAATCACGGTCATGAAAATCTTTATTAGACATATTTGTAAATTCGGCGAAAGCCTTTTCCTTGCCAACTTCTTTAATATAAGCGATCCCTTTTTTTACCATCGCCTGCGCCTGCTCAGTTGTTCCACGATCTTCAGCAGCCATGGCGGGTGCTGCCAGGCCTGCACATAAACCGAAAATAAGTACGATTCTGCGGGTCAGTTTCATTTCAGTCTCCTCAGTCAGTATTTAAATTATTATCCGCAATAAACGGTGAATGTTTTTGCGCACAAACAGCTTAACGCAAAATTATTCAAAGACAAGGAGAACGGTGCAGTGGCGTGGCTTTTGATTCTGTTATCGCACAATAAGCGGCATCAGCGGCACGGGTGACGTGAGTATGGAAGATGAACAAACGGGAAGGAGAGAGAAGTTGGCGAGCCTGGTCTGCGGCACTTGCGGGAAATGACTGTGGCTGCTTCGTTCCCGACCTGACCAGATTGGCCATGCCGCAATGCGCAGGGGCCCGCCAGCGCGTAGTATAACGCATCCTGCACAATTCCGCTCACAATTCTGGCCAAATACGGATGAGACAAGGAAGAACTGCCCGTGCCGGCACATACCGGCACACCAGACTGCCGGCCAATCTTCCCCTTGCACATGATCCGGACACCCCCTCCTATCCGGCACCAATGGAAACATGGCAACCGGTCTGGAGGAGATAATCAATCTACAATCCCAATTCCTGCCAGATCTGATCGACCTTCTGACGCACCTCTGCCGTCATTTGTATCGTTGTTCCCCACTCACGGCTGGTTTCACCAGGCCATTTATTGGTCGCATCAATGCCCATTTTGCTGCCAAGACCACTGACCGGGGAGGCGAAGTCCAGATAGTCAATCGGCGTGTTATCCACCAGCGTGGTATCTCTTAGTGGATCAACCCGGGTAGTGATTGCCCAGATCACTTCCTTCCAGTCGCGGATATTCACATCTTCATCGACCACCACGATGAATTTGGTATACATGAACTGGCGCAGAAAACTCCAGACACCAAACATGACGCGCTTCGCATGTCCGGCATAGGATTTCTTCATCTGGACGACTGCCATGCGATAACTGCAGCCCTCAGGCGGCAAATAAAAATCCGTGATTTCACTGAACTGTTTTTGCAGCAAAGGAATAAATACTTCATTCAGCGCAACGCCCAGCACAGCAGGCTCATCCGGCGGTTTGCCGGTGTAGGTCGAGTGATAAATCGGATCACGCCGCATCGTCATTCTGTCTATCGTGAACACCGGAAACCAGTCCTGCTCATTGTAATAACCGGTATGGTCGCCATAAGGCCCCTCCAGCGCATGTTCATAGCCACTGGGATGGGATTCGTCAGGGTAGATATGCCCTTCCAGCACAATCTCTGCCGAGGCCGGCACACGCAGTTCACTGCCGAGCGCTTTCACCAGTTCAGTACGGCTGCCCCTGAGTAAACCTGCAAACTGATATTCCGACAGGCTGTCAGGTACCGGTGTCACCGCCCCCAGTATCGTCGCCGGATCAGCTCCCAGCGCAACCGCGACCGGGTAAGGCTGACCTTTATTGACAATCCCGTGCTCACGGAAATCAAGCGCCCCGCCCCGGTGCGCCAGCCAGCGCATGATGACTTTGTTCCGGGCCAGTACCTGCTGGCGGTAAATCCCCAGATTCTGACGCTTCTTGTTAGGTCCTTTCGTAATGACCAGTCCCCAGGTGATCAATGGCGCAACGTCACCCGGCCAGCAATGCTGAATCGGCAATCGGGCCAAATCCACGTCATTCCCTTCCCAGACGATTTCCTGACATTTCGCGCCACGGACTTCTTTCGGCGCCATATCCCAGACGGCTTTTACCAGGGAGCCCATGCCCAGAATATCTTTCAGCCCTTTCGGCGGCTCAGGCTCTTTTAACGCAGACAATACATGGCCAATCTGCCTCAGCTCGCTGACATCGGAAGCCCCCATTCCCAGAGCGACGCGACGCGGCGTGCCAAACAGATTCCCTAACACTGGTATCTGGTGTCCCGACGGCTTATTGAATAACAAAGCTGGTCCCGCAGCGCGCAAAGTCCGGTCACAGATTTCGGTCATCTCCAAATGCGGGGAAACTTCGATATCAATCTGCTTTAATTCGCCATTTTGTTTCAATTGAGAAATAAAATCTCTCAAATCAGAATATTTCATCATTTTTCGCTTTTTTGAATGTCTGAACTAGTTGGTCCAGCTTGTTATTCTAAGTGCTTGATTTTATTGTTTTTTGCTGCATTGCAGCAGATTTTATTATACCAATAAGTTATAGAAATTAATTTTGATAGTATTGACTCGATATAAAACCGCCCCTACAATTCGCCCAACTTGATGAAGAGGTAAAGACTTCCGCAACTTTCAACACCCAGAAGGTTTCGCCATATCGGTAACATCATTCACGGGGATCGGGCCCCATATAACATTGTAAGGATTGTTTTCAAAAGGCGTCTGCCTTCACCCGAAAAAAGTTGTTTATCACTGGATACTCCAGTAGCGGTTCAACGAACCGGATGATAAACAGCTCCGGCGTCTTCTGATCGCAACTTGCGGGGAAGACGATGTTTCTGATTCGTGGAAGTTCATGTGCGACAGGTTCGAAGCTGAGCCGGAAGCGCCACGAAGATTCAGGAGGTAACATGTTTCAACGTTTTATATTAGCAGTACAACAAAGCAGCTTGACTGCCGAACAAAAGCGCCAGGCATTGAATGCCGTCGCGCGTGATACAACCAGTGGTTTTCTGAGCGCAATGCGTAAGCTGCTCATGCTTTCCGGCGCTGCTGCCATGATTTTTCTGGGATTAATGTTCATCAAACCAGAACTGGCTGACAAATTCAAGGATTTATCTCCCTTTGCAGAAGCAGAGGAAGTCGCATCCGAAGCAACTCCGGCACCTGACCTTGCCGCACTGATGCAGACACCTTCAAAAAATACGTCTGACAAGCCCAATGTTGCGGAAGATGATGCAAAAATGCTGGGCAACCAGCGACAGCAGCAATGGGTGACCAACTGGCTGTCAAAGCGCTACCGCGTTGCCACCGACGCGACCAATATGCTGGTATCTGCAGCCTATCTGACAGCAAAGGAAATCAAACTTGATCCCCTGCTGATCTTGTCGGTCATGGCGATTGAATCAGGTCTGAATCCTTTTGCCGAAAGCCCGGTTGGCGCTCAGGGGCTGATGCAGGTCATGTCGAAGGTGCATCAGGAAAAATTTGAGGAAATGGGCGGTGTCAAGGCTGCGCTGAATCCGGTTGCCAATATCAAGGTCGGGGCACTGATTCTGAAAGATTACGTTTCCCGCACAGGCTCAGTGGAAGCCGGTTTGAAAATGTATGTCGGCGCCAGCGCCTTTGAAAACGACTCAGGCTATGGCAGCCGTGTGCTGACCGAATACAAGCGCCTGAAAGACGTTTCGGCGGGTAAAAATGTACCGACCACATTCTCAGCAGCCCCGGCACCTGTTGCCCGTCCTGCAGAATCAACACCTGCCGGGAAAACAGATCCGGTTGAAGCCAAGGCGAAAACCAGCGTTCCAAAGGATCAGGTCGCCGCGTTATAAAATCGGCATGATTCAGCACATCAAAAGAAAAGCCACCTGACGGTGGCTTTTCTTTTTCAGCAATCATGTTGCCGGACTCATCAATAAGAGTATGCCTAATCTTCCCGTTTTAGCCCTGACCATGCAAAAACTGCTTTAAGCGTGCCACGGCCTCCTGCAGATTTTCCAGTGAATTTGCATACGACAGGCGCACGTAGCTCTGCGCGGTTGCCGGACCAAAATCTTGCCCGGGAACAATCACGACCCCCGCTTCGTTCAAAACCTGCTTGGCAAAGGCATCAGCATCTTTTGTCAGATGCGAACAATCGGCATACACATAAAATGCACCATCCGGCGTTACCGGAATATTGAACCCCAGTTCACGCAAGGCAGGAACAATGTAATCACGCCGGCGCTGGAATTCTGCCTTCCGCGCCTCGTAAATTGTCAGTGTTTCCGGCGCAAAGCAGGCCAGGGCCGCATGCTGGGCAATGGCGGAAGCGCAGATGAACAGATTTTGCGCCAATTTTTCAACGGCAGGTACGATGCGCTCCGGTACAACCAGCCAGCCGAGCCGCCAGCCCGTCATATTGAAATATTTACTGAAGCTGTTAATCACGACGACATCGTCATCGAGCGACAATGCCGTCAATGGCTTCCCGTCATAAGTCAGCCCCTGGTAAATTTCATCGACAATCGTAAAGCCCTGCCGTTCGCGCACGCTGGCAATAATTTTTGCCAGTTCTGACTGCGCAATCGACGTGCCGGTCGGATTGGACGGGGAAGCCAGCAACACGCCACCGGTATGCTCTCCCCAATGTTCGCGCACCATGTCATCGGATAGCTGGAAACGGTGCTCCGGTCCGCTGGCGATGAGTTTCGGCTTCCCCTCAAATGCAGCGACAAAATGGCGATTGCATGGGTAACATGGGTCAGGCATCAGCACCTCTTTTCCCACATCCACCAACGTAGCACATGCCAGCAATAATGCTGCGGAAGCACCCGCCGTTACAATGATGCGGGAAGCCGGAACAGTCACGCCAAACTGTTGCGCATAATGATCGGAAATCGCCGCACGCAATGCCGGCAAACCGAGCGCCGAGGTATATTGCAAGCGCCCATCGGTCAGCGCTTTGGCGGCCGCCTCCAGCACCGGAGGCGGCGCGGTAAAATCCGGTTCGCCAATACCCATATGGATCAGATGGCGTCCGTCAGCCTCCAGATCTGCCGCCATTTTCATGAGCTCCATGACATGAAAAGGTGCAATATGATTCAATCTTGCCGCGAGGTGTTGTTCCATGCTGATAGTCCGAAAAAAACCGCCTGATTTCTGACAAGAAAAAAGGCGGTCTGGTGATGAATACCTGATTAAAGGATGCGTACCCGCTGCTATACCTGCTTTGCAGCAACCTCAGCCGGGCGCAGTCTGGCAGCCAGCTTATCCAGAACGCCATTCACATATTTGTGCCCGTCGAGACCGCCGAAAGATTTTGCCAGCTCGACAGCCTCGTTGATCACAACCCGATAAGGGATTTCAATATGATTTTTCAACTCGTAGGCGCCAATCAGCAATACAGCATGCTCAATCGGGGACAGCTCCGCAATACCACGATCAATCAGGGGGGCGAAATCTTCGCGCAAAGCGACAGAATGATTGATTGCACCGTGCAGCAAGGCATCGAAGTGCTCGCGATCAGCCTTATCGAATCCGTGAGCTTCGCGGATATGAGCATCGATCACGCCAGAATCTTCATTATTCAGCAGCCATTCATACAGTCCCTGCAATGCAAACTCACGGGCGCGATGGCGCGGTGAGCGGTTCTTGCTGGGATTCGCATGTTGGGTTTTATTGTTCATATTATTCTCTTACTATCTTACCGGACCTGACAAAGTCAGGATTCATACATTCTGTTAACACTGTGCAAATACGGATCGCCTGCCAGACCAATCAGGCATCGTAATCAATGTCTTCCGTCGCTTCTGCCAGCTCTTCCAGCGCCAGCGCCAGATTTGCCATTTCGACGGCGACACGGGCCGCATCAGCGCCTTTTTCCTGCATACGGACTTCCGCCTGCTCATCGTTCTCAGTCGTCAGAATCCCATTGGCGATAGGAATACCGGAATCGAGGCCAACACGTGTGATACCGGCACCGGATTCATTCGAGACCAGCTCAAAATGATATGTTTCACCACGGATAACGGCGCCCAGCGCAATCAGCGCATCGAACTGATTGGTGGCGGCCATCTTTTGCAGCGCCAGCGGTACTTCCAGCGCACCAGGCACGGTAACATGCAAAATGTCCTCATTCATGACCCCGAGGCGGGCCAGTTCTGCTAGGCAGGAACTCAGCAAGCCGTTGCCTACGGTTGCATTAAAGCGGGCCTGAACGATACCGACCCGTACTCCGGCGCCATCCAGATTGGATTCATAGTGTCCTACTGTCATGATGTTCTCTCTTGCGCTCTGCGCTTTGTGTCACTGACTCACTGACGCATGGAACCAGTGACTGATTGGCCAGCGTCTGCTCAATATGGCTTAGGACTGTACAGATTCTGCACAGGGTTTGGCCAGATATCCTGTTACTTCAAGGTTAAAACCTGCCATCGACGGCATTTTACGTGGGTTCGCCAGCAATTTCATTTTACCGACCCCGACATCTTTCAGAATCTGCGCACCAATACCGTAATTGCGCAGATCCATCCGGGCAGCGCGTCCTTGCGGACGGGTTTCCGGCGTATTCAGCGCCTTGAACTGATCAAACATCTGCTCGGCAGTTTCCTCGCAATTCAACAAAACGATGACACCTGCTTCTGCCGCCTGTACTGCCTGCATCGCAGCGGCAATATTCCAGGAATGTGTTGTCGCCTTGCTTTCGAGCAGGTCAAGAATCGATACCGGCTGATGCACCCGCACCAGCACTTCCTGATCGGCAGCTGGCTGACCATGAACCAGTGCCAGATGGGCGGAGCCGCTGGGTTTATCGCGATACACCACAGCCTTGAAACTGCCGTGCACGGTTTCCATTTCACGCTCGGCAACGCGGTCCACGATGCTTTCGGTCTGACTGCGATAATGAATCAGGTCAGCGATGGTGCCGATCTTGATCTGGTGCTCCTTCGCAAACTCCATCAGGTCGGGCAGGCGCGCCATGGTGCCATCATCCTTCATGATTTCACAGATCACCGATGCCGGAGTCAGCCCCGCCATTTCGGTCAGGTCGCAACCTGCTTCGGTGTGCCCGGCACGCATCAGCACGCCGCCTTTTTGCGCCTTCAGCGGAAAAATATGGCCGGGCTGAACAATGTCGCTGGCAGTAGTATGTTTGCCAACCGCGACCTGCACTGTACGTGCACGGTCGGCGGCGGAAATACCCGTCGTGACGCCTTCGGCAGCTTCAATCGAGACGGTGAAATTTGTTCCGAACGAGGTGCCGTTGCGGCTGGTCATCATTGCCAGATTCAGAAGTTCGCAGCGCTCTTCGGTCAGTGTCAGGCAAATCAGGCCGCGGCCATACTTGGCCATAAAATTAATTGCTTCCGGAGTAACAAATTCCGCAGCCATCACCAGATCGCCTTCGTTTTCACGATCTTCTTCATCAACCAGAATCACCATCCGGCCCGCGCGCAGTTCGGCGACAATTTCGAGGGTAGTTGCAATGCTCATAGGGGAAAATCCTGAAGTGGTCTGCTCCGGCATTCGGCGGGGCACCAGCTGCTTTTGAAAGAATTCGTTATTTTAAAGGATTTCGCCGCACTCTTCCTGTGCTTTCTGCTGATTAGACGGTTTTTCCTTCAATACGAAAGCGGCCGCGGGCAATTTCGATCACCTTGCCACCCACCCGGATCTGCTGATCAGCACCGATTTCCAGGTATAAACAACTGGGACGGTGCATCTGCTCACCTTGCCAGACCCGCAACCGGGCCGGTACGCAACGCTGTTGCGCCAGCCACCAGCCGCCCAGATTGGCGCAGGCGGAACCAGTGGCAGGATCTTCCCCGACGCCACCATCAGGACGGGCAAAAAAGTAACGCGCCGTTACCTGCCCGGCAAGCTGATCCTCTGTTTCAGGTGCAAACACATAGACAGTACGACGCCCCAGACTGCTGACCGGCCAGTTCCTGAGTAATGCCGCATCCAGTCTGGCGCGCCGGACAGCATCGACAGACTGCACGGCGACCAGCAACTGGTCGGAACCAGTATTCACCCACAACGGCTGCGCCAGCAGATCGGCAGAAGTCAATCCCAGCATACGCGCAATCTCTGTGGCCGGAACCGGGCAATCACGGACGATTGGCTGCTGCGGTGCGGTCAGGCTCCAGATACCATCCTGATATGACAGCGGCACGGTGCCAGCCTTGCACTCCAGCGTCAGGCTCGCCACACCCGCATTCAGCTCGCTGACGACTTGCCCGGCCCCCAGGCTGGGATGTCCGGCAAACGCCATCTCCGTGCCGGGAGTAAATATCCGGATTCTGGCGCTGGCGATGGATGAAGGCAAAATAAACACCGTCTCTGACAAGTTCTGCTGCAAGGCCAGCGCCTGCATTTCCGCGTCCGACAAACCTCGTCCATCTTCGATCACGCACAGGGGATTGCCACCAAAAGTCGATTCCGCAAACACATTCAGTATCCGGTAAGCATATTCACGCATGACGATCCAATCCGGCCTCCAGCCGTCGCAATTAACAGAAATTCAGGGGAGTATATCGATAATTAGCCTGATCGTCTTGGAAAAATAAGGCTCTTTAAATATACTCCCCCTGAGTATATTGACTTACCATTTCTCCGGATAATCGCGGCGCAGAAGTTGCGCTGGCGGTATCGTGGGTGTTTCGCAGCCCCCCCCCCCCCCCCGAAGTGCAATGATGTGATATAACTTATCTGCCTTCCGGTATTTTCAGGCGCCAGGCAAAATCATCCTGAACAAGCGGAACGCCGCCAGCAGCACAAGCCACAGGATAAGGCGCAGCAACAACGCCAGAATAGTTTTGCGCTAATTCTTTTTACACCCGAGCCATTATTGCCATGCTAGAACTCCGCCCTTGCTGCGAACACTGCGCTGCCGCCCTGCCCGCCAACTCAACCGAAGCACGCATCTGCAGCTTTGAATGCACCTTTTGTGCCGCATGTGTTGATGAACTGCTGCAAAATGTCTGTCCGAACTGTGGCGGTGGTTTTTCACCCCGTCCGGTTCGTCCTGCGCATCATGGAAAAAACGGTAATGATACCCGGCACTATCCGCCATCATCGGTGCGCAAACACCGGCCGGTTGACCTGACCGCACACCGGGAATTAATGGAAAAATTACGCCATCTGACTCCCGAAAACCGCTGAACCCGATCCGCTGCCGCACATGACCGCTTGCTATCCCGCTTTTCCGATTTCAGACTGCCCTCCATGTCAAACACACTGAGTCCGCGCCATTTACTGACTGCCCTGATCGTTGTAAGTTTGTGGGGAATGAACTTTGTCGTCATCAAAATCGGGCTGCGCGGCATTCCACCATTTCTGATGGGAGCACTGCGCTTCATATTGGTCGCATTTCCAGCAATCCTGTTTTTGCCACGCCCCAAAGTCCCGGCCAGACTGTTGATTGCCTACGCACTGACCATCAGTCTGGGTCAGTTTGCTTTTTTGTTTTCAGCAATGGCGGTCGGTATGCCGGCCGGTCTTTCTTCTCTGGTGTTGCAGGCGCAGGCTTTTTTTACCGTCGGCATCTCGGCTCTGGTTTTTGGCGACAAACTGCGGGCAAGCAATCTTGCCGGCATGGTGATTGCCAGTATCGGTCTGATCCTGCTTGGCAGCGCCAGCATTGCCAGCTCGGCCGGACAAGTCACACTGGCAGGCTTCATGCTCACGATTTGCGCAGCACTTTCCTGGGCCTGCGGCAATGTCATCAATAAGAAAATCGGACCAACTGCCGTGCTCAGCCTGGTGTCATGGAGCGCACTGGTGCCGATCGTGCCGTTTATCCTATTGTCGCTCTGGTTTGAAGGCAGCACGCTGATTTTGTCCAGCCTGCGCAACATGAGTCTGCCGTCAGCATTGACAATCGTCTATCTGGCACTGGCCGCTACGCTGATTGGCTACACTTTGTGGGGACGTCTGCTCTCAAGTCTGCCGACACATCTGGTGGCACCGCTGACGCTGATGGTGCCGGTTATCGGACTGACTGCAGCCTGGGTATTGCTGGGGGAGGCGCTGAAACCATTGCAGATTACCGGGGCCGCCATTGTCATGGGCGGATTGCTGGTCAATGTGTTCGGAACCCGGTTTTGGTCGGCGCTGCGGCAGCGTTTTAACTGATGCGGCAAACGGTACAATAAAAACCACCGTAAAACCACCGCTTGCGACGCATCCGCCGGATTCCAATGAAAGCTGCACCACAACGTGCAGCCTGCTGCTTTTTATAGCCCGGTATTGCTGGCGATATAAGCCTTCATCTGCTCGACATTTGCCGGCATCACGACGAAGCGCTGCGGCAGTGTCTCGATGTTTTCAAAACCTGCAGGGCGTTGCGCATCCCGCCCCAGCGCTTCGCGGATGGTTTCATTGAATTTGGCGGGCAACGCGGTTTCCAGTACGATCATTGGCACACCAGGCTCCAGATGCTCCAGCGCAACCTTAATACCATCGGCGGTATGGGTATCAATCGTAATGCCATATTTCTGCTCTGCATAACGGATGGTTTGCAGGCGGTTGGCATGCACCGATTTACCTGATTCAAAACCGAAACGTGCAACCTTCGCAAACTCATCGCCATCGCTGCCCGGCTTGCCAGACAAATCAAAGCCACCTTCGGTTTCCACTTTGCGGAACAGCGCGGCCACGCGCACGCTGTCACCATCCAGCAAATCAAATATGAAACGTTCGAAATTCGACGCTTTGGAAATATCCATCGATGGGCTGGTTGTATGCCAGGTTTCAGCCGACTTGCGAACACGGTACACACCCGTGCGGAAAAACTCGTCCAGCACATCATTTTCATTGGTGGCCACGACCAGCTTATGAATCGGCACCCCCATCATGCGGGCGATATGCCCGGCGCATATATTGCCGAAATTTCCGGAGGGAACAGTGAATGACACCTTCTGGCCGTTACTGGTGGTCGCACTCAGATAGCCGCGGATGTAGTACACCACCTGCGCCACGACGCGCGCCCAGTTAATCGAATTGACAGTACCAATTTTCTGGCGTTGCTTAAATTCCAGATCATTGGATACTGCCTTCACCATGTCCTGGCAATCATCAAATACGCCTTCCACCGCGATATTAAAAATATTCGGGTCTTGCAGACTGAACATCTGGGCAGTCTGGAATGCGCTCATTTTACGGTGTGGCGACAACATGAAGACACGGATGCCTTTTTTGCCGCGCATCGCATATTCGGCGGCGCTGCCAGTATCGCCGGAAGTCGCGCCGAAAATATTCAGCTCGGCATGCTGCTTTGCCAGTGTGTATTCAAACAGATTACCCAGCAACTGCATTGCCATGTCTTTAAATGCCAGTGTCGGGCCATTCGACAGCGCCTGCAATATTAGCTTACCGCCATGATCGTCCTGCAATACCCGCAATGGCGTAATCTGCGCTGGATCTTCATCTTTTCTGGCATTGCAATAGACGTCTGCGGTGTAAGTACGTTCGACGATCGATTTCAGATCAGCCTCAGGAATATCCGTCGCAAATTTTTTCAGCACTTCAAATGCCAGTTGCGCATACGACAGGCCACGCCAGGTATTGAGCTCATCCGCACTGATCTGAGGATAACTGACCGGCAGGTAAAGACCACCGTCCGGCGCCAGCCCTCCCAGCAGGATTTCAGAGAAATTTTGTGATGCGGTATGCCCGCGTGTTGAAGCGTATTGCATAGAATGACAAAAATACGTTGAGATGTTGGACGAAAATTTCTCCCATTATATCGCCCTTAACCTCTCAGACCCACGCAAATTTGGCGACAGTGCCTTCAGTTCGCATTTCATTCGGTCAAAATTCGTTCCGGATGGGTGTAAACCACAAAGCCGGTTTCCCTGGCAAAACCAATCAGGCAGACACCCGCCTGTGCCGCGCTGTCGATCGCCAGCGAAGTCGGCGCAGAGACTGTGGCCAGCAAACCGATACCGGCGCGCGCTGTTTTCTGCACCAGCTCAAAACTGGCACGGCTGCTCATGAGAACGAATCCGCCCGCTTCGTTACGGATTACAGAAAGCGTACTCAGTGCGCCAATGAGCTTATCAAGCGCATTATGCCGCCCCACGTCCTCCCGCAGCAGCACGATTTCACCATCCGGATTGACCCACGCAGCCGCATGCATCGCACCGGTCTGCGCATTCAAGGGTTGCCGTTCTGTCAGCTGCTGCAAAGCTCGCGCCAAAGCAGTAGGATAAAGACGAATCGCACCAGAAACCGGCGGTAACTGCAACTCCAGCGCACGCAGACTCTGCACACCGCACAAGCCACAACCCGTGGTGCCGGCCAGGCTGCGACGCCTTTCCTTGAGGCGCATAAAACAGGCAGACGCTATCTGAATCCGCAATTCAATTCCCTGGCTGCCTGGCTGGCGCACCATCTCCACATCGTAAATTTGCGCCGGGTGGTCTACGATTTTTTCAGCCATACTGAAACCGCGTGCAAAATCCATCAGATCAGCCGGGGTTGCCATCATCACAGCATGGGAAATACCGTTGTAGACCAGCGCAACCGGCAGCTCTGCCGCCACCGTGTCTGTTACTTGCGATACCGATAAGCCATCAGGCAGATGGCGAACAACATCGGCCAGAACCACGGCATCCTGCTGTCGCACCGTTTCCGTGATGCGCTCAGATTCCGGAGCTATACGTTGCGGATACAAAGGCTTTATTTTTTCCATGCACTGCCCCTGCATGCCGCGCGACCTGCAGCTGTGAGACTGATCAGCAGACGTTCCCCCACCTGCTCAGACTGTACCCAGCCCGGACCTGTCTGCCCTGCGATCTCGCAGCTTCCCAGACTGGCCAGCACACGCAGCAGACTGCTTTGCCTGACCTGCAACCGTTTACACAGCCACGCCGCCGAGACTGGCGCAGTTTGCCCGATCAGTTCAGACAGCATTCTGTCTGCCAGCTGCATGCCAGAATTTGCTACAGGCTGCGCTAATGCTTCAGCGTCCATGCCACTATCCATCATGTGTCTTGCCCTGCATCCTGATGCGGGAAAATAATGACCGGGATGGATTTTGAAGTCGGCGTGTCCGCATGATCAGCCACACTGGATAAAGGTACCAGCCCGTTTGTTTCCGGAAAATATGCGGCCAGACAGCCGCGCGGAATCTGATAAGCCACCAGCATAAACCTGCATGCCTTCCGCTCCACACCATCATCGCTCAGACTTTGCAGATCAACCCAGTCGCCAGCCTGCATGGACAGCATCGCAATATCATCGGCATGCATGAACAGGACGCGGCGCTCGCCAAAGACACCGCGGTAACGATCATTCAATCCATAGATGGTCGTATTGTACTGATCGTGAGAACGGATCGTCGCCAGATTAAATACTGGCGCCGCATTTTGCTGTCGTGCACGGTGTATCGGCAAATCAGCCGGGATCGCATGGGCAAAAAAATTCGCCTTACCGCTCGCAGTCTGCCATTCCCGCTCTGCAGCAGTATTTCTGAGACGAAAACCACCGGGAATTTTGACGCGCTGGTTAAAATCAGAAAAATCCTCAAACACGGCTGCAATCTTGTCGCGGATGCGGTCGTAATCGGCCACCAGTCCCAGCCAGTCGGTCTGACTGCGCTGCTGCAATGTCGCCTGAGCAAGGCGTGCAACGATCATCGGCTCCGACAACAATTCCGGTGATGCCGGCGGATTAATCCCGGAAGACAGATGCACCATGCTCATGGAGTCTTCTACCGTGACGGCTTGCGGTCCGGTGGCCTGTACATCAATCTCGGTTCGCCCCAGACAAGGCAGAATCAGCGCCTCGCGACCGCAGATCAGATGACTGCGATTGAGCTTGGTTGCCACATGCACCGTCAGACCGCAATTCTGCAAGGCGCGATGCGTCAATGCCGTATCCGGGGTGGCGGTTGCAAAATTCCCGCCCATGGCAAAAAACACCTTACCCGGCATATCCAGCATGGCGCGAATCGCGTCGACCGTACCCAGCCCGGGCTGTTGAGGTGGTTTGAACTGGAATACCCGCCCCAGGCGCTGCAGAAATGCCGGCGACGGCTTCTCGTTAATGCCCATGGTACGGTCGCCCTGCACATTACTGTGCCCGCGTACCGGACACGGCCCGGCACCGGGGCGGCCGATATGCCCCCTCAGCAAGAGCAGATTCAGGATCATCTGTATCGTGGCAACCGACTGCTTATGCTGTGTTATACCCATACCCCAGCAGGCAATCACATTCTTTGCCTGCAGATAAGTCTGCGCCACGCGTCCTAACTGTAATCGCTGCAAGCCGGATTCCTGTTCAATACGCTCCCACGGCTCATTCAGCACATCGGCAGAAAACGCTTCAAAATTCGCCGTATGCTCACGGATAAACGATACATCAATCAACCGTTCCCGCCCTGCCTGCTGTGCCAGCAGATCACTCTCCAGCACATATTTGATGATGCCCTTAACAGCGGCCAGATCACCGCCGATCTTCAGTTGCAGATAGTCTGATGAAATTTCCGTAGCAGCACCGCTCAGCATTTCCCGCATATCCTGCGGATTCTGGAATTTTTCCAGACCGCGTTCACGCAGCGGATTAAAGGAAACAATCGCTGCACCGCGTTTTGCAGCAGCCCTTAATTCACCCAGCATACGCGGATGATTGGTACCGGGATTTTGTCCAAAAATGAGAATCGCATCTGCCTCCTGAAAATCGGAAAGCTGCACTGTGCCCTTACCCACTCCGATCGCTGCCTTCATTGCCACACCGGATGGCTCATGGCACATATTCGAGCAGTCAGGGAAGTTATTGGTACCGAATTCCCGCACAAAAAGCTGGTACAGAAACGCCGCCTCGTTGCTGGTGCGGCCAGAGGTATAAAAAATCGCGTCATCCGGCGTCACCAGTGCATTCAGATGCAGCGCAATCAGCTGAAATACCAGCTCCCAGGAAACCGGCAGATAGCGGTCGCTTGCCCTGTCATATTGCATGGGATGCGTCAGACGTCCCTGTGCCTCCAGCCAGTGATCGCTTTGTCGCAGCAGCTCGCTGACGGTGTATTTCGAAAACAAGTCCGGCGTTGCGCGACTGGCAGTCGATTCGGCCGCGACGGCTTTGGCGCCGTTTTCACAAAACTCAAATGTGGAAGTATGATCCGCGTCCGGCCAGGCGCAACCTGGACAATCAAATCCATCCGGTTGATTGGCGGACAACAGGGTGCGCGCACCTTTCAAAGGATTTCCCTGTTCCAGAATCTGTTGCGCCACGCTTTTCAGAGCACCCCATCCGCCGGCAGGTTGCCTGTACAGCTGTATTGTTTTTTTACTCATCCACTACCCTGTCTGGATTCTCTCTGCTGGATTAATCTGTCAACGGTGAATCACCACCAGCAATGCCTTTGCTTCGGTTTTTCCGGTATTGCGGATAGCGTGATTCTTGTCTGCATCGTAACGCGCCGTAGCGCCGGTTTTGACTTTTTTACGTATGCCGTCCACTTCCACCTCGATACTGCCCTGCAGTGCAGTCAAATGTTCCGATGCGCCGGGATCATGCGAGTTAGACACCAGCGCCCCGCCCGGAGCCAGTGTCAGCTCATACCATTCATACTTGCCCGCCAGTTCCATCGGCCCCAGTATCCGCAAAACATACCCAGCATGCTCTCCCGGCAAAGTCGGTGTTTCATGCGCTTCCAATATCCGGATGGCATCCTGCACTGGCGCTTCAGATGACAACAGCTCTGCCATGGTCACTCCCAGCGCATTCGCCAGCCGCCAGGCCACCGCAATGGTCGGATTCGCTTTCTCCCGCTCAATCTGAGACAGCATGGATTTAGAAACTCCGGCAGTTCTCGATAAATCTTCTAAAGTGAGACCACGCTCCAGACGCATTTTTTGCAGCGTCGCCCCGACTTCGGGCGGTGTATTGGATAGAGCTTTTTTCATAAAACTATTGCGCCATCAAAAAAGTATGATTAATATTCGATATATCGAACTTAAGTTCTAAATATTGAATTATCTCAATATGAAAAAACTTATTGCTTATAGTGTAACAGCAGAAACCTGTACGCCACAGTGATTACGGAGACAATGATGAGTCAGACCACATCCAGACAACAATTTATCGGCAAATTAAGTGCCAGCCTGAATCAGTTACGGGAAGAGGGCCTCTATAAGCCTGAGCGCGTTATTTCTTCCAGGCAAGGTGCCGTGGTGACCTGTGACGATGGCAGACAATTAATCAATCTCTGCGCCAACAATTACCTGGGACTTTCAGGCGATGAGTCCATGGTACAGGCCTCGATCGATGCCACCAGAGAATTCGGTTACGGATTATCCTCAGTCCGCTTCATCTGCGGCACCCAGACGGTCCACAAGCAGCTGGAGAAAGCGATTGCCGAATTTGTCGGCACAGAAGACTGCATTCTGTACGCAGCGGCATTTGATGCCAATGGTGGTGTTTTTGAACCGCTGTTTGACGAAAACGATGCCATCATTTCCGACGCACTGAACCATGCCTCGATTATCGATGGCATCCGTCTGTGCAAGGCAGCCCGTTACCGTTACGCGCACAACGATATGGCCGATCTGGAAACGCAGTTAAAGGCTGCTGCGGACAAGCGTCACCGTATCATCGTAACCGACGGTGTGTTTTCGATGGATGGCACCATTGCCCAGCTCGACCGCATCTGCGACCTGGCAGATCAGTATGATGCGCTGGTGATGATTGATGAATGTCATGCATCCGGCTTTATGGGCGCCACCGGCCGTGGAACACATGAACATCATAACGTTATGGGCAGGATCGACATCATCACCGGCACGCTGGGCAAAGCGCTCGGCGGCGCAATGGGCGGCTTTACCGCTGCACGCAAGGAAGTGATTGACACCCTGCGTCAGAAATCCCGTCCCTATCTGTTTTCGAATACGCTCGCACCCTCGATCACAGGCGCCTCCCTGTCCGTCCTGCAACGGCTCTCCGCATCCACAGAGCTGCGTGACCGGCTGCATGCCAATACCGCCCATTTCCGCCGTGAAATCGCCGCTCTGGGTTTCACGATCAAACCAGGAACGCATCCGGTCGTTCCCGTCATGCTGTTTGATGCGCCAGTCGCCCAGAAGTTTGCCGCACGCCTGTACGAACTGGGTGTTCTCGTTACCGGCTTTTTCTATCCGGTGGTGCCGATGGGGCAGGCGCGCGTCCGGGTTCAGCTTTCCGCAGCCCACAGCATTGAACAATTAAATACCGCGCTGGCAGCTTTCGCGCAGGCTGGCCGGGAACTCGGCCTGATTCGATAAATATAAGGAATAGAAATGGAAAAAATATTAGTCATTGGTGCTAACGGTCAGATTGGCAGCGAACTGGTGGAAGCGCTGGCATTGCAGCATGGTGCTGATCACGTGATTGCCGCAGACATCACCCCGGCAAGCCTGTACGATGCCAAAAATTATGTCGTCATCGATGTGCTCAACGCAGCCCGCCTGGCGGAAATCGTGCATCAATACCAGATTACCCAGGTCTACCAGCTCGCGGCCCTGCTGTCTGCGACCGGCGAACAGGCGCCGCTGAAAGCCTGGGATCTGAATATGAATGGTCTGCTGAACATACTGGAGCTGGCGCGCACCCGGGGCGAAGCCGGTCATCCACTGAAGGTATTCTGGCCGTCGTCGATTGCTGCGTTTGGCCCGAATACCCCGCCAGTCAACACCCCGCAGTACACCATCATGGATCCGTCCACCATCTACGGCATCAGCAAGCTGGCCGGCGAACGGCTGTGTGAATACTATGTCGAAAAATACGGTGTCGATGTGCGCAGCATCCGTTACCCGGGCATCATCAGCTACAAATCGCCACCGGGCGGCGGCACCACCGACTATGCGATTGCCATATTCCACGCCGCTTTGCGGGGAGAAACTTACGATTGCTTCCTCGCTCCGGAAACCACTCTGCCGATGATTTACATGCCAGATGCTATCCGCGCCACGATTTCACTGATGGATGCACCTGCCAGCCAGCTGACCGTACGTTCATCGTACAACGTCGCAGGTATCAGCTTTAATCCACGGGAATTAGCGCTGTCAATCAAACAAAATTTGCCCGCTTTTACCATACACTACACGCCTGACAGCCGCCAGGCGATTGCCGCCACCTGGCCTCAGAGCCTGGATGACAGCCAGGCCACAGCAGACTGGGGCTGGAAGGCAGAAATCACACTGGAGATGATGGTCAAAGACATGCTGAAAAACGTGCATGTTGGCCAGACTGAAGCTCCGGTAATGGCGGCATAACGACAATTACATCCGAGACAAAGAGGCAAAACGATGGACATGCGTGTATTCGATTTATTCAAAATAGGCATTGGTCCATCCAGTTCCCACACCGTCGGCCCCATGCTGGCAGCCCGCCGTTTCCTGCTGGAAGCAGGCAATCTGCATCAGGTCAGCAAGGTACAGGTCGCCTTGTACGGATCGCTGGCGCTGACTGGTCAGGGACATGCGACCGATCGCGCTGTGCTGCTCGGTTTAATGGGTGAAACCCCGCAGGATGTGGTACCGGAAAGCGTAGAGCAGAAACTGGCGCAGCTTGAGCAAACGCATCAGCTACGCCTGCTGGGCGAATACGCCGTTCCTTTCCATCCTGCCGAAGATATTTTGTGGTTTAAACAGGAAGTCTTGCCCGGCCACCCCAATGGCATGACGTTCATCCTGACCCGCCACGACGGACAAACTGAACGCCAGACTTTTTACTCTACCGGTGGCGGCTTTATTTATTCGGAAGAAGAACTGGCTCATCCGGAAAAACGGCATGCAGATCAGCAGAAACCGGTCCCATTTCCGTTTTCCACCATGGCGGATTTGCTGGCACATGGACAACGCACCGGACTTTCAGTCACCACCATGCTGCGCGCCAATGAAACCATTCATTGCAGTAACGACGAACTGAATGCAGGGCTGGATAAAATCTGGTCGGTCATGAAAGCCTGCATTTCACGCGGCCTGCAACAAAATGGCGAACTCCCCGGCGGATTGCACGTAAAACGCCGCGCAGCCGCTCTGTGGCGTGCTGCCAATGAAACTGCCGACGTACTGCCGCATGATGGCATGCACCGGGTCAGCCTGTATGCCATGGCCGTGAATGAAGAAAATGCTGCCGGCGGCAGAGTTGTCACCGCGCCGACCAATGGTGCTGCGGGCATCATTCCTGCTGTGCTCCGTTACTATGCGGAAGACTGTAAGCCTTCCAATCCGGAACAGGGTATTCGAAATTTCCTGCTCGCTGCATCGGCAATTGGCATGCTTTGCAAAAAGAATGCGTCGATTTCCGGTGCCGAAATCGGTTGTCAGGGAGAAGTCGGCGTCGCATGCGCGATGGCGGCAGCCGGGCTGACTGCGGCACTCGGCGGCTCAAATGAGCAGATCGAAGCAGCCGCCGAAATCGGCATCGAACATCATTTGGGCATGACCTGCGATCCGATCGGCGGTCTGGTACAAATTCCCTGCATAGAACGCAACGGCATGGGCGCAGTCAAAGCCATTACTGCCGCATCGCTGTCCTTACGCAGCGACGGCACCCATAAAGTCACGCTGGATGACGCGATCGAAACCATGCGTCAGACCGGTGCCGACATGCAGGCCAAATACAAGGAAACCTCTCTGGGTGGTCTGGCGGTTCATGTGGTCAGCGTGAATTACGCGGCCTGCTGAGTACAACACTTATTTGAAGCTCATTGCCGGTTTATTGTGGCTGTTTTCCGCCCGGCTTTCCGGCTTGCAGGGAAAAATTTCGCTCGCCTGCCCGCCACAGCAAAAAAGCCCAGCCACTGAGCATATCCGTCGTCGGGTCAGTCACACCGGCAGACTCCGGAGCCGTCCGCAGTAAAACAGGATGGCTTTTGTCTGCATTCAATAACTGCAGGGCAGCCGCCATTTTGGCTGACATCCATACAGGCGCCTGCCCCACTTCGCCTGTGGCGGAAAACAGCATTGCCGGATAAGCCACTCCCGATCGCAGCTGCTCATAAGGAGAATTCGCCAGACCGGCTGCATTGTCTGCCGGTTTCTGCGTGTTGCGCAAAGTTCCGTGATTTTCCGCCTTCTGCACTACCGCCACAGATTTTGCCTGACTAAGGCAATTTCTGACATGCATTGCGGCAAACAAGTCAGGACGGCGCAATGCTGCAAGCAAAATGGCATTGCGTCCACTGACCAGCTCCTGAGCCAGTAATGTTCCCGGTTGCACCAGATGCTCTTTTTGCAGCAGCTCGATTAACCGGATCACATCCGCTGCCGGATCATCCCTGACAGCCGGAGCAGCCCTCGTTGCCACGGCCGGAAACCACCGAAATACAAGCAGCGTTCCATAGCGCCTGACCCACTCAAGACGTGATGCTTCGTATGCCAGATCAGACGAATCTGCGCTGCCGTACTCCAGCTGCAACAGCGTCGGACCATGCGGTAGTTTGTCATCTGAAGGCGATGGATTCCGGCTAATCAGGGTTGCCCATAAAAGTCGTCCGTCCGCCGCCGTCACGGATAAGCGCCTTTCTGTGAATGGCAAGGGTATGAATGTTTTCTGCGCAGAAAACGGCAGAATTTCCCCCTGCGCCGAAACCCGGTAAGCGGATGGCGCAACCGATGCCGATTCAAGCACAAAGCTGGCTCCGCTTTTTGATATTACCGCCTGCAACCGGCTTAATTTCCCTTGAAACGGCAGCATCACTTCTTTGATATTTTTTCCGTTCAATGCGGACTGCATGAGTTTATCTACGCCCCCGCTACGAGCATGCCAATACAAGCCATTCGCAGCGACTGCCAGCTCCACGACCTGACTCTTGCCAGTTTCAACAGCCAGCTTTGCCCTGCTCAACTGCGGAGCTTTCGGGTCTATTCTTAAAATACTGCCTTGCGGATTTTTTTTGACAGACAATGCGTACCAGCCATCCGCTGTCAGCATCACCTGCCGGACACGATCGCCAAACGTTGCCAATTGCTTCCATCGCGTACTGAGACCATTCATGTCACTGTTTCTGACATAAAAATAACTGCGCTCAGCTAATCCCGGTTGCTGCAATTCCAGCAGGACAACCGCCGCATCAGGAGAGAATTGCAATCGGTAACTGCTACCTGGCACAATTCTGAGTTTATTTTTTCCGGGGAAAATGTTCTGGTCCCGCGTCACTGCCTGCCCAAGCAAATGTTGCCGGACTTCAGTTTTCACTTTACCGCCAGCCTGATTCCAGCGCGCATAAATAACTCCCTGACCATCAGAACGCCAGGTCACTGCGGGCAACATGCCGTCCACATCGTTCAGCACATCCTGCATCAGTCCGCCGCCATCGGTCTGAATAAAGCGCAGTTTGCTGATCAGCGTATTTTTGCTATCCGTCAGTAAAAACGCCAGTTTATTTTTATCAGCAGAAACAAAGAATTGGCCGATACGCTCGCCCTGACCGGTCACATACCAGACCTTTTCGGTTCCCAGTGTTTTATCACGCTGCAGAATGCGCGTATTGCCATCACTTCCCGTCAGGGTGTAAACCTGCAGCACCTTCGAGTCCAGCCAGACCGCATCCGGCTCCAGCGGAGTATCCTCCTCACGCATGGCAACCGGTGAAGAAATCGGTTCGGGCTTCGCAATCAGGCCCAGTATGTTTTCGGTGATCGCGTTTTGCCTGGACAACCAGGACCGGATCACAGGATCAGACGTATTTTCCAGCAAACGTAAAGGATCTGCCACATAGTCAGCCCCGGCCTTGCGCTCTTCAGCATCACGTGGCACTGGCGGGTAATCGCCCCATACCTGTATCTGGGCATGCACCGGGGCAGCCCAAAGCAAGAGAAACAGAAAATAAGTTAGTCCTGTCGCGCAGGTTGCCAAGCTGTCGCTACGGTTCGCAAGGCAAAAAAAATGATCATTTTTATTATTTTGCATTCAACCGTCCAGTCTCTGTTTCCTGAATTTCATCCTCCGCATTCTGCATTTCGTCGCAATCCGGTGGCAGCAATACGCAAGCTTATCTACAGTGCAAGCATCGTAACCACCAATGAGGAGAATCATCATGAAATCACTCAATCGTTCTGACAAAAGTATCTTAACCATCGCTATATTTGCTGCTACCATAGTGGTTGGAGCCGCTTTTCAGCACCCGACTGAAACCGCTCTGACTGTCCCTACCGTCACCATAGCAGCCCAGCGAATGACGGAGCAAGAAAAAATCGCTTACGACTTCGCGCAATCAGGCACAACAGTGCAAACCGTGCTGATTCAGGGAAAACGATTGAATGCAGAAGAAAAAATTGCATTTGATCAACAAGATCGGCAAATCCGGCAAGCAAAAGCAAGAGCACAGAAAAAAGCAGCGTTGCTCGTATAACAAGCACCATCAGGCCATAGATGGTGATATATTTACCAAAGATTGAGTTTTATTGTCCGGAATCAAAGAAAGTTTGTCTCACATTTCTCATAGCAGGCAATCATGTTAAAAAAATCATTACTTCCCGGTTTGCTTTTCATCACGACATTAGCTGGTGTTAGCGTCTGCAATGCAGGGCTGGCGATGACTTCGGCATCGCTTCCACAGACTCAGCAAGACCGGAGCACGGTGGATACTGCTGTTGAAACCGTATCAGCCAGTGCCAACGCACAAATCCAGACACAGCTGGATCGTAGCGGTGTTGATCGCGCTTCTGTTCATTTGCAGCTGTTGCAACAATCAAATTCGCATTTCTCGGAAATAGTTTCCCCTAAAAAACCGGGTGTCTATGACAAGAAAGCGCAGATCAAAGCCCCAAGCAACTCCTGAGCAGGTCACATCTCCAGAACCGGTGATGATGCCTACCTGAACCGTTGTACCGGCTACAAGGCAGCCCGGTCAATCCGCTTGCTCAGAATCACTGAAGTGGAAGTCTGACGCACACCATCCATCGCGCCGATATGATCCAGCAACCGGTCCAGCGTATCGGTCGTATCACAGCGCAATGTCAGCATATAGTCAATCGCACCGCTCACCGCGCACAAGGTTTCCGTTTCCGGCAAATGCTGCAGATATCTGATCAAAGCTGCCGCATAACGTGCCTCGACCGATAACCCCACATACGCCCGCACTGCTGGCTGAACGACTTTCTGATTCAGTTTGACACCATAACCGGCAATCACGCCCCGCCTTTCCAAGGCAGCAATCCTTGCAATCACCGTTGTGCGTGCAACACCGACCTGCTTTGCAATCGTCGTCACGGGTAGCCTGGCATCATCCATCAGCAATGCCAGCACCTTATTATCAATTTCATCAAGTTCTGGTTTCATATGTCATTTCATATTTATACATCGTCACATTGTATTAAATAATGGCATATTGACGATAATTTAGAGACTATTATCTGACAAAATTTACATCTAGACTTTCTCCAGCGACTTTTAATCCACAAAAATTACCTGGAGACAATCATGACAACCAAACTCATCCTGCTGGGTGCAGGAAAAATCGGCGATGCCATTCTGAACCTGCTCTCCCACACCGGTGATTACGACATCACGGTCGCCGACCGCGATCCGGAGCGCCTGAAATATGTGGCGCAGGCCAACTTCCCCAATACCCGCATCGTGCAGGCAGATCTCGGGGACCAGGCAGCCGTTACCCGCTTAATTCAGGGGCATCAGGTAACACTGTCTGCCTGCCCTTATTTTCTGACGCCCGTGATTGCCGGCGCGGCGAGAGCAGCGCATTCCCATTACTTCGATCTGACCGAAGACGTTGAAAGCACCCGCATCGTCAAACAGCTGGCGGAAGGCGCTGATTGCGCCTTCGTTCCCCAGTGCGGGCTCGCCCCCGGCTTCATCTCTATCGTTGCCAATGATGTCGCCAGCCGCTTTGATTCCTTGCGCGACGTCAGCATGCGTGTCGGCGCGTTGCCGACCTTCCCGAATAACGCCCTGAAATACAATCTGACCTGGAGTACAGACGGCCTGATCAATGAATACTGCAATCCGTGCGAAGCCATTGTCGACGGGGAATTGCGCGAAACAGCAGCCCTTGAAGAAATCGAGCACTTCTCTCTGGACGGTATCGATTACGAAGCCTTCAATACCTCCGGCGGTCTGGGGACGCTGTGTGAAAGTCTGAAAGGTAAGGTGCAAAACCTGAATTACAAAACTGTCCGTTATCCGGGGCACCGTGATATCGTCAAAATGCTGATCCGCGATCTCGAACTGGGCAAACTGGAACGCCGCCCGATTTTGAAAGATGTTCTGGAAACCTCCATTCCGATGACCAAGCAGGATGTAGTGCTGGTATTTGTCAGCGTCGTCGGAACCCGCAATGGCAGGCTGGAGCAGGAATCCTATGCTAAAAAAATCTATGCGCAGCATGTGAACGGGCAATTGCTGTCTGCGATTCAGCTCACAACAGCATCTGGTATCTGTACCATGGTGGATCTGGTTGTCAGCGGTAAATTGCCGCAACATGGCCTGGTCAGGCAAGAGCAGACCCGTCTGACTGACTTCCTGAGCAACCGCTTCGGCAAATACTATGCTGTCTGACAGTAACTGATGCTGAATCTGTCACATCACTGATTTTTCAGGTACGCCGTCCGCATCCGGATTGACGACACTTGTTGCAATCCTTGCGATACCGTACCTGATCGTCATAACCCCATACCGGATTTTGTTTTTCTGCTGAGCAGGCTAAGATTTCCGGCACAAACTGAGCGAGATTTACCATGGCAATTTCTTCGATTGACAACCTACTCGGCAAACTTGGCGTCACACTTGATGGTTACGCAGGAAGCGATATACCCAGCATCTCACCGATTGATGGAAAACTACTCGCCAGCCTGAAAGCTGACAGCAGCGAAGTCATTGAACATCGCATTCATGAAGCTCATCAAGCCTATCTGGCATGGCGGACTGTTCCGGCCCCACGGCGCGGGGAGCTGATCCGGCTGTTCGGTGAAGAATTACGTACACACAAACAGGAACTGGGACAGCTGGTCACACTGGAAGCAGGAAAAATTCTGCAGGAAGGCCTCGGCGAAGTTCAGGAGATGATCGATATTTGCGATTTTGCAGTGGGTCTGTCCCGTCAGCTTTACGGCCTGACAATTGCATCCGAACGTCCCGGACACCGGATGATGGAGCAATGGCATCCTGCCGGTGTTGTCGGCATCATTTCAGCATTCAATTTTCCTGTTGCGGTCTGGGCATGGAATGCAGCACTGGCCATCGTCTGCGGAGATAGTGTGATCTGGAAGCCTTCAGAAAAAACACCGCTGACTGCCATCGCGACTCAGGCACTATTCCTGAAAGCTGTACAGCGCTTCGGGAACGACGCGCCGGCCGCTCTTGCGCAATTGATTATTGGTGGACGCGACAGCGGCGCACAAATGGTGGCTGATCACAGAATTGCACTGGTTAGCGCCACTGGCAGTACGCGTATGGGCAAACAAGTCGCCGAGGTCTGTGCCAAACGTCTGGCACGCAGCATTCTTGAGCTGGGCGGCAATAACGCGATGATTGTCGCACCAAGCGCCGATCTGGAAATGGCGGTACGCGCCATTACTTTCTCCGCAGTAGGCACTGCAGGTCAGCGCTGCACCACCCTGCGCCGCCTGTTTGTCCATCAGAGCATCTACGACACGCTGGTACCACGTCTGAAAAAAATCTACGAAGGTCTGCCGATTGGCAATCCACTTAATCCCGGCACACTGGTTGGACCGCTCATTGATGAAGCTGCCTTTGACAACCTGCAAAAAACCTTAGCTCAGGCCCTCAGCCAGGGTGCAAACATCAGCGGCGGTCATCGTGTCGACGTGGCAGGTTACGAAAAAGGTTTCTACGTCCGCCCGGCAATTGCGGAACTCGGCGCACCGACCGATATAATGCAACACGAAACCTTTGCGCCATTGATGTATATCGTCCCTTACAGCGACCTCCGGCAGGCTATCCACTGGAATAACGATGTGCCGCAAGGCTTGTCTTCTTCGATCTTCACGACCGACATGCGCGAAGCCGAGCTGTTCGTTTCAGCCGCTGGCAGCGACTGCGGCATTGCCAATGTCAACATCGGCCCCTCCGGTGCGGAAATCGGCGGTGCGTTCGGCGGCGAAAAGGAAACTGGCGGCGGGCGTGAATCCGGCTCTGATGCATGGAAAGCGTATATGCGCCGAACAACGAACACATTCAACTACAGCCATTCTTTACCGCTGGCGCAAGGCATCAGCTTCGATATCTGATCCTGCACATCAACGCATTGATTCGTCTCCCCTTCCTTCACCGGAAGGGTTTTTTATTTCCTGAAAGCATTAAAAAAAATTTAACAACTGTTGACATAAGTCTTTCCATAAAACCATCTTTCCCAAAAGCACAGGACTTATAATGACGCTGTCATCTGCCTTCCCTCAAAAGAATTCAATCAGGGCGAGCAATAACAAATCAGAATAACGACCATATTCCAATCTCAGCCAGATTTCCTGTCAGACTTCATTGATGATGCTCTCTGCTCTTTTTCGCCTGCTGTTGTTGTATTTGCTGTGTGCTCCGCTCACGCTCTGCGCACAAGAAACACAAATCGTCCGGTACCCCAGACAGTCAATGGATGCCGACCCCAACGGCAAGTACATTATGCGATTGCTGTCAGAATCTCTCGCGCTGAACAACCAGCATTACGAGTTAATTCCCAGCAAAGATCCTATGCAGCAAGCGCGCGCCATCTACGAGATGACGTCAGGAGTGGGTTCCATTGATGTGATGTGGACAGTTACCACCGATGAGCGCGAGAAACAACTGATCCCGATCCGGATTCCGATCGACAAAGGTCTTTTCGGCTGGAGGCTGGCACTTGTCGTTAATCCGAAACTGTTGCATCAGGTCAAATCTCTTGATGACCTCAAAAAATTTTCTGCCGGCCAGGGTTTTGACTGGCCGGATGTTGGCATCCTGCGTCAAAATGGTCTGACAGTAATGACCGCTACTGCGTATGAACCGCTGTTTTTTATGTTGCGTGCCAGACGTTTCGACTACTTCCCGCGATCAATGCTGGAAATTCAGCAAGAACTGGATACTTACCGATCTATCGGTCTGCATATCGATAATGCGATCGCACTGCATTACCCCACCGCCCTGTATTTTTTTGTTTCCCCCAGAAAACCGGATGTAGCCAAAGCGTTGCAGCAAGGGTTAGAGAAAATGCTGAAAAATGGCCAGTTTGAAAAATTGTTCCAGCAATATCTCGGCTCAACCATCCAAAAAGCCAGGATGCGCAATCGAACCGTCATTGAACTCAATAACCCCCTGCTGAAAGCAGAATCCTTACCATTAGACCGGAACGAACTCTGGTACCACCCCTGACCCTCAGCCCATAGACGGGCATTACCTGACAAAATTGCTCAAGTTTGCTATACTTGATAAAAATGCTCAACAACTCAGGGCATTCAGTTTATTGCGCCTCCCCCGACATACCGGAGCTTATTGTATGCGCCTTACGACCAAAGGACGTTTTGCCGTCACCGCCATGATTGATCTGGCTCTCCGCCAGGATCAGGGGCCTGTCACGCTCGCCGGTATCAGCCAGCGTCAGGATATTTCCCTGTCTTATCTTGAGCAGCTGTTCGGCAAACTGCGCCGCCATGAAATTGTCGAGTCTGTGCGCGGCCCCGGAGGCGGCTATAATCTGGCCCGGAAAGCACAGTATGTCACCGTCGCAGACATCATCATTGCGGTCGATGAACCGCTGGATGCCACACAATGCGGCGGCAAAGGCAACTGTCACGGCAGCGATCATGCCAACGGTCTGCACTGCATGACCCACGATTTATGGGCGACGCTGAACGCCAAAATGGTCGATTATCTGGACTCTGTTTCCCTACAGGATCTGGTCAATCAGCAAAAACAGAAAAACCTGGAAAACCACGTCGTGGTCATGCATAACAGTCATGCAAACCACACTGCCTCTTGAATATTGGAGTCCCGAATGAATGCCCCACTGGAACAAAGCCTGCTGGACACACTGAAGTCACCGCATTTTCCGATTTACATGGATTACTCGGCCACAACACCGGTTGATCCGCGTGTCGCCGACAAGATGATTCCGTTTTTGCGGGCTCAGTTTGGCAACCCTGCTTCCCGCAGTCACATGTATGGATGGGACGCTGAAGCTGCCGTCGAAGAAGCGCGCGCCAATGTTGCGGCACTGGTCAATGCCGATCCCCGTGAAATTATCTGGACGTCCGGCGCAACAGAAAGCAACAACCTGGCATTAAAAGGTGCTGCAAATTTCTACAAAGCCAAGGGCAAGCACATCATCACGGTCAAAACCGAACACAAGGCTGTGCTCGATACCGTACGCGAACTGGAACGTCAAGGCTTTGAGGCAACCTATCTGCAACCGCAAGACAACGGGCTGATTACGCTGCAACAACTGAAAGATGCGATTCGTCCAGATACGATTCTGGTATCAGTCATGTGGGTTAACAATGAAATTGGTGTGGTGCAACCCATCGCTGAAATCGGCGAATTGTGCCGAGAAAAAGGAATCGTGTTTCACTCTGACGCTGCGCAGGCGACTGGCAAAGTCGAGATTGATCTCGAAAAAGTCAAAGTCGACCTGGTTTCTTTTTCTGCGCACAAAAGCTACGGTCCGAAAGGTATTGGCGCGCTCTACATCCGCCGCAAGCCACGGGTTCGCCTGGAAGCGCAGATGCACGGCGGTGGCCATGAGCGGGGATTCCGCTCCGGTACGCTGGCACCGCATCAATGCGTCGGCATGGGTGAGGCATTCCGTCTCGCAAAAGAAGAAATGACCAGCGAATTAACGCATATCCGCGCAATGCGCGACCGCCTCGCCAAAGGCTTGCAGGAAATCGAGGAAACCTATGTCAACGGCGACATGGAACACCGCGTGCCGCACAACCTCAACGTAAGCTTCAACTACGTAGAGGGTGAATCGCTGATCATGGCAGTCAAGGATATCGCCGTTTCATCCGGTTCGGCCTGCACCTCGGCAAGCCTTGAACCATCGTATGTGTTACGTGCACTGGGCCGCAGCGACGAATTGGCGCACAGTTCAATCCGTTTTACTATCGGTCGCTTCACTACTGAAGAAGACATTGATTTCGCAATCAATCTGCTGAAATCAAAGGTAGGAAAATTGCGCGAACTATCTCCACTGTGGGATATGTACAAAGACGGTATCGATATCTCGACGATACAGTGGGCAGCCCACTAAACGACGGACATCGGCCGCAATGAATGCGGCCTAACGAACAGACGGAGGAACATCATCATGGCTTACTCAGATAAAGTTTTAGATCACTACGAAAACCCGCGTAACGTAGGCGCTTTTGAAAAAGGCGACGACAGTGTCGGAACCGGCATGGTCGGCGCACCAGCCTGCGGCGACGTCATGAAATTGCAGATCAAGGTTGGCGCTGACGGCGTGATTGAAGATGCCAAATTCAAAACCTATGGTTGCGGCTCAGCCATTGCCTCATCCTCACTGGTGACAGAATGGGTGAAAGGCAAAACTCTGGATCAGGCACTCGAAATCAAAAACACGGCAATTGCAGAAGAACTGGCTTTGCCGCCAGTAAAAATCCACTGCTCGATTTTGGCTGAAGATGCCATTAAAGCTGCCGTGCTGGACTACAAAAACAAGCACAATGCAGGCTAAGAGCGACAGAGGGACTGATTAAGGCAGTAAAGGCAGAGACATCATGGCAATCACACTCACAGAAAAAGCAGCAAAACACGTCACCCGTTACATGGAGCGCCGCGGCAAAGGTATCGGACTGCGGTTCGGCGTGCGCACGACTGGCTGTTCAGGCATGGCGTACAAGCTGGAATATGTGGATGAAATCGGCAGTGATGATCAGGTATTTGAATCGCATGGCGTCAAAGTGTTTGTGGACCCGAAAAGCCTTCCTTATATTGACGGCACAGAACTTGATTTTGCACGTGAAGGTCTGAACGAAGGCTTTAAATTCTACAATCCAAATGTCAAGGATGAATGCGGTTGCGGTGAAAGTTTCCGCATTTAATTCTGCGAAAATCAGCAATGCAAAATCACTTCGAATTATTCCAGCTGCCGGTACAGTTTACTCTTGACACGGACCGGCTCAACGCGGCCTATCGCGAGGTGCAGAATCAGGTTCATCCAGATAAGTTTGTTCAGGCTACCGACGCAGAAAAACGGATCGCCATGCAATGGGCTACCCGCGCCAATGAAGCCTATCAGACACTGAAAAAACCACTCAGGCGCGCGACCTATCTGTGTGAATTGCATGGCGTGAATTTGCAAAGCGAATCCAATACCAGCATGCCCGCAGAGTTTCTGATGCAGCAAATGGAATGGCGCGAGGCTTTTGAAGAAGCACGTCACCTGAACGATATGCATGCATTAATGGAGCTGGAAACCATATTGCACGATGCGCTCAAAACACAACTGCAGCAGGTCGCCAGTGCGCTGAACAATCAAGACTTCGCAACAGCATCACAACACATTCGCTCCTGCATGTTTCTGGAAAAATTCATCGCCGATATTGCCGCTTTAGAAGAATAGTATCGACGCCCGTTAAATTCGCACATTTTGTGTGCTAACCGGATGGATCAACCATCCCCGACATCATCATCATGGCATTACTGCAGATTTCCGAACCCGGCATGTCCACCGCCCCTCACCAGCACAGACTGGCAGTCGGCATCGATCTCGGCACCACCAATTCGCTGGTTGCCACCGTTCGTAATAGCATTCCCGAAGTATTAAATGACGAAGAAGGCCGCCCGCTGTTGCCATCAGTCGTGCGCTATTTGCCAAACGGTCATGCGCATATCGGTTTCAAAGCACAGGCCGAACAGAGTAATGACCCTAAAAACACGATTGTGTCGGTCAAACGCTTTATGGGACGCGGCCTGAAAGATATTGCTTACGCTGAAAATCTTCCCTACGATTTTCACGACGAGCCTGGCATGGTAAAACTGAAAACCATCGCTGGAATTAAAAGCCCGGTCGAAGTATCCGCCCAGATTCTGGCAACCTTACGCCAGCAGGCAGAAGATGCTCTGGGCGATGATCTGGTGGGCGCCGTCATCACCGTGCCCGCCTATTTCGATGATGCACAGCGTCAGGCCACCAAAGATGCGGCCAAACTGGCCGGGCTTAACGTGTTACGGCTGCTGAATGAACCAACCGCTGCCGCCATTGCCTACGGCCTCGACAATGCTTCGGAAGGCACTTACGCCGTATACGATCTGGGTGGCGGCACTTTTGACATCTCCGTTCTGCGCATGAGCAAAGGCGTGTTTGAGGTCCTTTCTACCGGCGGTGATTCCGCGCTTGGTGGCGACGACTTTGATCACCGTCTGTTTTGCTGGATTTTACAGGAAGCAAAGCTGGCGCCCTTGTCCCACGAGGACACCAGCCTGCTGATGGTGAAAGCACGCGAAGCCAAGGAAATTCTCTCCAGTAAGCCACATACCTATATTGATGCCAAACTGAACTCTGGTGAGAGCGTTCATCTTCAGATTCATGCCACGCAGTTTGCAGAGATGACGCAGAATCTGGTTTTAAAAACCATCACCCCATGTCGGAAAGCCTTGCGCGATGCCGGTCTGTCAGCGGACGATATCGACGGTGTAGTGCTGGTTGGCGGTGCAACCCGCATGCCGCACGTACGTAAAGCTGTCGGCGAATTCTTCCAGACCACGCCACTTGCCAATATCGATCCGGACAAAGTCGTAGCACTTGGCGCTGCCATTCAGGCAAATCTGTTGGCAGGAAACCGAGCGCCGGGAGATGACTGGCTGCTGCTCGACGTCATTCCACTGTCTCTGGGAGTGGAAACCATGGGTGGCCTGGCTGAAAAAGTCATCCCGCGCAACTCCACGATTCCCTGCGCCCGGGCCCAGGAATTCACGACCTTCAAAGACGGCCAGACTGCAATGGCGATTCACGTCGTACAGGGAGAGCGCGAACTGGTCAGCGACTGCCGGTCTCTGGCACGCTTTGAATTGCGCGGCATTCCGCCAATGGCGGCAGGTGCGGCGCGCATTCGCATCACCTATCAGGTCGATGCGGATGGATTGCTTTCTGTCTCAGCGCGCGAATTACGTTCCGGTGTAGAAGCTGCGGTGACCGTGAAACCATCATATGGACTGGCAGACGAAGACATCACCCGCATGCTGCAAGACTCATTCTCGTCAGCGGACAGCGATATGCAACAAAGAGCATTACGCGAAGAACTCGTGGAAGCAGAAAGAATTCTGCTCGCTACCCAGTCTGCGCTGGATGCTGACCGGCATCTGATCAACGATGCTGAAAATACCGTGATTCAGACACTAATGCATCAGGTCAGGGAGTTAATGCAGCAACAAGATCATCAGGCTCTGCACCATGCGATCAGCACGCTGGCGCAAGGCACCGAAGAATTTGCGGCTCGACGCATGGACCAGAGCGTACGCCATGCCCTGGCTGGAAAAAAACTGGATGAAATCGCCTGAACGGCATACTATTTTTGAATCGAGGCCTACTATGCCACAAGTTATCGTTTTACCGCACGCACAACTTTGCCCGGAGGGGACTGTGCTTGATGTTCCGGAAGGTAAGTCTCTGTGTGAGGCATTGGTTGAAAATGATGTGGAAATTGAACACGCCTGCGAAATGTCCTGTGCCTGCACTACCTGTCACGTCATCATTCGCGAAGGCTTTCAGTCATTAAATTCTTCCAGCGATGATGAGGAAGACTTGCTGGATGCAGCATGGGGGCTGGAATCAACTTCCCGCCTGTCCTGCCAGGTAAAATTGGGCAAACAGGATATTACGATTGAAATTCCTAAATACACGATCAATCACGCACGGGAAAATCACTGACCAACAACCTCTCTCCGGTCAGTCACACTGAAGGGGAAAATCATGAAATGGACAGATACACATCAGATTGCCGGGGCACTGTATGATAAATTCCCGGAGATTGATCCTTTAACTATCCGTTTTACCGATCTGCATAACTGGATTGTCGATCTGGAAGGTTTCAATGACGATCATCAGCGTGGTGGCGAAAAAATTCTAGAGGCCATTCAGGCAGCCTGGATTGAAGAAGCACGTTGAATAATTTGTTGTGTTGCCACCAGCAGAACATTTGATTTCTTGCTGAAACATAAAAAAACTCTTACTATTTCTTGATTGTCTACAATATTTCGCTGCTCCAAATATGGTAGACGCGTCTGAATTTGTGCAGGCCGGGAGTTTAAGCTACCTGACTCTGCATCCCACAGAACAGCGACAAATTAGGATATGGCAATGTGGTTTCGACATGTACTTTCCTCCATTCGCAGCCGAATCACACTTCGCCTGGCGATTATTGCCGCTGTTATATTTGGACTTATGGTACCGTCCGCCATTTTGGTACCTTATCATCTGCATACAATCGAACAAGCAGCACGGGTTCGCAACGCAGAAGACCATAACCGGCTGGTTGAGATTTTATCGGTCATCCTGAGTGAGCCGCTGTGGCAAATCACGCCTGAAATTGCCAATATTTCAAGCGAAGTGGTTTACTCTGACCCTCGTGTTGCCACGATAGAAGTCATTACCTTACCGGATCGCAAAGAATTCATCAAAAACGACACCCGGCGCGCAACGCAAAAAGGCCCATTCACCAGCATGACGCGTGAAATACGGCACGGCGGACAGATCATCGGCGAGGTAAAACTGACGTTAGCCGAAGACCTGCTGCAAGAAAGTCTCCGGTCTGATTTCCGACGCTACGTGACAACAGCTGTCTTGTCGCTGTTGCTGGCCGTTATTTTTATTTTGCTGGTGCTGCAATGGCGGCTGGTCAGGCCAGTCAGGTTGCTGATGGATGAATCGGACAGGCTGGCCAACGGCGAATTAAACGACCCGATCGCCTTAAACCGGGAAGATGAACTGGGACATCTGGCAAATAGTCTGGAAGCCACACGGCAGGCGCTAAAGCGCTCATTTGGCGAGCTGGAAATTAAAAACCAGCAATTACTGGAATATTCCAGCACACTGGAATCCAAAGTACGGCAAAGAACCCAGGAGCTGGAGTTCGTTAACCACAACCTGGAAGCCGCATTGCACAATGTGAATACGGCGCAGGCCGAATTAGCCAGAGTTGAACGCATGGCGGCACTGGGCTCCATGGTGGCAGGCGTTGCTCACGAACTCAATACGCCGCTCGGCAACTGCCTGCTGGTTGCCAGCACCCTCGAAGAAGAAACACGTCGCTTATTGGAAATGGTGGAAGGCGGCCAGATCCGGCGCTCGGACTTAACCCGCTACGCAACGACAGCTGTTGATTCCACCAAATTATTATTGCGTGGATTACAACAATCTGCGCATCTGGTGGGCGATTTCAAACAAGTTGCCGTCGATCAGTCCAGCGCCCAGCGTCGCACCTTTGATTTACTGATCACGCTTCAGGAACTGACGGCCCTGCTGCATTCCAGTCTGCGCAAAACCCCGTTCACACTGGAGCTGGACATTCCTCCCGACATCCAGTTGAACAGCTACCCCGGGCTGTTAGGACAGGTATTTACAAATCTGGTCAATAACGCAGTTATTCATGGCCTGGAGGGGCGCAGTTCCGGCCACATGCGCTGTACCGCAGAAAAGCAAGGCGCTTTTGTACTGATGATTTTCACCGATGACGGCAAAGGAATTCCACAAGAAATTATTAACCGGATTTTTGAACCCTTCTTTACCACTAAATTTGGTCAGGGCGGCAGCGGCCTCGGCCTCAGCATTACATTTAATATCGTCACCAATGTACTGGGCGGATCCATTCATGTATCCAGCGCGCCCGATCGTGGCACACGCTTTGAAATTCGCCTCCCCCTGATTGCTCCTGGTGAAAAGGATGATAAAGATCCGCTGTTCAAAGACCAGTAACCGCCCATTCACAATTGCGATCGTACGATAGCAAATACATTGTTCCTGAATACCCGGGAGTGATTTGCGTATTCCCGAAACAGCAACCGATCTGCTGCCAGTATTTGAAAAATTTACCATAAAACAATACCTGATCCGGGAATGCTGACTGCGCTTGCTGGTATACTACGCATCATTATTTCTTCCCCCTTTATTTATGCGCCAATACCTCGACTTCATGCGGCATGTGCGGGATCACGGCACGACCAAAACTGACCGGACAGGCACCGGTACTATTTCGGTATTCGGTTATCAGATGCGTTTCGATCTGCAACAGGGTTTTCCGCTGATCACTACTAAAAAGCTGCACTTGAAATCAATCGTCCATGAACTGATCTGGTTTCTGGCTGGCTCAACGAATATTCAATATTTGAAAGATCATGGCGTCTCGATCTGGGACGAATGGGCTGATGAAAACGGCAATCTGGGACCAGTTTATGGCTCACAGTGGCGTAACTGGCCAACACCGGATGGTCAGCACATTGACCAGATCGCGCAGCTGATCGACCAGATTCGCAGCAACCCGGACTCAAGGCGCCTGATCGTTTCAGCGTGGAACGTGGCAGACATTCCACAGATGAAACTTCCTCCATGCCATGCACTTTTTCAGTTTTATGTTGCAGATGGAAAATTATCCTGCCAGCTTTACCAGCGCAGTGCCGACATTTTCCTTGGCGTTCCGTTCAACATCGCTTCGTATGCCTTGTTGACCCATATGATTGCCCAGCAAACCGGGCTGGATGTGGGAGAGTTTATCTGGACAGGCGGAGACTGCCACTTGTACTCGAATCACTTGCAACAGGTAGAAGAACAATTATCCCGCACGCCGCTGCCTTTACCGCAGTTGCGGATTCTCCGCCACCCCGAATCTGTGTTTGATTACCGCTTTGAGGATTTTGAATTCAGCAATTATGAATTTCATCCGCATATCAAAGCGCCAGTCGCCGTATAGGGAATGTCATCAACATGTCTTCTTTGACTATTATTGTTGCTACGGATCAACACGCCGGCATCGGTATCAACAATACCCTGCCCTGGCACTTACCGGAAGATCTGGCGCATTTTAAAAGAACAACCAGTGGTCATCCGATCATTATGGGGAGAAAAACTTTTGAGTCCATTGGCCGTCCGCTGCCAAACCGGCGCAATATCGTCATCAGCCGCAACGCAACATGGCAACATGAAGGCACCGAAGTCTTCCCTTCTCTTGAAGCTGCGCAAAAAGCTCTGGCAGCGCAATCCGCTTTTGTTATTGGCGGCGCGCAAATATACGCCCAGGCGATGCCACTGGCTAATCATTTGATCGTTACAGAAATACAACAGGAATTCCCCTGTGATGCATTCTTCCCTCCAATTGAACCAACACAATGGAAAGAAATCAGTAGAGAATCCCATTATTCCGAACCCCGGCAACTACATTACGCTTTTGTCACTTACGAAAAAATTTAAGGATTGCTTATGTCATCTGAAGGCTTTCACGTGCATGGCCCGCACGATCATGAACTTGAACATGTCGCAGAACATGGCGGCGATGATTTCGCCAGCCGCATCGCAGTGATGACGGCCATCATGGCAACAGTCGGCGCACTGTTTGGCTACGAAGGTGGCGCCACACAAAATAATGCGGCGATGTATAAAAATGAGGCCTCCATCAAAAAGACGGCGGCAGCAAACCAATGGAATTTTTATCAATCGAAATCCAACAAACAAAACCTGGCCGAGCTGGCGCTGATTTTACCCGGGGCAGACGAAGAAAAATACAAAGCCAAGATCGCCCGCTACGAAAGCGAAAAAGAACAGATCAAGCAAGATGCTGAAAAACTCGAGGCAGAATCCAAAGAATGGGATCACAAGTCCGAAGAAGCCATGCACCAGCATCATCGCTGGGCACAGGCGATGACAGCGGTACAGATCGCCATATCACTGGCAGCCATCACCCTATTGACAAAGAAGAAATGGCTACAATATGTTTCATATGGCGTAGCCGGGGTTGGCGTTATACTGGCCGGACTTGCCTGGCTACATATCTGAATGAAAGAAAAAAAATGAAACAGGTTCTCGGTATCCTGCTGCTGGCAGGTACAGTTATGGCCCAAGCCCAGACCGCCGATTTTGTGCAAATCGTTCCAGAGTATTATCTGCCGAAAGATGTAAATTTTTCCTTAGGCGCGGCAGCTCTTTATTTACCTAAATATAAGGGTTCGGATGAGCATCGTGTTACTGCTTATCCCTTATTTGATGCTCAGTGGAAAAATGGCGCATTTTTCAGCGCAATCAATGGCCTAGGTTATAACTTTTCCAAAACCCAGGGACTGCAATACGGCCTCCGCATGTCGCTGGAGGCTGCCCGTGATGAATCACGTTCGGCTAAATTGCACGGATTAGGCGATGTCAATACGGCACTGGAACCCGGTGCTTTCCTGAATTATTCATTCACGCCGAACTATTCCCTGCTGTCGTCAGTGCGGTATGGTTCAGGGATCGACCATAACGGATTGCAGATCAGTCTCGGCGGACGCATTTCCACTGCACTCAACAGCCAGCACAGGCTGTCTGCCACAATTGGCGCAAACTGGGCTAACAGCGCATATCAGCAATCATATTTCGGCGTCACCCCACAGCAATCCCTTGCCAGCGGGTATGCGCAATACACGCCAACAGCAGGGCTGACCGACATTCGCCTGCATGCCAGCTGGCATTGGAATATCGATACCAACTGGTCCCTCACGACTGGCGCATCCATCAGCCGGTTGTCAGGAGATGCTGCCAAGAGTCCGTTTGTATTTGACCGGACTCCGGTCACTGTCTATTCAGCTGCCAGCTACCGGTTCTGATCCAGCGCGACCGACCAGATCCGTAACCAGCCACAAAAGGGCGCAGTGCAAGCTGTGCCCTTTTTGTATTCCGCCTCAAATATCCCGCATTATCAGGAATTCAATCTGACACATTCCCCCACCCTCTCCACTTTTCATCTCCACCCGGCACTTCATGACCATCCGATGAAATATGCAGGAAATCCTGAAAATTCACTCTTTTTTTCTACATTATCCGCCGCATATCTGAGAGAATTCGCTCTTTGAATTTTTCGGCGCGCAAGCGGTTACCAAACTTGCCCAGGCGTCTCCCTTGTACGACGTTTTTTTGGAGACCTCCATGAAATTCCGCTTCCCCATTGTCATCATTGACGAAGATTTTCGTTCTGAAAACACTTCCGGCCTGGGCATTCGCGCACTCGCAGACGCCATCGAATCCGAAGGTATGGAAGTCCTCGGTGTCACCAGCTATGGCGATCTGTCTCAGTTCGCGCAGCAACAATCGCGCGCTTCAGCGTTTATTTTGTCGATTGATGACGAAGAATTCGGTGATGGCAGCGACGAAGAGACTGATTACGCACTGAAATCATTACGCGCTTTTGTCGAGGAAATCCGCTATAAGAATGCAGATATCCCGATTTATCTGTATGGCGAAACACGGACCTCGCGCCACATTCCAAATGACATCTTGCGCGAACTGCATGGCTTCATTCATATGTTTGAAGACACTCCTGAATTCGTCGCACGGCACATCATCCGGGAAGCAAAGTCTTATCTCGACAGTCTGGCGCCGCCATTTTTCCGCGCGCTGGTTCACTATGCCAACGATGGTTCTTACTCCTGGCATTGCCCCGGACACTCCGGCGGCGTAGCTTTTCTGAAATCACCGATCGGCCAGATGTTTCACCAGTTTTTTGGCGAAAACATGCTGCGTGCCGACGTCTGTAACGCGGTAGAAGAGCTCGGCCAATTACTCGACCATACTGGTCCGGTAGCCGCCTCAGAACGTAACGCGGCACGTATTTTTAATGCAGATCACTGCTACTTCGTCACTAATGGCACATCGACCTCGAATAAGATGGTCTGGCATTCCACCGTTGCGCCGGGCGATATCGTCGTGGTCGACCGCAACTGCCATAAATCCATTCTGCACTCCATCATCATGTGCGGCGCAATTCCGGTATTTTTAATGCCCACCCGGAATCATCTTGGCATCATCGGCCCTATTCCGCTGGAAGAATTCAGCATGGAAAGCATCCGTAAAAAAATCGAAGCCAATCCATTCGCACGTGAAGCAAAGAACAAAAAACCCCGGATTCTGACGATTACACAATCGACCTATGATGGCGTGCTGTACAACGTCGAAGTATTAAAAAACATGCTGGATGGCGAGATTGACACCCTGCACTTTGACGAAGCATGGTTGCCGCATGCCACCTTCCACCCCTTCTATCAGGACATGCATGCCATTGGCAAAGACCGGCCAAGAGCAAAAAAATCAATGATTTTCTCGACCCAATCCACGCACAAACTGCTGGCTGGTATTTCCCAGGCGTCGCAGATCCTGGTGCGTGAATCGGAAACCGTGAAACTGGATAAGGACAGCTTCAATGAAGCCTACCTGATGCATACGTCTACCTCGCCGCAGTATTCGATCATCGCATCATGCGACGTCGCTGCAGCCATGATGGAAGCGCCTGGTGGCGAAGCACTGGTCGAAGAGTCGATTCTGGAAGCGCTGGACTTTCGCCGCGCCATGCGCAAAGTCGATCAGGAATGGGGCCAGGACTGGTGGTTCCAGGTCTGGGGACCGGAAGAATTCGCTGCAGATGGCGTTGGTTCCAGAGAAGACTGGGTCATTCGTGCTGAAGACGACTGGCACGGTTTTGGCAAACTTGCCTCCGGCTTCAACATGCTGGACCCGATCAAGGCAACCATCGTCACTCCCGGCCTGTCTCTCGAAGGTAAATTCGGTGAAACAGGCATCCCGGCATCGATTGTGACCAAATATCTGGCTGAACATGGCGTGATTGTAGAGAAATGCGGCCTGTATTCTTTCTTCATCATGTTTACGATCGGCATTACCAAAGGTCGTTGGAACACGTTGCTGACCGCGTTGCAACAATTCAAGGACGATTACGATAAAAATCAGCCGATGTGGCGTATTTTGCCGGAATTTGCAGCCGCCAATCCACGTTACGAAGGTGTTGGCCTGAAAGACCTGTGTCAGGGCATCCATGAAGCCTATAAGTCACACGACGTTGCCCGCCTGACAACTGAAATGTATTTATCCGACATGCAGCCCGCCATGAAGCCATCTGACGCATTCGCTATGATGGCGCATCGTGAAATTGAGCGTGTGTCGATTGATGAGCTGGAAGGCCGGGTCACTGCAATTCTGCTGACGCCCTACCCGCCAGGTATTCCGCTATTAATTCCGGGGGAGCGTTTTAACCGGACAATCGTCGATTACCTGCGCTTCGTGCGCGATTTCAACGAGAAATTCCCGGGTTTTGAAACAGATTGCCATGGTCTGGTCAAAGCCGAACTGGATGGAAAACGCGGATATTTTGTCGATTGCGTCAGACTGGCAGCAGAAGCAGGAAAATAAAAACAGCGTATCTCGTATCTGAAAAAAATCCCTGAAGACAACAGTCTGTCAGGGATTTTTTTTAATTATTGCAAACATTTTGCCTGGAACCGGCAGATCGCTTGCTGCTTGCAGTAAAAAAGCAGTAACATCAGACGAATACATGATCAGAATGCCATTTCCTGAACAAGGTCGTCACCGGATATATACGGAAAAACATGGGTGAAGTACAAGGTCTAATGCCGCTGAGAAAAACGGAAATCAGCGTCGGAGAAACAATCAACTGGCCGATTTATAGTCAGGATGGCTGTCTGTTACTTAACGCCGGGTTAAAGATTAAAGACCAGCAGCAACTTGAGCACCTGATGGAAGTCGGGTACTGCAATGCTAACCATCTCTGGGACAGCATCCCATCAAAGCTGTCTGCGTCAGAAGCACTCTCCAAATCATCTGCAGAACAAGCTGCACCTCAGGCCGACCTGAACAAAGAAAGTATCGTTGAGCTCGATAGTGTGCGCTGGACAGTGGGAGAGGTTTTTTATCTGCAGACGCATGACCAGTCGGCAGCACGCTACACTGTCCGGCTCATTGGTTTTATTAAAAATAAAACGCTGCTGGTGACAGCTCCGGTGATTAATGGTAAAGCAGAATTAATTCGTGAAGGACAGGCATTTATCATTCGTGCTTTTCCGGGGAAAAAAGCTTACGCCTTTACTGCCACGCTCGTTAAATATATCTACTCACCGCATGCGTATCTGCATCTGAGTTACCCGAAACAGGTACGCTCCACAACAATTCGCCAGGGCGCAAGGGCTTCCGTCAAAATCATTGCGTCCGTTTCAATGAAAAACTCAGATACCACTGCTGCTGCCACACTTGGCGACCTGAGTATGGGTGGGGCTTCGGGTGTTCTGAAAAAGCAGATTGGCAATAAAGGAGATATCGGCATCATCAAATTCAAAGTTCACGCCGCCGGTAACGACGAGTACCTGGTACTGGATACGATTTTACGATCCGTAGCAGAAACCGAGAATGGCGAAGAATTCCGGCATGGTTTTGAATTTATTAATCTGACACCACAATCTCGTTTAGTGCTCTCCGCTTTTGTGCATCAGACCTTAGCAGAAATCGAATGAAGTCACATAAAGAAATTCTTCACGCCTGACAACCCGCAATATTTGATGTCTTCAACAAAAGGCAAATTTGGTAAATTTCCTTTCTATGTGATGAATGTTTTTGCCACTATTGCAAGCTATATGATTTATGGCACGATAAAGCAGCATCAGATTGCTCACAAAGAAAAATCACACTGATACGAACAAGCATTGGTGTGCAGTACAACTCCCAAACACCAGCCGCATCAATATATCCTGACTTTCCTGGCGATCTGCACCACTGGCAGTGACATGTCAGACTCAGGTTCATGTCATCTGAGTCATACCAAGAACTATGGGGCTGGTTGATTTAAGTGAATACCAGAGCCAGCAGTGATGCTTCTAACTTGCTGATAGCAGTTTTTCTCAGCCCCAGCGGGCGGGCGATAAGCCCGTGTTCTAAAAGCCGATAATGGTCTTACCAGAAATCCTATTCTAAGGTGGCAACCTGAACGGCCTTTCTTATTTCCCCGGGAGCCCGCCAATAAACCAGCCTGCTTTACATAAATCATTGCGCGTTTCAATTAGCGCATTATCTAACTATCACCACGGCTAACCACTGATCGCCTCATGTTTTCCTCGGTCAGGCTTGCACTATACCAATACGAAGATACATGCAGCGTCGAGCGCATTAACAGAGTTCCGCATGGCTCTGAATTAAAAATCAGAGAATAGATGAATACTATCGAATATATAAAAACAATTTCTTGGATATTTTTGATCACTTATCCAATAATTGAATCCGCAGTAAGTGGTTGAGGGTAACTACAACGAGCATCAAATTTTTTCATGTATCTACATTATTCAGAAATGCTCACTAAATTGACGCTTTGCTTTTAAGTGTATTTTCTTCTGTTACACATCTATCAACGACGAGAATCAAACATGAATCAAAATCCAGAAACCACCAAATGCCCATTTCATGCTGCCGTTGGAGCTCGAGTACAGCAAGGTACTCAATCAAATGCAGACTGGTGGCCCAATCAGCTCAATCTGTCTATTTTGCATCAGCACCAGTCCCAGTCCAACCCGATGGATCCCGACTTTAACTATGCAGATGCTTTCAAAAAACTGGACTTTGAAGCACTGAAACAGGATTTGACTAATTTAATGACCAACAATCAAGAGTGGTGGCCAGCCGATTGGGGGCATTACGGTGGTTTGATGATTCGCATGGCCTGGCACGCTGCAGGAACCTACCGCACTGCGGATGGTCGCGGTGGCGCAAACACCGGCAACCAGCGATTTGCCCCGCTCAACAGTTGGCCAGACAACGGTAACCTTGATAAAGCACGCCGGCTACTGTGGCCAATCAAACAGAAGTATGGCAATGCTATTTCTTGGGCCGACCTGTTCATCTTAGCTGGTAACGTTGCAATGGAGTCGATGGGCTTCAAGACTTTTGGTTTCGGTGGTGGGCGCGTTGACATCTGGGCACCTGAAGAAGACATCTACTGGGGTGCCGAAAAAGAATGGCTGGCCACCAGCGATAAACCCAATAGCCGCTACAGCAGTGGCCGATCGCTCGAAAGCCCGCTCGCTGCGGTACAAATGGGGTTGATCTACGTGAACCCGCAAGGACCAGATGGCATCCCTGATCCTGTTGCCTCTGGCCATGATGTACGTGAGACCTTTAGCCGCATGGCCATGAACGACTACGAGACCGTGGCATTGATAGCAGGCGGTCATACATTTGGCAAAATGCATGGCGCCGGAGATCCAGCTCTCGTTGGCCCCGAACCTGAAGCCGCACCAGTGGAAGAAATGGGTTTTGGCTGGATCAATAAACACGGAAACGGAAAATCTGGCGACACAACAACCAGTGGTTTCGAAGGCGCATGGAAACCTAACCCCACCAAATGGGACATGGGCTATCTTCGAGTGCTGTTCAAGTATGATTGGGAACAGGTCAAGAGCCCAGCCGGCGCAACGCAATGGCGCGCCAAAGATGTGGCGGAGGAGGACATGATTGTCGATGCACACGACCCGAATAAAAAACATCCGCCACAGATGACTACAGCAGATTTAGCCCTGCGCTTCGACCCGGCATATGAGAAAATCGCCCGCCATTTCCACAACCATCCCGAGGAATTTGCAGACGCTTACGCACGCGCATGGTTCAAACTGACCCACAGAGATATGGGGCCAAAATGTTGCTACCTAGGCCCTGAAGTGCCAGCAGAAGATCTAATCTGGCAGGACCCAATACCTGCAGTTAGGCACCCATTGATCGACAGCCAGGATGTAGCCGAGATCAAGACAAAAATATCAGCTAGTGGCCTCACTGTTGCTGAACTTGTATTCACCGCGTGGGCATCAGCATCAACATACCGTAACAGCGACAAACGTGGAGGGGCTAACGGAGCGCGTATACGTCTCGATCCACAAAAAAACTGGGAGGTCAACCAACCCGGGCAATTAACCCGTGTACTGGCCACACTAGACACCATCCGTACCGAGTTTAACTCCAGCCAGCGCACAGGAAAGGAAATCTCATTAGCCGATTTGATAGTTCTAGCCGGCAACGTGGGGGTTGAAACTGCTGCCAAAGGTGCGGGACACGCAATAGAAGTCCCTTTCACACCGGGTCGTACCGATGCCACGGCAGAACAAACGGATGCCGAATCATTTGCCGTCCTTGAGCCGCAAGCCGATGGATTTCGCAACTACTGCAAGAAAATTTTTCGGGTTTCACCCGAAGAAATGTTGGTGGATAAAGCACAGCTACTTACCCTATCCGCACCGGAGATGACAACGTTAATCGGTGGTCTGCGCGTGTTAGGTGCGAATCATAATAACAGTCAACACGGCGTATTTACCCACCGTATGGGGCTGTTAACAACCGACTTCTTCGTTAATCTCGTTGACATGTCTGTCACATGGAAACCCATCAGTGAAAACGTATACGAAGGCCGCGATCGTAAGTCGGGTGCGTTGAAATGGACCGCCAGCCGCGTAGATCTCGTATTTGGTTCCAACTCGCAATTGCGAGCGATTGTTGAAGTCTATGCGCAAAATGATAATGCAGGGAAATTCGTTCGCGACTTTGTTGCTGCATGGACCAAAGTTATGAATCTTGACCGCTTCGATCTAAAGTAAATTTGTGCCTAGTAAGCAAAGGAATGATCTTGATACTCACCTGTAAAAAGTTATTTATACTGCGAAAGCACGTACGACCGGGGGACGTGAAGGCCGATCCGTAACTGATGATGGGCTACTGGATGTCAAGCTGACTCCCCCCAGAGAGCTGGGAGGAGCCAGTGGAGCCACCAATCCTGAGCAGTTATTTGCGGCAGGTTACTCAGCCTGTTTCATGAGTGCCCTGAAGCATGCCACCAGGCAAAAATCAGCATTCCGGCTGAAGCTTTCATCCATGCCGAAGTCGATATTGGCCCCATTGCTCAGGTGTTCGGAATTGCTGCTCGATTGAAAATTGCGCTGCCAGGAATGGATCGCCACGTGGCCAAAGACCTCATCGAGGCGGCTCATATTGCGTGTCCATATTCCAATGCGAGAACAAATAATATTGATGTCACTTTGACCCTGTTGTAAGCAGGACTTATGCAAGTCGATGCGGGGAATGAGCGTTCAAAGATTACCGTTCCCCATCAATATCCAATAAATAAATCAGGCGTAACTATGGATGATTTTGAAACCTTCAAAGACAAAAAAATAAAACTAGGATTCGATGAGGTGTTAATTCGCAGCTGGGAACCTCATTTTCAAAACGAAATGCACTCTCATCCATTTGATACTGAGGCAGTCGTGGTGAAAGGCGAGTATTGGCTGACACTTGGGAAGCATATCCAGCATCTTAAAACAGGGGATACCTTTAAGGTACCACGGGATGTGCTGCATAGCGAAAGGTATGGCAAAGAGGGTGCTGTGTTTTGGGCCGCAAGGAAAAATTAAGCTTGATCGGTCAAGCAGTTCAAAGATATTGCTCTACTCCATACACTATAGATGTAAGTGCGCGGAGATACCAAGGCCAGCACCGGGATTACGTCAACTTATGTTTTCGGTAGCGTCACACCATGCTGTCCCTGATATTTGCCGCCGCGGTCTTTGTAAGATGTTTCGCAGACTTCATCACTCTCAAAAAACAACACTTGGGCACAGCCTTCACCGGCATAAATCTTGGCCGGCAGCGGTGTCGTGTTTGAGAATTCCAGCGTGACATATCCTTCCCATTCCGGCTCAAACGGCGTCACATTCACAATAATGCCGCAACGGGCGTAAGTTGACTTGCCGAGACAGATCGTCAGCACACTGCGCGGTATCCGGAAATACTCCATCGTCCGGGCCAGAGCAAATGAATTTGGCGGAATGATGCAGACATCCCCTTTGAAATCGACAAATGATTTTTCGTCGAAATTTTTGGGATCAACAATCGTGCTGTTGATGTTGGTGAAAATCTTGAATTCATCGGCACAGCGGATATCATAACCATAAGACGATGTGCCATAACTGACGATGCGCTGACCATCGCGGGTACGTACTTGCCCCGGTTCAAACGGCGAAATCATGTCGTGCTGTTCCGCCATGCGGCGTATCCATTTATCCGATTTGATGCTCATGCAATTCTCCTGCCAGAAATAGTGGGGAGAATTTTACGCGAAAACAACCGCTTTAATGAGCAAATTGCACAAACATCCATGCAAAAGCGGTCTCTGCGTGTTGCAACGATCTTCCGGCGTCCGCAAATGACAACACGCTTTCGGATATAACTGACGCAAATCAAAATCAGCTGTGCTTTCGCAGATCAGCGGCAGCTGTCTTGATGGCTTCACGGATACGCTGATAAGTGCCGCAGCGGCAGATATTACCGCTCATGGCGTTGTCGATATCCGTATCAGTCGGCGAAGAATTTGATGCCAGCAAAGCTGCGGCGCTCATCAACTGGCCCGACTGACAATATCCGCACTGCGGCACGTCATGAATCATCCATGCCCGCTGCAGAGCCTTGCCATAAGCGCTCTCCAGATGCTCAATCGTCGTGATTTTTTTATTTGCGACCGAGGCGACCGGCGTCTGGCACGAGCGCACAGGCACGCCATCCACATGGACGGTGCAAGCGCCGCATAAGGCTGCACCACAACCGAATTTAGTTCCGGTCAGCCCAAGTTCATCACGCAATACCCACAGTAATGGGGTATCGGACTCAGAGCGACAACTGACTGTCTGATCATTAATCTGCAAATTGGTTGTCATCAGGTCTCCTCTTCGCCGGGTCATATCCCGACGAGCAATAGTTAAGTTATTTTTTATAGGAGGGGAAAAACAACTGCTGCCCATCCACTTTAAATTCTGCAATTTTGTTCTGCCCTTCCGGCGAAGTCATCCATTCGATCAGGCTGTTCGCTCCGCGGATATTGATGTCTTTGTATTTAGCCGGATTCACCGCGATGATGCCATAAGGATTAAACATTTTGGGATCACCTTCGACCTGAATTGCCAGGCCGGTTTTGGCCTTATACGCGCCGTAAGTAGCGCGGTCAGTCAGGGTGTACGCCTGCATCTGTGCCGCCATCGTCAGAACCTCGCCCATACCGAGACCTGCGGAGATATATGATGCGCCAGCCGGCCTGACACCTGCCTCTTTCCAGTACGCCTGCTCCATCTGGTCAGTACCAGAATTATCCCCGCGGGAGATGAACCTGACCTGCGCCCCGGCCAGTTTACGCAAGGCCGCGATCACATCTTTGCTGCCCTTCAGACCTGCCGGATCAGATACTGGTCCGACGATGATGAAGTCGTTGTACATCACGTCACGGCGGTTAATGCCGTGACCTTCTGCCACAAATTTATCTTCTGCCGCACGTGCATGAACCAGAGTCACGTCCACATCACCATTCTTTGCCAACTCAAGCGCCTTGCCGGTACCGACAGAAATCACATGCACTTTGATATGCGTTTTTACCTCAAATTCCGGCAAAATGGCTTTCAGCAATCCGGAATTATCGGTGCTGGTCGTTGTGGACAAACGCAACACTTCCTCAGCATGGATAAGCGGATTCACGCAAAAGATCAATACGGTAGCAGCAGCCATTAGTTTTTTCATTGTTCCTCCTGAAATAAGTGCCACGCTATTCTCGCATGAAAGCAGGTCGTTACGCCGCCCGCCATTCACCGCCACTGCAACGGAATCACTCCTGTACTCCGACCGATTTTTCAAATATCTGCCCGAAAAATGTGTGACATAGATCCGGGAAAATTTCATGTTTGGAGGGGTATCATTAAAAATAAGCCTGTCCTCTGCATCAACAAAGGCTTAAATCTTATCCTCCCCCCAGTATATTGAAACGGAATTTACGGATAAGTGATCCTTGCTTCAACCTGTCAATGGTGTAAACCGCTGCACCCGTTGCCCGTCAATTTCCAGCATCTCAAAGAACACAGTCTTGGGCCGGGTCCAGATGCTTCCGTTCTGGGCGCGATAAACGATCACCGGACTCAGATCCGCCTCTTGAGTCGCCTCGCAGACCAGCTCGTAAATCCCGCCTTTGTAATGTCTGAAACGCTGCGGATGCCCGATACTGACTGCAGGCGGCGCAACCGTCACGGCAGCGTGTTCCGGAGGTGTAAAATACTTTTGTAAAAATTCAGGAGCTTTGGCTGCAGCCAGCCGATTCACCTGCACCAGCAACTGCGGATTAATTGGCGCCTGTGTGGTGTAGCGTTGCTGCAATTGCGTCGCCAGATGCAACATCAGGTCTGCCGTAACCTGCGCATCAGCTTCTGCCCGATGCGCGCGCCCTTCAAAACGGATTTTCAATGTAGCCGCCAGCGGGCCAAGTGAATAGCTGGGTAAACCGGGACAAATCCTGCGTGCCAGCTTGACGGAACAGATCACGCCCTGATGTGCTGGTTGCAACCCAAGACGCTGACTTTCGGACCACAAGAATTTCTCGTCAAAACTCGCATTGTGCGCCACCAGCGCTGCATCACCGATAAATGCCAGCAAAGAGGGGAATACTTCTTCGGCAGGTGGTGCAGCATCGACCATGGCCTGCGTAATACCGGTCAGTTCAGTAATAAAATACGGAATCCGCACACGACTATTGACCAGCGAGACAAACCGTTCCGTGACCGCGCCGCCCACTATCCGCAACGCTGCGACTTCCGTCACGCGCCCACCCTGCTCCGGACTCATGCCGGAAGTTTCAAAATCGATGACAACCACTGCCTGTTCAAACATACGCCTTCAATCATTAATCACATTATCTGACTCGCACCAAATCGCCCGCACCACGCATAACCGCTTGCCTGAGGCCGGCAACCCAAAACCCCCGCCAATCTATCACGTTTAAATCATGATGAACTTTTTCGGCCTCCGGCAATCAGCAGAAGAAACGACACATCACCGGAAAAGGAAGCATCCGGTGATTGCTCAGAAAGGAAAAAAAGCGTGATAATGCGCGATTAGTAAATTGATCATCTGCGGCGACAAAGATCATCAAGTCCGGGCGGGCCCGGCCAGCACAACTAGCAGAGTCCATCATTCATAACAAAAAAAGGGTCACCAATGCAAAAAGAAACCACTTCCGCATTTAAGCCATACATACCCGCTGCAGCACAGTTACCGGAAATGACTGCCCGCGCCCTGATCATGGGGGTGGTGCTCGGTATGATTTTTGGCGCTTCATCACTTTATCTGGTGTTAAAAGTCGGTCTGACCGTCAGTGCCTCGATTCCGGTGGCGGTCATTGCCATCACGCTGTTCCGCCTGTTTAACAAGGCCGGTGGCAAGGATTCCACGATTCTGGAAAACAGCATTACCCAGACTGCCGGCTCGGCGGGTGAATCGCTCGCATTCGGCCTCGGCGTCACTATGCCCGCTATCCTGATTCTGGGTTTTGATCTGGAAATCTCACGTGTGATGCTGGTCGGCTGCCTTGGCGGACTACTTGGCATCCTGATGATGATCCCGATGCGGCGCACCATGATTGTGGAAAAACACGGTGAACTGAAATACCCCGAAGGAACTGCCTGTGCCGAGGTCTTAAAAGCAGCAGCCACTGACACATCGCGTGAGGCAGCAGGTGAAACCAGCAATCCGCATGCCCAGGATGATGCAAACCGCCGCGCAGCCATCATCTTCGGCGGATTCGGAATCGGTCTGTTATATAAAATTGCCAACGTCGCGTTCAAGGGATGGAAAGACACTCCCGAAGTCGTCTTTGGCACACCGTTGAAAGCCGGCTCGATCGGCGCAGAAGTATCTCCGGAATTGCTTGGCGTCGGCTACATCATCGGCCCCCGTATTGCTGCTGTAATGGCCGCAGGCGGCGTTATGTCTTACCTGCTGCTGATCCCGATGATCAAATTTTTCGGTGATGCGCTGACCGTTCCGCTGACGCCCGGAACCAAGCTGATCAGCGCCATGAGTCCTCACGAAATCCGCAGTGCCTATGTGCTGTACATCGGCGCAGGCGCTGTGGCTGCTGGCGGACTGGTCAGCCTGATGCGCGCCATGCCAACCATCTGGCGCAGCTTGTCCGCCGGATTGACGGGCATGCGAAACAGCAAAGAGCAAGCGAGTGCCGTATTACGCACTGATCAGGATATTCCGATGAAGTGGGTAATCATCGGTGCACTGGCAATCATTGCCATCATCACACTAGCGACACCATTGCACATGAATTTACTCGGTGCCCTGCTGATACTGGTATTCGGATTTTTGTTCTCCACCGTGTCTTCCCGCCTCACGGGTGAAATTGGTTCGTCTTCCAACCCGATTTCCGGCATGACCGTAGCAACGCTGTTATTCACCTGCCTGATTTTCCTGCTGATGGGCTGGACCGGCGGACAGTATTATGTAACCGCCCTCTCTGTCGGTGCGATCGTCTGTATTGCGTCCAGCAATGCAGGCACCACTTCCCAGGATTTAAAAACCGGTTATCTGGTAGGGTCCACGCCACGCCTGCAACAGTACGCTATTCTCGCCGGCGCCCTGTCATCAGCGCTGATTCTGGGCCCCATCCTGCTGAAGCTGAACGATGCAGGCACAGTCTACGTGCCTGCAGCACAGGTTGCCGCAGGCCTCAGCACCGATGCCGCCAAACTGACTGAAACCGCGCAATTGCAAGGTCCGCAGGCCGAACAGGATAAAGCCACTTATAAAGTCTGGCACAAGAATGACAGCAATGGCGGCCCTGCCGGCAAGTATCTGGTGAACGATGCAGGACAAGTGGTTTATCTGGTTGATCCGGGCATCAATGGCGCTTACAACAAGCGCCCTGACGGGACTGAGGTAAAAAAATACGATGCCCCCAAAGCTGTGCTGATGTCATACATCATCAAGGGGATACTGGATCGTCAGTTACCTTGGACGCTGGTATTATTTGGCGTGATGATTGCGCTGGTGCTGGAAATGTCCGGTATCCCATCGCTGGCATTTGCAGTCGGCGTTTATTTGCCGCTATCATCATCAGCCCCCCTGTTTGTCGGCGGCATGATACGCTGGCTGGTCGATCGCAGAAACAGCAAGCTCGACCAGTATAAGAACCTGAATGCAGAAGAAATGCAGGCGGCAGGTGACCGCAGTGCAGGCGTTCTGTTATCCTCAGGTTATATTGCCGGCGGAGCGTTGGCAGGAATTGTGATCGCCTTTACCGCAGGTATACTGACTGGTTTTGATCAGGCCATCGGCAACTGGGCAACTGCGCATAATCCTTTCTTTGAAGGACCTAATGCCAATACCCTGACGATGTTGCCCTATGCGGTGATCGTGCTGCTACTGTACTGGGTCGGCAGGGAAAAAAATACCGTATCCCATCGTTAAACAAAGACGACATCCGGCCACATTGACTGCATTAAAGAGGCCGGCATTGCGACCGTTTCAGGGCTTGAATTCCTGTGAATTTGAGCCCTTTTTATTCCCGGCTGTCCACTGACAACCCTAATTGCATCAAGGAACAAATGATGATTTCCTCTCCCATTTACGATTGTAAAAATCAAGCCGTTGCGATTGGCGATATCGTTCGCATCGTCACACTGAATCCTCAGTTCATCAAGAGCTTCCCGGAGGATGAACGCATTCTGATCGAGTCAATGATCGGCCAGTTTTTTAAAATCATCGCACTTGATGAAGATGGCTATCCTTGCGTTGTCAGGGAATGGCATGACGAACGCGGACAACTGCAGACACACGTCATCGGGCTGGACTCAGAAGAAATGGAAAAGATCTGAGATTATCGGTCTGCATCATGATTCTTATATCAAAAAAAATGCCACCAACAGGTGACATTTTTCATGACAGAAATGCGACGGATGCAAATGATCTGAAGAAGTCGCACTGAATCCACTGAAGACGGTAATCAGCTGATATAGCTGAACAGCGATAAGTTGGCCGTTTTAACAAATGATTGCTGCGCTGCCTGCAAAATCGTCTGCTGCTGACTCAGAGATGTAATCGCTTTCGCATAATCCAGATCCTGAATCTGCGACAACGACTGCTTGTAATAGACACTGTTTGCTGAACCGACACTATCCAGATCATCGATTTCTTTCAGGCTGGAACCTATCTGGGCGCGTTGCGTCAACACATTACTCAGCGACATATCCAAATTTGAACCACCCTGGCTCAAAGCTGCCGTCAAATCTTTTTTGGCTGGCGCAGAGGAAGTCGGTGTCTTCAAGGCATTAATCACATCCGTGACGGTTTCAAAGATGTTCTGATTGCCCGGTTGAATAGAAAAGTGATCCCCCGGTGCTGGCGCGCCAGGAGTATTCGTCAAAGTAATCTTCATCCCATCTACAGTGACCGTGGCAGGACTGGTATATGCGGTACTTGGGACAACCACGGCACCCGTGGTCTTATTGGTGATCGTGAAATTTGCGGCCAACGCATCAAATGCCACATCATAATTATTACCTGTCAGGCTAGATGCTGTCGCAGGATTAATACTGACGGTAGCAACCGCTTGCCCGGTATTAGAGGGATTCGGAACGACATTAAACTGTCCGGCTGAAGTGCGGATATTTTCAAACACCATCGTCCCGGGCGTACTCAGCTGCAACTGACGTGTGGTATCGACCTGCAGATAGCGCTGTCCCTGATCGCCATTGTACTTCGCACCGCCGGCAGTCTTGGTATAGGGCGCTGTTGTGGTCGAAAATCCTGAAAACAAATATGCACCGGTACCATCAGTCGTATTAGCCAGCCCCATCAGCTGATCCAGATTACTCTGCATTTCAGTGGCAATAGCACCACGGTCACTATCATTTAATGCCCCATTACCGGCATTGACCATCAGAACTTTCAGATTTTGCAAAGTGGTGGTGACACTGCCCAGTACCGAGTCAGACATTGACAGGTTTGCTTTGGCATTTTGCCGGTTAACGGCATACTGGTCATTGATGGAATCTGCCTGTGTAATCACCAATGCACGCGCAGAACCAATGGGATCATCGGCAGGTGTCAGAATCTGGCGGCCAGATGCGATCTGCTGCTGAGTTTTATTCAGTGAGGATTGCAGATCGCTGATGCGTGAGCCACCGCCCTCATAAATCATCCGAGTACTGATACGCATATAAGTTCCTACCTTCCGATTGCCAGCAAGGTTTCAAACAGCTGGCTGGCGACTTGCATCAGTTTTCCAGCGGCCTGATATGCCTGCTGATATTTCAGTAAATTGGCGGCCTCTTCATCCAGATTAACACCCGATACAGATTGCTGTATATCGGTTGCATTTTTCAATGTCGTTGTTTCAGAAGCACTCGTTATCTGCAATTCATGTGTCTTATTGCCAACCTGGCTGACAAATTGTGCATAGGCCCCCTGAATTGTCGTCGTGCCGCCAATCAGGTTATTTTGCGTCTGTATTCCAGCGAGCAACAAGGAATTACGGTTATCACCAGTTCCGGCAACATTCGGAGAGATATTAAACACGTCGCCATTTGTCGGCGTGCCGGAAATGTTAAAACTGGTTCCCGAAAAACTGTATGTTGCTCCGCTGACGTATGGTACTGCCGTGCCAGCTGGATAAGTAGTGCTGCTTGCGGTATTGGGATTGGTGACAGTGACATTGGCATTCGTAGGAAAACCAGTCAGGGTATTGGCCGGAGCATTGAAAGTCAGTTTGGATGTTGCTACCGGTATCGATGGACTCAGCGTAAAGGTGTCTCCATTTGCCGGTGCAGCTGTTCCGTTGGCAATGACAAAACTCATACCGCTAAAACTGATCGTAGCCCCGCTGGTATAAGGAACAGTCGCCGGAGGTGCATAATTTGTAGTCACCCCGCCAGCTTTCACTGTCACTGTGGCATTCGCCGGGAATCCGGACAAAGTATTCGCTGGCGCCGCAAAAGTCAGCGTGGCCGGTGCTGTCAGCGGCGCACCGGAATAAGTATTGTCTGTTGATACCGGGCCAATCGTTGCACCGGCGGAGGTGGATGCTGCTGCAACTGGCGAGTCCAGCGTGCCCGCAGAAATTTTACCGTTGCCAGTATTGGTTGTCGGTGCAGAGCTGGTCATTGGCGCAGAAGCAGCGACCTTAGACGGATCGTTAATGTAAACCCCAAATCCTGCTGCAGCCGCTGAGGTTGGCCGGATCATATATTCATCACCTGCCGCAGGCTGTGTCGCCGGTGGTTGAGGAAACTGCATACTGACCCCATCCACAGTGATAGGTTGTGATGTTGCGGTTGTAACCTGCCCGTCAGAAACACGAATCACACGATAATTACCCGGACTGGTCACCTGCAACCGATAGTCGCTGGTTGTCAATGCACTCACATTGGTAATGCTTGCTGTGGGCAATGCGTTAGACGTATTTGAAGTCGATGGTGTGGCGACTGGCTGGGGAATGGTAAAAAATTTACCGCCGACTTGCCCGTTCAGATCCAAGCCCAGCGCATGCTGGTCGTTAAAATTAGAAGCAATACCAAGCGCCACCCGTCCAATGGCATTTTGCGCCGGGTCTAATGTATTTGAACGAAAATCAAACAACCCGCCGAGGATGCCTCCGGGCAATCCGTTTTCAGCAACCTGAATAGCGGTACCGTTAGTCGTATAAGAAACTTCAGTTCTTGATGGATCCGTTGTCGATTTGCTGGTCTGCAATTGATTCACCACGCCACCGATAACAATAGGTTGCCCGTTGCCGATAAAAACATTGTATTTACTATCTTGCGGTACGACGGTGACCTTGGTGTATTTGGATAACTCAGTCACCAGCTGATCCCGCTGATCCAGCAAATCGTTCGGTGGAGAACCTGTCGTACTTTGAGACCTGGCAATTGTTTCGTTCAGGTCTGATAACTGTGTCGCATACGTATTGATCGCACTGACAGCCGACTCAATCTGACCATTGATACCCGTCCGGATCTGGTCCAGGCGGGTTTGCAGGCTATTGAAACGGCCGCCCAGCGCCTGAGCGCTGGAGAGTATCGCCTGGCGTGCCGCTGCTCCGGCAGTACCATTGGGGGATGAAGACAAATTCTGGACTGATTTAAAGAAATCTTGCAATGCGGGAGTCACGCCTGCTGTTGAATCGGCAACCAGATTATTAATTTGCTGTATTTGAGACAAATAAGAGTCGGCCTGATTTTTGGATGTCTGCGCAGCATTCACCTGTTGGCCAATAAACGTATCATATTGCCGCTGAATCTGGCTGACCGATACGCCTTGCCCGACATATGAGCCGCCCAGTATCTGGGGCGCATTGGCAGTCTGAAGAACGACTTGACGGTTATATCCTGGGGTTGATGCATTGGCAATATTATGCCCGACGGTACTAATACCCGTTTGCGCAGCAGCCAGAGCACTCTGCCCGATATTAAGAATATTTGTACCCATAATTTATTTGTTGCCCATTAAAACCATCTGATGCCGCTGGGAATGTTTTCGGTAGGAAACCCAAAAACTTTAATATCGCAAAACAAGCTACGCATTAGTCATTAATGTATGTTGATAATTCAGGTTGACAATGTCTGCCTGATAATCCGCGTCAGTTTATTCGCGTACTGAGGATCAGTTGCATAACCGGCACGTTGCAACCCCTGAGCAAAGGAAGTGGCATCCTTGGCATTGGCAATCACTTGTTCGTAACGTGGATTATTTGTCAGCACTTTTGCATAATCCTTAAAAGCATCTGCATAAGAGTCGTAAGCCTTGAATTTTTCGAGTTTGCGGTGCGCGACGCCATTGATATATTCTGTGGTCACGGCATTCACAGTTCTGCCCTTCCATTTACTGGTAGCCTTTACACCAAAGATATTATGGCTGGCAGAGCCATCCGTTGTTTTAATTTCCTTGCGTCCCCACCCACTCTCCAGCGCAGCCTGCCCCAGCATGAATTTGGCGGGAATTCCGGTCTGTTTGCTGGCTTCCTCGGCATGTGCGGCTAATTTTTCCTGAAATTCCCGCACATGGCTGGGTCCGGAAAAGCCGCTTTTCGCGGAAGGGACAGGTTGTGGCTCAAACTTCAGGTTATCCAGGTAGGAATCAATCGCCCGTCCGTTCCCAACGACATTGCCACTACCGTCTCCGGAAAGAACCTGATTGACGGCGTTATTGCTTAATTGCCGCACCAGCGCATCCGCCAGACCAACGCCACGGTTTGCCATAGTCTGGGACAATTGCTGATCCAGCATGGATGTATAGGTTTTCGTTTGTTCATTATCAAACACCCCATCCTGTCCGCCTGCCTGCCGCATAGATTTCAGCATCATGTTCATGAATAATGCTTCAAATTGTTTGGCTGCAGCCTTGATGGATTCCGGAGAATTATCTTTGGCAGACTGTTTCAGTCCATCCAGACTTTTGCTGTCAAAAGCCAGTTTGCTGTCCATGGCATCGGCGCGGCTGATCATGGCTTTTCCTTAAATAATTTCCAGCTCAGCGCGCAATGCGCCGGACGCTTTGATTGCCTGCAAAATCGCCAGCAAATCCTGCGGGGTGGCACCAATCGCGTTCAAGGCCTTGACGACATCCGCCAGTGATGCGCCCGCCTTGAGCATCATTAACTGCCCGGCATCCTTGGTGATTGTAATACCTGAATTCGCAGTAGCAGCGGTCTGCCCGCCCGCCAGCGCATTCGGCTGACTGATCGCATTGTCAGTATTGATCACGACCGACAAATTACCATGTGCCACTGCACAGGCATCCAGTGTGACTGCCTGGTTCATCACGATTGACCCGGTGCGTGCATTCAGAATCACTTTCGCCACCGTTTGTGCCGGTGTCACATCCAGACTCTCCAGCGCGCCCAGAAATGCCACCCGCTGATCACTGCTGACCGGCGCCCGGACCTGAATCGTGCGTCCGTCCATCGCGGCTGCCGTATCAGTACCGAAACGGCGGTTAATTGCCTCCACCACACGGCTGGCAGTCGAAAAGTCCGATGTATTGAGTTCCAGCTGTACTGTTTCTCCCTGTCCCACGGAACTCTGAACCGCACGCTCCACCGTCGCACCACCTGAAATTCTGCCGACGCTGAGATGATTCACCTGTGCCTTGCTGCCGTTCGCAGCGGCTCCTACGCCACCGACCAGCACATTGCCCTGTGCCATTGCGTAAATCTGATTATCCGCACCTTTCAGCGGTGTCATCAGTAGCGTTCCGCCACGCAGGCTTTTGGCATTTCCCATCGATGAAACAGTAATATCCAGCGTCTGGCCCGGTTGCGCAAACGGAGGCAGCGAAGCGGTCACCATCACGGCAGCCACATTTTTTAACTGCAAACTGGTTCCGGGAGGCAGACTCACACCGAGTTGCTGCAACATACTGACGATACTCTGAACAGTAAATGGCGTCTGCGTGGTCTGATCACCACTGCCATCCAAGCCCACCACCAAACCATAACCAAGCAACTGGTTCTGGCGCACCCCCTGAATGCCGGCGAGATCTTTCAGGCGCTCAGCCTGACAGGCTCCAGAAAACAATCCCAAACCCAGGCCACATGCGAGGATGCTGATACGCGTTAATGCAAGCCATTTCATATTAATTCCTTCTGCTTACATAGGTAAAAAACTGAGGAAGAAACGTGTCAGCATCGAATTAATCTCTGCCTTGTCAACCCGGGTGGTTGAGCGATATTCAAAACGGGCATCAGCAACCTGCGTTGAAGGAACAACATTGCCCGTTGCAATCGTCTGCGGATTCACCACACCGGAAAAACGGACAAATTCGGCCCCCTTATCAAAGGCCAGCTGCTTTTCCCCGCTGACCAGCAAATTACCATTCGGAAGCACATCAATCACAGTCACGGCAATCGTACCTGTGAAACTATTGCTCGCCGTTTCTGCTCCTTTTTCATCAAATTTTGAAGAGCCGCTGGAAGTTAAACTCCCTTGCCCTGTACCGGCTGAAGGTAATCCCAGAAATTTTGGTCCCGACAAAGATAAAGCAGATGATTTGCTGGCAGAAGCCGCACTGCCTTTGGCTGCCGAAGTTTTTTCACTGATCGAGATGGTCAGTACATCCCCTACCATACGCGGCTTATTATCCTCATACAAAGGGCGATAACTGGCTGACTGAAAAATTGCACCGTTGATTTCTTTATGCGGCTTGGCAGTCTGCGCCGGCAAAGAAGTCGGCTGATGCACAATCGGGGGCGGTGTGACCGCACAGCCAGCCAATCCAAGAATGGCAACGCCAACGCCACACAATAAAGCTGCAATTTTCATGATTTCCCCGCGTACTTTATAGCTGCGTCAGTTTCTGCAACATCTGATCCGATGTTGTGATTGCTTTACTGTTGATTTCGTAAGCGCGCTGCGTCTGAATCATATTGACCAATTCTTCCGCCACATTCACGTTGGAAGTTTCCACAAAATTCTGTGTCAGTAAACCAGCGCCATTGGTTCCCGGAACATTCGTGCTTGGACTGCCAGAAGCGGCTGTTTCGACATACAGATTTTCTCCCATCGACAACAGCCCGGTCGGATTAATGAAGGTTGTCAGCTGCAAGGAGCCGACCTGCACCGGTGTGTTTGAACCCGGCTGCGTCACAGAAACGGTACCGTCGCGGCCAACCGTGATGGTCTGTGCATTTGCCGGAATCGTGATGGCAGGCTGAATCACAAAACCACTGGATGTGACCAACTGTCCCTGGCTGTCCATCTGGAATGAACCGTCCCTGGTGTATGCTGTTGTGCCATCCGGCATCAGTACGGAGAAAAATCCCTGTCCCTGAATCGCCACATCTTTCGCATTGCCGGTTTGTTGCAGATTACCCTGAGTGAAAATTCTCTCCGTTGCCACAGGACGCACACCTGTACCCAACTGCAAACCGGATGGCAATTGGGTCTGCTGGGAGCTTTGCGCGCCCGGCTGGCGCAAAGTCTGGTACAGCAAATCCTCAAACACGGCACGCGAGCGCTTAAAGCCCGTTGTACTGACGTTTGCCAGGTTATTGGTGATCACATCCATTTGCGTCTGCTGTGCATCCAGCCCAGTCTTGGCAATCCAGAGTGAACGTATCATTTGAATTCTCCATCGCCATCAGGTGGCATCATTAAATCTGTCGCTATTGTGCGCCGTAACGTATCAGCTCAAAGCGATAATCTGAGTGGCTTTTGTCTCGTTATTCTCAGCGTTTTGCAACAACCGCATCTGCATTTCAAACTGGCGCCCCAGATTAATCATGGTCACCATCGAATCGACAATATTCACATTGCTGCCTTCGAGCGTACCACCAGCGACCGTCACGGCGGCATCCGCATCGGGAGTGCTGTTATCTTTAGTCTTAAATAATCCATCGTCGCCACGCACCAGATTTTCTTCCGGAGGATTCACCAGTTTCAGACGCCCGATTACCTGCACTGAATTCAGATTGCCAGTGACAGGAACGGTTGAAATGGTGCCATCTTTGGCAATCGTGACGGAGACATCCGGCGGAACAGTGATTGGCCCGCCATCACCCACAATATTCAGACCACTCAAGGTTTGCAAGACACCGTTTTCACTCAGCTTCAAACTGCCGGAACGGGTATAGCCTTCTGAGCCGTCAGGTTTCTCAACCGCCAGCCATCCTTTACCCTGAATCGCGACATCCAGCTCACGTCCCGTCATCTGCATGCTGCCAACCGAAAAATCGGTGCCGACCGTCGCATCAACAACAAATGCACGCGTCGGCATATCGGCACCCACAACAGGAACCGCGCGGAAAGAATCAAGCTGCGCCCGGAAACCGGTTGTGGTGGCATTCGCCAGATTATGCGAATTGGTTGCCTGCTGCTCCAGGATATGCTTGGCGCCGGTCATCGCGGTATAAACTAGTCGGTCCATCGCGTCTCCTTAAAATACGGCAGCAGAAAAAGATGTATTGACATACCCGACAGTCATTAACGCAGGTTCACGATCGTCTGCAAAATCTGATCCTGCGTTTTGATCGTTTGTGCATTGGCCTGATAAACGCGTTGTGCCGTAATCATGCTGACTAATTCGCCCGTCAGGTCAGTATTGGAATCCTCTGTCGCTGATGATGTCAGCGCACCGATATTCCCTGAGCCTGGAGGACCAATCAGGGACTGTCCGGAATCGGAAGTTTCAGCCCACTGATTATCACCCAGAGATTGCAGGCCATTTGGGTCAGTAAATGAAGCCAGCACGACCTGCCCAAGTACCTTGGTTTGTCCGTTGGTGTAACTGCCAATGATTGTTCCGTCTTTTGCTGTATTAAATTTTGACAATTTACCGGAAGTAAAACCATCCTGCTTCATGCTGCTGACACTGAAATCCGAACCAAACTGGGTTGAATTGGTGTAGTCAAATTTAATATTGGCAGTCGTATTAATTGGTGTGACCGCACCGGACGAAACAGGAACAATCATGTTTAATGCGCGCGGATCTGTAGCGGCATACGCCGGAATGGCACCCGTTAATTTACCCAGATTATTAAAGGCCAGCTTACCAATAGGGGATGCAGCCGTTCCCGTTGGCGTCAAGGCACCAGTTGCATCGAAGCGATTACCATCGATCGTAGCAAACACATTCCATTCGATCGTTCCTGCAGTTGCCGGCGGCGTGGTTGCAGGATTAATCCGCACATAATAAGTTTGTAAAACATGCGAATTTCCGAGACTATCAAAGACCGTCACTGAAGTTGACTTGTTATAAGAAGTCGGATCGGTTGGAGAAAACGCAATCGGAGTAACGACTGGTGGAACCGTGACAGGCAGCTGCGTTCCAGGAACATTCTCGCGAGAATCCAGATTCATCACACCGCTGATTTTGGCAGTTTGCGCAGGCGCGATATCTGCCGTATTAATCGTGATCGGTGACGCGGAACCGGTTGATAATACGCCATTCACATCCGCCAGATACCCGGTCAGGTTTTGACCCGATGCATTCACAATGGCACCGGTTTTATCCAGCTGAAACTGGCCATTGCGCGTATAGGTAATCGCGCCATTTTTACTCATCCGGAAAAAACCATTGCCATTAATCGCAATATCCAACGGATTATTCGTGGAGCTGATATTCCCCTGTGTGAACTGCTGCGCAATGGTCGATACCTTGACGCCAATTCCGACGGTATTCGATGAGGCACCACCGCTCAGGGAATTTGCGTAGACATCAGCAAACTGTACCTGAGCCTGTTTAAAGCCAACCGTATTGGCATTTGAAATGTTGTTGCCAATAACGTCCAGTGATTTGGAGGCTGCATTCAAGCCACTTAAACCTTGCTGAAAACCCATGATATTTTCCCTTCAACGTTGATACTGCAAATGTTCTGTTGCTATAAGTGGCTTAATAAATCTGGCGGATATCGCTCATTCCGATCTGACCAATTCCACTGACATTTAATTTCATGCCCTGCGTGCCGGAACTGACACTGGTGACCATGCCAAAAGCGAGCTGGGTCGCATCAATCTGCTTGCCCTGTGCACTGGCGGTCAGGGTGTAGGTGTAATTACCGTTGGCGGCAGTCGTTCCAGAGTCCGTCTTGCCATCCCAGGTCAGATTATTGGTACCGGAAGACAAGGATCCCAGATCCATCGTCCGCACGACCAGCCCATTGGCATCCTTGATCACGACGCTGGCTTTATCTGCCGCCTGCGGCAAATCGACGGCGTACACCGATTTTCCATCCGACAGTGTCAATGCCTGCCCCGGGGTGAGTACCCCATGTCCGATCATCCCTGCCGCTTGCAGGTTTTGGCTGGCCAGGAAATTCGCATTCAGCGCATTGACGGAGGCATTCAGTTTGTCAATGCCCGTTACTGTTGATAATTGCGCCATCTGACTGGTGACCTGAGCGTTATCCATCGGATTCAGCGGATCCTGATTTTTCATTTGCGTCACCAACAAGGTCATGAAACGATCCTGCGCATCCTGTACGCTGGATTTGCCGGAGCTGGCGCCATTCATCGTCGTCAATAATGATGGATCGACGGTGTTTGTCTGTATGGTTGTCATTTATATTCCTTTACATCAAAGATCACTGACCTAGCGTCAAGGTCTTCAGCAGCATGGATTTAGCCGCATTCATGGTTTCCACGTTCGTCTGATAAGAGCGGGAAGCCGAGATCATATTCACCATTTCCTCAACAACATTCACATTAGGCATGGCAACGTAACCCTTTTCATCGGCCAGCGGGTGCTTTGGGTCATACATCATCTTCGGCGGAGCCGCATCTTCCACGACCTCTGAAACTTTTACCGCAGTGGACGCCGTACCATTGACGGGGACAGCGCTGAATACCACCTGCTTCGCCTTGTACGGAGAACCATCCGAACTGGTGACGCTGTCTGCATTAGCCAGATTGCTCGACACCGCATTCAGGCGCTGGGATTGCGCACTCATTGCTGAACCTGCAACATTGAAAACATTAAAAAGTGACATGATTATTGCCCCTGTATCGCAGCCAGCATATTGCGGATCTGCATATTAATAATGGTCAGACTAGCCTCATAGCGTATCGAATTGTCTGTAAACTGATTTCGCTCCACATCCATATCAACGGTATTACCATCTATGTTCCCCTGCCCGTTTGGACGATATTGCGGCACAACGCCCGCCAGATCCGTCGCAGAAGCCAGGTGCTGGGGATCTGTCTTATTTAATGTGGCAGCAGACTGTTTTCCATCCGTATGAAGCGCATTACTTAATACGGAAGAGAAATCAATATCCCTCGCCTTATAATTAGGCGTATCGGCATTGGCGATATTCGATGCCAGCAATTGCTGGCGCATTCCGCGAACAGCCAGTGCTGTTTCATGAAAGCGCATAAAGTCATCCAGCTTGCTCATCAACCTCTCCCAACAGACTAATCAGAACCATACGGTTTCCCATACGTCTCATATTACTTCGCCGCCACTCGCTTCAATCCGGCAAGAAGAGGCCAATTCCCCCTCTTATTCCCCACTTTAGTTAAACCGGACCGATCTACAATGAAGCCATATCAATGTCGGGACTGGTCATCATTCATGAAACACCTATTTGCATACGGATGCCTGATTGCCGGTTTGTCCAGTCAGGCACTGGCAGCCGGGAGCGGCAGCGACGCGGCCAAACAGGATCATGAGATTCTGAGAAAAGCGGCAACTGACTTCCTGACCCAATTGTCAGCAACCCAACCAGGTGATGCACATATCACAGTGGGGCAGATTGATAATCGCCTGAATCTGGCTGCCTGTGATGCGCCAACCCCATTTTTGCCGCCAGGTGGCAAAACCAGCGGAAAAATCAGTGTTGGCGTGCGCTGCAGCGTCCCGGTCAATTGGGTTGTGTACATTCAGGCAAGCGTTCAGGTGAATGGGGAATACTATGTGGCAGCACGGCCACTCAGTCAGGGACAAATAATCGGAACTGCAGATCTGAATAAAATCAAGGGAGAAATCTCGAATCTGCCCCCTGGCATTATTCACAACCCGGATCAGGCTATTGGTAAAGCGCTGCAGTTGTCTATTGCTGCCGGCACCCCGATACGACTCGACAGTCTCAAAAGCCCTGCGGTGATCCAGCAAGGTCAGTCCGTGCGGATTATCAGTAACGGCCCCGGGTTTCAGGTCGCCACTGATGCGCAATCACTCAGCAACGCCGCAGAGGGTCAGATTGCAAGAGCCAAGACAAGCAGCGGGCAAACTGTCAGCGGGATTGCCAAAGCCGGGGGCGTGATCGAAATAAATTACTAAAAGTATATTTTTTAAGAAATGATGCTTCCAGTCATCTTTTTTGAGGGCAAGATTAAAGTTTAAAAATACCTGGCCGATAACCGGATTGTAGATGTAGATTATTCCCATTATCGAGGGTATCGCTGTGAAAATTGATGACACATTAAATAAACCTGCCGGACTGACGAACACCACCAGTCCCCAGCAGGTGCGCACTGACAAGGCGCCGGACAGAGCGATCTCGACTCCGACACCTTCCAGTAACGTACAAATTTCGACTCTTTCAACGCAATTGCAGGCCATGCAGAGTACGCAGGCAAGCAGCGCGGTGTTTGAGACCAAAAAGGTTGAAGAAATCAAATTGGCAATTTCCGAAGGCCGCTTTCAGGTCAATTCAGAAAAAGTTGCTGATGGACTTCTGGAAACCGTAAAAGATTTACTTAACGCCAGAAAACGATAACGATGAACAATTCAAGCGCATCTGCCACATCCATTACCCAATGCCTGCAAAGTGAGAAAGCTGCTATGCATCAGCTGACGGCATTGCTGAAAGATGAAGAGACTGCGCTTGTAGATAATGACATTGAATCACTGAACAAGGCCATTTCTGCCAAAAACGATCTGGTGCGCACCATGTCCGATCTGGAACGGCAGCGCAATCTTCTGCTCCAAAATCTGGGTTACAGTGATCCGGCAAGCAGCTTGCCAGATTATCTGCGTAGCGAGCTTGCGGATAACGCAGTCAAAGAATTATGGGATGGCATATTGGCGTTATCGGCAGAGGCAAAAGAAAATAACCGGACTAACGGATTATTAATTTCCCGCAAATTATCCCAAAACCAGGCCGCATTAAGCATATTCCAGCAAGGCAATCCTACCGCTTCATTATATGGCCCGAATGGCCAATCCAGCATACAGTCGACCCCCATTAAGGGACTCATTGTTCGCTGAGATAATGCTGCTTCTGCATTTCTGCTGCATCAATATTAAAAAAATGCCCCTTTTTACGAGGGGCATTTTTTTAATTGAGCCTGTAATCAGTCATAAATGCGGGTTACTGCCGGAAGCAACGGGAATATCCACTACTGGTTCTGGCAATACTGCCAACACCGTAATACTCACCCGACGGTTTCTTGCCCGGCCATCCGGCTGCTCATTCGGTGCAACAGGAAACTTTGCTCCCTGTCCCACCGCAGTGACACGGGTTTCATCAACCCCGTTTTCAGTCAGCAACCGGGCAACCGTGCTGGCGCGAACCGCAGATAATTCCCAGTTAGAAGGAAATACTGAATTCCTGATGGGTAAATTATCGGTATGTCCCTCGACCTGTATTGAATGCTTATCCAGGCGCAGCACTGAAGCAATCGCTGTCAGCGCCTGTACAGAATCAGGACTGAGCTTTGCTTCCCCTGTAGGGAACAGCAGACTTGCATTGATCTCGATCGTAACTCCCTTGCTCGTCTGACTGACTCTGACTTTTCCTTCCCTGACCAAAGGTTCCAGCACGGCGAGAATATCTTTTGCCATGTTGGTCATTTGCTCGCGTTCCTTGCGCAAATTTTCATTCGCTCTCGGCTTAATCAGGGGTAAAGGTTCGAGCCTGACCATATTCTCTTTCATCCCCACACCGTCTCTGATGGGAGACGGGGGAGCGTTCGTGAACGCACCGTTTAAGGAATTGGATAAGACGCGATATTTTCCTTCATTCAAAGAAGAAACTGCATACATCACGACAAAGAAAGCAAACAGCAAGGTAATAAAATCCGCATAGGAAACCAGCCAGCGATCATGGCTGTCGGCTTCCTCCTTGTACTTTTTCCTCGCCATCAACTGCTCCCAATAGTGCGCTGATGGTCAACCCGTTCCTCCAGAATACGTGGGCTATCTCCCATTGCAATGCTGTAAAAAATATCTGACAGCATTTCACGCCGGGTTACTTCACGGGCAATGATTTCTTTTAATTTATTACTGACTGGTAAAAACAATAAATTTGCCAGCCCGACGCCATAAATAGTGGCGACGAATGCAACTGCAATACCGCCCCCCAGTTTTGCAGGATCAGTCAGATTTTCCATGACATGAATCAGACCCAGCACCGCACCCAAAATGCCGACTGTCGGGGAATAACCTCCGGCAGATTCCCAGATTTTTGCAGCCTGTCGCTGCTCCATCTCATAAAGAGAAATATCCACATCCAGAATATCTTTCAGCCGCCCCGGATCCACGCCATCAATTACCAGACGCAGGCCTTTACCGATAAAAGGATCCTTCGACGCCGTCATATAGCCCTCCAGGCTGAGAAATCCCTCCCGCCTTGCGACCACACTCCAGACCAGCGCATCCTGAATATTTTTGCGGCTGTTATCCGCTGGCTCGGAAACAATCCACTGGAACATATTCAGCCCCCGGCGGAAAGTGCTCATGCGGCTCTGAATCAGCACTGCGCCCAGCGTTCCGATGACAACGATGACAAATGCGGTCGGCTGCACCAGAGAAGAAAGCTGTCCGCCCTCCATGACTTGTCCAACGGAGATACCGGCAATCACCAATATAAAGCCAATTATGCTAGCCCAGTCCACGCCTTCTCCCTCAGATATGCGCGCAGCCTGGCGACTGCCTGGCTATGCAGTTGCGACACGCGCGATTCGGAAACCCCCATTACAGCGCCAATTTCCTTCAGATTCAATTCCTGCTCATAGTAAAGGCCCATCAACAGTTTTTCCCGTTCGGGCAAGCTGTCAATGGCGCCGATAACGGCATCACGGAAATCGTCGTTCAGCAAATCCTGCAGCGGATCACCGGAACCGTCTGAGCAATAATGATCGAGAAAATGTTCTTTGGTGTCTGAATCATGAAAGTCTTCGTAATACACCAACTGGTGACCACCGCTGTCTGTCAGCATGTCCTGATATTCACCCAGGGATAATTTGAGCGATTTAGCGACCTCTGTTTCAGTTGGCGGGCGCCCCAGCTTCTGCTGCAGCACATTCATGGCGCTTTCCACCTTGCGCATGTTCTGTCGTACCCCGCGCGGCAACCAGTCTGTATTGCGCAATTCATCCAGCATTGCGCCACGTATACGCTGCACGGCATAGGTCTCAAACTGAGCGCCATGGGTATCTTCGTAGCGATTGACGGCATCCAGCAAGCCAATCATGCCAGCCTGAACCAGATCATCCACCTCCACGCTGGGCGGCAGACGCGCCTTCAACTGGTAAGCCAGACGCTTGACCAGTGGCGCATGCTCCCGAAGGAGAAAATTTTTATCTGATTTTCCGCTAGCGGTGTACATAAAATAAATTAAATTCCAAGGCCAACACCCTGACCAGAAAAACTTTCCGGACACAATGCCGACCGCGCAGTGGCAGCAAACTGGCCTGCCAGTCTGGAAAATGCCATCGAAGCACGTGCTTTAGGAAAAGCATCAATGACCGATCGCCCCTCATGCGCCGCTTTTCTTACATGCTCATCATCAGGCACACAGCCGGCAAAATGCAGCGGTACAGCAAGATAACGCTGAGATGCCTGTGCCATATTTGCATAAATCAAATTTGCTTCTTTTTCTGAAGCGCCAGATACCAGAATCGTAAAAGAACGCCGTCCCATTCTGCCGCTCATACGTTTGATCAGACCATAGGCTGCCTTGATTGCTGCCGGATCAGGCGACACCTGAACAACCAGTTCTCCATCGTCCAGAGAGGTCAGCGGAAATGCATCGTTAGCATCCATTTCTCCATCCACAATCACCAGATCCGAACGATGCACAACAAGGTCAAATGTCCGCGACAACAAGCGCGCACTTTCTTTTGGCAAACAGGATGATAGCCCGGCCTGTCCTGACAGCATGGTGACTGACAAACCCGGTACGATGTTTTTGACAGCCTCTTGCATTGTACGCTGTTGTCGTGCCACATCCAATAAGGTACGGTCTTTTCTGGCATTAAACCATGCGCCAATACTTCCGCTGGTTGCCTGCGCATCCACCATTAGAATCTGATGTCCCTGCCGCGCCAGCGTCACCCCCAGATTCACCAGCATTCGACTTTTTTCATCTTCCTTCAGAGCAGACAAAAAAGTCAGCACCCGTGGGCGCGGTGCGGCCAGCAAACGCCGCAAGCCATCTGCCTGATCGATATTAGCCAAGAGACACCTCCCGGGAGGCCTGGCGTGCACGGGCAGCCACCGAGGCGCCCGCCATTAACAGAGGCAACTCTTCATCGAGATAACGGAAAGGTGCCGTTTCACGCTTGAGTTTAAAGGCGCGATCGATCAGGTATTGTTTGTTCGCAACGTGTAAATCTTCCGGCACTCGCTGCCCGCTTGCCACATAGTACAAATTCAGTTTCTGACGGATCGAAATATCCAGTGCGCCACCTATCGTTGCGGCTTCATCAAGTTTGGTCAGAATGCATCCTGCCAGACCAGTTCCCTGATAAGCACGCACCACCTCGCTGAGCGTCTCACCAGTCGATGTGGCGTTCAGGCATAGCAGGCGTTTCACGCCATGCTCCGCACCCGACAGCATCGCGACCTGTTCTGTCACCATTTTGTCCCGCTGACTGACGCCGACAGTATCAATCAGGACTGTATGTTTGTTTTTCAATTCAGACAAAGCAATCCGCAAATCGCTTTCGTCCTTCACGGCATGCACCATCACGCCCAGAATTTTTCCATAAATACGCAGCTGTTCATAACCACCGATACGGTAACCGTCTGTGGTGATCAAAGCCAGCTGGGATGGCCCATGACGCATCACACAACGCGCTGCCAGCTTGGCGGTGGTGGTGGTCTTGCCGACACCTGTCGGTCCTACCAGCGCATAAACACCGCCCTTTTCAAGAATTTCATTTTCATTATCAATTGTTGACAAATTTCTGGCGAGAACCGACTTGATCCATTCGATACCGCTCTCCAGCGTTTCGCCCTCCGGTAATTTCGTGATCATAAAACGGGACAGGCTGGCGCTGAGTCCGGCCGCCAGCATTTCTTTCAACACCCCTGCTTTGACCGGCTCACGCTTCTGGGTCGCTGACCATGACAGCTCTGCAAGCTGGGATTCGAGCATGCTGCGCATGGAACGGATTTCGCTCATCATGTCCTGCAACTCGGAAGAGCCTGGCAGCATCTGATCAGCCCCCCCCTGACGCGGCGTAAATAAACGCTGTTCGGATTGAAAAGCCGGAATCTCAGAGGCTTCGGAAGCAGGAGCAGAGGCAATATGGGAATCTGGTGCAATCGACTGCATCGCTTCATCCGCCATTGCCATAATTTCAACCTTACCATTGACATTACGGTTCGACAAAATCACCGCATCCGCCCCAAGTGCATCCCGGAGCATACGCAATGCCTCGCGCGAACTGTTAGCAGTAAATTTTCTCACATTCATGATTGCCCTCCGACCAGACTGGTGACTCTGATAGTTTTTGTTTCAGGTAATTCGGCATGCGACAGCACTTTCAGCTGAGGCAAAGCTCTGCGCAAAAATCTTGACAGCAAAGCCCGTAAAGGCGCGGGGACCAGCAGCACAGGCGTCAGCCCCATCTGCTCCTGCTGCCGCGCTGCATTTTCAGTTTGGGATGTCAATGTATCGGCCAGACCCGGCTCCAGCGCAGCGGCCTCTGCCCCACCGGTATTCATCGCCTGCATCAGCAAACGCTCCAGCCGGCTATCAAGCGTCATGACGCTTAATTCATTGGTGCCCGGGAATATCTGCTGAACGATGGCGCGTCCTAATGCCACCCGCACCTGGGCGGTCAGCTCGCTGGCATCCTGTGTATGCATTGCCTGCTCTGCCAGCGTTTCAATGATGGTGCGCATATCACGAATATGGACGCCTTCTGTCAGCAGATTCTGCAGCACTTTTTGCAAGGTTGACAAAGGCAACAGTTTCGGTACCAGGTCCTCCACCATCTTCGGCATTTCCTTGGCGAGATGATCAAGCAGTTGCTGCACTTCCTGGCGCCCCAGCAATTCTGCCGCATGCGTGGTGATCAGATGATTCAGGTGCGTCGCAATCACCGTCCCCGCATCTACCACGGTGTACCCCATGGACTGCGCCTGCTCACGCAGGCTGGCGTCTATCCAGATAGCCGGCAGACCAAAAGCCGGATCGGTCGTCTCCACACCAGGCAAGGGACCAGTCACCATACCCGGATTAATCGCCAGATACTGACCATTCACTGCCTCCCCTGCGCCGACCTCAACACCTTTTAAAGCGATCCGGTAAGCAGATGGCTTGAGTTCCAGATTGTCACGAATATGCACCGGCGGAGACAGAAAACCGACTTCCTGAGCAAATTTTTTGCGTATTCCTTTTATCCTGCGCAGCAGCTCGCCTCCCTGGGCTTTATCCACCAACGGAATCAGGCGGTAGCCCACTTCCAGGCCAAGCGTATCAACCGGCAAGATGTCCTGCCAGGTTGCTTCCTCCATCTCCGGCGCAGCTGCTGCCTGCGTCTCCGGTTTTGCATCCGCAGCCGCAGCAGCCCCCTGCTCCGCCTTTTTACGAACCAGATAACCGGCACCCGCCAATAACGCTGCCAGCAGCACGAAAGCGATATGTGGCATGCCGGGAATAATGCCCATGCCACCGATGATGGCAGCGGTAATGAACATCACCTGCGGTTTGGCAAACAGCTGTCCGATCAGCTGCCCGCTGATATCCTGCTCACTGGCGACCCGCGATACCACCACACCGGCAGCAGTAGAAATGATCAGCGATGGAATCTGCGCTACCAGACCGTCACCAATCGCCAGCAAGGTGTAATTTTTAATCGCAGAGGAAAAATCCAGATCATGCTGCACCATGCCGACAATCAGGCCGCCGACGATATTAATCACCGTGACCATAATCCCGGCAACAGCATCACCGCGCACATACTTTGACGCACCATCCATCGCGCCGTAAAACTCGGCCTCCTGCGCCACCTCCGTCCGGCGACGGCGTGCTTCCTGCTCCGCAATCAGGCCTGCATTCAGATCCGCGTCAATCGCCATCTGCTTGCCAGGCATCGCATCCAGAGCAAAACGGGCGCCGACTTCCGCAATACGGCCTGCACCCTTGGTCACCACGGTAAAGTTAATAATCGTCAGAATAATGAACACGACAATACCGACCGTGTAATTGCCACCGATCAGGAAGTGTCCGAATGCCTCAATCACCTTACCCGCGGCATCCGGGCCGGTGTGCCCCTCGGTCAGCACCACACGAGTTGATGCCACATTCAGGGAAAGGCGCAGCATGGTACTGACCAGCAGCACTGTCGGAAACACCATGAAATCCAGCGGCTTTACCGTGTACAGACTGGTCAGTAAAACGATTACCGCAATCGCGATATTGAAACTGAAAAACACATCCAGGACGAATGCCGGCAAAGGCAAGATCATCATCGCCAGCATCAGCACAATCAACAACGGCGCAGCCAGCGCCCGGCCATTAATCCCGCTCATCCACAGCGGTAACTTCAGGCTATTCATACCATCACTCCTGCTTGATTATTCGGGTCCATCTCAGCCGGAACATTCAGCTGCAGAGGCTCCTCAGGCCGCACCCCGCCACGTTCACGGTATACCCGTAACTGGAACACGTACGCCAAAACTTCCGCCACTGCTGCATACAAACCTTCAGGAATTTCATCGCCCAGTTCGGTATGCTTAAACAAGGCCCGCGCCAGTGGTGGTGCTTCCAGCAACGGTACCTGATGCTCTTTCGCCAGTTCACGGATTTTTGCTGCAACCTCATCCGCCCCTTTTGCCACCACCTTTGGTGCGCGCATGCCGCCTTCGGTATATTTTAACGCCACAGCAAAGTGCGTCGGGTTCGTGACCACCACATCGGCTTTAGGAATTTCCGCCATCATGCGGCGGCGTGCCATCTCGCGCTGCTGCTGGCGGATCTTGGCTTTGATCTGCGGATTACCATTGGCTTCTTTTGACTCCTGCACCACTTCCTGATGCGTCATTTTCAGTTTGTTTGCGTAATGCCACATCTGATAAGGCGCATCAATCGCGGCAATCAGGATCAGTGCCGCCACGATCGACATAAAACTGACTGCCATCATGTACCCGACGTGGCCTGTCCCCAGTTTTACATTCTCCAGAGGTAATGCAAAAATCGCCTCTTTCTGCCCCATGATGACGACCCAGGCCACACTGCCAACCAGCACTGTTTTCAGAATAGCTTTCAGCAACTCGACTCCGGCGCGGGCAGATATCATGTTGCCCAGGCCAGAAGCTGGATTGAGCCTGCCAAAATTTGGCTCCAATGCTTTTGCGCTGAACAACCATCCGCCAATCAGTAAAGGTGACCCTAAGGCAACCAGCATCAGCAATACTGCAACGGGAGAAAACGCCAGCATCACATCCAGCAACCCCGAACCAATCTTGCCAATCAAAAGATTAAAATCGAATGCCACTTCACGTTCCAGCGTCAAACCGGCAATCAGATTCTGATTTAAATGACTGATCAGCGTATCGCCCATTGTCCACAAAGCACCACCAGCAGCCAGCAATATCGTTGCGGTGGACAATTCGCGCGACCGCGGAACATCGCCCTCTTCCCGCGCCTGTTCAAGGCGCTTGGGCGAGGCCGGTTCGGTTCTTTCGAGATCGCTTTCTTCGGCCATTGCCGACTCCTGTTATATTTCTGCACCAACCATGATGCGTTGACACTCATTCACAGATGCCATTATTGGCGAATCAATGACAACGGTATGCGATGAACAGCATGGTAAACACCCGTTTATTTCCGATTAAACACATCAATTCACGTAACTAAAAATGTTTCACTAACTTCAAAAAATTACTTTTCAAACAAAATCATCCCCAAAACCCCCTTACCAATACAATTTCCGTTAAAGAACGCAGAGATTGCATCTTTAATGCGACAAGCTGCGAGCACCCAGCGAAGCAAATTTTCGTTGCTGAATTCCTGTAAGGTAAAATAGGTTTTTATCAAAATACAAACACCGCTTATGAAGCCCTGCCCACTCAAATATTCAGCGATGACAAGCGCTCTGATGATTGTTTTTTCCGGTTTATTTGCCGGACCAGCCATGGCCGCAGAACCGGATCAAAACGCCATGCCTGTAGAGAAAGAAACCGCTTCACTTCACCTTGGTCTGGAAAAAATCAAACTTCCCGGTAGTGAAAACATGGGAATGATTAACACCAGCTATCTGATCCAGATCGCACCTGAACTGTATTTCGGACCATCGGTATACGGTTCAGTCAGCGGCAAACGCGGCGGTTTCTATACCATCGGCGGCGAACTGGCCTGGCGCCATCCACTGATATCGAAACTGAATCTCGAAACCGGCATGTACGTTGGCGGCGGTGGCGGCGGAACTTCACTGGTTGGCGGCGGCCTGATGTTGCGTCCTCACGCTGATCTGATGTGGGATTTCGGAGGGTATAAAGCAGGTATTTCTGCTTCTCAGGTTCGTTTCCCAAACGGTTACATCAGCAGCAAACAAATCGGCTTGGTCGTCGATTTCGATACCGAGTTTTTACATACCAGTGCGTCTTCCGGGGATCATAACCGGCCATTATCAACCCGCACTGGTGTTGGTTTTGACCGTGCCATGGCGGTATTCGGCCGCTATCAGCCCCGTAGTAATTCACGATTCATCAGCGGCGCGCCACTGCAGCAATCAATTACTTATGTCGGCACCCGCATGGAACGGTTCCTGACACCTGGGGTATTTGTCGGACTGGAAGCCAATGGCGCTGGTAGCGGCGGCGTGGCGGGTTATGCCGAATATCTGGGCACTATTGGCGCCGAAATGCCGGTATTCAATGACAACTTTAAAATCGGCACGCGCTTCGATCTGGGTATGGGTGGTGGCGGTGCAGTGTCAGTGGGTGGCGGCATCATGCTTAAAGCCGGTGTGTATGCGAGTGCCAATCTCAGCAAAAATTTCCATGTCAATCTAGAAGGCGGCTTAGTGGATTCACCCAACGGGAATTTCCGCGCCACCTACGGTTCTGTGGCTCTGCAATGGGATCTCGATCACCCGTTCAGTCAGTCCAGCAGTTCTACCGTCATCGCCAATGAGTGGATAGGCGGCACCCAGCATTATTTCAATGCTGCCCGCAAAGACGGCAGCAAACGTGATATGGATAACATCACACTGCAACTCAATCGCTATCTGACCGATACGGTTTATCTGACCGGTCAGGCGCACAGTGCATACAGCGGCAATGCCGGTGGTTACTCAGTCGGCCTGATCGGACTTGGCTATCACAGCCCGAAAACCAGCTCAGGTTTATATGTGGGTGCAGAAATGCTGGCCGGTGCAGCCGGTGGCGGTGGCGTTGACACCAATGGTGGTTTTTTGATCCAGCCTTCGGCATATTTAGGCATCCAGATCAATAAAAATCTGTCGGCTCAGTTAAACGCAGGCCGAGTGAAATCACTCAAAGGCAATCTGAACAGCAATCTGCTCGGCCTCGGACTGAGTTATTCATTCGGTACAGTAGAACGTCACTAATTACCGGCTCAAAAAAATCCACCTTACGCAAGCCGTCTCATTAAAGTTTTGAGATATTCAGGCACTGACGATTATGGCCCCTTCGAGGGGCCGTAATCATTGAGGTACTGATTTAGATCGAACGAGGGTCTTTTCAAATTCGTACAAATTTCGTTGCTCCATATAGATTACCACTTCAAATCTATTTGAATCTCTCTCATTGGGCAGTTATTTCACAAACTTCAAATACCCAAGATAAGTACAAGCAGACACGACTCACCCAATATGAACGGCACCTAAAACAATGGGCAGATCGTTTTGTACGACCTGCCCATTGTTTAAAGGTGATTCACCCGCAGTCAGATTCAGCCAACCCACTTTCTGGCATTACGGAACATCCGCATCCATGGTGAATCTTCTTTCCAGTCATCCGGATGCCATGACTGAATCGCAGAACGGAAAACGCGCTCCGCATGTGGCATCATGACGGTAAAGCGACCATCCTGATTGGTAACAGACGTGATACCTTGCGGTGATCCGTTTGGATTAAAAGGATAAGCTTCCGTTGCAACGCCCCGATTATCGACAAAGCGCATTGCCTTGATCGCATCCTGCAAATTTCCGGTAGTTGAGAAATCAGCATAACCTTCCCCATGGGCGACAGCAATCGCCGTGCGTGTACCCGTCATTCCGTCAAAGAAAATCGAAGGTGAAGGCATAATTTCCACCATAGCAAACCGTGCCTCAAACTGCTCGGATTTGTTTTTCGTAAATTTCGGCCATGCCTCTGCACCAGGAATGATCGATTTCAGATTGCTCATCATCTGGCAGCCATTGCAAATACCCAGACCAAACGTATCCTGACGATGGAAAAACGCCGCGAACTGATCTGCCATCATGGCATTGAACAGGATCGTCTTGGCCCATCCCTCACCTGCTCCCAGCACGTCACCGTAAGAGAAACCACCTACAGCGATGAGCCCTTTGAACTCTGCCAGACTGACACGACCAGCAATCAGATCACTCATGTGAACGTCCACCGCTTCGAAACCGGACTTATGCATCACGTAAGCAGTTTCAATGTGAGAATTCACACCCTGTTCGCGCAAAATCGCAACCCGTGGTTTAACGCCGGTGGAAATGTAGGGCGCTGCCACATCTTCATTGATATCAAACGTCAGCACCGGTTGAATACCGGGGTCCTTCAGGTCCAGCAAGCGGGCGTATTCTGCGTCGGCACATGCCGGATTATCCCGCATTCTGGCGATCTGCCAGCTGGTCTTACTCCAGATCTGATGTAAGGAGGAGCGACTCTGGCTGAATATCTGCTTGGCATCCCGCGTGAATTCGATCACATCGCGCGTATCCGGTTTGCCGATGATATGGCTGCATGCACCCAGATCAAATGAACGCAACACATCCATGACTTCCGTGCGCTGCGCTGTCCTGATCTGAATCACTGCACCGAGTTCTTCATTGAATAACGCGCGCAGAGTCTGGTCATTGCGTCGTTCTGCAATCTGACCAGCCCAGTTTTTAGCGTCCCCCTGATCAGCAGCATGTTCTGGATCCATCGTCAGGATATCCAGATTCACGGACAAACCAGCACGTCCGGCAAATGCCATCTCGCACAAGGCAGCAAATAAGCCGCCATCTGATCGGTCATGGTAAGCCAGTAATTTCCCTTCACTGTTGAGCTGCTGGATCGCAGAGAAGAATGCTTTCAGATCATCTGCGCTATCCACATCCGGCGTCTGGCCTCCAACTTTCTGCATGACTTGAGTAAAGCAGGAGGCGCCCAGGCGGTTTTTACCACGACCCAGGTCAATCAAAATCAAGGATGTATCACCCTGATCAAGGCGAATCTGCGGTGTCAGTGTTTTACGCACATCGTAAACCGGTGCAAAGCCTGAAACGATCAGCGAGACAGGAGATGTGACCGATTTATCACCCTGTTCATCTTTCCAGGTAGTACGCATGGAAAGCGAGTCTTTGCCGACAGGAATACTGATACCTAAAGCCGGACACAAATCCAGACCAACCGCTTTAACAGTGTCAAATAAAGCTGCATCCTGACCTGGTTGCCCGCATGCAGCCATCCAGTTAGCGGACAACTTGATATCCGAAATCTTGCTGATCGGCGCGGCGGCAATATTAGTGATTGCTTCGCCCACAGCCATGCGTCCGGAAGCCGGGGCGTTGATAACAGCCAGAGGAGTACGCTCCCCCATCGACATTGCCTCGCCCAGATACCCTTCAAAACTCATGGTTGTGACGGCACAATCAGCAACCGGAACCTGCCACGGCCCCACCATCTGATCCCTGACAGTGGTCGCGCCAACGCTGCGATCGCCAATCGTAATCAAAAATGATTTATCGGCTACTGTTGGCAGACTCAATACGCGCTGAACCACCTCACTCAGCTCGATGCCGGTCAGATCGAGCGGGGAAAACTGTTTGCTGACACGCTCCACCTTGCGATGCATTTTGGGTGGCTTACCCAACAAGACATTCATTGGCATATCGACCGGCGCATTATTGTGCTCAGGATCAATCACCTTTAACTGGCGCTCTTCCGTTGCAGTACCGACGACGGCAAACGGACAGCGTTCGCGTTCACAGAATGCCTGAAAAACTGCCAGTGATTCCGGCGCAATCGCCAGCACATAACGCTCCTGTGACTCATTACTCCAGATTTCTTTCGGTGCGAGACCACTCTCTTCCAGCGGAACTTTACGCAAGTCAAACAATGCGCCGCGCCGGGCATCGTTGGTAATTTCCGGAAACGCATTCGACAATCCACCAGCACCGACATCGTGAATCGACAAAATCGGATTCTGTTCACCCAGTTGCCAGCAGGAGTTAATGACTTCCTGAGCCCGGCGCTCCATTTCCGGATTACCGCGCTGCACAGAGTCGAAATCCAGATCTGCCGTGTTGGTACCGGTTGCCATAGAGGACGCCGCACTGCCCCCCATTCCAATACGCATACCAGGACCACCCAGCTGAATCAGCAGGCTGCCGACCGGCAAATCATTTTTCTTGGTATGACGGGCAGAAATATTGCCCATGCCACCGGCAATCATGATCGGCTTATGGTAACCATACACTGTGCCGCCAACATTCTGCTCGTAGGTACGGAAATAACCTGCCAGATTGGGGCGACCAAATTCGTTATTAAATGCCGCACCACCAATCGGCCCTTCCACCATGATCTGCAACGCGGAAGCAATGCGGTCTGGTTTACCATATGCAGCATCAGTCAATGTGTCACCATCACAGTCAGTCGCATTTTCCCAGGCCTGCACATGACCAGGCAGCATCAGATTCGAGACTGTGAAACCTGTCAGGCCTGCTTTCGGTTTGGCGCCACGCCCAGTCGCACCTTCGTCGCGAATCTCACCACCGGCACCGGTCGATGCGCCAGGGAAGGGAGAAATCGCTGTCGGATGGTTATGTGTTTCAACCTTCATCAGGATATGCGTCTCTTCCACAGATGGCTGATAAGTATTGCCAGCTGCTGCCTGAGGATAAAACCGCATTACCGGCGCCCCGGCAATCACGGAAGAGTTATCGCTGTAAGCAATGATGGTTCCTTCCGGATTTTTCTCATGCGTATTCCGGATCATCTGGAACAGGGATTTATCCTGCTCCACACCATCAATCGTCCAGTCCGCATTAAAAATTTTATGCCGGCAATGCTCACTGTTTGCCTGAGCGAACATCATCAGCTCCACATCCGTCGGATTGCGCTTTGCGGTCAGAAATGCGTCTTCCAGATAATCAATTTCATCATCTGACAGCGCCAGCCCTAATGCGCTATTTGCGTTTAACAGCGCCGCTTTTCCGCCTTCCAGCACATTCACGAATTCCAGAGGTTTGGCTTTCAGTTCAGAAAACAGAGCCTTCACGGCATCCAGATCAGTCAGCACCATCTCGGTCATGCGGTCATGTAATTGTGCCGCCACGGCATCACGCAGCTCCGGCGCGAGTTCTTTGGTTCCGCCGAAGAATCCAGATTTCATCTGGATAAAATAAGCAATACCGCGCTCAATCCGGTGGATCTGACGCATACCGCAATTCCGCGCGATATCCGTCGCTTTGCTGGCCCAGGGAGAGATCGTTCCGATGCGTGGAATGACGATAAACATCAGCCCATCTTCTGTCCCGGTAAATTGTTCGCCATACTCCAGCATCGCCCCGAGACGTTCGGTTTCGTTTTTTTGCAGATCTGCATGAAGATCAACAAAATGTTGGTAACGCGCAGTGATACCAACAATATTGGAATCAATTTCTTGCAGTCTGGAGAGAAGATTCGATGAGCGGAAAGCAGACAGGGCGTTGGAGCCTGGCAATATCAACATGGCAAAAGGGATAGTTGAGGCAATAGCCCGAGTCAGGTTCAGTTTCCCGGTGACTATCGCGGGTTAGACGAGAAAACCATGATTATACCTTGATGCCCTTGACCGCTCCAGAATAATGGGCGATCAGTCCGAAGGAAATGATTTAACAGAAATTCGTCCGGCAGAGGTCCTGTATGGAGTGCCCTGCCCTAAAATTAGCCATGCCGGTAGATTATAATGTGCACCAATTGCAACGCCCCCAAAGCTTGCCTTTTTCCATCGCATGCTGCCCTCCCGTCACGAATGCCCGGAACAGCCTGTGCACTGTGCAGCATGTTTTTGAGAAATATGGCACGTCGCACGACAAAACAATTTTAAAATAATAAAAATCACCTCCTTACTTATGAGCATAGAAAAATCCAGCCATACACCAATGATGCAGCAATATCTCAGCATCAAAGCCGATCATCCGGAAACACTCGTTTTTTACCGGATGGGTGATTTTTATGAACTTTTTTTTGAGGATGCAGAAAAAGTATCCCGCCTGTTGGGAATCACGCTGACTCAACGCGGCAGCTCCGCAGGCAATCCGATCAAAATGGCTGGTGTGCCGTTTCACTCACTGGAATCCTATCTTGCCAAACTGGTCAAACTCGGTGAATCTGCCGCCATCTGCGAGCAGATCGGTGACCCTGCGACCAGCAAAGGCCCCGTCGAACGCAAGGTGATGCGCATCATTACGCCAGGCACGCTGACCGATACGGATTTATTACCCGAAAAATCGGAGCGCCCTTTACTGGCGCTGTGCCTCACGCAGCACAGAAGAACAATCACTGCCGGGTTGGCATGGTTGTCGCTGGCAAGCGGCAATCTGAAACTGATGGAAATCAGTACCGATGAAAAATCCCTGTTGCAGCGTTTGCAGCAGGAGCTGGACCGGATCAGTCCGGCAGAAATCCTGATATCGGCAGGCGTCTTGTTGTCAGATACGTATTACGAACAATTGCCCGGTAAATTTTCGGAAGTGGCCGACTGGCATTTCGATCTGAAGCAAGGACAAAAAGCACTCCAGGAACAGCTTGGCACTATCTCTTTAACCGGATTTGGTGCAGATCATTTGAGTGCGGCTCTGGGGGCTGCTGGCGCCTTGTTGCGTTACGCAGAAAACACGCAAGGCCGGGGACTGAAGCATATCAACAATCTGACGGTTGAAAATGAACATGAGTTTATTGGCCTCGATACAGCAACCCGGCGCAATCTTGAGCTCACCGAAACGCTGCGCGGGCAAGAGTCCCCGACGCTGTTTTCTCTGCTGGATCATTGCCGTACGGCGATGGGCTCAAGACTGCTGCGGCATTGGCTGCATCATGCAAAGAGAGACCAGTCGGTCGCGATTTCAAGACACGAAGCAATTAAAGCTTTATTGAAAATCGACTCGACCGAGGGCTTGTCTGCACTTCTGAACGCAATACCTGACATTGAACGCATTACAACGCGCATAGCGTTGCAGTCGGCTCGCCCCCGCGACTTATCGGCCTTAAGGGACGGATTGCAGCATCTGCCGAATCTGCGTAATTATGTGAGCATGTGTATCGCTGACAACCAGACCACGGTACTCAGCCGCATCCTGGCGGATCTGGCAACGCCGGATGATTGCCTCGATTTATTAGAACGAAGCCTGATGCCGCTGCCAGCTACGATGGTCAGGGATGGCGGCGTGATCGCCACCGGTTTCGATCATGAACTGGATGAATTACGTTCACTGTCTGAAAATGCAGGACAGTTTCTGGTACAGCTGGAAGCATCCGAACGGGAACGCACTGGTATTGCCAACCTGCGGGTGGAATACAACCGCGTGCATGGTTTTTATATTGAAGTCACCAACGGACAAAGTGACAAAGTACCGGATAACTACCGTCGCCGGCAAACCCTGAAGAATGCAGAACGTTACATCACACCGGAATTAAAAGCATTTGAAGATAAGGCGCTGTCGGCGCAGGAACGTGCGCTTGTCAGGGAAAAGACTCTGTATGAGCAAGTGTTACAGGATTTACTGCCATTCATTCATCTGCTGCAAACTGTCGCGCAAGCGATTTCCCAGCTGGATGCACTGGTCAGCCTGGCGGAACATGCCAATAAAAATAACTGGTGCGCACCTCAGATGATTTCGGAACCTGTGCTCCAGATACGTCAGGGCAGACATCCGGTTGTGGAAAATCAGATTGAACGCTTTATTGCCAATGACTGCGAATTATCTGCCGAACGCAAACTCTTGTTGATTACCGGACCGAACATGGGTGGTAAATCGACATTTATGCGCCAGGTGGCACTGATTACTCTGCTTGCCTACATTGGCAGCTACGTACCGGCAGAAAGTGCCGTCATTGGGCCGATCGATCGCATATTTACCCGTATCGGAGCTGCGGACGATCTGGCTGGCGGGCGTTCGACCTTCATGGTAGAGATGACAGAATCTGCTGCCATTCTGAATGCGGCAACTGCTAATTCGCTGGTACTGATGGATGAAGTCGGGCGCGGCACATCCACATTTGATGGCCTGGCACTTGCCTGGGCGATTTCCCGGCATCTGATACAGGTATCGCAAAGCTACACCCTGTTTGCCACCCATTATTTTGAATTGACGCAATTACCGGACATGCATCCGACTGCAGAAAATGTTCACTTGTCTGCAGTTGAGCACAAAGAAAATATTGTATTTCTCCATGCGGTACAACCAGGACCGGCATCGCAAAGTTACGGTTTGCAGGTAGCGCAACTGGCCGGCATTCCCCAGTCAGTCATCCGGTCAGCGCGCAAGCATCTGGCTGAACTGGAGGCACAATCACTGCAGGCAACACCTCAATTTGACCTGTTTTCTTCGGCTCCAGCCATTCCGCACCCAGAGCTGGAACCTGAAATAATAACGGCGATCAATCCAGTTTTGATGGAAAAGCTCATGGCGCTGGACCCGGACAAATTAAGCCCGCGAGATGCACTGGATATGCTGTACGATCTGAAAACGCTAGCGAGCCAGTAGCAGTCTTTGATTGACTTAACGTGATCTAAAATAAAAAAACCGCAAGAATTTGCGGTTTTTTCATTTACTCAGGAAAGGCTCAGTGAATGATATGCGTCCGGTATTCATCTCCGGTATCGCCATCATCTTCATCATCGTGCGCGTGTCCATGTTCGCCATGCACGTGACCATGTGCAACTTCTTCCTCAGTAGCTTCACGCACTGCCTCTACTGTCAGAGTAAAACGCAGCGCAATGCCTGCCAAGGGGTGATTGCCATCCAGCACGACCTTATCATCAGCAATATCGGTGATGGTGAAAATATGTCCATCATGATCATCAGATTCTTCAGGGGTTCCTTCAAACTGCATACCGACTTCCAGCGGTGAAGGAAAACGGTCACGCGCTTCCACCTTCACCAGTTCCGCATCATAATCACCAAACGCGTCTTCCGGATTAAGCTGGACGGTCGTGTGATAGCCGGCTTCCTTGCCTTCCAGTGCTTCCTCAATTTTCGGAAAAATATTGTCATAGCCACCATGCAGATAAACCATAGGCTCAATGCCTTCCTCGATCAGATTGTCTTGCGCATCCGTTAGCTTATAACGGGCTGTAACAACTGAGTTTTTGACAATCTTCATATTTCATCCTTCAAAATTTTATCGATGTCAGATTATACCTGTCTGGAACTGCCGGGCAGGCAAGCCTATAATGCCAAAATGAAAAAATTTAATTCCCCGATCAGTCTTTTGGGCAACATCAGCCCGGAGCAATTTCTCAGCGAGTACTGGCATAAAAAACCTTTACTCATCCGTCAAGCAATTCCTCAGTTTAAAGCCTTTATTGAGCCCCAGGAGCTATTTTCCATGGCAGAGCGCGATGACGTGGAGTCTCGCCTCATCAGCTTCTTCAGCAAGCATTGGGAAATGCAACGCGGCCCCTTGCATCAAATTCCGCTCCAGCAAAAGAAAGACTGGACTCTGCTGATTCAGGGTGTCAACCTGCACCATACTCAGGCAGACGAATTACTGCGGCAATTCCGCTTTCTGCCCGACAGCCGGCTGGATGACCTGATGATCAGCTATGCCGTGGACGGCGGCGGTGTTGGTCCCCATTTCGATTCCTACGATGTGTTTTTGCTGCAGGCGCATGGCCAGCGCCGCTGGCAAATCAGCGCCCAGAAAGATCTGTCATTGATTGAGGGAATGCCCCTGAAGATCCTGAGCCATTTCACTCCGGAACAGGAATTTATTCTGGAACCGGGGGACATGCTTTACCTGCCACCCCATTATGCTCATGATGGGGCGGCAATTGGTGAATGCATGACTTATTCGATTGGTTTCAGAGCACCGGCTTATCAGGAAATCGGTGAGGCATTCCTGCATTTCATGTCAGACACCATTGATTTACCGGGCCGCTACAGTGATCCAGATCTGCAGGCAACATCAAAACCAGCCGAAATCAGTCAGGAATTTTTGCAGAAAATCAGCGAACAAATTCAAAAAATCCAGTTTACGCCGGATGACATCGCCATTTTCCTCGGAGAGTATTTATCCGAACCCAAACCCAGCGTGTATTTCTCGTCGCCAGAAAAACCTTTATCACCCAAGCGTTTTGAACAGGCAGCACGCAAAAAAGGAATCCGGCTCTCATTAAAAACGTCCATGCTGTACAAAGGTAAACATATTTTCATTAATGGAGAATCGTTTGCTGTCGGACGGGAAGACAAATCATTGCTCAACAAGCTGGCCAATCAGCGCTTTCTCGAGGGTATGGACTTAGAAACTGCTTCAACTGACGTCATTGAAGCTTTTTGTCTCTGGTATGAAGATGGCTGGATAGAAATAAACTGAAGCGGACAACTCGAATAAGTAACTGTTTATCAATATAATAACGAGCAAATGGATTAATTTTTTTTCTTATATGAAATATTTATGAAATTAAATCTAATTAGACGCCAATATCTATTCCATTGCCTGAAAAATCATTATAATCGTGGGTTAGGAAACTTTTGAAGGAAAAAGTGAGTTCCATCAGCAATTTCCTTCGGGTAAGCCTATAGAGCGATAATTACCGGTAATTATTCATCGCAAAATTTTGATCTTATTTTTTGATCTACTTATTGAAAGTACAAACATGAAAAAATCACTCTTGCTCGTATCCCTGTTGGCAATCGCTTTGGCTGCTTGCGGCAAAAAAGAAGAAGCTGCACCAGCTCCAGCAGCTTCTGCAGTTGCTCCAGCTCCAGCATCCGCAACTGACGCTCCAGCAGCAGCTCCAGCTCCTGCAGCAGCTTCTGACGCAGCAGCAGCTTCTGGCGCAGCTCCAGCAGCTTCCGCAACAGCAGCTCCAGCTTCCAAGTAATTTTTACTTGTTTGCAAAAAAGCCGGCCATTGGCCGGCTTTTTTTATGTCTGAACTTTCCCCCTCCAGAAGAATGCAGATACAAAAAAAGCACGGAAATCCGTGCTTTTTTTGTATCTGATTTTATTGCGTTTACTTCAATTGTTCATTCAACAGTTGCAAAATCTTTTCAGCAACTGGCGAAGAATCAATCTTGCCGTCATTGTTATGAACAGAGATATGACTTACTTCGCCATTTCCTGCATTTTTTACCAGGATACGATACCGCTTGGCATCTTTGGCTGCATCGCTTGAAGAACCAAATGAGAACAATCTGGAGAAGAAACCTTCACTGGCACCTTTCGACTTGGCATCTATATCCTGATCAATATAGCGAACAAAATACAATCCCTGAGAACGATCCCGGTCTTCAACAGTGAATCCGACGCGGTCCAGCGCCAGTCCAACACGACGCCATGAACGCTCAAAGCCCTCATCTACCTCAACATAGCTCAGCTCACCACTCTTCAGCAGTTGTGAACGTGGCTTCACCGGAGCAGCAGCAGTCGTCACAGCAGCTTTCGCTGTTTCCGCATCAGAACCCAGGCGAACCATCAGGCGGGACAGAAATTCCGCCTCCAGGCCAGGATCTGCCGGGCGCGGAGTCCAGATCGTGCCATCCTTCTGTGCGCCGGTCACCACTTCCTGCGCGCCACGGTGGCTGATATAGATTTCGACTTCGCCATTCGCACTGCGCTCCAGTCGGGTACGGAATTTATCCCGTTCGCCTGTCGAGTACAGCGAGTCAATGACTTTACCCAGCGTACTGCGGATAATGTCTTGTGGAATCTTTGCCCGGTTTTCCGCCCAGTCCGTTTCCATGACGCCAGCTTCCTGATTTTCTACATTGATCAGGAAACCCAGTTCTTGCCAGAAATCTTTAATCTGCGGCCATAACGCTTCAGGCGCTTGCCCGACAACCAGCCAGCGCTGGGAACCATCACGCATGATGCGCATATTTTTCAGTTGCAGCGGAGCGACTGTTGCTGTCGTACCAGTCGTCTGCTTCACACCTTTTTCCAGATTGTAACTGGAAGCAGTTGCGCTGCTTTTATTCGCATCAGGAATAGCAAAACGGCTGTCACGGCGAATCTGGGTTAAATCAGGCGGGACCTCCAGCGAAGCAGTTGTCACTTTTCCTGCACTCTTATAATCAATTTTATTGGGCTCGATCATATTACTGATCGAGCTGCAACCGGCTAATCCGATAATTGCGACCGCTCCGATAATCCCATTTTTGGCGACAAAGCTTTTTGCCATGTGAAAGTCCCTAGATTGATAATCAATTAAACTGCACCTGCGCCGCGGACAATGCATGACATTGTCCGCCGGGGATGCTTATTGTAATACACCTGCTTCACGCATCGCTGCACGCACAGTTTCGTGATACGAGTCCGCGAGCGGAACGAGCGGCAAACGGATTCCTGACGGGATCAGCCCCATTTCTGTCATCGCCCATTTCACCGGCAATGGGTTTGGTTCAATGAATAACTTGTTATGCAAAGGCAACATACGATTATTGATGCTGACGGCCTGACGGATGTCTCCGCGCATCGCTGCCGCACACAGTTCGCTCATGGCTTTTGGTGCAACGTTTGCAGTGACGGAGATATTTCCTTTACCACCGCAAAACATCAGGCTCATAGCAGTCGCATCGTCACCCGAATACACGGCAAAATCTTCAGGAGCGAGGCGGATCAGGTCTGTGCCACGCGCAATATTACCTGTTGCATCTTTCACACCGATAATGCCCGGCACCTGAGCCAGGCGCAAGATCGTATCGTTCGACATATCCGCGACAGTACGGCCTGGGACGTTATACAAAATGACAGGAATATCGACAGATTCAGCGATTTTTTTGAAGTGCTGGTACATTCCCTCCTGAGTCGGACGGTTATAGTAAGGCACGACCTGCAGGGACGCATCAGCACCGATCTGTTTGGCAAACTTGGTCAGTTCAATGGCTTCAACAGTGGAATTGCCACCAGAACCGGCAATGATGGGAATGCGCTTATTTGCATGCTCTACCGTCACACGGATCAGCTCGCAGTGTTCTTCAACTGAAACTGTCGGCGATTCGCCAGTAGTTCCAACGATCACAATGCCATCAGTTCCTTCTGCAATATGCCAGTCGATCAGTTTGCGCAAGCATGGCAAATCAAGACTGCCATCCGCGTGCATAGGGGTCACAATCGCGACCAGACTTCCCTGAATATTTGTCATGTTAGTGCAAGAAAAAAAGTAAAACCCCGATTGTAGCGGATACACCATCAGTCTGGGCGCAAATGGAATGTAAATAGCTGGAATTAAGACTCAAAGTGCCGCCGTCCGGAGGCAAAGGGAATCCAGCGCAGTCAGTGCGCTGGCCTTGCGGGCACATATTCTCTGCACCATCGCGACCCTGGGAGTTTCAACAACACCATTTTCATAAGCAATGATCTGCATCTGCACAAGAGGATTAGACTGCATTTGCTGCAGAAGTTCGCCAGTACGCAGCAGAAAATCCGGGTTGGATGGTCGGCCGAACTGCGCATTGCCATCTGAAAATGTTTCATAAATCAGCAAGCCCCCCTCTTTCAGGCTGGAGAGCAAATGCGGGAATAACGGTCTGTGCAGATAATTACAGACAATGACACTGTCAAACGTATGTTCGCCAAACGGCCAGTTCACACCGTCCGGCCCGGATTCGAGATCATGCAGCATCGTTTCGGCACCAAGCTGCTGCAGCGCATGCAATGCAGCTGGATCGCGATCCAGCGCCAGTACCGGTCTGCCCTGCGCCAACAGCCACTGCGTGTGCCGGCCACCGCCACAAGCGAGATCCAGACACAGGCCTGGCGGCAATAACGGGGTGAATCGCCGGACCCAGCCGGACGGTGGTACTGCTTGCACAGAAGAAACGACGGCAGCTTGTTGCATAAATTTTTCCCGGCTATACGCCCAGCAGCAGCGTCAGTGGCGACAAGAGCAACTGTATCAGCATGCTGGACACCATCATGACAGGCATCAGCCAGAATTGCAGCACATGCAGCATCACCAGTGCCATCACAATGAAAAATCCATATGGTTCGATCTGGGCAAATTTATACGCCAGCTTATAAGGCAGCAGGCTGACTAATATCCGCCCCCCATCCAGCGGCGGCACAGGGAACAGATTAAACGCAAACATGACCAGATTGGTCAGCAGACCCGCATTCGCCATTTTCAGGAAATACGGTTCAGTAACGCCGCCTGCCTGCAAGAGTATATCCATGCACACCCAGCCAATGGCCATGACAAAATTGGCAGCAGGCCCCGCCAGCGCGACCCACGCCATGTCTCTTTTCGGTTTGCGCAATTGTGAGAAATTAACCGGCACCGGCTTGGCATAGCCGAACAAAAAAGCGCCTCCTGTTGCCACATAGAGGACAGCAGGAATCACAATCGTCCCCAGCGGATCAATATGCACTATCGGGTTCAGGCTTACCCTGCCCTGGCTGTATGCTGTCATGTCACCGAAATATTTCGCTGCGTAGCCATGCGCAGCTTCATGCAGGGTGATTGCAAAAATCACTGGCAACGCATAAACCAGCACGGTCTGTATCAATTCATTCATAAAATTTCAGTCACTCTCATTCAGATTCAGGTACCCGGAAAATCATCCGCCACAGAACGCAGTATTCAATCTGTTGGCCGGTTATTGACAAGCAAAATTACAAGCCGAACAAACTGGCATCCCCGCGCCCCTGCCGGACCAGCTCCAGCGTATCGTGCGTCATATCAATCACGGTTGTAGGTGATAAACTGCAGGCTCCGCCGTCGATGACCAAATCCACCAGTTTCTCGAGCTTTTGGCGAATCTGTTCAGCATCAGTCAGCGGCTCACTCTCATCAGGCAAGATGAGTGTGGTTGCCAGCAAGGGTTGCCCCAATTCATGGATCAGCGCATGAATGATTTTATTCTCAGGCACCCGCAAACCGATGGTTTTTCGTTGCGGATGGCTCAGTCTGCGCGGCACTTCTTTAGTCGCTTCCAGAATCATGGTGTAAGGCCCGGGAGTTGCCGCCTTCAGCAAGCGATACTGGCGGTTGTCCACCTTTGCGTACAAGGCAATCTCGGACAGGTCCCGGCACAATAAAGTCAGATGGTGTTTTTCATCCACCCCGCGGATGCGACGCAAACGCATGACCGCCTCTTTGTCATCCAGATGGCATACCAGCGCATAACAGGAATCCGTCGGAACAGCGACCACACCGCCCTGATCAATGATCTGCACCGCCTGCTTAATCAGCCGCAGCTGAGGATTATCGGGATGAATTTGAAAGAATTGGCTCATAAAAAGAATAAGGCGGCAGCCAAAGCTACCGCCGCAAATCACTACACGGACATTATTTCAGATTTTGCAATGCCGCGATACGTTCTTCCATCGGAGGATGCGAAGAAAATAAAGCGCTCCAGCCTGGCTGATCGCTGATTCCCGCTGCGGCCATCGATTTCGGTAATTCACCCGGCTCCATACCGCCGAGTCGCGCCAGAGCATGAATCATCGGCTGGCGATTTCCCAGCAGCCGCGCTGAACCGGCATCAGCCCGGAATTCACGCTGACGTGAAAACCATGCCACAATCATGGATGCGGCGATGCCGAAAATCATTTCACAGACAAACACGGTAATCATGTAACCAATACCTGGCCGGTCATCATCACCATTCCGGAACACTGTTTTATCAATCGCGTATCCGACAACCCGCGCCAGGAAAACGACAAAGGTATTCACCACGCCCTGAATCAGCGTCATCGTGACCATGTCGCCATTAGCAATGTGCGCCACTTCGTGTCCGAGCACCGCCTCCACCTCTTCCTTCGTCATACTTTCAAGCAGACCGGTGGAAACCGCGACGAGTGCAGAATTTTTAAATGCGCCGGTTGCAAAAGCGTTTGGCTCGCCGTTGTAGACAGCAACTTCCGGCATCGCAATACCGGCACGCTCCGACAATGCCCTGACGGTATTAACCAGCCACAGTTCGGTCGATGACGCGGGCGCTTCGATCACGCGCGCTCCGGTGGACCATTTGGCCATGGGTTTGCTGATCAGCAGGGAAAAAATAGCCCCGGTAAAACCGACGACCAGCGAAAACGCCATCAGCGTGCCCATTTGCAGGCCATTGGCGGTCAGATAGCGGTTTACCCCGAGTACAGAAAGCACAATGGACATCACTGCCATGACAGCCAGATTGGTCAGCAAAAACAGAACAATACGTTTCATCCGGATTCTCCCGATAGAAGGAAAAAGTCAATCAATTGGCGTGCATATGGGGATGTGATGCCCTGATTTCAAGCCAGCGACCAGTTTTCCCAGACTGCTCTGGATGCCGCGGGCAGTGCTGGCAAGCGGCCAATATCGACTTCGGCATCTTCCGGTGAATGGAAGTCGGAACCACGGGATACCAGAAAACCATACCGATTCGCGATGCGGGTGTACTCGTCGTACTGATCCGGCGTATGGCTGCCAGTGACGGTTTCAATGGCGACGCCGCCCAGCGTGCGGAATTCATGAAACAGGCTGTCAAAGGCAAGCGGGCTGAACTCATATCTTCCCGGATGCGCAATCACTGCCTGACCGCCTGCGCCGCGTATCCAGTCAACAGCTTCTGTCAGCGTGGCCCAGCGATGCGGCACAAAGCCGGGCTTTCCATCGGCCAGATAATGCCGGAATACTTCCGCCACCGAGCTGCAGGCGCCAATTTCCACCAGATAGCGGGCGAAATGCGAGCGGGAAATCAGGTCAGGATTGCCCACATACCGCAATGCGCCCTCAAAAGTACCGTGAATGCCTGCAGTACGCGCCAGATCATCCGCCATGTCATGCGCGCGGCGCTCGCGTCCGGAACGGGTTTTCGCCAGTCCCTGTACCAGCGCAGAATTCTGCTCATCAATACCCAGGCCGACAATATGCACGGTCTTACCAGCCCAGGTTACGGAAATTTCAACCCCCGCAACAAAAGGCATACCCAGTGACTGCGCCGCAGCGCGCGCCCCGGCAATGCCACTGACTTCATCATGATCGGTCAGCGCCCACAGCTCAACCCCGTTGTCGGCAGCGCGCTGCGCCAGCGTGGCAGGAGACAGGACACCGTCGGAAACGGTGGAATGGCAATGCAGATCCGCATTCAATAACAGGACAGACATAATCAACCTTGAACAAACTATTTCACACAACACATTAATTCAGGTCTGATTGTACTCCTGCTGTTTCTATTGCGCTGCAGCAGCCCGGCTTCCAGGTTGCAAAGTCTTACAGCTTCATTTCCAGGCGCAAGGTCCAGGTGGTGTAGGTTCTGGCGGTTATGTAATCAATATGGCTCAGGTTTGCAGTTGTGAGCTGGCTGCTGCTCAGGAAATCACTGCCCTGCAGGTTATTGGCGGAGAGACGCAATTGCAGGTCGGGAGAGAATTTCCAGAGGCCATATAAATCCAATTGTCGTTTAATACCCGTAAAACTGAGCTGCTGATTGGTGGACTGGGTGTAATACGCCGGCGTCCAGTTCACATTCCCCCCCAAAGTCAGCGGTGTGCCGCCAACACGATAGTCCATTCCGAGGTTGGCAGTCTGGGATGGCTGCGTATCAAGGCGGTTATTCGGTCCCTGAATATCATCGACACTGGACCAGAAATGACTGTAATTGCTGCGAAAATCAATGGCTGGCCCGTTCGGGAAAAACTCCTGCAACTGAAATTTCGCTTCCAGCTCCACGCCTTTGGTGATGGCATGACCAATATTGACCGGGGAAGAAACCCAGCGCGGACCAGTTGAGGTATTTACCAGCTGCGTGGTGCGTCGCATCAGATCATCAATGCTGCGGACAAACAGGTTAGCGCTCAGAATTCCGGCACGGGTCAGATAATGCTCAAAAGCGAGATCAAGTCCCTTGGACAGCTCCGGCTTCAGATTCGGATTACCGGTACGGTCTGGTCGGGTCGGGCTGTTCAGGTTGGAAATACTGGGTAAGGCGATCAGATCATTCAACGCTGGCGCCCGGTAAGTGCTGCTGAGGCCAATCCGGAACTGATCCCTGGAATCAGGAATCCGCCAGACTCCGTGCACAATCGGACTCCAGACACGGCTGTCATTATTCACAGCACCGGAAGACAGTGTGCTGGAAGTATGAATACCTTCCCAGCGTAATCCTGCATAGGCGGCGAGCTGCGGATTGATATCGAATTCATCCTGCACAAACAAGGTAATGCGTCTTGTGCTGGCATCCAGATTATCGCCGGAATCAGCAAACTGGGGCAGACCGTTGTCGAGCGATGTGCGGGTCTGGGTGCGTTTGCCGGCTTCCAGCTCCCATCCTGCCGCCAGAGTCTGTCCCTCTCCAAGCGGACGCATATATTTGCCGCCGGTATTCAGACTGCTGTCACGGGTATTGTTGACATCAGTGATCAGGTCAATCTGATGCCCGCTCTGATCGAATTGCGTCCGCAGCGAGGAACTGTCCATTTTGCCCACGCCACCGCCAAATTTCACGGTCAGTCTGCTGTTGTCCTCAAAGCGATGTTGCCAGTTTCCAAAGCCGCGCAAAAATGTCGTATCCGCATGGGCGGAAGACGACGCCGATGCATAAGGCGCAGGCGCCAGCAAAGTTGGTGACCGGTAAAGCAGATCAACCTGACTTTGCCCACTCGAATCACTGCGGGAATTCATCAGAAAAGGCTGCAGCATCAGGGTGTCGCCATTTTCAAAGCGATAATTAAAACGCGGCGTCAGGTGAATACCGGTAGTCTGGCGATTGGTCAGATCATGTTGATTCTGCAGCAGCGTCGTATTTCCGGCGCCATCCTGCTCCTGGGTGGCGGTTTCTGTATCGTCATGCTGCCGGTTCTGAAATACTGAGCCGCTGATGGCATAACTCAGATTGCCGATCTCGCCCGGATAAGTCAGGGACACATTCGGTGCAAGGCGCCCCTGCTCGGAACCGAGCGACATCTTGAGATCGGTATTTTTCTGCTTGTATTCCTCGCGCAAAACGATATTGATCGTCCCGGCAATTGCCTGTGTACTGAATTCCGCTACTGCACCGCGTACAATTTCAATCCGCTCGACCTGATCCGGCGTCAGCGAGTCCATCGAAAAGCCACGGGGGGGGCGCTCGCCATTAATGAGAATCTGGGTATAACCATTGCCCATCCCGCGCATACGGATGTCACCGCCGCGCCCCGGGCGCCCACCCATAGTCACACCCGGCAGGCGCTTTAACACTTCACCGATACTGGTGTCGCCATTCCTGTCTAATTCATCGCGGCCAAAAATCAATTTTGCGGCGGTCGCCTGACGCCGCTCGTCCATCTCGGAACGCGCTCCGCTGATCGTGACTTTCTGGACTGAATCTGCGTTTTCCTTGCCGGCTTTATTTGGCTGCGTTTTAGCTGGTAATGCCTTAGGATCATCTGCGGTCCTGACCGGGTTATTGGCGGTCTCCTGCGCCCGGACAATCGGTACAGGTAACAATGTGGCGGCAATAGCCAGCGTCAGCGGTGAAATACGGTAGAGAATCAGCATGGAAAAAAATGAAAATGTCGGCTTCACACTGTGCCGTTTTATGACGACATGCAGTACCTTAAACAGCACTGAACGATGAGCCGGAATTCACCGGCATCCGCTTTCCGCGCACCGTAGCAATGCCGCCTCATCAAAACGGTCTCATTGTATTTTTATCAGCCGGCACGCACCAGTATGCGGGGCTTCCGTTTTGTATGGTATTGAAACAGGCAAGCGTCACCGATACTTTGTGATACCTCCCGGCTCACCTGCAATGACACTGGCGGTGAATCACTGAAACGAGGTCAGCAGAGAAATTATCACACCAACATACTCCCACCCAGTATATTTAAAACCTCTTTATTGACGCTGAGAAGCAGCCATTTTTAGCCTATACTCCCGTAAAAAAAGCCTGCCCTGAAACTCAGGACAGGCTTTTGATCTCACAGTTCACGCTGTACCGGGAGTAGTCTGATTCAGTCAGACTGACCAGACAAATTCAGATTCAGCTGCGAACGCAGCAAGTCCTCCGTCTCTGGGCGAGGGTTGCTGCGCGCGGCTTCCAGCTTGTCGAGATAAGCCGGCGTGACATCGCCGGTTACGTAAAAACCATCGAAGCAGGATGCCTCAATATTTCTCAGTGCCGGATTCACGTCTGCAATAGAACGTTTCATGGCAGAGACGTCCTGATACACCAGCGCATCCGCCGTAATTTCGCGGCACACTTCTTCTTCGCTGCGGCCATAGGCAATCAGCTCGCTGCGGGTTGGCATATCAATGCCGTACACATTAGGGAACTGCACCGGCGGCGCCGCCGAAGCAAATATCACGCGCTTGGCGCCGGACTCGCGCGCCATCTGCACGATCTCACGGCTGGTCGTTCCGCGTACGATGGAATCATCCACCAGCAAAACGCTCTTCCCTTTGAATTCCTGGCTGATCGCATTGAGTTTCTGGCGGACAGATTTGCGGCGCACAGACTGCCCCGGCATCATAAACGTACGGCCAATATAGCGGTTTTTGATAAAACCTTCGCGGTACTCCAGATTCAGCTTCTGCGCCAGCTCCATCGCCGATGGACGGGAGGAATCGGGAATCGGCATCACCACGTCAATCTCGCCATGTCCAAACTGATTACGGACTTTCTCTGCCAGATATTCGCCCATTTTCAGGCGGGTCAGATAAACGGATGCACCGTCGATAATCGAGTCTGGACGCGCCAGATACACATATTCAAACGCGCAGGGGTTAAGGCTGGGGTTTTCAGCACATTGCTGCTGATACAGCTGACCATTCAGATCGATGAACAGGGCTTCGCCCGGTTCCACGTCACGCAAAAATTTAAATCCCAGACCTTCCAGTGCGACCGATTCGCTGGCAATCATGTATTCGACACCCACTTCTGTGTGAGATACGCCGATACACAGAGGACGAATGCCGTATGGGTCGCGGAAAGCCAGCAAGCCGTAACCGGCAATCTGCGCCACGACCGCATATGATCCGCGCACCCGGCGATGCAGCATGGCCACCGCGCGGAACAATGCCTCCGGGTCCAGCGAATAGCCGCTGGTCACTTCCTGAATCTGATGCGCCAGGATATTGAGCAACACTTCTGAGTCGGAATCCGTATTCAGATGACGGCGGTCATTTTTGAACAATTCGATTTTGAGTTCGACCGCATTCGTCAGATTGCCGTTATGCGCCAACACAATACCGAACGGCGCATTCACGTAAAATGGCTGCGCCTCTTCTTCACTGGTCGAACCCGCTGTCGGATAACGAACCTGACCAATACCGACATTACCCGGCAGGGAGCGCATATTGCGGGTGCGGAACACGTCGCGCACCAGACCATTCGCTTTATGCATCGCAAATTTATTGCCGTGACTGGTGGCGATACCAGCCGCATCCTGACCACGATGCTGCAGCAATAACAGCGCATCATAGATCAGTTGATTAACGGGATTACTTGAAACAACACCGACGATGCCACACATGGTGGACTCCTAAAAAGACAAATTAAAACCGTACATGACTGGAAACCGACGCCGGCAAAAACGGAATCACCGTATTCGCTGCGGTTTCTGCCAAAGGACTGAACACGGCATTTTTCCAGAATGCCTGCTGCGGCATGGAGGTCATCCCGCACACCAGCACAGCTGCCAATACCAGCACGCAACCGCGTGCCAGTCCAAATAATCCACCCAGACCACGGTCTGCCAGCGACAGGCCGCTCGCCTTGATCACCGCATCGACCGCCATCATGACCAGCGCCATCAACAAACGGACACCGATAAACAAGGCCAGAAACGCAATAATCAACCGGACAATCTGCCCCGGGAAAAGCGATGGCAGCCAGCCAGCCAGTACTTCGCTGTAGGCGTTGGCAACCACAAAAGCAACGATCCAGCTCACCAGCGAAAGAATCTCTTTGATCAGGCCGCGCATCGTACTGATCACGATAGAACAAATCAGGATGATCAGAACCACATAGTCAAAAAGCGTCACGATGAATGCATCCGGTTAATTCGGCACCAGCGTGCCATTGAGTCCCTGTTTCACTAATCGGGCGCGCATTTTTTCCGCCTCGTCCTTAGAGGCAAACGGGCCAACCCGCACACGAATTTTTTCGCCTGAAGCAGTTGCCACTTTCTGCGTATAGGAACGGATGCCGGCGGCTTTCAGTTTTGACTGTAGTTCATCCACCTTATCCTGGCTGGCCAATGCCGCCACCTGTACCTGGTAAGCTGAAGATTTTTCGGCAACCTCTGTTTTGCCAGCAGGTTTGGCAACCGGTCTGGGCGGCGCTTTTCCTTCCAGAATCGCCATCGCACGGGCTGCCTCATCCTCGTCACCGGCAGGTTTCTGTGTTTTGACAGCCAGATTAGCGGAAGCGGCCGGCTTGATATCGGCGTGTTCGGTTTTGCGTTCTGCTTTTGCAGCAGGTTCTTTGACAGGGTCTTTGTCCCCTTGTCTGACGGCTGTTTTTGTATCGGCTTTTACTTCTGCTTTTGGCTCAGCCCTGAGTTCATTGCGGGTATCAGGCTTCACAGCGGAGAGATTGTCATTTTTGCCGTCAGTCCGCGCAGGTGCGGTCGACGTCGCTGTTGCTGCTTTTTCCGACCGGTTCTGACTGAGCGCCGTCACGGTGGCGACCGTTGCCGCCCCGGCAGCCACTACGGCAGCAGTTTTTCCGGCAGGCTGAGGGATATCCCGCTTTACCTTGTCTGCGCTGACAGGATCGATAATTTCTTCTCCGGCATCATCGGCACTGACGATTGTTTTACGTGGATTGACCGGTTCTGCCGGCTGGCTGGCGCTGCTGTCATTTGCCTTGTTGTCTTTGGAGGGAATCCTGATGGCGATATCATCCGGCAGGGGTCTGGGTTCAGAGTCGAGCAGCATTGGCAAACCGATGATAGCCGCCAGCGCCAGTGCGACCGCACCAATCAGGCGTCTTCTGGCGCGTTTTTTTTCGGGCAGGATAGGATCATCCGCTTTACGGCGGCTGGTATCGGCCTTCTTGCTGCGGCTGCGCGACTGTACGCTGTCTTCTTCGGCACGGGAGCGGAATTCGCCGCTGTCGTGGCTGTCAGATGTTTCCTGTTTTTTAAAACGCGAGAACAAACCCATGAGCGAATAATCTGTTTGGTGGACATTGTTTTACCCCTGAAAATCAAGGGTAAATCCGCAAAATTGTCTTAATGCAGCGCTGACCTTCTGGCGCGCATCACACCCGCCACCGTCAGGAAAGAACCGAAGACCACTATTCTATCATTTTCACCCGCCTGACTCATGGCCTGTGCATACGCCTGCTCAGGAGAATCAAAGGTCTGGATGGTTTTTTCCGGATCAGCCAGCACTCCGGCGTCCAGCAGTTTCTGTTTCAGCTGCAATGCCGTTGCCGCCCGTGGCAGCGGCAGGCCGGTCACATACCAATGGTCAATCTTTCCTTTCAGATGTGCGATCACACCGTCAATATCTTTGTCCAGCATGGAACCGAAAACGGCGTAGGTATAAGCATGAAAACCCATGTTGTCGAGATTCTGGGACAGCGTCGCCGCTGCATGCGGGTTATGCGCCACATCCAGCACGACGGACGGCCGGCCGGGCATCACCTGAAAACGCCCGGGTAAATCGACCATCGCCAGTCCGGTACGAACCTCTTGCGCCCCCACCGGTAACTCAATCCGCAATGCTTCCAGCGCAGCCAGTACCGCCGCCGCATTCAGCAACTGATTCGCGCCGCGCAGACTCGGATACCCGAGCGAATTGCGCCGCTGGGAACGGCCGCCGTAATTCCACTGCTGTTTATCGCCGTTGTAATTAAAATCGCGGCCAAACAACCAGAGGTCGGCACCAATCGCATTCGCATGGTCAATCAGCGATTGCGGCGGCAGCGGATCAGCGCAAATAGCCGCTTTACCGGGGCGGAATATTCCAGCCTTCTCAAAGCCGATTTTTTCGCGGGTATCGCCGAGGTAATCAGTGTGATCAATATCGATACTGGTCACGACAGACACATCGGCATCAATCACATTCACCGCATCCAGACGTCCGCCCAGCCCGACTTCCAGAATCACCACATCCAGCGGCGCTTCCGACAATAGTTGGCAGATTGCCAGCGTAGTGAATTCAAAGTAGGTCAGCGAGGTAGCCTCCCTCGCCTGCTCCACCGCTGCAAATGCCTTGATCAACACCGCGTCGCTGACGTTTTCGCCATTGATACGGGCACGCTCATTGAAATCAAGAAAATGTGGCTTGCTGTACAGCCCAACCCGGTAGCCGGCCTGCATCAGAATCGATTCCAGCATGGCACAGGTCGAGCCCTTGCCATTGGTTCCCGCCACCATAATGACAGGGCAATGGAACTGCAAATGCAGGCGGTCTTTAACTGAAGCAACGCGCTCCAGTCCCATGTCGATTTCTTTCGAGTGACGCGTTTCAAGCAGCGTCAGCCATTCCGGCAAGCTTACGGGTAAATTTGGCATAAGATAAAAAAAGCCCGAAGAACAGCGTTTCGGGCTTGGGGTATCAGAGTAAAGAGAAAATCAGGCAACGGCTTCAGCAGGCTGGCTTTGCAGCAAGGCTAACAAACGGGCAATTTCCTCACGCATCTTGCGGCGGTCGACAATCATGTCAATCGCACCTTTCTGCAGCAGGAATTCAGAACGCTGGAAACCTTCCGGCAGTTTTTCACGAACGGTATTTTCAATCACGCGCGGACCGGCGAAGCCAATCAGCGCTTTCGGCTCGGCAATCACGACATCGCCCAGGAACGCAAACGAGGCCGAAACGCCGCCTGTGGTCGGGTCAGTCAGTACCGAGATGAAAGGCAATTTCTTTTCAGATAATTTCGTCAGCATGGAGGTTGTTTTTGCCATCTGCATCAGCGACAGCACGCCTTCCTGCATACGGGCGCCACCACTGGCAGTAATGCAAATAAACGGCACTTTCTGCTCCAGCGCAGCCTGCGCACCACGGACAAAACGCTCACCCAGTACAGAGCCCATCGTACCGGCCATGAATTCATAGGCGAAACAGGACACAACGACCGGCACAGCCATGATGGAGCCGCCCATCACAACCATGGAATCGGTTTCCCCGGTACCTTCCAGCGCGTCTTTCAGACGGTCTGTGTATTTTTTACTGTCTTTGAATTTCAGCGTATCAACAGGTAGGATTTCCTGTCCGATTTCATAGCGGCCGCCGGCGTCGAGCAAAGCGTCGAGGCGTTCGCGGGCACTGATACGCATGTGATGACTGCATTTCGGGCAGACATGAATATTGGCTTCCAGATCAGAACGGTACAACACAGCCTCGCAGGACGGGCACTTGACCCAGAGTCCCTCAGGAATCGATTTCCGGTTTGCGGATTCCGAACGTTGTATGCGCGGTGGCAACAGTTTTTCTAACCAACTCATGTTTTCTCCTCATTGCTACTGGCAACCCCAGGGGTTTGCCAGTGTCTGATTCTCTGGTGCAAGAACCGTTCAGCGATCTGTTTTTTAACAGCAGGCGCGTATTTTACTCGTCCAACGCCTGTCTGACACCAGAAATAAAACTTTTTACTGCAGCAACTGCCTGTTCAGACGGGGTGTTTTCCAGCTCCTGAATAATACGGGACCCAATTACCACGCCGTCTGCCACTGAGCTGACCGCTCTTGCAGTGGCGCCGTCACGGATACCGAAACCGACGCCTACCGGTACGTTCACGTGCTTCCTGATCCGCGGGATCATGTCTGCAACCGCAGCCAGATCCAGATTACCGGAACCGGTAACCCCTTTCAGCGACACATAATACACATAACCGCTGGCAATCTTTCCAACCTGAGCCATGCGCTCATCGGTGGATGTCGGCGCCAGCAGGAAAATAGTGTCCATGTCATGTTGCTGCATTTCCGATGCGAATTCTTCGCACTCCTCGGGCGGATAATCCACCACGAGCACTCCGTCCACTCCGGCTTCGGCAGCCTGGCGGATAAAAGCCTGCTGCCCCATGCGTTCGACCGGATTGGCATATCCCATCAGCACGACCGGCGTTTTTTGATTGTTTACTCTAAATTCGCGGACGAATTGTAATACATCACGCAAACCAACTCCAAATTGCAGCGCCCGCTCCGATGCGCGCTGAATGACCGGGCCATCCGCCATCGGGTCGGAGAAAGGGACACCCAACTCAATAATATCCGCCCCGCCCTCGACCAGAGCATGCATCAGCGGCACCGTCATGGCGGGTGCCGGGTCTCCGGCAGTAATAAAAGGAATCAGTGCTTTTCTGTTGTGTGCTGCCAGTGCAGCCAGGGTACTTTTTATCTTTGACATAGTAGAAAACCTGTTGATCTGCCCGTCATTACGGGCCATAAAGTGTGTCAGGATGCATTCTCAGAATCCAGATACTCCCCCCAGTATGTTTTGAAATCCTTATTTTTTGTGGACTTCAGAAGAATTTCCTCAAAAATATGGGGGAGTATCTGTTTTTCTGAGTCTTTCTGATTTTTTCTGCCTGAACCGCAGTCAGAATTTCAATCCGGCGCGCTCGGCAACCGTATGCATATCCTTATCACCACGGCCTGACAAATTGGCCAGCACAATCTGATCTTTGGGCAATGTCGCCGCCAGCTTGGTGGCATAGGCGAGCGCATGACTGGATTCCAGCGCCGGAATAATGCCTTCAATCCGGCAGCAATCATGGAATGCCTTTAATGCTTCTTCATCGGTAATCGTCACGTATTCGGCGCGGCCACTGTCCTTCAGCCAAGCATGCTCCGGCCCGACTCCGGGGTAATCCAGTCCGGCGGAAACGGAATGCGTTTCAATGACCTGTCCGTTTTCATCCTGCAGCAGATAGGTCCGGTTACCATGCAGCACGCCGGGGGAACCCGCCGTCAGCGAGGCTGAATGGCGGCCACTTTCCATGCCGTCACCTGCCGCCTCGACGCCGATCAGCCGGGTTTCTCGATGATCGATGTAAGGATAAAAAATGCCCATCGCATTTGAACCGCCGCCAACACAAGCCACCACATAATCGGGCTGACGTCCGGTCAGTTCCGGCATCTGCCACAGACATTCTTCACCGATCACCGACTGAAAATCCCGCACCATCATCGGATACGGATGTGGTCCCGCCACGGTGCCGATGATATAAAACGTGTTATCGACATTCGCCACCCAGTCGCGCATCGCTTCATTCAAGGCGTCTTTCAGGGTCTTTGAACCCGATTCGACCGGCACCACCGTGGCGCCGAGCAACTTCATCCGGTAAACATTCTGCGCCTGACGCTTCACGTCTTCCGACCCCATGTACACCACGCACTCCAGGCCAAAACGTGCGCAGATAGTGGCTGTTGCCACGCCATGCTGACCAGCGCCGGTCTCAGCGATCACTCGCGGCTTCCCCATGCGCTTTGCCAGCAAAGCCTGGCCGATGACGTTATTGATCTTATGCGCCCCGGTATGATTCAGATCTTCACGCTTAAAGTAAATCTGCGCGCCACCAATCAGATCGGACCAGCGCCTGGCGTGATAAACCGGGGATGGCCGGCCGACAAAATATTTCAGTTCATTTCTGAATTCAGCCAGAAACGCCGGATCGTGCTGATACTTGGCATAAGCATCCCGCAGTTCATTCAGGGCATGCGTCAGCGTTTCGGAAACAAAGCTGCCGCCATAAGGACCGAAATGACCTCGGCTATCCGGCAAGTGATAGCCGGCAGACTGGTAAATGGCTTGCTTTGTCTGCTGATTCAGGGATTGACGCTCGAACTGAGCGTCGAGGGATTGTAATTCTTTCATAATCATCCTTTGTCCGGCGGTCATGCGCTGCGCTCATGGCAGTGGCAGCCCGCCCGTGTCTTAGTCTGGCATATCCGGAAAGCAGCGCACAGTCTGCGCCACATCCCGGCATTACCGGCAGGCTTCATGCACTGCACGAATAAACGCCTGCACCTTTACCTCATCCTTTACACCTTTCGACAGCTCGACGCCACTGCTGACATCGACCGCAAAAGGCCGCACCTGACTAACTGCGCCAGTCACATTTTGAACGCTCAAGCCACCACTTAAAACGACCCGAGGCGCGAGCTCTTTTGGAATGAGAGACCAATCAAACACCTTTCCACCGCCGCCGTAACCATCCACGAAGGTATCCAGCAGCAAACCATTAAACAAAGGACTTGCATCACGATATGCACGCTCACATTCTAGCAAATCGTCAGCGCTTGTGTCAGGCCTGATACGGTATGCCCGGATAAACGGCCGCTGCACGCCGGCAGCCAGCATGGCACACTGCTGCGGCGTTTCATCACCATGAAATTGTAACAACTGTACCGGAGCCTGCTCCAGCACGGTGCGCAATTCAGGCTCAGTCACATTCACAAACAATCCCACAGACATCACAAAGGGAGGAAAAGTACGCAACAGATCTGCCGCCTGCGCGGGCGTCACATAGCGCGGGCTGGCCGGATAAAACACCAGCCCAACCGCATCTGCCCCGGCAGCAATCACGCTTGCCACATCTTCAGGCCGGGTCAGGCCGCAAATCTTGATTCTGGTTCTGCGTGTCATCATCAAACTCATTGATCGGATGTGTAATTTTTCATTGTACTCTCACCGATTGTTTTTCTGAGCAGGCGCCTGAAAAGACAGGAAGTTCTGCGATAATTCAAAGATCACCCAGATTCCAATCATAACCATGCCAAGCGCCGACAACCGCATCACAACCCTGTTTGATTTGCCGATCCGGAGCATGCGCTTTCATGAAGCCAGCCAAACCTTGATGACCGCCGCCACCCGGCACGATCAGCCATCCCAGATCGTGGTGACGCCGAATGTCGATCATATTGTGCGGCTGGATCAGCAGCCAGAATTCAAAAACCTGTATGCCACGGCAGATTATATTTTTGCAGATGGCATGCCCGTGGTCTGGGCCAGCAAAATGACCAGCAACCCGCTACCGGAACGCGTCACCGGCGCAGATTTATTCGTCGCCCTGTGCAAGCAATGTGCACAGAAAAACCTGCCCGTATTCATCCTCGGCGGCATGCCCGGACAGGAACAGGAACTACAGGACGCCTTTGCCCGCACCTACCCGGGGCTGCCAGTCAGTATTTTTTGCCCATCCATGCAATTCACTCCCGATGGCAATGAGGCTGACACCGCTATCGGGCGCATTCAGGACGCCGGTCCTGCTATTTTATTCATCTGCCTCGGCATGCCGAAGCAAGAATATTTCGCTTTTCGTTATCGCCGTGAAATTCAATCGGGGAATGTGCCGTTAATTCTGTGCGTCGGCGCAGCGATGGAGTTTGCACTTGGTCAGAAAAAAAGAGCGCCTCTGTGGATGCAAAAAATCGGCATGGAATGGTTCTGGCGCCTGGCTTCAGAGCCCCGCCGTCTGTGGCAGCGCTACACGGTTCAGGGCAGCCGTTTTTTCGGCATTCTGCTCAGGGAACGCCGAAAACTCCGGCAATCCTAGCCGGCACGCGCGCAGAATAGACAAGGGCATCGGCACAGCAAAAAGCCGCACAGAAAACAATCTGTGCGGCTTTTTCTTTACTACGGGAGATTGTTGCCGGCATCACACCGACCTGCTGAACGACGCCGAACCAAACGTCCGGCGGTCATTGAGCAACATGCAATGCATTAAGCGATTTTCTTTTCGAAGAATTGCTCATCTTCAGTGGAGCCGTGCAATGCGGTTGTCGAAGACTGACCTTGCTGGATAGTCTGGGTCACTGCATCGAAATAGCCGGTACCGACTTCACGCTGATGCTTCACTGCTGTAAAGCCTTTTTCTGCCGCGGCAAATTCTGCTTCCTGCAGTTCAACGAATGCCGACATCTGGCGACGTGCATAACCATGAGCCAGGTTGAACATGCCGTAGTTCAGTGCATGGAAGCCCGCCAGTGTGATGAACTGGAATTTATAGCCCATTGCGCCGAGTTCTTTCTGGAATTTCGCAATCGTTGCGTCATCCAGATTTTTCTTCCAGTTAAACGATGGCGAGCAGTTGTAGGACAGCAGCTTGCCTGGGAACTTGGCGTGGATTGCATCGGCAAATGCTTTAGCAAATTCCAGGTCAGGCTTACCAGTTTCGCACCAGATCAGATCAGCATATTCAGCATAAGCCAGACCACGGGAAATCGCTTGCTCCAGACCTGGTTTAGTTTTGTAGAAACCTTCAACAGTGCGTTCGCCAGTGCAGAATGGCTTGTCGTTTGCGTCAACATCAGAAGTCAGCAAATCTGCGGCTTCGGCATCAGTACGCGCCAGAATCACGGTTGGTGTGCCCATGATGTCCGCAGCCAGACGTGCCGCATTCAGCTTTTCAACTGCTTCACGGGTAGGAACCAGAACCTTGCCGCCCATGTGGCCGCACTTCTTGACGGAAGCCAGCTGATCTTCGAAGTGAACGCCAGAGGCGCCAGCTTCGATCATCGCTTTCATCAGTTCAAAAGCATTCAGAACACCACCGAAACCGGCTTCCGCATCAGCAACGATTGGTGCAAAGAAATCGATATCGTCTTTACCTTCAGACCATTGGATCTGATCAGCGCGTGTCAATGTGTTGTTGATACGCTTGACGACCAGCGGAACAGAGTTCGCTGGATACAGGGATTGGTCAGGATACATTTCACCAGCAACGTTGGCATCGCCAGCAACCTGCCAGCCAGACAGGTAAATCGCTTTCAGGCCAGCTTTCACCTGTTGCATTGCCTGATTACCGGTCAACGCGCCCAGTGCATTGATGAATGGCTCGTTATTGACCAGATCCCACAACTTGATCGCACCGTTTTTCGCGATTGTGTGCTCCACCTTGATGGAACCACGCAGACGGACTACGTCTTCTGCTGTGTAGTTACGCTTGATACCTTTCCAGCGTGGATTGGTATCCCAGTCTTTTTGCAATTCTGCTACTTGTTGTGCGCGTGTTGTCATGCTGCTCTCCTGTGGTCAAAACAAATGAAATGTGAATTCCGTTGAGATCAATAATAGGAGATTTTTTGCGCAGCAACAAGGTCTTATATAAGACATATAACAAATATTTATTCTTTTAAATTCATACACTTAAATTTGTTTTTTTGCGATACGAAATACCTTTTCTTAAAATGAGAAAATTAATTTGTGCAAATAGTGGCGATCTTTTCACAATACGAGAAATGAATTTCACATTACAATATTTTGCCGGGAATATTCGATTCAGAAGATTATTCTGCCGGCATGCCAACACAGATGCACAGCGTAACCTGCATCAGATCACGCCGCGCACCGGATCAATAGCTTTTACACCAGGAGAAAATTTCAACGCGTGCCTGAAAAAATCAGCTCAAACCAGGGGGATGACTGATGCAGCGTAACAGAGAAACCGCCTTTGACGACGGCAACATCCTTATCGGGCACAGCAGCCAGCCTGCTGCCATTCCCATCGAGGGGATACACGGTCAGATGTTTGGCCGGCGACGGGTAAAAAAAACTGGCAGCAATCCGCTCCGTCCATACTGGACCGGTCGCGTCTCTTGCTCCCGATATTTGGCGGGTATGCGGCAGGTCCGGCTCCAGCGTCCACCACATCCTGTCACCGGTATAGGAAATCAGTTCTTTGGGACGCTGCGGCATCTCGCCTGGCTGGCTGCCGGTCGTTGCGCCGCTGAGGCTGAGCAGTACGCGACGCGAAGTGACCAACGGCAAGGCATCGCGGCTCATCAATGTCATCACACCATAGTGCCTGCCACCAAATACCGGCAAAAATGGCATATCCTGCGTGACGATCATTCTTGAGGCTGTGGTTCCTGCAAAAAAAGCACTGTACGGCGTAATGACCTGCAAATGATGCAACTCTGCGTTATAACGGAGAAACTTCTCATTTTTTACCACCGCGTTGTCACTCTGCTGACCTTCACTACGCCCCGGCTCCCGATCTTTTCCGGTCGCCAAACCCGTACCGACAATTCCCTGCAACGGCTGCGAAGAATCAACCGAGATTTGGCGCGTTAACACCTGCTGCGGGCTGACCTGTTCATGTTTTTCCAGATAATCCAGATAGCCCGGGGAAGAAACGCCCTCTCCCAATGCGCCCAGCATCTGGCGTTTTTCAACCGGCACGGAAAGAATTTCCCGTTCGCGTAACACCGGAATCTGAAAATAGCGGAACATGGCAGCAGACATGCCGACATGCACCAGCTGACCGGTCATTCCGCTCAACCCAAAACTGTCCGGTAAAGCATTCCAGGTCTTGCCATCGCCATACTGAAAGAAAAACAATCCGTCCCAGTCCTGCGCACTGGCCACCGCAGCCATGACCGGGATAATTTCGGCACTCTGACGATTTGGATACGCCTGATTGAATTCGCTGATGACAAACGGTTTCCTGACATCGCGATAAAAGGCTCTGGATAATAATCCGTCCCATCCCTCGCGGAGCACGGACTGATCTCTGATACGCCAGTCATGGCTATCCCAGGACTGATGCGGAAAGTCGTAATGATCTACATAAAAATGCTCATCGACGTAATCCATGTCCTGTTGCGTATCGACATTCAGCAAGCCGCCGAAATACGCCTGCGTGCCTGTCACGGGAACCAGGCCGCCCACCTCGGCGTGGACGGTATTACGCAAGGTATCGACATATTGTTTATCCATCTCGACCAGGAAACGGACAAAATCCAATACTCTGCGCCCGGCGCCGGCCTGATGTAATTTCAGGCCGGGCTCAAGTATGTCCGGTACCTGCCATCCAAGACGATTCAGTACGCGGTACAGAAAATACTTCACGCGCCCCAGCCAGCCTTCACCGTGCGCCAAAACAGCATTTTCAGTGCTTTTTACCAGCAACGCTCCCTGCTTGGGCAGGTCACAGCTTCGCCACAGACTGCAAGCCTGAGCCAGGCTGCCATGTTGCCGCACCAGCCAGTGCTGCCAGTGTTGCTGCAAGATGCGTTCGTATTCACCCGGTAACTGATCCAGCTGTTTTCTTTGCCATGCGCCGGTCAGCGAAGACTCGTTATTGATTTCCACCAGCGCCAGCACCGGGTCATTGTTCAACTGCAACCGGCGCAGCAGCTGCTGGGCATATTCGATCTGCAATGCGATCATGCGCGGCTCGAACAAATGCAGGGGGTGACTGGCAAACGGCATGGATGCGCCCGGCGGCAAGGGAGTCAGCTGATCCACTGCATAACGGAAGGTGTAGCCGACATGCAGATTCAGGTTCACATACAGTCCCTCTTCTTTCAGGGCATCCATAAATACCCGCAAGCGATGGAGTGCCGTCTGGTTAAAGCTGGGGAAAGCGCCAGTCGTCAGAATTCCCAGGGGCTGCTCATCACTGTCGCTCAGCACCGAGTCCAGATGATGCAGACGTACCGCATTGAACCCGAGTGCCCGCAAACGCCGCGCAATGACCGGCGCATCTTCCTCGCGCGGGAAATTGGCAGCGTCCGACAGGTTGATGCCAAACAGTCTGACCCGCTGGTCGTCACGGGTGCGGGGCAGATGATCCGGCCCAACCCGGAAAAAATGTCCGTCTTTCGCGAATAACTGATCCGCCGGATTTAACGTGTGATTCAGTGCAGAAAAATCGGCAATTGCCGGGAGTTTATTTTCGTCGATTTGAAACGGATACCATTCCAGTGCTTCGGCCATTGCCGGACGGATGGCACAATAAATCAGCAAAATAGCCGGAAAAAGGAAGCCGACACAGCAAACCCGGAATAAATGACGCCTTTTACAATGAAAATAGTTCATGAATTAAATCGCCACAGCTAAGCAAGCCATTAGAATATCGCACAAACAAATAAGAAACGCATCCGCTGATGAAGAATCCCCGGCCACTCCCGTCAGACCAGCTCGCTGTATATGAGATCCACATCATCAGGCTCATGGTGGTGCTGTTTGTCGTTTTTTCGCTGCTGCCTTATGGCCTGTCATGGGACTACACCGGCTCATCTGCCCTGACCATGGAAGGTTCGATGACCACCAAACTGGAATGGGGCAGCCTGTTCGCAGTTTCGGCAGTCTTGCTATACCGCCATCTGCCAACAGTGTTAAAAGATCTGCGCGTCATCAATCCTTTTTTGGTGATGGTGCTGTTGTGGTGCGCCTTATCAAGCCTGTGGTCACCACTGCCGCTGGTCACTTTCAAGAGAGCGATTCAGCTATACGGACTCGTCATGCTGGGTCTGGCTATCCAATTGGCTCCGAATGCACTGCACTTGCTGGCAAAAACCATGCTGTACACACTGATGTGCATACTCGGTCTATCGCTCCTGATCGTCATTGTTTCGCCATCAACCGGTATTGACTATGAACTTGGCCGGGCATGGCGCGGGGCGCTTTCCCAGAAGAATGAACTGGGTCAGGTGGCCGCCATGTCCATCCTGCTGTGGCAGGTACGGTCCTGCATGGAAAAAGTGGATGTGAAAATTCTGATGCTTTCGCTGCTGTTCTGTTTCTTTATGCTGGTCATGAGCAAAAGCTCTACCAGCATGATCATCACCATTGTCACCAGTGGTATTTTTCACACCTTGCGCAAACATCATCTCGCATCGATTTATCCGCTGACGCGCATCTTCCTTGGAGTGTTCTGCCTGGTGCTGCTGGCAGTCTATGTGTTCTACATGCAGGAATCCCGCCTCCCCACCTGGCCGGAGGTGACTGCACCGATTGCAGGTATTTTTGGAAAAGGCACCGACCTGACTGGCCGGACCGATATCTGGGAGCTGATCTGGGTTGAAATTCACCGCCATCTGCTGATTGGACTGGGTTACGGCTCGTTCTGGCTGGGACCGGACAGCCTTTCGCAATTCATCATTGATGCTCTGCACTGGATTCCGCTGCAAGCCCATAATGGCTATCTTGATATCCTGAATGAACAGGGAGCGATCGGGCTGACTTTGACAATCCTGACTTTACTGATGCAAGCACGATCACTGACCTTACTGGCCCGTGACGACCGGGTACAAGCCGCTTTCTGGAGCGCCATGCTGCTGGTCGTTGTAGTAACAAACTTCACTGAGAGCAGCCTGTTCCGCGGTTTCGGATTTCAAAACGTCTTGTTCATCTGCGCGCTGACCTCGGTCACATCGGCAACACGCCGCCTGAATCAGGTTGACCGGGAAGCTACGCAAACCATCAACGCAAGATAGGCAAACCGGCTTAGTGGGCGTAAGGGTAACCAAGCCGCTGGAAGGGCTGCTCGATCAAACGATAAGACAGATCAGAAAGTACAAATGACGCGATCAGCAGGAGCGCCATCCGCGACGGCAATGACCAGTCTGGCAACCAGAACGTGATCATCCCCAGCACCAGCCAGTGATACAGATACAGGGAATAGCTGACCCGCCCGATATACGCCATCGGGCGCGAACCCAAAATACGCGCAGCCAGCCCTTGCTGCAGCACCAGCGTTGAAAACATCATCAGCAAGGCGATGCCTTGCAGGGAATAACGCCAGGATTCACGAAAATCCTCGCCGCGGTATAACAATGTCGCCAGCAGCAGCACCGAACCACCCGCCGCGAGCCATCGGCTGTTTAAAACCGAGTGCGCCCCGGGATAGCGTGCCAGCAGCAAAGCAAGACAGGAACCATACAAAATCGAATCGGCACGCGTATCAGTCGCTTTATAAATCCGGAACCTCGCCAGATACTCCTGTCCCACACCATACACAAGATATAAGCGCCACAACAGGATCAACACGATGAGTGCGGTGATCATTTGCAAAAACCTTTTCGGCGAAGCGATCAGCAACGCAAACGCAAACGGGAACACCATGTAAAAATGCTCTTCGACAGCCAGCGACCAGGTAATTCCCAAAGGAGAAGGAAGTGCAGTACCGCTGAAGCCCACAAAAATATCAAAATAATTTGCGAAGTAAAAAAACACGGCAAACAGCTCCACCCAGCGCCATTCCACATGTGCTGCATACATTACCAGTAAAGCGATCGCTACAAAAACCAGGAGCGCTGGCAGCAGCCGGAAAAATCGCCGCAGATAGAATTTTTTAATATTCATCACGCCGTTCTTATCCCACTCCCGAATCATGAGGCGTGTGATAATAAAACCGCTGATGAAAAAGAAAATTGTCACCCCGAGCCCACCAGGGACAATATGACCAAGCCAGGCATGCGAGATCAGCACCAATAAAATAGAAACCGCCCGCAAGCCATCCAAAGCCTGCAGGCGTGAAGAATTATTCATACCCGCCACTCAAAAAATACCGCATTATTTGTCACCATAGGCAGCAAACAGCCGGCCACGAAAATGATTTAATTTTCCCAACTGGGAGACGCATGTCCGCAGCCATGAAAAGGCTTTCAGCGGAGCAAACAACATCAGCAGTACACTGAATAACAACGCCGCTACGGCCTGCACAATGGCTTTTATTGAGAGAAACACTGCCCGCTTGCGACGTTGCTTTAGAGGGGTGCATGCCAGTTCGGTTCGCATATACAGCTGCCCGGTACGGAACGACCTGTTGAGCAACCAGGTTGCCGTGGCACGTTCGGCAGGCACGATTTCGGAGACGGGTGCCTCATCACACCAGATCATGCGCGCTCCCGCGAGATCCAGCTGTCTGAACAGCATGGAATCCTCACCGCCGGTCTGGCCATAGGCAGGATCAAACGGTCCGGCATCCGGTGAGCCGGCGTAAATGGCGCTTAAAGTCTGTTTCCGGACCAGCACATTGCCGCTGCGCGCATCCTGATGACGAATCTGGGTACCGGTCAGTAATCGTCGCCGGTCAAAATAAGCACCACGACGTATCCAGCCGGGAACACCATTCTGATACTCAGGCACAACCGGCGCAAACACAACATCTGCCTGATATTTTTGCTGCGCTGAAAACAGATTCAGTAACCAGTCACGCCCAGGACACTCATCATCATCGACCATGCTGATCCAATCAGCACTCGCGGCGTGAATAGCCGCATTTCTGGCCAGAGAAATATTCGGCGTCTGCAGTGCCAATGCAATCAGCCTGCTGCCATATTGATGCCCGAACTCAGTCAGCACCTGTGCGGCGGACTGCGCCGGATCATTATCAACGACGACGACCTCCAATACATCGGCAAAACCCTCCTGCGAAAAAACAGCCTGCAGAAGGCGGCGTAAAAGTTCGGGACGCCGGAATGTGCAAATACAGATACTGATCCGGACCATAGAATCAGTTCTGTCCCAGATAAGTCTTCAGAAAAGACAATCCTGGCAATGATGTCAGGCGATTGCGCCATCCCTTTGAATGGCTGGCAGCAGACGACTCATTGAAGATCGTTCCGATAATCTCGACCCCTGCTGCCTGCATCGTATTTTGTGTGTGGCGGATATCGTTAATCAGCGTCACATCCTGCTTCGCCACCAGCAGCGCATAACCCAGCTGGTGTGCTACCAGCTGGGCATCTGAAGCCCGCGTCGCAGCATAAGTATCAACAACAAATGTATCAAACTGACCTGCACAGGACTCTAAAAGCTGGCTCATTCTCGGAACACGTAAAATTTCCAGCGGATTAGGAGGACGCGGCCCCGACGGCAATATATGCAGATCAGGCATCAGAGGAATCAACGCCTGCTGATACGGAATACGACCTGCCAGTACCGACGAAAGCCCATCCTGGGTACCAAGTGCCAGATAATCATGCAGATTGCCAGTGCGCAAGTCGGCATCAATCAATAACGTCTTCCGCCCAACCTGAGATAAAGCAATTGCCAGACTGATCGCCATATAGCTTTTGCCTTCATCAGAACCCGGGCTGATCAGCGCAATACTGATCTTGTCCTGCGTACTGAAGCGCAATAACAACTCACTGCGTAAACGACGAATTTCTTCTGCCTCTTTTGAAAACGGCGCATGCAAAAAGCGCAGTCCCGGATCAGCGACGCCATTCAGCAATTCTTTGCTGCTGTAACCGAACTGTTCTCCCAGCGCAGAATCAATTTCTGCCTGACTGAGCAATCCCAGACTCAATGCAGCATCGCCAAAGCGCAGTTTTTTGAGTTTCTGCTCCTGCGCAATCTGCTCAATTTGCTGGACTGTCAGCAAGCCTTTTTGCAAAAATAATTCACCGAGACGACCAACTCTGACGGATGCATGTTCCGGATTTTTCCATTCAGACATGAGATGTCCCTTCCGTTTTCCGGCCACCAGATTTCACTTCCCACATGCTTTCACTAAAACCGATATGCGCCATCACCGGCACACTGAATTCCTTTTCCAGATCTTCAAGACAACGTACCCGCCTTTGCGAGAGTTCCAGTAAAAAAGCTGAACTCAATGCAAACAACAGCCCTGCAATCATGCCAAAAATCAGATTATTCCTAAGAATCGGCTTGGCATGTTTCTTGGGCAAATCGGCCCATTGCATGACTGTCGCGTCAGAAATCGCAACATTGCTGGTCATCAGCAACTCATCAAACTTCTGTATCGCTGCGTTATACACTTTTTGCACACTGTCCAATTGGCGCTGATACGAACTGATCACATCACGATGTTTTTTATTTTCGAATGTCTTTTTCTGAAAACTCGCCAACTCATCTTCCATGACCTTTTGTTGCTGTGCCAACCGCCCTTCAACTGCCATTAAAGAATCCATGGCCGTCGCCGCCTCCCGCTGCAGCTTATCGTTTAAAGCCTGCCGTTCATTCTGGATGGCGATGTATTTGGGATGACGAACACCAAGTGTCGCCTTCGCATTTGCCAGTTGCGCATCGAGTGCGATCAATGCGGATTTGACGCCGGATATGTGACCGATGCCTGCAATTTCAGGTATATCGGAATTCAGATTTCCCTGTTTCAGCAGTTTTTCCAGTGACTGTCGCTTTGCCTGCGCTTCCACTTTCTGAAGCTGGACATCCAGAATACGGGCGCTGAGCGCGCTCATCTGGCGGGACTCCACATCGACCCGTTCATCCACATCCACAATCTGATACTGCTCCTGATAGGCCGTGAGTTTTTTCTGGATCTCATCCACCTGCCGGCTCAGCGATTCGAGTTGAAAGTTGTACTGCTCTTTACGCGCGCGTGCCGGGGCATTCATCATTTCCAGCGATAAATTGATATAGGCCTTGACTACCGAATTCACCACATCTTTCGCATGTTCAGGTGTGGATGCAGCATACTGAATTTCAATCACGCGGCTGTTTTTGTGTGGCGCCACCTCAATATTACGGGTAATCGATTCTGCGATAATGCGCATCGCGCTCTCAGGTCCATATTGCGCAATTAATTTTTTGTTCGCGGGAACATTCTGTAAATGCAGATCGGCAATCACACGCTCAGCGACCTGCACACTTTTAATCACGTCGAATTGCGTCTGCAGATAGCTCTCATCCTGCAAAGGGTGAAACTGTTTGCCGCTGATCGGATCATTCATGCGGTAATCAATATAAATATCCGCAACTGCCACATACGTTTTTGGCAGCAAAAAACTGGAAATACCAGCCAGTAACACAGCGATAACGACAATCACAACAATCAGGTGCCGTCTGGCGCGCAGCATGGCGCCAATCTGGGTGAAAGAAAGAATAAGTTCGTGAGAAGAAGATCGCATCGGCTGTGTTAAAAAATTCTTTCGTTAACAAACACCACATCACCGGGCAATACCGGATCGGTCAGATTGGCAGGAACTGCCTGTATATTGCCGCCATCCGATTTCCGGTAAATCAGCATGCGCGACGTTGATCCCCTATCAGTCACGCCACCGCCAATCGCCAGAACGCGCATGATGTTCAGGTCGTTTTCAACCGGATACATACCTGGTCGCCGGACTTCACCGTACACATAAAAATTCTTCTGCTGTCCAATAATCAGCACATCATTCGGCAAAACTGACTGCATCAATGCGGCCTGATTCTTTCCTTCCTCCAGATCCAGCTTCAGGGAAAGCACCTCCTGAGCTGCCGTTGCGCCGGCAGAAGGTGTCCGGCGCAAGATGCGCAGACTTTTATCTGCCCTGGTCGTGGTTCCGCCCGCCAGACTCAGCGCATCCAGCATGGATACCGGGCCCTGCAAGGGATATCTTCCGGGGCGCAGCACTTCCCCCAGGACAGAAAAACTGCGGCTGATTTGCTGGGCGACTTTGACCGACACTTTCGGGTCCAGCAAATATTGTCCCTGTTCCAGCTTACGAGCAAATTGTGCGGCGACTTCGCTGGCGGTTTTACCTTTGACTTCAATCACGCCGACCAGCGGCAGCGTAATGATGCCGCTTGCCCCCACCAACACGTCAGCACTCATGTCAGGTTGTCCGAATACCGTAATCAGCAACTGATCCCCCTCACCGATTACATCTGGAAATTGTGCTGACTGACTCAGCCCGGCATCAACCGGTTTATCCGGGATAGTGTCTGATGTTGAGGTCGTGGATGCAGGCGGTAACCTGCGCAGTTCAGCCTCCATCTTCAGCGGAGCAGCAGAATTCGTTTCCTGCGCAAAGAGCGCACTCCAGCCAAGACACAGCAGACAGGCAAGCAGCACTCGCCTTGCCAGGCATAAGTTCATTTTAACAATGAGAGGGAAGATCATTACACACTAAAAAAAGAGTCAATCGGATTATTCTATCTTGCCAATGCCGGTGAAACAGGATATTTCTCCTGAATGGACGAATAATACTCAGGCATTTTTTTGAGTGTGAAGAAATAAATGCCGCATAACAATTATTAACCATTAACAAATTGTAACTTAACTCTTGCTCATATAACATTGCCAGACGTATTTCATCGACGGGAACAAAAGTTATTTACTACCTGCCGTGCTTGGCGCGATGAGGAAAACAGTCAATCGTCCTGTCTGATGATGACTGTCTCTGCGCTTTAAGACACACCATGACGACAACCAGCATCATAAGTTCATGCCTGCCCTGAGAGTGAAATACATTCTGCCAATGACTGAAAGCCCATCCATGACCACAACGCCGTCCATACCTGTCACTCCACCGTCTTCGCAGGACGTGTCCAGTCACCCACAGACCGTGGTTCCGCTAGTCATCATTGCCCCCGTCAGGGATGAAGCCGGGCTGATTCGCCTGACGCTCGATTCCATGGTCAGACAGACCGTGAGGCCGGTTGAATGGGTCATCGTGGATGACGGCTCAAAAGACGAGACACCTGAAATCGTCCGTGAATATGCCCAAAAATATCCCTTCATACGCCTGGTGCGGCGACCAGACCGCGGATTCCGGAAAGTCGGCGGCGGGGTCGTTGCAGCCTTTAAATACGGCATCACCCAGATAGTAAACCAGGACTACGCCTACATTGCCAAACTCGATGGCGATATGTCTTTTGGTCCGCGCTACCTGGAAATCATGTTCGAAAAATTTGCAAACGACAGCAAACTGGCCGCCGTTTCAGGCAAAGTATTCCGGGAAGAAGGCGGAAAAAAAATCGAGGAAATCATCATTGATGAACATGTCGCCGGACAGTTCAAACTCTACCGCCGGGAAGCATTTGAACAAATCGGTGGCTTCGTGGAGGAAGTGCTGTGGGATGGCATCGACGTGCATACCGCCCGGATGAAAGGCTGGAACACGCTGAGTTTTTATCATCCTGATGCCATCCTGATGCACCACCGGCTGATGGGGTCATCCGATAAAAATGTGTATCGCGGCCGCTTGCGCTGGGGACGGGGTATCTGGTTTATGGGTTACCATCCTCTCTATGCAATCGCTTCCGGAATTTTCAGGATGCGGGAAAAACCGTTTGTTATCGGCGGCCTGCTGATTATTGCGGGTTATCTGGGTGCTGCACTGAAAGGTGCTCCCCGCTATGACAATCCGGAGTTCAGACAACATTTACACCAATGGCAGTTGGCCCAGATCAAAAATCTGATATTCAAAAACAAAACCTGATAAAACCCAGTTCAGTTTATGTTCAATTCTTATTCTCCGGAACGATCATCCCAGCCGGCACATCTGCTTTCTGTATTGATAGGGATATTGTTCGGATCAGTCATCTGCATAACCTTATTTGCCATCATTATTAATGTCGAGCATGTCGAACCAGAGATTTTTGGCGTACGCCTGCTGATTGCAGCACTCACCAGCGTGATTGTGTTTTCCAGTCATCACCTGCTGAATGCCCTGCAGACCAAAAAGCCACTGACCATATTTCCCAAACTGACCTGGCGCTGGTTTGTCGTTTTCATGGTGGTTTTACTGACCGCTTATGTTGATAAAGCGGCAGAACAACTATCGCGTCTGGTGATGTTGCTGTGGCTGGCAATCACACCTTTCGCACTGATGCTGACAGCAATACTGGTCCGGACTACCGCGATCCTGTACTACTCGAATCCGGCGCGCCGCCGTAAGGCCGTGATCGTGTGGGCTAATTCAGCCTGTGCTGATCTGGTCAAGGAGTTACGCAGCTCCCCGCTGGCCGCTATTGATGTGATCGGTTTTTTTGATAACCGGAGCGATGCCCGCCCTCCCGCACATTTAAAAAAGCTGGGCAATCTGAATGAGGCCGTTGACTGGATCGTGGATCCGGCGACCGGAAAAATCAACGTCGATGTGGTTTTTATCGGTCTTAGCAATAAAGAACCCGCAGAACTCATGGAAGTCATCGAAGTGTTATATGACAGCACGGCAACCACTTATTTTGTTCCGGAGTCTGCCATTTTTGGAATGCCCGGCATCCAGCTGAGGGAACTTGCCGGGAAACCTGTCCTGGCCTCTTCCGAAACTCCATTCATCGGGCTGGCGGCGCTGCCCAAACGCTTGCTGGATCTGATCGGTGCCACGATTGGACTAATTTTATTGTCACCAGTCATGCTCGCCATTGCCATCGGTGTCCGACTCAGTTCGCCCGGCCCTGTTCTGTTCAGACAAAAGCGTTATGGTGTCGCCGGGAAACCGATTAATGTGTATAAATTCCGCAGCATGAAAGTGACGCAGGCGGATGTGCCGGTGATTCAGGCAAAGGTCGGGGATACCCGGGTCACCAAATTCGGCAGCTTCCTCCGCAAAACCTCGCTGGATGAATTGCCGCAGCTATTCAACGTACTCCAAGGTAATATGAGCCTGGTAGGCCCGCGTCCTCACGCGATTGAACACAATGAGCTATACCGGAAGCTCGTGACTGGTTATATGTTCCGTCACAAGATCAAACCGGGGATTACCGGCTGGGCCCAGGTTAATGGTCTCAGGGGAGAAACGGAAACGCTGGAAAAAATGCAGGCCAGGGTCGATTACGATCTGTATTATCTCCAGAACTGGTCGATCTGGTTTGATATCGTCATTATCTGGCGCACCGTCAAGGTTCTGTTCGGTGATAAAAACGCCTACTGATTTCTGAAAATATCAATGCTGTTTCCATTGACGGATCAACTTTCCAGCAGCTGACTGTTTGAGATTCTGCCGCAGCGAACGGTAGCACATCTGCACATCGCGAATCAGGCGCGGAGCAGCGATGGCTCCCTCGCAAAGGGGAATAAAATCAGTTGCGAAACGCTGTTTGTAAGCCTGCTCTCCCCGTCCCAGATCAATCAGGGTAATGCCATGCTGCTGCGCCTCTCTGGCACAAGCAGCAAGTAGAATCAGGCCCGGCGAAAACTCGGCATAATCCGTGTCATACCATGGAAACCAGTAATGCAACACCTGGCCGGAGCGCATACCAAAATGAGCCGCCACCAGATGATCTCCTGCATGCAGGGTTGAAAGCATGCCGGAAAATTCCGGTGTAGTCTGCTCAAAAATATCATTCACTGCGTCGCGTATCCATGGCACGGCAAATATGTCATGTTGCGCCCCCACTGTTTTAATAAACTGAGCTGACTTTCCCTTCAATAAGGCCAGGAAGTCATCACGGCTGCGGGACTCCATCACAAAGCGCAACGGCCCAGCCTTTTTTTCCAGCTTGCGCTGATTGGTTTCTGTTTTCTTGAATAAAGAAGCATCGCGCAATTGAGTCAGCGTCTGGATATATGCATCAAACCCTCCCGCCAGATTCAATGTCAGCGAACGGCTCTGCTCCCAGGAAAACGCAGCAAACTCCCTGCGCTCCGCAGGCATGTGATTAAAGCCCATATAATGAACCTGCGCTGCACGTAACATCTCTCCGACAGAAAGCATCATTCCGGGCGAACATACCGGCCCCTGATAGTCAGTCAGACTGCCGCCAACCGGCCCGGCAACAAAGGCACTCTTACGCTGGAAAGGGAAAAATCCAATAATCTGATTGTGATCTTCGATCACCAGAACCCTGACATCTGGCTGTGCCACAGCCATGATTCTGGTGTAAGCCGGATGATAATACGGACTTTGAAAAACAGGTGACAGGCTACGCTGATGCTGCCATACACGCTCCAAAGCAACATCAATTTCATCGACACTGATCTGGCTGAATTTCATCATTGCGCGGATGCACTGCTGTTCATGTTTAAAAAATATTGCTCCAGATTTTTTTGCAGGCTGGACTCAATCACTTCCTCTACCAACGCCGACAACTGACTACCCCGCACCGGTTCAAATACGAATACCTTATACACATCAGCCAGCTTGAGCACACCGGGATGAATCGCCAAGGTCCACAATTCGCTCCCCTCCCCGCCACTCCGCCACCATGCTGCAGATTGACTCTGGGACAGATCGGGAGTGATTTTTGCCACCCACCCCATTTCCAGCATTCTTTCCAGCAAACCTTCAATTTCGTCCAGGCCAAACCGGGTCTCCAGCCGGATTTCCGATACCTGAACAATTGCATTGCTTTCTTTTGCTCTTGCCCTGACCAGGACACGAAGGATATTCATGGCATCTTCAAAAGCGCTGCCCGGTGTAGGGACATGCCACCAACGCTCATACTTCACGACAGGTAATGCCGCCGCAATCACTGCGCCAATCAACGTAATGAGCCACGATAAATAAATCCACACCAGAAATATCGGAATAGCTGCCAAAGCACCATACACAATAGTGTAAGTTGGAAAATGCGTGACGAAGATAGCAAATCCACGCTTGGCAATCTCAAATGCACATCCTGCAAACAGGCCGCCCCAGGCGGCATCGCGCCAGTTGACTGTGCGGTTTGGTACCGACATATACAGCAGTGTAAAAGCGCCGGTCGTAAACAAAATTGAGATCAGGGTGAAAACCATTCCGCCCAAAAATGGCACTGTGCCGACCATGCCACTGGTCGCCGTGAACAGATAGGAAGTAATCGAAATCGAGCCACCGATCAGCAATGGCCCCAGCGTCACAATCGCCCAGTACACCAGAATCCGCTGAAACAGCGGACGGGAGCGCTTGACCTGCCAGATCTGATTGAATGAACGATCAATCATCGCCATTGTTGTCACCGCCGTCAGCATTAATGCAATACCGCCGACTGCGGATAGTCTGGTGGCCTTGGTTGCAAACTGCGTCAGATAACCGAGTATCGTATTTGCAATTCCCTTCGGCATCAGATTCTGTACAAAATACGCCTCCAGCGAGGCGCGGAATGTATTAAACAAGGGAAAAGCTGTGAAAATCGCCAGTGCAACCGTCAGAATAGGCACCAGTGCCAATACGGTCGTAAAAGTCAGACTGCCAGCCACCTGCGGCAAACGTCCCTCACGCAAACGGCGACGTGCAAACTGAAACAGATTCTGTAAATGCTTCCAAGATAATCCTGGCATAAAATTCTTCATTCCTTACACAAGGCTGCTATTTTACTGATTGCATGACAATAAAGCCCCATATAATCGCAATATGAATACAACAAATCTCAATATTCTGGTTTTATATTACTCTCGGCATGGAGCAACCAGAAAAATGGCTGAACTGATTGCACAAGGCATAGAGAGTGTCCCCGGCTGCGATGCCCGCTTGCGGACTGTCCCGGCAATCTCTCCGGTATCCGAAGCCACCGCCCCGGATATTCCGGAAAGCGGCGCCCCGTATGCAGAACTGTCGGACTTGCGCGAGTGCGCAGGACTGGCACTCGGCTCGCCCACCCGTTTTGGCAACATGGCTGCTGCCATGAAATATTTTTGGGATGGTACTGCCAGTGAATGGCTATCCGGAGTCCTGACCGGCAAACCGGCCTGTGTTTTCACCTCCACCGGCAGCCTGCATGGCGGACAGGAGTCCACCCTGCTCAGCATGATGCTGCCGCTGATGCATCACGGTATGCTGCTGATGGGTATTCCATACGGCGAAGCCGATTTAATGACCACCTCGTCCGGAGGAAGCCCGTATGGCGCCACGCACTGGTCAGGACTGGATGGGAAACACGCCATATCGGAAGAAAGCCGCCGGCTGACCATCGCTCTGGGTAAACGTCTGGCAGAAACCGCCATCAGGCTGAACAGGGCATCATGATTAGTTCACGCCAAAAGCAGGTTCATCTGCTCGCCTGTTTCAGCCTGATCGCACTGATCCTGTTGTGCATTTCCTGGGAAATGTGGATCGCGCCGCTGCACGCTGGCGGATCCTGGGTTGTGCTGAAATTTCTGCCACTGCTGTTTCCATTACGCGGAGTGCTGGTCAAAAACAATTACACCATGCAGTGGACCTCCATGCTGATCTGGCTGTATTTCACCGAGGGTGTCGTACGCGCCTACAGCGATACAGGGACTTTATCGGCAAGACTGGCATGGCTGGAAATCGCTTTATCACTCAGCTATTTTTTATGGATCATGATCTACCTGCGTCCGCTTAAACAGGCCGCAAAAGCACGTAAAAAACAACATGTCGAAAACTGATTTTTTAAATCTGTGTCGCCAAGTCACCGGAGCAGATCATGTAGTCACCGATGCGGATTCTCTGCAAGCTTACGAATCCGAATGGCGGCAACGCATAAAAGGCAAAGCACTGGCAGCAGTCCGCCCGGGCTCTACCGAAGAAGTCGCACAGATCGTCCGTCTATGTCAGCAGTTCAGGGTTCCGCTCGTACCACAGGGAGGTAATACCGGGTTGGTGTACGGCAGCATTCCCGACCATCAGGGCAACGCCGTGGTGCTGTCCCTGAAACGGATGCAGACAATCCGCGAGCTGGACATAGACAATGAAACGATCACTGCGGAAGCAGGCTGCCTGCTCGCACAAGTGCAACAGGCGGCTGCAGATGCAGGAAAACTATACCCTTTATCGCTGGCATCGGAAGGAAGCTGCACAATAGGCGGGAATTTATCCACCAATGCCGGCGGAACCGCCGTGCTGCGTTACGGAAATGCCAGAGAATTATGCCTGGGGCTGGAAGTGGTGACTGCCAACGGCGATATCTGGCATGGACTCAAAGGGCTGCGCAAAGACAACACCGGATATGATCTGAAAAATTTATATATCGGTGCGGAGGGCACACTCGGAGTCATCACTGCCGCCACTTTAAAATTATTCCCGGCGCCGCGGGCCAGCTGCACGGCCTTGGCTGCCGTTGCGACACCGGATGCAGCCTTGCGCTTATTAAATGCGGCCAAAAATCATCTGGGCCCGACCTTAACAGGTTTTGAGTTGATATCGGACTTTTGCCTGCAATTGGTGCTCAGACATTTTCCAGAGCTGCGTCATCCATTCCAGCAAACTTCTCCATATTACGTACTACTTGAAATTGCCAGTCATGAATCGCAGGAACATGCGGCCGGATTATTGCTGGATCTGCTGGAAAAAGAGTCCGCCCAAAATCAGCTGCAGGATGCCGTCATTGCGGAATCAAGCCGTCAGGCACAAACCTTGTGGAGCCTCAGAGAAAATATTTCGATGGCCCAGGCTGCGGAAGGGAAAAATATCAAACATGATATCGCCGTCCCGGCCTCATCCATTCCGGCATTCATTGCAGAAACCGATGCGCTGCTGCACCGGCACTTCCCCGGGTGCCGCATTGTCTGCTTTGGGCATATGGGGGATGGCAATCTGCATTACAACATCTCCGCGCCCAAACACACCGGCGATATTTTTTTAAAACAACAGGAGCCAATTAACCGTATCGTGCATGATCAGGTTCAGCGGTTTAACGGTTCAATTTCCGCGGAACACGGTTTGGGAACATTAAAGAAAGAAGAGATCCGACGCTACAAATCCACGATCGAACTGAATCTGATGCAAACCATCAAAACCGCACTCGATCCGCACAATCTCATGAATCCTGGAAAAGTTCTGTAACCAGAAAGGAGCCCCTATGTCTCAGCCTGATAACCCTTTTCTGTTGAAACTGAGTTCCCTTATTTTCCTGTTGACGCTTTCAGGCAGCAGTCTGGCAACGGTTTACCGCTGTGAGCAGCAAGGAAAAATTCAGTATAGTCAGACGCCCTGCCCGTCCGGGCAAACAGGACAGGTATTGCATCAACCACTTTCTTCAGTTCCCTCCGAATCGGAAAGAGTGCAGGCTACCGGGGTCGCAAATCAGGAAAAAGCTGCGGCCAATAAGCTGGAAAAAGACCGGCATACCAGAGAGCAAAAACAGGAACGGGAGCTCCGCCAACTCAGCGCACAACGGGAAAAACAAAAAAGCCAGTGCGAGCGGGCACAACTTCAGGTGAAATGGGCGAACGAAGACGTACACCGGGCACAACCCAAAGCAGAGACCAGAGCAAAACAAAAACTAAAGCGGGCGAATGAAAAAGCTGCTCTGGCTTGCCGTCACTCCTGAGCCGCTTTCATTTTCCTGGCGGCATAGCTGAGCATACCTGGATGATGCATGATGCTGCCACCAACAAAACCGACCACACTGCCGATCACAATATCTGACAGCCTTGTCATCACCAGCGTTTCCGGGGGAATGTGAATCGTCCCGCCCTCAGCAAACAGCATCGTCATCGGCGTGATAAAAATCACTGCCAGACCATAGTTCCTGACCACCAGTGACTCTACAATAAAATTCAGAAGAACAATACTGACTGCATACGTCCAGACATTCAGGGAAAGTGAAAAAACCATCCATGCCAGCCCCATGCCCAGTGCGGTTCCTGTGATCCTGTGAATATTCCGGTGCCAGACCGATCTGAAATTCGCGCCCTGCATGATCGCCAGACAGGAAACCGGTACCCAGTAAGGATTAGGCAATTTGAGCATCAGCGACAGTAAATAAGAACCGCCGACAAAAAAACCAACGACACCCGCCTCCAAGGTGATTAAAAATAACTCCTGCTTTGAACGCGATGGCTTTGAGGGCTGCGTCAGCCCTAATACCGGTCCGGGAAAAACAATCAGTGTGTAAATAAAGGCGACCAGGCAAGACAGCATGCATCCCAACGCGAGCAGGCCGATCCTGACCGGAATCAACGCAACATCAAAAGGTAAAGTGCTGCCAATTGTCGCCATAAAAATAAAGAAAAAACTGCCGGGCGGGGAAATCGAATAATAGCGGCAGATGATTTCAACAAGCACGACGGTCAGCGCCAGCACGATCGTAGACAAATAGGGGTTGATGCCAGCGACGATCGCCAGCGTGAAACACGCCAGGAAACCGAAAGTACACATCATCAGACTCTGCATACGGTGAACCAGCGCGGTCTTGGGCAGATATAAAATCACCAGCGTTCCCATACATACCAGCAAAGCATAATCCATCCGGCCATAATAGGCACCGGTAAAGACGGGAATCGCCATACAGACAGAAGCAACGAATGCAATATGCCACGGACGCGAAGGTGTATTCAGCCGCAGCAAATGCCTTACCTCATCCGCCAGATGGCTGAACCATATCCGGATCCGGGTTTTATCAATACGCATTATTCCTTTGCTCCATCTCTCATTTTCCGGCTTACTGACAATTGAAGTGTCAGCCTGAAAACAGTCTTTACCTGCTTATGCGTAGTTTATCTCACATCCGGAATCCATGAGATCGCAGCGGCGTAATTCCATGGTCAATAATTCAGGGTAATTTGAGCCTGAAGCCACCAACTCTTAACAAGGACAGTATTGATTTCAATGCATAGCCTGAGTGATGAAGACGTGTGGCTTCCGTGCCCTCCCGGAAAGGAGAAGTAAGCACGGGAGCCACGCATCTGCGAACAGAAATCATCGGGAAAATGGAAAAAGAAAATACCATCGCGTTTCAATTCAGGTGGACCTTAAAACCCCAGGCTTGTACCCACCGAAACGGTATATTTCGGCGCCAGTTGATATCCATTCAGATTGTGATAAAGCGGTACCTGTAAAAACATATACATCCTGACCCGCTCAGTCATATTCCAGGTGAGACCTGGGCTGATATATAAGGTCTTACCTCCACTATCATCCGGAGACGCATTCACACCGGAATCTTTCGATGAAATCCGTCCATTCAACTGCAATTGCGGAATCCAGGCACCCATAGCTGCATACCGGATTCCTGCATTCAGATTCAAACTTTTTCCCGGTTGATAACCATCACGATGATTCAAAGGAAGCTGGGTCATTGCCTGAACAAAGTAATCCCAGTCAGGAGAGAGTTCATTAAATTGAAAAATTCCTGCAATCAGATCTGTCGTTCCGCTGCCTGGCTGCAAACCGCGATCCAATGGCTGTCCTGCCAATGCACCACTGTTAAAATTTTCAGTATGACTGCCCGTAGCCAGCTTCAGGCCGAACTGAATACCCAGATTATGATTTTCAGTCAGTCCGGTATACCGTCCGATCACCTTCATATCTCCCAGACTATGGGTATGAGATGCTCCGGCATCCGAGCCATCAAAGGCAAAGCCATTCGTTGCATGAGTGCGATCGACATACGGCAGCTGGACAGTGACTCCCCAGTCCGGTGATGCCGTGTAATCCACGCTCGCCGTCAGGTATTGATTTTTTGTGTACAGCTCCTGCTCATGTCCATCGACCGGCCATGTCATGGTTTTACCAGTCCCGTTTCGCATCTGGTTTTGATTCAGATAGTCATAGCGCAGATCGAACCGGAATCCGGGATCGGATGAAAAACCCTGATTTTGCCAATCCGAACTGAGGGAACATCCACAGCTGGCGCAGGAAAATGCAGCTGCAGATGTGAGAGAAAAAATAGCACCCGCCGTTATTTTTAAAAATGTTTTCATGTGATTACGTCGCATAAAGTCTGATGCAACCAGCCATTCACTGGCCCGGTTCGCATCAACAGGTTAGCAAAAATACTGTCATCATCTGACATGAACCAGGCAAGCACCGATTCATTCAGACTAAGCATCCAATCAACATGCAGGCGGTGCGCGGGTCTGATAGGCGTTGTGAAAACGACCTGAAGGAAGTACCTCATCATCCGGTATAACACTAATTGCCGAGCGAATGAAGGCAGGAACAAAACTACGGCTAACGGGAGGATGCGCACTCTGAGAATCCAGACTCAGCAGACAAAGAACACAGTGCTTATCTGATACAGAAAAATCGACTTTCTCAGATAAAAACTGTTTGATCTGAACTGATGGAATTGCCGCACTACAAATGCTATCCGTTCCCGGATTGCCGGCACGGAGACGATGTACCAACGAGGGGGCGATGAATGCAAAAAGCATGACTCCTATCAGGAGCCAGATGATGCGCTTTTTATGCAATTCACTGAAATAAATCATTTTCCGGAAATATTAGACTGTCAAAGTCGGCGTTAATTGTATGCAATATGATTACTGCTTGGTTTGATTCAGAACATAAATTCTTCGGCCAGACAGCAGATGTTTTTTGAAAAAAATAATCCGGCTCAGATTATCATGCAAAGATTGCAGTATTTCACGTTATTACGGTATAACGCACCTCTGTAACTCACCCGGCCCAAAGAATAGATTTTGTGACAATCCCGCCAATGCAAAAGCCCAGTCTGCATACTGGGCTTTTGTATTAAATCACATGCTGAAATTTATTGGCCTGCCCAGCAGGAATCGAACCTGCGACCCCGAGCTTAGAAGGCTCGTGCTCTATCCAACTGAGCTATGGACAGTCTGATTTCCGGATCGGTGCCACGGAAAAACTGAAGGCTGAATACTACATGTTATCCGTCCTTGTTTCAAGAACGGGATGTGATTCATGCCAAATCGGCTGACAGAAATTCGTCAGATTTTATCGATACAGGCAACCAGACGGCGCGCGTAGGAAGTCGCCAGCTCCCTGTCATCCGCTTCAACCATGACACGGATTAACGGTTCTGTGCCTGATGGACGGATTAATACCCGTCCCCGCCCATCCAGCAACGCCTCTACATTCTCTTTTTCCTGCATCAGCGCTTCATTTTTTTGCCAGTTAAAGCCAGGAACAACCCGCACATTTAACAGCACCTGAGGAAACAATGTTAGCTCATCAAAACACGCATCCAGATTTTTTCCCATACGGCGCAATGCAGACAAGACCTGTAACGCGGAAACGATCCCATCCCCGGTTGAATGTTTATCCAGACAGAGCAAATGACCAGAACCTTCGCCGCCCAGTATCCAGCCGTGCTCCTGCATTTGCTCCAGGACATACCGGTCGCCGACTTTGGCCCGGATAAAACCGACACCAAGTTTTTTCATCGCGATTTCAACCGCCATGTTAGTCATCAGCGTGCCGACGACGCCTGCCACGGGGCCAATGGCCAGACGGTCAATCACCATCAAATACAGCAGCTGATCGCCATCGTAAATCTTGCCATTTTTATCGACCATTACCAATCGGTCGGCATCACCATCCAGGGCAATACCCAGATCGGCGTGATTGGCGCGTACTGCAACTGCCAATGCATCAGGTGCCGTTGCACCAACCTTGTCATTAATATTTAAACCATTGGGTGCATTACCAATCGCAATCACTTCCGCACCCAGCTCATGGAATACATGAGGGGCAATGTCGTAAGCAGCGCCATGCGCGCAGTCAACCACGATCTTCAGGCCACGTAAATCCAATTCTGTGGGAAAAGTACTCTTGCAAAATTCAATGTAGCGACCGTTCGCATCACGTAAACGATGCGCTTTTCCAAGATGCTCCGAACTCACGCACTCCATCGGTTTCTCAAGCTCAGCCTCGATTGCTAGCTCAGTTTCATCGGCCAGTTTATTGCCTGACGCAGAGAAAAATTTAATCCCGTTGTCGTCAAAAGGATTATGAGACGCCGAAATCACCACTCCAGCAGACAATCGCAAAGCTCTGGTCAGATAAGCCACGGCGGGCGTCGGCATAGGTCCGGATAACATCACATCCACACCGGCAGCAGCGAAACCTGCTTCCAGCGAAGCCTCCAGCAAATAACCTGAAATACGGGTATCTTTACCAATCAAAACCGTAGGACGTTTATCAGTATGCACTCCAGCCTGTACCAAGACCTTACCTGCGGCATAGCCAAGACGCATCACAAAATCCGGGGTAATCGGTGAAACACCTACCCGTCCGCGAATACCGTCAGTTCCAAAATATTTTCTTGTCATAGTCAATTATCCAGTTACACCAATGCCTGCCACACATTCAATACATCAACGGTTTCAGCGACATCATGGACACGCAAAATCGCTGCACCGCGTTGCGCAGCCAACAGCGCTGCCGCAAGACTCCCCGCCATCCGGTGCTCTACCGGCCGGCCAGTCAGGTCACCAATGATGGTTTTGCGCGAAATACCAACCAACACAGGCAGTTTAAGTTGACGTTGAAGCACATCAACTCCACAAAACAATTCGATATTATGCTGCCTGCTTTTGCCAAAACCAATACCGGGGTCGATACAGATACTTTCCTCAGAAATGCCTGCCCCAAGCAGCGCCTGCACCCGGTCCTGCAGGAAATGTCCGACTTCCGTGGAGACATCCTGATAGTCAGGTGAAATCTGCATGGTCGCCGGTAAATTTTGCATATGCATGACACACAGGCCTGCGTCAGTTCCGGTAACCGCAGCGATTGACTCGGCAGAAGCAAACCCCTTGATGTCATTGATCATGTCCGCACCTGCCAGCAATGCCTCACGCATGACTTCCGGCTTGTAGGTATCGATTGACAAAGGCTTTCCGCAATCGCGCAATGCGAAGATCACCGGCATAACCCGATCGAGCTCTTCATTCAGCGACAGGACTTGCGAACCAGGCCTGGTCGATTCACCACCGATATCAATGATATCCACACCATCCCGTATCATCTGCTCAGCGCGAGAAATCGCGCTGTCCAGAGAGAAAAACTGCCCGCCATCAGAAAATGAATCCGGCGTGATATTCAGGATTCCCATGACCAACGGTTTTGCCCCTTGCTGACGCAAGGGAAACCGGTATCTGCCACATTGAAAATAGGTCGTCATAAAAAATAAAGGCAAGGATTTCTCCTTACCTTTTTTAGATTTTTTGAATTTTATTAATCAATTACGTTATCAGAGTCAGGCAGGCGCTGTGGCATTGGCAGGCATGCCGCCAGAAGTATTGTCGCTGGAGGATTTTCCTGTTGACTGTCCCAATTTTGGAGGGCGCGGTTCCAGACCATTCATGATGTCGTTGACCTGATCAGCATCAATGGTTTCCCATTCGAGCAGCGCTTTCGTCATTACCTCGACTTTTTCACGGTTCGCCTCCAATAACTGGCGGGCATGTGCATATTGTTTATCCAGAATCGCCCGAATCTCCGCATCCACTTTCTGTTGCGTAGCTTCGGAAATTGTTTTGGAGGACATGCCGAAATAACCTTCCTGCTGATTATCCTCATATACCATGACACCCATACTGTCAGACATACCGAAACGGGTCACCATGGAGCGCGCCAGCTTGGTAGCACGGGCAAAATCGTTGGATGCGCCAGTTGACATCTGACCGACGAAAATCTCTTCTGCAATACGGCCACCGAACAGTATCGAAATTTCTTCCAGCATCTTATCTTTGTAGCCGCTGATCTGATCATGCTCTGGCAGTTGCCAGGTCAAGCCGAGTGCAAACCCGCGAGGCATAATGGTGACTTTATGAACCGGGTCTGCCTTAGGTAAAAGTTTAGCAACCACCGCATGACCTGATTCGTGGTAAGCCGTGTTGCGACGCTCTTCCTCACGCATCACCATGGATTTACGCTCAGGTCCCATGAAGATTTTGTCTTTTGCATCTTCAAAATCCAGCATCTCTACCAGTCGCTTGTTACGGCGGGCGGCAAACAGAGCCGCCTCATTGACCAGATTAGCCAGATCAGCGCCGGACATACCTGGCGTTCCGCGAGCAAGAATATCCGCTTTGACGTCGCTACTGATAGGAACCTTGCGCATATGGACATTCAGAATCTGCTCACGACCACGAATATCCGGCAATCCGACTGAAACCTGACGATCAAAACGTCCCGGGCGCAGCAAAGCCTTATCCAGCACATCGGCACGATTGGTTGCAGCAATCACAATCACACCGGAATTTGCTTCAAAGCCGTCCATTTCAACCAGCATCTGGTTCAGCGTCTGTTCCCGCTCATCATTACCACCACCCATACCGGCACCACGGTGACGGCCAACGGCATCAATCTCATCAATAAAAATAATGCATGGAGAATGTTTTTTAGCATTCTCAAACATGTCCCGCACGCGCGAAGCACCGACACCGACAAACATTTCAACAAAGTCAGAACCGGAAATAGTGAAGAAAGGAACTTTCGCTTCACCCGCTATAGCACGCGCCAACAGTGTCTTACCCGTTCCTGGTGGCCCCACCATCAGAATACCGCGGGGAATGCGTCCGCCCAGTTTTTGAAATTTGGTCGGATCACGCAGAAAATCGACAACTTCAGTCACTTCCTCTTTGGCCTCATCACAACCCGCCACATCGGCGAAGGTGACATTATTATTGGTGTCATCCAGCATGCGGGCTTTGGATTTGCCAAAAGAGAACGCGCCACCTTTGCCACCGCCCTGCATCTGACGCATAAAGAAAATCCAGACACCAATCAACAACAGCATCGGGAACCAGGAGATAAACACTTGGGAAAGGAAGGATGGTTCTTCTGGCGGTTTATTATCAAATTTGATGCCATTATTGACCAGATCACCTACGAGGCCGCGGTCAAAAATCGTCAGCTGAGACTTGATTTTCTTACCGTCAGACGTGATGGCAGTCACTGTTCGGTTGGCATCATCAATCGTGGCCTCTTTAATATGCTTCGCTTTTACTTCATCAAGGAACTCTGAATAAGGCACAGAAGCCATACCAGTACCAATGCTCTTCCCTTCAAACTGCTTGAAAAGCGTGAAAAGCACGAGGGCAACCACAACCCATATAGCTGCTTTTGAAAACATATTATTCACGAGAACTCCTTGGACGCTCTAAGCGCCATTTGATACGTAATCATTCATTCTACCCCCATTGGGCAGAGCTTGCTAGTTGACATATGCTGTCAGCATTGACGATTATCAAGTGCAAAATCAGTCATTCCGGATGTTTTAAACCTTTTCCAAGTAAAAATATCTCCGATGATTTGTCCTTGCTCGCTTTAGGTTTTTTATTCATGACGAGTTTGAACTCGTCCTTAAACATATTGACAATATTATTGTAACTTGGACCATGAAAACACTTGACCAGCAAAGAGCCGCCGGGCTTTAAGTGCGCGCGCGCAAAAGCAATCGCGAGCTCAATGATGTACTCTACACGAGCCGCATCCACCGTCGAATTTCCTGACAAATTGGGCGCCATATCCGATAAGACAAGATCCACCTTCCGCCCCACGAGTTTTGATTCCAGCTGATCCAGAACTTCATCCTCACGGAAATCTCCCTGAATAAACTGGACATCCGCAATCGGCTCCATTGGCAACAGGTCCAGAGCAAATATTTCCCCCAGAATCCCCCCGCCTTCCTTGCCAGCGAGCTTGTTTCTGACATACTGAGACCAGCTGCCCGGTGTTGCACCCAGATCCACAATAATCTGCCCCGGCCGGATCAGTTTTTCAGCCTCATCAATCTCTTTCAGCTTATAAACAGCGCGCGCACGGTAACCCTCTTTTTGTGCCAGCTTCACGTAAGGATCATTAATATGATCGTGAACCCAATTTTGATTGAATTTATTTTTTGCCATTCGCGTAAAATACAGCCTTGAAAGGAATTATTATGTTAAAACTTACGCCCGCCGAAAGAAGCGAACTCAGATCCGAAGCCCATGCCTTAAAACCGATTGTATTGATCGGCGAAGCTGGACTGACACCTGCCGTGCTCAAGGAAATCGATGCTGGCCTCAATGCACATGGATTAATGAAAGTCCGGGTGTTTGGTGATGACCGTGAAGCACGTATCGCCATGTACGACTCAATCTGCGCGGAACTGAATGCAGCACCGGTTCAACACATCGGCAAGCTTCTGGTGATTTATCGCCCCAAAACCGACAATATCAAAGAAACCAAGCTGGTTAAAAAGGGAAAAGGCCTGCGCGAAGTCACGATCGTGAAACCCAGTGCCAGCGGCACCAAAAAACCGACTGTTTCCAAAGTAATGGTTAAAGGTAACGAACGCGTTACTCAGGGTGGCAATGTCAAACGCGCCAAACCCCGCCAGGCCAGCATGAAGAAATCGTCTTTGGGGAAATAACAAAGCAATCAGGCATCAGCCACATACAAGATGACCCGGCGCAAGCCGGGTTTTTCTTAAGCGCAATACCTTTTTACTCATTCGCAGAGCGCTCAACGCAGAGCGCTCAAAACGGACAAGATCAGACGTACAACACTTCCAGCACTTCATACTCACGAATACCAGCCGGCGCCTGAACACCGACCACATCTCCGGCATATTTGCCGATCAATGCGCGCGCAATCGGAGATGTAATAGAAACCTTGCTGAGTTTAATATCCGCCTCATCTTCGCCAACGATCTGATAACTGACTTTCTGTTCGTTCTCCAGGTCTTCAAGATGCACTGTTGAACCAAACACCACACGACCTTCCGCATCCAGCGTAGCCGGATCAATGACCTGTGCAGACCCCAGCTTTCCCTCCAGTTCTGCGATGCGACCTTCAATGAACGCCTGACGCTCTTTCGCCGCATCATACTCCGCATTTTCAGACAGGTCACCCTGAGCGCGAGCCTCTGCAATCGCATTAATAACAGCAGGACGCTCCTTTGTTTTCAAATTGTGCAATTCCTGCTTTAACAATTCTGCACCAAACTTGGTGATAGGCACTGTACTCATATTATTCACATTGATCAAAGTAAAAATACAGAGGTCACAGCCGACATAATTAAAACTATGTCTTTTGTGACCTCTGTATCAAAAATTCAGCACCGGAAAAACTGCCGGCACCCTTGTTTGCGTCAGTTTAAGGTCTTATGCAAGCCTTGTAAATCATAAACATGCAATTCGTTCAAATAACGCATACCCTCAACCGCCGCCTCTGCACCGGCAATCGTGGTAAAGGTGGTTGCACGCGCAATCAGCGCCGAAGTGCGGATTGCACGGGAATCGGTAATCGCATTACGTTTTTCCTCAACGGTGTTGATGACCAGAGCAATTTCATTATTCTTGATCATATCAACAACATGCGGACGACCTTCCACCACTTTATTGACAACAGAAACCGGAATGCCTTCTGCTGCAATTGCCGCAGCCGTTCCTCTGGTCGCGACAACAGAGAAACCCAGCTCGACCAGATCCTTCGCCACTTTGACACCACGCGGCTTATCGCTGTTTTTGATACTCAGGAAAACTTTACCAGAAGTTGGCAACTTCACACCAGCTCCCAGTTGTGATTTCACGAAAGCTTCGCCGAATGTCTTGCCCACACCCATGACTTCACCGGTCGATTTCATCTCAGGTCCGAGAATCGTATCAACACCAGGGAATTTCACGAACGGGAATACCGCTTCCTTCACACTGAAATATGGCGGCACGACTTCTGCACCGATACCTTGCGAATCCAGTGACTGACCAACCATGCAGCGTGCCGCGATTTTGGCAAGCTGTAAGCCGGTGGCTTTCGATACATACGGAACGGTACGCGAAGCACGCGGATTGACTTCCAGCACAAATACGACGTCCTGACCGTCTTTGTGCTGAATAGCAAACTGCACGTTCATCAAACCGACTACGTTCAGACCTTTTGCCATCAATGCAGTCTGACGTTTAAGCTCAGCAATCGTTTCTTGCGAGAGCGAGTAAGGCGGCAGCGAACATGCAGAGTCACCCGAATGGACACCTGCCTGCTCAATATGCTCCATAACACCACCAATGAAAGTACGGGTGCCGTCAGACAAGCAATCGACATCAACTTCAATCGCATCATTCAGGAAACGGTCGAGCAATACAGGAGAGTCATGCGAGACCTTGACCGCTTCACGCATGTAGCGCTCCAGATCACGCTGCTCATGCACGATTTCCATTGCGCGTCCGCCCAGTACATAAGATGGGCGTACGACCAGCGGATAACCGATTTCCTGCGCCAATGCCAATGCCTCTGGTTCAGTACGTGCAGTGCGGTTTGGTGGCTGACGCAGGCCAAGCTCCTGCAACATTTTCTGGAAACGTTCACGATCTTCCGCAGCATCGATCATGTCGGGCGAGGTACCGACGATAGGTACGCCGTTTGCCTCCAGATCAAGCGCCAGCTTCAAAGGTGTCTGACCGCCATATTGCACGATCACGCCGACTGGTTTTTCCTTGTCGACGATTTCCAGCACGTCTTCCAGTGTCAGCGGTTCGAAATACAAACGATCAGAGGTATCGTAGTCGGTCGATACGGTTTCCGGATTACAGTTCACCATGATGGTTTCGTAACCGTCTTCGCGCATCGCAAATGCAGCATGTACGCAGCAATAATCGAACTCAATACCTTGACCGATACGGTTAGGGCCACCGCCCAGCACCATGATTTTCTTCTTGTCAGTTGGATTCGATTCGCATTCTTCTTCGTACGTCGAATACATGTAAGCAGTATTCGTGGCAAATTCACCGGCACAGGTATCCACGCGCTTGTACACCGGACGCACGTTCAGGGCACGGCGCTTTTCGCGGATAGCAGTGTCTGTGGTTTTCAGTAACTTGGCGAGACGGCGATCGGAAAAACCTTTTTTCTTCAGCGTCAGCATCATGTCTTTATCGATGCTATCCAGACTCTGTTCGTCCAGCCACAATTCGATATCGATAATGTCCTTGATCTGCACCAGGAACCAAGGATCAATGTGCGTCAACTGATGCACTTCTTCCATTGTGAAACCTTGAGCGAATGCATCACCCACATACCAGATACGATCAGGACCAGGTTCGCCCAGTTCTTTTTCCAGAATCTCGCGATCCTGGGTTTTTTCGTTCATGCCATCGACGCCAACTTCCAGACCGCGCAAGGCCTTCTGGAAGGATTCCTGGAAAGTACGGCCAATCGCCATGACTTCACCCACCGATTTCATTTGCGTCGTCAGACGATTATCGGCCTGCGGGAATTTCTCGAATGCGAAACGCGGAATCTTAGTCACAACATAGTCAATTGACGGTTCGAACGATGCCGGCGTTGCGCCGCCGGTGATTTCGTTGCGCAATTCGTCAAGCGTGAAACCGACTGCCAGTTTCGCCGCGATTTTAGCGATCGGAAAACCGGTCGCTTTCGATGCCAGTGCCGAAGAACGCGATACGCGTGGATTCATTTCGATGACGATCATGCGACCGTCGGCCGGATTGACCGAGAACTGCACGTTGGAGCCGCCGGTATCGACACCGATTTCACGCAGCACCGCCAGCGAGGCGTTACGCATGATCTGATACTCTTTGTCGGTCAGCGTTTGTGCCGGAGCAACCGTGATGGAGTCGCCGGTGTGCACGCCCATCGGGTCCAGATTTTCGATGGAGCAGACGATAATGCAGTTATCCGCTTTATCGCGCACCACTTCCATCTCGTACTCTTTCCAGCCGATCAGCGATTCTTCAATCAGCAATTCATTGGTCGGCGATGCTTCCAGACCGCGTTTGCAGATGGTTTCGAATTCTTCCGGATTGTACGCAATGCCACCACCAGTACCGCCCATCGTGAACGATGGACGGATGATGACCGGAAAGCCAACATCCTTTTGCACAGCCCAGGCTTCATCCATCGAATGCGCAACGCCGGAACGGGCAGAACCCAGGCCGATCTTGGTCATTGCATTTTTGAATTTCAGACGGTCTTCCGCTTTATCAATCGCTTCAGGGGTTGCGCCGATCAGTTCAACTTTGTATTTATCGAGCACGCCGTTGCGCCACAAATCCAGCGCGCAGTTCAGTGCAGTCTGACCACCCATGGTCGGCAGAATGGCGTCCGGCTTCTCCTTGGCGATGATGCGTTCAACCACCTGCCAGGTAATCGGTTCGATGTAAGTCACATCGGCCATTTCCGGATCCGTCATGATGGTCGCCGGATTGCTGTTAACCAGAATCACGCGGTAACCTTCCTCGCGCAAAGCCTTACATGCCTGTGCGCCGGAGTAATCGAATTCGCAGGCCTGGCCAATGATGATAGGACCAGCGCCGATAATCAGTATGCTTTTTATGTCTGTACGTTTTGGCATTTATTATTCTCCTGTTTTTGCCGTGGTCATCAATGCGGTGAAACTATCGAACAGGTAAGCGATATCGTGCGGACCTGGTGACGCTTCAGGATGCCCCTGGAAGCAGAATGCAGGTTTGTCAGTGCGCGCAAAACCCTGCAGCGAGCCGTCGAACAGAGACACATGCGTGACGCGGCAATTGGCGGGCAACGAGGCCGCATCGACTGCAAAGCCGTGATTCTGTGAGGTAATCAGCACTTGCTTGCTGTCGAGATCCTGCACCGGATGGTTGGCGCCGTGGTGACCAAATTTCATCTTGAGTGTTTTCGCACCGGAAGCCAGCGCCATGATCTGATGCCCCAGACAGATGCCGAAGGTCGGGATACCTTTTTCGATCAATTCTTTGGCAGCAGCAATCGCGTAGTCACAAGGCTCAGGATCACCAGGACCATTCGACAGGAATACGCCATCAGGATTTAAAGCCAGCACATCGGCAGCGCTTGACTGCGCCGGCAGCACGGTGACCTTGCAACCGCGCTCAGCCAGCATACGCAGGATGTTGCGCTTCACGCCGAAGTCAAAAGCGACGACGTGGAATTTCGGATCAGTGAGCTGACCGTAACCTTCGCCAAGCTTCCACTCAGACTCGGTCCATTGATATGCTTGTTTGGCCGATACGACTTTCGCCAGATCCATGCCGGACAGTCCCGGGAAAGACTTTGCCAGCGCAATCGCTTTTTCCGCATCATCTCCCACCAGAATCGCACCGCCCTGCGCACCTTTTTCACGCAGGATGCGCGTCAGTTTGCGGGTATCGATACCGGCAATCGCGACGATGTTCTGGGATTTCAGGTAATCGGAAAGGGAGGATTCAGAACGGAAATTAGACACCAGCAAAGGCAGGTCTTTAATGATCAGGCCGGCAGCGTGGATTTTTTCGGACTCAACGTCTTCGGCATTGATACCGGTATTACCGATATGCGGGTAAGTCAGCGTGACGATCTGGGAACTGTAACTGGGGTCGGTCAGAATTTCCTGATAGCCTGTCATCGAGGTATTGAAAACCACTTCGCCGACGGTATGGCCGGCAGCGCCGATAGCATATCCTGTAAAAATGGTTCCATCTGCAAGAGCAAGTATCGCGGTGTCCTGGCCGGAACGAAGAAGGGACTGCGGAATGGGCAGCAAGGGCAACTCCTGTATTGTTACCGCCGCTGCGACGCCCCAAGCTGTCGTTTTCCGCAGGCCGAGCAAAGATGCCGCGCAGCCTGAAAAAAGATGATGGAGCGATGTGAATTTGGGTAGGCGCTACGGCGAGATTTCGGATTAGTTAAACCCTCGAATTATAGCCCGAAACAGCCTTTCAGGCAAATTCCCGCCGCAGAAATCCTGCCCCGTCATCCACGAATTACGTCTGGCCGCACGAGGATGTGATCAATGTGCCATCATCTCGTGCAGCCTTGAACTGAAATTACAGCCCCAGTGCTGCAATCCCTGCTTTTGCAATCTGTGCATCTTCCTGGGATTTGACGCCGGAGACGCCGACTGCGCCTACGCAGAAACCATCTGCCATGATTGGTACGCCGCCTTCCAGCATCCCCTCCAGCAAAGGTGCGCTCAGGAATGAATAACGGCCATTATTGATAATGTCTTCATAAATCTTGGACTCACGCTTGCCCAACGCGGCAGTTGCCGCTTTGGCAGGTGCGATGTGTGCAGAAATCGGCGCCACGCCATCCAGACGCTGGAGCCACATCAGATGTCCGCCATCATCGACAATCGCGATGACCACCGGCCATTGATTCGCCTTCGCTTCCGCTTCGGCTGCTGCCGCAATTTTTTTCACATCATCCAGAGTCAGCATTGGTTTGGTTTGCATCTTTTCCTCCATGTCAAAGTGCCGCGATTGTACGCCAGAGATCGCTCATCAGGAGTAAAAACAGTTTTGCCTTCCAGCCCGAGTTTTCAGATTAACCAGAGAAACAGTCAAAAGGTTTACATTGTTTGGAACTTCGCTTAAAGTGGGGCGGTTTTCAAGGACAGGACCCCAAAGATGCAGAGAAACGTTTCCAGGATTGCCACTCTTAAAAGATTTGCGCTCTTAGCGCTGATCACTGCGTCCCTGCAAACCACTTTCTGCCAATCCGCCTCGGCTGTCGATGCCCTCACCTCCGGCACAGACACCTCTTCCACACTGAGCAAATTACAGGAAATCCGGCAACGCGCCGCCGATCTGACCATGAAAGCGATCGATTTCATGGGCATCCGCTATAAACGCGGCGGCAGCACTCCTGAAAACGGACTGGATTGCAGTGGATTCGTCCGCCTGGTGTTTAAAGACGCCCTCGGTGAAAACCTGCCCCGCACAGCGGCAGAAATCAGCCGCGTCGGAGAAAACGTGGATCAAAAAGATCTGCAGCCCGGCGATCTGGTGTTCTACAACACATTGCGCCGCGGTTTCTCGCACGTCGGGATTTATCTGGGTGACAATAAATTCATCCACTCGCCATCCGCCGGTGGACAAATTCGCGTTGAAAGTATGGATATCGCGTACTGGAAAAAACGCTTCAACGGCGCCCGCCGCATCAGTGAAGAAAACACCAAGCAGTAATCATGATGACCTCGCCGGCTATGCACCTCCGGCAAAAGCAGGTCAGGAGCGCGCTCCAAAAACACACCGCAGATGCTCCGTCCAGATTACAGGGGCGGCCAGCGCATCCAGAGCAGACGCAGATACTCCCCCTGCTTTTGAATCAATCCAGCCTGATGCCAGCATTAATATTAGCGTCTGAAACATACTCCCCCGGAGTATATTTTTCTCCGATTACCGCTCCTGCAACAATTTGATTTTTTGCCTTAACTCCGGCATCGCCAGCATGGCCGCTTTTTCACCAGCCAGGATCGCCAGATTACGCCCGGCAAAATCACTGCCTTTCATGCTCGGCAACTCTGGACGGATCACGATATCCGCCTGTTTCAGCTCAAACTGATTAATGCTCTGCCCCATGATGGTGACCGTCTGCAGCAGAATATCAATGGTACTGCTGCCATTCTGGGTTTCGGGTTGCTGGGATATATTGACCGCAATCACCAGATCCGCGCCCATATCACGCGTAAAACGAACTGGCACCGGCGCCACCAGACCGCCATCGACATATTGACGGTCATTGATTCTGACTGGCTGGAACACGGCAGGAACCGCCGAAGACGCGCGCACCGCGGTGCCGGTATTCCCCCTCTGGAACAACACAGCCTGTCCGGTGGACAGATCGGTCGCCACAGCACCAAACGGCTTTTTCAGTTTTTCAATGGGTACATGATTCACCATGCGGTTAACGTACGCCTGCAAAGCATCGCCCTTTAAAACACCGCTGGATTTAGAAAACAAAGGTAAAGACCAGTCAGAAATGGTCGCCTCATCCATTTCCAACGCCATCTTTTGCAGGGCAAAGCCATTATTCCCCGCCGCATACATCGCCCCGACGACACTGCCCGCACTGGTTCCCACGATCACGTCAGCAAAAATTCCCTGCGACTCCAGCGCCTTGATCACGCCGATATGCGCAAAACCGCGGGCGGCCCCGCCCCCCAGCGCCAGTCCGATCCGGACAGGACGAGGTGTTTTTTGCACCGCTACCGGCGCGACTTGCTGGGTAACCGCTCCCTGAGTCGCAAGCGGCGTCGTGCCGCAGGCAGACAACATCAGTGCCGTGGTTGCAGCCACCAGCAAAGGAAAAACATCAATGCGCCGACGCATTGCATTCAGTGAAGAAAATATCGACATAAACCTGCGGTCCCAGCACAAAAATCAGACACAAACAAAACAGGGCAAGAAATGACAACTGCCCGCGAGAGGATGAAAGCCATCCCAAAAGGCAGTGATTATATGACCTTCCCAATGGGGTTGCACGTCGTCACACGTGCGAACCATCATCGATCAGTTCATCTTGAGCGATTTTAGCGGTTGATCACTTTATTTTCGGCGCAATAAAAGCCAGACCTGACATCAGACGCCAGATGAAAATTTCACGACGATCAGCCATGGCGATATAAAGCTGTCATCATATTGACATATTCACCATTGATAATTGCCCGATCATCCGGTCCAGGATGAAAAATAAGCGGCCTGCTCAATAATGATTTACTTCAAAAAGCAATCGATTGCGCAATCGTTAAAATCATTTAAAACAAGTCTATAAAAATCCACTGGGAATCATCCAATGAAAAAACTTATCTGGCTTTCCCCGCTGGCAACGCTCACGCTTGCAGCCTGCGGTAACAGCAACATCCTCAGCACGACTCCGGCCATTCCTGAAGGCACCACATTGAAAGTAGCGTTGCTGGAAACGACAGACCTGCATCAGAATATCCTGAGCTATGATTATTACGGACTCAAAGCAGACACCAGCCTGGGGCTGGAGAGAACCGCGGCCCTGATCAATTCTGCACGCGCAGAAAACCCGAACACCGTTTTGCTGGATGATGGCGACGTGATTCAAGGCACCCTGCTTGGCGATTACCAGGCTATCGCCTCGCCGGTTCCTTGCAGCGGTACAATGGCGATTCACAAAGTCATGAATGCCTTGAAATACGATGGCGCCGGCGTCGGTAACCATGAATTTAACTACGGCCTGAATTTCCTGAGCCAAATCACGAATACTGATTTTGGTATCAGTGATGTGACCAAGCCAAGCAATTGCGGCGCCCCGAGTTTCCCAGTTGTGCTGGCCAACGTGGTCGGTGCTACCAGCCAGAAGCCGATTTTCAATCCCTACTCCATCATTCCGAAACAGTTTTCCGCCACCAAACCGGATGGCACTTCCATGAACGTCACGTTGAACGTCGGCATCATGGGCTTCGTACCACCACAGATCATGGATTGGGATCAGAAATACCTGGCCGGCAAAGTCATGGTCAACGGTGTCGTTGAAACTGCCAATCAGTATGTTCCTGAGATGCGCAACAAGGGTGCCGACCTCGTCGTCGCGCTGTCACACGGCGGGCTGGATGCATCGGCTTACAGCCCTAAAATGGAAAACGGCAGCCTGTACCTGTCCACCACCGGTATCGACGCCCTGATGCTGGGCCACTCACATCTGATTTTCCCGCAGGCTAAAGAAGTCAACGCGCCGAAAATCGATGCTTCGCTGGCTGCACTGCCTGCGGATAAAGTTGATACCGCCAAGGGTCTGATCAATGGCATACCGGCAGTCATGGCGCAAAGCTGGGGCCGCCGCCTGGGCATCATTCAGATGACCCTGAAATACCAGAGCGGAAAATGGGTAGTTCAGAAAGATCTGACCAACGTCGAAGCACGCGGTTTCAAATACAAAGACGGCATCACCATCGTTGATGCCGATGCGTCTGTAGCGCCACTGGTCGATACGGAACACAAAGCAACGCTTGCTTATGCCACTCAGCCGTTAGGCACCACAACCGACTTTGAAATGTCCGCCTATTTTGCACTGGTCGGCGATGTCAGCGCGATTCAGATCGTGAATCAGGCGCAGATCGATTATGTTAAAAACTTCATTGCCAACTCAACCGACGCCACGATCGCCAGCTATAAATCCATCCCGGTGATCTCCTGCAGCGCACCGTTCAAAGCTGGCCGTAATGGCGCAACCGACTTTACCGATGTGGCACCAACCGCCACCAGCACCAGTCCGGTCGGCCTCCAGGTGCGCAACCCGGGCGACCTCTATTTGTACGGCAATAACAATCTGCAAGCCGTTAAAATCAAAGGTTCCGATCTGAAAAACTGGCTGGAAACCTCCGCCAAACAGTTTGCCCAGATCAATCCGGCGCTGACCACCGAGCAGGATCTGGTTCCATCCTACTCAACCATCTACAACTATGATGTGTTCTACGCTGAAAACAATGCGCTGCAATACCAGATTGACGTCACTCAGCCAGTCGGAAGCCGTATCGTGAATCTGACCTATGCCGGCAAACCGGTCGCAGCCACTGATGATTTCATCGTCGGCACCAATGATTACCGCGCTGGCGGCGGCGGTAATTTCCCGGGAATCGACGGCAGCAAAACCATCATCAAATCGCCGGATGCCAATCAGGCCGTTGTCAGCAGATATCTGAAGAAGCAAAGCAAAATCACGCTGGCGAATAATGGTTCCGGCCAGAGCTGGAGTTTTGTCAAAGTCGCGACACAAGGTCCGGTCATTCTGCGTTCAGCGCCGGGCAAACTGGCCGTCGCGAATACCGCAGGTCTGGCACGTGTGAAGTCTGAAGGTGCACTGGATGCCAATGGCTTCTCCAAATATGCCATCGATCTGAGCAAATAAGTAACTGACTTTCAGAACCTTGCATGACCAACGCACTTCCATGTCCAGTGGAAGTGCGTTTTCCCGTTTAAATAAACCATGAAAATATTGTTGATCATCACCCTGTTCAGCCTGTTCGTCAGCGCATGCACGCCCGCCCCCAGCGCTCTGCCCACGACTGCTGAAATTGAATCCGCCGGAATGCGCGCCATGCACGGACAGCAAGACGAAGCTTTTCAGCATCTCCGCATCTGGGCAAAACAAGGCAATCCACAGGCGCAACGCGAACTGGGATTAGCGCTCAGCGCCAAGACAGATCAGTATCCGGAAGCCATTCACTGGCTGGAGCAGGCCGCCAAGGGCGGCGATGCACAGGCGCAATTCGCAGTCGCTGAAGCAAATTACAAATCCGGACTGGGATTAACCCAAAACTTCACGCTCGCCTGGCAATGGTATGAACGGGCAGCCAACCAGCACCACCCCAAAGCCAGCTTCATGCTGGCACGTATGGCGAAATATGGAGAAGGCACCAGACAAGATCTGCAAACATCCGTCCATTGGCTGCAAATCGCCAGCGATCAGGGAAATGCGCAGGCGATGTTCCTGCTGTCGAATGCTTATGCTGCAGGTGAAGGTGTACAAGTAAATCCCCAAAAAGCCAGAGAGTGGCTGGAACGATCAGCAGAAGGAGATTACCCGGTCGCCATCCATGCCCTCGCTCTGGAGCTGAGCGGATCCACAGAAAACCGGCCGACTGATTTGCAGACGTCGCGGCATCTGATCAAAGAAGCCTCAGATGAGCGATTGTTGAGATGGAACAGGTATCAATAACAAGAAAATAGGAAAGAAACGATCTTTTAGATCTTATTTTCGCATGTCATTTTTAATATACGGCAACAAAAAAGACGGCAGCATTGCACTACCGTCTTCTTATGCTTCGCCAAAAACAACGAGGAATCCGAGAAACCTCAATTCGCAATCATTGCGGAGTCATAATGCATCAATTTTCTTTCTACTTCGCACATAACCGGCACAACAGAAACAACCGGGGCTCAAAAAACAATAACTCTGAAAGTAAGATAATTTTTTATGCCAACCTCCCGTTTTGAACCAGTTACAGCTTCACTATAGGCTTTTCATCAAAAACCGGAAGAAAATTAAAACTATCTGCATCGGATACAAGATTGAGAAAATTAAATAAATTAAATAACTCAACCCTTGCCACCCCATCAGTGTAAAAAGTTTTTATTCCCCTTCCAGAGAGAGGTCATTGCAGCAGCCCCCATCGACGCACCGAATTTCTTCAAAACTCTCTCCGGCAAGCCATCTTTCTGCGTATAGTCGACAACGTTATCAGCCTTGAATACATCACGGGCAACTGTGTCGATCGTGCCAAAATCGTCTGCCAGTCCCATTTCAACAGCCTTGCTGCCAATCCAGAACAAGCCGGAGAATGTATCAGGTGTCTCTTTCAGACGTGCGCCCCGCCCTTTGCGAACGACATCAATAAACTGGGCATGTATCTCATTGAGCATTGCTTGCGAATAAGCCTTCTGCTTTTCCGTCTGCGGAGAAAACGGATCCATAAATCCTTTATTTTCACCCGCAGTCATCATCCGGCGCTCAACTCCCAGCTTACTCATTAAGCCAGTAAAACCAAAACCATCCATCAGCACACCGATAGAACCGACCACGCTGGCTTTGTTCACATAGATTTTGTCAGCCGCCGAAGCAATGTAGTAGCCGCCTGACGCACAAATTTCGTTCACGACAACATACAATTTTTTATCCGGATACTCTGTCCTGAGGCGAACGATTTCATCATTAATCATGCCGGCCTGAACCGGACTCCCTCCGGGACTGTTAATGCTGAGAATAACGCCAACCGATCCCTCGTCTTCAAACGCACGATCGAGCGCAGGAATCACCTCGCGCGCACTCGCATTACCTTCCGAATCAATTTCACCATCAATTTCGACTAATGCGGTATGCCGGCCAGGACTTTTCATTTCTATATCACTCAACCCTGCGATTTGGTAAATACTAAATACGATCAATATCAGGGTCGTCAATTTAAAGAAAATTCCCCAGCGCCGGCGCAAACGTTGTTCGCGCAAGGTTTCAAATGCCAGCTTTTCCAGGACATCCCGCTCCCAGCCAGCACTGGAAACATTTGCGCTTGCCGCGGACGTATCCGTTTGCGGTGTTTGTTCATTTATCATCACGTCAGTTTCAATCAGGCAATAACAGGTTGAATATAATCATCAGGATGCCAGTAAATCATTCCATCCGATTCGGTTACATGGATTTTTCTCAAACGGGCTCCGCGGCATGGTCCGCCTGAACAATGACCTGTTTCAGGTTCGTAAATAGCGCCATGCGTTGCGCACATGATGTAAAGCCCGCTCGATTCCAGAAACTCGCCGGGATTCCAGTCCAGCTCCACCGGCACATGGGCGCACCGGTTCAGATAAGCATGCACAGCACCCGCATAACGAATCACAAAACCAACTGCATCATCACTGCCGGCAGTCACCGGAAAGCGAATACCCAATCCGCCTTCAATTAAGGCATCAGACTGGCAAATTGATATCATTGTCACTCCCGCTCCACTCTTCTCAGGCGTTTTGCATCAGCCAGGCATGCAAATCACGTACAGTTTTTGCCGAATACAACGGGTTCAGCGCAGCCAGCGCATCGGCCTGGTGCGCGCCGTATTCAACCGCGACAGAAGCTGCGCCGGCATTGTTTGCCATCTGAAGATCATGCGTGGTGTCACCAATCATCAGTGTTCTCTGCATATCCTGCCCCAACTCCCGCGTCAGTTCCTGCAACATCGCAGGATGTGGCTTGGAAAAGGTTTCATCAGAGCATCGTGTTGCATCGAATACTGAAGTCAGTTTTGCTGTATGTAACGCACGGCTCAGACCAACCCTGCTTTTACCGGTTGCCACCGCCAGGAAATATCCCTCCTGCACCAGCTCATTCAGCATATCCCGCACACCGTCAAACAATGGCAGCTCGTGATCTTTAAGCAAATAATGGTAACGATAGCGCTCCACCATCCGCGGATAGTATTTAGGGTCAATGTCCGGTATCGCTGCTTTCATCGCATCAGCCAGCGACAAACCGATCACATAAGATGCAGCACTGTGATCCGGAACAGGCAACCCAAGATCCTTTGCTGCAGCCTGAATGCACTGCACGATCGTGGCAGTGCTGTCCATCAGCGTACCGTCCCAATCAAAGACAATAAAATCAAACTGCTTTTTTGACATGTTCTTAAATGCTCAGTTATTTCAAAATAGCAACTATGTTGCCGGAAAATAACGGCATCATACCACTTTGGCAAAGTAAGTTTTGAGCGACTGGCTCACGCCACGAGTCGCAAGATCATCCCAGGCTGAACAAAAATGCCTCGCAATCTTCAGGTAATCGGGCATTCACCGTCATGACCTTTCCATTTTCCGGATGCATAAAAGTAATCTGATGTGCATGCAGGAACATCCTTTTAAAAGCACCGTGATCCGTATTTGCCTTCTGTAAGGATTTATTCAAGGCGAAGTCGCCATATTTCTCATCTCCGACAATCGGAAATCCGCTGGCCGACAAGTGCACCCGAATCTGGTGGGTACGTCCCGTCTTCAACTCCGCCTCCAACAAAGCAAAACGCTGGTATTTTTTCTTCAGGGAAAATATCGTATGAGATGCCATCCCATCCGCCTGCACCCGTACCCGTCGCTCACCGTCTGCAGTCGTGTATTTATGCAATGGCAATTTGACATGCTGCCGGGCATTTTTCCAATCCCCGGCAATCAAGGTGTAATAGCGCTTGTCAGTGACGCCATCACGCATCTGTTCATGCAAATTAGTTAATGCAGTACGTTTTTTTGCAATTAACAGTATTCCGGAGGTTTCACGATCCAGGCGATGCACCAGTTCCAGAAATTTAGCTTCCGGCCGGGAAGCCCTCAGTTGCTCAATCACGCCATAGCTGACGCCTGAGCCGCCATGTACAGCGACACCTGCTGGTTTATCAATAATCAACAAATAAGGGTCTTCATACAAAATAGGAAATTCCAGCTTAGGCACCACCTGCACAGACGTTTCGGCGACACGGATAGGCGGAATCCTCACCACGTCCCCCTCTGCCAGGCGATACAACTGATCTATGCGCCCTTTGTTAACCCTCACCTCGCCGGAACGTAAAACTCGATAAATATGGCTTTTAGGCACCCCTTTGCAAATGCGCAGCAGGAAATTATCGATACGCTGACCTGCCTCTTCTTCTGAAATAGTCAGCAACTGCACGCGTGGCTGCGACGTCGAAGACTGCTCGGGGAAAGAATTTTGCATTTGTTTTTGCTTCGTTTCCCGATTAATTGTCGCTAAGTCCTTCATTTTGAATATATAATCATTTGTGCTTCAGCAATTACGCTTGAGCAGTGTAAGAGAAATAAACGACTATTTTACACAGGGGTCAGTTCATCAGCCTCGCCTGTTCGCAAATATGATGAAAAAGATGTGTATGCGACGGCATCTGCAACCAGGGTAATAACCGATTGTTATTATCGGGTCTGAGCAGAAGCGGTTGGATCAGAGAGTACAGATAGCAAGGATAAATAGGATAAGAGAGGCTGGTTCGCACTGCACCGCTGCGCTTATCCTGAAATTGATTTTTGTAGTAAAGGCGATTCCGTCAGGCACAACAGAAAAAGATGGCCTGACACCAAAGTTGCGCATCGCCTGGCGTTGACTTTAGCTATTGCACAAATATAGCTGAAGAAATAATGCGGGGAACGTGTGCACTCGGCTTTCTATTGAAATTTTTACGCGCCTGGCGCGAAGCAGAAAAAATGACAAATAATATTGCATGCAGCCTTGTGCTGATTGCAGTCATTCTGCTGCGCCACTGGCATTTACCCTGCCCTCATACTCCGTCCTGCATACATCCCCGATAGCACAGCTGCCTTATTATAATAAAGTGCGGCAAAAGATGACCAAAAGGTCACGGAGTAAAAAATGAAACGTATGTTGTTCAATGCAACGCAGCAAGAAGAGCTGCGCGTTGCCATCGTCAATGGGCAAAAACTCATCGACATCGATATTGAGACTGCCGGTCGCGAATTGCGCAAGTCAAATATCTACAAGGGTGTAATCACCCGTATCGAACCCTCCCTCGAAGCCTGTTTCGTCAACTATGGCGAAGAACGTCACGGTTTCCTTCCTTTTAAAGAAGTGGCCCGCACCTATTTCAAGGAAGGTATTGATGTACGCAATGCCTCCATCAAGGAAGCGCTGCGCGAGGGCCAGGAAATCATGGTGCAGGTTGAGAAAGAAGAACGCGGCAACAAAGGTGCCGCGCTGACTTCATTCATTTCACTGGCCGGGCGTTATCTGGTGCTGATGCCAAACAATCCTCGTGGCGGTGGCGTATCGCGCCGGGTTGAGGGCGAAGATCGCCAGGAATTGCGCGAAACCATGGACAAACTGGATTTGCCATCCGGCATGTCCGTCATTGCCCGTACAGCAGGCATCGGCCGCAATGTGGACGAACTGCAATGGGATCTGAACTACCTGATGCAATTGTGGCGGGCAATCGAAGGTGCCGGCAAGTCTGCACCGGGCGCCTTCCTGATTTACCAGGAGTCATCCCTGGTCATCCGTGCGATCAGAGATTACTTCCAGCCGGATATCGGTGAAATCCTGATCGATACCGACGATATCTACGAACAGGCTCAGCAGTTCATGAGCCACGTGATGCCTGACATGGTGCATCGCGTCAAGCGTTACAGCGACGATGTGCCGCTATTCTCACGCTTCCAGATCGAACACCAGATCGAAACCGCATACAGCCGTACCGTCCCACTGCCATCCGGCGGCGCGATTGTGATCGACCATACTGAGGCACTGGTATCGGTTGACGTCAACTCAGCCCGTTCGACACGCGGCGGCGATATTGAATCCACCGCGTTCAACACCAATCTGGAAGCAGCTGAAGAAGTTGCGCGCCAGTTGCGTCTGCGCGATCTGGGCGGCCTGATCGTGATCGATTTTATCGACATGGAAAATGCCAAAAACCAGCGTGAAGTTGAAACCCGCCTCAAAGATGCACTGCGCTATGACCGTGCACGCGTCCAGATGGGCAAAATTTCCCGTTTCGGCCTGATGGAGTTGTCGCGTCAGCGCCTGCGCCCTTCCCTGTCTGAAGGTAGCCATGTGACCTGCCCGCGCTGCAACGGTACCGGCCATATCCGCGATACCGAATCATCCGCACTGCAAGTCCTGCGTATCATCCAGGAAGAGGCTATGAAGGAAAATTCGGCAGCCATTCACGTACAGGTGCCAGTCGATGTGGCAGCTTTCTTGCTGAATGAAAAACGCGGCGAAATCCTGAAAATTGAAACGCGTCACCGTGTGACCGTGATCCTGATCCCGAACAAGCATCTGGAAACGCCGCATTACAAACTTGACCGTCTGAAAAACGATGATCCACGTCTGGAAGATCATCACGCCAGCTACGCCATGGCAGAGCAGGCAGATACCGACATCGGTTACAACAAACGCCAGAAAGAAGACGTCAAACCGCGCCAGGAAGCCGTCGTCAAGAGCATCACGCCTGAGCAGGCGCCGATCGTGGAACGCAAAGAACCTGCACCGGCAGCACCGGTATCTGCACCAGCAGCACCGGGCTTCTTCGGCAAACTGTTTGGTTTCTTGTTTGGCAAATCGGAAGCTGCGCCAGCGCCATCCGCTGAGGCAGAAGAGAAACCGGCAGAACGGGAACGCAACGGACGCAATCCGCGCAGCAATCAACGCAATCGCAACCGTCGCAACCGCGAAGACCGGGAAGACAAACCAGCATCCGCACGCAATGACAAAGCAGAAGTAACTAAACCTGCGGTCACCGAGCAGCCATCCCGTCCGGGCAAACAGGCAAAACCGCCAAGGGAAGAACGCGAGCCACGCGAAAGTAAAGAAGCCAAAGAACCAGCCGAAGGCCGCCGCGAACGCCAGCAGCGCCTGCGTGAGGAACGCAAGGAAGCGATGTTAACGGAAGCCAAAACCGAAGACAAAGACAGCATTCAGAAGCACGCTGATCCGGTGCCAGTTCAGGTCATGCCCGACGCGGCGCTGCAAAATCAGGAAACAGGTCCTGACAATGAGCTGGGCGAACAAGGTGAAGAGCGTCGTCGCCGCCGCCGCCGTGGTGGTCGCAACCGCAACCGCCGTGAACGTGAAGCAGGTGAAATGAACGAACAGGGCGAATTGCCTATTGATGCAAACGGTGATGCCGGCCTGTCTCCTGTATTTGAACCTGTGGCAGAAATTGCTGAAAATCACGTCGCCCCGGCTTCGCTTATCCAGCTTGATTCTCAGACTGAACAAGTTGCGGTGACTTATACAACCGAAGTCACGGCAACAATACCAGTCCAGACGGAGACAGCATCCGCTTCTCAGACTGCTGCTGACACTCACGTGGCAGTTGAAGCACCGTCGGCGGTAAAGCCTGTCGTTGATGTATCAGTGGCATCAGTAGCATCAGCGCCAGCAGTTGAACCGGAACAAGCCGCAGTCACTGCAGCTGCAATTGCAGACACAGTTCCTGCTGTACATCAGGAACCTGCATCCATTCCAGCACAACCGGTGAATGTAGCGCCTGCTGTAGCAACTCCGGTCACTCCTGAGATCACGGCTCCGGTACAGGTGGTTACAACGCCTGCTGCAGTCAAAGCGACCTCGACTGCAGCACCATCCGCAGCAATCATGCCCGTTGATGATTTGCGCCAGATGTTGCAGGCGGCCGGTCTGGAACTAGCAAGTACGGATCCGGTGAAGTTGCGTACAGCACAGGAAAGTACTGAGAAAATCGTACCTGTACAGCGTGTTCCGCGTGAGCGGAAACCGCTACCGCCAGCCTCCAGCGAACCGCTGGTTCTGGTTGAAACACGGCGCTGATCTGAGCGCCCGGAAAAACCGGCAAGCCCGAACAGGTCTTGCCGGTTTTTCTTTCAAGGGTGATGCTCGCTGATACAATGGACTTAAGAGCCTGACGCAATCTCAGTCACTGACTGCGTCTATAGGCTTGGATGTGCTGAAGATGCACTTAGGAAGCGCCAGCGCTTTCTGAACAGATGCCGTATCTGCACCGGATTTTAAAACCAGCGACTCTTCATCAATTCTATTTCCATGACCGTCAGTCAGACTCAAGAGCAACCGGAAACCATCTCACTCAGAACTGCCTTCTGGTACTGGCTCAAACTCGGTTTCATCAGCTTTGGCGGACCTGCCGGTCAGATTGCAATGATGCACATTGAACTGGTGGAAAAACGTCGCTGGATTTCGGAGAACCGCTTCTTACACGCGCTGAATTACTGCATGCTGCTGCCAGGACCGGAAGCAACCCAGCTTGCCGTGTATATTGGCTGGCTCATGCACAAGACTGCAGGCGGACTCCTTGCGGGAATACTTTTTATCTTCCCCAGCTTACTCATGCTGATTGGACTATCCTGGCTCTACGTGCTGTTTGGACAACATGCCATCGTCACAGGCATCCTGTATGGAATTAAACCTGCCATTGTGGCCATCGTGCTCGGCGCTGCATGGCGTATCGCGCAGCGTAGCTTAAAGACCAGAACGCTCATGGTCATCAGCTTTTGCGCGCTGATCGCAATCACTCTGCTTCAGGTTCCATTCCCCGCGATTATTGTCGCAGCAGCAGTTGCAGGAATACTGTTTCGCCATCAATGCAGCCCCATCAGCGCCAATCCCCATGCAGCAGGCAACACTCAGCAGCACGCGCCGGCACTCATCGACGATCACACTCCCACGCCGCCTCATGCCCGATTTTCCTGGAAAGGACTGTTTCGTTTTGCTGCCGCAGGACTATTGACCGGGAGCGCGGTCTGGCTGACCTTATTCCTGACACTGGGGCTGTCTAATCCACTGACGCAAATGGGCTGGTTTTTCACCAAAACGGCGCTGCTCAGCTTTGGAGGTGCTTATTCTGTATTGCCCTATGTATTTCAGGCTGCAGTCGGTGACTTTCACTGGCTCACAACCCCTCAGATGATGGATGGACTGGCACTCGGGGAAACAACGCCCGGACCATTGATTATGGTGGTCGCTTTCGTCGGTTTTATTGGCGGCTGGAGCACTCAGGCAATGGGCGCCGGCGCTACTGCGATGGCTGGCATTGCCGGCGCAACTGTTGCCTGTTTCTTTACCTTTTTACCGTCTTTCGTTTTCATTCTTGCAGGCGGGCCGCTGGTTGAGTCGAGCCGGCATCAATTTCATCTGACGGCACCACTCAGAGCCATTTCAGCGGCAGTCGTCGGTGTGATTATCAGTCTGGCGTTTTTCTTCGCCAACCATGTTTTTTTTAACCCTCTGCATCAACCTGATCTGCCCGCTATTGGGCTGACAGCCGCTGCCTGTATTGCGATATTTCGATATAAAACAGGTACCGTCATATTGCTGCTGATTTTTTCCTTTCTTGGATTTCTCATCCGGCAACTGACCTGATTCGCCGTATTCCAGTCACTTCGCTGCACTCATGGTATTGTGTGAGCCTATGCCTGACTTTTTTACTTTAGTATTGCAATGACGGAAAAATTCATCCCGATCACTGACATGCGCCTGCATGCTTCCCAGTCGGACATTCCCGCAGAACTGGTTGCTCCTGCCGGACATCTGGCCGACAGATTGCAACGGCCTTTACATGATCTTCGGATCTCAGTCACAGACCGCTGCAATTTCCGGTGCGTGTACTGCATGCCCAAAGAGCTGTTCGATAAGCATTACCAATACCTGCCGCATAACGATTTACTCAGTTTTGAGGAAATCACCCGACTGGCCCGGATTTTCGTTGCACATGGCGTCCGAAAAATCCGGCTGACGGGTGGCGAACCACTGCTAAGAAAAAATATCGAAGACCTGATTGCCATGCTGGCCGTCCTGCGCACTCCTGACGGTGAAAAGCTTGATCTGACATTAACCACCAATGGTTCCTTGCTGGCGAAAAAAGCCTCTGCCCTGAAAGCAGCAGGACTCAGCCGCATTACCGTGTCACTCGACTCGCTGGACGATGGCATTTTCAAGCGCATGAACGATGTCGACTTCCCCGTTTATGATGTCCTGGAGGGTATTGACGCAGCGCATGCCGCAGGCCTGGGACCGGTCAAAGTCAATATGGTAGTGAAAGCAGGCGTCAACGATCAGGAAATTGTGAGCATGGCGCGTTATTTCCAGCATACGCCGCACACACTCCGTTTTATCGAGTACATGGACGTCGGCGCTTCCAATGGCTGGCAATTGAATGAAGTGATTCCGTCGGACGAAATCGTGCGCCGCATACAGCAAGCCGGCATGCCTCTGATCCCGCTCAAATCCAGCCGTATTGGAGAAACTGCGGAACGCTGGCAACATGTCGGCAGAAGTAGCGAAATCGGCCTCATTTCCAGTGTGACACATGCGTTTTGTGGTGATTGCAACCGGATTCGGCTCTCCACGGAGGGCAAATTGTACACCTGTCTTTTTGCCAGCCATGGGCATGATTTACGCGCATTATTGCGGGACGCAAAACAATACAGCGATCTTCAGTTATCGAATGCGATCGCGGCCATCTGGCAACGCAGAACCGACCGGTATTCCGAATTGCGCAGCCAGCAAACTGAAGCGTTAAACGATCAAACGAAAAAAATTGAAATGTCTTACATCGGCGGCTGAATTCCCATCATTCAGCCACGATCTCAGCACAGGTATCCGAAAGCATCTTTTATGACAGGTATTGATCAGCAACTGATTACCGGACTGATTCTGGCAGGCGGGCGCGGTACCCGTATGGGACAGGTCGATAAAGGCCTGCAGAATTTTCGTGGCGCGCCAATGGCATTGCATGCATTGATGCGGCTATCCCCGCAGGTCGGTGAAATCATCATTAACGCCAATCAGAATCTGGCTGTCTATGAAAGTTTTGGCACCCAGGTGTGGCCGGATCAGATCGAAGGTTTTGCCGGCCCGCTGGCAGGTGTGCAAACCGGGCTGCAGCATTGCGAAACACCTTATATGCTGACCGTACCTTGTGATTCCCCCTTATTACCGGAAAATCTTTGCGCCCGCCTATCCGCAGCCCTGCTCAGTGACGATGCCGATCTCGCGCTGGCAGTGACGCTGGAACAGGAAGATGGCATTACCCGCCGCCAGACGCACCCAGTATTTGCGCTGATGAAAGCCAGCTTGCTACCCTCGCTGACAGATTTTCTTCAACAGGGCGGACGAAAAGTTGACGCCTGGTTTCAACACCTCCGCATTACTGAAGTGCTCTTTGAAGACAGCAGTGGCTTCAGGAACATCAATACCCTGCAAGAACTACGTCAATTTGAATGCTGATATCCCGCTATGAAATCCCTCACTTCCGCCTCCCCGTCCTGTTTGCAAGAAATTGTCAGCTGCTTGTCCGATTACGACCCAGATGCCCTGCCCGTCTCGCAGGCACAGGACATCATCCGGCAATTTATGACTCCCGTACAGTCAGTCGAAAAAGTCGCCATACGTCAGGCTCTGGGACGAGTCCTTGCCAAGGACATGATTTCCGGAATTGATGTTCCGGCACACAATAACTCGGCAATGGATGGCTACGCATTGCGCGGCAGTGATCTTCCAGCGACAGGCCAGCTGACATTCCGCATTATTGGCACGGCTTTCGCCGGGCGCGCCTGTGAAAGTGCCGTTACTGCCAACGAATGTGTTCGTATCATGACAGGAGCCGTTATGCCTGCCGGTTGTGATACCGTGATTCCACAGGAATTCACACTCGACAGCACCGATGCGTCAGTCATCATCCCCGCAGGAAAAGTGCACCCAGGCGACAACCGCCGGCTGAAGGGTGAAGATCTGACGGCGGGACAAGTGGCGCTGAAAAAAGGCAAGATTCTGCGCCCTGCCGATATCGGGCTACTCGCCTCGCTCGGAGTGGCCGAGGTGCCAGTCCAGCGCCGGTTGCGCGTTGCTTTTTTCTCCACCGGGGATGAGCTGCGGTCCTTAGGTGAACCGCTGGATACCGGCTGCGTTTATGACAGCAACCGCTACACACTGTATGGCATGCTGCAACGGCTTGGTTGCGACATCATTGATATGGGCGTCATCAAAGATGATCCGGCAGAACTCGAAGCCGCTTTTCGTTCTGCCTGTGAAAATGCGGACGCCATCATCACGTCGGGTGGTGTATCAGTAGGTGCGGCAGACTACACGAAGCAGATCATGGCAACGCTTGGCGATGTCGCCTTCTGGACCATCGGCATGCGCCCGGGCAGACCGATGGCATTCGGCAAAATCCACTCCGGCGGCAAAAGCGCGTATCTGTTTGGCCTGCCGGGTAATCCGGTCGCAGTGATGGTGACTTTCTATTTCTTTGCCCGTCAGGCATTGCTCTATATGATGGGGGCCGATGCTGCACCATTGCCGCTGCTTCCCGCCATCAGTAAAACCGCCATCCGCAAACGCCCCGGCAGAACCGAATACCAGCGTGGAATACTGAGCATCAATCAGGATGGACAGGCCGAAGTCGTCGTTACAGGCTCTCAGGGTTCAGGTATATTGCGCTCTATGTCAGAAGCAAACTGTATGATTGTGCTTCATCATGAACAAAATCAGGTACTGGCAGGCGATCAGGTGAGTGTTTTATTATTTGAAGGACTGATCTGAATGCCTTGTCATGGCATAATCCGGCAGACATAAAATCGTTTATTCGCTGCTGCGGCAGCGGTGGGCATCACGATTGTTCCTTGCGTTGCCATCTCCGGCAAGCAGGTACAACGCATTTTTCTATATATGGAGATCAGATTGAACGCATCAAAATGGTTATTAGGTGCCTGCGCATCCCTCGCTTTGCTGAGCGGCTGCGGCGGAAAAAGCACGGCAACCGTACTCGCCAGCGTCAGCAAAGTGACGATTGACCAGGTTGCTTACCGCCAACCGATGACGATGGTGATTACCGGCCAGAATCTGGATAAAGGCATTACCGTGACCAATCCCGGTTGCCTCAGCCTGACAGAAGTCGCTGGAGGCAGCCCTACTCAGCGCACATTCACCTGTAAAATTATCGCGGTGGGCACATTCAATGCCACGGTGACCAATGCAAATGGTGGCAGCCTGTATTTCGCCTCACTGACATCGACTCTGGCGGCGGCACCGCAAGTCACCCTCGGTACCAGTCAGGGCAATATCGTTGTAGAGCTGAATCCTGCAAAAGCACCAGTGACCGTCGATAATTTCCTGAATTATGTCGAGAGTGGTTTTTACCCCAACAAGATATTCCATCGCGTCGAAAAGAATTTCGTGATTCAGGGTGGCGGTTACACCAGCGATCTGACACTGGCCACCACCTCGGCGACCATCAAGCTTGAAACCGGACTCAGCAATACCCGCGGTACGATCGGCATGGCAAGGACTTCGGTTGCAGACTCCGCCACTTCACAATTCTATTTCAACGTGATCGATAACAGCGCCGCATTTGATGCAAGCACCACCAATACCGGTTATGCCGTATTCGGCAAAATCGTTTCCGGACTCGATGTGATGGATCAGATCAGCAATGTGCCGGTATCCGCACAAGGCGGTCTATCGAACGTACCGGTCACCCCGGTGCTGATTACCTCTGCCAAACGTACGCAATAAAAGGATGGCAGCATGCTATGCTGCCATCGTGTGCTGCCAGATTCTCACAAACCGTTTCATCGTCGTTCGCAGTACACAGGTTTCGTGCATCCCACCTTCACGGAACCTGCAGGACTTAACATCAAACTCATGAAATAAGGAGAGAAAATGAAGAATTACGGTCAACAACTTCTGGTACTCGCCAGTCTCTGTCTGGGTCTGCAAGGTACTGCACTGGCAGCTAAGGATGATGCAAAAAAAGCTCCGGCCAGCGCAACCGCCAGCGTCAGTGCCAAGGCAGAACTGATGGACATCAACAGCGCCAGCAAAAAAGAACTCGCAACACTGCCGAAAATCGGCGATGCCCGTTCCGATGCCATCATCAAGGGTCGCCCATATCGTGGCAAAGACGAATTATTGTCGCGTAAAATCCTGACCGAAGATGTTTATAATGGCATTAAAGACATGATCATTGCCAAGCAAAAAACTGCTGATAAAAAATAATTCTTGTCGCTTTGCCGGTATTCTGTATCAGGTCTGCACTGGAACAGGATACCGTTTACTAATCAGCGTTCCCTGCTGAGAAATGATTTGCAATGCAATTGAAGGATGCGTCTATGTTCAGTCTATTGCCTCGCTTTTTCATTTTCGCGTTCTGTACGCTCATTTCTCTAACTGCCCTCGCAGACGACAGCAGTAATTTCTCCATTACCGGATTTGGTACTATCGGCGTGGTGCATAACACCACCAGTGATGCCGATATCATCCGGGATCTTTCGCAAAATACCGGAACCGGCCATACGCGTCAGAATGATATTAATATGGACAGCAATCTGGGCTTGCAGGCAGACGCGCATCTGAACGATGTCGTTGACGCTGCTGTTCAGGTAGTCAGCCGTTACGGTCCAAATGAATACAAGCCGGAAGTCACCTGGGCTTATGCAAAATATTCTCCCAATGACACCGTGCAGCTCCGGCTGGGTCGTCTTGGCTTTGATGTTTATCTGCTTGCAGATTCGCGCAATATCGGCTATTCCTATACTTGGGTACGCCCGCCGATTGATTTTTTCGGCAATCTGATCGTTTCCTATTTTGATGGCTTTGATACCACTATCAGCCGGGATCTAGGACATGGTCAGGTCAGGCTGAAGTTTTTCTCCGGTATGGCGAGAGAAAAAGTCTATAACGGCATTCCTAATCAGTTTTTTTCACTCAATGGCTCCAGACTCACAGGCGGCCATGTGGAATACCAGCAAGGTAACTGGACATTCCGTCTTGGTCATTCACAGCTACGCTTCGCCAACGAAAACCCGGTTAATGATCTGATTACGCCGGTTCTGAATTCCCCCGCATTTCAACTCTTTTATCCGGGCGCATCCCAGCTATCACAGAAAGTGCTGATGCAGGATAAAAATGCACGCTACACCTCGTTGGGGATCGTGTATGATAAGGGCCCCTTGCAGGCACAATTGATGTTAAGCCGTATCAATTCAGGCAGTCTGTTTTTTCCGGGCTCAGATGCGGCTTATTTATCGGCCAGCTACCGGGTCAAAAACTGGACACCCTATGTGACCTATTCTGGTGTCCGCCCCAGCGGAGAGCGCGCCAACATTCAGATCAGTCCGCAATTGCCGCCTGAAATACAAGGATTCCTGCAAGCATTAAGCACTGGGCTGAATGATCAGCTCAGCAAGCAAAACACCATAACGGCTGGCGTCCGGTATGACCTGTCAGAGAATGTCAGCGTTAAAGTTCAGCTTGATCATATCCGCAGTCAGGACAGTTTCCTGATCCGGAATGACCTGCCCAACTGGAATGGCCGGGCGACGCTGCTGAGTCTTGCTGTTAATTTTATTTTCTGACCCATGACGACAACCCTGTTGCGTATTCTGTTATTACTGATGTGGCTGCTGTGTGGCAGTGCAGAGGCTGAACTCGTTGTCATCGCTAACCATAACAGCGGTATTGATAAACTGAGCAAAGACGAAGTCATCAACCTGTATATGGGACGTAACCGTAAATTACCAAACGGACTCACCGTGCTTCCGCTGGACCTGAATAGCGCCCATGAAGAAAAAGCGGCTTTCTATGAACAACTGGTCGGCAAGGAAATCGCAGAAATCAACTCCTATTGGGCGCGCCTGCGCTTTTCAGGGCAGGGTTACCCGCCGCGTCAGCTTGACTCCGCAGACGAAGTGCTTAATATCGTCAGCGAAAATAAAGGTGCAATCGGCTACATTGACAGGAAAAAAATAGACAAAAGAGTTAAACTGATTTACATCGTCAATCCTTAACTGACTACGTATCTTGCGCATGCGTGAACTGATCCGTAATAGTATCGTCTTTCGCAGTGCCTCCGCAGTACTTGGAGTCAGCTTCTTCATTGGTATTTTGTTTTCCGTTGCCAGCTACATTTATTTTGTCGACGAAGAACAGGACCAGACGGTTAACACAGTCTATGACTTGCTGGCATCCCTTGAAAATACCGCCAGCATCGCCTGCTACATCAACGATCAGAATCTTGCCAACGAGGTCGTGAATGGCCTGGGCAGAAACGCGGATATCAGCCAGGTCAGTATCAATGTCAAAGGAACGATCCTGGCTGAATTGGTCAAACCGACACCACCGCATCACCCCAGTATCGCGACTTTATTCCGAAAAAATATCAACCACATCGACCGGGATATTTCATCTCCGTTCAACAGTTCAGAAAAAGTCTGCACCGTCCATATGCAGATCAATCAGGATGCCGTTTTTGAACACAGCACATCCAAAGCGCGTTTCGTCGTTGCGCTGCTGCTGTTCCAGACCGTGCTGATCGCCCTGGCACTGGTTTATATCATGTACCGCATGGTGACCAATCCGATTAAATCGATTTCTGACCGGCTGCATACACTGCTCCCCCAGAACGGTGAATTACTGCAGCATCCGCACCGGCACACAGGTGATGAACTGGGACAGCTGGTCAATGATGTGAATAATATTATTTCCGATCTGGTGTCATCGCTGGATGAAGAAAGACATCTGCGGGTCCAACATGCATTGGGTGAAAAAAAGTTCCAGGCGATTTTCGATAATGCCGAAACCGGCATCTTCCAGATGAACGAACACGGCGAGCTGATTTCCTATAATCAGGCTCTGGCACGCATGCTTGATCTTCCCACCGGCCAGACAATTGCTTCACATGCGTTACTGGAGCGGATCAGCGGACAGGAACTGCGGCTGCATCTGATGATTCACTCAGCCATCAGCGAGGCACAGATTCTGTCTGAAGATTTTTATATTGAGCTCGGTCAGAATAAAAAGAAGTGGCTCAATATCGTTTTACATGCCGCCGAGAACGGCGTGCTGCAAGGGCTGATCAATGATGTCACTGAACGCAAGCAACAAGAGGAAAAAGCGCATCAGCTGGCAGTCACAGATCACCTTACCGGACTGAACAACCGGCTCGGGCTGGACAGGGAAATGGCGCGGCTGGCGAAAGAAAACGCCAATGGAACCGGATGCCCGTTCTTTTTACTGCTGATCGATCTCGATAAATTCAAAACCGTGAACGACACTTATGGCCACAGTGCCGGTGATATCGTACTGGTTCATTTCGCGAAAATCCTGTTGCGCACACTGAGAAAAACCGATTTCATTGCCCGTCTTGGCGGTGATGAGTTCGTGCTGCTGCTAAGAGGGCTGGATGACCTCAGTAAGGCGGAAGAGATTGCCCGGAAAATTATTTCCCAGGCATCGCGACGGATTGACATCAGCCCCGATACCCAGGTTCAGATCGGGACCAGTATCGGCATCAGCTACACGCCCGCGACCGCATTTTCACCGGAAGACCTGCTGGCGCAAGCAGATGCTGCTATGTATGAAGTAAAACAGCATGGCAGAAATGCTTATCAGGTCGCGCCGTATTTTCCGGATGATCCTGCCAGATAAATCAAGTATCGCTTTAATCCTGCCCCTGCTCTGACGGATCGTCCGTAATCCCCAGCAAATCCTGCGCAGCATCAACAGGTAAAGCCTCGACCTGCTTCAGTTTGCGAGTCATCTGACGGGTTCTGACTTCGGCCTGATCAATATTTTTTGCCGCCCGCTCCAAAGCAGTTTTAGTCTGCGCCAGTACGCTGCCGAACTTATCGAATTCTGTTTTGACTGCGCCCAGCACTTGCCAGACTTCAGAGGAACGACGCTCCAGCACCAACGTGCGGAAACCCATCTGCAAGCTGTTGAGCAATGCAGATAATGTCGATGGCCCGGCGATTGATACCCGGCAGCTGCGCTGCAAATCATCCGCCAGTCCGGGACGACGCATGACTTCAGCATACAGCCCCTCTGTCGGCAAGAACAGAATCGCAAAATCGGTCGTTAACGGTGGCGAAATATATTTATCTGCAATGGTTTTGGCCTCATTGCGAATCGCCCGCTCCAGCTCTTTACCGGCGGCAGCCACACCTTCTGCGTCCGCTTTTTCCGCTGCGTCGAGCAGGCGCTCATACTGCTCCTTCGGGAATTTTGCATCTATCGGCATCCATACCGGTGCCCGGTCATCTTCTTTTCCCGGTAATTTGATCGCAAACTCGACCCGCTCTCCGGTTCCGGGAACGGTTTCGACATTTTTGGCATACTGATCCGGAGTCAGCATCTGCTCCAGCACCATTTCAAGCTGTACTTCCCCCCAGGTGCCACGGGTTTTGACATTCGTCAGTACCCGCTTCAGATCACCGACGCCAATCGCCAACTGTTGCATTTCCCCCAGGCCCTGGTGTACTTTTTCCAGCCGGTCAGAAACCAGTTTGAAGGACTCTCCAAGACGTTGCTCTAATGTGGCGTGAAGTTTTTCATCCACTGTTTTACGCATTTCTTCCAGTTTTCCGGAATTTTCTGCCTGTAATTGCTGAATTTTTTGTTCCAGCGTTGCCCGGATTTCCTGCATGCGCTGTGCGTTGGATTCCGTCAGACTGTTCAGAGTCTGCTGCAAGGTATCGGCAAACAGCTTCAGGCTGGCACTTTGCTCCTCACGTGCGCTTTGCCCTTGCTGCATCAGAGTTTGTCGCATCTGTTCCAGCTGCTGGGCAAAACTGTCAATCTGTCCCTTCTGTAAAGTCGCGACACTGGCCATCTGTGTTACCAGGGATTGCTGGAAACGACTGAAATTTTCTGCCTGCTCCTGCCTTGCGGTCAACGCACCGGACAGCATCTGTTCACGCAAGGAGCGCTCGGTACGCTCCTGACTCATCATCTGCTGTTGCTGTCCCTGCTGCAAAGTCTGTTGCAAGGCCTGCAGTTCTGCTGTCTGCTCGGCGAGACCACCGTCATTCCGCCGTCGCAAAAACAGCATCAGATTCAATGCCAACAGCACCAGCAACACAGCCAGACTGATTAATTCATATACACGCATAGTTTCTCATCAAAAAATACAAAGCAAAGATTCCCGATAATGTATCAGCCGGGCGTATTTCTCATCCAGTCCGCAGTCTGATAAAAAGACTGCATCAGATGCTGCTGTAATTCTTCATTAACAGTGACATCCTGCAAGGCCCATGCCATGCAGCGCAACCACTGGTCGCGTTCATCGCTGGCAATCGCAAAGGGCAGATGACGGGCACGCAAACGCGGATGTCCGAACTGACTGATATACAGATCAGGCCCGCCCATCCAGCCGGACAAAAACCAGAATAACTTGTCACGTGAACTGTCGAGCGGTGTCGGATGCATCGCGCGAATACCCGCAAACTCAGGCTCCAGCTCCATCAGGTCATAAAAACGGTCGACCAGTTCGCGCAATTTATCGGCGCCGCCAATCAGGGTATATAAATTTTCAGGACGAGTTTCCTGATCTGTGTTGTTTGTTTCTGCATTCATTTTTTATTCAATTCTTACTCATGGGACTTATGCAAAATGACTCAGGCATTTCTGAGGCTGAGCAATGGCGGCTGCTTCAATACCTGTCGCAAGCCAACCCAGCCGCCGATCACGGCACAGATTCCGCCAGCGACCAGACCCGTCACCCAGACTAAAGCCGAAAAATGCCAGTCAAAATGAAAACTGTAGCGCGCCAGCGCCCAGCCAATGGCACTGGCGCCGCTGGCGCCAAGTAAACCGGCCAGACCGCCGGTCAGTAAAAACTCGACCCACTGCGCACGCGATAATTGTGAACGCGTCGCTCCCAGCGCACGCAGCAGCGCCGCTTCGCGCATCCGGATATCCTGCGACCCCGCCAGAGCGGCATACAGCACCAGAACACCGGACGCCAGCGTGAACAGAAACAAAAATTCGACCGCCGTCATCACCTGATTCAAGACGTCCTGAACCTGCCGTATCATGGTGCCGACATCCACGACGGTAAGGTTGGGGAAATCCTGCGTCAGCCGGTTAACGAAGACCTGATCTGTCACCGGCAGATGAAATGCCGTAATCCAGGTCTGCGGCATCTGACGCATCGCTGCCGGATTGATGATGACAAAAAAATTCACCCGCATCGAACTCCAGTCCAGCTTACGCAAACTGGTGATTCTGGCGCTGACCTGCTGACCGGCGACATCAAATGTCAGCTGATCACCCAGTTTCAGACGCAGGGTTTTGGCAATCCCCTCCTCCACGGAGGCTTCGGGCTCAGCTGCGTGACTGTCGTCATACCACTGACCGGCAACAATGCTGTTCATCTCCGGCATGTCATTCATGGTGGACAGGTTAAATTCACGATCCACCAAACGTCTGGCCTGATCTTCCTGATAGGTTTCCTGACTGATGGCTCGCTGGTTCACCTCAATCAGACGCCCCCGAATCATCGGGTACATGCGGGGTTGCCCAAATACCGAAAGGCGCTGCCGGATGAGGTCTTTCTGATCCTGCTGAATATTGATCACAAACTGATTGGGTGCATCAGCCGGAGTGGCCTGCTGCCAGGCAGTCATCAGATCACCACGGACCAGTGTCAGCAACAACAATGCCATCAGACCCAGCGCCAGCGCCACAATCTGCAGAACAGTCGCACCCGGCCGGCGTTGTAATGCATTCACGGCAAAACGCCATGCTGCCGCAGAAAACAGATTCCTCATCCGTTTCAACGACAAGACACTGAACCAGGCAATCAGCGCGAATACAGCGATGCCGGCAACAAATGCTGCTGAAATCAGCAACCCTATTCTGAGATCGCCGGTCTGCCACAATAACAAGCCGACGAACATCAGCAAGCCCAGCACATAAGTTGCCACGGTAAGCGGTTGCGGAGCATCCTGTTCACGCCGTATCACCCGGTTATGCGGCACGTTCCGTAACTGCAGTACGGGTGGCAAAGCAAATCCAAGCAACAACAGCAAACCGGTCAGTAATCCCTGCAGGGCAGGCAACAGGCTGGCGGCAGGCAAGTCTTTGGCCACCAGTTTCCCCAGCCATTCAAGCAGTACATAGTGTCCGGCATATCCCAGCAAAATTCCAGCCAGACTGCCGACGATACCGAGTATCAGAAACTCAGTCAGATAAATCTGCAAGACCTGATTCTGCGTCAGGCCAAGACAACGCAACATGGCACAGGCGTCCAGATGGCGCAGCATGAAACGCCGTGCCGCCATGGCAATCGCAACGGCAGCCAGCATGGCCGACAACAGGCTGACCAGCGACAGGAATTGTTCTGCACGATCCAGGGCCGTACGCATTTCAGGACGACCGCTCTCCAGTGACTCTAGCCGGATGCCTTTGATCTGCTGCTGCGCAATCGCCTGCTGCAACACATCCTGATATGTTTTGACTTTTTCAGGAGCCCCGGCCAGCAACAGGCGGTAAGTCACCCGTGAACCGTCCTGCACCAGACCGGTCGCAGCCAGATCATCGAGTGCAATCATTACCCGCGGCGCAAAGTTCATAAAACCTGCTCCACGGTCAGGCTCATTGGCAATCACACTGGTGAAACGGAAGGTTTTATCTCCCAGCCGGATCGGGTCACCAGGTCGCAAATTAAGCGCAACCTGCAATGCCGGATCGAGCCAGACTGTGCCTGAAGCCGGGATGTCTTTGGTAGCGACACCATTGCCTGTCATCATTCCTGGCTGCTGCAACTGCAGATTTCCGCGCAAGGGATAATGGTGGCTGACTGCTTTCAGCGAAACCAGCCGGGCGACCGCCTGTGCGCCCTCTCCTGCAATGGCCATACTGGGGAACACTACCGTTTCCGCCATTTGCAATCCACGTTGCCGTGCCTGTTCACGCCAGTCTCCGGCTATGGGCTGATCGGCACTGATCAAGAGATCCGCCCCGAGCAGCTGGTGCGCATCACGATTCAGTCCATTGCGCATCCGGTCCGTAAAAAATCCGACCGACGACAAGGATGCGACCGCAATCATCAGTGCCACGATCAGGAATCGCAATTCGCCGGCACGCCAGTCGCGCATGGTCATGCGCCATGATAAAACAAACATGATTACCCCTTGTCTGAAACTGGGAAAGCGGCCACACGACTAACCGCTACGCCTTCCGCCCGTGTCGGCAGCCTGGTGTTACTGTACAAACCACCTGCTGAAATGAGCATTCATGAGCATTCAAAAACCGTGATTTCAACCCTGGTCGGTGTCGTTCAAGGCCAGCCGGATCAGGCCTGTAAAGCCTGCGCAAAATCCTGCAATAAATCTGGTGTATCTTCAATCCCGACAGATACCCTGATGAGTGAATCGGCAATGCCCATCTTTGCCCGCTGCTCTGCCCCCATTTCGAAGAAGATGGTGTGCGCCACAGGAATCACAAGGGTACGGGTATCTCCCAGATGGGTCGCATTGATTGCCAGCTGCAGCCGGTTCAGATAATCAAAACAGTCGATTTCAGGTTGTAATTCAAAACTGAATAGGGCTCCGTAAGCACGGAATAATCCGGTTGCCAGCGCATGCTGAGGATGAGAAGCAAGCCCGGGATAATGCACTTTTGCCACTCTTGGATCAGCTTCAAGCATCGCTGCCAGCGCTGCCGCATTTGCGCAAGCGCGCTCCATGCGCAAGGCCATTGTTTCTGCGCCGATGGCAATCTGGTGCGCAGCTTCAGGGGACAATGAAGCGCCAAAATCACGCAAAGCCTTCGCACGTACCTGCGCCATGCCTTGCGCCGGTGCGGGCTGTTTACGGAAATTAGGCGCAATATTCGGAAAATTGGCCCAGTTGAACAAACCCGTGTCCGTCAGTGCGCCGCCCAGGACATTGCCATGACCAGCGATGTATTTAGTCAGCGAATTCATCACCAGGCCAGCGCCCACACTCCTGGGGCGGAACAGGTAAGGTGAAGTCATGGTGTTATCGACGACAAACAGTATCCCGCGAGCCTGGCATAAATCGCCGATACGCTTCAGATCGGCAATCTGGGTACGCGGATTAGCGACGGTTTCGACAAATACCATACGGGTGGCAGGCGTCAGTGCCGCTTCCACGTTGGCGACATCCGTCGCATCCACCATCGAGACATTCAGACCCTGCGCTGCCGTGGTCTGCCACAGGCTGTTGGTGTTACCGAATAAAAACCGGGAAGAAACAATATGATCCCCCTGCCGTAACAATGCCTGAAACACCGCACCGATCGCGGCCATGCCGGTGGCAAACGCAATCGTGGCAATGCCATCTTCCATTTTGGTGATTTTATCTTCCAGTGCCGAGACCGTCGGATTACCCTGGCGGCCATAACGATACCCGGATTGCTTGCCCTGAAAAACATCTGCCAGCGCGCGAGCATCTTTATAGCCAAACATGACTGCCGTATGTACAGGCTTATGAACGGAACCGTGCTCTATTTCTTTCTGACGGTCGTTATGCAGGATGGTCGTGGTAAAACCGCAGGAAATCTTGTCACTCATCTTTCAATACACCTTGAATTGGCCAGCATTAGCAAATACAGAATTTCAGGATGACACAAAAAAAAATCGCGGCAAAACATGGCGACGAGGGCAATGCAGATTGCGCAGCAGGGCTCTTAAATGCCGCTGTGGTGTTTTGTGTCAATCCTGAGCCTGTAAGTGTACCGCAGATACCCTTATTGCATGATGACAGGATCGGCCTGAGTACTATCGCATTCTGAACCTGATCATCGGCATCTGCCTCAACCTACCGTCTTTCACCGGACTGCAGGTGACGCGGAAAAAAGCGACGCCAACAAATCATCTGAATAAAAAAGCCTCGATCAGACTTGCCAGCAATTCCGGCTGGTCATGATGCAGCATATGCCCTGCATTGGTGATCATCTCTTTCTGTAATTGCGGAATATGCGTCAGGCGACGGTCAATCTCTGCCTGTGCCTGCTCTTTCGGCCCCATCCAGTGCCATACATCGGTATCCTCAGCCTGCATCCACAATACCGGTGCGGTGATCTGCTGCCAGCACGCCATGACTTCCTCGACATGGAATAACAACGGGCTGGTCTGCTTATGTGCAGGATCACCTAAAATGACCCAGCGCCCTTCCGCATCCTGCTTTGCCCAGCAACCGGAAAGAAATGCTGCGCGTTCATCCGACAAACGCGGATTGGTCTTTTGCAGACGTGCAGCAACCTCGGCCTGTGAAGCATAAGTCCTTAACGACGGCGGTCGCCGCAATTCATCAAGCCACTGGCGATAACGGCCCGGAGCCTGTTCCGCCCGGGTGGCAGGCAAACCGAAACCTTCCAGGTTCACCAGCCGGCGAACCCGTTCAGGGCGAGTACCAGCATACAGACCAGCCACATTCGCCCCCATGCTGTGACCCAGCAGATTCACCGGACCTTGCGGTACATAATGCTGCAGAATGGCATCCAGATCCCCCAGATAATCCGGAAACCAGTAAGTATCCGTTCCTGGCGCATCGGTCAGGCCGAAACCCCGCAAGTCCGGCGCGATGACATGCCAGTCCTGTTGCAGATGATCAACCACAAACTGAAACGAGGCTGACACGTCCATCCAGCCATGCAGCATGACAATTAATGGCGCGTCTTCATTACCCCAGTGGCGGACGTGGTAACGCAAACCACGGACTTGAATGAACTCAGAACGGGAAGGCAGGCGGGCAATAGACATGGCTGATTAATTCTTTTCATCAAGAAAATCTTTCCGGCAAAGCCTCAGGAAAGAACGATATGCAGTAGGATGCAGATATCTGAAATACAAGGATAACACTGACAACAATAGAACGACCGTTCGATAATTATAACGGAGACCCGATGAAACCGCAGGACACCCTCAAATCGCAGGTGACAGACATGACTGCCGATAGCGTCGATCATTATTCAGCGCTGTACCGGAACTTCCGGTGGGAAGTTCCGCTGTATTTCAATATCGCCGAAGCATGCTGCCGCCGCTGGGCATCTGAGACAAAACGTACCGCCATTTATCACGAAGACAGCGCTGGCAACACCAGTCGCCTGAGCTACGCAGGTTTATCCAAGGCAGCCAATCAACTGTCCCACCTGTTGCAATTACAAGGTGTGCAGCGTGGCGATGTCGTCGCCTGCATCATGCCGCAACGGCCAGAAACGGCCATTACGATCATGGCCTGTCTGCAGATGGGGGCAATCGTGATGCCGCTGTCTTTTCTGTTCGGGCCGGAAGCGCTGGAATACCGGCTGCAACACAGCGAAGCCAAAGCACTGATACTTGACAGCAGCGGGCTGGATGCCTATTTATCGATTGCCCGGAGCTGCCCGCATCTGCAGACGCTCATCACCGTCGATTGTCCGCATGCGCCTGCCGATTTCCCACATCTGGAATGGGAAAATTATCTGCCGCAAATGCCGGTCGATTTTGAAATGATCCAGACCCGCGCTACAGATCCAGCAATTCTGATTTACACCAGCGGCACCACAGGCGCACCAAAGGGCGCGCTGATCCCCCATTCGGCAATCATTGGAAATCTGACCGGCTTTGTCGCCTCCCAGAACTGGTTCCCGAAAAAGAAAGATGTGTTCTGGTCACCGGCAGACTGGGCCTGGACTGGCGGCCTGATGGATGCTTTGTTGCCATCACTGTATTTCGGTCAGCCGATTGTCGGCTATCAGGGTCGTTTCACAGCAGAAACAGCGTTCTATCTGCTGGAAAAATACAAGATCACCAATACCTTCCTGTTCCCTACCGCCCTCAAAATGATGATGAAAGCGGAACCCGCGCCGCGTGAAAAATACAAGCTGAAACTACGCGCCATCATGAGTGCCGGAGAAGCCGTCGGGGACGCTGTATTCCACTGGTGCGAACAGGCGCTGAATGTCATCCCGAATGAAATGTTTGGCCAGACAGAGATGAACTACATCGTCGGCAACAGCCACCAGCAATGGCCTGCCCACCCCGGCAGCATGGGACGCCCCTATCCGGGACATCAGGTTGCCGTGATTGATGATGATGGCAAACCGGTCGGCGCGGGAGTGACCGGTGAAGTGGCCATGCACCGCTTTGATATTCATGGACATCCCGATCCGGTGTTTTTTCTCGGTTATTGGAAAAATGATTCCGCAACCCGCGATAAATTTTCCGGCGACTGGTGCCGCACCGGCGATCTGGCCTATGCCGATGCCGATGGTTATCTCTGGTATCAGGGGCGTGCGGATGATATGTTCAAGGCAGCCGGCTACCGGATTGGTCCTTCAGAAATTGAAAATTGTCTGGTCAAACATCCTGCTGTCGCCAACACTGCGGTGGTTCCCAAGCCTGACAAGGAACGCGGTAATCTGGTCAAAGCATACGTCGTGCTGAGCCCTGGTTACAAGGCCAGCGACAAGCTGATTATGGAGTTGCAGAAACACGTCAAGGGGAAACTTGCTCCCTATGAATATCCGAAAGAAATTGAATTTATCGATGCCTTGCCCATGACGACAACGGGTAAAGTGCAGCGGCGGGTACTGCGCCTGCAGGAGCAGGAAAGGTCCAAACAAAAACGCACGTAATACGTAATATTGACAAGAAACAGACTGTCCGGCTCACCAACCGGCAGTCTTTCACATTCGGGTATATTCAGGCCATGCCGGGCGGCTGCATCACCTCAGGGCAAACTCAGGATTTTGGCGCCCAGTGTCTGTGCAATATCATCAAGCTGCCCACTGATGGCTTGTCCATAAGCTGTTGCCTGAAATCCGGTCCCATCAAATACATGTTCCCTGCCGATCTGCACATCACCGGCTACACTTGTAGAAAATTCATAACGCTGCACCAGCACTCCGGCCAGGGCATCATATAAATGGATTTCCAGTTGCAGCGTCCTGTGTTTTTTCTCCCGCAATCCCAGCCACACCGGCTCGGTATGAACCCCGGCGTTCAGCACCTGCCCTGCAATCACGTACTGCACATGATACAAAGCCGCAGTCTGCGCCAGTAATTGACTGTCCGCCTGACTGAACTGCCAGTCGAGCGATAATAAGTCCGGTGTTGTTTTGATCTGAAATGACGGAGTTTGTGCCAGACGGCGTGCCAGTGCCCGCGGCAATCCCTGTGCGATGTCATCAATATCCTGAACCTGCGCCGGCTTATTCACGGCAAACCCCGTCAGTAATACGGTAATTGCAGCTCCTCGATTCACCCTGACAGACTGTGCCGCAGCATCGGAAAAACTCACCAGTGTGCCGGAAGCACCAAGCAGAAACAACAGCCGGAACAGAACGGATATCAGAACTCGCATGATAATATTCACCACGTCAAAAGAGGAATGTGTGCATGTGCAAAATCTGCTGATGCGCTGCCAGCAGCCGTATTATTTAAACACATCTGTCCGGTGAAATACATTTTTGCCGGAGCTATCGCTTCTACAATATCCGGAACAGCATTCTGCAATGATTTCCTCAGCCCGCCTCCACATACGCCTGGCCCACACCGATGACAGTACTGCCCTGCTTGCTTTTGAGCTGGAAAACCGGGGGCACTTCGAACAATGGATCGCCAGTCGCGGCGCGGCATTCTACACGCCTGAAAATGTTCGCGAGAGCCTGCGGCAAGCACAGTGGCAGGCGCAAGCCCAACAGGAATTGCACTACCTGGCATGGAATGGAGATGAAATTGTTGGTCGCATCACTCTGCGCGGCATTGAAAAGAAAGATTATTTCAGGGCGACCCTGGGCTATCGTTTCAGCGCCCGCCATGGCGGACAGGGTTACGCCACCGAAGCCGTTAACGCGGTAGTGCAACATGCCTTTGCAACACTCGGCCTGTGGCGCATTGAAGCAATGGTCATCGCGGATAATCATTCGTCCCTGGCCATCATGCGGAAATGCAGTTTCACCCAATTTGGCCACGCACATTCCGCCTTGCTGCGAAACGGAAAGTGGATGGATATGCTGTATTTTGAACGGCACGCCAACCACCCTAAAGACCTTGCAGCCGATGCAGCAAGCGCAGATTGCTGATTGCATTCCTGCCAAAAAAGCATTCTGCACCACGAATTTTGCACTTTGTCGCAAGAAGGTTTCAGCACCGGTGGCGCAGGCAGATAATCGCTTTATCCCGGCTGACTCCGGTTTCACTTACTTTCTCTGGAGAACACGATGTGCACTCAACCAAACCGTTCTGCTGTCACGCTGTCTGGCCTGTTTTTCTCTGCGTTTTTATTCTGCCACGCCGCGATAGCGGAAGATTTCACCCGCAATGTCGCCAGCTTTAATGTCATCAAAAGCCGCAGTGCGATGAATGTGACGGTGGAAGTCGGTAAAACGCAGTCAATTACCATTAAAGGCAATGAAAAATTTGCTTCCAGAGTGATCACTGAAGTGATCGGTAATGAACTCATTCTGTCTTACAAGGAAAAGCACAACATCCATATCTCGGATGATGCGCAAGTCATCATTACCGTTCCGCAACTCAACCGCTTCAAAATGGAAGGCGCCGGCCTGACCAGGCTGATCAATATTAACAGCGATGATTTTGAGTTGTCATATGAAGGTGCAGGTATGCTGGTTGCAACGGGAAAGACAAAATATCTGCGGTTGCGCGCACAAGGTGTCGGACTGGTTGAAACCAAAGATCTGGTGGCGGAGCGGGCCGATGTGAATGTGGAAGGCATTGGCGCAGTTTCGGTCAACGCCCGCGAAAAACTGAATGCCAACGTGCAGGGTATCGGCACCCTGACCTATTACGGAAATCCGAAACAACTGGTGAAAAGCGTCGAGGGTATAGGCAGCATTCATGCCGGCGACTGAATAGCTCACTGAAACAGTTCAACACCACGCAACTAGTAAAAAATCAGTTTCCGCTCAGAAGTGCGCTGAACGCGGCAGTCTGGAATACATGATCAGCGCTCATTCATCGCTGCTGCGTCTGAACTGGAATACCCGGAGGTATTGGTACTGATGCGTTTATTCGGCCGCAGATGGCCGGTTCGCAGGCATTTGCGTCAGCGCCATCAGCTCATTTTCATCAAAACCGGCAGCACGCCTTCCCTCCAGATTGAAAGGTCCGCGCAAACGCGGGGCTTTGTATTTTTCGGCCAGCACGGCATAAGTGGCGACCGGATCAAGCTGCTGTTGCTGACACAATGTTTTATACCAGTCGTTACCGATGGCGACATGGCCAATTTCATCGCGGTAAATAATGTCCAGAATATCGGCAGCCACCTGATCTCCGGCCTGCGCCAGTTTGGCGGCAACGCCAGGTGTCACATCCAGTCCGCGCGCCTCCAGTGTGCGCGGCACCAGCGCGAGCCGGGCAATCAGATCCTGACTGGTTTTTGCTGCCATTTCCCATAAACTGTTATGCGCTGTAAAGTCACCGTAGGCGTAACCCAGCGCCTGCAAATGCGTTTCCAGCAGTTGAAAATGATAGGCCTCTTCCCTGGCCACTTTCAGCCAGTCGCGGTAAAAGCGTTCTGGCATACCGGGAAAACGCCAGAGGATATCGCAGGCCAGGTTAACTGCATTCAACTCAATGTGTGCCAGCGCATGAATCAGCACTGCCCGGCCTTCCACGGTATGCATGGCACGACGTCCGACCTGACCGGGTGCGACCAGTTCCGGTTTCGCCGGGCGGCCGGGAATACCTTCCGGAGCCATGATCTGACAACAGGTGTCGAGCGTCACCGTATCGGAGATAGCCAGCACACGCCGGCACTTGCTGCCGGTATCGCAATCAAGCAACGCCAGCAGGGCTTCGTGACGTAACTCCATCATCACTTCAGTATTCAAATCGTTCATATCAGTGCATGACTCCGGCACAGCAGGGCGCGGAGCGTTAAAATAGCGTTTCCGGGATGATTCCAGTCAACATCAGGGCAAAGTACCGTCCACAATCATTCCCTTGATGCCATTGCAATCAGTCGCGCTGGTTTCTGCCATCAGGCTGTTTTCTGGACCTGTGGACGAAAGCAGTTTTTTCAGCCGCTATTTTACGGAATTATTATGCCCATCTACCAATTAGGTGATATCGCACCGGAAATCGATGCCTCTGCTTACATTACCGATACGGCAAAAATCATTGGCAAAGTCCGCATTGAAGCCAGAGCCAGCATCTGGTTTGACGTCACCATCCGCGGTGACAATGAATTAATCACTGTCAGTAAAAACAGCAATGTGCAGGAAGCTTGTATTCTGCATACCGATCCCGGGTTTCCTTTGACGATCGGTCCCAATGTGACGGTTGGTCATCAGGCGATGCTGCACGGCTGCACTATCGGCGAAGGATCGCTGATCGGAATTCAGGCGGTGATTCTGAATGGCGCTAAAATAGGAAAAAACTGCCTGGTCGGCGCAGGAGCACTGGTTACCGAAGGTAAAGAATTTCCGGACAATTCGCTGATCATCGGTTCACCAGCCAAAGCTGTCCGCCAACTCAACGACGATGACCGCATGCGGATGCACATGAATACCGCTAACTACGCACAACGCGGCCAGCTTTACAAAACGCAATTGCGCCGCATCGACTAATTTTTCCGGACCAGCGCCGGTTCTGACGCAATCAGACTGGCTCTGTCCATCCGCTTTACCCCGGTCCCCTGGGATCGTACACAATCGCACTATGACTGATACTTTACAAAAATTTATGTTTGAACACGCCGGCGTCCGCGGCGAACTGGTGGAACTGGAAACGGCATGGCAGCAAATGCAGTCACACCGCACTTATCCAAAAGCGGTACAAATCGTTCTGGGTGAACTGATGGCGGCTTCAGCGTTGTTATCTGCGAATCTGAAATTCGACGGCACGATGATTATGCAGATTCACGGCGATGGCCCGGTCAAACTGATGGTCGTGGAATGCGACGATCAGCTGCGCCTGCGAGCCACGGCCAAGCTGGCCGACGATGCCGTCATTGAAGACCATGAGACCCTGCGCGATCTGGTTCATGCACATGGACAGGGACGTTTCGTGATTACGCTGGACCCTAACGATAAACTGCCTGGTCAGCAGGCCTATCAGGGTATCGTGCCGCTGGATGGCGATAACATTGCCACTATCATCGAAAACTATATGCTGCGCTCCGAACAGCTCGATACCAAACTCTGGCTGGCTGCCGACAATCAGGTAGCCCGCGGTCTGCTGCTGCAAAAACTGCCCCATACCGGCGGTATCGAAGTAAAGACAGAAAATCCCGAAGAGGCCTGGGACCATGCAGTGATGCTCGGAGACACACTGAAACGCGGAGAAATGCTGGAGCACAACATCAGCACGCTGATGCACCGCCTGTTCTGGGAACAGACGCTGCGGGTGTTTGATCCACTGCATCCGGTGTTCCATTGCAGCTGCACCCGGGAAAAAGTCGGTGACATGTTAAAAATGCTGGGCAGTACGGAAATTGAGAATACCCTCGCCGAACTCGGGAAAATCGACATCAACTGTGATTTCTGCGGTCAGCATTACGCCTTCGATCCGGTAGACTGTGCCCAACTGTTTGTCACCAGCACACTGGCAGACGGTACCCAGCCTGCCAGCAATATGAAGCACTGATCATCACAGCGTCAGCAGTGGCTGCTCTCCTCTAAGTTACTGCTGCCTCCTTTCCGGCAATGCTGATGGGCTACCGCACATCAGCACCCATCCTGCCAGCCTTTCCCCGACCGCTACAGAAACTGTTGTCAGCATCAAACCCTTGACCATGACGTAACGTCAGGCTTTATAGTATCAGCCATTGGATTATTGCGATGACGAAAAGCAGAAAGCACCCATGCGACTCAAGATCGGAGAGCTGGCAAAACGCGCCGGGCTGACAGTACGTACTTTGCATCATTACGACAGCATAGGACTGTTGCGTCCTACCGCCCGTTCAGATGCGGGCTACCGTCTGTATAACCGGGAAGATATTACCCGTCTGTTCCGGATACAAACCTTACGCCGCCTGCATTTACCGTTGGCCGAGATCGCCACCCTGATTGACCGGGAACCAACCGGCTTGCAGGCATTGATTAGCGAACAGCTGGAAATACTGGATCAGCAAATCAAAAAGCAGCAGTTATTACAGCAGCGTTTGCAGACTTTGCACCATCTGCTTGAAGCGGACGAGCAACTGCCACTGGATGACTGGTTGCTGGCGCTGGAAATGTACAGTGTTGCAGACCGCTATTTCACCTCGGAAGAATTGCACTGGTTACGCTCAGGTCAGCAGAAACAGTTACTCGATCAGGCCATCCGTCCATTGATTGCGGAAGCCCACGCGCTGATGGAAAGACAGCTTCCAGCTTCCGATCCGGCAGCACAGGATCTGGCAGTCCGCTGGATCAGCGCCATGAATAACGCGATGCCAAACATGCCGCGCTATTTACTGCATCTGTCGCGCCTGCACAGAAATGAACCGGGAATTCAGGCATTGACAGGCGTGGATGGTGAACTGATGGACTATATCAGCATGGCATCCATCGAAGTCCGGTATGGCATCTACCACCGTTATCTGACGGAAAAAGAGTTGCGCTTTTTTAAAACATCATCGTTTCAGAATGCAGATGCCTGGAATACCCTGTTTTCCGATATCCGGGAAAAAATGCTGGCAGGTATCCCGGCGGTGAACGACGAGATGCAGCCTTTATTCCTGCAATGGCGCAGCCTGTTTCTGGATGCCTGGGGCAATGACATGCAGGTCGTACAGAAAGTGCGTGACATCCATCGCCAGGAAACCGGTGTTCTCCTCGGCGGCGGCCTGTCTGACGGCCTGATGCGCTATGCGCGGGAAGGCCTGATGCATCTTGAAGCACAACTCCGGCAAGCTGCAGCAAAAGAAGAATAAGCATTAACAATCAATCAGAATCAGAAATGGAAAAGTTGATGGAAAAATCTGCCATGCCAACCCCACCGCTATCACCGCGCGCAGCCTTGCTGTCCAATCATTCTTTCCGCTGGCTGATCAGCGGCGGCATGATCTCCATGCTTGGAGACCAGTTCACCCTGATTGCCCTGCCCTGGCTGGTGCTGAGATTATCCTCAGATCCGCTGGCACTCGGCATTGTGCTGGCACTGCTGGGAATCCCGCGTGCTGTCTTCATTCTGCTGGGAGGTGCGATTGTTGACCGTTATTCACCAAAGCGGGTCATGATGCTGACCAAATACATTAATACGACATTGCTGGGATTGCTATCTGCCATCTTACTGAGCGGGGAGCTTCAGCTGTGGATGGTATATGGCTTTGCGCTGGGGCTCGGTATTTCCACCGCATTCAGCATTCCTGCGGGGACTTCCATGTTGCCGCATGTGGTAGAACCTGCGCAGTTTCCCATTGCGAACAGCATCATGCTGAGTCTGCGACAACTCACCATGTTTGCCGGCCCTGTGCTGGCAGGTCTGATGATCTCGCTGATGGCCAGCAGCAAACAGTTTCCGGTGACGGATTCCTATGGACTGGCTGCAGCTTTTCTGACGGACTGCCTCAGCTATGCCATTTCTGCCTGGACATTACGCCAGGTTGTTACCCGGAACTTATCCAAACCGCCACACGACGACAAGCAAACCCGGCATCTCCTGCATCAGGTATGGGATGGCCTGCGTTTTTGCTGGGAACTGAAAGAATTGCGCATCTGTTTTCTGTACTGGTCAGCGATCGCTTTTTTCATCATGGGGCCAATGCAGCTGGCAATGCCTTTGCTGGCAACCCAGTTGAATAACAGCGCCGGAACGCTGGGGCTGCTGAGCGGTGCGCACGGTGCCGGCACCTTGCTCGGCATGCTGATATCTGGCATACGCCCCGGTATGCGGCTCGGCAATCTGGGGCGCACGCTGCTGCTGATTGATCTGGTTGTCGGCCTGTTATTCATGCCGCTGGGACTGATTCATCACAGCTGGCAAGCCATGCTGTTACTGGTCTTGATTGCCAGCCTCGGGGGGTATCTGCAGGTGGCAGTTTTCACCTGGATACAGACACAGGTACCGCCGCAGATGATGGGACGTGCGATGAGCATGTTCATGTTTATTTTTCTCGGTATCGGCCCGGTGTCGTCGGCGCTGACCGGATGGCTGATGCGCAGTCTGTCTTTACCGCAGCTGTTTTTGCTGTGCGGAGGCATCCTGATCGTGATCGTTTTCATCGCATTCGCGGCATCGCCGATACGACATATCAGCGAACACCAGAAGGGAACCGCGTAAAACCCATTGGCAATAAAAAAACGCACAGTGATGTGCGTTTTTTCAATCAGAAAACTCCTGGCGTCATCAGAAAGCAGCGATGCCAGTTTGTGCCCGGCCCAGGATCAGCGCATGGATATCGTGGGTACCTTCGTAGGTATTCACCACTTCCAGGTTCACCAGATGGCGGGCAATACCGAATTCATCAGAAATCCCGTTGCCGCCCAGCATATCACGGGCAACACGTGCGATTTCCAGTGATTTACCGCAGGAGTTGCGCTTCATGATGGAAGTGATCTCAACAGCCGCAGTACCTTCGTCCTTCATTCTTCCCAGCCGCAGACAGCCTTGTAAACCGAGGGTGATTTCTGTCTGCATATCCGCCAGTTTTTTCTGCACCAGCTGATTGGCTGCCAGTGGTCTGCCGAATTGTGTGCGGTCAAGCGTGTACTGACGCGCCGTATGCCAGCAGAACTCAGCCGCTCCCAGGGCGCCCCAGGCAATACCATAGCGCGCAGAATTCAGGCAGGTAAACGGTCCCTTCAGACCTTCCACATGCGGCAGCAGATTTTCTTCCGGCACAAAAACTTCATCCATCACGATTTCGCCAGTAATAGAAGCACGCAAGCCGACCTTGCCATGAATCGCAGGTGCCGTCAGCCCTTCCCAGCCTTTTTCAAGAATGAAGCCGCGGATACGGCCATCATCGGTTTTTGCCCAGACGACAAACACGTCGGCAATCGGGCTGTTGGTAATCCACATTTTTGCGCCACTCAGCGCATAACCGCCAGGTACGGTTTTAGCTCTGGTCACCATACTGCCAGGATCGGAACCATGATTCGGCTCAGTCAGGCCGAAGCAGCCTATCCATTCGCCGCTGGCGAGTTTCGGCAGATATTTCTGCTTCTGTGCCTCGCTGCCAAATTCGTTGATCGGCACCATCACCAGCGAACTCTGCACGCTCATCATGGAGCGGTAGCCAGAGTCGATACGTTCTACCTCACGTGCCACCAGACCGTAGCAGACATAGTTCAGACCCGCACCGCCGTACTCAGCCGGAATCGTCGAGCCCAGCAGGCCAAGCTCACCCATTTCACGGAAAATCGTCGGATCAGTGCGCTCGTGACGGAAAGCATCCAGAACACGTGGTGCCAGTTTTTCTTCACAATAAGCACGGGCGGCTTCCTGCACCATACGCTCTTCTTCGCTCAACTGCGACGACAATAACAACGGATCTTCCCAACTGAATACTGCTTTGGCCATCTGATTTTCTCCTGAATCTGATTTTCATAGTGACAGCAGAATACCGCCGGCATGACTGTATTCTGCTCTTGAGCCTGTGTTTTTTTACTCTTTGTTTTTATCTTTCCGCCACATGCAGCAACGACAACCCCAACTGGGCGCGTCTGACCAGCCAGGGGCTCGGACGATAACGCGGATCACCGGTACTGTCATGCATGTTGCGCAAGACAGATAGTATACGCGATGGCCCCAGTTTGTCTCCCCATGCCAGCGGTCCAAACGGATAAGCCAGTCCTGCCACCACCGCCTGATCCAGATCCTGCGGGCTGCAGATCCCCTGCTGCACGATATCGCAGGCAATGTTGATAATGGTCGCCAGCACACGCTGCACGACGAAACCGGCACTGTCCTGAATCAGTGTTGCCGGCATTCCATGCTGAGCGCAGCGAAGCTGAACACCGTGTGCCAGCTGCAGCTCAGTCGCCGGATTCAGCATCAGGGTCAGATGACCGTGACAAGCATTCAGGCTGTCAATGCCAATGGTACGCCGTGGATTCAGCCCAAGCCGGGCTACGCAGGTACTGACATCCTCACCATCGGGACTCACAACAGCAACAGCATCTGCTGCTGGCAGATGGCCATAATCCACAGCAATACCAATCCGCTCACACAGATCGTTCAATGCATCCAGCGCCAGCGGATTTTCCGGACTGAGCCAGATACGCCCCTGCCAAACCGTCTCCTGCGGCAGCAGCGGGGCTTCGGGAACCGGCGGATAAGAATAAAACCCCTGCCCTGTCTTACGTCCCAGCACACCCGCCTGCACCCTTTGCGCGGCGATATAATTCGGCCGGTAACGCGGTTCTTCATAATACTGATGGTAAATCGACTCCATGACCGGATGCGACACATCCAGCCCGGTCAGATCCATCAGCTCAAACGGGCCGAGGCGAAATCCTGCCGCCCCGCGCATGATCTGATCGATTTCTGTAGAATCTGCCACATTTTCCTGCAATATTCGCAAGGCTTCCGTCACATACCCACGCCCGGCATGGTTCACGATAAATCCCGGCGTATCTTTTGCGAGCACTGCGGCATGACCTGTTTCACTCATCAGCGCCTGTAGCAACGGAGCGACATGAGGTGCCGTCAACAGACCGTTAATGACCTCCACCACCTTCATCAGCGGTACAGGATTAAAAAAATGCAGTCCTGCCACACGTGACGGCAAACGGCTGCCTGCAGCAATGGCGGTAACGGACAAAGATGAGGTGTTGGTCGCGAGAATGCATTCATCGCTCACGATCTGGTCGAGCTGACGGAATAACTGCTGTTTCACATCCAGTTTTTCGATAATCGCTTCAATCACCAGATCGCAGGCGTGCATCGCCTCAAGTGTCTCCACGACATGAAGATGCGACCTGGCGGTGGCTGCGACATGGGGAGTAATTTTCTGCTTCTGCTCCAGTTGATCCCACTGCGCAAAAAGCGCTTGCTTAGCCTTGTCCGCGACCTCGGGAGTGCTGTCAAATAACAGCACCTGAAAACCTGACTGCGCGATTAACTGGGCGATTCCCTTGCCCATTGCTCCTGCACCGACGATACCAATGACACGCAACATAGATAGACTCCGGATAGTGACCGTCACCGTAATGTTAAACCCCATACAGTTACCAACGGGGCAAAATACAGATAACGACCATGACTGAATGAAGTGTCTCTATGATAGCCCGATAAATGAAAGGTACTTTCTTTATTGAGTGCAATATTTTGAGCGTTTTCAGCCAGATAGCGCTGCCGCAGTTCATGGTCGTGTTTATGTCAGTTTATGCCAACATAAGCCCTGCATGGGTTGCAGCGACAACCATGTCAATACATGGGTAGATCAACACAGCTGAGCCATGTCCGAACCATATGAGGTATACGAAGGAAGGATTAATGCAGGTCAGGGGAATTACCGGCGGGCATGGCTGCGACGGAAGAAGCCGGTGCGCGCGGATCGAGAATCTGGACGAAAATCTCGTCTTTTTTAATCATACCCAGTTCAAAACGGGCCCGTTCCTCAACCGAATCAGTACCGGTTTTCAAGTCCGAAACTTCAGATTCCAGCTTGGCATTACGTTCCCTGAGTTTTTCATTACGGCCCTGCGCCTGCGCAACCTGGCGCTCAAATTCCCAGACACGCAGCCAGCCACCCTTACCCAGCCACAAGGGGTATTGGATCAGCAATAACAGCACAGCAAAAGAAACGGTAATCAGGCGCACAAAAACTCACATCGGAATCAGATTCACGGATAACTCACTGCCAGAAAAAAGGGGAACCTTGTTCCCCTTTTTTAAGATACCAGATTACTTCAGATTATAGAAGGCGTCACGGCCAGGATAACTGGCGATTTCTCCCAGGTCTTCCTCAATACGCAGCAGCTGATTGTATTTTGCCATACGGTCGGAACGGGACATGGAACCTGTCTTGATCTGCAAAGCATTCAGACCAACCGCGATATCAGCGATTGTGCTGTCCTCTGTTTCACCGGAACGATGGGAAATCACAGCGGTATAACCCGCGCGTTTGGCCATTTCAATCGCAGCAAAAGTTTCCGTCAGCGTGCCGATCTGATTGATCTTGATCAGGATAGAATTCGCAATCCCTTTCTGAATACCTTCTTTCAGAATCTTGGTATTGGTCACGAACAGGTCATCACCGACCAGCTGGACTTTCTTGCCGAGTTTTTCCGTCAGAATCGCCCAGCCTTCCCAGTCGCCTTCAGCCATCGCATCTTCGATCGAAATGATAGGGTATTTATCAACCCAGGTCGCCAGCAGATTGGTGAAATCGGCTGCAGAGAGAGTCAGGCCTTCACCTTCCAGATGATATTTGCCGTCTTTGTAGAATTCAGAAGCGGCGCAATCCAGACCCAGGGCAATCTGTGTTCCAGGCTCATAGCCGGCTGCTTCAATCGCCTGAATGATCAACTTGATCGCGGATTCGTGATTATCAACGGAAGGAGCAAAACCACCTTCATCACCAACGGCTGTCGTCAGATTTTTATCGTGCAGAATTTTTTTCAGCGCATGGAATACTTCCGCACCGTAGCGGATCGCTTCACGGAAAGTCGGCGCACCAACCGGGATAATCATGAATTCCTGAATATCGAGGTTATTGTCAGCATGCGCGCCGCCGTTGATGACGTTCATCATTGGCACGGGCAACTGCATCGCGCCGGAACCGCCGAAATAGCGGTACAGTGGCAGACCAGCCTCTTCAGCGGCCGCTTTGGCAACAGCCATAGAAACAGCCAGCATCGCATTTGCGCCGAGACGGCCCTTGTTTTCAGTACCGTCCAGATCAATCAGCGTACGGTCAAGGAAAGCCTGTTCGTTGGCATCCAGACCCATGATCGCTTCTGCGATTTCGGTATTGATGTGCTCGCAGGCTTTCAAAACGCCCTTACCCAGATAGCGTGATTTGTCGCCGTCGCGCAATTCAATCGCTTCGCGAGAGCCAGTCGAAGCTCCGGACGGGACAGCAGCACGACCCATGACACCGGATTCCAGCAATACATCACACTCAACAGTTGGGTTACCGCGTGAATCAATAATTTCACGGCCGATAATATCAACGATGGCACTCATTCAATTCTCCTAAACGATCAATATTGCGAACAAAGTAAAAAACAGCGCTGACCTGAGCAGACCGCAGATGTGGGTGACATGCTGCGAAGCGCCGGAACCTGATGCGGCAGGATGCTCATTCCACCCGGATTCCGGAAACATCAACGCGCTTCGTCGTTTCGCGACAGGTTACCGTCACGAAAACGAAGTCTGCCAACATCAATTAACTGAAACTGGATTCCAGAAATCCATTCTTCTTGACGACACGATCCAGATCGATCAGCGTTGTCAGTAATTCTTTCATGCGACCTAATGGCACCGCGTTCGGTCCGTCAGATTTTGCCTCGGCCGGATTCGGATGAGTTTCCATGAACAGGCCGGAAATACCAACCGCGACGGCAGCACGCGCCAGCACCGGCACGAATTCACGCTGACCGCCGGACGATGTGCCCTGGCCACCTGGCAACTGCACCGAATGCGTGGCATCGAATACGACCGGGCAATTGGTTTCCCGCATGATAGCGAGCGAACGCATATCCGATACCAGGTTGTTGTAACCAAATGAGACGCCACGCTCGCAAGCCATGAAATTATCTTCATTCATGCCTGCCGCTTTGGCGGCAGCACGCGCTTTGGCGATCACATTGATCATGTCATGCGGCGCCAGGAACTGGCCTTTTTTGATGTTCACAGGTTTTCCGGAACGGCCGCAGGCTTCGATAAAATCGGTCTGACGGCACAGAAACGCCGGCGTCTGCAGCACATCCACCACCGCAGCGACTGGTGCGATTTCATCGATCGCATGAATGTCGGTAAGAACTGGTACGCCAATCTGCTCTTTGACTTTTCCCAGTATCTCCAGCCCTTTGTCCATGCCTAAACCACGGAAGGAAGTACCCGAAGAACGATTCGCTTTATCAAACGATGATTTGTAGATAAAGGGAATACCGAGCTCCTGTGTCATTTCCTTCAGTGTGCCAGCTGTATCGAACGCCATCTGTTCCGACTCGATCACGCAAGGACCGGCGATCAGGAAAAAGGGATGGTCAAGACCAACATCAAATCCGCATAATTTCATGCTTTATTTTCCTTGTGCCTTTTTGTGGGCGAGCGCTGCTCTGGCAAATGCGATAAACAGCGGATGACCATCACGCGGTGTTGATTTGAATTCCGGATGATACTGAACGCCGAGATAGAAAGGATGCACATCACGCGGCAATTCCATGATTTCGCACAGGTCTTCTGTTGCAGTGCGCGACGACACCACCAGGCCAGCAGCTTCAACACGGCCCAGATAATGATTATTGGCTTCGTAACGATGACGGTGGCGCTCAGTCACAACATTGCCGTAGATTTCTGCAGCCAGCGTACCAGGCTTGATCGCGCAGGTTTGTGCGCCCAGACGCATGGTGCCGCCAAGATCGGAATTCTCGTCACGCGTTTCAACTTTTCCGTCCTGATTTTTCCATTCATTAATCAGGGCAACCACCGGCTGCTCTGTTTCAGGATCAAACTCCGTGGAATTTGCCATCGTCAGACCTGCCATGTGGCGCGCGTACTCAATCAGCGCAACCTGCATGCCGAGGCAGATGCCGAGGTAAGGGATTTTATTTTCGCGGGCATAGCGGGCTGCCATGATTTTGCCTTCAACACCGCGCTTGCCAAAACCACCGGGCACCAGAATCGCATCGTATTTTTCCAGCGACTTTGTGCCTTGCGCTTCGATTTCTTCCGAGTCCACATACTCAATGTTGACGCGGCTTTCGGTGTGGATGCCGGCGTGACGCAGCGCTTCGGTCAGCGACTTATACGATTCGGTCAGATCAACGTATTTGCCAACCATGCCGATCGTTACTTCTTCTTTCGGGTTTTCCAGCGCATAAATGAGTTTGTCCCACATCGACAAGTCCGCTGGCTTAGGATTCAGTCCCAGCGCATCGCAAACGATCTTATCAAGTCCCTGATCGTGCAGCATTTGCGGAATCTTGTAGATGGTGTCCGCATCCCAGACTGAGATCACACCTTCTTCCGGGATATTCGCGAACAGCGAAATTTTCGCACGTTCATCATCGGGAATACGGCGGTCGGCACGGCACAACAAGGCGTCCGGGAAAATACCGATTTCGCGCAATTTTTGTACGCTGTGCTGGGTCGGCTTGGTTTTCAGTTCACCGGCAGCTGCGACATAAGGTACCAGCGTCAGATGAACAAATGCAGCAGCGCTGCGGCCTGCACGCAGGCTCAGTTGACGGGCAGCTTCGAGGAAAGGCAGCGACTCGATATCACCAACCGTGCCGCCGATTTCGACCAGCGCAACATCGGCGCCGGCAGCACCGCGATGTATGAATTCCTGGATTTCGTTGGTGATATGCGGAATCACCTGCACGGTTTTGCCGAGGTATTCACCGCGCCGCTCTTTGCGAATCACGGATTCGTAAATCTGGCCGGTAGTGAAATTATTGACTTTCTTCATCTTGGAGCTGATGAAGCGTTCATAGTGTCCCAGATCCAGATCGGTTTCTGCGCCGTCGTCGGTCACAAAAACTTCGCCGTGCTGGAATGGGCTCATGGTGCCAGGATCAACATTGATATACGGATCCAGTTTGAGCATGGTGACTTTGAGGCCGCGCGATTCAAGGATCGCAGCGAGAGAGGCAGCGGCGATGCCTTTGCCCAGTGAGGAGACTACGCCCCCCGTAACGAATACAAACTTAGTCATTGCAGAAGGTGCCGGACGGCACAAGCGGGAAATTCGAATTATACATCACTCTGACGCATGTCCACGAATTCCCCCTGCCCTTCAGTTTGTTTTTTTGATTTTACATCATGCAAGAAAATTGCAATCTGACAAAATTCTGCGCACCGACGGCATTGGAAACTTCCTTGATTTCATTGGCACGCCGGATAATCGAAGCACTCAGGGCATAACGGTCACCTTGCCACAGATAGCCTGCCTCAATTTCTCCGCCGCTATGCTTTGCGTGAACTTTAGGAATTTCGTGATTGAAGTATCCACCTTCAATCGTAGCGTTATATCCGGTCACACTGGCCGCGATGCGTGCAAAACCATAGCTTGCCGGCTGATACGGTAAGGCATTCAGTTGCCCGGCACGGAATTCCAGCTGGGCGCCGGCATCGGTGATGACATTACCGAAACGGGCTTTGATGCGTGGCGTCAGATCAGTACCCGAAAAGGGGAGCAAACGCCCCGGCGAGTACTCGCCTGACAGGATTGCGCCAAATTCGCTGCGGTATTGAGTGCTCCAGCCTTGCGGCAAAGGCTGCTGAATCAGCCAGTGCAGATGATTTTGCGTCCATTCACCGCCGGCGCAATGACCGGAGCAGCCGAGGTCCAGCCCGACACGCCAGCTGCGGCCTGTGGCTGCTGTTTTCTGATGAAACATGCCGGCATACAGCCAGCCGGTATAAGGATGGTCAATCGCCGGAATCTGGGAAGGCGGTAGCTTGATATCGGTCGGGGTGTATAAATCCTGCCCGAAACGCCAGCCATATTCGGAGACTTCCAGATCAGACCGGAGATAGCTGGTCTGCTGCAAATGAATACCGCTGGTGTAGTAACGGTCGTCCCGGTTCAGCAGCAGACTGTCATTCTCGATTTCAAGTTGCCAGACCGATTTTCCCTGAGCCCGTGCCTGCTGCATTTCCTGCCACGAAAAAATATTGTCGCTGTCTGCAGCCAGCACCGCAGCGCTGCTCAGCCATAACGGGGAACACACAGCAAATACTAAAAATTTTCTGGTCATCATGTCTGTTTCACTGCCTGTAATTGAAAAGAATCGAGCATCGCCAAGACGGCCCCGGCGGTTTTTTCCGGGGCTTCCATCGGGATCAGATGCCCGCCCTGAATCAGCGTGTAATGCGGCTCCATCAGTTGCCGGGTATAAAAATCTCCAGCCTGCGCGCATTCTATCGATTCCGTGCCGCCGACAAAACCCACCGGCATCGCAGGCGGACGGCGCACCAGCCGTCCCAGTCCATGCGGCAGTGTCCGGTAAATCGCCGTTTCCACTTCGCGTTTAAAACGCAGCGTCACCCCTTCAGGACAAGGTTCAAGGCCGGCATGCAGATAATCCCACAAGACTTCAGGGGGCCAGATCGCAAAGATCTCTTTAGAGGAAAAATGCTGGTACGCGGCTTCTTTATCCTTCCAGATATGTTTGCGTTTTTCAGCAAAGCGGGCCGGGGAAAACTTTTTGTCCAACTTCAGCCATTTAAACATTCTGAGCAGGAAAGCACGCCAGCCGGCAACAATCGGCGAATCCAGCACCACCACTGCCCTGACGAGATCAGGGCGGGCGCGGGCCGCCATCAGCGACAGGATGCCGCCGAGAGAATGCCCAACCAGAATCACCGGTTCGCTATAACGGGCAGACAAGGTATCGATCAGTTCCTGCACCAGAAAGCGCCAGCCATCGGTGACAGGATATTTCGGATCATGACCGACCATATCGGTAGTCCACACCGTGTAGCGCTCACTAAGCTGTTCCAGAAAAACACGGTATGTCCCGGAGGGGAAGCTGTTGCCGTGAACGAAATGAATAATTGGTTTTACCGGGGATTCCATCATATCGGGTTGAATGTGTAATGCCTGCCTGATTGGTGTTGATGATTGATATCTGTTTTGCCTGTCTGGGTATGCCTGATCCGGATCGGATGATGGCGCGTTCAGCGCGTTCTTACTGATCGTACCAGTAACGCGCATGCGCCTGCCGGAATCTGGAAACATGCAATGATGCGCCGAATTCCAGCGTGATTGCACCTGATTCATCGGTTCTTAGACGATTTATTCCAAAATCGGCATAACGCTGAAACACCTCCGGTTTGGGATGATGGTAGCGATTCAGATAACCGACCTGAAAGATCGCCAGTGCCGGACTGACTGCACGCAGAAACGCCGGTGTGGAAGATGTGCCGCTGCCGTGGTGTGGCGCCAGCAACACATCGGCGCGCAGTTTTTCCGGCTGCATATGGATCAGTTCGTCCTCCTGCGTGGCTTCGATGTCACCGGGCAGCAGCATGGAAAAATCAGGTGCCGACACTTTCAGTGTGCAGCTGCGGGCATTGGATTTCCATTTGCTGCTCTCGTAACTGGCGGAAACGGGTTGCAATATCTCGAATTGCACGCCATCCCATTCCCATGACTGCCCGCTGATACAGCGCCGGTGCGCCTTTGCCTGCAATACCAGCGGCGCATCTTCCCTGAGCGAGCTGCTGACGAGCGTGACAGGCAGTTGCTGCAGAATACTCAGCGCACCACCGGAGTGATCACTATCCTGATGCGACACCATCAGCATATCGAGCTGGTGGATGCCGTGAGATTTCAGAAATGGCAGAATCACCCGGCTACCGCCATCCGAACCCGGTGCGTAAAACGGGCCGGTGTCGTAGAGTAAGCGGTGTTGCGCGGTTTCCAGCAGCAAAGCCATGCCCTGACCGACATCAAATGCCGTCACCCGCATTTTCCCCTGCGCCACCGGCTCAGGTGGCACCAGCAGTAACGGCAGGCAGCAAACAGCGCCGAGCCAGCGCATCGGCCAGCCGCGCGGCGCCAGCAGCCATACGATTCCGGCCAGCGCCAGAACAAAAATCCACCAGGATGGCAAGGCTGCATTCCAGACCGCAAATGGTAACTGACTGCACCAGCCCAGCACGCCTGCCAGTATTTGCACCAATCCGTGGGCGGCCAGCAGCAGCCATCCTGATAACGGAGCAGGCGCAATACTGCCCAGCAAGGACATGGGCGTCACCACCAGGCTGATCAGCGGGATTGCCACTGCATTGGCAACCGGACTGATGAGTGAAATCTGGCCGAACAATAACATCGTCAATGGCACCAGCCCCACCGTGACGGCATATTGCGTGCGGGCTGCCGCATTCAGGGTGGCATGCCAGCGGCGGCGCCTGCTGTCTGACGCGTTACCGCCCGGCCCATGGACTTCCTGCATTTCACCTCCGCTGCCAGCGGCGTAAATGATGACGCCAACTGCAGCAAACGACAGCCAATAACCCGGGGACAGCACTGCCCAGGGATCAGCCAGCACCACTGCAGCCAGCGCCAGGCACAGCACGGAAGATATCCGCGTGATGCGTCCGTTCCACATCGCCACTGCCACCACCAGCAGCATCACCATTGTCCGCTGTGCCGGCACGCCAAAACCTGCCAGCGCCACGTACAGAACCGCCATCAGCGCGCCTGCCAGCGCAGCAATTTTCTGCGCCGGAATCCGTAAAGGCAAGACGAGATCAAGGAAAAATGAGCGGCGCCACAACCACGACATCAGCCATGCAAACATGCCTGCCACCATCGTGATGTGCAACCCGGAGATACTGATCAGATGACCAATCCCGACCCGGTTGAATACTGTCCAGTCCGACTGTGGAATCTCACGCTGATCACCGATCACCAGCGCCACGATGACGCCGGCATACGGCGCATCCGGCAACGCAGCATGCATTCGCGCCCGGAGCAATGCGCGGCTGCGCTCCACCAGATTGCCGGCACTCCAGACAAATTCCTGCAGTTTCCGGTTTGGCGGCGATGCTGCGCCATCGGCTTCTGCGGCATTTCTCACGGTTCCCGTTGCGCGGATTCCCTGCTCCAGCAACCAGACTTCATAATCAAAGCCATCGGGATTCGCATTGCCATGCGGTCGTTTCAGGCGCACACGCAACTGCCAGCGCTGGCCGGGCTGCACCATCTGCCAGTCCGGGCTGATGTTTTGACTCTGCATACCGAAGCCATTATTCATGGCATACCAGGACAGGCTCAGCTTCTGCGGCAGATTTTGCCTTTCCTGTGGCGTCAAAGCACTGTCCTGCCAATCCTCGACGGTAAAATCAAAACGCTGTCCCTGAGCCAGTTGCAAAGGCAGGCTGGCGACTGTTCCGGTAACGCTCAGGTCGCGCCCTTCCCATGCTACTGGCAGCTGTTGCCGCATGGCCGCATGCGCTAATAGGGCGGCCCAGAGAAATCCCGCTAAGGCAGATAGCAGGAAAACGGCAAGCAGCCGCCCGGCATTTGCGGCACCTGCACGCCGTATTTCCAAAAATCGCGGTATGCGGCGGAACAGAAGCAAACCAGGCAACAGCAACGCCAGGAGCCAGGCCAGCTGGGACGGTTGCGGCAAATGCGCTTGCTGTTGCAGCAGCGCAGCGCCAGCCACCACACCGAGACAAGCCGTGCGCATCAGCCGGCCAGTGAAGCAGGAATCATCATACGCGGCAGAACTGCGAAGGCGTTCCGGGTCGTTGCCGCGGCGATCTCATGTACAGACAGGCCCCGCAGCTCTGCCAGCACCCGGGCAATGTGCGGCAATTGTTCCGGACTGTTGTGCTGATCCTGCAGCCAGCTGGGAGGAATATCCGGCGCATCGGTCTCCAGCACAATCGACTCCAGCGGCAATCCGGCTGCCAGCCGCCGGATCTGCAAGGCACGGGTAAACGTCATTGCACCGCCAAAACCAAGGCGGAAATTCAGCGCGATCAGCGATTCCGCCTGCTGGATGCTGCCATTGAACGCGTGGGCAATGCCGCCTGTCACAGGAAAACGGCGCAGATATTTCAGAATGATGTCGAGTGAACGGCGCACATGCAGCAAGACCGGCAAATCAAAATCACGTGCAATTTTTAATTGCTCGGTATAAAAAAATTTCTGTTTTTCCCGCAACGGACTTTGGGTCAGCTCGGGCACAAAATAATCCAGCCCGATTTCACCGATCGCCACCAGACGCCGGTCTTCACATCCCGCCTGCAGGCGCTGTGCGACTTGTTCACGCAAAAACACCAGATCCTGCTCCTGCGAAACGGCCACATACATCGGATGAATACCCAGTGCATAAAAGCAGGCAGGATGCTGGTGCGCCAGCCCCGTCACTGCTGCAAAATTATTCTTATGCACCGCGGGCAGCACGATACCGGACACACCGGCACCCGCCGCCGCATCAGCAATGGCAAGCGACGCACCGGCAAATTCGCTGGCATCCAGATGGCAATGGGTATCAATCAGCATCATGCCGCCTGCACAGTAAAATCAAAGGACGTGAAGATCATGCCCCGATTATGACGGATGTCGCCACCCGGACTCAAGCGGAATACCGTGCGGCACAGCAGCCCCTCTGGACAGGCTGTGTCTGCTGCGTGCTGAGCCCAGGTTCAGCCGCTCTCAGCAGCACCCGGCCTGTTCGAGTTCCTCACTCTCAGACACTGCTGCCCGCAACAGCTTCGCTGCCTGTACCATGTTCCCCAGTGCAGCTAATGTTTCCGGCCAGCCGCGGGTCTTCAGGCCGCAATCCGGGTTGACCCATAAGCGACTGTCAGGAATCACACTGCGCGCTTTTTCCAGCAGCCGCTGCATCTCACTAACGCGGGGAATGCGTGGCGAATGGATGTCGTACACACCGGGGCCGATCTCGTTCGGATAAGAAAAACTGCCAAAGCCATCCAGCAATTCCATATCCGAACGGGAAGTTTCAATCGTGATGACATCGGCATCCATTGCGGCAATCCAGGGCAGGATATCGTTAAACTCGGAATAGCACATGTGCGTATGAATCTGGGTCTCGTCCCGCACGCCTGCCGAGCAGACCCTGAAAGCATGCACCGCCCAGTCCAGATACGCAGCCCAGTCGCGCTTCTTCAGCGGCAAGCCCTCGCGGAAAGCCGGTTCGTCTATCTGTATCATGCCAATGCCCGCTTTTTCCAGATCACTCACCTCATCGCGCAAAGCCAGCGCAATCTGCAAGGCAGTCAGCGCACGCGGCTGATCGTCCCGCACGAATGACCATTGCAGCATCGTCACCGGGCCAGTCAGCATGCCCTTGACGGGTCGTACAGTCAGGCTCTGTGCATAGCGGCTCCAGCTGACTGTCATTTCTTCCGGCCGGTATACATCGCCATAGATCACAGGCGGCTTCACACAGCGCGACCCGTAACTCTGCACCCATCCATTCAGGGTGAATGCATATCCCCACAACTGTTCGCCAAAATATTCCACCATGTCGTTCCGTTCCGGCTCACCATGCACCAGCACATCGATATCGAGCGCCAGCTGTTGTCCGATCACATGGCGGATTTCGGCACGCATCGCCTCCAGATAATCGAGATGCGCCAGCGCTCCGCGTTTATACGCTGCCCGCGCCTGACGGATAGCCGCGGTCTGGGGAAAAGAGCCAATCGTCGTGGTCGGAAACAGTGGTAACTGAAAACGTTGCTGTTGTCCGATAATGCGTTGGGAAAACACGCTGCTGCGCTCCGCATCGGCGGCCGTCACCTGCGCCAGCCGTTTCTGCACCAGCGGATTATGAATGCGCGACGAATGACGCCGTTGCGCAAGCGCCCGGTCAGCAGCGGCAAACTGCGCCGCAACTGCGGCATGAATGACCTTTCCGACCGGTGCGGCAGCATGTATCAGTGCTTGCTTCAAAGCCTGAATTTCAGCCAGCTTTTGCACTGCAAATGCCAGCCAGTCACGAATATCGGCATCCAGCGCTGTTTCAGCCTCCAGATCAACCGGTACGTGCTGCAAGGAACAGCTGGCAGCAATCCATAAGTCATCGCCCAATCTGGCCTGCACCGGTTTCAGCCATTCCAGCAGATGGGACAAATCAGCACGCCAGATATTGCGCCCATCGACCACTCCTGCCGACAACACCCGGCCAGCCGGCCAGTCAGGCAATAAGGATTCCAGTTGCTGCGGCGCCCTGACCAAATCCAGATGCACCCCAGCCACCGGCAACGCGTGCAGCAAAGCGGCTCTGTCCTGTACAGACTCAAAATAAGTCGCCAGCAATATTTTGGGCGACTGCGCTGCCAGCAGCCGGTAAGCCACTGGGAAAGCATCCAGCCACTGCGGCGCCAGCTCCAGCGCGAGTATGGGCTCATCCAGTTGCACCCACTCCACCCCGGCAGCCAGCAAACGTGCCAACACGCGCTGATAGGCGGGAAGCAAACGTACCAGCAACTCCAGCGGATGCTGCAGCCCCTGCTTCACCTTCCCCAGATACAGCAGGCTCAATGGACCAAGCAGCACCACTTTCGCCCGGTACCCGTTTGCCTGCGCTTCAGCCAGTTCATCAAACAACCAGTCCGCGCCGCCATCAAATGAGGTGTCTGCCGTCCACTCCGGCACCAGATAGTGGTAATTGGTATCAAACCATTTCGTCATTTCCATGGCCACATGCTGCGTATTGCCACGCGCGGCAACAAAATAATCGTCCAGCGTCAGTGCCGCGGCATTAAAGCCGAATCTCTCCGGCAGAGCACCCAGCAAAGTCAGCGTATTGAGCACCTGGTCATACCAGGCAAAATCGCCGACCGTCACCATATCCAACCCCGCACCCGCCTGCTGCTGCCAGTGCCGGAGCCGTAATTCACGCCCGGTTTCCTGCAAAGTAGCAGCAGTCACATCGCCGCGCCAGTAGGCTTCCAGTGCAAATTTCAGTTCACGCTGCGCACCGATGCGCGGGAACCCCAGAATATGTGCCTGTGTCATGTTTTGATCCTTATTTCGTTCATCGTGCTTCCATCATGAAAGAAAGAGGATTATTATTCAAACGACATATTTTAAGAATTAACTTGAATTTCATTCATAATGCAATCGATACTCGAACTACGTCATCTCAAAACCCTGCAGGCTTTACGTGAGGCAGGTAATCTGTTACGGGCAGCGACGCTGCTCAATGTGACGCAATCCGCGTTATCTCATCAGGTAAAACTGCTGGAAGACCATTACGGCGTCGCTTTGTTTGAACGCAAGTCAACACCGCTGCGCTTTACACCAGCCGGTGAACGTTTGCTGCAACTGGCGGATCAGGTGCTGCCGCTGACAGCCAACACCGAACGTGATCTGGCGCGGCTGGCGCAGGGTGTCGCCGGCCAGTTGCGGATTGCGGTGGAATGCCATACCTGCTTTGACTGGCTAATGCCGGCAATGGATGTGTTTCGTCAGCGCTGGCCGGAGGTCGAGCTGGATATCGTTTCCGGCTTTCAGGCTGACCCGGTGGGGCTGCTGTATCAGCACAAGGCGGACGTCGCGATTGTGTCGGAAATCGATCATGCGGAGAGCGTTGCTTACCACCCGCTGTTCCGGTTTGAAATCGTGGCACTGATTGCAAAGGATCATGCACTGGCGAAAAAAGACATTTTGCAGGCCGAAGATTTTGCGGATGAAACCCTGATTACCTATCCGGTGCCGGACGAGATGCTCGATATTGTCCGTCAGGTGCTGAAACCGGCAAACATCGAACCGGCTGCCCGGCGCACTACCGAGCTGACCGTCGCCATGCTGCAACTGGTCGCCAGCAAACGCGGCATTGCCACACTGCCGCTATGGGCAGCACAGAATTATCTGAACCGGCATTACGTGCTGGGAAAGCGGATTACTCCGCAAGGTCTGACAGGCAGGTTGTATGCCGCCTGCCAGCCAGAACTGAGTGAAAAAGCCTATCTCGCGGATTTTGTGGAAATCATCCGCGAGACCAGCTATCTGAATCTGGAAAATATCGAACTGATCTGAGCGTTTGCATCTTGCGCAATGCAGTGTGCGGCGCAAGAAAATCAACTCGTATGCAGCGGCTTTCTGGAGACCAGCACACCATCGGCATCGGCATAAATCCAGTCACCGGGATGCACGGCCGTATTGGCAATCGTAATTTTCAGATCACGCTCGCCACCGCCGCGCTTCACACTTTTGACCGGCATCGCCGCCAGTGCACGAATGCCGACCGCACAGGCATTGAGCTCTTCGGTATCGCGCACGCAGCCATTGACGACGATCCCGGCCCAGCCGTTTTTTTCTGCCAGCACGCCGAGATTGCCGCCGACCATCGCACAGCGAAAGCTGCCGCCACCGTCAATCACCAGCACCTGGCCGTGACCGGGCGTTTCCAGTATCGTCCGGACCATGCCATTGTCTTCAAAGGCTTTCAGGGTGACTGCCGGTCCGCAAAACTGGCTGACTCCGCCAAAGCGGGTAAATACCGGCGGAATGGCGGCCAGTTCGCCACTGGTTAACAAATCTTCGTTGGCGTCACAAATGTCGCAGGTTGCAAAGCTCATGCTGGGTTCCTCGTTGGATAATGAAGTCGCTGATGCGCCCCATTCTAGCCGCCAATCAGGCAGCCGCCAATGCCCGGGTACGTCCGCCAACATTCACCGCCGTCAGGATCGCCAGCACCTGGAACGCGCCAACGCACAGGAACACCCAGGAGGGATGGCGGCCATCCATGATCATGCCAAACAGCAGCGGTGCAACGGCCAGCCCGGAATCCAGACCGGAATACACGATGCCATAGACGCGCCCTGTCGCATTTTTCGGAGCCGCAGCACGGATCATCAGATCACGCGACGGCCCCGCCATACCGGACCCGAAACCGACTGCCGCCATCAGCAGAATCGCCAGCGGCGCATTGGCCCAGCCGGTTGCCAGCACAACTGAAAAGATGCCGGCAAAACTGAAGGCCAGCGCAATGGTGCGGTCATGATTTTTAGCACGTGCCGCCAGAAAACCACCCCACAGCATGCCGCCCGCAGAAGCCAGCATGAACATCGTATATGCCGTGGTGGCAGACGCCAGCGACATGCCATACAGATCACGCAGGCTGGCCGCAGAAAAACTCTGGATACCGCCCAGTGCCATCGCACTGACAAAGAAAAAACCGAAACACATCCAGACCGCCGGTATTTTGAGAAAATCCAGCGCACCTGCCGAATGTGCCTGCTGAGTCGCTGCAGCATGTTGCGCCACGCCGGTATGCAGCAGATCCCGGTAAATCACCAACACAAGCAGCACGATCAGCGGCAGAAATGCCGCGCAGAACAGCGCCATGCGCCAGCTGCTGAACTGCGCAATCGTCACCAGAAAAACGGGTGCCGCGGCCCAGCCCAGATTGCCGGTAATCCCGTGCACGGAAAACGCATATCCCAGCCGGGCCGGCGAAACACGTTTATTCAGCAAAGTGTAGTCGGAAGGATGAAACACGCTGTTCCCCACACCGGCCAGCATCGCCCCCGCCAGCAACATACCGTACTGCTGCGCCGCAGACAGCACCAGTGCGGACAAGCCCAGACAGGTAATCCCGAAAAACAGCACGGCCCGGGCACCCAGCTTATCAACGACAAATCCGGCCAGCGCCTGACCGATTCCGGACACCACGAAAAACGCCGTCATCAGCAATCCTAATTCGGCATACGACAGTGAGAAGGCTTCTTTAATCCACGGAAATAAAGGCGCCAGAATCATATGAAAAAAATGCGAAATTCCATGGGCGATGCCGACCAGACTGATGACCATCGCGTCCTGTTTCAGGTTCGCGGGTGCAGCGATTGTTGTATTCATAAGCTCTCCGGTAAAAACATCCTACTCCCTGCATCTGCGCAGAGAAGACAGGTTTTAACACCATCTGGGATGGCAATACGTACAGTCTAAGCAAATTATGCGCGGCTGATTTAAGATAGAAGGTCAATATTTATCGCAAAACTGCCAATCCGAAAATTCTCCTATGCCCGTTCCAGTCGTCACCCATTACCAGCCCCATCCACCGGAAAGCCATCCCACACGGCAACGCCCGGTCAGACTGGTGGCGCGAAATATGAAAAACGCCCGCAATCTGGCGCCGCATCATCACGCATGGGGACAGCTGACCTACACACCCAAAGGTATGCTGCAGGTCATTGCCGACAACACCATCTGGTTTGTCCCGCCGATGCGGGCAATCTGGATCCCGCCGACGATCACACATGAAATCCGCACACTCGCTGATTCCCAGTTACGGGTGCTGCAGATTCATGCCGATGCCAGCCCCTTTCCCGGTCAGCGTTGCGTCGTGCTTGAAGTATCAGGGTTACTCAAAGAGCTGATTGCCGGCATGGCGCAATTCGATGGCGCCTGCGCGCGCGAAAGCAGAATGGCCCAAGTCATTATCGATGAACTGCAACACGCCAGACCGTTGCCGATTGACCTGCCGATGCCGGGCGATAAGCGTCTCAAGACACTGTGCGAACTCCTGCTGGCCAATCCGGCCAACAATGCCAGTCTGGATCAGCTGGCGCGACAGGTCGGCGCATCGCCACGCACATTGAGCCGCCTGTTTGAACGGGAGCTGCACATGCGCTTCAGCAACTGGCGTCAGCAAATGCGGCTGGCGCGCGCCACCCCGCTGATCGCCAGCGGCATGCCGCTGTCACAGGTCGCCGCCGAACTGGGCTACACCAGTCAGTCTGCCTTTTCTGCGATGTTCAAAAAAACGCTGGGACAACCGCCCTCTGCATTTTTCAACCGATAACAGAATCCGTTATCCATCATAAAAAAGGGGCGGCATTTGCATGCCACCCCAACTTGCTTTCCTGACCGGGTAATACAAAAACGGTGTCACTGCCTGCTGAATTCCAGCTCTCCGTTTTTCGCATCCACCACGATCGTGTCTTTTGGACCGAACTTACCTTGCAGGATTTGCTTCGACAAGACATTTTCGATTTCCTGCTGTATCGCCCGCTTCAGAGGACGTGCGCCATACACAGGATCGAAACCGGCCTCGGCGATTTTCAGCAAGGCAGCATCGCTGACCTGCAGTCCCATCTCCATCTGCTGCAAACGCTGCTCCAGTGTTTTGAGCTGTATTTTCGCAATCGCACCGATATTTTTCGCATCCAGTGCATGGAACACCACGATCTCATCAATACGGTTAATGAATTCTGGCCGGAAATGGGTTTTGACTTCGCCCATGACTGCCATCTTCACCACTTCAGGATCGCTGCCTTCCATTGCCTGAATCTGATGCGAGCCCAGATTCGATGTCATCACGATCACTGTGTTTTTAAAATCCACTGTGCGCCCCTGACCATCCGTCATGCGACCATCATCGAGTACCTGCAGCAGCACATTGAACACATCGTGATGCGCCTTTTCCACCTCATCAAGCAGGATCACGCTGTACGGTTTGCGCCGCACGGCTTCCGTCAGATAACCACCTTCTTCATAGCCGACATAACCCGGTGGTGCGCCGATCAGACGGGCCACGCTGTGTTTCTCCATGAATTCACTCATATCGATACGAATCAGTGATTCTTCGGTATCGAACATGAAACTGGCCAGCGCCTTACACAGCTCCGTTTTACCGACACCAGTCGGGCCAAGAAACAGGAAAGAACCATACGGACGCCCCGGATCACCCAGCCCCGCACGCGAACGGCGGATCGCATCGGACACAGCGACAATCGCTTCATGCTGGCCGACCACGCGCTCATGCAAGGCATCTTCCATATGCAGCAGTTTTTCACGCTCGCCCTGCATCATGCGGGAAACCGGGATGCCGGTTGCACGTGACACGATCTCTGCAATTTCTTCAGCGCCAACCTGTGTCCGCAACAGTTTATTTTTGGGCGTACCTTCCTGTCCGGCGGTCGCCGCATCAGCCTGCTTTAACTGCGCCTCCAGCTCAGGTAAGCGACCATACTGCAGTTCCGACATGGTTTGCCAGTCGCCCTTGCGCTTTGCCTCGTCCATTTGCAGACGGATTTTTTCGATCTCTTCCTTGATGTGCGTACTGCCCTGCACCATCGCTTTTTCTGCTTTCCAGACTTCTTCCAGATCAGCATATTCGCGTGACAGCTTGCCAATTTCTTCTTCAATCAGCGACAGGCGTTTATGGGAAGCCTCGTCCTTTTCACGCTTCACCGCTTCACGTTCGATTTTTAACTGAATCAGACGGCGGTCCAGCTTATCCATCACCTCCGGTTTGGAGTCGATTTCTATCTTGATTTTCGATGCCGCTTCATCAATCAGGTCAATCGCCTTATCAGGCAAAAACCGGTCGGTGATGTAGCGATGCGACAATTCCGCTGCCGCCACAATCGCCGGATCGGTAATGTCGACGCCGTGATGCACTTCGTATTTTTCCTGCAAGCCGCGCAAGATCGCAATCGTCGCTTCGACGGTCGGCTCATCGACAATAATTTTCTGGAAACGACGCTCCAGCGCTGCATCTTTCTCGATGTATTTGCGGTACTCATCCAATGTGGTCGCACCAACGCAATGCAGCTCTCCGCGCGCCAATGCCGGTTTCAGCATATTGCCGGCATCCATCGCGCCTTCTGCTTTACCTGCGCCGACCATGGTATGCAGTTCATCGATGAAGACGATGGTCTGCCCTTCGTCCAGCGCAATTTCTTTCAACACCGCTTTCAGGCGCTCTTCAAATTCACCTCGAAACTTGGCGCCCGCCAGCAGTGCCGCCATATCCAGCGACAAAACCCGTTTGGATTTCAGACTGTCCGGCACTTCACCATTCACGATACGCTGCGCCAGCCCTTCCACAATCGCGGTTTTACCGACGCCAGGCTCACCGATTAAGACCGGATTATTTTTACTGCGGCGCTGCAAGATCTGAATCGCACGGCGAATTTCATCGTCACGCCCAATGACCGGATCGAGCTTGCCCAGACGGGCTCTTTCGGTCAGATCGAGAGTGTATTTTTTCAGTGCTTCGCGCTGACCTTCGGCATCCTGCGAATTGACGTTGCCGCCACCGCGCACCGCAGAAATCGCTGCTTCCAGCGATTTACGGGTCAGGCCGTTTTCACGCGCCAGTTTACCGGCTTCGGATTTATCATCCGTCAACGCCAGCAGAATCATTTCGCTGGCGAGAAATTCGTCACCGCGTTTTTGTGATTCCTTGTCCGCCAGATTCAGCAGACCAGTCAGCTCGCGACCGATCTGCACCTGCCCATCGGTACCAGTGACTTTCGGCAAACGGTCCAGCGCACTTTTCAGCCCTGCCAGTAAGCCATTGACATTGACACCGGCCCGCTGCAGCAACGAGCGACTGCCACCATCTTCCTGGTTGATTAATGCCAGCAGCACATGCACCGGCTCTATATATTGATTGTCATTGCCAACAGCCTGACTCTGCGCGTCAGCCAGCGCTTCCTGTAATTTGGTAGTGAGTTTATCGAGACGCATTTGCTGCTCCTGAATAATGAATTACCGCTACAATTTGGGACGCCCTTGCTGATTTCAAGCATTCTGCAAGATACTGCCTGCCTGTTTTTGCGGCAAATCAAATTTAAAAAAATACGTCTTGAATTACGTATTGTTTGCGCCATATCAGGTTTTTTGCACGCTCCGCCAACTTCCTGCCGACGGCGTGATGGGCAACAAAATGCAGTGATGTGCGCAACAGGCATTGCGCCTGCTGTCATCACTGAGAACCGGGCCGCCAGAGCGCTTTTTGCTAGATCGCGCGGCCGTCGTAGTGGTGAACCGGGATAGCCGCAGGATCAATATTCTCGATGCAACAAATATTGATCGCAGCAACGGCCTGACCTTGTGGATCGGTTCCCTCTGCGTAAGGATGCATTCCGCAAACCGGGCAAAACCGGTGGCGGATCACGTGCCGATTGAAAGTGTAAGTGCTGGCGGCATCATCCGGCGTCAGCAAGCGAAATTTTTCCCGCGGAACAAACCAGAGCAAGGAACCTTTCCGCTGACAGATCGAACAATTACATGCCAGAGCACTGTCGATCTCGCCTTCGACCTCAAATGCAACCCTGCCGCAATGGCAACTGCCCCGGTAATTCATTTCTCGCTCCTCGATTCCAGATATCAGGAAGTCTACTCTGTATTACACCTGCACTCTTGCCAATGCCAAATTAATAACTAATGCAATAATCAGGAAAACCTCCGCTGGATTTTAAAATCTTCCGTCGCCCGCACCAGTGCAGCTGCGATCCCCGGCTCCATCGCAGCATGGCCGGCATCTCCGATGACGTGATATGCGGCTTCCGGCCATGCCTGATGCAGGCGATAAGCAGAGACCGGCGGGCAAATCACGTCATAGCGGCCTTGTACGATCACGGCAGGTAAATGGCGGATTTTGCCGATATGGCGGATCAGGGCGTCATCGTCCATGAATGCGCCGTGCTGCATGTAGTGTGCTTCCAGACGGCCGATACCGAGGCTGACCTCGTCGGATTCAAAACTGGCAATGGCTGCCGCCTGTGGCTTCAGGAACAGGCAGGACCCTTCGTAGCGGCTCCAGTTCCGGGCGGCTTCGGTGTAAATCGCAGGGTCATCGCAAAACAAGCGTTTGACATAGGCTGGCAGCAGGTTGCCCCGTTCGGCTTCTGGCACACCTTCGGCAAATTGCTGATGCACTTCGGGATAAAAATACTGCATGCCATTCACAAACCACTCGACCTCGGTTTTGGTGCACAGAAAAATACCGCGCAAAATGAAGCCAAGACAGCGTTCCGGATGCGCCTCGCCATACGCCAGCGCCAGTGTGGAACCCCAGGAGCCTCCAAACACCAGCCATTGCTCAATACCGAGCATGACGCGAATTTTTTCAATATCCTCAATCAGGAGCGGCGTGGTGTTATGCCGGTACTCACCCAGTGGCGTCGATTTACCCGCGCCGCGCTGATCGAACAGGACGATCCGGTAATGCGCAGGGTCGAAGAAGCGGCGGTGCGCCGGCGAAGTACCGGCACCAGGACCGCCGTGCAAGAACAGCACCGGCTGACCGTCCGGATTACCGCACTCTTCCCAGTACAGGGTGTGCAGTGCATCGACTGCCAGCGTGCCGATCCGGTAAGGTTCGATTTCAGGGAAAACGGTGGTCATGGCTTCGGTCGTCATGTTGTCAACTCAGTAGGTTATGTTGAACGGGGGGCGCGATTGATGCGCAATATCCGAAATGCGCCGCCCGATCCGTCCAATATGCATGGTAAAGATGAGAGGAGAAAGCTTGTTTCAGGCAAAAATATACTCCCCCGAGTATATTTTAAAGCCCTTTATTTATGAGGAGGATAAGGCGAAAACCACACATACTCCCCATTTTTTAGCCAGTAATAGCACGGTAGCTGGCAAATCCGGCAAAGCAGCACAGCAGCGAACCGAACAAATGCACGCTGATGTGTGCCAGCGCCCAGCCGAACTCCCCCCGCTGCAGCAAGGTCATGGATTCGGCAGAAAACGTGGAAAACGTGGTCAGCCCGCCCAGAAATCCTGTCACCAGAAATAAGCGCCAGGCAGGAGATAAATCGGGGTAAGCCGTAAAAAATGCCACCGCCAGTCCGATGACGTAACCGCCACCCAGATTCGCCGCTAGCGTGCCCACCGGTAATTGCATCAGCACGCCATTGAGCCATAAAGCCAGTCCCCAGCGCAGCCACGCTCCCAGTGCAGCACCGCTGCCGACCGCCAGCCAACCGAGCCAGTTCATGGTTCCTCTCCTTCCGGCAAGTCAAAATCTGCCGCGGTATTCTGCGTGGCGATGCCCCATTTCATCAGCGCCTGATCATCGGCTTCGCGGGCATCGACCCAGCGCGCGCCATCCGGGGTCTGTTCTTTTTTCCAGAATGGCGCCTGCGTTTTCAGGTAATCCATAATGAATTCACAGGCAGCAAATGCCTCGCCGCGATGTGCGGACGCAACTGCCACCAGCACGATCTGATCCAGCGGCTGCAACAAGCCCACACGATGGATCACCAGCGTATCCATCAGCGGCCAGCGCTGTCCGGCCTGCCGGACGATCTGCTCCAGCGCCTTCTCCGTCATGACCGGATAATGTTCCAGCTCCATGGTGTTGACCTGCTGTCCGGCATTCATGTCGCGTACCACGCCGATAAAACTGACAACGGCACCGATCTGCGGATTAGAACGGCGCAGAGCGGCGAGCTCGCGGCTCAGATCAAAATCTTCAGTCTGTACCCGGACCGTCATTGCTTATCCTCCCGTGACCGGCGGAAAAAAAGCCACTTCCGAGCCTTCGGTCACTACTTCCGCAGCATCGCACATGACATGTTCAAAGGCAGTGCGCAGGGCGCGGTCTTCCGCCAGCACTTCGGCCCACAGTCCACCGCGCGCGCGCAGCCAGGCGCGCACATCGCCGACTGTTTTCACATCGGACGGCAGCTCGGCAGTTTCTTCAGAAACACCAAGCTTTTCACGCACACTGGCAAAAAAACGTAATTGAATTTTCATGATCAACCGAATCAAAACAATCTGAAATACATTGATGGATGTACGTCTGCTGAAACCGATCAGCCAATGATGTTACCCATCATTAAAATGCACTGAAAGGAATAAAGCGCACCAGGTCACCGGAATGAATCGCCTGAGAAGGCGGCACATCCACCAGCCCATCTCCCCAGACAGTGGAAGTCAGCACACCGGAGCTCTGATTGGGAAATACATCCAGGCCACCTTGCACATTCACTCGGGCACGCAAAAATTCATTGCGGCGATCGGGTTTCAGCCAGTCAAAATCAGCCCGCATGCTGAAAGTCTGAGGCATGACCTTTGTCACGCCTTGCAAACGCAGCAGGAATGGTCTCACAAATAGCTGGAATGTGATGTAGCTCGATACAGGATTACCGGGCAGGCCGAGAAAGAACGCCTGACCGACTTCGCCAAACACCAGCGGCTTACCGGGTTTGACGGCAATCTGCCACATATTCAGACGCCCTTCCGCCTCGACCGCTGGCCGGATGTGGTCTTCTTCGCCAACCGATACGCCGCCCGACGTGATGATCAGGTCGTGCTCCTGAGCCGCCTGACGCAGGGTGTCGCGTGTCGCTGACAGAGTGTCTGGCACGATGCCGAAATCCGTCATGTTACAACCGAGATGCTGTAACAGACCCGTAAGAGTAAAACGATTGGAGTTATAAATCGCACCGGGTTTCAGCGCTTCACCCGGCATAGTCAGTTCGTCACCGGTGAAAAACACGGCCACCTTCGGTCTGCGTAATACCGGCAGTTGCGCCAGTCCGACCGAAGCAGCCAGTCCCAGTTCCTGGCCACGCAAACGGGTGCCGGCAGGCAGGATTTCAGCACCTGCGCGGATATCTTCTCCCTGACGGCGTATCCATTCGCCGGCCTGCGGGCAATGCTGAATCACGACATGATCGCCATCCGCCTGACATTGCTCCTGCATCACGACGGCATCAGCACCGTCCGGTATCATCGCGCCGGTAAAAATCCGCGCCGCCGTACCGGGATGCAGATATTGTCCTGTCTGTCCGGCAGGAATCCGCTGTGCCACACGCAAACGCGCCTGACCACTGACACAATCCGCGGCACGAACCGCGTAGCCATCCATGTGCGTATTATCCATGGGTGGCACATTCAGCTGTGAGAATTGCGGCACAGCCAGTATCCGGTTGTATGCGTCCTGCGTCGGGATTGTTTCAATGTCCCGGATCAGCGTCTTGCCGTTGATGGAAGATAGTAAAAAGTCCAGCGCTTCAGCAACGCTCAGCATGGTTTTTTTTTCGGTCATCACTATGTCAGGTTTATGAAACAGATATCCCGACATTGTATCCCGAAGGCGCATTCGGGACACTGCTGCAGATGGGGAAGACAACCGTGCCGGAATAACTAGCGGCAACATGCTCCGCCGCTACACACCCTGTCACATCAGCTGCAACTGACCATTCCTGAAGGTGACAGAAACCTGATCACCAACCCGGTAACGATAGCCATCAACCAGTATCGTGCGGCGCTCGCCATTACGCATCTGCAATGTCAGCTCAGTTTTCCGCCCGGGTGCCGCATTATTCCGCTCAACCTGATTGCCAATCACGCCCCCGGCGATCGCCCCGCCGATGGTCGCCAGATCGTTCCCGTTACCTTTACCGACCTGATGCCCCAGCACACCGCCGATCAGCGCACCCAATGCAGTTCCAGCGCCGGAAGCCTCGCCGCCGGTCACGATCTCACGCACATCCACGATAGTCACCTGCTCGATATACGAACTCTGGTAAGACGGCTGAGAAGCTGGCGGATAATAATCCTGCCGCCCCTGATACCCGGGAGCATATCCGCGTGAATCATTCGTGGAATAAGAATCGGGATACTGATTGGGATAGGTATGGGAATAATTATCGGCATAACGCTGATGCGCACAACCCGTAAATAAACCGATGATGAGGAATGCACTTGCGATGACTCTGTATTTCATTTCTGGCTCCGGAATAATCATTCATGACTGAATACTCCTATAACGGAACAGGATTATCTTGTGTTGACATCAGCCAATACAATCACCAGGAAGATATTATCGTATTGTGTGCGCAGAATTTGACTGCACGGTTTCGTGTTTCGGGTTTCGGGTTTCGGGAGAACGGCAGCACTCAGGCAGTGGCTGTTCGCACATTGACGTGACGTTATACATGCCACCCGCAAAAGCAAAACCCCCCGCTACGCTGGGTAACGGGGGGTCGCAG
>NZ_JACOGC010000006.1 GCF_014284195.1 Cognatundibacterium griseum
TTGACTGTTAATTGTTAAAGATCGCTGTCTTGTCTGCTGGCTTTTAGAGCTTGCTGGCGAAGCGTTTTGTTCGTCAGCAGCAGAGAAACGAGATTATGAACGACTTAACGCACACTGTCAACTACCCCTCTTCGCTTTTATTTAATACATTTCCACCTATATCTTCCAAAAGAGCGTTCACAATCTCACCGGCCTGAACAAAATCAAACTCTTCGATCGCTCTCTTTAACGCAGATGCCTTGTCAGGAAAGGCTCGCTCAAAAGACGAAGCCAATTCAAAATATGACTCCTCTGCATCAAGATCATCTGCCACCAATTGTTTTTGCAACAAAATCAACCGGTCCTGAAAATCATCGGGTAAAGCGGAATTATCTTCTCCCAAGTCAATCATATCTCCCAAAGCTAACCTGATTGCGTTACATACTTCGGATAACTCCTCGTCCAGATCACTAACCCCGGCAGCTTCAGGATTAATTTCCATATCCAAATTCTGGCCAATCCATCGCTCAATTTTTTCGGCCAACTCACTCAGCCGGCCAAATCCAATCATGCCGCTCACACCTTTCAATGTGTGCGCTCGTCGCTTGGCATCCACATTCTGTCTTGCTTTCAGCTCCGATCTGAGACTGACAGCATCCCCTCCGTGATCCTGAGCAAAAGATTGGAGTAAATGATTTAATTTTTCAACATTGTTTCTGACGGACCGTAGCCCCTCTTCAAGACGTAAGTTTTTAATTGCCTGCATCTTTTTCAGAATATCTACTTCACGCAAAGAGAAGGATTTATCTGTAAGGATAGTTACACCACCTTTGACTGCGGCCGGCAACCATTTAGCGAGAACCTGGCTTAACTGCTGAGGATCAACAGGTTTCGGCACATAATCATCCATGCCCACACTCAATGCAGCAGCGCGATCTTCCGCAAAAGCATTAGCAGTCATTGCAATGATCGGTATTTTTTTGCAGATATCTATATCTCGGATATGCCGCGTCGCCTCCAGACCATCCATTTTAGGCATTTGAATATCCATCAGAATCAGGTCATATTTACCTGCTGCTGCAAGTGCGACAGCCTGCTCTCCATCTTCTGCCAGATCAACCAGAAAACCCATATCCTTCAGTAGCTCCATCGCGACTTCCTGATTCATCTGATTGTCTTCAACAAGCAGCAAATGGTGTCCTGGGACAAACGCCAGCAATTCATTTTTTTTCTCTGGCACGATAGCAATCCGGTTTTCGCCAGAAACCCGGGCAATGGTGTCGGCCAGCATGGTCGGCAGCACAGGCTTAGGAATAAATGCAGAAAATAACTGGCTCTCTTTTTCATCCCGAGGACAGCCGCTGCTGCCACTGACCAAAATGCACACTGGCTGTATTCTGAGCGGAAGCCGTCGCAACCGCTCGCAAGTTTCCGTCCCGGTCAATTCAGGCATTTGCCAGTCAGTGAAAATCATCTGATAGGAGTCCCCCATCGCATCTGCCTGTGCAGCCAACTCCAGAGCATCTGCTCCGGAAGTTGCCGTGCTGACCCGCGCGCCCAGCGCTCTCAGCATATCAGCAAGCGTTTCTCTCGCATCCTCCATATCATCAATCACCAGAATCCGGGTGCGGGGCTGCAATAATTGTGCTCCGGGCCCGGTCAGCTCTTTGCCTTCACCAAATGGCGCTTCAAACCAGAACGTACTGCCTTTACCGTACTCACTGCTGACACCAACCCGTCCACCCATTAACTCAGCAAATTTCCGGCAAATTGCCAGCCCCAGTCCTGTTCCGCCATAGGTTCTTGTTGTTGACGCATCCGCCTGTTGAAAAGCAGCAAATAATTTTGATTGCTGATCATCGGTCAGACCGATTCCCGTATCCCTGACCTCAAATCGCAACCACATCTGTTCTGCATCGCGCCGGGTCAGCACAGCCCGCAAAATGATGCTGCCTTTTTCTGTAAATTTAACTGCATTGCTGGCGAAATTCAGCAATATTTGCCCAAGGCGGACACTGTCTCCATATAAAGCAGTTGGCACGTTATTGATTTCTGCAATCATCTCGAGCCCTTTTTCCTCCGCCTTATCCGCAATCAGGGCAAAAACGTTGGAGACCACCCGTTCCAATTGAAAATCAGTCGGATCGAGCGTCATTCTTCCGGCTTCAATTTTTGAAAAATCAAGAATGTCGTTAATCACTGACAGTAAGTGCATAGCTGCCGCAGTGACTTTATCCAGCTGTTGCGTCTGACGATCCGATAAAGGGTCGCGGCGAATCAGATGCGCCAATCCAATAATGGCGTTCATCGGGGTTCGGATTTCATGGCTCATATTCGCGAGAAACGAACTTTTTGCGCGATTGGCACTTTCTGCCATTTCTTTCGCAGCGCGCAACTCCATGGCGACCTGATGCTCTTCGGTCACATCCTCGACAATACAGATAATGGCCCCCTCAAATACGGAAGTATTGATTCTTGCATTCGTCAGGCGCGCCCAGAAACGGCTGCCATCAAGGCGGACCAGTTCCTGTTCCTGCAGGTAATCTTCCTGAATCGGCGAACGCTCATCGATCAGATGCCCGCTCAATGCAAACTGCTCATCACTGGCATACCAGATTCGCGTGCTCTGATTCAGCATACCTTCACTGGGGTAACCGAATATCTCATCCAGTTTATGGTTGTAGCGTAATATCTTGCGGTCTTTGACAATCACAATGCCAACCGTGGCGCAATCAAAAATCACCTGCAATTCTTCATTCGCAGCCACTAACTGCAACGCCTGATCTGCCAGACGCTGCCGGGCTTCTTCTAATTTTGCCGTGCGCTCCACCACCAGTCGTTCCAGTTCATCCTGATAGCGATGTAATTCGCGTTCAGTCTGTTTGCGCTCGGTAATATCCATCCAGATTGCTGTAAAACACTCCTTGCCAGCCAGTTCCAGAGGGCGCATCGAAATCCAGAAATCACGTATTTCGCCAGATTTGGTACGCCGCTGATTCTCAAATTCCATTCCGCCCAAGGCAATAATTTCCTCCAAATGGCGTTTGGTGACGCGCTTATCACTTTGCGTCTGCAAGTCATATAGCGTCAGCCTGGCGAATTCCTCTCTTGTGTAGCCATGAGAATGACAGGCTGCGTCGTTAAAATTGATGAATCCCAAGTCATGATCAATCAGCAAAATACCTATCGGTGCCTGACTCACAATGGCAGCATATTGCTGCTCTCTTTCGCGCAATGCCTGTTGCGCCATTTCCAGCGCAGTGATATCCCGGCCTATTCCCAAAACCCCCAGTAACTTGCCTTCTGCATCATAAATCCGGGTCTTGATGGAAACGATCAGTTCCTGATGACCATCTGCAAATGTCCGCCAGTGAGGTGGTAACTCATAAGTGCCGCGCTCTATCGCAATCTTGTCACCGGTCTGGTACAGCTCAGCTTCCAATTTGGGAAAAACCTCAATATCGGTCAGACCAACCAGTTCCTGCGCCGTTTTTCCTGCCTGCTGCAGAAAGCGATTATTAAAAATCCGGTATGCACCATTCAGGTCTTTGAACCACACCAGATCAGGCATGCCCTGAATCAGCGCATCCAGATGACTGCGCTCTGACTCCAGTTCGGCCTGCATGGCATCTCTCTGATAACGTGTGTCTCTGAAAGCCAATACGGCGTCGGCCATATCACCAATCAGCGTTCCTTTCTTTTTGGCAATCGATACAATCTCCGGGAACAAAGGAATAGTCTGTCCGATTTGTTGAGGGTTCGCCAGATACGACAGACTGGCAGTCAATAAATCAAGACGCTTGGTAAGCCGGATCGCAATCAGCAGCCAGACACCGATCAGAGCGAAAGTCCCGCCAATACTGATCAAGCGCAGATGCTCACTATAGGTATTCAGATGCTGGCTGGCATCGACACTTTCATCCAGCGCATGCTGGCTCAGCACATCGTCAATTGAGTGCAATTGCAATGCGAGATCAACATAATGGACTCCGGCATTCTCAATATAATGACTGGCCAGCATCGGGTCTACGGCCACCATATCCGTGCTCTTCAACACAAACTGCTTAAAATCTCCGAAGAAAATGCGTGTTTTTAATAACTTATCGCCGATCAGAGATTTCTCTGAAAAGCGCTCAAATTTTTCCAGTCTGTGTTCCAGTCCATCAAATTTATCGACAATCTCGCTATGAAGGCGATGCACATCCGCATCACTGATACTGCCCGCCTTGCTATGTGTTAAAGCCAGCATCAGATCGCGCTGAATAATCAATGATTGCAAACTGATCGCAGATGCTTCTGCCGCAGTTTCGAGATAAATCCGTTCATTTTCATCGACATCCGCCCGCATTTGCTGAACCCGTATTTCAGTCCAATAACTGAATACAGCGGCACACAACAATGCCAGCGCGACAGGCACGAAAAATAAAATCAGAAACCGGACTCTTTTGAAGTAATTACGATCTGAATCCATATCGGAGAATACTTGTTATTTGAGGAGTTGTGCCGCTTCGGTCGTACGGCATAACGAGCCGTAAAACACTTCGCTGACCTGAATACAGGCTTGCCGGATCATACGCATAGGGATTTTCCGTTGACAGTCTTCACGATGGGCTTACCTGATCGGAATAACGTCTGGAAATAAGAATGAATTCATCCTTCAGCACAAGAAACGCACTCACAATATCGGGATCAAAATGTTTACCGCTGCCATCGGTAATGATTTGTATCGTATCTTCAAGCGGAAATGCTTCCTTGTAATGACGGCGTGAAATCAGGGCATCAAACACATCCGCCAGTGCCATAAGTCTTGCCGACAGAGGAATCTGCTCAGCCTTCAGTCCCTGCGGGTATCCGGTTCCATCCCATTTTTCATGATGACCAACCGCAATTTCACGCGCAGTTTCCAGAAATGCGACCGAGCTGGAGTGATCATGATGTCCTCCAGCCTCTATGACTTCAGCCTGGATGGCATTGGCTCTGGCGATCGCTTCATCAATCGCATCTGCGCCGATTTGGGCATGTGTTTTCATGATCACCAGTTCGTCCGGTGTGAGCTTACCGGGCTTGAGCAAGATTGCATCGGGAATCCCCACCTTGCCAATATCATGCAGTGGTGCGGCCTTCACAATGCGGCGCCGGTATTCTGAAGATGCCAGCTCATCCCTGAATCGTGGCGTATCTTTCAGATAAGCGATCAGCAGTTCGACGTATGCCTGAGTGCGGTAAAGGTGATTGCCGGTTTCGTTATCGCGTTTTTCCGCCAGTGTGGCAAGCGCAAAGAGACTCAGGTCTTTAATGAGTTCATTTTCGGCCATACGTCGCCGGACTTCTGCGTCCAGATACACGTTCTGCTGCGCCAGCCGGTCTCTGGCCTGCTTCAGTTCCAGCTGGGCATGTACCCGTGCCAGCAATAGTGCGGGTTTCACAGGTTTGGTCACGTAATCTACCGCGCCCAGAGAAAGACCATATTCTTCGTCATCATCGGCGCTCAGCGCAGTCACAAAAATAACTGGAATGTGCCTGACAGCATCCTGGGAGCGCAATATCTGGAGCACCTCATACCCGCTCATCTCAGGCATCATCACATCCAGCAGAATCAGATCCGGTCGTGGGTCGGTATGCACAATCTGCAATGCCCGCGAGCCCGAATTCGCTACGCGGACACGATAATGAGGTCTCAGAATCTGGCCAATGACTGTCAGATTCTCCTTGGTATCATCAACCAGCAAAATGGTTGGCAATTCAGAAACTGGCACAGCGGTCATGGCATTACCCATAAAAATCCCTTGTTTGCAAACATCTTTTCAGACTACCCAAACCGGCGGATGCAGTAATCTGACCGCTCAATTTTATTGCATTAAAGAAACTTCCATTGCTGAATTTATGTGAAATATTATTAGATTTCCGATAAATATGTTTGCATTTTTTTATCATGCCGCGCATTCATGCCTGAAAATGAATTTCCCTTTATTCCAACGGTAGCAATACCGTTTTTTTCCTGATCAGCGTCAAACTCAAAGCGTCTCTCTCGAATACGAAATCTGCGCATCATCGTAAATCTCGTAGATCAGCTGAAGCAGATTTTGCAGCTCCGGCGACTGATCTGACATGCGGGCGCTGAAAATGACCGGTGAAACGGCATGTTTTTCCAGAATATCCAGATAAGTCACATCACTGCGCCGCATTCCCTGCACGCTGGCAGGGACTACCGCGATCCCCTCACCGGCAGCAACCAGGCCGATCGCCACCTGCAACTCCCTGACCTCGAACACCTTTTCCGGTTGCAAACCTTTCAGCATAAAAGCAGCCAATACCTGATCAGCAAAACTCGGACGCGGCGACTTGGGAAAGACAATCAGTTTCTCAGGAACCAGCGCTTTCAGACTGATCGCTTCATGACTGGCTGAAAATGGATGGGACACCGGAACGGCGAGCATCAGCCGTTCTTCGCGTAAGACGATGCGGCGGATATTCGGGTCTTCATGTTTGATACGTCCGAATCCGACATCGATGCGCCCTTCTTTTAAAGCCTGAATCTGCTCCATCGTCGTCATTTCATGCAGGCTGATCTCAATCGCCGGATGCTGGGTGCGGAACAACCTGATAATTCTGGGCAGCATGCCATACAGGGTGGATGCAACGAATCCCATCGACAGCGTGCGTTCAATCTTCCCGACACGCTGTGTCATCGACTTTACGTCGGCAACCTTGTTCAATATTTTTTGTGCATGGGCATAAAAAAATTTTCCCGCTTCAGTCAGTCGTAACGGCCGCGATCCCTTTTCAAACAAAATCACCCCCAACTCCTCCTCCAGTTGCTGTATCTGCCGGCTCAGCGGTGGCTGCGCAATGAATAAGCGCTCAGAAGCACGGGTGAAATTTTTCTCCTCAGCGACAGCGACAAAATAACGCAAATGCCTAAATTCCATATCAATACCTAAAAAGTATAGAAACCATACCAAATCAGTGTTGGACGACTAAAAACAAGGGGAATATCTTGCTCATATCCGATTCAATTATACGAAATAAATATGATTCAGCAGATCGAAACCATACTGGTTGATGTACCGACAATACGCCCGCACAAGCTGTCTGTCGCCACGATGAACACACAGACGCTGGTATTGGTCCGGATTCAATGCGCTGACGGCATCACCGGCTGGGGCGAGGCAACGACCATCGGCGGCCTGAACTATGGAGAAGAAAGCCCGGAGAGTATCAAGACCAATATTGATACACATATCGCGCCTTTATTGATTGGCATGGAAGCCAGCCAGGTTGCGCAGGCCATGGCAAAAATCCGCAAAATCATCCAGGGCAACCGTTTTGCAAAATGTGCGATTGAGACCGCCTTGCTGGATGCACAAGCGCGCCGACTGAATATTCCTTTGAGTGAATTATTGGGTGGCCGGGTGCGCCAGGCCTTGCCGGTTGCCTGGACGCTGGCCAGCGGCGACACTGCCAAAGATATTGCTGAAGCGGAAAAGATGCTGGAACTGCGCCGTCACCGCATTTTCAAGCTGAAGATCGGTGCCCGCGCAGTGGCTGACGATGTGGCGCATGTGCTGGCCATCAAAAAAGCATTGGGCGATACCGTCAGTGTCCGGGTGGATGTGAATCAGGCCTGGAGCGAAATGGATGCCATCAACGGCATCGCAGCACTGGAAGCAGGTGGTATCGATCTGATCGAGCAGCCGGTAAAAGCCCATCAGCACCAGGCACTGGCACGCCTCTCCAGCCGTTTTGCCGTTGCCACGATGGCAGATGAAGCCTTGCATGGTCCATTGGATGCGTACCACTTAGCCACCCAGCATGCCGCAGATGTCTATGCAGTCAAGATCACCCAATCCGGCGGACTGATTCCCGCCATGCAGGTCGCCACCGTTGCACAACTTGCCGGCATCAGTTTATACGGCGGCACCATGTTGGAAGGTGGCATCGGCACCGCCGCCTCAGCCCATGTATTTTCGACCTTTACCGATCTCGCGTATGGCACGGAATTATTTGGCCCCCTGCTCCTGACCGAGGAAATTCTGCGCGAGCCGCTGGTTTATCAGGATTTCATGTTGCAAGTGCCGGACACACCGGGACTGGGTGTCGAGCCTGATCTGGAAAAACTCGATTTCATGCGCCGCAAATAATGTCATCAGCGCATTCAACATCTCATTGATTAATAAATATTACTGAATAATACGAGGAGACCACCATGTTATTTCACGTCAGAATGGACGTCCGGTTACCTGCAGACATGCCGGAACATCAAGCAGCTGAGCTGAAAAAAACAGAAAAAGAAATGGCTCAGTCTTTACAGCAAAACGGCAAATGGCGTCATCTGTGGCGCATCGCCGGTCAGTACGCCAACATCAGTATTTTTGATGTCGGCAGCATCGATGAATTGCACACCACGATCTCTGCCCTGCCTTTATTTCCTTACATGCAGATCGAGGTGATGCCTTTATGCCGTCATCCATCCTCCATCAGGACGGACGACCGGTAAGCAACCAGACCTGCACGGAAACAATTGCAGTCCACCTTGAAATTCAAAAAATCCTTTCCTCTGGAGACAAACATGAAACATAGTGAAATTGATGCACTGGTAAAAAGCTGGATCGTTGATGCCGCAGACCGTCCTGCGAATCCACGCGTACAACAAGTCGTTCTGCGCCTGGTCAGCGATCTGTGCAAAGCCATCGAAGACCTCGATATCCAGCCTTCCGAATTCTGGAAAGGTCTGGAATATCTGTCTGTTGCAGGCAGCCGCAATGAGTTGGGCTTGTTAACGCCAGGCCTCGGGCTGGAGCGTTTCCTCGATATCCGTGCTGACGAAGCCGAAGCCAAAGCCGGCCTGACCGGTGGCACGCCACGCACAATCGAAGGCCCGCTGTATGTTGCCGGTGCACCGGAATCCAAAGGTTTCGCACGGCTTGACGACGGTACTGAAAGTGCCAATGCAGAAGTTCTGTTCATGCAAGGCACGGTCTATGACGCCCAGGGAAAACCGGTACCGAATGCCAAAGTGGAAGTCTGGCATGCCAATCTGCTCGGTAACTATTCCTTTTTTGATCAGAGCCAGTCGGCATTCAATCTGCGCCGTTCCATCATCACCGATGAACAGGGCCGCTATCAGTTCCGCAGCATCGTTCCTATGGGCTACGGCTGCCCACCGGATGGCTCGACACAACAATTGCTGGATCTGTTAGGCCGTCATGGCCGCCGTCCTGCACACATTCACTTCTTCGTCACTGCCGCCAACCATCGCAAGCTGACCACGCAAATCAATATCGATGGCGATGAGTATCTGTGGGATGACTTTGCCTTTGCCAGCCGTGAAGGTCTGGTACCGGAAGTCAAACATATCGCCGACGCCGCACAACTGGCTGCCAAAGGAGTCAGCGCACCGTTTGCATCCATCGATTTCGACTTCCATCTGTATGCCGAAAACACGGCAGCGCCAGCAGCGGAAGTTGAGCGGGCACGCGCCGCAGCATAAACCTGCAGCAGCTTCGTAACAGCTCACAGGTCAATGCCAGCACGGGATTGACCTGCCAAGAAAGATAGCGTTGCATGCAATAGCTATCCGGGACTCACACATACTGAGAGACGCCATGATACCCATTCATCCTGACAAAACGCCCAAGCTCAAAAGCATGGACGACTATCTGATCGAAGATAAAAAAACCGGTGATTACCGCCTGCATCGCAGCGCTTTTACCGATGAAGCATTGTTTGAACTGGAAATGAAACACATTTTCGAAGGCAACTGGATTTACCTCGCGCATGAAAGCCAGATTCCGGAAAACAATGATTACTACGCGACGTATATCGGTCGCCAGCCGGTCTTCATCGCCCGCAACCGTCAGGGTGAGCTGAATGCGTTCATCAATGCCTGCAGCCATCGCGGTGCGATGCTGTGTCGTCATAAAAGCGGCAATAAGGCAACCTACACCTGCCCGTTCCACGGCTGGACTTTCAATAACAGCGGCAAACTGCTGAAGGTCAAGGATCCCGAGGATGCCGGCTATCCGGACTGTTTTAACAAAGAAGGTTCACATGATCTGAAAAAGGTCGCCCGCTTTGAAAACTATAAAGGCTTTTTGTTCGGCAGCCTGAATGAAGATGTATTGCCGCTCCCTGAATTTCTCGGTGAAGCAGGAAAAATCATCGACATGATTGTGAATCAGTCTGCCGACGGGCTCGAAGTGCTGCGCGGTTCGTCCACGTATACCTTTGAAGGTAACTGGAAACTGCAGGCTGAAAATGGCGCTGACGGCTATCACGTTTCTGCCGTGCACTGGAATTATGCGGCCACCACCAATCATCGCAAAGAACAGGAAGCCCGGCGCGCCGACAATATCCGCGCCATGGATGCGGGTAAATGGGGTAAGCAAGGCGGCGGTTTTTACGCCTTTGAACATGGTCACCTGATGCTGTGGACCAAATGGGCGAATCCGGAAGATCGTCCGAACTTCCCGCGCCATGCAGAATACACCAGTAAGTTCGGCAAACCGACTGCCGACTGGATGATTGAGCGCTCACGGAATCTGTGCCTGTATCCGAATGTGTATCTGATGGATCAGTTCGGTTCGCAAATCCGTGTGCTGCGGCCATTGGCCGTTGATAAAACGGAAGTCACGATTTACTGCATAGCGCCCAAAGGGGAATCCGCGGAGGCGCGCTCACGCAGGATCCGCCAGTACGAGGATTTTTTTAATGTCAGCGGCATGGCGACGCCGGATGATCTGGAAGAATTCCGCGCCTGCCAGCAAGGTTTTCAGGGCATCTCTCTGGCATGGAACGATATGTGCCGCGGCTCCGAGCACTGGATCGAAGGTGCCGATACCGCTGCGCAGGAAATCGGCCTGAAGCCGGTCATGAGCGGACTCAAGACAGAAGACGAAGGTTTGTACACCGTTCAACACCGTTACTGGCTGGACGTCATGACAAAAGCCTTGCAACAGGAAGGAGCATCTGCATGAAAACCATCAGTCTGCAAGAGATCAGCAGTTTTCTCTACCGCGAAAGCCGTCTGCTCGATGACGAGCAGTGGGATGAATGGCTGGAATGTTATGACAACGACACCCAGTTCTGGATGCCATCGTGGGACGACAGCGACCGTCTGATCACCGATCCGCAGCGCGAGATTTCGCTGATTTTTTATCCGACCCGCCAAGGGCTGGAAGACCGGGTGTTCCGCATCAAAACGGAACGCTCCAGCGCCACCATGCCGGACACCCGCACCAGTCACAACATCGCCAACATTGAACTGGAAAAGCAGGAAGGCGATGTCTGTACCGTGCGCTTTAACTGGCACACGCTGAGTCATCGCTATAAAACGAATTACAGTTATTTCGGCATGTCGCGCTATGTGATCGATTTTTCCGGAAATGCCCCGAAAATCACTGACAAATACGTGGTGCTGAAAAATGACTATATCAATCAGGTGATCGATATTTATCACATCTGAGCTTCGTTACCACACATCTATATCGTTCAGGAGACAAGTCGATGAGCCACAACATCGCACTGCAATTTGAAGACGGCGTCACCCGCTTCATCACATGCAATGACAATGAAAAATTGTCCGACGCAGCGTACCGTCAGAAAATGAATATTCCCCTGGATTGCCGCGATGGCGCCTGCGGTACCTGCCGCGGATTTTGCGAATCCGGTGACTATGACATGCCGGAATCGAGTTACATTGAAGATGCCCTGGAACCGGCAGATGCAGCAAAAGGCTATATTCTGGCGTGTCAGATGAGACCGAAATCGGATTGTGTGATCCGGATTCCGGCAACATCGGCGTCCTGCAAGACCGGTGTCTCCAGTTTTGAGGGAGAACTCGCGCAGGTGGAGGCTATTTCCGATTCCACGATCGCCTTCTCTGTCAGGCTGGAAAATTCCCCGGCCCTGAGTTTCCTGCCAGGTCAGTATGTGAATGTCACCATTCCCGGCACGGCGCTGACACGCGCCTATTCATTCAGCTCACCGCCAGGTGCGGCACTGGCATCGTTTGTGGTGCGCAATGTCCCGCAGGGGCGCATGAGCACCTTCCTGAGCGAACAGGCAACAGCTGGACAAAGTATGCAGTTCTCCGGCCCTTATGGCAGCTTTTACCTGCGTCCAGTGCAGCGCCCGGTGCTGATGCTGGCAGGTGGAACGGGCATTGCGCCATTCCTGTCGATGCTCGATGTGCTGGCAGAACAGGGTTTTACGCAACCTGTGCGGCTGGTATTTGGCGTGACCCATGATAAGGATCTGGTGGCACTGGAAAAACTGGAAAAAATCGCAGCACAGCATCCGGAGTTCAGCTACCGCACCTGTGTCGCCGCACCGGAAAGCCAGCATTCGCGCAAAGGCTATGTGACCCAGCATGTGGAAACAGAATGGCTGAATCAGGGTGATGCAGATGTCTATCTGTGCGGCCCGGTAGCAATGGTCGATGCTGTCAGAAACTGGCTGGCGGAAATCGGAATTACCCCCGCCAGTTTTCATTACGAAAAATTTTCAGCCAGCAGCGGAGCCTGATCATGCGCACCTCTCAACGTTTTACGAATAAAGTCGTGCTGGTGACCGGGGCAGCCCAGGGAATTGGCCGTGGCGTGGCTGTGGCAATCGCCCAGGAAGGTGGTCAGCTGATACTGGCTGACCGTTCCCCGCTGGTGCACGAGGTGGCGACAGAAATTATCACCGCCGGCGGAAAAGCCATCGTGACGCAGGTTGATCTGGAAACCTATCAGGGCGCTCAGTCCATGACAGAGACAGCGCTGGTGCAGTTTGGCAGGATTGATGTCCTGATCAACAATGTCGGCGGCACCATCTGGGCAAAACCGTATCAGGAATATGAAGAAGCGCAGATCGAAGCGGAAATCCGTCGTTCCCTGTTTCCGACCTTGTGGTCATGTCGTGCCGTCCTGCCAGCAATGCTGGCGCATCGGTGCGGTGTCATCGTCAATATTTCATCGATTGCGACGCGCGGCATTTATCGCATTCCCTACTCGGCAGCCAAAGGCGGCATCAATGCGCTGACCGCCAGTCTGGCGTTAGAACACGCTGCTGATGGCATCCGGGTCAATGCAGTGGCGACCGGCGGCACAGAAGCGCCACCGCGCAAGGTACCCCGTAATACCCAGCCGCTCAGCGCACAGGAAGAAATCTGGTATCAGGGTATTGTCGATCAGACGATTGCCTCCAGCCTGATGCGCCGCTATGGCACGATCGATGAACAGGTCAACGCTATCTTGTTCCTGGCGTCCGACGAATCTTCATACATCACCGGCTCCGTGCTGCCGGTCGGTGGCGGCGATCAGGGATAATCTGCGGTATCGGGACAACACAGGCAAGCCACCATGACAAATTCACCGCACTCCCTGCTGAAAGACTGGTCATTCTCGGCCACGGTGGCCGGTTTTCTGGCCGTGCTGATTTCTTATTCCGGGCCGCTGGTTATTTTTTTTCAGGCGGCACATTCGGCACACGCCACGCCGGAAATGACCGCTTCCTGGGTCTGGGCGATTTCGGCCGGTGCGGGCATTTCCGGCATCCTCCTCAGCTGGTATCTGAAAACGCCGGTCATCACAGCCTGGTCAGCACCGGGTACGGCACTGCTGGTCAGCCTGTTTCCGGCGATGCCGCTGAGCCAGGCTGTCGCAGCCTATATCACATCCGCTATTGTGATTCTGCTCATCGGCCTGTCCGGCTATTTCGATAAACTGATCCGGCAGATTCCCAAAGGAATTGCGGCTGGCATGATGGCAGGTATTCTGTTTCAGTTCGGCGTCAACAGCTTCAAATCGGTCACAGCCACCCCCGTACTGGCAATCGGCATGATTCTTACCTATCTGGCCGGTAAAAAACTGCTGCCACGCTATGCGATTGTTCTTGTCCTGCTGGCTGGCGCATTGCTGGCATGGATAACGCATCTCGCTGATCTCAGTACGGTGCACGTCACGCTGTCGGCGCCGGTCTGGATCACGCCGGAATGGACCTGGCAGTCCACGCTGAGTTTTGCATTGCCGCTGATTCTGGTCAGCCTGAGCGGACAATTTCTGCCTGGTATGGCGATTCTGCGCCTGTCGGGTTATCAGACTCCGGCCAGACCGATCCTCATCATCACGAGTCTGCTGTCTGTTATTGTGGCTTTTTTCGGTGGCATCACGATCGTCATTGCTGCCATCACGGCAGCGCTATGTACCGGCAAGGATGCCCATGAGCATGCCGGCAAACGTTATATCGCCGGAATTGCCAACGGTGTCTTTTACCTGATCGGCGGTGCGCTGGCGGCAACAATTGTGGCTTTATTCACCAGCCTGCCAAAAGAGTTTGTGGCCGTGCTTGCCGGACTGGCCCTGCTGGGTGCGATCAGCACCAATATCATGGGTGTGATTCAGGATGAAGAGCATCGTGAAGCCTCAATGATTACCTTTCTGGCGACAGCATCCGGCATGACGCTATTTGGCCTTGGCTCGGCATTCTGGGGGATCGTGATCGGCATTGTCGCTTATCTGATCCTGCACCACAAACCGGCGGCAGAGTAAGGTGGCGCGTATTTCGCGATAAGGGATGCTTCGTATTTTTTGAATGAATGAGTAACAAACACAGGTAAAGCTATGATTGATAAAACCAGCATCCCGATGCAGGAAGTGATCGGAAAAATTCAGGACGGTGCAACGGTCATGATCGGTGGTTTCGGCACCGCCGGACAACCGGCAGAATTAATTGATGCACTGATTGCGCACGGCGCCGGTGACCTGACGATCGTCAACAATAACGCAGGCAATGGTGATCTCGGTCTGGCGGCATTGCTGAAAGCTGGCCGCGTGAGAAAAATTATCTGTTCATTTCCCCGCCAGTCGGATTCCTACGAATTTGACAAACTCTATCATGCAAAAAAAATCGAGCTCGAACTGGTACCGCAAGGTAATCTGGCCGCCCGGATTCAGGCTGCCGGCGCTGGTCTTGGCGCGATTTTCACACCCACTGGCTACGGCACACTGCTGGCAGAAGGCAAGGAAACCCGCAACATCAACGGCAAAAATTATGTGCTCGAATATCCGATTCATGCAGACTTTGCACTGATTAAGGCACAACAAGGCGACCGCTGGGGCAATCTGATTTATCGCAAGAGTGCCCGCAACTTCGGCCCCATCATGGCGACCGCCGCTGCCTGCACCATTGCGCAGGTCAGGAACATTGTGCCGCTGGGCGCGCTGGACCCGGAAAACATCATCACGCCGGGTATTTTCGTCCAACATGTTATCGCCGTCTGAGCAAGGAGAACCGCATGAGCTACCAACGTTATACCCGCGATCAGATTGCACAGCGCGTTGCCAGTGACATTCCCGAAGGTTCTTATGTCAATCTGGGAATCGGTTTGCCGACCCGGATTGCCAATTATCTTGACCCCGACAAAGATATTTTCCTGCACAGCGAGAACGGCGTTCTGGGCATGGGCCCGGCCCCGGCTCCGCAAGACCGTGATCCGGAACTGATCAATGCCGGAAAAGAATTTGTCACGCTGCTGACCGGAGGTTGTTTCTTCCATCACGGCGATTCATTCACGATGATGCGTGGCGGACATATTGACATCTGCGTGCTGGGCGCATTTCAGGTTGCCGCTAACGGCGATCTGGCAAACTGGCATACCGGTGAGGCCGATGCCATTCCGGCAGTCGGCGGCGCGATGGATCTGGCAATTGGTGCGAAAAAGGTGTTCGTCACGATGGAACATCTGACAAAATCCGGAGAATCAAAAATTGTCGAGCGCTGCAGTTATCCGCTGACAGGTATCGCTTGCGTCGATCGCATCTACACCGATCTGGCCGTCATTGATGTCACACCGCAAGGGCTGGTCGTACGTGAAATCGTGCCCGGACTGAATTTTGAAGAACTGCAAACCCTGACTGCCGCCCCCCTGCTGCAGAATCAGGCACAATAAAGCGCCATGCGGCCGGTATCCATCAGGTAATGCAGGGATATCCGCGCACGAATGCCAAATGGCACCCGGCATACGACATGAATAATGGAGGAGACACAATGAATCAGGCGTTTATCTGCGATGCAATCCGAACCCCTTTTGGCCGCTATGGCGGTACGCTGTCGGGCGTCAGGACCGATGATCTGGCCGCCTTGCCGATCAAGGCGCTGATGACGCGCCATCCATCTCTGGACTGGTCGAAAATCGATGACGTGATCTACGGCTGCGCCAATCAGGCAGGTGAAGACAACCGCAATGTGGCCCGCATGGCGAGCCTGCTGGCAGGTCTGCCGGCAGCTGTTCCGGGCAGCACGGTTAACCGGCTCTGTGGTTCGAGCCTGGACGCGATCGGCATCGCGGCCAATGCCTTGAAAAGCGGCTCCTGCGATCTGATGATTGCCGGCGGCGTCGAAAGCATGTCACGCGCACCGTTTGTGATGGGAAAAGCAGACAGTGCCTTTTCGCGCAATGCCAGAATTGAAGATACGACGATAGGCTGGCGTTTCATCAATCCGCTCATGAAAGCGCAATATGGTGTCGATTCGATGCCGGAAACCGCAGAAAATGTTGCTGCCGATTTTTCCGTCTCACGCGAAGACCAGGACCGCTTTGCACTGCACAGCCAGATCCGCACAGCGCTGGCGCAACAGAACGGCATTTTTAATGATGAAATCGTTCCGGTCACACTGCCGCAGCGCAAAGGGGATCCGCTGATTTTGAGTCAGGATGAACATCCGCGTGCCACAACACTGGAAGCACTGGCCAAACTCAAGGGCGTCGTCCGTCCAGACGGCACCGTGACGGCGGGCAATGCATCGGGAGTGAATGACGGCGCCTGCGCTTTGCTGCTGGCATCCGGGCAGGCGCTGACAGAACACGGTCTCACTCCGAGAGCAAGAATTATTGCCGTTGCTGCAGCCGGGGTTGCTCCCCGCATCATGGGATTTGGACCCGCACCGGCAATCCGCAAAGTACTGGCCAAAGCCAATCTGTCACTGAGCCAGATGGATGTCATCGAACTCAACGAAGCCTTTGCCGCACAGGCACTCGCCGTCACCCGCGATCTGGGTTTGCCGGACGATGCGGCGCACGTGAATCCGAATGGCGGCGCGATCGCTTTAGGGCATCCGCTCGGCGCGTCGGGAGCACGGCTGGTGACCACCGCCATGTATCAGCTGCAACGCACCCAGGGACGTTATGCCCTGTGCAGCATGTGCATTGGCGTCGGCCAGGGAATCGCCATGATCATCGAACGCGTCTGAATTCATTGATTGGAAAAGCCATGTCCGTCGCCCATATCCGTCACACCAATATCTTCTACCTCACCGAGGGAAATCCTGCTCACCCTGCGATCCTTTTTTCCAACTCGCTCGGCACTGACCATCGTATGTGGCAGGCGCAGGCTGAACACTTGCGCGAACGGTTTTACGTGATCCGTTACGATACGCGCGGTCACGGCGGCTCTGCGTCCCCAGCGGGTCCTTATTCGTTGCAGCAACTGGCTGAAGACGCGTTAGGGTTGCTTGATTTTCTCGGTATAGCAACAGCGCATTTCTGCGGATTATCTATGGGCGGCGTGACTGGGCAATGGCTGGGAATACATGCAGCCGGACGCATCAGCAAACTGATTCTCGCCAACACCGCAGCCAAAGTCGGGGACAGCACTGCCTGGCAACAGCGGGCTGATATGGTGCGCACCAACGGGCTTGGCAGCATTGCTGACTCTGCCGCCAGCCGCTGGTTCACGCCAGACTTCGTCAGCAGAATGCCGGATCAGGTTTCTGCCCTGACAGAACATTTGCGGCAAGAAAATCCATCCGGTTATGCCGCCTGCTGCGAAGCGCTTGCCAGCGCAGACCTGCGCCAGCAGATTCACGCGATTACCCCGCAAACATTGATCATCGCCGGCAACGCAGATCCGGTCACGACCGTGGCAGATGCCGTTTTTATGCAGCAGCAGATTCCTGATGCCCGGATTGCCGTGCTGGAAGCATCACATATCTCCAACATCGAAGCAGAAAGCGCATTCAACCAGGCTTTACTGGCTTTTCTGAGCGACTGAGTACGCCCACAACCGATTGATTCCCCCGTTTTACCCAACCCGCTGTCGCCACAGCGGTTGGTCTGCTGCACCTTTTTTTATAAAAATAACCCCTGAGGAGACTTGATTCATGAAACAGATTGACGTTCACCAGCTAATTGACGAGGCACGTTTTAATCGCTTCCACTGGATGCTGCTGTTCTGGTGCGCACTGGTGATTATTTTTGATGGTTATGACCTCGTGATTTATGGCGTGGTACTGCCGAAACTGATGACAGAATGGGCGCTGACACCGTTACAGGCAGGTGCCCTGGGCAGCTATGCCTTATTCGGTATGATGTTTGGAGCCATGTTTTTCGGCCCTTTATCCGACAAGATCGGGCGCAAAAAAGTGATTGCGGCCTGCGTGACCTTATTCAGCGCCTTTACTTTTCTTAACGGCTTCGTCACTGACATGACTGAATTCGGTATCTGCCGTTTTATGGCGGGACTGGGTATCGGCGGTGTGATGCCGAACGTGGTGGCCCTGATGACGGAATACTCTCCTAAAAAAATCCGCAGCCTGCTGGTCACGATCATGTTCAGTGGCTATTCCGTCGGCGGCATGTTATCCGCCGGGCTGGGTATCTGGCTGATCCCGGCTTACGGCTGGTCTGCGGTATTTTTTGTCGCCATCATTCCCTTGTTGCTGTTGCCGCTGATTCTGTATTTTCTACCAGAATCTCCTGCTTTTTTACTGCACTCAAAAAATTACGTGCAAATGGAAAAGGTATTGCATCAGCTGAAGCCCGGTTTTCATCCGGCACAAGATGCCGAGTACCACTATGCGACCGGGAAAACAGCCGATCAGGCGCCACTGATTGCACTGTTCAGAAATAATCGTCTGCTGACCACACTGATGTTCTGGATTGCATTTTTCATGTGCCTGCTGATGGTCTACGCATTGGGCTCATGGTTGCCCAAACTGATGAATAAAGCCGGTTATCCACTGGGTTCCAGCCTGATGTTCCTGATGGTGTTAAATATCGGCGCAATTTTCGGTGCAATCGGCGGCGGATGGCTGGCAGACCAGTTTCATCCACGCCGCATCCTGACGATTTTCTTCATTATTGCCGCCGGTTCGATCAGTCTGCTGGGTATTAAGAGCAATACGCTGATGCTCAATATGCTGGTAGCCCTGGCCGGTGCGACAACAATCGGTACACAGATTCTGCTGTATGCCTATGTCGCACAGTATTATCCGCTGAGCATACGTTCCACCGGCATCGGCTGGGCTTCCGGTATCGGGCGCAGCGGCGCAATTCTCGGGCCAATTCTGGGAGGCACTTTGCTGAGTATGAATCTGCCCCTGGAGTTTAATTTTTATGCCTTTGCCATTCCTGGTGCGATTGCCTGTATCGCCATTTCCCTCGCCGGCAGACAAACGCAGACGCTGAGCAGCTAAACAACTTTCGTTTATCAAAAATGCCGGTTCTCAAAACCGGCATTTTTTCTTTGACAGATGATCGCTGGTCAGTCAGGCAGTCGCAGGCTGACTCACAGGCCCACTAAGTGCAGGGAGGTAGGCATCACAAAATTCCTGCGGCATACGCCGTACTTTTCCGGTGCTGATTTCAATGCAGACCAGCTGCCAGCATCCACGCAGTATCGTCACCTGATCCCGGTCGCGGATCAGCTGAAAACGCCGCTCCATCGTCAGCTTGCCATCGGTTGCCACCAGCCAGGTTGCCAGCGTCAGCTGTTCACCGAGCAGAGATGGCAGAATGTAATCATATTCCCCGTGCCGGATCGCCATTGCGCGGTTTAGCCGGTGATAATCTGCCAGCTTCATCCCCAGTTTTTCTGAATGCGCCCATGCCACCTCTTCGCACCAGCGGACATAGACGGCATTATTGGTGTGATGCAGCCCATCAATGTCATCCGCCTGCGGTGATACGGATAAGGTAAAAGCTTGTAAATAATCCCAAACCATAACGCGAATTTTTCCTATACTGTCCGACGAGGCGGCATGCATTGTGAAGCTGGCACATTATTCCATAGATTCACGATACCGCCCTCCCTACTGCACAGCATGGCATTACACACAGGAGTCACCATGAATATCAGCTCAGTATCCGGCGTATCAGGAAATATTTCTATTCCGGCAACGCAAAACACCCAGGAAACGGAAGAAGTGAAAAAAGCTGTTCCCGATAAGAGCAACAATCAGGATGACTCCGGTCTCAGCGCGGCAAAAACTGTTCAGCAAACGCAGAGTACGGCCGGATTAAATACCAGTGGTCAGCTTGTCGGCCAGCTCATTAATACCCAGGCCTGATGCGGTCTCAGACCGGCACGCCAAGAATCACGCTGGACGCCTTGAAAACGCCGGTGACCCGGCTGCCGGTATCCAGCGCCAGCGCCTGTGCACTTTCATTGGTAATCATCGCTGCCAGCACACCGCCTCCCGGTAAGGCGATGGTCATTTCAGTATTGACTGCACCGGCCTGAATCCGGGCGATTTCTCCTTGCAGCTGATTACGGGCTGACAAACGGATTCCGGCATCGTTTGCCATCACAATCACTGATGATGCCTTGATCAGCGCAAAAGCCTCGACACCGGGCGCCAGCCCCAGCTCTTCGGTACTGTCGTGCGTGATGATGGCGATGATTTGCTGACCACCCATAATGTCCAGCACAATTTCATCATTAACCGCCCCCTGTTTAATCTGGGCGACAGTCCCGAGATACTGGTTACGTGCGCTGGTTCTCATACCGATTTTCTTCATGAGTAAAAAATCATCCGCCATACCGGTCGCCTGCTGATCCAGATGCCGGATAAACTGACGATGTTCTGTTTCGATCACCCGGAAATTTTCCAGCAGTTGCCGGCCGCGTTGCGTCAGGTGTGTGCCGCCACCGCCTTTGCCGCCCGTCAACCGCTCAACGAGTGGCTCTCCGGCCAGATTATTCATGGTATCAATCGCATCCCAGGCGGCTTTGTAACTCATTTTCATCATTTTCGCCGCTTGTGTGATGGAACCACATTCAGCGATATACGCCAGCAGTGCCATCCGGCCTTTACCGCCGAGATTTTCACCATTGACCGTCATCCATACCGATCCATGCAGGGAGATTGTCTGTTCTTTTTGATCCATGAAATTATTTACCGTTGATCAATGCCGTGATCACTGCGGAAAGCAAATGGAATAATCCGGACACCGCCGGCACTGGGGAGCTTGTAAATTTTTTTGTCCCAGATGATGTCCGAGTTCCTGATAAATCCACTTCTTCCATTTCAAATGATGAATATTCCGTTCTGCCAGCGGTGCAAAGTAGTCCTGCAATAAACGCGATACCTCATCCCGGCCCTGCAATCCCAGATCCTGCCAGAGATGGCGCCCGCCCTGACAGGCAATAGCGAGCGCACGCGCCAGCCAGTCGGCCTGCTGCTTGTCGGCAGTGACAGAGCGATGCGTCATCAGCATATTTCGCAAAGGGTAAAAATCAGCAGGGACCGCTTGCAGCAATGCCAGATACTGTGCTTCCGGTATTGGCGTCAGTGCCCCCAGTTCAGGAAAGCGCTGCGCCAGCATTTGCCTGTATGCGGTCTGGGTCAGGCCGAGTGTCCAGGCAAATAAAGGCAGCTCACCTTCCTGCGCATGTCTGAGCACGCCAATGATTGTACGGTCCAACAAATCTTCCGGTCTGGATCTGGCCGCCTGCTCTGCCATGCGGTGTAAATCAAAAGTGTCCATCTTTTTAAAGCACTCCTGGTTCCTACTTAAACTGAATACGGCACTGACCAGCAGCTGTTTGCATCAATCAGTAATTCATCGGACTCACGCCAGCACGACAATCGCGGATGGATGCGCCTGCCTTTTCACGGCCAGTGTTGCGCCTGCCGCAGTAATTGCCCATGACGCAACTGCAGGACTTCTTCACCAAACACATCGGCATCCCGCTGATCATGCGTAATCAGCACCATCGGCACCTGTAACGACTGCTGCAAAGCATCCAGCTCGCAGCGCATGGCAATGCGCAAGACCGGGTCAAGTGCGGCAAAAGGCTCATCCAGCAGCAATGCCGCCGGTTTGGAAATCAGTGCGCGCGCCAGCGCTGTACGCTGTTTCTGTCCGCCGGACAATTCATGCGGAAACTGATGTGCCACGGCGTGCAGGCTGAACAGATCGAGCCAGTAACTGACTTGCGGATCACTGTTTTTGCGGTCAGGATTACGCCAGCCGCGACGCAGCCCAAACTCAATATTCTGACGGACATTCAGATGGGGAAATAAGGCATAGTCCTGGAACACGTAAGCAAGATGACGCATTTGCGGCGCAAGATTGATCTCTGCATCGGCATCAAACAAGGTGCGTCCGCCGATTTGTATATGTCCCTGATCCGGACGGATCAGTCCAGCCATCGCCTGAAGTGTCAGGCTTTTACCGGCACCGGATTCCCCCAGAATCACCAGCCGCTGACAGTCCGATTGCCATTGAATATCCAGCACAAACTGACGCTGTGCAGATCTGAACGTTTTATAAATCCGAAAATCGAATTGCATGATAAGTCATCCAACAGCGAACTTCAGGTCCTGACCCGGTGCGCAACCCGCCCCGGCGCCAGATACCCCGCCAGCCATAAAACGGCAATACACACCACAGACGTCATGAGCACCAGCATATTTGCCACATCATCCTGTCCGGCCTGCACTGCCTCATAAACGGCAATCGATAAAGTCTGGGTCTTACCAGGAATGCTGCCCGCAACCATCAAGGTGGCGCCGAACTCTCCCAGTGCACGGGCAAACGCCAGCAGCACGCCAGCCATAATCCCGCGCCATGCCAGCGGCAAGCTGACCCGGAAGAAAATCGCCATTTCAGAAACACCCAGCACCCGTGCCGCCTGTTCCAACTGCCCGTCAACGGCCTCAAATGCCGCCCGGGCCGGCTTAAACACCAGCGGAAACGCCACGATCGCAGCAGCAATCACCGCCCCCTGCCAGGTAAAAATCAGACTGATTCCAAACTGACTCTGCAGCCACCCACCCAGCCAGCTGCGCCGCCCCATCAACACCAGCAGGTAATACCCCAATACTGTCGGCGGCATGACCATCGGCAACGTCAGTAAGGTATCGAGCAAATTTCTGCCCCAAAATTGTTTCCGCGCCAGAACATAGCCAACCAAAATTCCCAGCAACAAATTCAGTGCCGTGGCACAACCCGCCACTTTCAACGACAACAGCAATGCACTCCATGCCAGCTCCATACCTCAGACTGTCCTCATGGTTTCAGGAAGCCGTATTTACCAAGAACCGCCTGACTCTGCGGCTGCAAAACAAACTGGATAAACCGCTTTGCTTCCTCCCGATGCGCGGCGTCCCTGATCGTGGCGATCGGATACGTAATCGGTATCGAAACCGGTACGTCAAAAGCCACCCTCACTTTATCCTTCATGATCACGGCATCCGTTGCATAAACAAAGCCGGCATCGACCTCACCGCGCGCCACATAATCGAGTGATTGCCGGACATTTTGGGTGCTGATCGCCTTACTTTCGAGTCCGGGCCACAACCTGGCAGACTCCAGTGCCCGCATGGTATACCGTCCGACAGGCACGCTCACAGGGTTGCCAATCGCAATCCGGTGAACTGAAGCTGCATTCAGATCCTCCAGACGATGCACATGCAGCCTGCTGTCAGCCGGTACCACCACCACCAGCGCATTCCTGACAAAATCATACCGTTCCGCAGCCACGACCAAGCCTTGCTTTTGCGCAGAATCCATCGTCTCCTGATCCGCCGAAGCCAGCACATCCACCGGCGCACCTTTGGCAATCTGCTGCAGCAAAGCCCCAGATGCCCCGAAGTTAAAAGAAACCTTTGCATCCGGATATTGCACCTCATAACTCTGAGCAATTTCTTTAAACGCATTCGTCAGGCTCGCTGCCGCCGACACCGTCAACTCGCCCGCCAGCGCAGCACCATGCAATACCAAACCACTCACTGCCAGTAAGCAATATCCAAAACCATTTTTCCGCATACAGCCTCCCGTCCATCACATATTTCGTAATATACACTGATATATAGCGCCTTATCAGCGATACTGACTGAAAAGATGTACTGAATACGGAATGCTTGAGTTAGGTCAGGACAGATGAAGATTTCCTCTGCTTGTCACATCGGACAGAACGGCTGGGGAAATTATTTAGGCCGATACGGCCAGGTACAATTAGGGCAGCACTATTTGGCAATCAAATAGTTACCATAAATTTTGTTTCAAAATATTTTTGCTGAGAATCTGAATTCATTTGGCGACTTACAAATAGATTTCACACAACGTCAGATAATCTTTAAATTTTTTTAATGCTGATGACTGAATTCTGTAATTCAAAGGAAGGGCGGTATAGCATCAAATACTGTCTTAACTAAAGGTAAAGGGTAACAACCCTAACTACCCTAAAAGTTACCCCAGAAATGTTGGGACGTAAAGATACTTAATGGGACATCATGAAACAAAAAACCCGCATTCTCTCTATGAAGAAGGCGGGTTATTGTACTTTGTGGAACCTGTTGAAACGCAGTTATGGTGCCCGAGGCCGGAATCGAACCGGCACGCCCCTTTTACGGAAAGCGGCGGATTTTAAGTCCGATGTGTCTACCTATTTCACCACTCGGGCCCAACTGCACCGGGAATGATATTCCCGATTCTGGAAAAAAAGCGCCCGAAAGCGCTTTTTAAATACTGGAGGCGGGGGTCGGGATCGAACCGGCGTCTACGGCTTTGCAGGCCGCTGCATAACCACTTTGCTACCCCGCCATGGATACTGACCTAACATTTCAGTCAGACACCTAACTCAACAAAAAAGGGAAGCTTTGCTCCCCCTTTATAACCTGGAGCGGGAAAAGAGTCTCGAACTCTCGACCTCAACCTTGGCAAGGTTGCGCTCTACCAACTGAGCTATTCCCGCATTTTCCTGATACATCAGGCACTACTGAATCTGGAGCGGGAAAAGAGTCTCGAACTCTCGACCTCAACCTTGGCAAGGTTGCGCTCTACCAACTGAGCTATTCCCGCATTTTGCTTTACTGCTTTTCGCTTGAAAACTTGGAGCGGGAAAAGAGTCTCGAACTCTCGACCTCAACCTTGGCAAGGTTGCGCTCTACCAACTGAGCTATTCCCGCATCAACGAAAGACCAGAATTATATAGGATATGCAGATTCTGTCAAGCTGCTACTCCATTTTTTCGGTCTTCTCTTTGATCATCGGCCAGGCTTTTTGTAAATAATATAGCATCGACCAAACAGTCAATACTGCAGCAATCAGCAGCAACCATGAGCCGAATATTTTGGTGTCGACGACACCAAACAAAATATCATAATAAAGCAGCATCGGTATCGCCAGCATCTGCGCTGTCGTTTTAATTTTCCCCAGCGAATTAACCGCGACGGATTTCGAAGCGCCGATCAGGGCCATCCACTCACGCAATGCAGAAATAGTGATTTCACGCCCAATAATGACGAAGGCGATTACGGCATTCACGCGGTCCAACTGGACTAACACCAGCAACGCACCTGCGACCATCAACTTATCTGCAACAGGATCAAGGAAAGCCCCAAACGATGAAGTCTGATTCCAGCGTCGCGCCAGAAAACCATCAAACCAGTCGGTCACTGCGGCAATGATAAATACCAGTGTCGATGCCACGCCCTTTTGAAATAACGTCAACCAGGTATCCGGCAAATAAAAGACGCCGACAACCAAGGGAATCAGCGCAACGCGCAACCATGTCAGCAATATCGGAAAATTAAAAGGCATGACCTTGTCGATAAAAAAATTTTCTTAATTATATGGGGCTATCGCAATCGCTTGTAAATTTCTTCTGCCAGATGGCGGGATATTCCTTCAACGCTTGCCAACTCTTCCACACTGGCGTCACTCACGCCCTTCAATCCGCCGAATCTGATCAATAATTTCTGACGTCGCTTTGGTCCCACACCTTCAATTTCATCCAGCTTCGACGTCTGCCTTGATTTGTCGCGTTTTGCGCGCATGCCTGTAATCGCAAAACGGTGAGCCTCATCGCGGATATGCGCGATCAGCATCAATGCCGCAGATTCTTTGCCAAGTTCTTTTTCCGAGCGGCCATCTGCAAACACCAAGGTTTCGAGACCGACTTTCCTGCCTTCGCCTTTGGCCACGCCAACAATCAAACTGACATCCAGTCCCAGCTCGGCAAAAACCTGCCGGGCCATTTCGACTTGTCCTTTTCCACCGTCAACCAGCACAATATCGGGCATCCGGATATCGTCACCTTCGGCATTGGCAATTTTTTCATAACGACGCAAGAGCACCTGACGCATCGCTGCATAATCATCGCCAGGCGTAATATCTTTGATGTTGTACCGCCGGTATTCTGCATTCTGCATTCCATGACGCTGATAGACGACGCAAGATGCCTGCGTTGCCTCGCCCTGGGTATGACTGATATCGAAGCACTCGATACGGAGCTGTTCAAGATCCTCCGAATCCAGTTCAAGCACGGATGCCAGCGCTGTGGTTCTCGATTGTTGCGATCCCTGCTCAGATAATAATCTCGCCAAAGCAAGCTGAGCGCCTTTAACCGCCATTTCAAGCCAGATGCGACGCTGCTCCTGAGGCAGGGATGTCAGATAAATTTTATGGCCACATTGTTCCGTCAGAGCCATGATAAGGTCAGGCGCATCAAATTCAATATTCATCACCAGCGTGGACGGAATAAACTGATCGACATAATGTTGCGCGATGAATGCCGCCATCACTTCCGCTTCTATCTGCTGCTCTGCCGTCAATCGCGCATCGTCGACATGCGCAGGAAAATAAGCCCTGTCCCCCAGATGACGCCCGCCGCGTATCATGGCGAGATTCACACATGCTTTCCCGCCCTCAACTAACACAGCAATAATATCGATATCGGCATTACCGGTCGTTTCCATACTTTGCTGATGCAATACCTTGGAGAGTGCCGACATCTGGTTTCTGACCGCGGCAGCCTGTTCAAACCGGAGATCAGCCGCATAAGCCAGCATCTTTGCTTCCATGCTCTGCAAAACCTGATCCTGCCGCCCGCGCAAAAAATCTGCCGCATGGGCAATATCTTCTGCATAGTCCTCCTTTGAAATCAGACCGACACAAGGTGCGCTGCACCGTTGAATCTGATATAGGAGGCAGGGTCTGGTGCGGTTTGCAAAGACACTGTCCTCGCAGGTGCGCAGAAGAAAAACCTTCTGCAAAATCTGCATGGACTCTTTAACAGCCCATCCTGATGGAAATGGTCCGAAATACTGATGCTTTTTATCGATGGCACCGCGGTAATACACCATACGCGGTGTTTTTTCGGATGTTATTTTCAGATAAGGATAAGATTTATCATCACGGAACAGAATGTTGTAGCGCGGCTTTAATGCCTTAATCAGATTGTTTTCCAATATCAGCGCTTCCGCCTCGCTACGTGTGACGGTCGTCTCCAAACGGGCGATCTTGTCCACCATCATTGCAATGCGCGGACTGGAAAGCGTTTTCTGAAAATAGCTGCTGACCCGCTTTTTCAGGTCTCTGGCTTTACCGACATAGAGAACCTGATCCTGGGTGTCAAAATAGCGATAGACACCTGGCAAATGCGGTAACTGTGCTACGGTCTCCAGAACTTGCTGGCGTCCGTTATCTGATGTGGAATCCTGCTCTGCATTCATATCTGGGCTGATGTTGTTTCGACGAGTGCGAAAGCGACTACATAATGCGCTTCATCGCTGAGCGTAATCAAGCCACGCAAGCGATTCGCCGTCATCCATTGTTCCAGCGTCCCGCTGACTGCCACTTCTGGCTTGCCCAATGCTGAATTGAGCGTCTCCATATTGTGCCATGTCATTGGCGCCCGGATTCCGGTTCCGATGGCTTTTGAAAATGCCTCTTTTGCAGCAAACCGGGTCGCCAGATAGCGGATCCCCTTTTCTTCGGCCAGCGCAAGACGCTGATAAAACACGTTCAGCTCCTGCTGCCCCAAAATTTTCCGGGCAAAATGTTCACCATTCCGCATATAGACTTCTCTGATGCGCGATAACTGAACAATATCGGTACCAATCCCGTAAATCATCCGCTCAGCATCCTTTCAGCCTGCTGCGGATCAGACCGGCCTTGATATGCCTGACGGACTGATGCAGCCCATCAAACACTGCGCGCCGAAAAACCGGGTCACCGGTATAGACTGTTTCAATCCCGGGAATCGCAGCCGCCACGTTGATCAACGGCTCTGACTCAGCATGGACATGCATATGCAGACCACACAGGATTGATTCTTTCTGCATTTCCTGTAACTGCTGGAGTAATCCGTCATCAACATCCGCCCGTCCCTCAGCAGCAGCTAAATGAATGCGGACACACGACACACCTGCCTTCGCGCTGGCCTGTATCTGACTGAATGAACCGTCAATCATCACCGTCGTGGCAATACCCATCGCTTTCAACTGAGTAATACGGCTTTGCACAATATCAAAATGACGGCAGACATCGACGACATTTGGATTGCCCCGATCATCCGGTTGACCAACCAGACAGATATGCGCTGGTTTGAGTGGCACTATTTTGTCCAGTATGATTGATTGCAGTTCGATACTGAACTGTAAAAAATGGCCGTATTCCTGCACATGCTGCGTCAAACTATCCAGTAAAAATGCATCTTTGGCCTGCAGATCAACATTAATGCTGTCAGCACCAGCCTCCGTCGCTGTCTGGCATATCTTCCGGAACATCCATACGCAATCATCTGTTGTCCGTGACCAATTCAACATGGAGTGCATGTTGATACCCAGATTAATCATCTGATGATGAGAGTGAATATTCATAGATTCTGCAAATCAATCAGTATCTGACGTGTATTTAAAGTGCTGCCTTGTAAGTGATGTCCCAAGACATGACGCATCAGCATTTTGCTCTGAAACTGCGTGACAGGGTCGCTGTAATCATCACTTTTCATATCCAGCAATGTTTTTCCGGATACAGCCGGCAAAGTGTCGCTCGCACGCATAGGTCGAACACCGGCATCAGGGTCCAATACATAATTCTGAACGGGATCAACGCTTTGTCTGGTATGGGTGCAAAAAGTAATATCTGCCAGCAATCCTGACTCGCGCAATAAAATCAGCTCAAATTGACGCAGTACAGCAGGCGCGGAAGTATCATGTGCCAGTTGGTTTAATGTTGATACATACTGGTCAAAAAGTGGTGTCTGCGGCTCTTCCCGGATCAGGAATTTAATCAGCAATTCATTCAGGTAAAAACCGCAAAGCAGTGCTGAGCGCTCCAGTGGACGCATCCCGCCCACCCAGTCGGCCGTCGTCAGCACACGGATTTCAGATTTCCCGGTCCACCCTACCTGCAGTGGCTGGAAAGTCTGCAGCACGCTGCGTAACTGCGAATGTGGTCGTTTGGCTCCTTTTGCGACCAGTGCGATACGGCCATAATCACGGGTCAGAACATCCAGAATCAGGCTGGTTTCTTTATAAGGCCATGAGTGAAGAATAAAAGCTGGCTGATTCTGAACCCGTTTTTCACGGGAAAGACTGGTGTGATTGCGCCGGTTGTCTGCGTTGCGTTGTAACCTGAAATCAGAAAGTGTTACCTCACCGCCCGGCGAAATGTGATCTTCTGATGCTGCAATCTGAGACTCATCTGCCATGTGCAGTTTTACTCATACCCGTAGGCGCGTAAACCAGCCTCGTTGTCAGCCCATCCGGATTTGACCTTTACCCAGATCTCGAGATAGACGGGGCCGCCAAACAACTTCTCCATATCGATTCTGGACTGAGTGGAAATTTCCTTCAGGCGGGCACCTTTATTTCCGATGACCATGGATTTATGTCCGTCCCGATCAACCAGAATCGCCACAAAAACACGGCGCAAATTCCCTTCCTGCTCAAACTTTTCAATCAGTACCGTGCTGGTGTACGGCAACTCATCGCCGACAAAGCGAAATAATTTTTCCCGCACGATTTCGGCAGCCAGAAATTTCTCGCTCCGGTCAGTAATATCATCCTCGGCAAACATCGGCGGATTTTCAGGTAAATGCCTGCGGATTTCACCTTCCAGGTTGTCCAGCTGAAAACGCAGCGTTGCAGACACCGGCACTACGGCGGTAAAGGGGAAAAGCGCTGCCACCTTTTGCGCAAAAGGCATCATGATCGCCTTATCTTTCATACGATCCGATTTATTGATGACCAGAATGCATGGAACATTTTTGGGCAGCAGATCCAGTACCTGCTGATCCGGCGCGCCAAATGTGCCCGCTTCCACAATCAACAAGATGACGTCTGCAGCGGTCAGCGTGGTCGTCACCGTACGGTTTAAAGTGCGGTTCAGCGCATTTGCGTGACGGGTCTGAAAACCAGGAGTATCGATATAAACGAATTGGGTATTGTCTTTAGTCTGTATACCCGTAATACGGTGCCTTGTCGTCTGCGCCTTACGGGAAGTAATGCTGACTTTCGCCCCAATCAGGGCATTCATTAATGTCGATTTACCGACATTCGGCCGGCCGACAATAGCAATATACCCACAACGAAACTCGGGATTGTCTGGTAATTCATTCATGGGGTCATCAGGCTGTTTTTGGATGTTGAGTGGAAGCGGGCTGATCAGTCGCGGTGATGCCTTCGATCGCTGAAGTATTGGAAGGCGCTCCGTCATGCAAATCATGATCCTGGCCTGCGGTCTGATCCGACTGCGGTGTGGCGATGCCGGCCAGTTTCAGCTGGGCTGCGCGTGGCTTTGATTTTCGTGAGGCAGGTGTCTTTGCCAATGCCACGACGGCGGTTTCTAGCGCCAGTTTAGCAGCCGCCTGTTCCCCGGCGCGACGGCTTCCTCCGGTACCAAATACCTGAATATCGAGTTTAGGAACCAGACATTCGATTTCAAATTCCTGATTATGAGCAGCGCCACGCGTTGCGACGACATTGTACTGAGGCAGGGCAATTTTCTTACTCTGCAAAAATTCCTGCAGCAATGTCTTTGCATCTTTACCCAGAGTCGTCGGATCGACGACTGCCAGAACCGGTGCGTACAATGCGCGTATCACTTCACGTGCTGCATCAAAACCGGCGTCCAGAAATATCGCGCCAAAAAGCGCTTCCAGAGTATCTGCCAGAATAGAAGGACGGCGAAAGCCACCGGACTTCAGCTCACCTTCTCCCAGCCGCAAAAACTGCGACAGTTCAATACGTTGGGCAATCTCATACAAGGACTGTTGTTTTACCAGATTCGCCCGGACACGTGACAAATCACCTTCGTCGATATCGGCAAAACTATCAAATAACAGGGAAGCAATAACGCAATTCAGAATTGAATCGCCCAGAAACTCCAGACGCTCGTTGTGCGTGCCACTATGGCTGCGATGTGTGAGCGCCTGCTGCAATAAAGCGGGATTATTAAACTGGTATCCCAGCCTTTTCTGCAATAACTGAAAATTCATACGTCTGTCTGCTTATTCTGTTTTCTTGGGTGCATAACCATTTTTTGCTGTTGTACCTTCATACTCCAGCAACAAACTTGCCGGGCCGAACAATGGAATTTTTTTCTGATACGAAAAACTCACATCAATTTCACCGTCATTTCTGGTCACGATCAGATCTTTCCCTTCGATCGAGGTGATGTAGTTCACTTCTGCCTGTTTATCAAAAACCTTATGAATCTCAGCAACCGTTGTCCCTCCGTTTTTTGCAGCGATGATCGCCTTCTTGATGGAGACATATTCAATCGCAGTGGGGACTACTTTCATCGCCAGAATTGCCAGCAAGATCAGAATACCCAAAGAAAAAATTAATCCAAATAAAGAAATGCCGCGCTGAGAATGCAGCGAATACCGTTGTTCAACCCACATTTTTTTCATATCGAACCCTGTCCGTTTTAATGAAAGCTGCCAATACGTTTGATATTACCCAGATTCATCCAGATAAAAAATGCCTTACCAACAATATTTTGATCAGGAACGAACCCCCAGTAACGGCTGTCAAGGCTGTTATCACGGTTATCGCCCATCATAAAATAATGTCCCTCAGGTACAACACATGAAAAACCTTCGTTGTCGTATGAGCAATTTTCCCGCTTAGGAAAATTAAACGGATCATTCACAAAGGCCGGAGCCCGATCGTCATTCAGTATCCTGTGTGAAACACCGTTCAGATTTTCAGTCAGTTGTCTGGAGTAATTCAGATGTTCTTCATCCAGAAAATCAGGCATCGTCTGATAAGACAGTGGCTGACCGTTAATCAGCAAGCGCTTGTTACGGTAAACCACCTTATCACCCGGAACACCGACAACACGCTTAATGTAATCCACTGTCGGATCAACCGGATATTTGAATACCATGACATCGCCACGCTTTGGATTATTCAACTCAATCACTTTTTTATTAATGACCGGCAGGCGAATCCCGTATTCAAATTTATTAACCAGAATCAGATCGCCCACATATAAGGTGGGGAGCATCGAGCTGGACGGGATTTTAAATGGCTCATAAAGAAAAGAGCGAAGGAAAAAAACCAGGGCAATCACGGGGAAAAAGCTGCCTGAGTATTCCACCCAGACTGGCTGTCGCAAAATTTTTGCTTCCAGCTCAGCGCGGTCTACCTGATCAACTTTAATACCCTCCGATGCCAGCCTGGCCTGACGCGTACCCAATTCTGCCAATGCCTTGTCTGCGGCGGCTCTGCGCTGTTTTGACAGAACAAACATATCGAGAAACCAGACAATACCTGTGCCGATTGTCAGGACAAATAAAATCAGTGCAAAATTTCCCAGAATCGACTGAAAACTCATTTTTCATCCACTTGTAAAATTGCCAAAAATGCTTCCTGCGGAATTTCCACAGAACCAACTTGTTTCATGCGCTTTTTACCCGCTTTTTGCTTTTCAAGCAATTTGCGTTTACGACTGATATCCCCGCCGTAACATTTTGCCAGAACGTTTTTACGCAAAGCTTTGACATTTTCACGGGAAATAATATTGGAGCCAATCGCCGCCTGAATCGCGACATCAAACATCTGCCGGGGAATCAGTTCACGCATCTTGGCCGCCACAGCACGTCCACGGAACTGGCTGTTGGCACGATGGACAATAATCGCCAGTGCATCGACTTTTTCGCTGTTAATCAGCATGTCAACTTTTACCACGTCCGCAGCACGGTTTTCCTTGAACTCGTAATCCATAGAAGCGTAGCCACGTGACGTAGATTTGAGGCGGTCAAAGAAATCCAGAACGATTTCGGCCATCGGCATTTCATAGGTCAGTTTCACCTGACGTCCGTGATAACTCATGTCCATCTGCACACCACGCTTCTGGGTGCAAAGAGTAATCACAGAACCGACGTATTCCTGCGGCATATAGAGATTGACGGTGACGATTGGTTCCCGAATCTCTTCAATCTTGGATGGATCGGGCATCTTGGAAGGATTATCGACCATAAGAATGGTGCCATCCGCCATCACTACCTCATAAACAACCGTCGGTGCGGTTGTAATGAGATCCATGTCAAACTCCCGCTCAAGACGCTCCTGCACGATTTCCATATGCAGCAGTCCGAGGAATCCACACCGGAAACCAAAGCCAAGCGCCTGTGATACTTCAGGCTCGTACATCAGTGCCGCATCGTTCAGCTTCAGTTTTTCAAGAGAATCTCTGAGCGCGTCATACTGATTCGCTTCTACAGGAAACAATCCGGCAAACACCTGCGGCTGAACCTCTTTAAAACCGGGCAGCGGCGTCGTTGCAGGACGGTTTGCCACAGTAATGGTGTCCCCCACTTTGGCAGCCTTCAGTTCTTTAATCCCGGCGATCACAAATCCGACCTGACCTGCCGTTAACTGATCGCGGGACAAAGATTTCGGCGTAAAAACACCGACCGATTCCACCAGATGCTGTGCCTCAGTCGCCATAAACAAGATTTTATCTTTAGGGCGCAGAGTACCATTCACAATACGAACCAGCATTACCACACCGACATAATTATCGAACCATGAATCGATAATTAATGCCTGCAATGGTGCCGTCGGATCACCTTTCGGTGGCGGAACCTTTGCAATCAGGGATTCAAGCACATCCTCAACGCCCAGCCCAGTTTTAGCAGAGCAGTGGACAGCATCGCTTGCATCAATGCCGATTACTTCTTCAATTTCTTTGCGGGCATTCTCAGGGTCGGCAGACGGCAAATCAATTTTATTCAATACGGGAACAACTTCCACTCCCAATTCGATAGCCGTGTAGCAGTTGGCAACCGTCTGAGCTTCCACACCCTGCGATGCATCCACCACCAGCAAAGCGCCTTCACAGGCGGAGAGAGAACGGCTGACTTCGTAACTGAAATCGACATGCCCGGGAGTGTCAATCAGGTTCAGATTATAGATCTGGCCATCCCGCGCCTTATAATGCAGCGCCGCAGTCTGCGCCTTGATGGTAATCCCCCGTTCACGCTCGATATCCATAGAATCAAGAACCTGAGCTTCCATCTCACGATCAGACAGTCCGCCACACAGTTGAATAATCCGATCAGCCAGCGTTGATTTACCGTGATCGATATGGGCAATAATAGAAAAATTCCGGATGTTATTCATTGAAGTGACTAAAAATTACTGAAGCAGACAAACGCCAGCTAAAAAAAAGCGCTCAAGTCTGGGCAACGTTCCCCAGGCGAGCGCCTTCAGTTCGGGTTTTGCAAAACGTCATTTTACCGGATTTCAGGTAGTAACACGGAGAATTCCCTCTCAGTCCGGGAATTTACTACAAAAGAGGGAAGAATCCGGGAATTCCGGCCGATGGGGATTGCGGTAACGCCCACTTTTCATCGTACTCAATTTTCGCCAGATACAAACCATCGGGCATAAATGTTGGCGCGGCAACGCTACGATCCCTTCCAGCCAGGAGTTCAGCCATCCATTCGGGCGGTCTTTTCCCCGTGCCAACAAAAATGAGTGAGCCCACAATGTTTCTGACCATATGATGCAGAAAAGCACTGGCTCGCAGTGTAATCACGATGATCTCCGCCTGCTGACGGATTTGTATGGAATACATATGTTTAACAGGATTTTTTGCCTGACACTCTGCCGCCCGGAAGGCAGAAAAATCATGCTCTCCCAGCAGATAATCAGCACCTGCTCGCATTTTTTCCACATCTAAAGGCCGGAATACCCAGCCAGCACGACCGATCAGTAAAGGAGACCTGATTTTGTCATTCAATAAAACATAGTGATACGTTCTTGCCCTTGCGCCAAACCGGGCATGAAATTGATCGCCATCAGGTGCAACAAGCTCCAGCTCCCTGGCCCAACGCACAGCAACAGTATCCGGCAAAAAAGCATTGACGCCATTTACCCATGAATAAGGGGTTCGGATTAAAGGAGTGTCAAAATGGACGACCTGTTCAATGCCATGCACTCCCGCGTCGGTACGGCCAGCACAGACGGTACTGACCTCTATATTACAAAACTGCCGCAGTGCTTTCTCAAGGGCATCCTGGACTGTATTTCCGGAAGGTTGCTTTTGCCATCCGTGCCAGCCATTACCGTCATACTGCACACCCAATACGATACGCTTCACAAACCGCCTCATTCATATCAGCATATAAAAACAAACGGGCGCAAGCAAACGCTGCGCCCGCACAATACTCAAACCAAAACTCAAACCATCTGAGCCAGCATAGATTCGGCTCTTGCCTTCTGGGACGCATTACCGCCCTTCATAACCTCATCCAATAACTCCCTGGCCCCTTCTTTATCACCGATTTCATGATAAGCGACGGCCAGATCCAGTTTGGTTGACATTTCAGCATTCTCAGTTTCTGCCTCTGCAACGACAGGCTCACTGTGAGCAGGCTGCTCCTCCTGAACCTTAGCCGGCTCCAACTCCAGATCAATGCCCGACAGATCGAACTCAAATGCAGACACACTGTCTGTGCTGGCCTGAGCTTCGTGTTCCGTCTTTTCGTCTTGCATCATCTCAAGATCAAGCCCCTCTGTCGTCCCGGATACATTTTTATCTGCAGGAACAGGCGCAGAAGCCTGCTCTTTTTCCGGAGACAAATTGAAATCCAGCATATCCAGACCGACACTGACAGACTCGTCCGCAGATAACTGTGCGGAGTCGTGCTCAGGGGGTGCAGGTTCAGTACTGGTTTTATGATCACCAAAATCAAAGTCGATAGTACCGAAATCAACAACCGGAACCTCTTCCTGGGCTGGCTGCATTGCTGCGGCAGGCGCAGATTCGGGAATAACAGGAACCTCGGATTCGCCCAGACCAAGATCAAAATCCAGATCAACAGCATGATCCATATGCAGCGGGGCAGCTTCCTCAACAGCATGCGCACCGCCATCAGTTAATGTCGGTGACTCAGGTTTCGACGCTGTGTCAATGATGCTTATCGCGTCCAGCATATCCCGGGACAAAGAATTCGCCAGCAAGGCATCAGGATCGAGATCCTCCAGCGGTTGCGTGGTCACTCCCAGCACAGAAACGCCAGCCTCAGCTTTTGCCTGGCCACCTGCATACAGCGGGTTGCCCGGTTCAAGAACGATACCCATGGATGCCGCCTGCGCCCACTCTTCCCCCTCACCACTGGTCATACCATACAGCTCACTAGCGAGGCGCTCAAAAGTCTTGGCGTCTTTACGTGCAAAGTAAATTTCCAGCAGTTTTACGCGGACTGCATGGCGGTCTGGCTGAGTTCTCAATGCCTCCTTCAGAATTTCCTCTGCCTGAGAATCACGCCCATAGGCAATATAGACATCTGCCTCTGCAACCGGGTCCACCTCATTTGCATCCAGCTGGCTGGCTGAAGGTGCAAAATTAGAATTGAATACGCTGTTATTAGTATCCACACTCTGACCGCCGGTTGAACCGAACATGGAGTTTGCCTTCATGCTGGATCCGGTCAGAATACTGTCTTCAAATTGCTGCAATTTTTTCTTGCGGTTATTTGCCCATAATCCGACCCCGCCCAACAAAGCAAGGATCAGCGCTCCACCGGGAACCAGGAAATCAGAGATGCTGTCGAAAAAACCAGGCTCAGGCGGTGGTGGAGGCGGCACAGGCCGGCGACGCGGCGGCTTCGTGACACTGGCAGCCGATGCGCTGACTGACGCTGGCACGGCAGTTGCGGATGCTGTTGCGCTGACAGCAGCGGAAGCACTGACTTGTTGCGCAGAAGATGCCGGAGCTGATGCCGGGGCTGGGACTGCTGCCGCCTTTTCCTGCGCAGCACTGGCTGCTGCCATCTTGGTATCCTGCTTGCCTTTTACATTCAATTCAGCCTCTTTGGAGGCAAGATCTTTATTTTTTATTTCCAGCAAACGCTGAAGATCGTTAACGTTTTTTTCAAGCTCTTTGACACGGTTACTGGCATCTGCTGCAGCTTTATTCTTGGCCAGCTTGTCTTCTTCTGACACACCCTTACCATTAGCGCCTGGCGTTGACGCTGCAGCTTTCGAAAGCTTCAGCTTATCAGGTGATTCAGCAGTCAGATTAGGTACTTCTTTCACCTTGGCTGAAATCGCCCCACTTGCAGTTTGTTTGACGGATTGCGATTTTGCCGCCGGAGTACGTTCCACATAATCGGCTAATTTATTTCTATAAGCGTTGAAATCAGCTGCATGCGCCATCACAACAGAATGGGCCTCAGAATTACTGGCAGCCCGCACTGATTCTGTATCCGGAATCACCAGAATCTGCCCTGCTTTCAGGCGATTCATGTTGTTTCCGATAAAAGCCTGTGGATTCGCGCGATACAGACTAACTAACATCTGATCCAGCGATATGCCATCTTTGCGATATGCGCCAGCAACCTTTCCCAGCGTATCGCCAGCCTTCACGGAGTATTCACCGGCGGATGACTGAACTGGAGTCGCGGCTGTATTTTTTTTAATCTGTAAAGAAGTGCTGGTACCTCCTGCTGTCGCGGTATTCGCAGACAAGCGACTGCCAACACTTTCTGCAGTACCACCTGTCTGCGCTTTACTATTGACCACGTTCGGACTGGATACCTGAGGAGACTGACTGTTTCTCAACTCGGCGGGATCAAGAAGGAAAGTGTATTCCCGTAGCAACTTGCCATTGGATGAGTTCATCTCCAGCAACATATCGACAAAAGGCTCATTCATCGCCTGCGTCGAATTCACTTTGATCACGTAACCCGTACCGCGCTGTTCAATAGCAAATCTGAAGGACAGCAATGCCGGATTAAAATCAATATTCGCCTGACGGAATGCATCGGCTGATGCCAATTTCGGTACCAGTGAACCGACCTCATCTTTGTCCGGCGAGGTCAACTCAATTTCTGCGCGTAAAGGCTGTCCCAGTGAAGACAGTACCGTTAGCCGCCCCATCCCTGTCGCATGCGCGTTCGACACAAATAATAAGGTCGAGGCGACGGCAACGCTCAAAGCTTTGCGCCCCAGAGAAATCACTGATGTTCTTTTTTGTTTAAGCATTTTTGTCAGATATATTGGGCATTTGGCGAACAAGGTCCGCTGGGATAAGCCATTTAGCTTGCCGCTAAAGCGTGATATTGTTCCAAGATAACATTACAAACTTAGCGGTGCAAGCTTAACTCTATTTCACCGTATGGTAAATACATTAAGATGCCAAGAAGCAAGCAAGTAGGCAATTCGTTGTTACCATTTAACAAGCAACACAAAATTACAAATAGAAACACTAAATCACTATAGTAAAAAAGGGAGGCAAGCCTCCCTTTTTTAGTCCATATCAGTCAATCAGTATTCGTAACATACGGCGCAACGGTTCTGCCGCACCCCACAATAACTGATCTCCGACGGTAAATGCGCCAACATATTCCGGCCCCATTGCCAGCTTGCGAATACGCCCAACCGGAATCGTCATCGTCCCGGTCACAGCAACGGGGGTCAGATCCCGGATACTGTCTTCACGCGTATTCGGCACGACCTTCACCCACTCATTATCTGCTGCAATCATTGCCTCAATATCTGCGACGGGAACATCTTTTTTGAGTTTAAAGGTTAATGCCTGACTGTGGCAACGCATAGCGCCAATGCGGATGCAAAATCCGTCGACAGGAACAGCCGCTGTACCAAAGCCCTCACCCTGTCCCAGAATTTTGTTGGTTTCTGCCATGCCTTTCCATTCTTCCTTAGACATGCCATTTCCCAAATCCTTATCAATCCAAGGAATCAGGGAGCCGCCCAGCGGGACTCCGAAATTCGCAGTTTCTGCTGCGCTCAATGAACGCTGTTTAGCGATCACTTTACGATCAATTTCAAGAATCGCGCTTTTCGGATCATCCAGCAGATTCTTGACTTCTGCGTTCAAAGTCCCGTATTGCATCAACAACTCGCGCATGTGCTGCGCACCGCCACCGGAAGCAGCCTGATAAGTCTGGGTACTCATCCAATCAACCAGTCCGGCCTTATACAGCGCGCCAACCCCCATTAACATGCAGCTGACCGTACAATTGCCGCCGATCCAGTTTTTCTGGCCTTTTGCCAGCGCATTTTTAATCACAGGCAGGTTGACCGGATCCAGAACGATGACGGCATCGTCATTCATGCGCAGACTGGAGGCAGCATCAATCCAGTGTCCATTCCAGCCGGCAGCACGCAATTTCGGGAAAACTTCATTCGTATAATCACCACCCTGGCAGGTAATAATGATGTCGCATTTTTTGAGCTCATCAATATTGTGTGCGTCCTTCAGCGTCTTTTCATTTTTCGCCATCGCAGGGGCAGCGCCACCGGTATTCGATGTCGAAAAAAACACTGGTTCAATATGCGTGAAATCGTTTTCCTCCTGCATACGCTGCATCAGAACCGACCCCACCATGCCACGCCAACCTACCAAACCTACCAGTTTCATCATTTTTCCCTATAAATTGCAGGAGACCCCTGCCCGACCAAAATTCAATTTGCCAATGCGCTGACCACAGCCTGCCCCATTTCGGCGGTACCAACCTTTGTCGTACCAGCTTCATAAATATCGGGAGTGCGCAAACCTTGCGCCAGCACTTTTTTCACCGCAGCCTCAATACGGTCAGCCTGATCTGCCTTCCCGAGAGAGTAACGCAACATCATTGCCGCCGACAAAATCGTTGCGAGCGGGTTCGCAATCCCTTTACCAGCAATGTCAGGAGCGGAGCCATGCGAAGGTTCATACAAACCTTTGTTATTCGCATCCAGAGATGCTGACGGCAACATACCGATCGAACCGGTCAGCATCGATGCTTCATCAGACAAAATATCGCCAAACATATTTCCTGTTACGATCACATCAAATTTTTTCGGTGCACGTACCAGCTGCATTGCGGCGTTATCAATATACATGTGATCCAGCGCAACGTCCGGATACTCTTTGTGCACATCGGTCACGATATCTTTCCAGAACTGGAAAGTTTCCAGCACGTTTGCTTTATCCACGCTGGTTAAACGCTTACTGCGCTTTTGTGCAGTCTGAAACGCCACGTGAGCAATACGGCGGATTTCCGTCTCGGCATAACGCATCGTATCGAATGCTTCGCGCTCCCCTTTGAAAGGACCATCAGGGCACTCACGCATGCCACGAGGCTGACCAAAATAAATATCGCCTGTCAGTTCGCGGATAATCAGAATATCCAGTCCGGAAACAACTTCCGGTTTCAATGTCGATGCGCCAGCCAATTCAGGATATAAAATTGCAGGGCGTAAATTAGCAAACAACTTCAGATTTTTACGCAGTCCCAGAATGGCCTGCTCCGGACGTAACGCACGCTCCAGCGTATCGTACTTCCAGTCGCCGACAGCACCGAACAAGATAGCGTCAGCATCCTGTGCCAACTTTAACGTTGTCTCCGGCAATGGATGACCCGATGCCTCATAACCGGCGCCACCAACTGGCGCCGTTTCCATTTCAAATTTTTCGTCCAGTGCGTTCAGCACGTTCACTGCCTGAGTGACGATTTCAGGTCCTATGCCATCACCGGGCAAAATCGCAATTTTCATATTCTTTGTTTTTTAATAGCTTAAATCGTATTCGCAAGCCAGGGCTGGGCAGCAATATGCCGCTCTTCAAATGCACGGATCTTATCTGCCTGACGCAAGGTCAGTCCGATATCATCCAACCCATTCAACAGGCAATATTTACGGAATGGATCAATCTCAAATGGATAGCTGACACTGGCGTTGCTTGTAGTAACGACCTGTTTTTCAAGATCTATGACCAGGCGAAAACCGGGGAAAACCTTGACCTCATTAAACAGATGATCAACCTGGCTTTCAGTCAGAACGATCGGTAATACGCCATTTTTATAGCAATTGTTGAAGAAAATATCGGCAAAACTTGGGGCGATGATTGCCCGAAAGCCGTACTGTTCCAGCGCCCACGGTGCGTGTTCGCGGGATGAGCCACAGCCGAAATTTTTACGTGCCAGCAATATGGACGCCCCTTGATAACGCGGCTGATTCAGTACGAAATCAGGATTTAACGGACGCTGACTGTTGTCCATCCCCGGCTCACCATGATCCAGATAGCGCCACTCATCAAACAGATTAGGGCCAAATCCGGTGCGCTTGATGGATTTCAGAAACTGCTTGGGAATAATAGCGTCCGTATCCACGTTTGCCCTGTCCATAGGGGCAACCAGACCATTGAGTAAAGTAAATTTTTCCATGCCATTCTTTATTTCTTGCCAGCGCCTTCGACCACTTCGCCTGCTTTTTTCACATCTTTACCAATACCTTGCACAGTATTGCAAGCAGTTACTACCAGCGCGCAAATCAGGAGAGCAAAAATCTTTTTCATGTTAATTCCTTTTCTTTTATGAGTTTTACGACAGACGACGGACGTCAACAAAGTGGCCTTCAATACCGGCCGCAGCCGCCATTGCCGGAGAAACGAGATGCGTCCGCCCCCCCTGGCCCTGACGACCTTCAAAATTACGGTTCGATGTTGAAGCACAACGTTCGCCCGGTTCCAGGCGATCGGCATTCATAGCCAGGCACATCGAACAACCCGGCTCACGCCATTCAAAGCCGGCATCACGGAAAATCTTGTCCAGGCCTTCGCGCTCGGCCTGCTCTTTAACGAGGCCAGAACCGGGCACCACCATCGCCAGCTTAATATTCGATGCACGGAACTTGCCACGCACTACGGCTGCCGCTGCACGCAGGTCTTCAATCCGGGAATTGGTACAGGAACCAATAAACACCTTATCAATACGGATATCAGAGATCGCCGTGTTCGGTTTCAGCGCCATATACGCCAACGCCTTCTCGATCGCATCGCGTTTTACCGCATCTTTTTCCTGATCCGGATCTGGGATACGGCCGTCAATCGCCAGGACCATTTCCGGGGAAGTGCCCCACGTTACTTGCGGCTTAATTTCTGCTGCATTCAAAGTGACGACCAGATCGAATTTCGCACCGGCATCGGAATGCAATGTTTTCCAGTATTCGACGGCGCGATCCCAGTGCGGCCCGACCGGCGAGAAAGGACGTCCTTTCACGTAGTCGATTGTCGTCTGGTCAACAGCAACCATTCCGGCACGCGCACCTGCTTCAATCGCCATATTACAAATAGTCATGCGCCCTTCCATCGACAAACTGCGAATGGTGGAGCCTGCAAATTCAATCGCATACCCTGTACCACCAGCCGTACCGATGCGGCCAATGACAGCCAGCACAACATCTTTTGCCGTCACGCCAGCCGGTAACACACCGTCAATCTGCACCAGCATGGATTTCGATTTCTTCGCAATCAGGGTCTGGGTCGCGAGAACGTGCTCGACTTCGGAGGTGCCGATACCATGCGCGAGACAGCCGAAAGCGCCGTGGGTGGATGTATGTGAATCGCCGCACACTACCGTCATGCCTGGCAAGGTCGCCCCTTGCTCTGGCCCGATTACATGCACAATGCCCTGACGCTTATCCGCCATGCTGAAATAAGTCAGTCCATATTGTTTTGCATTTGCATCCAGCGTTTCCACCTGCAAACGGGAAACCGGATCGTCAATACCGTTCACACGATTCGTTGTCGGCACATTGTGATCTGCCACCACCAGATTGGCAGAATGACGCCATGGCTGACGCCCTGCAATTTTGAGTCCTTCAAACGCTTGCGGACTGGTCACCTCATGTAGCAAATGACGGTCAATATACAAAATGGCGGTGCCATCATCTTCCGAGTGCACTACATGAGATTCCCATAATTTGTCGTAAAGCGTTTTAAGCATAATATGAAGCCTGAAGATAAATCGTTAAGTCGGGTAAAACTGCTGGTTTTTGCGTCTGATTATGCCACAGTTGTGCATTGCAAAACACGGGCACTGTCATCGAAAAACCGAATCTCTCAAGAGAAAAATACAAAAAATGACTATCAAACCAAATTTTTAATCATTTAAATCAAAATTTTTTCACAAAACCCCGATGATTATTCAGCCAGTGCCAAAGTCCCGCCGAACACCGGAATCATGGCCTTGCAAGTCAACAGGACAACCAGATACTCCCCCTGAGTATCTGCCCCCCCCAGTCTTTACAATGGGGACAGGCTATTTTTCATGAATACTCCCCTGATTTCCCTAAAACCAAGCAGATTTTTGGAGAAATCCGGAATCTATCTGGTCAGTCAGTCGCCCGTGAACAGGTTTTGCGGCACGACGTCACCACACTGGGCACGGTGCCGCAATGCATGATCCATCAACACAAGCGCCAGCATGGCCTCGGCAATCGGCGTCGCCCGGATGCCCACACAGGGATCGTGCCGGCCGAAAGTTTCCACCACAACCGGATTTCCGTGAATATCAAGCGAGTGACGCGGCACACGAATCGAGGAAGTCGGCTTAATCGCGATGGACACCGTAATATCCTGCCCGGTTGAGATTCCGCCCAGTACACCGCCCGCATTGTTTCCGACAAAGCCATGTGGCGTAATTTCGTCGCCATGCACTGAACCGCGCTGGGCGACCGATTCAAAACCAGCACCAATCTCAACGCCTTTGACCGCATTAATCCCCATCATCGCGTAAGCAATATCGGCATCCAGCTTGTCGTAAATTGGCTGACCAAGACCTACCGGGACATTGCGGGCCAGCACCTGGATTCTGGCGCCAATCGAGTCGCCATCCTTGCGCAGAGCATCCATATAGGACTCCATGCGCTCCAGCAAAACAGCATCGCCAGTCGGTGCAAAAAATGGATTGTGCGTTGTATGCTCCCACCCCTGAAACGGAACCTGAATATCTCCCAGTTGCGTCATGCCGCCTGAAAATTCCGTGCCGAATTTCTGCTTCAGCCATTTTTTGGCAATGGCGGCGGCCCCGACCACCGGCGCAGTCAGCCTTGCAGATGAACGACCGCCACCACGGGGGTCGCGAATGCCATATTTACTCCAGTATGTGAAATCAGCGTGTCCGGGCCTGAATGTGTCGGTGATATTGCCGTAATCTTTACTGCGCTGATCCTGATTCCGGATCAACAATGCGATCGGCGTTCCGGTTGTCTTCCCCTGATATACACCGGAAAGTATCTCGACCAGATCCGGCTCCTGTCTTTGCGTGACATGCCTGGAAGTTCCGGGTTTACGGCGATCCAGTTCAGGCTGGATATCCGCCTCTGACAATGCCATCCCCGGGGGGCAGCCATCAATCACACAACCAATCGCCGGTCCGTGGGACTCACCAAAAGTTGTCACTGTAAATAAAGTACCGAAAGTGTTGCCAGACATAATATTTTGCAATAATGATTAAAAACGGAATTTAAATCATTTTAACAGAGCACCGGAACGGCGCTGGCGCCGCCGCCGCCCGATACGCCGATCAGCAACAAATAAATGGAAAATAGAATGAATTCGCAGCAGGCGGCGCACTATCCAATGAATATTGTTTTATTATTGCTAAACAAGAAGATATGAGACTTGGCTGCAAGCATTTTTAATGTCATAGTTCGTCAAGGACGTCACATTACATTACGCAGATCGCAAAGAGAGTTGCTAAGCATGGAGCCGTATTGCAGATGAATTCATCGATTCATTCTACCGAAGACGATCTGATTTTCCTTGATGAACATGATCATGACGAGTCACTGACTGCCTCAGGAGCCAATGTCAGCTGGCGGATCATGATTATCGACGATGATCCGGATGTGCATTCTGCAACCACATTTGCACTCGGCAGCCTCGAAATACAACACCGCCCACTGAGTTTCCTCCACGCTTATTCTGCAGCAGAAGCACGGGATATTCTGCAAAGCGAAACCGATATCGCCATTATTTTGCTCGATGTGGTGATGGAACAGGAAGACGCAGGGCTGCAGTTAGTCAATTACATCCGCAAGACACTGGGACTGACTGACGTCAGAATTATCCTCAGAACCGGTCAGCCCGGCTACGCGCCGGAAATCGACGCGATTCGTGATTACGACATCAATGATTACAAAACCAAGTCTGAACTGACCCGTACCAAACTATATACCGCAGTCACTTCCGCAATCCGCTCTTATGAGCAGATTTGTGCAATTAACGCCAGCCGTCACGGACTGGAAATGATCATCAACGCCAGTACGGAACTGATGGCCCTGCATGGATTGCACAATTTTGCTTCCGGTGTCCTGACTCAGATCACCAGCCTGCTGGGCTTAAATACCGAAGGTTTTGTCTGTTCCCGACAAACGGTAACGCACAACCGGGAACAAGCCGAAGAGGTCCATGTGATCGCCGCCACCAACGGGTTTAATTACCTGCTGAATCAGCCAGTCTCCGCAGTGAATCAGCCAAGAGTTGCCGAGATAGTCACCCGCTCCCTGAATCTGAAACACAGTATTTATGAACAGGATCTGACGGCGCTGTATTTTAATAACGTCGCCAAAAAAGATTTCACGCTGTATCTGGAAGCCGGCCTGCAACTGAATGACATGGATAAGCGCCTGCTGGAAGTCTTTTGCAGCAACGTCTCCGTCGGCCTAGATAATGTAATTCTGACTTCCAGACTGCATAACTATGCCTTCTATGATCCGCTGACCGGACTCTCAAACCGTCTCAAGTTATTACAAACGCTGAGTGAGACTCTCAAATCTTCGCTCAAAGACCATAGCGCCCTGTCGCTGATTGACATTGATCATTTTGCAGAAACCAACGATGCGCTCGGTCATCAGTTCGGCGACCTGCTGCTCTCCTCAGTGGCACAACGGCTGCAAACACATTTTGGAAAAACCTGCCATACGGCTCGCATAGGCAGCGATACCTTTGCACTGCTGGGAGATCAGGGGCTGGTTTCTCCTGAACAGATTCTTGCATTGTTCACCGAGCCATTTGATGTCGACCGGCAGGAAGTTCAGTTAACTGCAACCATCGGCCTGATCAAGCTCGATGATTACGATGGCGATGCATCTGAGGCACTCAAAGATACCAACATTGCCTTAAAACGTGCAAAAACCCACCGCCGGGGAGGTTATGAATACTTCACCCGGAGCATGGGAGTCGAGATACGTGAACGGGTGCTGCTGATGCATGCTTTGCGGGCGGCATTTGAACACGAACGCTTGTTTCTGGTCTATCAGCCTCAGGTGGACATGCGGACTGGCAGGATATTAGGTGCAGAAGCACTGCTACGCTGGAAAACGGATGAAGGGAAATTCATTCCTCCTGATCAATTCATACCAATTGCCGAATATTCCGGCCTGATCGTTGATATCGGTGAATGGGTATTACGCAGTGCCTGCCACGAACTGGTGACCCTGCGCGAGCTTGGCTATACTGACTTCCAGATGGCGATTAATGTCTCTCAGGCTCAGTTTTCTCATCCATTGTTTATGCAGACCCTGCACCGGGCATTAGAAGAAACCCAGGCGCCTCCCCAGTTTGTCGAACTCGAAATCACCGAATCCATGGCAATGAAAGATCCTGAGTTACTGATCAAAACATTGCATCAAATCAAACAGCTCGGTGTCAGCATTTCCATTGACGATTTCGGAACCGGATTTTCATCGCTGAGCCATCTGCAAAAGCTCGATATTGACAAACTCAAAATTGACCGAGCATTTGTCAATGATATTCAGCAAGATGGAAATGAGGGCAGCATTGCCAAAATGATCGTCCAGCTCGGGCAAAATCTGGGGCTGTCTATCATTGCCGAAGGTGTTGAAAATCAGATGCAGGCGGATACATTGATGTCTTATGGCTGCCATCTGGCTCAGGGTTACTTTTATGCCAGACCGATTGCCAAAACGGAATTGCATGAATGGCTGAAAAACAGACCTGCCACTAGTTGAGAAATCCGCTTTTCCATCCCCTTTCCAGCAGCAGACCAAGGCGACAGATAACAATCATGTCGCCTATTTTTCATTCTATCCTGCAATCCTGACCGACTATCGCATAGCCGTAGCGTCAATCACCCGATTTTCTTACAGTACAGATATAAAACTTCGATCCACCTTGTCAGCATGAAGAGAAAGCCATGAATCCGACTGTCATTACCATCAAAGAACTGCTCCGTGAACTGCGCGAATGGCTGAGCCTGCGCTTTGACCAGACCGCAGCCTGGGTGACTAAATTATCCTGGTGGAAATTTTTCCTTTTTGCAATAGTGACAATGTCTGCAGGTGCCATGCTGCAGGATATGCTCTTTACATCAGAAGAAAGCGTTATCGTCACAAAAAACAAACCTGTAAAAAAACTCAAAAAAACACAGACCATTGATAACGATACCAATATCGAAATTGATGATACCGGGCTACGCATCCGGAAATCCAGCGCCGGTGGGGCAGGCAAACAAATTGAGATTGATGAAAATGGTGTCCGCACAAAGAATATTCCTGCAGCACCGACCAGCAGCGCCAGCGACGCCTTGCCGCCACCACCAGTGCCTGCACCACCGGCAGCAGCCGCCCCACCAATAGCACCAGCAGTACCAGTGGTGCCGCCAGGCCCCAAAGATCTTGCGCCCGGTGATGACATCCACATCAAATTACCTGCTGACGTGGCAAAAGAAATCAGCGAGGACATCAATAATGCCGTCGCTGATGCTGCTGATGAAGAAGTCCGCAGCTATAAAAAGACCTCCTCAAAATGGTTTGTCAATTTTGTCCTGTTGCTGATCTTTGGCCTGTTTGGCATGAAAATATTGATGAGCGGCAAGGTACGGGCTGAAGAAAAAGCCAAGGAAGCCGGTCAGGCCGCAGAAAAAGAATCGCTGTTGCGTCAGGTCAGCGAAGCCAAAATGCAGATGATGCAGGCACAGGTTGAGCCACATTTTCTGTTTAACACTCTGGCATCGGTCGAACACCTGATCGAAACCGATCCGCCACGCGCAGCAGCCATGCAAAGAAGCCTGATCAGCTATCTGCGCGCCGTATTGCCTCAAATGCGGGAAAATGCCTCAACAACCAATCTGGGACGCGAGGCGGATATGATCAAGGCCTATCTGGATCTGCTAAAGATGCGCATGGAGGAAAGGCTAAACGTTGATTTTGTCATGCCGGAAGGGCTGCGCAGCGCTTCTTTCCCTCCCATGATGTTACAGTCTCTCGTCGAAAATGCGATCAAGCACGGGCTGGAATGCAAAGCAGAAGGAGGCACCATCCAGTTCCGGGTTGAAGTTGCCCATAACAAATTGAGAGTCAGCGTTTCTGATAACGGTTTGGGATTCGGTGCAATGCCAAGCAACGGTACCGGCCTCGGACTGCAGAATATCCGTGAAAGACTGAAATTAATTTATAAAGAAAAGGGACAAATGATCATCACACCGAATCAACCAAGCGGTGTTTGCGTTACCATAGAAATTCCTTATGAATTAGCCAACTGACAATCATGATGCCAACTGCAATTCTTGCCGACGATGAGAGACTCATGCGCGACCAGCTCAGATCAAGACTCGAGCAGGTCTGGCCAGAACTTACCATTCTGGATGAAGCAAAAAATGGTCATGAAGCGATACAACTGGTTGAACAACACCGTCCCGATCTGGTTTTTCTGGACATTCGCATGCCCATTAAAACAGGTCTGGAAGCTGCCAAAGAAATAGGTAATAAAGCGCACATTGTCTTCATCACGGCTTACGACCAGTACGCGATTGAAGCCTTTGATCATGGCGCAGTGGATTATGTCTTGAAGCCTGCTGACGCAGACCGGCTCACAAAAACCGTCGAAAGACTGAAATCACGCCTGCACAGCCAGACACAACCTGCAGACATGAGCACACTGCTGTCACAATTGGCGAAACAAATGGGGATGGCTCACAAACCTGCTTATTTACAATGGATACAGGCATCAATCGGTCAGGAACTGCGTCTGATCCCGGTAGAAGAAATTCTGTTTTTCCAGTCTGACGAAAAGTACACCCGTGTACAGACTGCGTCATATGAAGCCCTGATACGCAAACCAGTCCGGGATCTGGCTGAAGAATTAGACCCGGCTTTATTCTGGCAAATTCACCGTTCCACTTTAGTCAATGCCAAGTCCATATCTGGCGTTGTTCGCGATCTCCGGGGGCGCCATCTGGTTCAGGTCAAAGGCCTGAATGAAAAACTGGAAGTCAGCAGAAGTTTTGTGCACTTATTTAAACAAATGTGATCTGACATACGATTTCATGCCCTGAAAAATACTCCGAAAAAAAAGCGCCTTGCTCAGGCGCTTTTTTCTTTCCAATCTGCGAAGCGGTTACAAGAGACGCAAACCAAACCACCAGGCAATCGCAGCCACAAACGCGGATGCAGGAATTGTCAGCACCCATGCCCAGACAATGTTGCCCGCAACACCCCAGCGCACAGCAGACATTTTCTGTGCTGAGCCAACCCCGACAATCGCTCCCGTAATCGTATGGGTCGTTGATACCGGAACACCCATTGCAGTCGCAATAAATAAGGTAATCGCACCACCTGTTTCTGCACAGAAGCCGCCAACCGGTTTTAATTTGGTAATTTTCTGTCCCATCGTTTTCACGATACGCCAGCCACCAAATAAAGTACCCAGACCAATCGCACCATAGCAAGATAAAATCACCCACCATGGCGGCATCGCATCCTGCGCACTGGAATAACCGCCTGCAATCAGCAGCATCCAGATAATTCCCATCGTTTTCTGTGCGTCATTACCACCATGTCCCAGACTGTACATCGAAGCGGATGCCAGCTGAAACCGGCGGAACCATCTGTCCACCTTTAATGGCGTCGAATGAACGAACAGCCAGGACACCAGCAACATCATCAATGACCCCAGGATAAAGCCCAGCAACGGCGACAGAACGATAAACGCGATCGTCTTGAGCAAACCGGAGGATAGCAAGGCGTTCGTGCCCGACTTCGCCACTGCAGCGCCAACCAGACCGCCAATCAGGGCATGCGAAGAAGACGAAGGAATACCAAAATACCAGGTAATCAGGTTCCAGAACACGGCACCAACTAAAGCGCCAAAGATGACGTAATGGTCAATCGCCCATGGCTCTATCGTGCCTTTGCCAATTGTCGCAGCCACTTTCAGCTGAAAGAAAAAAACTGCAATGACGTTAAACAGTGCGGCCATGGCAACTGCCGTCTGTGGCTTCAATACCCCTGTTGATACCACGGTGGCGATGGCATTTGCCGCATCGTGGAAACCATTCATAAAATCAAACAGCAGCGCCAGCACGACCAGCGCCGCGACGACGTAAATGCTTATCTGCAAAGTTTGCATGAAATTTACTCTTTTTGAATTCGGCCTGCACAACCGTATCAGGCCTGTTGTTTTTTATTGTGTATCGTCACCGCCAAACAAGCACTTCTCTCCCCGGCGGGTCAGATCAGACATTCAGACTATTCCAGACTCGTGCATCAGGCGTTTTCAACAATAATGCCTTCAATAATATTTGCCACGTCTTCACAACGATCTGTCACTGTTTCAAGGATTTCATAGATCGCTTTCAGCTTGATCAGATTCCGCACATCGGGCTCATCACGAAACAGTTTAGACATAGCCGCCCGCATGACATGATCAGCATCTGACTCGAGACGATCAATTTCCTCACAGATCGACAAAATTTCTCTTGAATGATTCATGTTGTGCAGCTTGCTGACTGCCAGCTGAACCTTCTCAGAGCAAGCAAGACATAATTCCGCCAGTCGCTTTGCCTCAGGGGTGATTTCACGGATGTCGTACAGTGAAATAGTTTGCGCCCCATCCTCCAGCAAGTCGAGAATATCATCCATGCGGGTAATCAGTTTATGGATGTCATCACGGTCAATCGGCGTGATAAATGTTTTATGCAATAACTCAATGGTGTTATAGGTCACCGTATCGGCTTGTTTTTCTATGCCTTCAATTGCATGTACGCGATTTTCCAGATCATCGAAATTGGTCATCAAAGCCAACATCTCCATGGATCCTTTTACACACAACTCTGCATGCTGATTAAAAAGCTCAAAGAATTTGCCTTCAGTAGGCATCAAGCGTCCAAACATTTTTTTCTCACTGACAAATAGAAATGAAGATGAATTCTGATCAGAAAAACATCGGTCTGGGAATTGAAGCAATCCGGTGGCCGGACTGCTGACAATCACCCTGCCTTAAAAATTACTCGCTATCTCCGTAGATAGACAAAGAACCGACATAATTATCGAATTTCGTGTATTCACCCAGGAAGGTCAGGCGCACACTGCCAATAGGACCATTACGCTGCTTACCAATAATGATTTCTGCAGTCCCTTTATCCGGCGAATCGGGGTTATAAACCTGATCGCGGTAAATAAACATGATGACGTCAGCATCCTGCTCAATCGCGCCCGATTCACGCAGATCCGACATCACCGGACGCTTATTCGGGCGCTGTTCCAGAGAACGGTTCAACTGGGAAAGTGCAATCACGGGACAATTCAGTTCTTTTGCCAAACCTTTCAGATTTCGGGAAATTTCCGAAATTTCTGTCGCCCGGTTTTCACCTGCCACATTGGCAGACATCAGCTGCAAGTAATCCACGATAATCAGACCCAGCTTGCCACATTGACGCGCCAGCCGCCGGGAACGCGCTCGCAGCTCAATTGAACTGAGCGCCGGTGTTTCATCAATATATAGCTGCGCCTCATTCATTTTCTGGATCGCATGCGTCAGCCGGGGCCAGTCCTCATCACTCAGCTTACCAATCCGCAAACGGCTCTGGTCAAGGCGTCCGACCGACCCCAACATACGCATTGCCAATTGTGCCCCGCCCATTTCCATAGAAAACACGGCGACAGGTAATCCGCTGTCGATGGCAACGTTTTCTCCGATATTCAGCGAAAACGCTGTCTTACCCATCGACGGACGACCAGCAACGATAATCAGATCGCCAGGCTGCAAACCGGAAGTCATCTTATCCAGATCAACAAACCCCGTTGGCACACCAGTAATATCGTTTTGGTTGTCACGGTTGTAGAGCTCATCAATGCGCTCCACTACCTGCGTCAGCAGCGGCTGGATTGCCTGAAAACCCTGGGCGCCACGTGCGCCCTCTTCTGCGATAGCAAATATTTTAGACTCTGCCTCATCCAGCATCTGCTTGACTTCTTTACCCTGCGGATTGAATGCATTGCCTGCAATTTCATCGGATACCGTAATCAGCTTGCGCAATACGCCACGGTCACGGACGATTTCCGCATATCGCCGGATATTTGCCGCAGACGGTGTATTTTGCGCCAGTGCATTCAAATAAACCAAGCCACCTGCATCCTCTGCTTTACCTTGCACACTCAGTGCTTCATACACAGTAATCACGTCTGCCGGCCTGGATGAATTAATCAACTTCACCATGCACTGAAAAATCAGACGATGGTCGTAACGATAAAAATCATCCTCGCCAATAAAGTCTGCAATTCGGTCCCAGGCAGCATTGTCCAGCAACAAGCCGCCCAGGACGGACTGTTCTGCTTCTATTGAATGAGGAGGAACGCGGATAGCGTCTAACTGTGGATCGGGAGCGGCTTTCATGGCGCGCATTATACCTGCTAATTCTGATTACCAACGAACCCGGACTGGGTAACAATTGGATATTATGCTGTTCCAACAACAAATAAATTATATAAATAATTTATTACAAAAAATAAAAAAAGCCGGGCAATAACCCGGCTTTTTTTATTTTGAAAAGCGGCTAAATTAAGCCTGCTCTCCGACGACTGCTACGTTCACATTAACAACAACGTCAGTGTGCAATGCAACGGAAACAGCGTGGTCGCCAACAATTTTCAATGGACCTTGTGGCAAACGAACTTGTGCTTTCTCAACCGCGAAACCTTGTTTAGCCATGGCTTCGGCGATATCAAAATTAGTGACGGAGCCGAACAAACGACCATCAACACCAGCTTTCTGAGCGATCTGAACGGTAGAACCTTCCAGTTTTTCACCTTGTGCCTGTGCTGCGGCCAATTTTTCAGCTGCTGCCTTTTCGAGTTCTGCACGCTTTGCTTCAAATTCAGCAATCGCTGCCGCAGTTGCGCGACGAGCCATACGTTGTGGGATCAGGAAATTACGTGCGTAACCATCTTTCACACGAACTACATCACCGAGATTGCCGAGATTAACGACTTTATCCATCAGAATAACTTGCATATTTTTCTCCTAATATCCTGTCGTCAATTACGCTGTGTGCAGATCAGTGTAAGGCAACAGCGCTAAGTAGCGTGCGCGCTTGATCGCTGTATCAACCTGACGCTGATACAAAGCTTTAGTACCGGTCAGACGGGCTGGCATGATTTTGCCATTTTCCTGAACGAAATCTTTCAGAGTGTCGATATCTTTGTAATCAACTTTCTCTACGTGTGCTGCTGTGAAGCGGCAGAATTTTTTGCGCTTGAACAAAGGATTTTGTTGCTGACGCTTTTGCTTCAATTTGTTTTTATCAAATTTTTTACCGAATGCCATTTTTGGCTCCTAATCTAGTAAATTCATCCCGAAATTCGTTATATGAAAAACGAGACTTTTGCTGTTGCGGTTTTTGCGTGCCAGGAATCCGGTGAATTTACACTCCAGTTCCAGCGGAATTTCAGAAAAGCTTTTTGAAATATCTCCTGCAGCAATTGCAGAAATCTCCATTTCAACCAGTCTGATCACTCCCGCTTCTGTCTGCTGAGAACTGTGCATCAGCACAGCACTGGCTATCGGAACACCTGCTGGCGTAAAACGTAATGCAGATTTCTCGATAATTTTTGCAAACAGATTGAGTTGGTTCACCGTACCGTCACACGACCTTTTCAACTAATGAAAATTAAGCAGCTGGCGCTTCAACGCGCTGCGCCTTCGCTGCATCTTCTTTCTGAACAGCTTTCATCATTGGAGATGGCGTTGTTTCAGCTTTTTTCATTTTAACTGTCAGGTGGCGCAGAACAGCATCATTGAATTTGAATGCGGTTTCCAGCTCGAGCAGAGTTTCTGCGTCGCACTCGATGTTCATGCAAACATAGTGTGCTTTTGCCAGTTTCTGAATCATGTAAGCCAATTGACGACGGCCCCAGTCTTCAACGCGATGGATCTGACCACCACGTGCAACAACACTGGCTTTATAACGCTCGATCATCGCTGGCACTTGCTCGCTTTGATCGGGATGTACGATAAATACGATTTCATAATGACGCATATATTCTCCTTGTGGACAATAAAAATAGCCTGCCCCGGCGTCAAGACGAGTGCAGGAAGAGGAAAGCCGATTATGATAACCCAGTTTAATGATTAATACAAATAGCTTCAGTTAATCGCAATGAATATCTAAAAATATCAAATTTTCCTTGCACAGAATACCTCACTGTATAAAAATACAGACTGTCTATACGTACAGCGCAATTCGCGCATTGACCTCATGCTAAAGCTGACCGCAAGACAGGAACAAATCCTGAATCTCATCAAAGATGCCATCCAACAGACAGGCTTCCCTCCAACCAGGGCAGAAATAGCGTCTACGCTCGGCTTCCGCTCGACTAATGCCGCTGAGGAACACCTGCAAGCACTCGCCAGAAAAGGTGTGATTGAAATTGCGGCGGGCACTTCGCGGGGAATCCGCTTGCTGGACTCTGACTTATCGAGTCACATCACTGGTTCTCTGTCCGCCAGTTCAGCATCTGCAAATCTGTCCATTCCGCTGGTCGGACGCGTTGCAGCCGGCTCCCCCATTCTTGCGAGCGAACATATCGAAGCCAGTTATCAGGTGGATCCCGCTCTTTTTTCTGCGAAACCTGATTTTTTACTCAAGGTGCGCGGTATGTCCATGCGCGACGCCGGCATTCTGGACGGTGATCTGCTGGCCGTAAAAAAGACAGATCATGCCAGAAATGGCCAGATTATCGTGGCCAGACTGGGTGACGATGTCACTGTCAAACGCTATAAAAAAACAGAAACCGGGATAGAGTTAATTCCAGAGAATCCAGACTACTCCATTATCCATGTCAGCGAGAATGAAACAGATTTTTCTTTAGAGGGATTGGCTGTGGGGCTAATGAGAAATTGGGTTTAATACAGAATGTATGAATCTATTCTGACTCCTGATTACGGAACACTGATTGTTATGCAGGTAACGACCGTATAGGGATCGCGATCAACCCTTACGGCCAAAAAGAAAAATGCCCTGAAATTCAGGGCATTTTTTAAATCACAAAAACAGACTTAATGCTTTACCACCGCTGACTCATCAGTGCCCGCCGCTGGAGTGGCGGCAATACTGACATCCTCATCCGGCAGCGCGATCGGCTGACTTTCCAGAGCAATTTCAAGAACTTTATCGATCCAACGCACCGGAATAATCTCAAGTTTATTTTTCACATTATCCGGAATCTCTGTCAGATCTTTTGCATTTTCTTCCGGAATTAACACAGTTTTGATGCCGCCACGGTGAGCTGCAAGCAATTTTTCCTTCAGTCCGCCGATCGGCAACACTTCACCGCGCAACGTGATCTCACCGGTCATTGCGACATCAGCCCGAACCGGAATTCCGGTAAAGACAGAAACTAATGCAGTCGTCATCGCAATACCGGCGGAAGGACCATCCTTGGGTGTTGCACCTTCAGGTACGTGGATGTGTATATCGCTTTTCTCAAACACATCCGACTTGATGCCAAGCCGCTTGGCACGGCTGCGGACAACAGTTCTGGCGGCCTCAATCGACTCTTTCATCACGTCGCCCAGAGTGCCGGTACGGATAACGCCACCCTTGCCAGGCATAGACACAGCTTCAATCGTCAACAGATCGCCGCCAACTTCGGTCCATGCCAGACCGACAACCTGCCCAATCTGATTTTCCTTAACAGCAACGCCAAAATCATAACGACGGACCCCGAGATATTTGTCCAGATTTTTCGCTGTAATAGTCGCCTTTTTCTCATTCTTTTTGAGTAACAGCATCTTCACCACTTTGCGGCAAATCTTTGAAATTTCCCTTTCCAAAGAACGGACGCCAGCTTCGCGGGTGTAATAGCGGATAATGTCCCGTATCGCACTCTCCGCAACACTGATTTCAGTTTCTTTTAAACCGTTATTTTTAATTTGTTTTGGCAACAAATAACGTTGCGCAATACTGGTTTTTTCGTCTTCGGTATAACCGGACAAGCGGATCACTTCCATCCTGTCCAGCAGAGCAGCCGGAATATTGTAGGAATTCGATGTCGCAACAAACATCACATCAGACAAATCGAAGTCGACTTCGATGTAATGATCGGAAAAAGTATGATTTTGTTCCGGATCAAGCACTTCCAGTAAAGCTGAAGATGGGTCGCCACGGAAGTCGGCGCCCATTTTATCCACTTCATCCAGTAAAAACAGAGGGTTGCGCACACCAACTTTAGCCAGACTCTGCAAAATCTTTCCGGGCATTGAGCCGATATAAGTGCGGCGATGACCACGGATTTCCGCCTCATCACGCACACCACCGAGCGCCATACGCACAAACTTCCGGTTTGTCGCGCGGGCAATGGATTGTCCAAGTGAGGTTTTACCGACACCGGGTGGACCAACCAGACACAGGATAGGCGCCTTCAATTTATCTACGCGTTGCTGTACTGCAAGATACTCAAGGATGCGCTCTTTCACTTTATCGAGACCATAATGCTCATCCTCCAGCACCTTCTCGGCATTGGTCAGATCATTATTGACCTTGGATTTTTTCTTCCACGGCAAGCCGACGATCGTATCAATATAGTTACGAACCACTGTCGCCTCGGCAGACATAGGCGACATCATTTTGAGTTTTTTCAACTCATTCATCGCTTTATCGCGGGCTTCCTTGGGCATTTTGGCAGCGGTGATTTTCTTCTCAAGCTCGTCGATATCAGCGCCTTCTTCACCCTCGCCCAGTTCTTTCTGAATCGCCTTAACCTGCTCATTCAGATAATATTCGCGCTGAGATTTCTCCATCTGACGCTTAACGCGACCACGGATGCGCTTTTCAACCTGCAAAATATCGAGTTCACCTTCCAACTGACCCAGCAAATGTTCAAGCCGTTTAGCGACACTGAATATTTCGAGAATAACCTGCTTTTGCTCCAGTTTCAGGGGCAAATGTGCGGCAATCGTGTCGGCCAGACGACCGGCATCATCAATGCCGGAGAGTGAGGCCAGAATTTCAGGCGGGATTTTTTTGTTCAGTTTGACGTACTGATCAAACTGTTGAACAATCGCACGGCGCATCGCCTCAACTTCCGAATCGTCTTCTTCAACAGCCGCTACCGGGGTCAGCTCTGCACTAAAATGCGATTCAGAATCATGAATTTTGTGAATACGTGCACGCTGCGCACCCTCTACCAGCACTTTTACCGTGCCATCGGGCAACTTCAGCATTTGCAGGATATTGGCAACACAGCCAATTTCGTAAATATCGTCCGCAGAGGGTTCATCTTTCGCTGCGGCTTTTTGCGCAGCAAGCATAATGCTTTTACCCTGATCCATTGCGGCCTCTAAGGCCTTGATAGATTTTGGTCGGCCGACAAATAAAGGAATCACCATATGCGGGAACACCACTACATCCCTCAGTGGAAGTAATGGCAATTGGATTTGCTCGGTCATCAGAGTAGTCGTCATGGCGCACCTTTCATAAATACTGGTTAACAATGTTGGCGCACAAGGCTAAAACACAAGCCCATCTCAGTAAAAACAACAAAAAAAGCCACACAGAGGTGTTCTCCGGGTAGCTTTACGATTGAAGCTGATCTGTTTTATCGCCCTATTCTACAGCGATTAGAATTTTTACGGCAGGCAGATCAAAGACTTTTTCTTTGACCTGCCTGCCAGGTTTTCCTGATCAGGCGCCAGAAACTTTCGCCTGCTCCTGATAAATCAATAAAGGTTTTGCACCATTAGTGATGGTGTTTTCATCAATGACTACTTTTTCAACATTTTGGTGGCTAGGCAGATCGTACATAATGTCCAGCAGCGCATGTTCCAGAATAGAGCGTAGTCCGCGGGCACCTGTTTTACGGGCAATCGCTTTTTTCGCGATGGCCTGTAATGCCGCAGGACGAATCTCCAGTTCAGTACCTTCCATTTCAAGCAACTTTGCATATTGCTTGATCAGAGCATTTTTCGGTTCAACCAGAATCTGGATCAACGCTGCTTCATCCAGCTCATTCAATGTGGCAATCACCGGTAAACGCCCTACCAGCTCGGGAATCAATCCAAACTTAATCAGATCCTGAGGCTCGGCATCCTGCATGACTTGACTGGCGCTTTTTTCGGTCTGGCTTTTAACGCTGGCAGAAAAACCAATTCCACTGCGTTCGGACCGGTCAGAAATAATTTTGGCCAGACCATCAAATGCACCACCACAAATGAACATGATGTTAGTCGTGTCAATTTGGATGAAATCCTGATTCGGATGCTTGCGCCCACCCTGAGGAGGCACAGATGCCATCGTGCCCTCAATCAGTTTCAGCAACGCTTGCTGCACACCTTCACCGGAAACATCGCGCGTAATGGAAGGATTGTCAGATTTACGGGAAATTTTATCGATTTCATCGATATAAACAATTCCTTTTTGCGCGCGCTCGACTTCGTAATTACAGTTTTGCAGTAATTTTTGAATAATGTTCTCAACATCTTCGCCGACATATCCAGCCTCGGTCAGGGTCGTCGCGTCAGCAATCACAAATGGTACATTCAGCATACGGGCCAAAGTCTGTGCCAGCAGCGTTTTGCCCGACCCTGTTGGGCCAACCAGCAAAATATTACTTTTTGCCAGTTCCACATCATCTTTTTTCCCGAGATGCTTGAGACGTTTGTAATGGTTATATACGGCAACTGCGAGTATGCGCTTGGCTGTTGCCTGCCCGATCACGTACTGATCCAACAGATCCGTAATTTCCTGCGGTGTGGGAAGTTCATTTTTTGCACTCGCAATGTTGTCAATCTCTGAGACTTCATCGCGAATGATGTCGTTACACAAATCAATACACTCGTCGCAAATAAAAACCGACGGCCCAGCAATCAGTTTCTTAACCTCATGTTGACTCTTTCCACAGAATGAGCAGTAAAGCAGTTTTTCACTGCCGGAGGATTTTTTATCGGGCATGGTGCGAATAGAAAGCAAATAAAATTAAATCAGGACAGCATGAGTGCATATTACCTGCAAAAACCGATTTCGTCATGGCATCTCAGCATTTAGACAGATTGCATACGCCCAAGCAGCGCAACGCTGATGACCAATAAAAAACGCCCGAACCTTCGCAGGAGCGGGCGTTTCAAAATCAGTGAAACTCACGCGCGATGTGCCAGTACCTTGTCGATCAAACCGTATTCCACCGCAGCATCGGCGGACATGAAATTATCGCGGTCAGTATCTTTCGCAATCTGCTCAAGACTACGGCCAGTTTTTTCAGCGAGAATGCCGTTGAGGCGTTCACGCAGATACAGGATTTCCCTGGCCTGGATTTCAATATCCGATGCCTGCCCCTGAGCGCCACCCAATGGCTGATGAATCATGATGCGGGAATTCGGCAACGAAAACCGCTTACCTTTTGCACCCGCTGCCAGCAGGAAGGCGCCCATGGAAGCCGCCATACCAGTACACAATGTGGAAACATCCGGTTTTATGAACTGCATGGTATCGTAGATTGCCATACCGGCAGAAACGGAACCACCCGGTGAATTAATATAGAGAGAAATATCCTTATCCGGATTTTCGCTTTCAAGAAACAGCAACTGCGCCACGACCAGATTGGCTGTCTGGTCATTCACCGGACCTACCAGGAAAATCACCCGCTCTTTGAGCAGACGGGAGTAAATATCGTAAGAACGCTCACCACGCCCACTCTGCTCAATCACCATCGGCACCATGCCCAGCATATTGGTATCCAACGCCGAATTACGGATGATGCCTGTCATGTACAGTTCCTTTATTTGTTAAGCTTGTGCGTTATTGCCCATCAACTCATCAAAAGGCAGTGTTTTTTCTGTGACTTTTGATTTACCCAGCACATAGTTAACGACGTTTTCTTCCAATACAAGGGCTTCCACTTCTGCCAGACGATTGCGGTCGCTGTAGTAGTATTTCACCACTTGCTGCGGATCTTCGTAACTTTGGGCAAAGTCTTCAACCTGCGCCTTGATCTGGTCGGCAGTTGCCTGCAGGCTATTGGCCTTGACCATCTCAGCCAGAATCAGGCCGAGACGCACGCGGCGTTCTGCCTGTGCATTGAATAATTCTGTAGGGAATGGAACATCTTTCACATTCATCCCGCGCTGCGCCATATCCTGACGGGTCATTTCTGCCAAACGTTCGCTGTCTTGCGCAACCAAAGCCTTAGGCACATCAAAAGCAACAGCCTTAACCAGCGCGTCCATCACGCTTTCTTTGGTTTTTGCCTTAACACGTCCGCGGACTTCACGCTCAAGGTTATCCTTGATGTCATTGCGCATTTTTACCAGATCGCCATCCTCGACACCCAGCATTTTAGCGAAATCAGCGTCCACTTCAGGCAAATGCGCCCACTCAATCTTCGTCAGGGTAATAGTGAATTCAGCAGTTTTGCCGGCAACATCTTTACCGTGATAATCCTCAGGGAAGCTCAGCGGGAAAGTTTTTGATTCGCCAGCCTTCAAACCCAGTGTAGCAGCTTCGAACTCCGGCAGCATACGACCTTCACCCAGGACAAAAACGAAGTCGTCCGCTTTACCACCCGCAAATTCAACGCCATCAATTTTGCCGACGAAATTGACAGTCACACGATCGCCATTCTGAGCGGACTGATCAGCGCCGCCGTCACCGTGCGCGCCCTGCTCACCTTTAACATGGAAGTGAACGCGCTGCTTGCGCAGAATATCAATCGTTTTATCGATCTCAGCATCTGTCACATCCGACTTAACCTGTTCAACTTCAGCAGAAGACAAATCACCAATCTGGATTTCCGGATACACTTCAAAAGTCGCGTTAAATGCCAGCGTTCCCTCTGCGACACCTTCGCCGGACTTCGGCTCAATGTTCGGATAGCCTGCAACACGCAAATTATTTTCGTTTGCCGCAGCAGCAAATGCCTGACCGACTTTATCGTTCAGAACCTCATTTTCAATCTGATAACCGTACTGGGCCGCGACCATCTTCATTGGCACTTTACCTGGGCGGAAACCAGGAGCCTTTGCTGTACGTGCACGCACCTTCAAACGCTTTTCAACTTCCGATTGCACATCAGCGACCGGGAAAGAAATCGTGAGGCGGCGTTCCAATTTATCTAAAGTTTCGACTGCAGTTGCCATGAAAATCGTCCAAATAGTAAAAATTCTGTGGTGCGAGGAGGGGGACTCGAACCCCCACACCATTGCTGGCGTCAGGACCTAAACCTGGTGCGTCTACCAATTTCGCCATCCTCGCGGAATGAGTTTGCTACCTACCCTGAATACCGGCATTGATCTGCGACGCATCCGGCACAAAAGCAAAGGGCGACCCGAACATCAAGCGTCGCCCAGAACTAATGTATGTGGCATTACAACTCCATCCCGCTATTCTACTGGATTTTAAAATCCTGTGGCTTATTTTTTTGATGTCGATTACAAAACATTTCAGGGTATTTCGGGCAAATCGGAAATGATTTACCCGAAATACGGCTCATTTTACCGTTTCTACGGGCTTTTTGACCCGGAACCAGGCAGCATACAATGCCGGCAGGAACAGTAAAGTCAGGGCGGTAGCGATAATCAGCCCCCCCATGATCGCTACGGCCATCGGGCCCCAGAATACCGACCCGGACAACGGAATCATAGCCAGCACAGCCGCCGCAGCAGTGAGAATGATCGGGCGGAAACGTCTGACCGCAGACTCAACAATCGCGTCCCAGACTTCCACGCCTTCCTCAATGTCGTGCTCAATCTGGTCAATCAGAATCACCGAATTCCGGATGATCATACCGAACAGAGCAATCACGCCCAGTTGCGCCACGAAACCAAACGGTCTTTGCAGTATCAGCAATGCCATCGCAGCACCGGCAACCCCCAGTGGTCCGGTCAGAAACACCAGGATGGCCCTGGAAAAGCTGTGCAATTGCAGCATGAGCAAGGTGAAAATGATGAAAATCACCAGCGGCACATTGGCAGCAATCGATTCCTGTGCTTTTCCGCTGTCCGCCGCCGCACCGGCCAGTTCCACTTTATATCCCGGTGGCAACGCATCGCGGATTTGCTGCAGTTTTGGCGTAATCTGGCTGGAAACAGTCGGCCCCTGAATACCATCGACCACGTCGGATTGCACCGTCACCGCCCATTCCCGCCCTTCGCGCCAGACCACACCGGGCTCCCAGACCAGCTTCACACTGGCGAGCTGCGACAGCGGCACCGGTTTGCCACTGGCAGTCGGAATATTGGCATTATTCAACGCATTCACAGTGGAACGCTCATCGACCGGTTGGCGCACCACGATATCAATCAGTTTGTTACCGTCCCTGAACTGACCAACGGTGCTTCCGGTCAGAATCGTATTGGCTGCGCGCATAATGTTTTGCGATGTGATGCCGGCAGCACGCAACTTATCCTGATCCAGATCGATCCGGACAACTTTCACCGATTCATTCCAGTTGTCGTTGACGCCCACCGTATTTGGATTGGCGCGCATAACTTCCTTAACGCGATCGGCAATGGCGCGAACCTGAGCGACCTCCAGCCCCGTCACGCGGAACTGCACCGGATAAGGCACCGGCGGACCATTCGGCAGCAACTTCACACGCCCGCGCACTTCAGGAAAATCGGTTTTAAATAAATCGATAATTTTCAGGCGTAACGCTTCCCTCGCCTTCAGATTTTTCGGTAACACAACAATTTGCGATACATTCGTCTGAGGGAATATCTGATCAAGCGGCAAATAGAATCGCGGACTACCTGTTCCGACATAACTGGTGATACTTTCCACTCCTTCCTGTTTCTGCAGAATGCGTTCAAACTTCTTCGCCTGCGCTTCGGTCGCCGCAAACGAAGAGCCTTCCGGCAGCCACAATTCGACCATCAGTTCCGGCCGGCTGGAATCAGGGAAAAACTGCTGTTCGATAAACTTAAAGCCAAACACACCCAGACCAAACACCATCAAAGTGATCGCAATCGTCGTCTTGCGCCATTCAACGCACCAGTTCACCAGCGACCGGAAGCGGCTGTAAAACGGCGTGTCGAATAACTCATGCGGCTGGCCACCGGTATGATGCGGCTTGATTTTTAAAAACAGATAGCCAAGATAAGGTGTGAACAGCACCGCTGCCAGCCACGAGATAATCAGCGCCAGCGCATTCACCGAGAACATCGAAAAGGTGTATTCGCCTGCGGCCGATTTCGCCAGCCCGATCGGTAAAAAGCCTGCTGCAGTAATCAGCGTTCCGGTCAGCATCGGCATCGCGGTCGAGGTGTAAGCAAAAGTCGCGGCATCGAAACGGGAAAATCCTTCTTCCATCTTCCGCACCATCATTTCGACGGCGATAATCGCATCGTCCACCAGCAACCCCAGTGCAATGATCAGCGCGCCGAGCGAGATTTTATGCAAATCGATATCCAGGATGCGCATAAACAGGAAGGTAATTGCCAGCACCAGCGGAATAGTCAGCCCCACCACCAGCCCGGGCCAGATATCGAGCCGGAACGGTTTGGTATGCAGGCCAAGCGACAGGAAACTGACGGCCAGCACGATCACCACAGCCTCAATCAGCGTATGCACAAATTCGCCTACCGATGCCTTCACCGCATCAGGCTGATTGGTGACCTGCTCCAGCTGGATACCGACCGGCAGCTTGGCTTTGATCGTGGCAACTTCCTGCTGCAAATGCTTGCCGAGCTCGATAATGTTGCCGCCTTTTTCCATAGAGATGCCGAGGCCGACGACCTCCTTGCCATTGAAGCGCATTTTGTCCTGCGGTGGATTTTTATACTCACGCCGGACCGTCGCAAAGTCTCCGAGCCGGAAAGTCGTGCCATTGGCGCGCAGCTGCAGGTTTTCCAGGTCCTTGACCGTCATCAGCGCACCGGAAACCCGCACCTGCAGATTGTCAGCCGAAGTCGTCAGGACGCCTGTCGCCTCAATGCCATTCTGGGAATTGATCTGGGCAACGATCGTATCGAAGGGAACGCCGAGCTGGGCAAATTTTTTCTGCGAAAATTCAATATTGATCTTCTCATCCTGCACACCAAACAACTCTACTTTGGACACAGAAGGAATACGCAGGAATTGCTGACGTACAAAGTCGGCATATTCCTTGACTTCTTCATACGAAAAGCCGTCACCGGATAACGCAAATATCGATCCGTATGTATCGCCAAATTCATCGTTGAAAAAAGGGCCGATCACTCCGGATGGCAGAGTGGAACGGATATCGCCGATTTTTTTCCTCACCTGATACCAGGCCTGGGGTGTTTCTTTCGGTGGCGTCGATTCGCGCAACTGCAGAATGATCAGCGTTTCGCCCGGTTTGGAATAGCTGCGGATTTTATCGATGTAAGGCGTTTCCTGAAGCTTTTTTTCCAGCTTATCGGTCACCTGATCGGCCATCTGCAGCGCCGTTGCTCCGGGCCACATTGCGCGCACCACCATGGCACGGAAAGTGAACGGCGGATCTTCATCCTGCCCCAGTTTTGCATAACTGAAAATCCCTCCCAGCAGCAGGGCGACGATCAGATAACGGGTTAAGGGAATATGCTCCAGCGCCCAGCGTGAGAGGTTAAAACCGGAAGACTTGCTCATTGCGAAGCCCCCGCACGACTGGAAACCACAGCAGCAGAAGCCGTTGCGGAAGAAGTATTTTTTCCGGCCGCAGACTCTGCGCCAAGGAGGGTAACTTTTTGCCCGGCCTGCAGCTGATTCACACCGGCTGTCACCACAACCTGACCTGCTGCGATGCCGTCGGTTACCAGTAATTGTTCACCGTCGGCACCAGCGAGCTGCACCGGCACCAGCTTCACTGCGCCATTATTCACCACCCATACGGAAGATACGCCTTTATCCTGGAATAATGCCGTCATCGGCAAACGGAAAACCGGCTGCTGGCCCGGTGTGGAAAAACGCACGTTGGCAGTCATTCCGAGACGAACATCTCTGGCATCGGCGGGCAGGCTCACCTTCGCCTGATACGTTCTGGTCACCGGATCGGCGATAGCAGACAACTCCCTGAGCTTGGCAGGCAGTTGCTGCGCAGGATTTGCCCATAAAGCCACGCGGATATCGCTCATCTGGCGAATCTGGTTAATTTTATTTTCAGGAATGCCCACCACCACATCCATGTCGCCGCTTTGCGCCACACGGATAACCGGTGTGCCGGCAGCAACCACCTGACCGGCTTCCGCATCAATTCCTGTCACCACGCCATCCACATCCGCGATCAGACTGGCATAGGCTATCTGGTTGCTCTGATTTTTGTATCCGGCCAAAGCCTGTTCGTAGCTGGACTGCGCGGCTCTGAATGCCACTTCTTTGGCATCCAGAATGGCTGCCGCGACGAAATTTTTACTGCGCAACTCCTGATAACGCCGTAGTTCAGCCTGCGCCAGATCGCGGTTACTTTCTGCCGCCATCAGACCGGCTTTCGCCTGCGTCTGCGCCAATGCCAGATCCTGAGGATCGAGCTGCATCAGAATCTGACCACGCTTCACGACTGCACCAAGATCCACTCTGCGTTGCACGATTTTTCCCGGCACACGAAAACCCAGCCGCGACTCGATCCGGGGACGAACCTCACCGGACACTTCAAATGCAGCACTCGCACTGGCGCTGGCAACGGTGACCGCACGCACGGGGCGAATGTCTTCCGCTTTCCCGACCGGCTTGGAGCAGGCGCTCAGCAACGCCAGCACAGACGCCAGCAAAACACCGGAGGAAAGCGCCGGAAGCAGGCGCCGGTCGGCGCCCCGCGCTGGATGCGGGTAAGTAACAGATTTGAGTGTTAACACAAGATTTTTCCTTTACTATGCAGGCTATGGATATTGGCCAGCCGGTCGGATCAGGGCAAAATTTTCTATCCGTCAAAAATAACTGACTCAGTGGTTAGTTATTATAGTGAAGCCTTTTATTTTTGCCAATGACTTTTCGGTCATTTATTTTTTCCTGCGTTTTCAATACCTTATGCCGGTCGATCATTACGAGAATTTTCCTGTTGCCTCCCTGCTGCTGCCATCCTCGCTGCGTCCTGCGGTAGAGGTAATTTACGCTTTTGCGCGCAGTGCAGACGACATTGCCGATGAAGGCGACGCCCTGCCCGGGCAACGGCTGGCGGCGCTTGCCGGATATGAAGCAGAGCTGGATCGCATCGAACGCGGTCAGCGCAGCGATTCGGCCTTGTTTACGCGACTGGCGCACATCATCCGCCAGCACAACCTAAATCTGCAATCATTCCGCGATTTGCTGTCGGCATTCCGGCAGGATGTGCAGACCACCCGATACCATAATTTCGCACAGCTGCAGGATTATTGCAGCCGTTCCGCCAATCCCGTCGGACGCATCATGCTGGAACTGTATCAGTGCAATACCCCGGACAATATCCGCCGTTCGGATGCGATCTGCACCGCGCTGCAGCTGATTAATTTCTGGCAGGATGTCGCGATTGACTGGCAAAAACAGCGCGTCTATCTGCCGCAGGAAGATTTACAGCATTTTGGCGTCAGCGAGCAGCAAATCGACGCGCAACAACTGAACCCGGCATGGCAACAGCTGATGGCATTTCAGACCCGTCGCGCGCACGACCTGATGCAAAGCGGCGCGGGGCTTGCACTGCATCTGCCGGGACGCATTGGCTGGGAATTGCGGCTCGTGGTTCAGGGTGGTTTGCGGATTATCGAAAAAATCGACCGTGTTCAGGGCGACGTGTTCCGGCACCGGCCACGGCTCACTGCGGCTGACTGGCTACTGCTCACTGCCCGCGCATTTCGCATGTGATTCCCCTGCCTTCAGGCCGGCTGACTTACGGCCCGGGAGAAACCGGCCGGAAAAGACTGCACCTGGATTGCATTGACCAGCCTGCCGTTACCGCAGTTCGTCACGATTCAATCCCATGAAAACATACTCCCCCTCAGTATATTTTTAAGACCAATAAAATCAAGGAGATCAGAGCATTTTTAAGAAAAACAGGGGGGAGTATACTGATGAATCGCTGCTATTTTCCTCAATCTCTGGCAGCAAAAAACAGCTCACAGAGAGTCTGTCGGGACAAAGAACAAGCATGCTCTCCTCCCAAAAACCGCTCAAGGCATCAGGAACGATGACAAGGCAGAGTCAGAGTATTTGAACTAAATATTTTTTGTCAGCTCTGAGTAAGCATATTCTGTCGTGCGGGACGATTTGAGGGATAATATTGCTTCCTGTAAAGCTGCGCTGATCAGCTTCCGCCAACATTCTCATCCACATCAAGGACTTGTCATGCGAACTTGTATATCCGGCCTGCTTTTCCTACTATGCATTTTCTCCCTGAACGGATGTACTGTGCTGGCGGTTGCCGACGCTGCTGTCTCCACGACGGTCAAAGTCGGCAGTGCTGTCGTCGGCACTGCCGTCGATGTGACCGCAGCAGGCGTCAGGACAGTGACCAGCAGCCCGGATAAGTAAGTCATCCACGACCATCAGCGATTGAGTGCATCATGCCCACCGAGCCAGAAATTACACAACACCGGAAAGTGCAGATTGCAGCCAGAGCCGTTCTGAGCCAGATCACGACCATGATCACGGCCGACGACACGGAAAAAAGTATTGCCGATAAAGCCCATCACCTGCTCAAGGCACAGGGTTATCCGGACACCTGGTATTACACCTGCCCGGCGCTGGTGCTGCTGGGTTCACGCAGCTGCGTTTCCATTTCCGGCAAAGATTACCAGCCCCATGATGAATGCGTCGGCCACTCCAATCTGGTCACGATTGATCTCAGCCCGACGCTGGGACCGTACTGGGGAGACTGTGCACGTTCATTTCCGATTGAAAATGGCCGGGTGACCAGTAATCCGAAACAATTAGAGTTCCAGAATGGCCTGAATTTTCTTGACCAGATGCATCTGCAAATGCAGAAACTGGTGAAACCGCATACCACCTTCGGTCAGCTGTTTGACTGGGCCAATATGCGCATACGGCAAAGCGGCTTCGTCAACCTGGATTACCGCAACAATGTCGGTCACAGCATCGCGGCTGATTCTGACCAGCGGCAATTCATTGAGTCAACCAATAGTGCGCCATTAGGAAATGCGCCGTTTTTCAGCTTTGAGCCATTCGTCCGGCTGAAAGGCGGTAAATGGGGATTCAAACGGGAAGAGATTTTTTATTTCGACGAAACCGGCGTGTTAAGGGAACTCTGAATGCCGAAATACGGTGTGTGCAGGCACTGAATACCCTCTCTCAGTCGTCATCCCGCCGCAACCAGCGACAGCATACTGATACATTCATCCCAACACGCTTCCTCAAAAACAAAAACCGGCTTCAAGCCGGTTTTTGTTCGCCTGCTCATCCAGGGATGAGCCAGTAAGCTCATGCCATCAGCTGCAATTGACCACGATATTGCTTGCGGCGGTCGGTTTGGTGATGTCCGCCACACCCGAGCCATTGACAACCGTGCAGGTCTGGCCGGTCGGCTGGGTATCGACCGTAACGGCATATGGCATGCCATTGAGCAGACTCCAGTTGAATGCATAAATACCGATCGTGCCGGTAGTCAGCTTGTCCACCATCCCGGTTGTGGTATTGGCGAGCGTCACGGCATTGCCCGCTGTCAGACCATTGATCGTGACCTTGACCGGCACGGCAGGCACGCAGCTGACAGCAATATTGTTGATGGCATTCGGATTATTCCGATCCGCCACCCCGGTCGCATTCGCCACAGTGCAGTACTGGGCGGCAGGCGGGTATTTCACCGTCACATTGTAACTGTTGCCACTGACCACATAATTCGTGAATGAAAAGCTGCCATTGGCGGAAACGGCCGTCGTATAGTCGGTCGCGACCTTGGTAACGGGGTTCACGGTATTGTTATTCAGTGTGATGCTGCCGCCGTCATTCATGCCTGCCAGCGTGCCGGACACCTGCACATTGGGGACACAGGTCACTAAGATATTGTTCACTGAAGCATCGCCGGTCATTTTTCCGGTGCCATTAGCGACCGAGCAGTTCACCAGATTCGGCTGAGAGGAAACAGTAATCGCATAATTGGCATTGCTGGCGACGTTAAATGAAAATGTTCCGTCTGCTGTCATCGTGCGGAGGTAATTCAGATCGTTCCGCAAAATCAGGGTGTTTGCGCCGCTTGTTCCCAGGCCAGTCACCGTGCCGCCCACTGTGGTGTACACAAAGCCGCCGCATCCGGCAAGCACCAGTCCCAGGCCGCCCAGCACCACTGCAAGTTTTGATTTATTCAAGATGTTTATCCAAATGTAGAGTTTCGAATCAGGTACCTGCTCTATGTTCATCCGGCAAGATGCCCGATAAATATATAATGCGCCGACTATTATACGAGCTGGCGCATTTTGGGTTAAGCATTCTGCCCGGAGAATACATTACGATACCTTACCGCATCGTCCTGTCTCCGGCAGCATAAAACCGCAGGAAATCACCATAAAGCGCCTCAGAGCCGCGCGAAGTTTGCTAGCATATCAATTTTTTTTGGCATTGCGCCAATTTCCTTCTGAATCTATTCCTGAACAACAGCATGTCTCCTGACGAATATTGCCAACAAAAAGCTGCGGAAAGTGGCTCCAGTTTTTATTACAGCTTTCTGTTTTTGCCGGCAGAACGTCGCCGCGCCATCACTGCACTGTATGCTTTTTGCCGCGAAGTCGATGATGTGGTCGATGAAAGCTCCGATGATATGGTCGCCCGCAGCAAACTCGGCTGGTGGCGTCAGGAAATTCAGGCGATGCTGGCCAATGCGCCGACGCATCCGGTCAGCAAGGCGTTGCTACCGCACATGAGCACCTATCAGCTGGATGGCGCGCATCTGATGGCCATCATTGATGGCATGGAAATGGATCTGAACCAGACCCGCTATCTCGATTTTCAGGCGCTGCAAAAATACTGCTGGCATGTTGCTGGCGTGGTCGGGATCTTATCCGCCAGCATTTTCGGAATCACCAACCCGCAAACCCGCACCTTTGCCGAAAAACTGGGTCTGGCATTCCAGATGACGAACATCATCCGTGACGTCGGTGAAGACGCGCGTAAGGGCCGGATTTATCTGCCGGTCAACGAACTGCAGCAATTCAAGGTCACCGCAGCAGACATCCTGAACGCGAAACACTCACCCGAATTCGTCGCCCTGATGCAGTTTCAGTATGACCGGGCGCAGGCCTTGTACGACGAGGCGCTGAACATGCTGCCGCCGGAAGATCGCCGCGCCCAGCGCACCGGCCTGATCATGGCAGCCATTTACCGCACGCTGCTGAAAGAAATTCAGCATGACGGCTTTCATGTGCTGAATCAGCGTATCTCGCTCACGCCGATCCGCAAACTCTGGCTGGCCTGGACAACCTACATCCGTGGCTAAACAAAGTCCGCAGCGCGTTGCCATCATCGGTGCCGGCTGGGCAGGCTGCGCCGCCGCCGTCAGGCTGTGCCAGGCAGGTCACCGGGTCACGCTGTATGAAGCAGCGAAAACACCAGGCGGACGCGCCAGACGGGTCAGCCTGCACAACCGGAATCTGGACAATGGCCAGCATATCCTGCTCGGAGCCTACCGCCAGAGTCTCGCCATGATGCGGCAGGTCGGTATCCCACTAGATCAGGCATTTCTGCGTTTGCCATTACAGATGGTGTATCCCGATCCTCGTGCAGACATGGCACTGATTGCGCCGCGTCTGCCTGCCCCACTGCATCTGCTGGCCGGCCTGTGGCGAGCCAGCGGTCTGCGCCGGGCGGATAAGCTGGCATTAATCCGTTTTTCATCCACAGCACGCTGGATGGGCTGGCAACTGTATCAGGATTGCCCGGTGACAGAACTGCTGCAGCGCTTTGAGCAGACTGAGCGGCTGTGCCAGCTTATGTGGTATCCGTTATGTGTTGCTGCCCTCAATACCAGACCGGAGCAGGCCTCAGCGCAGGTATTCCTGAATGTGTTGCGCGATAGTCTGGGCGCGCGCCGCAGCGCTTCCGACATGCTGTTGCCACGCATGGATTTATCAGCCCTGTTTCCGGAACAGGCCATTCGTTTTTTGCTGCAACATGGTGCCAAAGTTCATTGCCAGCAATCGGTACGGCAACTGAAACACGGTAATGAGCGCTCATGGTCCGTACAGACCGCAGATACGCAAGCCGATGGCTTTGATGCAGTGATCATCGCGACGGAGGCGCGCAATGCCCAGCGCCTGATCGTTCGCAGCCAGCTGGAGACAGCGCCGTTACCGGCTTTCGCTGACGAAGCAATTACCACCTGTTATCTGCAATATGACACTGCATTTCAGCTGCCGCGTGCAATGTATGCATTAAAGGAAGACGCTTCCCGCCAATACTGGGGACAATATGTATTCGACCGCGGGCAACTGCACCCCGATCAGGCAGGCCTGCTGGCAGTCGTCGTCAGTGCGCCGGACCTCGACATCACGCACGACCATGCAAGACTTGCTGCCGCGATCGCCCATCAGCTTGCCTGCGAATTGCACCTGCCGGCACTGGCGCAGCCACTCTGGCATCAGGTGATTACGGAGAAAAAAGCCACTTTTCGCTGCACTCCCGGCTTACAGCGACCGGACAATCTGACCGCGCTTTCCGGCCTGCTGCTGGCAGGAGATTACACACGCGGCGACTACCCCGCCACGCTGGAAGGTGCGGTTCGCAGCGGGCAGCAGGCAGCGCAGCTGATCATCAGCGGCCAGGCCAGCGTCTGAAACATCTGGTAACGCGCATCGCGCGCAATGCAGACATAAAAACCGGAATCAGCCGAGATCATCCACATCACGGATGCGGTTCATCGCTTCATCAATCCGGTCCACGGCGATAATCGTCAGCCCGTCAATCTTCTGTTTCGGTGCATTAGCTTTGGGAATCATCGCGATCCGGAACCCCAGTTTCGCTGCTTCTTTCAAACGCTCCTGACCGCGCGGCGCAGGCCGGATCTCCCCCGCCAGCCCGACTTCACCAAACACGACCAGATGACGCGGCAAGGGTTTATTGCGCATCGATGAATTAATCGCCAGCAGCACAGCCAGATCGGCAGCCGGCTCCGCAATTTTCACTCCGCCCACGGCATTGATGAACACGTCCTGATCAAACGCCGCCACTCCGGCATGCCGGTGCAATACCGCCAGCAGCATGGCAAGCCGGTTCTGTTCCAGACCGACAGAAAGCCGCTTGGCATTCGGTGCAAATGAACTGTCGACCAGGGCCTGTATCTCGACCAGCAGCGGCCGGGTTCCTTCCTGCGTCACCATCACACAGGAACCGGCAACCTGCGTTTCATGCTGGGATAAAAATAATGCCGAAGGATTGGATACCCCCTTGAGGCCGCGCTCTGTCATCGCAAAAACACCGAGTTCATTGACTGCGCCAAAGCGGTTTTTAATCGCACGCACCAGACGGAAACTGGAATGTGTGTCGCCCTCAAAATACAGCACGGTATCAACGATGTGCTCCAGCACCCGCGGCCCTGCCAACGCACCTTCTTTGGTCACATGACCGACCAGAATCATGGTGATATTCATGGTTTTTGCCGCACGGGTGAGTTGTGCTGCGCATTCCCGCACCTGCGCCACCGAGCCAGGCGCAGAACTCAGTGCGTCTGAATACAGTGTCTGAATCGAATCAATCACCACCACCTGCGGCCGGTGGTCTGCCAGCGTGTTAAGAATTTTCTCGAGCTGGATTTCTGCCTGCAGCGCCAGCTCCCGCGTATCCAGCACCAGCCGGTGTGCGCGCAGTGCAATCTGCGCCCCCGACTCCTCGCCGCTGACATACAACACCTTTTTCTCTCCCGCCAGATTCGCCAGTGTCTGCAGCAACAAAGTGGATTTCCCGATTCCGGGGTCGCCACCGATCAGTACGACCCCCCCCGGCACCATTCCTCCGCCCAGCACACGGTCAAACTCTTCAATGCCGGTACTGAAACGCGGAATATCGGCGGCTTCAATTTCCGCCAGATTCAAAACCGGCGCGGTCTGGGCCAGACTCTGATGCTTTCCTGAAAAGCGGTTTGCCGATGCTTCAATCACGGTTTCCACCAGCGTATTCCACTGCCCGCACGCCGGGCACTGTCCCGCCCATTTATTCACAATGCCGCCGCATTCGGTGCAGGTGTAATTGGTTTTTGCTTTAGCCATTATTTTCAGGAGTAAATGAAATAAACACTGATATTTTAACCAGTATTCAACCGATAACCTGCGCTATTTCACAGAGCCGGCGCATTTTTCATGGTATAAAGCTGACCGATAACACTTTGTAACAGGCAAACAATCAGCATGAAACATGGTTTCTATACGATTATGGCGGCGCAGTTTTTTTCGTCGCTGGCAGATAACGCATTACTCATTGTCTCGATGGCCTTATTGGTATCTATGCAATCACCGATATGGATGCCGCCACTGCTGAAATTGTTTTTTGTCCTGTCCTATGTCCTGCTGGCCGCTTTTGTCGGCGCCTTTGCCGACTCACTTCCAAAAGGAAGAGTCATGTTTATCACCAACATGATCAAAGTCGCCGGCTGCATCCTGATGTTTGTCCATGTTCATCCGCTGCTGGCGTATGCGGTCGTCGGATTCGGCGCTGCGGCGTATTCTCCTGCCAAATACGGCATTCTGACAGAGCTGCTGCCACCGGAAAAACTGGTTGCTGCAAATGGATGGATCGAGGGGCTGACGGTCACGTCGATCATTCTGGGTACGGTGTTGGGCGGCGCACTGGTCACGCCGCATATTTCGGCTGCCTTGTTAAATTTTGATTTTCCGGTCATCGACTTTCCGATTTACACACCGACCGAAGCCGCGCTGACGGTCATTACCGGCTTTTACGGTCTGGCTGCTTTATTCAATCTGCGTATTCCAGACACCGGCGCGCGCTATGAACATCAAAAGCATCATCCGATCCGGCTGATCGGCGATTTCTCCCGCTGCTTTACTACCCTGTGGAAAGATAAGCTGGGACAGATTTCTCTCGCCGTCACCACCCTGTTCTGGGGTGCGGGTGCGACATTGCAGTTCATCGTTCTGAAATGGGCAGAGGAATCACTGCAGATGCCGTTGAATAAAGCCGCCGTGCTGCAGGGTGTGGTTGCCATCGGCATTGCATTGGGAGCAGTTGCTGCCGCACGGTTTGTTCCCCTGAGAAAGTCGCTGTCCGTGATGCCGCTGGGGATTGCGATGGGGCTGGTGGTCACGACGATGATTCTGGTGCATAACGTCTGGGTTGCCTATCCGTTGCTGATCCTGGTGGGCGCCCTTGCCGGTTTCTTTGTGGTGCCGATGAATGCGCTGTTGCAGCACAGAGGGCACGTACTCATGAGCGCGGGTCATTCCATCGCAGTGCAGAATTTCAATGAAAACCTGTCTGTTCTGACGATGCTGGCACTCTATGCGCTGATGATTTTCATGAATCTCAGCATACAGATCGTGATCGTGTTATTCGGTTTGTTTGTTGCCAGCACCATGTTCCTCGTCATGAAGAGGCATGAAGCAAATCAGCGCCTGCATGATTCGCTGTCCCTGATCGGTGAGCATAAGCACTGATTAATCACACCGGGTCAGAATCAGCAACATTCTTTCGTCCCGGCTTCAGCACAGGTCTGGCCAACGCCGCACGCGCCCACCAGTCTTCAGGCAGCACCATGCCGCGACATATTTCCCGTGCGCTGTCATTGACAGTCCGGGTCATCGCCAGCATCACCGGCGACGCAATATGCACCATCTGCCTGCCGATCTCATCAATCAATGCTGATTGCGATGACACTTGTTGCGGCAGGCATTGAGCCGGCGCCAGCCATTCCAGTCTTGGCAGTATCACACCTTGAAAAACCGGGTGCTTCCTCAGATCATCCAATGTCCAGATATAACCGGCGCAATGATGCGCAGCGATTCCCTCGGGTAAATGATCCGTACGGGTCTGCGCAGGATTACGGTAAAACAGCCAGCCTTTAATCCAGGCCTGCGACTGGCGGACAGGCCAATCCAATGCCTGCATGGCCGCCGGGTGATGCGGCAGACGCAACTGCTGACGGACGATTTTATCCATTTTAGCGCCCAGCGTATCCCCCAGATTGGGCCCCAGATAATCGAACAGATCAGGGCGTGCGTCCGGATCGGGCAGGCTTTGATCGCCTTCGCGCGCACTGTCCAGCAGGTAAAACTTGGTTGCCAGTTCCCAGTGCGATAAGGCACCCGATTCCCGCACCAGAAAATCAAATTCGCCAACCGTACGCCCGCCCGGATCCTGCACCTGCAAACCATGTGCACACAAGGTGGTGAATTGATCGAGAAAAAATCCGAACAGCGTTTCTGCATACAGACCAAGGCGACGCGTCGGAGCCGCCGCCAGCGCATCGTGCAAGGCAGCGGGTTGCTGATCCAGCATGGTCAGGAATGCATACACCGCGTCGCTGCGGGGCAAAACCGGTGCGACACTGGCACCGTGCCACACTGGCGAGACGGGGTTCAGTAAATGAGGCGAAGTCAGCAGCCATGCCAGCGCACGGACATGAGGATCGTTCAGGTGCGACCAGCCGGCATGAAACTGACGCTGATAATCCCCGAAATTCAATTCAGCTGGCTGCGGCATGCAAGGTGCTCTGTGCAAGGCATAAGTCAGTCCACGCCTTGCTTTTATCGAGAGGTTTGCGCAGCAGATAAGCCGGGTGATACGTCACGATCATCGGCACACTGCCGACGCGGTGTACACGTCCGCGCAATTGCGCAACCGGCGTTTCCGGATCTGCCTGCAACAAGGCGATTGCCGCCGTTTTTCCGAGCGCAACGATGACCTCGGGCTGTATCAGGGCAATCTGTCTTTTCAGGTAAGGCAGACAGGCCTGAATTTCCTCTGCGGTCGGTGGCCGGTCTTTCCCGGCAGAATCGGTCGGACGGCATTTGACGACATTGGCGATATACGCCCGCTCACCACGTCGCAAGCCCAGTGCGGTCAGCATGTTGTCGAGCAACTGTCCGGCAGCTCCGACAAAAGGCTCACCTTTGATATTTTCGTTATACCCCGGTCCCTCGCCCACAAACAGCCATGTTGCGCGCGGATCACCGACACCAAATACCGTCTTGTTACGCCCTTCGCATAAACCGCAGGCGCGACAGTGCGCAACAGACTTCTGCAAAGCATCCCAATCCATTTCCGCAACCGGAGCGTGCGCAGCCGTATCTGCCGGTTGCGCCTGAGGCATCATGTGGGGAGCGGTTTCTGCCGGTACCACCATTGCAGCAGATTCCTGTATTCCGGCAACAGCAGCGGGGCTTATAATATCCGTCTCTGCCCCGGTCTCTGCCGGTGTGCTGGTTGCCACAGCATGGCTTCCTGCCGGTTGCCGCAACAGCCATAGCGGTCCCAGCCCCATTTCATTCAGCATTCTGAATTCATTCCGGTTCATCCGCATACTCTCCGCATCACAATGGCGTCCTCACGAGTCTGATTCGCTGCCGGATAATATCCTCTACGACGCCCGATTTCCTGAAACCCGTCCGCCAGATAAATCTGGATTGCACGGACATTACTCTGGCGCACTTCCAGCAAAACAGAATCCATGTGCTGTGCCCTGGCATAATCCAGCAGATAACGAAGCATAATCCGCCCCAATCCCTGCCGCTGATTTTCAACCCGGATTGCAAAATTCAGCAAATGCAATTCATCCACAACCGGCATCACCAAAAAATAGCCGACCAGTTCTGAGGCCGCATTCCGCAATCCCCATGCGGTGTCGCCATTTGAAAACGAATCGCTGAAATTACCGCGCGACCAGGGGTGAGAATAGGCGGCCTCTTCTATCGCCAGAATCTCATCCAAGTCTGCAAGTTCCAGTTTTTCAAAAGTATACTCACCCATGTCCTGATTGCCTCTTATCCGGTCATCCATCAGGCGGATAGTCTGGCCTGCTCACGTTCAGCAGTCGTCAGGGCGATTTTATTACGCAGATACAGCGGTTGCGCCTGTTCCGGGCCGAATACGGCGCCACTCCGGAATGCCCGCATTCCGGCCTGTGCAATTTCTCTCGCATGCGGCATACACGGAAAGACCGTGAATGCGGATAATTCCGGCGGCAGGAGCACGCCGTTTCCGACGGCCAGGGTCAGCGGATCAACAGCCTGCACGGTGACTGAGTTAATGGCCGCAAGTGCTGGCGGGCAGACCACCTGGCAGGCGTCATCCGTCAGATGGTATTGCGCCCAATAAATTTCATTCATACGCGCATCCAGTATGCAGGCGATTTGCGCACAGCCAGTTTGCTGATACGCGCCAAGCGCCATGGCTTCCAGGCTGGTCACCGGAATCACCGGCAAATCTGCACCGACAGCCAGTCCCTGCACGATGCCGCAGGCAGTGCGAATACCGGTAAAAGCACCAGGCCCGCAACCGAATGCAATGGCGTCACATTGTTTCAGAACAATACCGGCTTCAGCCAGCAAGGATTGAATAGCGGGCAGGATACCCTGCGAATGCGTCTGCGTTCCAGAAAGCTCACGCACCAGGTAACGGCCATCAGTCAGCAGCGCCGCGGAGGCAAGTTCTGTAGAAGTTTCTATTGCTAAAATGGTTGTCATGGCCGTATTTTACCGTGTTCACTCTGTTCACGAAGGATTTCTGCCAGGATCAAATCAGTTAAAATTGCTGCATGAGCACTTATCAATATACCGACGACCTGCAACTGCTAAAACAGGACTTATCAGGCAAAGACTGGCTGGTTGCCTGCCTTTGCGCCGCCTGGTGCGATACCTGCACCGCCTACCGGACGCATTTTCAGGAGCTGGCAGCACGCCACCCCGACAAATGCTTTGCCTGGATTGACATTGAAGAATCCGCCCATCTGGTAGACGAGATTGAAATTGAAAACTTCCCTACCTTACTGATTCAATATCAGGATCAGGTCGCATTTTTAGGAACCATGCTGCCTGATACCGGGCAACTGCACAGGCTGATTGGCTCGCTGCAGGAAAGTCTGGCATCCGCCCCCATCAAGCGCAGCGCACTCAATCAGCAGGCGCCAGCAGGCTGGAATCTGCGCCAGCTGATCCTGGCCGAATAATCAAAACCACGCTGCTGCGCCCAGCCCACTTATTGCCAGACGCAGCCAGCGCAGCAACAGCGCAATGCAGGTCAAAAAGAAAAAAGGGACTAGATTTGCATCTAGTCCCTTGTATCTGGTGCGGCTGGCAGGAATCGAACCCACGACCCCTTGGTTCGTAGCCAAGTACTCTATCCAGCTGAGCTACAGCCGCGAAGAAAAAGATTATAGCACAGGAAAAATAGAAATTTAAAGCCCCTCTGCCACATTATTACGCTTTCTTTTTTAAATTCCCTAGGCCCGGCAGCCGCATTCGATGCTTCGGGTAGCAGAAAACCTGGTCACAAATACTGGCTGACTTTGCATTTCTGATCCGGCCCGCAGCCTTACAATGCCATCAGCAACGTCGTCATGCCTGACGAAATCCCTGTTCTGAAAAGAAAAAAGGGACTAGATTTGCATCTAGTCCCTTGTATCTGGTGCGGCTGGCAGGAATCGAACCCACGACCCCTTGGTTCGTAGCCAAGTACTCTATCCAGCTGAGCTACAGCCGCGAAGACCGAGAGTATAGCACAGGTATTTGATTTTTATAAGCCCTACGGAGGCCGGATCTGATTTTTTCATCCGTGGCAGACATTCATTACACGTGTACATCCTGCGCCTGAACACCGGACCATAAGTCACTCCGCACAAATTTCTGCACCTTCATCCGCACAATCGCTGATCACAGGATATGTCTGACATCCTCTTCCCTGACCTGATTAAACTGTTCGAGCGCCATAATCAAATTTTCAATGGCACTCAAACCATAGGCTTCCTCAATATGCCGGTATTGCGCATCAATCAGCGGCGCCATCTCTGCCATCAGCGCATCACCATGTGCTGACAAAGCAATCATGACCCGGCGCTGATCGCCTGTCACCGCGCTGCGCCGGATCAAATCCAGCTCTTCCATCCGCTTCAGCACACCGGCCATACTGGGACTGGATATCTGACACAACTCACAAAGCTCACGTGGTTCAGCCTGGGCATGCTCATCCAGCACACGCAAAATCCGCCATTGCTGATCGGTCAGTCCGAACCTGCTGATGATGGGCCGGAAATGGCACATGAGGTTCGCCCTCGCCTTCAAAAATAACTGCGGCAAATTCCGGTTAGCAATCCGATGCTTCATCCCGCCTCCTGCGAAATTTATTTCCAAAAAAGTATCCATCATTGTACAGATTTGACTTACTAACATATTAGTGATTTAATTCACTAACATATTAGCGAATTTCGATACAAAATGAAAAATTTAATCGCCAAAACATTGATCCATTCCGGGGAAATCGCGTGATTATCAGAGATCGCCCTTCCGGTTTTCGTTTGTTTTTAATGCTGCGCGGTTCCGTTCTGCCCCGGATACTGCCCGCGCTGACGATCAATATCATCATTGCGACGCTGGTCACTTTGTCGCACGGAGATCTGTTTGAGCTGAAAATTACGCTGACGACCATCCCCTTCACGCTGATCGGCCTGCCGATATCGATTTTCCTGGGGTTCAGGAACAACGCTGCTTATGACCGCTTCTGGGAAGCACGCAAACTATGGGGCGAACTGGTACTGAAGAGTCGCAATCTTTCCCGACAATGCCGCAGTCTGATTCAGGATCCCCGTCCGGCGGTCGCCAGTAACGGAACCGGAGATATCCGCATCCGCATGGTTTACCGGACGATCGCATTTGCCCATGCCCTGAAAAACCTGTTGAGAAATCAGGACAATGGAAAAGAATTCCAGCAATGGCTGACCGCACAGGAGCTGACGGAGTCCGGCCGTTTCAGAAACAAGCCGGATTTTCTGATGCAGTGCATGGGGGCAGATTTGCAGCGCTGTCTGCAGGAAAAACGGATTGACAGCTGTCTGGCTGCCAATATCGATAACACCCTGTCAGCGCTGACCTCGGCAGCTGCTGCCTGTGAACGTATCCGCAATACCCCCATTCCCTTTTCCTACACGCTGCTGCTGCACCGGACGGCTTATATCTACTGCTTCCTGCTGCCTTTTGGCCTGGTGGATTCCATCGGCTTCATGACACCTTTTGTGGTCGCGGTGGTGGCCTATACCTTTTTCGGGCTGGATGCGCTGGGCGATGAAATCGAGGAACCGTTTGGCACCGAATCCAACGACCTGCCGCTCGATGCCATCTGCCGGGCGATTGAAATTGATTTACGTGAATCCATCCACGATACGCATATCCCCCCCGCCATGCTGCCGGTGAATTACTGCCTGACCTGAATCCGCCGTCACCAACCCAGCCAGACAACCTGATCGGAGAATCAGGACAGATAACGATCCCGATTACTTTCAGAGACAAAGGAACATCATGCAAGACGCGCAACAACAAAGGATACGCCTGCCCGAATTACGCAACCGCATCACCAGTGCCGAACATGCCGCCTCATGGATAGAAGACGGCATGACCATCGGCATGAGCGGTTTTACCCGGGCGGGAGATGCCAAAGTCGTCCCGCTGGCGATTGCAGAGCGCGCCCGGGCTGAGCAACTCAAAATCACCCTGATGACGGGCGCTTCGCTCGGCAGCGACATCGACAAGACCCTCACGGAAGCAGGCGCCATGTCACGCCGGATGCCGTTTCAGGCCGATCCGACATTGCGTGCCGCGATTAACCGCGGCGAAGTGATGTATGTGGATCAGCATTTGTCCGAAACGGTCGAGCAGTTGCGCACCCGTCAGATTAATGCGATCGACATTGCGATTATTGAAGCCGTGGCGATTACCGAAACCGGTGCCATCATTCCCACTACGTCAGTCGGTAACAGCGCCAGCTTCGCGATTCTTGCGGATCAGGTCATTGTCGAAATCAATCTGACGCAGTCAATGGAGCTGGAAGGCCTGCATGATATTTTCATTCCCAAGCACCGTCCGCAACGCGAGCCGATTCCGCTGATGTCTGCCCATGACCGTATCGGCACGACTGCCATCATGATTCCGCCGGAAAAAATCGTCGCGATTGTCATCACGCAAAAAGAAGACAGTGCATCGACCATTCTTCCGCCGGATGCAGAGACTGCCCAGATTGCCGCGCATCTGGTGGATTTCTTTAAAGAAGAAGTCCGCGACGGTAGGCTGACCAATCATCTGATGCCCATGCAGGCGGGTATCGGCACCATCGCCAATGCGGTCATGAGCGGTTTTCTGGACAGCCCGTTTGAACACCTGACGATGTATTCCGAAGTCTTGCAGGATTCGACCTTCGATTTGTTTGATGCCGGCAAACTCGACTTTGCTTCCGGTTCCTCCATCACCTTGTCTGCCGAGAAAAGCAAAGCGGTGCTGTCTGATATCGGCAGGTATAAAGACCGGCTGGTGTTGCGTCCGCAGGAAGTCAGCAATCATCCTGAAGTCATCCGGCGGCTCGGCATCATCGCCATCAACACTGCACTGGAAGTCGATATTTACGGCAACGTGAATTCCACCCATGTACTCGGCACGCACATGATGAACGGCATCGGCGGCTCGGGAGATTTTGCCCGCAATGCCTACCTGTCCGTCTTTGCAACCAAATCGACAGCCAAGAACGGCAATATTTCCAGCATTGTGCCGATGGTGACCCATGTTGATCACAGCGAGCATGATGTCGATATTATCGTCACTGAAGTCGGGCTGGCTGACCTGCGCGGTCTGGCGCCGCGTGAACGTGCCCAGAAGATCATTCATCACTGCGTTCCTGCGCCTTACCGGCAGATGTTGCTGGATTATCTGTCGGAAGCTGAAACCAGGGGTGGGCAAACGCCGCACGTACTGGAAAAAACATTCAGCTGGCATACGCGCTACCGTGAAACCGGCTCTATGCTGGAAGAAACTGCCGTTCTCAAAGCCGTCGCCTGAAAACGCCAGATTCAGAATCCATCTACAATATGATCCGCCTGCCCCGGGATGCCTGCATTCCGGCGGCGATAGCGATCATACTGACCGATGGATACCATGACGACGACGCAAACTTCTGACCACCTGCCGGCTCTGGCGATTCCCCTGCTCTCGCTGGCGGCGTTCGGCAGCGGCGTTTCACTCAGGGTGATGGACCCGATTCTGCCTTTGTTGAGCAATGAATTCCATGTCGGACTGGGGGATGCTTCGCTCGTGATTACGGTATTTTCGGTTGCTTACGGCATCGCTCAGTTATTCTTCGGCCCGCTGGGAGATCGCTTCGGCAAATATCTGGTCATTGCCGGCGCCTCACTGGCCTGCGCCGTCACCGCCTTGCTGTGCGGGCTGGTCAGCAATTTTCCCATGCTGCTGAGCGCGCGCCTGCTGGCGGGCGCCACTGCCGCCGCGATCATTCCGCTCTCCATGGCGTGGATCGGCGATGTGATCCCGTATGCGCAACGGCAGCCTGTGCTGGCAAAATTCCTGATCGGACAGATTCTCGGTTTATCGGGCGGTGTGCTGCTCGGTGGATTTGCCGCAGACGCGCATCAGTGGCGCTTACCGTTCCTGCTGATTGCCGCGATTTTCATTTGCACCGCTGCCGGTCTGTTTGCAGTCAACCGCCGTCTTCCGGCGCATGCCCGCCTGACCCGTGAAACAGAGGGTTCGGCGCTGATGCATATCCTGAACGAATTTAGCGAAATCGGCAGGCTGCCGTGGGCAAGACTGGTGCTGGCAACCGTGTTTCTGGAGGGTGCATTTCTGTATGGCCCATTTGCGTTCATCGCTTCGCACCTGCATCAGCGGTTCGGTATATCCCTGACATCGGCAGGCTCGGTCATCATGCTGTTCGGTTTCGGTGGATTTGCCTTCGCCATGAATGCCAGAAGGCTGGTACAGCGGTGGGGAGAAAGCGGGCTTTCACTCCGTGGCGGCATCATTCTCGCCGCTGCGCTCCTGACTACGGGGCTGGCCGCGCAGTGGTGGTATGCCATCCCTGCCTGTTTCATGGCCGGACTGGGATTTTACATGCTGCATAACACGCTGCAGATCAATGCCACCCAGATGGCGCCGGAACGCAGAGGCGCTGCTGTCTCCGCTTTTGCTTCCAGTTTTTTTCTGGGCCAGTCCGCCGGTGTCGGTCTGGCAGGCCGCCTGATTCACTACACAGACACCGGCAATATCATGCTGTCCGGTGCAGCGGGACTGATCGTGGTCAGCCTGTATTTTGCACGCCGCCTGCAGCATAAGCATCTTCATCAGGTGTAAATCCCCCGCAGTATCTCCGCACCAAAACATCACGCCTGCCGCACCAATTAAATGCGCAATTCAGGAGCAGCGCTGATGCCATACCGTCCGCAGCTTCCCGACTGGTTTCACTCCCCACTGCCAGCCCTCCGGTCTCAGGTTGGCACGGTATATGCTTAATACCAGATAACTGAATCAACGGCGATTCAGTCCAATATCAGCAGATCTAACGGTGGGTTTGCACGGACAACGGCGTCCGCCCGGTCAGAGAGAGTTCCTGGCTGTGCGGACGCCTTTTTATTTTTACGGGATAAAAATGATCATGGCCAGCAAAGCAGACACTATCAGACTCTTCAGTTTCGACACGCCGCCAATGCGTGCTTTCCATTTGACCTGGATGGCTTTTTTCACCTGTTTTTTTGCCTGGTTTGCCTGCGCACCGCTGATGCCGGTCATCAAGGGGGAATTTGGCTTAAGCATGGCACAGATCGCCAATATCAATATTGCCGCCGTCTCCGTCACGATCCTGGTGCGGCTGATCATCGGCCCCATGTGTGATCGCTTCGGCCCGCGCAAAACCTATACCGGCCTGCTGCTGACCGGTGCATTGCCGGTGTTCGGTGTGGCATTCACGCAGAGTTACGAAAGCTTTCTGTTCTTCCGCCTGTGCATCGGTGCGATTGGCGCCAGCTTTGTGATCACGCAGTATCACACCTCGGTCATGTTCGCGCCGAATGTGGTTGGCACCGCCAATGCCGCAGCCGCGGGCTGGGGCAATACCGGCGGTGGTGCTGCCCAGGCACTGATGCCTTTGCTGTTATCGGCTCTGCTGATGCTGGGAGTCAGTGAATCACTGGGCTGGCGGCTGGCGATGATGGTGCCCGGCGTGCTGATGCTGTTGATGGCTGTCATCTACTGGCGTTTCACACAGGACTGCCCGGAAGGTAATTATGCAGAATTACGCGCCCAGGGTATCGCTGTCGAAGGCGGAAAAAAAGGCGGCTGGGCCAGCTTCTGTGCGGCCAGTCTCAACTATCGCGTCTGGCTGTTGTTCATCACCTACGGAGCATGTTTTGGGGTGGAAATTTTCATCCATAACATTGCTGCGGTGTATTACGTCGATCATTTCGGTCTGTCGCTGAAAAGCGCGGGCATGGCAGCAGCCAGCTTTGGTCTGCTGGCGCTGTTTGCACGGGCACTGGGTGGCTGGCTGTCTGACAAGGCGGCCTTGCACGGCGGCTTAAATACCCGTGCCAGCCTGCTGTTTGTGATGATGCTGGGCGAAGGGCTGGGCCTGCTGTGGTTTGCCCATGCCAACAGCGTGACGCTGGCGGTCTGCGCAATGCTGACCTTCGGCCTGTTCACCCACATGGCCTGCGGTGCGACTTACGCACTGGTGCCTTTCATCGACCGCAAAGCACTCGGCGGTGTGGCAGGCATCATCGGCGCGGGCGGCAATGCCGGTGCGGTGCTGGCCGGATTTCTGATGAAAAGCCTGGGCGATGTGCAGCAGACACTCGGCCTGTTAGGGATTGCTGTGACGGTTTCAGCACTGTGCGCGATTGCTGTCCGCTTCAGCGCAGCGCATCAGGCCAGCGAACAAATCAGCATTCATAACATCACCGCTTAAGGAATCGCAGATCATGAAAATTATCGTTATCGGTCATGGCATGGTCGGCCATAAATTTCTGGAATGCCTGGCGGACAGTCCGGCAGACAATCTGGAAGTCACCGTCTTGTGCGAAGAACCGCGTCCGGCTTACGACCGCGTCCATTTGTCGGAATTTTTTTCCGGTAAATCGGCGCAGGATTTATCGCTGGTAGCGCCCGGCTTTTTTGAGCGCAGCCACTTCCGGCTGAAACTCAATGCCAAGGCGCAGTCTGTTGATACCGCAGCAAAAACCGTCAGCTATCACCTCGACGGCACGACAGAAACGCTGGCGTACGACAAGCTGGTGATCGCAACCGGCTCTTATCCGTTTGTACCGACACTGGCCGGCAACCAGCGCAAGGACTGTTTCGTTTACCGGACGATTGAAGACCTGGAAGCCATGCAGGAATGCGGCAAGCGTTCCCGCAGCGGTGTGGTGATCGGCGGCGGCCTGCTCGGTCTGGAATGCGCCAAAGCACTGCGTGACATGCAGCTGGAAACCCACGTCGTTGAATTTGCGCCGCGCCTGATGGCAGTGCAGGTCGACGAGAGCGGCGGCCGCATATTGCGCCAGAAAATCGAGGAACTCGGCGTTACCGCGCATACACAGAAAAACACACTCGAAATCGTCGATGGCAAGACCGGCACGCATCGTATGAATTTTGACGATGGCAGCCATCTTGACGCCGACATGATCGTGTTCTCGGCGGGGATACGGCCACGCGACGAGCTGGCGCGCGACAGCGGGCTCAAAGTCGGCGAACGCGGCGGCATCGTGATTGATAACCGTTGCCGCAGTTCCGATCCGGATATTTATGCGATCGGTGAATGCGCGCTGTGGAACGGTAAAATCTACGGTCTGGTCGCACCGGGCTATGACATGGCACGTACCGCAGCACAGGATATCCTGGCGCAGCGCGATACCGGCAACAGCATCGTGGTTCCTGAATTCACGGGCGCCGACATGAGCACCAAGCTCAAGCTGATGGGCGTCGATGTTGCCAGCATCGGCGATCCGCACGGCAAGGTGGCAGGCAGCCGCTCTTATCAGTTCACCGATGAGCGCAAACAGATCTATAAAAAAATCGTGGTCTCTGAATGCGGCAAATACCTGCTGGGCGGCGTGATGGTAGGCGATGCCAGTGAATACGGCACCCTGCTGCAGATGATGTTAAACCGTATCGAATTACCGGAAGCGCCGGAATTCCTGATTCTGCCGCAGGCGGACGGTAAAGCAAAACCGGGTATCGGCGTGGATGCCTTGCCGGACACGGCGCAAATCTGCTCCTGCAACAATGTCTCCAAGGCGCACCTGTGCGCTGCCGTCTGCGATGGCGCCACCGATATTGCAGCCCTGAAAAGCTGCACCAAAGCCGGCACTGCCTGCGGCGGCTGTGTGCCGCTGGTGACGCAGATCATGAAAGCCGAAATGAAAAAGCAAGGCATGGCCGTAAATAACCATGTCTGCGAGCATTTTCCCTATTCCCGGCAAGAGCTTTACCATCTGGTGCGGGTCGGTCAGATCAAAACCTTTGATGCCTTGCTGGCGCAACACGGTAAAGGTCTGGGCTGCGATGTCTGCAAACCGCTGGCGGCGAGTATTCTGGCATCGTGCTGGAATGAATTTGTGCTCAAGAAAGAACACGCCAGCCTGCAGGACACCAACGACTATTATCTCGGCAACATTCAGAGAGACGGCACCTATTCGGTGGTGCCGCGCATGCCCGGCGGTGAAGTCAGCGCAGAGGGGCTGATCGCCATTGGTCAGGTAGCGAAGAAATATGGCCTGTACACCAAGATCACCGGCGGCCAGCGGGTTGACCTGTTCGGTGCGCGGGTCGAACAATTGCCGCTGATCTGGGAAGAGCTGATCGCCGCCGGTTTTGAATCCGGTCACGCTTACGGCAAATCGCTGCGCACCGTGAAATCCTGTGTCGGCTCGACCTGGTGCCGCTACGGCGTGGATGACAGCATGGGGCTCGCCATCGCGCTGGAAAACCGCTACAAAGGGCTGCGTTCTCCGCACAAAATCAAATTTGCGGTCTCTGGCTGCACCCGTGAATGCGCAGAAGCACAAAGCAAGGACGTCGGCGTCATCGCGACCGAAAAAGGTTGGAACCTGTATGTCTGCGGCAATGGCGGCATGAAACCGCGCCACGCCGAATTACTCGCTGCCGATCTCGACCGGACAACACTGATCCGCTATATCGACCGTTTCCTGATGTTCTATGTCCGCACCGCCGACCGCCTGCAGCGCACCAGCGTCTGGCGCGACAATCTGGAAGGCGGGCTCGATTACCTGAAACAGGTGATCGTTGATGACAAGCTGGTATTGGCGGCAGAACTGGAAACGGAAATGCAGCACGTGGTTGACACTTACGAGTGCGAGTGGAAAAAAGCCGTGAACGACAGCGAAACACGTCAGCGTTTCCGCCATTTCATCAACAGCGATCAGGCTGACCAGAATGTCGTGTTCATGGAAGAACGCGGACAGATCCGGCCCGCCACCGTGCAGGAAAGAAAGCGGATTGCGATTGCTGCCGTGGCAGCGGACGCCTGAGCATGGCAGCTCCGGCCCAGGTACTCAATGACCCCATATCTCAATCAAACCGGGAAAAAATCATGCATAGCGATCGTCAACTGAACCAATGGATACCGGTCTGTAATCTGAGCGATATCCTGCCCAATACCGGTGTCTGCGCCCTCATCAACGGCGAACAGATTGCGATCTTTCACATACACGACGGAGAAGACCGGGTATTTGCAATTCACAACTACGACCCGAATTCGGAAGCTGCCGTACTCTCACGCGGACTGGTCGGCAGTCTGGGTGAGCGCATCGTGGTCGCCTCGCCGATTTACAAGCATCATTTTGACTTGCAAACCGGCGAATGCCTGGAAGCGCCGGAACATTCCGTGCATGCCTATCCGGTGCATATCAACAACCATCAGGTCTGGGTCGGCATATGACAGCCCTACAAACCGGCAAAGCAAAGCCCGCTCTGGTGGTGATCGGCAACGGCATGGCGGGTATGCGCACGGTCGAAGAACTGCAAAAACTGGCGCCCGACCTGTACGACATCACCGTTTTTGGCGCTGAGCCGCATGGCAATTACAACCGCATCTTATTGTCGCCGCTACTGGCTGGCGATAAAAAAATGGACGATATCATGCTGCATACGCGCGAGTGGTACCGCCAGCACCGGATCACGCTGCACACCAGCGACCCCGTGGTGGCGATCGACCGCCACCGGCGCACGGTGCGATCACGGGCAGGTATTGAAGTCGCCTATGATCGCCTGCTGCTGGCGACCGGCTCCACGCCGTTCATCATTCCTGTACCCGGCCATCAGTTGCCGGGCGTGATTGCCTTTCGTGATATTCAGGACGTCGAAACCATGCTGCAGGCGGCGCGCAGCCACCGTCATGCGGTGGTGATCGGCGGTGGCCTGCTGGGGCTGGAAGCGGCAAACGGCCTGCTGCGCCAGGGAATGGAGGTCACCGTAGTGCATGTCTGCGGCAGCCTGATGGAAAGACAACTGGATGCCGCCGCGGCACTGCTGCTGAAAAAAGCACTGGAACAAAAAGGCATGCGTTTCCTGTTGGACGCCAATACCAGCGAGATCGTCGGCAACGAGCGTGTCACGGCGGTGCGCTTTCAGGACGGCAGTGAAATTCCGGCGGACCTGGTTGTCATGACGGCAGGCGTGCGTCCGAACATCGCACTGGCCAAACAAGCCGGCTTGCATTGCGAACGGGCGATCGTGGTGGACGATACGCTGCAAACCTATGATCCGCGCATTTATGCAGTCGGCGAATGCGTGCAGCACCGGATGGCGACCTTTGGCCTGGTCGCGCCGATCTGGGATCAGGCACGCGTTTGCGGCGCACATCTGGCCGGTGCCGGTCACCGCCGTTACGTGCAGCAGGCGACGGCAACCAAACTCAAGGTCACCGGCGTCGATCTCTACTCAGCGGGAAATTTCATCGGCGGCGAAGGCAGCGAAGACCTGGTGATGCGCGACCCGCGGCGCGGCATTTATAAACGGCTGGTGCTGAAAGATAACCAGATTATCGGCGCCGTGTTGTACGGCGACGTGAAAGATGGTCCGTGGTATTTCGGACTGATCCAGAATCAGACCGATATTTCAGCCCTGCGCAATCAACTATTGTTTGGACAGGCGCTCTGCGGTGAAGCAGCCTGATCAGGAACCGAAGATGAACATTCCCATCATCCCAGAAACTGCCAACAGCGTGCGTACCACTTGCCCTTATTGCGGTGTTGGCTGCGGCGTGCGTGCCACCGTGCATGCCAACGGCACCACAGATATCAGCGGCGACACACAGCATCCGGCAAACGCCGGACGCCTGTGCGTCAAAGGCTCTGCGCTGGATGAAACCATCGGGCGGGATGGTCGCCTGCTGTATCCGCACATGCGGGATAGCATCACCGGCAATCTGCGGCGCACCAGCTGGGATCAGGCACTTGATACGGTTGCGCAGGGTTTCAGCGACATCATCAAACGCCACGGCCCGGATGCAGTGGCATTTTATGTATCCGGCCAGCTGCTGACGGAAGACTATTACATCGCCAATAAACTGATGAAAGGCTACATCGGCAGCGCGAATATCGATACCAATTCGCGGCTTTGCATGTCGTCTGCAGTCGCCGGACATAAACGCGCCTTCGGTGCGGATCTGGTGCCGGTATGCTACGAAGACCTGGAGCTTGCCGATCTGGTGGTGCTGACCGGCTCCAACACCGCGTGGTGCCATCCTGTGCTGTTCCAGCGCATCGCCAAAATCAGGGAAACCCGGCCTGCCATGAAGCTGGTGGTGATCGACCCGCGCCGCACGGCGACCTGCGAGCTGGCTGATCTGCATCTGCCGGTCAGGGCAGGCACTGACGTCTGGCTGTTTAACGGACTGCTGCATTATCTGTCGCAACATGGCAAAACGGATGCGGCATTTGTCGCCGCGCATACAAACGGGCTGGACGAGGCACTGGCCACTGCCGCCGCCAGCAGTGCCGATCCGCTCACAGTCGCCAAAATCTGCAAAGTCGATGTGCGTGACCTGCTGGCATTTTACGAACTGTTCGCCAGCACAGAAAAAGTCGTGAGTGCCTTTTCACAAGGCGTCAATCAATCGTCTGCCGGTACCGATAAGGTCAACAGCATTATCAATTGCCATCTCCTCAGCGGTCGCATTGGCCGTCCCGGCATGGGACCGTTTTCCATCACCGGCCAGCCGAATGCGATGGGTGGCCGGGAAGTCGGCGGCCTCGCCAATATGCTGGCAGCACACATGGATCTCGATAATCCGGCGCATCGCCAGACCGTGCAGACATTCTGGAATGCACCGCGCATCGCCGACAAGCCAGGTCTCAAAGCAGTTGATCTGTTCCATGCGATCGAGCAAGGCAAAGTCAAAGCGGTCTGGATCATGGCCACCAATCCGGTAGTCAGCCTGCCGGATGCCGATCAGGTGCAGCGTGCGCTCGCCCAGTGCGAACTGGTGGTGGTCTCCGACATCACCGAAAAAACAGACACCAACGCTTGCGCCCATGTGCTGCTGCCCGCGCTCGGCTGGGGTGAGAAAGACGGCACGGTCACCAATTCCGAACGCCGCATTTCACGGCAGCGCCCTTTCCTTCCTCCTCCCGGAGAAGCGCGTGCCGACTGGCAGATTTTGTGCGATGTCGCGCAACGTATGGGATTTGACGGCTTCCGCTATCAGAGTGTGCACGAGATATTCGACGAACATGCCAGACTGACAGCCCGTGACAATACAGCGACAAACTCCGGCAAACAGCCGCGCCTGCTGAATCTGAGCGGGCTGTGCGGCATGGGCAAAGCCCGGTTCGACGCCATGCAGCCTGTGCAGTGGCCAGTCATGCCCGCTGCGCATGACGAACCCCGGGGCACGCAACGGCTGTTCACCGATCATCATTTTGCCCATCCCGATGGCAGGGCACGCTTCATCCCGACAGCGCCACGCACACCGAAAAACATGCCGGATCAGGACTATCCGCTGAGTCTCAATACTGGTCGCGTACGCGATCAGTGGCACACCATGACCCGCAGCGGAAAGTCGCCAAAGCTGAACAACCACATCTCCGAATCGTTCATCGACATGCACCCGCAAGATGCGCTGCTGTGCGGTGTGCGCGAAGGCGGCCTGGCACGGGTTTCCTCGCCGTGGGGCGCCATGGTGGCACGAGTGCAGCATGGCGGCGGCATTCCGCGCGGCAGCATCTTTGTGCCGATTCACTGGAACAATCAGTCCGCATCGGACGCCCGTATCGGCGCAGTCGTGAATCCGGTTGTCGATCCGGTTTCCGGCGAACCAGAATTCAAACATACCCCGGTGCGGGTGGAAGAATTTCCGGTTTCCTGGCATGGTTTCATCCTGAGCCGCCACGATCTTGCACTTGGTGAAATCGCGCACTGGAGCCGGATTCAGGGACGTGCACTGACGCGTTACGAACTCGCTGGCCGCAATCAGATCGGCCATCACGGGCAATGGGCGCGCCAGCTGTTCGGCATTCACGACCCCGACGCCGACTGGCTCGAATACGAAGACAAAACTGCCGGTATGTATCGTGCCGTCCACATACGCGACGACCGCATCGAGAGCTGCCTGTTTCTCTCTCCCCGCCCTGACCTGCCCTCGCGCACCTGGCTCGCCAGCCTGTTTGCCAAAGACCTGCTGGAAGAAGCCGACCGCATCGGCCTGCTGATCGGCCAGCCAATAGAAAAAGGCATCGACACCGGCCCCACGATCTGCTCCTGCTTCGGCGTCGGCCGCAACACCATCTGCGACATCATCCGCCAGCAAAACATCACCTCCGTCACCCAGGTCACAAGCTGTCTGAAAGCCGGCGGCAACTGCGGCTCATGCGTCCCTGAAATTAAAAAACTGCTGGAACTTACGATGGCAGAAGCGACAGAGAGCTGATTCGGTAATCACTCTTAAGAAAAAACTGAAATAATCAAGGTGCAAAAACAAAGATTTGGCCGGCATTTAAAGAAAAGGTGAAACTAGTTTTGATGCTATAACTTACTTATACAGATTAGTTACCCTTGGGTTTTGCGGCTTCGATTTGCTTTGCAGTCAGCGCCATGGCAAAAGTAGGTAAATTTTTGAGTTACCTACTTTTTACCTACTTTCTACCGTTTACATATTCTTACGTCATTTTCCGCAGAATGAGTCTAAGTGTCTGATTTACCAAAGAAAAAGGGGTTAAACCTTACTTGGTTTAACCCCTTTTTACGTGTTACTGGCGGAGACGGTGTCTATATTTAGGTATTCCAGCCAGTTTCAGCAAGACACAATTCCCCTTTTAAATCAAGAAGTTGTCCGGTATTTGATTCCAGTGAATTTCAACTAAAATCATAGCTATCCAACGCCTACATGTGGGTAAATGTGTGGGTAGATTTTAGGTGTTTGAGTTCGACGGAGAACGCATATCATGGCACGTGCCACCAAAAAACTTTCGGCATTAAGCGTTAAAAACGAAATCCGACCCGGATACCACAGCGACGGGGACGGACTATATTTACAGGTTTCCGCCAATGGCGCGAAGTCATGGATATTCCGGTTCCGGTATCAGGGCAAAGGGCGGGAAATGGGCATAGGCGGCGTCAGCGCAGTGACGCTGGCGGAGGCGCGGGATAAAGCGCAACACTACCGCAAACTGCTGAGCGAAGGGATAGACCCGATTGCAGACCGGCAAGCGCAGCGGGGCGCGTACAAGGTGAACCTGTCGCACACATTCAGCACCGTATCCGGCCAATACTTTGCTTCTAAAAGTATTGAATTTAAAAATGAGAAACATGCTGCGCAATGGATAACCAGCCTGCGAACTTACGCATTCCCGATCATCGGGGACAAGCCAGTCAGCGCAGTGACGCTGGCGGATGTGTGCGACGTGCTGAGGCCGATCTGGACAGTAAAGAACGAAACCGCCAGCAGACTGCGGGGGCGCATTGAAGCGGTGCTAGGGTATGCCAAAACACTCGGACTGCGTAGCGGCGATAACCCGGCAGTCTGGGGTGACAATCTGGATAAGGTCTTTGCAGCCCCTGCGAAAGTGCAGAGTTCCAGCAGCCGTAACATGCCAGCCCTGCCCTATTCAGAGGTAGCCGCATTCCTGCGCGACCTGCGCCAGCAGACAGGGATAGCCGCAGTAGCCCTGCAATTCGCCATCCTTACCGCAGCCCGTAGCGGTGAAATATTCGGTGCGACGTGGAGAGAGTTTGACCTGGACAATAAATTATGGACGATACCAGCCGGACGGATGAAGGCAGGCAGGGAACACCGCGTACCATTGTCCGACAGCGCCATGCGGATATTGAATGACATGCTGGCGCTGCGCACCAGTGACGCGGATTTTGTGTTTCATAACCGCAGGGAACGCGGCGAAACGAAAATGTTAAGCAACATGGCTATGACCGCTGTATGCCGCCGTATGGGGGTGCCAGTCGTTCCGCACGGCTTCCGTTCGACATTCAGGGATTGGGTAGAGGAATGCACAGACACACCGCACACAGTTGCTGAAATGGCGCTGGCGCATACCATCGGCAATAAAGTAGAAGCTGCTTACCGGCGCGGTGACTTGCTGCTGAAGCGGCAGATACTGATGCAGGCGTGGGCGGATTACTGCGAGAAAGCGCCAGCAGCCGTGGTAGCCATCGCCAGAGCGACAGAGGGACAGGCAGCAGGCGCGGCAGCATGAGTGCGACCATGACACGACAGGCGCGGATAGATCAGCAGGCGGCGCTGGCGGATACCCTGACCGAGTTACTGTCACGGTTCCCTGAAAAACCACGTGGGGCGATGTGCAGCCGCGCTGACGCAGCCCGGACAGCGCAGGAAAAAATCAGCAGCGCCAGCGACGCCCTGCAAGGGTTGCAGCAGGCAGTGGCAGCGGTTAAATCACTGGCTGATTCCCACGCATACGACACCCCCTACACTGCTGGCAGACAGGCAGCGCCACGGCGCACGGCGGTCTTTGTGTACGATGAAGGGGGTATTGAAGAAACCCTGTTACGCAAGATCGGGGAACACTTTACAGAAAGCGGCAAAGGCAGCAGGACAGATATTGAAGCGTTGACCCGCATGGTGCGGTGCTTCATTGAGTTCGACAGGGGCGGACTGGCGCTGCCGGTCAGCACGGTACTGCCTGCGCATCTACAGTATCCGGCATTTATTGCCGCGCTCAACGCTGACGGGGTGCTGCAAACAGTGGGCAGATCAGAGGAGCGTATTGCCTCAGCCGATAAAGGCACACGGGGGCGAATACAACAGGCTGCGCGGCACAGACTGGAGACTGCCGGAGCGCTTTTTAATGCCGTGGTGGACGACATGCAGCGCCGGTAAAACAGGTGCGCTATCCAGCAGATTCCATAAAAAGTCAGGGATAGAATGCAACTCGCAAAATGACGGGGGTATGACCTTCATAGTGACGCCAACCCAGCAGCGTTTAGCTGGTTTTCATTGGAGTAACTATGGACACTACAGTAGAAGCAGCCGCACCTGAGATTTATGCCCCGATCAAATGGGAGTCAGCGAAAGACCTCACGCAGCGGTTATCAATCGCGCCTTCTACGTTGCATTATCTTATCCACGCAGAAGGCTTTCCGAAACCCGCGCAGCTAGGACAGCGCATTGTGCGGTATAACTCAGCGCAGGTTGATGCGTGGGTAGCTGCCCGCAGTAAGGAAGCTGCATCTGATGCGGTGAGGTAATCATGCCCGAACTGACACGCGAAATCAGTCCGGACATAGCGGACTCAGATGCTGTGCTGTGCCACATCACATTATACAAGAATAGTAAAACCACACAGCCCGTAGTATCGTCGGCGCTTCCTATTGAACAGCTAATACCGCGATTACTGAAGCTCAGCATCCAAATTCAAAAAGATACTTACGCTTGGGGATTCCACAGGCTGGCAGAAGGCACGACCCGAGCAAGTCGCAACGTTGAGTGCGTGACGGCCTATGTCGTGGACGTGGACGACGGTACACCGCTTGCTGAGATGCAGGAGCGATTGGCGGGGTTATCCTGCGTATTTATTTCAACCCATAGCCACACACCGGAAAAGCCGAAATACAGGGTTGTGGTGTTTCTGTCTGTGCCCGTGCCTACAGCCGACTGGGCTGCCTTTAGAACTGCCGCAGATGCTAAGTATAGCGGCGGGCATAACGACCGTGCGACAGGAGACCCCGCACGGCTGTACTACGTCCATAGCTGCCCGCCTGAAAGCGTAGCGAATGCCTTCAGCATAGTTAAAAATGGTGCGCTTTTAGACCCCGTGCCGTTGATCGCAGCCGGTAAATCCATGCTTGCAAGCGTTACAAATAGTAGGTCAGCAGCGGGCGCGGTGAAGCCCACCGGCATCAATGGTGATGTGCTCGACGAGAGAGAACCAGACCCAGTGCGGGCGCTGAGTGCCTTGCAAGCGATAGACCCCAGCGGTTACGACCGGCGCACATGGCTGGGCGTGGTGTGGGCAGCGAAAGCAGAGGGTGTGGCGTATAGCGATGTGTTGTCATGGTGCGAATCTCACCAAGGCTATATTGAAGGCTCGCTCGACAATGCATGGAGCAGCGATAAAGGTGCATCCGGTGGGTTTGGTGCAACCGTCAGCGGGGGAACGTTATACGCAAAAGCGTTTGCAAGTGGCTGGAGGGATTTGCCCGTGGCTGACGCTGGTAACGTACCAACAGTGGGGCAATCGCAGCGTACGGGAATTTGTACGGGGTCTGGTAGTGATTCTGTCGCATCGCCTTCTGTGAGCGCAGCGCATTCAGTGCGTGAAACTCTCAACGACGCAGGCAACGCAGCCCGTATATCACGTGCGGCTGACGGCAAATTAATGTACTGCGCTAGTACAAAGGTCTGGTACATCTGGGACGGTGGGCACTGGCAACGCGATACCGACGGGGGTGTAACCCGCTTTGCTATGTCCGTCATGCACGATATACACAAAGAAGCGCGGCGTGCTGGTGCAGTTGATGAAATGAAGCTGCTTTACACCCATGCAGCCCGCAGTCTGAACGAGGCGAATATTAGCGCAGCCATATCACTGTATAAATCTTTCATAGGCGTATCGGTAAGCGCGCCAGCGCTCGATGGTGACCTGATGCTGATAGGCGTAAAAAATGGTGTGATCGACCTAAGCACCGGAAAGCTGCGCGAAGCTAAACGCACAGACCTTGTTACAAAAATTATCGACATTCCATACAACGAAACAGCGACGTGTCCAACGTGGGGCGCTTTCATAGACAGCATATTTTGCGGTGATTGTGACCTTGCGGATTACGTGCAACGAGCAATCGGGTACACGCTGACGGGCATGAATTCGGAGCAGGTGTATTTCTTCCTATACGGAAAAGGTGCAAACGGAAAGTCTGTGCTGCTACGGGTGATGTTCGAGGTGCTGGGGGTCTATGCCAGTCAGGTGCAGCCAGAAGTATTAATGAGTAAGCCCACAGGTGGAGCAACGCCGGAAATCGCAGGATTAGTCGGCTGCCGTGCAGTATTTGCAAACGAGATCAGCGAAGGCTCGCGCCTATCTGAATCCCTTGTGAAATCGGTCACTGGTGGTGATGCCATCACAGCCCGCACTTTATATGGTGCGCCGTTCACATACACACCTCAGTTCAAGCTCTGGATGGCAGGAAATCACAAACCAATCATCCGGGGTGATGATCATGGCATCTGGCGGCGCACCGTCCTGATACCGTTCGAGCACACCTTCACAGGCGATGAACGTGACGAGCATCTTCTGGATAAGTTGCGGGCTGAGTACGAGGGGATACTGCGCTGGATGGTGGAAGGCTGTCTGATCTGGCAAAAGCATGGACTGAACCCGCCAAAAATCATCACGCAGCAGGTGAACGCCTACCGCAGCGATATGGATACCCTTCAGCATTGGATTGATGAAGTGTGCGACGTGACCCCTACAGGACTGATGCGTGCGAATGCTGCATACACAAGTTATCAGAATTGGTGCAGGGAAAACGGACACGGGCTTATTAGTGCCATGCGCTTTGCACAAAAGCTTTCTGATCGAGGGTACAAAAAAGTAAAAGACCGGGCTGGGACGCTGTATATCGGCTTAACTTTTAAGCAATCAAATCTATAAAGTGTGGTGACTGTGGTGACTTGAACCCTTTTTTATAAACTTTCCTCCCGAGAAAGACATAGGAAAAAGTTTGGAAATACCCCCTAAGTCACCACAGTCACCACAAAACCAGTCTTTTATTGCGTTAAAGATATTTTTTATTTCAAACAATACATATAAAAATATTATTTAAGTAACCTTTTGGCAATATTTTTTACGGGGATGAAAAAAATGCTATTTCAAAATCGCACCTCTAACCTCGCGGAACGCCGTATTCTGGCTGACCAAAAAGCAAAGGCCGTACGCATCGCACAGGACGAGAAAGCAAAGCGTGAGGCGGCGGCATGGCGGGAACGGAATACCCCACTACCCGCCCGTCTGAAAAAATGGCTCGATAGTCTGCCAGAGTCGGTCAGGTACGCCGGGCTGACGATGGAAATAGCCCGAGAAAATTTGTCCGGCAAATTCCGTGGGAAGGCTGCTGCGCCACAGATCGGTATCGCACTCCGCCAGATGGGATATGTACGAGTGAGAATCTGGCGCGGAGAATCCATCGGACATATATCCCTCTGGTTTCCCCCTGACGCGCCGGAATCAGTGCCCCGTAGGCCACGTGGTTACGCTAAATCATGGTAGTCGTACACAAACCAACCACACAGCGCCAGCACCACACCTGACACAACCCAATACAGGAGCAAAACCATGTACACAGACCTGCCCTATCAAAATGAACTGTACGACCTCTGCCCCGCAGATGAGTTCGACATTGAACAGGAAATACAAGAAAACCTGCTGCACTTCAATGCCCTCCCGTCGCACACAGCGCAGCCAGATACGGAACACATCAAGCGCAGCATCACCGTCTGCGCCATGCTCGAAGCCTGCGCCATCGCTGCACTACGCATCGAACTGGCGCAGCAGACCCCACCTCAGATACTAAGCCGCACTGAGATAGCCACCCTGCACCGGCTTGCTGCGCTGCGCCTGAAGACCGCCAAAGAAGAAGCAGACCTGCTGGTGACCGTTGACTATGAACGCGGCAGGAATACGGCTGTACGATACCTGCCTGATGGTCGTGTCATCACCTCGCTGCTGGTCAGCACGACCATGCCCAACCCGGCACAGCAGCACCCATTCGTGCAGCAGGACGCAGCAGCGAATGAAAGCCGTTCTATGATCGTCGGATTACACCTTCAGCAGATCATCAATTACAACGCACTCAAAGCGCTGGAGGCCGCAGGCGCACTGGATGGCACCGCAGAGAGTGTCTATCGGGCTGCTGTAGCTGCGGTAACAGCGGACGACAGGATGCAGAGCCTCACCCCGGACGCGCTGCCCGGACTGCTGGCAGAACTGCTTGGCACGACTGCTGACGCACTGACCGCGTAAAGTAAGCAGACACCAGACAATTGACCCGTACAGAAAGGAACTTTATATGTGCTGTGACGCCCCTGCCGCCCCCCAGACCGACCCGCGTCAGATCGACGCCCTGCTGAAGCAGACGGACATTGCCGACAAAATGGCGAACCACACCATTGATTCCGACAAGTGGAATCAGGAACGGTTAAACCGCCTTGACGAGCAGCAGAAGCCCTTATTCGAGCAGTATCTGCGCAACCAGCAGAAGATGGAAACCCGTGCGGACGAGAGCTATCAGTTCTACATGGACAACGGTCGTCCGATGATTAACAAGATGCTGTCCGACGCCAACAACTACGACTCGGAAGACAACCTCAACAAAGTCCGCGCCCAGGCATCTGCCGATGTGGAACAGGCTTTCAGCGATCAGCGTGCCGCTACTGACCGCAACATGACCCGCATGGGTATCAACCCGAACAGCGGACGCTTCGCAGCCGCGCAGGGCGACATGGACGCGAATCAGGCGTTATCCCGCGTCTCGGCGGGCAACAACATGGCGGAAAACCGCCGTATGCAGGGTATCGGCCTGCGTCAGCAGGCATCGAACGTGGTCAACGGAATGCCCGCCACCAGCATGAACCAGTCTGCGTCCGGCATGAACATGGGCAACGCAGCGATTGCTGGCGGTAACAGTTCATTCAGTAACGGCCTGAACATGCAGCAGGCGTTTAGCAACGGCATGGGTGCAGCAGGCGGTATGTACGGCAACGTCTCAGCCGGGTACGGCAATATCTTTAATCAGCGCATGGCCTCTGCCAACTACGACGCACAAAACAGCTTCGGTGCTGGTCTGGGTTCGCTGATGGGGATGGGCTTGCAGGCTTGGGGTATCAGCCGTATGAAGAAGCCGGGGGAGTAAAGTAGCATACATACATGTTGTTACATTTCGATAAACTTTGATATGATGTGTTTTTTACACAGGAGGGTTGATATGAGAAAAGCAAGCGTCGTTTTTATGTTGGCTTTGGTAGCTGGGCTTGCTGGGTGTGCCAGTGTGGAGCTGGTTAGCTCCGGCACCAGAAGCATTATCGTAGGCGGGCCGCTGGATAAGATGGATGAAATGCTTCGCGTCGCTGAGACAGAATGCCAGAAGCAGGGGCTTCATGCAGAGTTCGCTGGTCGTGTCGCCCTCACGTCTTACTCATTTAGCTGCGTCAGATAACTCATCTGTTTATACCCTTACACCTCGTTTGAAAAATCGAGCGGCGATATACTGGGCTACCTAAGCAAGCAGGGTGGCTCAGTTATTTCTGTGTCCGATACCCCCTCCCCCGGCCAAGTCCAATCGGCTAGGTCACACGACCAATAATCCGCCATTGCGCGGCAATCCAGACCCCGAAAATACGTCGCAATTCTGCACGACAAAAAAGACGGAAACCCGCATGGATATTAGCTTTGCGGGTAGTTGTATGGTATAATACACCTGCATTTTTCAATGCAAAAAGCAGCAAGCCCAGAGGTTCGAGTCTCTGGGCTTGCCTATCATTCTCAGCTACTTAGGAACATCAAATGAGTAACCTCAATTCTACCGTATCCACATCCCTCTATCCATCGTCCGTAATGACTGCTGGGCTGATCGACATTGTCACCTCGCTCGATGCGGGGCTGCCCACCCTGAAAATGCTGGAAAACGCCGTTATGTTATCGACCGACAGCATAGTTACATTCTGTATGCTCGATGTGACGCCGGAAAGCCGGACAGAAGCCCTCGATGACCTTACCCATGCAGAAGCCCTCGACGCTGAAATAAAAGCCGCTATCGGAATGGATAGCCCTCGACGCTGAAATAAAAGCCGCTATCGGAATGGATAGCCCTCACACAGACGAAATTCGCTTGCACCGGGAAATGTTTGATCTGCGCGACGGGGGGTATGCGTGGGAAGGCACAAATCTGCACATAAACACTCATGAAGCAATTGCTGAATGGAAACGCATGTGGGGCAAATGGGCGGTTAAGCGCTGATAGCCGGGCAAGCGCAAAGAAAAATACCCCAAGGCCGTTTAGCTGTGGGGTATTTTTGGGGGTAAATCAAATTGATTTTTTAAAAACCCCTAAAAATCAACGACTTACAGATGTATTTGGCGGAGACGGTGAGATTCGAACTCACGATCCAGGTTACCCCAGATGCTTCCTTAGCAGGGAAGTGCCTTCGGCCACTCGGCCACGTCTCCACACTATTAAGGCTGGATTTTGCAACCCAGCCTTAATCGAGACCAAGATCATATCTGCTCAACTGCTTTTGGTCAACTATTGCGGCGGACAAAAGCGGTATTTTTTCAAGCAGTGACCAGCGGCGATCAGGCTGATTCGAGGCCGAATGCTTTGTGCAGAGCGCGTACGGCCAGTTCCATGTATTTTTCGTCGATCAGGACAGAAATCTTGATTTCCGAGGTGGAGATCATCTGGATGTTGATGCCCTCTTCCGACAGGGTGCGAAACATCTGGGATGCGATGCCAACGTGGCTGCGCATGCCGACGCCTACAACGGAAACTTTGGAGACTTTGGAGTCGCCCAGGATGCTGGTGGCGCCGATGTGGGCTTTGACGCTGCCTTCGAGCACTTCCATGGCTTTCTGGTATTCCACGCGCGGTACGGTGAAGGTGAAGTCAGTCTTGCCTTCGACGGACTGATTCTGGATGATCATGTCGACTTCGATATTGGCGTCAGCGACCGGACCGAGAATCTGATAGGCCACGCCTGGCTTGTCCGGCACGCCCAGGACGGTGATTTTTGCTTCATCACGGTTAAACGCGATGCCTGTGATGGTAGCTTGTTCCATATTGGTATCTTCCTCAAACGAAATCAGGGTGCCGGAGTTGGCTTCTTCTTCCAGCGGCATTAACGGGTCGGTCAGGGATGACAGAACGCGGGTTGGCATACGGTAGTTGCCGGCAAATTCGACGGAGCGGATTTGCAGCACTTTGGAGCCGAGCGATGCCATTTCCAGCATTTCTTCAAATGTCACCGTATTCAGGCGGCGGGCATCGGATACCACGCGCGGATCGGTGGTGTAGACGCCGTCAACGTCAGTGTAGATCAGGCATTCCTGCGCTTTCAGCGCTGCGGCAACTGCCACGGCGGAGGTATCGGAACCGCCGCGTCCCAGTGTGGTGATGTCGCCCTTTTCATCCACGCCCTGAAAACCGGTGATGATGACGATTTTACCGGCGTCGAGGTCGGCTTTGACCTTGGCATCATCAATCGATGCAATACGGGCCTTGGTATGGGCGGAGTCAGTTTTGATCGCCACCTGCCAGCCGGCATAGGAAACAGCCTGCTTGCCGATCGCCTGCAATGCCATGGACAGCAAGCCGACCGACACCTGTTCGCCGGTGGAGGCAATCATGTCGAGTTCACGCGGATCGGGCTGCGCCATAATTTCTTTGGCGAGGCCGATAAGACGATTTGTTTCGCCAGACATGGCCGATGGCACCACGACTATCTGGTGACCGGCATCATGCCATTTGGCGACGCGCTTGGCGACATTCTTGATACGCTCGGTCGAGCCCATCGAAGTTCCGCCGTATTTGTGGACGATTAAAGCCATAGATATTAAGAAGCTAAGGGTGAAAAATGAAGTAAATCAACCTCTTACTGTACATGCTGCTCCGCAAAATAACAAGGCGCACATCCCCCGCCGGTCAGAAGAATTCGTGGAAAACGGAAGATTTCAGGCAAATTTTCTACAGTTTCAGAGAAAAAATCATCAAAAAACTGATGAATCTTCTGTTTTCCTGACAGGCCGGTGGTGGTGACTATGTGGTGCCGGATGCCGGCATATTGCCTGATAAGAGGGAGTATGTGCGAATATGCGCCGGTTCCCGGCAAAGAATAAGGGGAGCTACAGATACTCCCCCCTAGTATGTTTGCAGAAATGTCTCCTGAAAACATTTCATGGCTTTATCGCGCAGCAACAAAGCTTCATTACTTTTTCAACTATTGATATAAATAATTAATGTTAAATGTTGCATTTATTCTTGTCAGCCCGGACAAAATTCGCGGGCAAGCGTTCACCGGGATCATTTCGAGCGGTCGGGAAACAGGCGATGCCAGCCCTCGACACCCAGTTGCTCCATCGTCTCGATGTTTTTTTCGAAAATAGCCTCCGCTTCGGGATACGCTTCTACCGCCCGGCTGATGCTATCTTCGCGCAATAAATGCAGCGTCGGAAACGGAGAGCGGTTGGTGTAATTGCTCATGTCGTCCGGACTGGTCTCTGCAAACTGATAGTCGGGATGAAAATTGGCGATCTGCAAAATACCGTCCAGATCCAGTTCTTCCAGCAGGCCATCAGCGACGTCGAGGAAATCATTGAAATCCAGAAAGTCATTCAGGACAAACGGGTGTATCAGCAGCGTGGTGTCGATTTTTTCAGGACTGGCTTCCGCCAGGGTTTCCAGTTCCTGTTGCAGATCGTGCAGCAGCGCCTGCGGCGTTTCGGCGCTGGAAACAACGTAGCGGATCTGCTTTTTGACCTGCACCGCTTTGGCAAACGGGCAGAGATTTAACCCGATCACGGCCTTTTCCAGCCAGTTTTCGGTCTGCGCAATGATTTCCTGCTGGGACAAGGTGTGGGCTTGCGGCATGCTGAGAACTCCTTAAATAAGCCTCAAGAATACCATGCCGCCCGCACGGCAGCCGGCATACATACGGTCAAACGACAAAAAAACAGCCCGCTGAACGGGCTGTTTCGGACGGCTGAAACTGGCGGTCAATGACGGTCAGACCACCCGCGTCAATCAGATCTCTTCATACAAAGGCAGGGTCAGGAATTCTGCAAAATTTTCAGAAGTCGACATCTCTTCAAAAATCTGCGCTGCACGGTCGTAAGTCGCGCCGTTGCCAGCCACTTCCTTCACCTTGACCAATTCTTCAGGAATCATTGCGCGCACCATATCGGCAGTGACTTTGCGGCCATCTTCCAGATTGCCTTTGGAAGAACGGATCCACTGCCAGACTTGCGAGCGGCTGATTTCTGCGGTGGCCGCATCTTCCATCAGGTTATGGATAGGAACGCAGCCATTGCCTGCCAGCCACGCGCCGAGGTAATGGATACCGACGTTGATGTTGTAACGCAGACCGGCTTCTGTAATCGGTGTTTCTGGCTGGAAGTTCAGCAAATCCTTGGCGGAAACTTCCACATCAGGACGCTGCTTGCTGATCTGGTTCGGCGCATCGCCCAGCACTTTCTTGAATTCAGTCATGGCCAGATCAACCAGGCCCGGATGCGCTACCCAGCCGCCATCGTAACCGTCGGTGGCATCGCGCGCCTTGTCGTTGCGAACGCCGCCCATGGCGATTTCATTTTTCTCAGGATCGTTCTTGATCGGGATCAGCGCCGCCATACCGCCAATCGCCGGTGCATTGCGCTTGTGGCAGGTCTTCAGCAGCAGCAAAGCGTAGGAACGCATGAATGGTGCGGTCATGGTGACTTTGGCGCGGTCTGCGAGGCAGAAATTTTTGTCATTCTTAAATTTCTTGATGCAGGAGAAAATGTAATCCCAACGACCGGCATTCAGGCCGGAGCTGTGCTCGCGCAGTTCATACAGGATCTCATCCATTTCAAATGCAGCAACGATGGTTTCAATCAGCACTGTCGCCTTGATCGTGCCTTGCGGGATGCCGATTTCATTTTGTGCCATGACAAAAATGTCGTTCCACAAACGCGCTTCCAGATGCGATTCCATCTTTGGCAGGTAGAAATAAGGGCCGGCGCCGCGAGCCAGCTGCTCTTTGGCGTTGTGGAATAGGAACAGTGCGAAATCAAAAATACCGCCGGAAATACGCTTGCCATCGACCAGCACATGCTTTTCATCCAGATGCCAGCCGCGTGGACGAACGACCAGGGTCGCCACTTTGTCGTTCAGTTTGTAAGACTTGCCGTTCTGTTCCAGGCTGATCGTGCGGCGAACAGCGTCGCGCATGTTGATCTGGCCAGTGATCTGATTATCCCAGTTCGGGGTATTGGAATCTTCAAAGTCGGTCATGTAGCTGTCGGCACCGGAATTGAGCGCATTGATCACCATCTTGCGCTCGACAGGGCCAGTGATTTCGACGCGGCGGCATTCCAGCGCCTGAGGAATCGGGGCAATTTTCCAGTCGCCTTCGCGGATATGGCGGGTTTCCGGCAGGAAGTCTGGCAATTCGCCTGCATCCAGACGGGCTGCGCGCGCAACGCGGGCTGCCAGCAATTCCTGACGGCGCGGCTCAAATGCGCGGCTCAGTTTCGCGACCAGCGCCAGTGCTTCCGGCGTCAGGATTTGTTCAAAACCCGGTTTGATTTCACCCGTAATCTGCATACCTGCAGGTAAGCTCAGTTGTGTCATGCTGCTCTCCTCAATAAATAAAATGGAATACCAGTTTCAATAGCGGTTCTTTTCAACAAAATCGATCACGTCCTGCAGGCTGCGGCCGGTTCCATGCGGCGCGACACCCAGCTCTTCCAGCGGCGCCTGCTGACGGTTAACCCAGAAGGTGGTGTAACCAAACCAGGTCGCACAGCAAACATCCCACGCATTGCTGGAAACGAACAAAATCTGCTTGGCCGGTACGCCGAAGGTATCCGGGCCGAGCTGGTAAGCTTCCGGTGCGGTTTTATATTTGCGGACACTGTCTACCGATAATAGGTGACTGAATAATCCCTGCATACCTGCCGCCTCGACTGCCGACTGCAGCATGTGGCTGGTTCCGTTCGATAAGATGGACAGCTTCAGCCCTTGCGCATGCAGATCGCGTAACACAGCCAGATTTTCCGGAAATGCCTTCAAGCGCGCATATTCCCCCATCAGTGCATTCTGCGCTTCAAGGCTCAGCTCCAGCCCCAGTTTTTTGCAGCTGAAAACCAGCGCATCCTGAGTCACTTCCCAGAAGGGCTTGTACATACTGCACAGAGTACGTAACTGGGTATATTCGATCTGCTTGCTGCGCCACAACTGCGCCAGCGCTTCACCCCGGCCGGGAAATAATTTATCACCCAGCACATTGACCGAATAAACGTCAAACAACGTGCCATACGCATCGAATGCAATTGCCTGAATAGACATCGTGCCAACTCCTTTACCATGCCAGAGTGATGCTCACTCACATGCAGCACAGTATATGCAATAAAAATCAACATAAACATACAGATAAATCACTTTATCTTTTACTTTAAGTTAAAAATAAAGGCACAATGCCAAATGTACACTGTCGCCAATATTCTGATAACAGGACATGCAATATGGATCAGTTCAAACAGATCAGCACCTTTACCGAAGTCGCCACACGGGGCAGCCTGTCAGCAGCAGCGCGTGCTGAAGGCGTGGCTCCCGCCATGATCAGCCGGCGGCTGGACGCACTGGAAGAACGGCTGGGAGTGAAGCTGGTGCAGCGCACGACCCGCAAGATTGCGCTGACCAACGAAGGCGCCTCTTTTTTGGAGGATTGTCAGCGTATCCTGGCTGATCTGGAGGAAGCAGAGTCTTCGGTGTCGGAGCGCAGCGCACATGCCAGCGGCGCGCTGACGATTTCGGCGCCGGCCGGTTTTGGCAGGCAGCACGTGGCTCCGCTGATTCCCTCATTTCTGACGGATCACCAGGATCTGAAGCTGACCCTGAGCCTGAATGACCGTGTGGTCGACCTGATTGGCGAAGGGATTGACGTTGCCATCCGTATTGCCTCGCTGACTGACTCCAACCTGATCGGTGTGAAGCTCGCCGATAACAAGCGCGTGGTCGTGGCCTCACCCGCCTATCTGAAACGTCACGGCACACCGCGCACCATTGATGAGCTCAGTCACCATAATTGCCTCGCCTTCAGTTCCGATGGCAGCCAGCGCGGCTGGACATTCCGGCAGCATGGGAAAAATGTCACTATCAAGGCTGAAGGCAATATGGTCTGTAACGACGGCGAAGTGCTGCACGACTGGGCGCTGGCAGGAAAAGGGCTGGCATGGCGATCGATATGGGAGGTCGGCGCAGAAATTGAATCCGGAAAACTGGTCACGGTACTGGACGAGTACACCGCTCCGGGAAATGACATTTATGCGATTTTTGCGCAGCGCCGGCACTTACCGCTGCGGATACGCGCCTTTGTCGATTTTTTGCGGCAAGCCTACAATAAACCGGATTACTGGAAAAAATCCTGAGCATCATGCTCAGGTGATTGTTCGGGAATGGCGACATTTTCCGCTCAAAAAAAACGGGTGAATCAATCACCCGTTTTTTGATACGAATACGTACTGCACCAAGCATAATCACCGGTAAATCAAAACTCTTCCCAATCGCCTTCTGCTGAAGGTTTGGCCGCTTTCGCCGATGCCTTGCCTGCCGTAATCAGAGGTTTCACCGCCGCCTTTGTCACTGGCTGGCTGGCTTTTGCCACAGGCCGCACTGCCGGGGCAGGACTGGCGGCAACAGACGGACGCTGATAAGCGGAAGCCTCTGTCTGCAATTTGAAAATACCAACCGCCTGATTCAGATTTTCAGCCTGTTCCCGCATGCTGCCAGCCGCTGCTGCCGCTTCTTCCACCAGTGCCGCATTTTGCTGCGTTGCTTCATCCATTTTGGTAATCGCCTGATTCACCTGATTGATGCCATCACTTTGCTCAGCGCTGGCAGCGGTGATTTCTGCCATGATGTCAGCCACGCTCTTGATCGACACCACGATTTCATCCATGGTTTTACCTGCGTTATCCACCAGTTGCGAACCTTCTTCGATCTTGTCGACCGAATTACTGATCAATTCTTTGATTTCTTTTGCTGCATTGGCAGAACGCTGCGCCAGATTCCGCACCTCGCTGGCGACCACCGCAAAACCACGTCCCTGCTCGCCTGCCCTGGCCGCCTCAACGGCCGCATTCAGCGCCAGAATATTGGTCTGAAACGCGATACCATCAATCACGCCGATAATGTCAAAAATTTTCTTCGAGCTGTCTTTGATTGACGACATGGTATGCACCACATCCCCCACCACCTTGCCACCTTTGGTTGCCACTTCCGAAGCAGTCAGTGCCAGCGTATTGGCCTGACGCGCGTTGTCGGCATTCTGCTGCACGGTGGAAGTCAGTTCTTCCATCGAGGACGCTGTTTCCTCCAGGCTGGCTGCCTGTTGTTCGGTACGCGAAGACAGATCCATATTGCCAGTGGCTATTTCCTCAGCAGAGATCGCAATGGAACTGCTTCCCTGCCGCACCATCGTCACGGTCTGCACCAGACTTTGGCGCATGTTCTCCAATCCGGTAACCAGCTCGCCCATTTCATCTTTCGATGCCGGTTTCAATTGCTGCGTCAGATCACCATTGCCGATTGCACCGAACTGACGTAACGCCTGGTGTAAAGGCTGAGAAATTGCACGCAGCAGAAAATAGGCTGAGACAAAAACGGCCACCAGACCACCGCAAACACCGAGCATATCCACCCAGATGAAGGTGGTGAACTCCGCCTCGCTCTTTTTCAATGCTTCAGCGGAAGACTGGAACTGGTACTCGCTGAGTTTGCTGATCTGGTCGGCGTAGGCACTGAACAATTTGGGAGCAACCGTCATATTGATGCGGTCTGCTTCATCTTTGTTGCCGCTTTTAATCGCAGCCGTCATCTGGATGAATGCTTCTTTCACGAATTTTTCCCGGATCACTGCTGTATCTGCAGAAATTTTCTTTTCATTCTCACTCTGCGGCAACGTTAAATAACGCTTCCATTTTTCTTCTGATTTATCGAGGAAACTTTCCGCACGCTTGATCGTTTCAGCGGTATCGGGATACTCAGGATGCGCGATCACTCTGTCGAGAGCGGTCCTTGCACGCAACAGATAGATTTGCGACTGCCCCAGTGCTTCAACGGATGGCATCTCATTGGATGCAATTTCCTGGATCACATTATTACTGTCATGGACCCCATAAACCCCCATCAATCCACCAATGACAAGCATCACCGCCATAAAACCCATGGTGCCAATCAACCGCAATCTGATCGTTAAATTAAACATTGCTTTATCTCCGATGGCTGTACGTATTTATCTCAGCAAGGATACAAAAATTTGATTAAAAAATGTTGATTACCAACAAGAAAATTGTCTTTAAGCCGATGAGCAGTATAGAGATTTTTTGTCTCCAATAATCACATGCATTAAATTTAACAGGTAAAAAATGAACAGGCAAAAAAAAAATCCCCGACAAGTCGGGGATTTTTTAACGGGCTGAAAAAACAGCCAGATCATCTGTAAAAATTACAGAGGCTGGATGTTCGAAGCCTGTTTGCCTTTAGGGCCTGTCGTTACTTCGAAAGAAACGCGTTGGTTTTCTTTCAAAGATTTAAAGCCGGAAGACACGATAGCGGAAAAATGTGCGAACAAATCTTCGCCGCCTTCATCAGGTGTAATGAAACCAAAACCTTTAGAATCATTGAACCATTTAACAATACCAGTTGCCATTACTATTTCCTATTTCAGTTAATGTGGGTGTTTACCCGATAAATCGTTTCAACCAAGTAAGAAATGACAGACTGATACTGCACTACCACTTTGAATCTCAACGACCACCTGATTATACGCACAATTTTTAAGGGAAAGTAAAATAAAAATGCAGTTCACGTCAATTAAGCTTGTTTTTACTTATTTTTTCACTATATCTGGCACGATGCCTGCCGGTTTCAGCTGAAGTACAGGAGGAAAAATGCATTCACGACAAACTGTTTTTCCTTCAATACGCTGATATTTCTGATGTATTGGTCAATTAATTGCGTCCATGCAACATAAAAGCGGCAGCGCCGGTTGCCACTAATTCATTTTGTTCATTCCGCAGCGTCATCAACACGTTGGCTACCCGCTTTCCCAGACGGGTCACTTCTGCATTGGCAGTAAACAACTGTCCTTTTCCCGGCTTCAGATAATCAATCCGCAAATCGATCGTGCTCATAAGACCAAACTCCCTGAGCTGGGAAAACACATCATCCTTCGGCTGCTGTTGCGCCAGCTTGAGCAAAATCGCTACACCAGCCACGCTGTCCAGTACCGAGGCAATCACACCGCCATGCAACATCCCCTGCGCAAAATTACCCAGCAACTCAGGTTTCATCGTCAGTGTCAGCGCCGGAGAATCAGGCGCGAGGCTATGTGCTTTCATACCAAGCAAACGGCAAAAAGGAATCTGTTCTTCAATAATCTGCGCCAGCAGTTTCTGAAACTCCGGATCATCTACTATTCTGTTTTTCATGTATCAACCTGTCGTCTGTGATTCTGTTGGCTTTATTGATTTCTGTCAGCAAGCCTTTGATTGTATAAGGATCGATGCACTGGACTAATCCACCTCAGGAATTTCTATTTTTTATCATCGTGCAATCACAGGTATGCCGCAATACAGAACCTGGTTTAACTTTCAGGCCAGACCATGACTGCTGCAGGCGCGCTGATCACAACATCGCCATCAGCTTCTGCAACGCAAGGCAATATCCAGCCCTCTGTTTTTTCTTCCGCACTGAGCCCGGGCCACTCGATGCAGTAATGTACCTGACCGGCCTGTAAGCGGCATAAACATGTCCTGCAAGTACCGTTGCGGCAGGAATTCGGCAGGCGGAATCCTGCCAGCAAAGCCGCTTCCAGCAAGCTATCATCATCTTGTATTTCGCATTGCCAGTCCTGCGGAAGAATCGTCAGCATTCCCATCTTTTGATTTGCTCCTTCCTGCTGCCATCTGTATCAGCGATCGCAAGAAAAAAGCTGCGGCACAAAAAATGCGCTGCAGCTTTTTACGATACCGAAAACACCTCAATGACGGTGTGCCGGCCAGTGAACTAGGCTCAGACCACGGTCTGCAGGCGCATTGCCACGCCCATGTCGCCAGCCACTTTCAGTTTACCCATCATGAAACCATTCATCGGATTTAACTGACCGGTCAGCAGCGCGCCCAGATTTTCCAGAGAAATCGTGATGGTGCATGCCGCATCCTTATTGTCATTCGAGACGGAATTCGGTGCAGTCAATGCATCCACAAAAACCACGCCATCGCTGCCGCAATCGAATTTCAATGTGGAATTCAATCCGCTGTCATTCCCAACCTTGGTACGAATTGCTTCTGTGCATGCCTGCAAATCCATGTCTGCTCCTTTGAGTGAACTTTGAGTGAAAAATGAACTGCAATGTAGCACGCCTCAGAATCGAGGAACAATACTAGAGCGCTGACTCATTTCAGTACGCAACTCAGCAGCCAGTAATATTGATTTCTGAAAATACGGATATCCCTGACCAACCCTCCGAGCTTTTTACGCAAGGCACTGTCGCTCGGAAAATTTTTGACGATCTCGACGCGGCTGCCATCTTCCTGCGTCCTCAGCTGGTAGGTATTGCCTTCGGCGTCGGTCCGCGCCACTGGCAGGCTGCTGCCTTCAACATCGTTATTATCGATCATTACCAGCAGGCTTCCTGCGCCTGCGGCACGACTGACCCCCTGCAACAGCTCGGTCTGCTGCTCACGCTTCGTATGGGACCAGAGAAACCCGGCAAAACATGCGGAATACTGACCTGATTGCGCTGCCGGCAGGTGATGAATATCCGCGATCGAAAAGCTGACTTTTCCTGGCGGGTATGGCTTTTTTTGCGCCAGATCGAGCATGTTCTGATTGATATCCGTGGCATGAACGCTGGCTGCTTGCGCCGCATATTTTTCGGTCCAGAAGCCGGTTCCGCAGGCCAGTTCAAGCACCTGCTGATTTCTGAGCAGGGCGTTGACCCGTGCGGCGATTTCCTGCAAGTCCTGTTGCCGTTCGGGTAGAGTGTAAATCTGCTCAAGTTTTTCAGCGCGCTGAGCATAATAGTCGCGCATGGTCTGTTCATTCATAACGGAATCTGTTTCTGTGTTCTGTGATCTGCACACGCTTTTGCCGCAGAGTGGCGCGGCTGACTGCGTGCCCTGTTTCGGCTGGTGGCGATTTTTTACAAATCGTAATTATCTTTATTTCCCTGTAACACGTTGTCCACCATTTTTCTTGTCAGGGTTGGATTCAGCAGTTCAATGAAAGTGTAAATATAACTGCGCAGATACGCTCCCTGCTTGATGGCGACACGTGAGACATTCATGCCGAACAAATGCCCGACTGGTATCGCACGCAGACTTTTGTCGCGTTCCGGATCGAATGCCATGCCGGCGATGATACCGATGCCCATCCCCAGTTCGACATAGGTTTTAATCACGTCGGCATCAATCGCTTCGAGCAGAATGTCCGGCTTCAGATCCCGTAATTGAAAAGCATGATCAATCTTGCTGCGTCCGGCGAAGGCGGAATCATACGTCACCAGCGGATAATGCGCGATCTCTTCCAGCGTGACATTTTTCAGCTTCAGTAAAGGATGTTCCGGCGGCACGACCAGTACATGCTCCCACTGGTAGCAAGGCAAGGAGATCAGGCCATCAAAACCGGAGATCGACTCTGTCGCAATCACCAGATCTGCCTGATCACGCATGACCATCTCAGCAATCTGCTTTGGGCTGCCCTGCAGCAGGGAAAGACGGACTTTCGGATATTTCTGCATAAAGGCCTGCACCACCTTCGGCAAGGCATAGCGCGCCTGCGTATGCGTGGTGGCGATCGTAAAGCTGCCACTGTCCTGCGCGGCATATTCTTTACCGATCCGTTTTAAACCGTCAATTTCCTGCATAATCAGCTCGACCGACTTCAGCACCGCCCGCCCCGGCTCCGTCAGCCCGCGGATACGTTTGCCGTGGCGGGTGAAAATATCCACGCCCAGCTCTTCTTCCAGCTCGATAATGGCCTTGGATACACCTGGTTGCGAAGTAAACAACGCCTTTGCAGCCTCAGTCAGATTAAAATTCTGCCTGACTGCTTCGCGTACAAAACGTAATTGATGTAGGTTCATAGAAAGTCACGAATCGTTAGCTTATGCTTTTTATCCTGAATAAAGCATGATTAATATACTTCCGGCAGTATATAGAGACCCAGACAAGAATTCCATGCTCAATCGATTTTTCCTATCCCGCACACTGCTGCTCCAGACTCTGCTGGCGGTGATCCTGCCGTGTTTTTTCCTGACTGACGCCTTTGCGGAGAGCATGACCGTGCAGCACCTGCAGACCCGTCCCCAGAAAATATGTCTGGTTTTATCCGGAGGCGGAGCACGAGGGTTCGCCCATATCGGGGTACTGAAACAGCTGGAGTCCATGCATATCCCGATCGACTGTATTGCCGGCACCAGCATGGGGGCCGTCGTCGGCGGCTTATACGCTGCAGGACTGCCTGCGTCAGAAATCGAAAAGCGCCTGGAAAAACTCAAGCTCAACGATATCGCACTCGATCGCGTAGACCGGCGCATGCTACCGCAATCGATACGCGAAGAAGATGAATCCTATCCACTCGGGGCAACACTGGGTCTGAGCGCCAATGGCGTCAAACTGCCTGCGGGAGTCACCCAGGCCAGCCAGTTTCAGGAGCTGATTCAGAACTGGACTTCGCATCTGCCGCCGGAAATTGACTTTGACCGACTGCCGATTCCTTTCCGCGCTGTCGCAACTGACCTGGAAACCGGCAAGATGGTGGTGTTCAATAAAGGTTCGCTGCACAAAGCGATCAGAGCCAGCATGGCCGCACCCGGCGTCTTTGCGCCGATAGAAATTGACGGCCATCTGTTATCCGATGGCGGCCTGGTCAGAAATTTACCGGTCGATATTGCCCGCGATATGGGGGCTGATGTCATCATCGCTGTCAATATCGGAACTCCGCTGCTGCCCCGAAATCAGTTACAGACGCTGTTCAGTGTCAGTCAGCAAATGGTGAATATCCTGACCGAGCAAAACGTGCAGGCGCAAAAAGGCTTGCTGCGGAAACAGGATATCCTGATTGAGCCACTACTGGGCGATATCGGTTTCATGGATTTTGACCGCGCCAAAGAAGCAACTCAAATCGGAGAAAAATCAACGCAAGGCCTGGCGGATCAACTGGCAGCACTGAGCCTGTCGGAACACCTGCACATGGCGACACAGCAAATGCGTCTGAACCCTCAGCTCCCGCCATTGCGTATCGCGTTTGTTGACATTGATACCGACGGTGCTATCCCGGCACACGATATACGCCGCCAGCTATCGATCAAAATCGGCTCCATGTATGACGCGGAAGAAATCAACCGCAAACTGGCAATCCTGAACAATGCCAGGGAATTTGACAGCATCAGCCACGAACTGGTGCAGCGGGATGATGAATACGGCGTACGCATCAAAGCAACCGGAAGAAACTGGGGGCCGCATTTCCTGCGTTTCGGCCTGAGTCTGTCGAGCGGTTTTGACGGTGCCGGTGGCTACCGCCTGCAGGTCGGCCATCGCCGCCCCTGGCTGACCGAAGGCGGGCTGGAATGGCGGAACGATGTCGAGTTTGGCAACATCATCAAACTGCATACCGAATTGCGCCAGCCCTTATTTGAGCGGGAAGGCACCTATGTCTCCCCCTACCTCGAATTCAATGAAAATAACCTGAATTATTACAAGGACGATATCCGGCTGGCAGAATATACGCTTCGTTCAGAAAAAGCCGGTGTCGATGTCGCCTATAAAATCGGTGAACAGAGTGTACTGGGAGAAGCGCGGGTCGGCTTGCATTTCAATCACTACAGCGTGCGTCCGAAACTGGGCGGGCTGCTGATCAGCAATCCGGACGGCAGCTTATCGAACGGCACGCTTCCCAGCGCCGACTTGCAACAGTTCGGTATTAAAACCGGGCTGGTGATCGATCAGCTGAGCGACCCCAGCTTTCCGCGGGAGGGCTATAAATTCGACAGCAGCCTGTTCCTCGGCCTTGATAAATCACGCAACAGCTATCAGGAATTCAGCGTCAACAGCATCTGGGCAAAAAGCATCGGGAATCACAGCGTGAATCTGAAATTCAGTGGTGCCGGACTGTTCCAGAAAGACACGGAAATCCGTGGGCTGGGCTCTACGCTTGGTGGTTTCCAGAAGCTCTCGGCTTACCAGCCGGATCAGTTCAGCGGCAACTATATGCTGTATGGCAGCGCAACCTATCTGCTGCGGGCGGTGAATTTTGAGATGGCGGGGCAAAGCCTGTTTCTGGGTTCCTCGCTGGAAGCGGGGAATACCTGGAACAGCGGCAAGGATATTTCTGCCACCTCCTTACGCAAAAGCATGAGCCTGTTCGCCGGATTTAACAGCTTCATCGGGCCGATCTATCTGGGCTTTGCATTTGGGCAGCACGGCGCCAGAAATATTTTCTTCCAGCTTGGCAGGCAATAAAAAACCCGCCTGTTGAAGAGGCGGGTTGCAGCAGCTTTTTCTCTTTAGCAAAACGCTGCGGATATATTGTTCGCAGCGCTCATGCATCTTGCTTCAGGATTCTCCGGATTCCACGACGCTCTGATCAATCGCGCCGAAAATGGATTTGCCATTTTTATCGAGCATTTCAATTCTGATGCTGTCGCCGAATTGCATGAAATCTGTGACTGGCGTGCCAGTCGCAATCATTTCAAGCGCGCGTTTTTCCGCAATACAGCTATATCCCTTCCCTGCATCTTTATTCGATACGGTGCCGGAGCCAATAATGGTGCCGGCTCTGGCGCATCTGGTCTTGCACAGGTGGGTAATCAGCTGCGGGAATGAAAATACCATATCCACTCCGGCATTCGGCTGGCCGACCAGATTGCCGTTCCAGACCGAGCGCAATGACAGATGCACTTTACCATCCTGCCAGGCATCGCCTAATTCATCGGGAGTAACCGCCACCGGCGAAAAGCTGGAGGCCGGTTTTGACTGAAAAAAACCAAAGCCTTTCGCCAATTCAGCCGGAATCAGATGGCGCAATGAAACATCGTTGACCAGCATCAGAAGCCGGATGTATTCCCCGGCATGATTCACCCTGACGCCCATGGGAACATCGCCGGTAATGACCGCGACTTCACTCTCAAAATCAATCCCCCATTCCGCCGATGCCAGCACGATGTCGTCGCAAGGGCCGATAAAATCATCGCTCCCTCCCTGATACATCAGAGGATCATGCCAGAAGCTGTCCGGCATCTCGGCATTCCTGGCTTTACGCACCAGCTCAACATGATTCACATACGACGAACCGTCTGCCCACTGAAAAGCACGCGGCAGCGGCGCCATGCAACGGGCCGGATCAAATTCAAAGCTGTTGGCAGCCTTTCCTGCATTGAGCTGGACAGATAAAGCCTCAAGCTGCGGAGCGATGAAGCCCCAGTCATCCAGCGCCCGCTGCAAGGTCGGTGCAATACCGTCAGCGATGCAGGCTGTCTTTAAATCCCTGGCAACCACGATCAGCTGACCATCACGGGAACCATCTTTCAGGGTGGCGAGTTTCATAAAAATCCTGTAACCAAGCAATGGCAAAGGATTTTACATGAAGTCCAGACATCACAAACCGGACTGATCCAGGTATCGTATCCGGTGACAGACACTTCGCCGTTTGATCGGTTTCCCGGGATATGCCGGCTTTATATCAACTGAATAGTGAAGCTGATTCATGAGGATGGTTCATGAGGCTGTTTAGCGAAACTATTTTCTGAATCCTGCTACAGAACTGATTTTTTCTGCACTCTCTGCACAGATTCTGAGAACAGGTACCGTAAAATACCGCCGTTTCCCTTGTTCACAGCCTGCCATGAAAAAAAGATGCTATTACCTGTCACTGAGTTTATTCTTTGTCGCCCTGTCCGGCAGCCATCAGCTCAGTGCTGCACCGCTGGATAGTCAGACAACACTCAATGCTGCGCCACAGCCACTCAACAGCAACGCTTCCCAAACCGGAGCAAAAAAACTGGCGGCACTGGCCGAGCGGTATTACGAACAGCAGGCACGTTTTGAACCCGTCGCTGCGACTTACAACGGCGACAACCGTTATGATGACCAGTTACCGCAAACTCTGGATATGAAGGTCAAGGCAAAACAGATTGCCATGTGGCGCCAGCTCGCCGGTGAATTACGCCGGATCAGCCGCACGCAACTGTCGGCCGCAGATCAGGTCACTTATGATTGCCTGCAATACGAACTGGATGCTGCAATCAAAATGTCGGCCTTTGATGACCGCCTGATGCCAGTCAACCAGATGGACAGCATTCCTCTGACCATGGCGCATTTTGCCAGCGGTCAGAGCGCACAATTGCTGAAAACCGCCCCCCAGTACGACGCCTACCTGAACCGTCTGAAGCAATTGCCGGCATGGTTGCAACAGGCAACGGCCAATATGCGTGAAGGTATGCGCCGCCAGATCGTTCTGCCCAGGGCGCTGGTGCTTTCCATGTTGCCGCAATATACGCAACTGATCGGCGACAAGGTGGAAAACCATCCTTACTATCTGCCGGTCAGCCATTTTCCGGCAGGCTTCAGTGAGGCTGACAAGCTGCGCCTGAGCAAAGATTACCGCAGCGTCATCCAGGATCAGGTTTTACCAGCACTGCAACAATTTACCCAGTTCCTGAATCAGGAATATCTGCCAGCCAGCCGCACGAGCACCGGCTGGAGCGCCCTGCCCGACGGAGAACGCTGGTATCGCGCCTGGGTCGAGGATCAGACCACCACCCGTTTGAGCCCGGAACAAATTCATGCCATCGGCTTGCGAGAAGTGGCGCGGATTCAGAACGAATACGTGCGGCTCGGACCGCAGCTGGGTTATCAGGGTGATCCCAAAGCCTTGCCAGCCTGGATGGAAGCGCAGACAACTTACCGGCCATTCAAGTCGGAAAAAGAAGTGCTGGACGCCTATCGCGCAATTGATGCTGCTGTGCGGGAAAAACTACCATTATTTTTTGGAAAGACACCCAGGGCGGCGCTGGATATCCGCGCCGAGCCGGAAATCAGCCGGAAAACCGCCTCTGACCATTACTCTGCGCCAGCCATTGACGGCTCCCGTCCCGGGGTATTCTGGGCGGTCATCAATAACCCGGCAGACTATGCAACGACCGGAATGAAAACACTGTTCCTGCATGAGGGGCAGCCTGGCCACCATTTTCATCTGGCAACGCTGCAGGAGCTGGATGTTCCCCGGTTCCGCAAAGTCGGCGGCAATAATGCCTATACCGAAGGCTGGGCCTTATATGCAGAAACCCTGGGGCGCGACATGGGGCTGTTTGAAAACGATCCGGCCGCCTACTATGGACACCTGAGCGATGAAATGCTCCGTGCAACCCGGCTGGTCGTGGACACCGGCATGCATGCCAAAGGCTGGACCCGCGAACAGGGCATCCGGTATCTGCAGGAAACCCTGGGTTACAGCGAAGCTGTCTCCCTCCAGTGCATAGAGCGATATATGGCATGGCCGGGGCAGGCACTCGGTTACAAGATCGGCGCATTAAAAATCATGGAATTACGGCAAAAAGCACAGGCCAGCCTTGGCGCACGCTTTGATTTACGTCAGTTTCACGATGCAATCCTGAGTGACGGCACCCTGCCGCTTTCACTGCTGGAAACGAAGATGCTGAAATGGATCGCCACCCGGCAGAACAACAAATAGACATTTGTTTGCTTTTTTCAGATTGCTTGATTGACCTTCGCAGGTAAGTCGAGCAAAATGAAGTACGGAAACTGATTGCCGGAAAATCATACTGTGGTTTGAAGGCAATCAGCGCAATTGTGATAACCTGAGCAACTATTTCTGCCATTGTTCCCTCAGACAGAAAAGCACAGGTGCAGTCAGCAAACATCTGCGATGTTTAACTCCAATACACAGACCTCTGCGATGAACAGATCGAAAGCGCTCAAATGCATCGTTGAACAAGCGAACAACGACGACCTGGTATTCCCGACCAATGTCGCTGCCTCGTTGAAAATTCAGCAAGTTCTGGATGATCCCGATTGTTCAGCAGATACCGTCACCAAACTGATCCTGAATGAACCGCTGCTGGCCGCGCGCGTCGTGGCGATTGCCAATTCGGCAGCATACAGCCGTGGAACCGACATCACCAATGTCAAAGCCGCGGTTAACCGGCTCGGTTTCCGCACATTACGTGCTGTGGTGGTTTCCATCGTAGTGCGCCAGCTTGCCGGAACCAGTAAAAATAAAGACATTCAGCGCATGGCCAACGAACTCTGGGAACATACGGCGCAGGTTGCCGCATTGTCGCAAGTCATTGCCCGTCGCATCACACGCCTTGATCCGGACACGGCCATGTTTGCCGGTATCGTGCATGAAGTCGGCAACTTCTATCTGCTGTCGCGCGCTGAAGAATTCCCCTCGCTGCTGGAGCCGGAAGCGCCGCCAGCTGTGACCAGCGAGCTGCCCGAATTTGAAGACACCGTCGTCGATCTGGATACTACCGAGGCCATCATTGGCAGAGCGGTCATCAAAAACCTGCACCTGCCGGCAGCCGTAGTGGAAGCGGTGGAAGCCATGTGGTTCGGGTTGCGCGCCATGCCGCCAGAGACGCTGGGCGACACGATCCTGCTGGCCAATGAGCTTGCGCACCGGCATTCCCCATTCGATTTCACCTCCGAAATTGATGCAGAACTATATGCTTCAGAAATTGATTTTGTTGTCGGCGATGGCACGCTCAACAGCATCCTGGAGGAATCCGAGGAAGAAGTCGCCTCGCTGACATCGGCGCTGCTGGTCTGAAATATTGCGGCAACTCATGCTGCCGGCTTCATCCTTGCTGTGATTTGCTTCAGGTACAAAAAAGCGCGAACAATTCGCGCTTTTTTATTTCCCGTATCTTTGAACTCAGGCCGAGACGGCCGCCTTGATCTGAGTCAGGGATGACGGATCTTCTATCGTCGTCAGATCACCGGCATCCCGTCCTTCACAAATAGCCTGAATCGAACGCCGCAATAATTTTCCGGAGCGGGTTTTCGGCAACATGGTCACAAAATGCACACGAGATGGCCGCGCCACCGCACCCAGCTGCCGGTCCACCACGGCCATGACTTCGCCTTCCAGCGCCAGTTTTTGCTCTGGCGTTGCGGCCAGTTCAGGATGTTTCAGAATCGCAAACGCGACGGCAACCTGCCCTTTGAGCTTATCTTCCACGCCAACCACCGCGACCTCGGAAACCTGCGCATGGCTGGAAATGCTCTCTTCAATTTCACGGGTGCCAAGACGATGCCCTGCCACATTGATCACGTCATCGGTACGACCAAGAATAAAATAATACCCATCAGCATCCCGGATGCCCCAGTCAAAGGTCGAATACAGCTGCTCCTGCGCAAAATTGCTCCAGTAAGTATTCACAAAGCGCTGGTCGTCGCCGTACACGGTCTGCATGCAGCCCGGTGGCAGAGGACCGCGGATCGCCACGACACCTTTCTCTCCGGCACCGCATTCCGCACCGGTGCTTTCATTGATGATGCATACGTTATAGCCATACATCGCCACACCGGGGCTGCCGAGCCGGGTGTCTTTATGCTCGACCCCGCGGGCCACCGACAGAATCGGCCAGCCGGTTTCTGTCTGCCAGTAATTATCAATGATCGGCACTCCCAGTTCTCCGGCGATCCAGTCGGAAGTGGTTTCGTCCAGCGGTTCGCCTGCCAGGTACAGGGCTTTCAAAGAAGACAGATCGTATTTTTTCATCAGCTCAGGCGGATGTTTTTTCAGCACCCGGATGGCCGTCGGTGCAGAAAACATGCGGGTGACTTTGTATTTTTCGACGATGCTCCACCAGATACCGGCGTCCGGACGGATCGGTGTGCCTTCGTACATGATGGTCGCCATGCCGGCAATCAGCGGGCCGTAAACGATGTAAGAGTGACCGACCACCCAGCCGATATCGGAAGTCGCGAAATAGGTTTCCCCCGGATTGCCGCAATAAATATGCTTCATCGACGCCGCCAGCGCGACTGCGTAACCGCCGACGTCACGCTGCACGCCCTTCGGTTTGCCGGTGGTGCCCGAGGTGTACAGCACGTAGGACATCGCGTTCGATTCCAGCCAGGTGACCGGCACCTGCGCATCCATGTGCTGTGCCCGTAACGTGGTGTAATCCACATCCCGGCCACTGACCAGATTCATGGTATCAAGCCTGCGATTAACCAGCAGCACATGCTGTGGCGGGTGATCTGCAGCGGCGATCGCATCATCCAGCAAAGGCTTGTAAGGAACCGCCTTACCGCCGCGCATACCAGCGTCGGCAGAGACGATCAGCACGGGCTGTGCATCATCGATGCGCGTTGCCAGACTCTTGGACGCAAAGCCGCCAAACACCACGGAGTGCACTGCACCGATGCGGGCGCAGGCCAGCATCGCAAATGCCGCCTCGGCAATCATCGGCATGTAAATCAGTACTCGGTCACCCTGCTTCACACCAAGGCTTTGCATGATAGCTGCCATGCGCTGCACTTCAGCATGGAGTTCAGCGAATGAATACGTTTTTTCGGTATTGGTTTCTGTCGAAATGGCGATCAGTGCGGGCTGATCCGGCTGGGTACGCAGCCAGCGGTCTACCGCGTTGTGGCACAGATTGGTCTCGCCGCCGACGAACCAGCGCGCAAATGGCGGGCGGCTGGTATCGAGCACCTGCTGATACGGCCGGTGCCAGTCGATCAGCTGTGCTTCGCGGTCCCAGAATTTTTCCGGCTGCCGGATTGATTCCTGATAAAAATCTGCGTATGTCATAGTCCCTCCTGATTGGAATTTCATGAGCATTGCCGCGGGCCAGCCGGGCAGTGTCGCGTAAGTTTTATGTAAGCCACCAACAAAAAACGCGGCCTTTCAAGGGGCCGCGTTTTTTGTGAATGATTCATCGTATCTGGTCGTCTGCTATTTTAGAAACTGTCGCCGGGAATCCTGACCCAGCCTTCCATCAATACCCGGGCGCTGCGGCTCATGATCGCTTTTCTGACGCACCATTCGCCGTTTTCCTGCGTCGCTTCGGCGCCTACCCGCAAGGTGCCGGACGGATGCCCGAAACGCACTGCCTGACGCTGACCGCCGCCCGCCGCCAGATTCACCAGCGTGCCGGGTATCGCGGCCGCTGTGCCAATGGCAACGGCTGCCGTGCCCATCATCGCATGGTGCAGTTTTCCCATCGACAACGCACGGACCAACAGATCAATGTCGGCTGCCCTGACCTGTTTGCCGCTGGACGCGGTGTAATCTGCCGGCGGCGCAACGAATGCCACCTTCGGCGTATGCTGACGCTGAGCCGCGTCCTCAACTTTGCTGATGAGCCCCATACGAACGGCGCCGTGAGCACGGATAGTCTCGAACATGGCCAACGCCCTGGAGTCGCCATTAATGGCATCCTGCAGCTCTGTGCCGGTATAGCCAAGCGCTGCCGCATTCACAAAAATCGTCGGAATCCCGGCATTGATCATCGTGACCGTCAGCGCACCGATCCCCGGCACTTCCAGCGTATCGACCAGATTCCCGGTGGGGAACATCGCTCCCCCGCCATCCCCCTCGCCTTCATCAGCCGGATCTAAAAATTCCAGTTGTACCTCGGCAGCCGGGAAAGTCACGCCATCCAGCTCAAAATCACCGGTTTCCTGCACTTCACCATTGGTGACCGGCACATGCGCAATAATCGTTTTACCGATGTTGGCCTGCCAGATACGCACCGTGCAGACACCGTTGTGTGGCACCCGGGCTGCATCCACCAGCCCGCCGCTGATTGCAAAAGAACCGACCGCAGCAGACAGATTGCCGCAGTTGCCGCTCCAGTCAACGAATGCCTTGTCGATCGAGACTTGTCCGAACAGGTAATCGACATCGTGATCTGGTCGCGCCGATTTCGCCAGGATCACCGTTTTACTGGTGCTGGAAGTGGCGCCGCCCATGCCGTCAATCTGTTTGCCATAAGGATCGGGACTGCCGATCACGCGCAGCAGTAAGGCATCGCGTGCGGCACCGGGCGTCTGTGCCGCCGCCGGTAAATCCTGCAGACGGAAAAACACGCCTTTACTGGTGCCGCCACGGATGTAGGTGGCGGGAATTTTAATTTGTGCTGCATGAACCATGAATATCTGCTCCTGAATGCACCGGCGGGAAATGTGTCAGGGACACTGAATCATTTCCGCGCCGGCTTCCGGTAAGGATTAAGCCGCTTTCGACGATTCCAGGAAATCCTGGGCAAAGCGCTGCAACACGCCGCCGGCTTCATAAATCGATACCTCTTCTGCGGTATCGAGACGGCAGGTCATTGGCACTTCCACCCGTTCGCCGTTGGCACGGTGTATCACCAGCAGCAAGTCGGCACGCGGTTTGCGCTCACCGACCACGTCATAGGTTTCCGTACCGTCGATTCCGAGTGTCAGGCGATTGACGCCGGGTTTAAATTCCAGCGGCAGCACGCCCATTCCGATCAGATTGGTGCGGTGAATACGCTCAAAACCTTCTGCAGCAATCGCTTCCACACCCGCCAGACGCACGCCTTTTGCCGCCCAGTCACGCGAAGAACCTTGTCCATAATCAGCGCCGGCGACGATGATCAACGGCTGTTTGCGGTTCATGTAAGTCTCGATGGTTTCCCACATGCGCATGACCTTGCCCTCAGGCTCCACGCGCGCCAGCGAACCGGCTTTCACCTTGCCCTCGGCATCGCGCACCATTTCGTTTTTGAGCGTCGGGTTAGCAAAGGTCGCACGCTGCGCAGTCAGGTGATCGCCGCGATGGGTTGCGTAAGAGTTGAAGTCCTCTTCCGGCAGGCCCATCTTGTGCAGATATTCGCCGGCAGCGCTGTCCATCATGATCGCATTCGATGGTGACAGGTGATCGGTCGTGATATTGTCCGGCAACACTGCCAGCGGACGCATGCCTGTGAGCGTGCGCGCTCCGGCCAGTGCGCCTTCCCAGTACGGCGGGCGACGGATATAGGTTGACATCGGACGCCAGTCGTACAACGGGCTGACTGCCGGCCCCTGATCTGCGCGGATGGTAAACATCGGCTCATATACCTGGCGGAACATTTCCGGCTTGACGCTGGATTTCACGATCGCATCAATTTCCTCGTCGGTCGGCCAGATATCCTTCAGGCGGATTTCTTTACCGTCAACCACGGTCAGCACATCCTTTTCAATGTCAAAGCGGACCGTACCGGCAATCGCGTAAGCGACAACCAGCGGTGGCGAAGCCAGGAAAGCCTGTTTGGCATAAGGATGAATACGGCCATCGAAATTACGGTTGCCTGACAGCACAGCCGTGGCATACAGATCACGGTCCACGATTTCTTTCTGGATCACCGGATCGAGCGCTCCGGACATGCCGTTGCAGGAGGTGCAGGCATACGCGACCACGCCAAAGCCGAGCTGTTCCAGTTCATTCATCAGTCCGGCTTCCTGCAGATACAGCGTCACTGCTTTGGAGCCCGGCGCCAGTGAAGATTTGACCCAAGGTTTGCGCACCAGTCCCAGCCGGTTGGCGTTGCGGGCCAAGAGGCCGGCGGCAATCACATTACGCGGGTTACTGGTGTTCGTGCAGCTGGTGATGGCGGCAATGATGACAGCGCCATCCGGCATCTTGCCGTCTTCCCGCTGCCACGGCGCGGCAATGCCTTTGGCTGCCAGATCAGATGTCGCCAGCCGTGCGTGCGGATTGGACGGACCGGCCATGTTGCGCACGACGGTAGACAGATCGAATGTCAGCACCCGTTCGTATTCTGCCGTTTTCAGCGCGTCGGACCACAAACCCGCCTGTTTCGCATACGTTTCCACCAGTCGGATCTGCTCGTCGGTACGGCCTGTCAGGCGCAGATAATCGATGGTCTGCTGATCGATGCTGAACATCGCTGCCGTAGCACCGTATTCCGGCGCCATATTGGAAATGGTGGCGCGGTCACCCAGCGTCAGCGCGGCAGCACCTGGACCATAAAATTCCAGATAGGCGCCAACGACTTTGGACTTACGCAAAAATTCGGTCAGCGCCAGCACGATGTCGGTCGCGGTAATGCCCGGCTGCGGCTTGCCGCTGAGTTCGACACCGATGATGTCCGGCAGGCGCATCCATGATGCGCGACCTAGCATGACGTTTTCAGCCTCCAGCCCGCCGACGCCGATGGCAATCACGCCGAGCGCATCCACGTGCGGGGTGTGGCTGTCAGTACCGACGCAGGTATCGGGATAGGCCACGCCCTGATCGGCGTGAATCACCGGCGACATGCGTTCCAGATTGATCTGGTGCATGATGCCGTTGCCTGGCGGGATCACATCCACATTTTTGAAAGCACGCTTGGTCCAGTCGATGAAATGGAAGCGGTCTTCGTTGCGACGGTCTTCAATCGCACGGTTTTTTTCAAATGCCTGCGGATCGAAACCGCCGCATTCCACCGCCAGCGAATGATCAACGATCAGCTGTACCGGCACCACCGGATTGACCTTGGCAGGATCACCGCCCTGATCGGCAATCGCATCGCGCAAGCCAGCCAGATCCACCAGCGCGGTCTGGCCGAGAATGTCATGACAGACCACGCGTGCCGGAAACCACGGAAAGTCGAGTTCGCGTTTGCGTTCGATCAGCTGTTTCAGCGAAGCTGTCAGCGTCTCCGGGTCACAACGGCGGACCAGGTTCTCGGCCAGCACGCGCGAGGTGTAAGGCAGGCGGTCGTAAGCACCGGGAGCAATGGCATCCACCGCAGCACGGGCATCAAAAAAATCCAGCTCGGTACCGGGCAGGGGTTTGCGATATTGAGTATTCATGATAAGTCAGGAAAGAGGTTCAGATTCCGGGGAAACGGCCTGCCGGAACGCAACAGATTCAGGCACATCAGACAGGCTGACTGCAGGACAGCCGCGATGCCGATGGCAACACGGCTGGCTTCCTGTTTTACTGACGGTTCTTGATCGGTACAAATTTCAGATCTTCCGGGCCGACATAATTTGCACTCGGACGGATGATCTTGTTGTCGATGCGCTGTTCAATGATGTGTGCTGCCCAGCCTGAAGTACGGGCAATCACGAACAGCGGTGTGAACATCGCTGTCGGCACACCCATCATGTGATAAGACACCGCGGAGAACCAGTCCAGATTCGGGAACATCTTTTTGATATCCCACATCACGGTTTCCAGACGTTCGGCAATGTCAAACATCTTCATGGAGCCAGCGTCTTTGGACAGATTGCGCGCAACTTCCTTGATGACTTTGTTGCGCGGATCGGAGATGGTATAGACCGGATGACCGAAACCGATCACGACTTCCTTGTTTTCAACGCGCTTCTTGATGTCTGCTTCCGCTTCGTCCGGATTGTCGTAACGTTTCTGGATTTCAAAGGCCACCTCGTTCGCGCCGCCATGCTTAGGACCACGCAGCGCACCAATCGCGCCGGTAATCGCGGAATACATATCAGAACCGGTACCGGCAATCACGCGGCCGGTGAATGTCGATGCGTTAAACTCATGCTCCGCATACAGGATCAGTGAGGTATGCATGGCTTTTTCCCACAGTGCGCTCGGTTGTTCGCCATGCAGCAGGTGCAGGAAATGACCACCGATCGACTCATCGTCGGTTTCGGTCTCGATCCGTTTTCCATTGTGGCTGTAGTGATACCAGTACAGCAGCATGGAACCCAGCGACGCCATGAGGCGATCAGCGATATCGCGTGCGCCCGGTGTGTTGTGGTCGTCTTTTTCCGGCAAAACGCAACCCAGTGCAGACACGCCAGTACGCATCACGTCCATCGGATGCGACGATGCAGGCAGCCATTCCAGCGCAGCTTTCACATTGGCTGGCAGGCCGCGCAATGCCTTGAGCTTGGCTTTGTAGGCACGGAGTTCAGCGACGGTCGGCAATTTGCCATGTACCAGCAGATGCGCAATTTCTTCAAACTCGCAGGCATCGGCGACATCCAGAATGTCGTAACCGCGGTAATGCAGATCGTTACCGGTTTTACCGACGGTGCACAGCGCCGTATTGCCGGCAGTAACGCCAGACAGCGCGACGGATTTTTTGGGTTTGAAAGGAACGGCTTCAGTCATGTTAATCTCCCGAAATGATAGATATATACTCCCCCCAGTATCTTTTATAGCCCATGCAAATCAAGGACGTCAGACCATTTTTGATAAAAACAGAGGGGAGTATGTGTTTTATTGCATGCGATTTATTGGATACGTAGCAGAGAATCCGGCTTATGGCATCTGATGCACGGTCTTATTTGCTTTTCTGCTGTGCAAACAGCGCATCGAGTTTCTGTTCAAACGTGTGGTAGTTGATGCGCTCATACAGCTCCATGCGGGTCTGCATGGTATCGACCACATTTTTCTGCGTGCCGTCACGGCGGATTGCGGTGTACACATTTTCGGCCGCTTTATTCATGGCGCGGAATGCGGACAATGGGTACAACACCAGGCCGACATCGGCAGATTTCAGCTCTTCCACGGTGTACAGCGGCGTGGAACCAAATTCGGTAATGTTGGCGAGAATCGGTACTTTGACCGCGTTGGCAAACTGCTTGTACATCTCCAGCTGGGTGATCGCTTCCGGGAAAATCATGTCGGCACCCGCTTCAACGCAAGCCTGAGCGCGATCGATCGCGGCTTCCAGACCTTCGACAGCCAGTGCATCGGTGCGTGCCATGATCACGAAATTTTCATCTGTGCGGGCATCCACCGCAGCCTTCACGCGGTCCACCATTTCCTGCTTCGATACGATTTCCTTGCCCGGGCGATGACCGCAGCGCTTGGCGCCGACCTGATCTTCAATGTGCATGGCCGCGGCGCCGAATTTGATCATCGATTTTACGGTACGGGCCACATTGAACGCCGAAGCGCCAAAGCCGGTGTCCACATCCACCAGCAAAGGCAAATCGCAGACATCGGTGATGCGGCGCACATCGGTCAGCACATCATCCAGATTGGAAATGCCGAGATCGGGCAAGCCGAGCGAACCTGCCGCCACACCGCCGCCGGACAGATAAATCGCTTTAAAGCCGGCACGTTTCGCCAGCAAAGCATGATTGGCGTTGATCGCCCCGACAACCTGCAACGGGGATTCTTCTTGCATCGCCTTACGGAAGGCGGCACCTGCGGAGTATTGACTCATCGTATTGTTTTCTTTCCGGTGAAGGGCTGGTAACCAGATCGTTGCCAGACTCCATGTTGAACAGCGTCAGCATCGCATATTGCAAACCGTGTGCCAGCGTCAGGCAGCAACGCCAAAGAATAGGTCAGAGCGTATAAAAATCAAGGGCTTAATCCTCCTCTGCATCCTCGCAGGCAGGAAAATTCATTGCCTGACAGCGATATTTAGTTTCATAATACGTTTCAATTGAAACACTCATTTGAAACATGAAACAAATATGAAACTCCCGCCACTCCCGCGCGACGCCCAGGACAAGCCCGTCATCTGGACAGTGTCCATTTCGCGCCTGTTCGACATGTTTCGCGACATCATGCTGGAATACGATGCCAACGCCGATATTGTTCCGCTGCAGCTGGGTTTTGAAGAAGCCGTCCAGCACATCCGCGAAAGACTGCAGACCGAACGGTGCGATGCCGTGATCGCTGCCGGCTCCAACGGCGCTTATCTGAAAAGCCGCCTGCCGGTGCCGGTCGTCATCGCCAAAGCCAGTGGTTTCGACGTCATGCAGGCGCTGGCGCGGGCACGCAAAATTTCACCGGAAATCGGCCTGATCACCTATCAGGAAACCGTGCCGGAACTGAGCGATTTCAAGACCACATTCGGCTTTCAGCTGGAACAGCGCACCTACGTGACGGAACAGGATGCCCGCGCCCAGATCCGCGAACTGAAAGCCGCAGGCATTCAGGCGATTGTCGGCGCCGGCCTGATTACCGACCTGGCGGAAGAAGCCGGACTGAGCGGGATTTTCATGTATTCATCTGCGTCCATCCGGCAGGCCTTTGACGATGCGCTCGAAATTGCGCGCATCACCCGTCTCGAATCGGCGCGGGGCAGGCACCATCCGGCCAGCGACGCCCTGCGCGCCCGGCACGGATTGAACGATTTACGCGGTGACTCGCTGTCTATGCAGGAAATCCGCCGCACCATCACCCTGTTTGCCCGTTCGCCGGCCACGGTGTTACTGCAAGGCGAAACCGGCACCGGCAAAGAACTCGCCGCACAGGCCATTCACCGGGAAAGTCCGCGGGCGCGACAACCTTTTGTGGCAATCAATTGCGGCGCGATTGCCGAATCCTTGCTGGAATCGGAATTATTCGGTTACGACGAAGGCGCGTTCACCGGCGCACGGCGCGGCGGCCACGCCGGCCTGTTTGAAGCTGCCAGCCACGGCACACTGTTTCTGGATGAGATCGGTGAAATGCCGCTGAATCTGCAGACCCGGCTGCTGCGGGTGCTGGAGGAACGGGAGATCGTCCGCGTCGGCGGTGTGCGCCCGATTCCTGTGGATGTGCGCATCATCAGCGCCACCCACTGCGATCTGGAAACGCGGGTGCGCGAAGGAAAATTCCGCGCCGACCTGTTTTACCGGCTGGCCGTCCTGCGGCTGAGCTTACCCTCCCTGCGCGAGCGCCGGGCAGACATCATGCCGCTGGCAGAATGGTGCCTGAAACAGGCGCTGGCAGCGATGGGGGCCAGACCACATCCGAATCTGCATGCCGAAATCAGCAGTTGCACCGCCTTGCTGGAAAATTACGGCTGGCCGGGTAATGTGCGGGAAATGCGCAATATGATGGAACGCCTTGCCCTGTTCCTGGCCGCAGAACCATTACAGGCGCTGAGCCCGGCATTCCTGGCCCGCATCCTGCCCGAATTGTGGGTCAGTATCACCGAATCCCCGCCGCCGCTCTCCGCCCATGCTTCCGCTCCGGCGGAGCCCCCTCCCGCAGTCAGCCGTGGCACAGCTGACAACACAGCCTATCTGGCCGCGCTGATGCAGCGCTTTGACAACAACCGGGAGGCCGTCGCCGCTCATCTCGGGATCAGCCGGACCACACTCTGGCGCAGGCTGAAAAAAGAAAGTTAAACGAAAATTGCCGTAAATCAACATTGTTTAACGCAAATTAACCTATATAGGAAAGGAAAAGTCGCCCCCCTGGGTTAAAATATCAGCTAACGCAAAAGTAATGAAACAGGAACCCTTGTTTCTGCCATTTCTGATTATCCCCACTCCTGAATAATAATGAAAAAACTTCTGATCGTTGACGACAGCAAAGTCTCCCGCATGGTAATCCGCGCGCATATCAAAGCAGTGCAACCTGACTGGGAATTTGTGGAGGCTGGTTCCGGCGAGGAAGCCCTGCGCGTGGCTGCAGAATGCCAACCGGATTTCTGCACCATGGACATCAACATGCCTGGCATGCTCGGCACGGATGCCGCTGAAGCCTTGCTGAAAGCCCATCCTGCAATGCGGGTCGCCATTTTTTCCGCCAATGTGCAGGACGCCATGCAGACCAGAGCGAATTCCATCGGTACTATTTTTGTCGCGAAACCCGTGACCGATAAATCCATTGGCATTGTCGTCCATTATTTCGTGAGCGGACAATGAACAGCCTGAGTGAACTTCATATCGATGCGTTAAGCGAGGTCTTCAATGTGGGCGCTGGCCGCGCAGCAGCGAGCCTTTCTGAAATCGTTGGCGATGAAGTTCGCCTGTCCGTACCATCAGTGGAAATTCGCAAGGCTTCCGAAATTGACGACACCCTCATGGGACCACGCTCTGACCGTTTTGGCGCGGTGCATCAGACCTTCAGCGGCTCCTTTAATGCCGAGGCAATTTTGCTGTTCACCGAAGAACATGCGCTGGAAATCGTGCGTGACATGATGGGTTCACAGATCAGCATCGAAGACCTCGCCGAATTCGAGCAGGAAGCGATGTGCGAGCTTGGCAATATCATCCTCAACGCCTGCCTGTCTGCCATGGCGGACATGCTCAACGTACCGCTGAACTGCTCATTGCCGGATTACAGCGTGGCGACCATGGATGAGATTTTTAACCGCATCTGCCCCAATCAGGATCAGGACCAGCAATACATCCTGTTGCTGCACATTGACCTGGCGATCGAAAAACGCCACTCCGAAGGCCATCTGATTTTCCTGCTGAGCTCCACTTCCCTGAGTAGTCTGATGACGCAGATCGAGCGTTTTCTGGGGGAAATCTGATGTCGATGCAGTTGGCTGCCGGAGTGCTGAACCAGATTTTCAACACGATCAGCGTCGGCCTGATTGTGGTCGACAGAAACAATCAGATCCTGTTGTGGAATGACTGGGTGGAAAAGCGCAGCAATATTGAGACCAGCGCCGCCATAGGGCGACATATCGCCTCCGTTTTTGATGAGACGCCCAGCGCCGCATTCACTTCCGCCATTACCAAAACCATCGATTACGGATTGCCCGTCATCCTGTCAAACGCCTTGCACCGCAGCCCGTTACCGCTCTACGAACGGAACGATAAAAACCGTGAGAAAAAACGGATTCACCAATCCATTACGCTCACGCCGCTGGAAGTGGACGGCGAACGTCAGTGCCTGATCCAGATCACCGATTCCACGACGTCGATTAAGCGCGAAAAGATATTACGCTCCCATTCAGAGTTGTTGAAAAAGGAAGCCACCACGGATGGTCTGACCGGCATTTACAACCGCCGCTTTTTCGACGAACATTTTAAAATGGCGCTGGCGCAGGCCGTGCGGCATGGCACCAGCCTGTCTGTTTTCATGGTGGACATTGATTTTTTCAAGCAATTCAATGATTACTATGGCCATGTTGCCGGCGACAAAGCGCTGATACAGGTGGCCGGTGCGCTCAAGTCACAGCTGCTGCGTGCCAGTGATGTGCTGGCGCGCTTTGGCGGTGAGGAATTTGTGCTGATGCTGCCCAATATTTCCCAGGAATCGGCAATGCAGTTTGCAGAAAAATTGCAGAGCGCCATCCGCGATCTGCGTATCCCGCACGAGAAATCACTGGTCAGTCCGCATATCAGCATCAGTGTCGGCTTCAGTCATTTTTCAAAGGATACCCCGCTCGATTCTGCAGCCCTGTTAAAGACTGCGGATGCCGCTTTGTATGCAGCCAAAAACAATGGCCGTAACCGGATATTTTTCCTGTCCCTGCCGCTGTTGACGGAACAATCCAGATTATTTTCAGCACCGGCTCCTAAGCACTGATCATCCCTGCTTTGAGGAATGGGTTGCAGCATTGTCTCTGGCTTATCCTGATCACGTGCCCGGGCAGGCTACCTTCCCATTCATCTTCATGTACCATTTCTGATTTTTCCATTTCATCATGACTTTTCCCACTTGCTTTTCTGTTTCCCGCCGCCGCTTTCAGATGCTGCTGACAGCATCTTTGCTGACTTTATCCGGCTTCAGCTTCGCGCAACAGCCGGCGCAGGTATTGCGTGTTTCCGCCATCCCGGATGAAGCACCGACCGAGTTGCAACGAAAATTCAAGCCGCTTGGCAGTTACCTGGAAAAAAAACTCGGCATGAAGGTTGAGTTCATTCCGGTCACGGACTATGCGGCATCCGTCGAGGGGCTGATCAATAAAAAACTCGATATGGTCTGGTTCGGCGGTTTCACCTTCGTACAGGCCAAAGTCCGCAGCAAAGATCAGGTCATCCCCCTGGTACAGCGCGAAGAAGACGAGAAATTCAAGTCCGTTTTCATCACCACCCACCAAGACATCCGCAAACTGGAAGACCTGAAAGGCAAGACCTTCAGCTTTGGCTCTGAATCCTCGACTTCAGGACATCTGATGCCGCGCTCTTATCTGCTGGCAGCGAAAATCAATCCTGATACTGACCTGAAGCGGATCGCATTTTCCGGTGCGCATGATGCAACGGTCGCAGCCGTATCCGGCGGAAAAGTCGATGCCGGCGCACTGAATATTTCAGTCTGGGAAAAACTGGTGGCGCAAAACAAGGTGGATACCCGGCAAGTTCACGTGTTCTACACCACACCGGGCTACTTTGACTATAACTGGTCTGTCCGCGCCGACATGCCTGCGGAATTACGCAAAAAAATCAGCGATGCCTTTTTATCGCTGGATGCAGGCAAGGCCGAAGACAAGGAAATTCTTGATCTGCAGCGCGCTGCCCGCTTCATCCCGACCAAAGCGGACAATTACAAAGCGATCGAAGCCGCCGCGCACAATGCCGGGCTGCTGAAGTAATGACGATGCAGCAGTCACCGCAGGTCGATCTGCGGCATCTGTATGTGCAGTATCCGGGCAAGCGCCACGGATCTGCCGGCTGGGCGCTGGAAGATATCGGTCTGCAAATCCGGCGGGGTGAACAGATTGCCGTCATAGGGCCGTCCGGTGCCGGAAAAACCACGCTATTGCAGACCCTCGCCTGTGCCAGCGAACCGGCACGGGGCGAATATTTTTTTCACGGACAAGCGGTCTGGCAACTGAGCGGATCACAACGTCACCGGCTGCGCCGGCAACTGTTTCTGGCACCCCAGACGCCCCCCTTGCCGCCGCGCCAGCGTGTCGTGACTGCGGTGCTCGCTGGCCGCCTGCCGCAATGGTCTTTTTTGCAGGCCTGCCAAAATCTGTTGTACCCCAGCGACCCGCGCGCCGCGTTTGATGCCTTATCCCGTTTCCATTTGCAGCATAAGCTGTATGACCGGGTGGATCATCTGTCAGGCGGCGAGCGCCAGCGCTGCGGCCTGGCGCGTCTGCTGTTGTCCGGTGCGGAGCTGCTGCTGGTCGATGAACCGTTGTCTGCACTCGACCCGACGCTGGCGCTGCAAACCCTGCAGGCATTGCAGCAGACGGCCCGCGAGCGTCAGGTGAGTCTGGTCTGCAGCCTGCATCAGGTTGATCTGGCGCGCCGTCATTTTGACCGCATCATTGGACTGCGCAACGGCAAAATCATGTTTGACAGCCAGCAGGTCAGCGATCAGATGATTGCCGGGCTGTATCAAAATGCAGGTACGGCTCTCGCTGCAAATCCGGATAGTGAGTTGAACTACGCCGCTGAGATACCCTCCCTGTCGGAAACCATGCTGGCGACTGACCGCGGCCGTTGTTCGTGACGCTGAAATCCAGAGCATGACAAACCGAGTGCACTCCAAAAATGTTGTCCCGCCTGATCCGGCATGGCGCAAACGCCTGGCAATCATACTGCTGGGGTTGCTGCTATTGTGGCCGCAGCTGGTCATCACAGAATTCAGGCCATGGACACTGCTCGACGCGCAAAGCCTGTCCGCGACAGGTCATTTTCTGACCAGTTTTTTCCCGCCAGCACATGATCCGGACTTTTTGCTGCTCGTCCTGCAGGCCACCTGGCAGACGATCGCGATGGCAACTGCAGGTGTGTCTCTAGCGATCATGGCGGCGATACCGATGACGTTGCTGATCACTGAACAATTATCAGTCTCATCCCTGTACCAGCGGCGCATGCATCACTGGCCACGCCTGCTGCGCCAGGCCATACGCTGGCTGCTGGTCTTGTTGCGCAGTGTGCCGGAGCTGGTCTGGGCATTGCTGTTTGTGCGTATTACCGGTCTGGGGCCGACTGCCGGGGTGCTGGCAATCGCCCTGACTTACTGCGGAATGCTGGGGAAAGTCTATGCGGAAATCATAGATGCCACCGACGCGCATGTCAGCCGCACGCTGCTGGTGAACGGCAGCTCGCGCCGCGCTGCTTTCCTGTATGGCATATTGCCGGCTGCTGCGTCCGAATTATTGTCTTATACCCTGTATCGCTGGGAATGCGCGATACGCGGCTCGGTAGTGATGGGTTTCGTCGGTGCCGGCGGGCTGGGCCAGCGCATGGATGAGTCGATGAAAATGCTGGCAGGTGCAGAGGTGTCGACCATGCTGCTGGTATTTGTGCTGCTGGTTGCAGTAGCCGATGCAGTCAGCCAGTATTTCAGAAAGGCGCTGGCATGAACCATCATCAGCAGCCCGGTACACCGGCATTACCGGAACAACCTGTGCATTCCGGCCTGCCGCCTGCGCCGCCTGTGATGCGGGTCAGAACCATGCTGATTTTACTGATGCTGACGATAGTCGTTGTCGCCAGTTTTATCAGCCTGTCGCTGGACTGGCGCAGTTTATTCAGTGAAGATGCCGCCGCCAAAATCCGGGAATTCCTGCTCGGTTTCGTACCGCCGGACATATCGGCACCGATGCTGCAGAAAATTGCCATTGCGACGCTGGAAACGCTGGCGATGTCTGCACTCGGCACCCTGATTGCGGTACTGGGTGGCATCCTGCTGGCATTGCCGGCGAGTGGCCGGGCCGGCAGCATGGCCAAACACAGCACCCGGCTGTTGCTCAACATCCTGCGCTCGATACCGGAACTGGTGTGGGCTTCGGTCTTGCTGATTGCTGCCGGACTGGGGCCATTTGCCGGAACCATGGCGCTGGCGATGCATACGACAGGGGTGCTGGGGCGGCTGTTTGCGGAGACACTGGAAAACCTGCCACCCGACGCGGAAACCACGCTCAGACTCAATGGCAGCAGTGTCGCCGCCGCATTTCTGTACGCCGCGCTGCCACAAGGTTTACCGCAAATGCTGTCTTACACCCTGTACCGCTGGGAAAACAATATCCGTGCCGCCAGCATTCTCGGCATCGTCGGCGCAGGCGGTCTGGGACAAATGCTGAAATTCCATTTGTCCTTATTCCAGATGCCTGCTGCGGCCAGCGTGATGATTGCCATGCTGATTCTGGTTGCGCTGGTGGATGCGGCCAGCTTTGCGATACGCCGTGCGCTCACCCGCTGATACCGCAATCCAAACAGATCAAAGACAAGCATGCAAAACAGGCGAAACGCGGGCGTTGGGCTGATTTTATGATTTCCCGGCAGTAAATCCGCCATCCACCATCAGGGTAGTACCGGTGATAAAACTGGCTTCGTCACTTAACAGGAACAAAACCGCATTCGCGACCTCTTCCGGACGCCCTAGTCTCGCCAGCGGATGCAGGCCGATCAGCATGTTGCGCATCTGATCATCCAGTGCTGAAAGCAAGGGCGTGTCGATATAAGCTGGTGCAACCGCATTGACCCGTACGCCTTTTGCTGCACCCTCCAGCGCCAGCGTGCGGGTGAGATTCACGACGCCGCCTTTGGCTGCCGAATAAGCGGCTGTCATGCTTTGGCCGAACACGCCGAGAATCGATGCGCAGTTCACGATACTGCCGCTTCCCTGCAGGTACATCTGCCGCAAGGAAGCGCGGGCAATACGGAATACCCCCATCAGATTCACATCGATCACTCTCAGAAAATCCTCATCCGTGTACAGCTCAGCCGGGCTCATGCCGCCGATACCGGCGTTATTGAATACACCGTCCAGCCGGCCAAATGCGCTGACCGTATCCGCAATCAGGCGATCGGCCTGTTCAGTGGAGGAAACATTGGTCGGCACAAACAGGCAGCGCCCGGAATAACGTGCGTTCAGTCCGGCCACCACCTGTTCGGCTGCCGGTCCAGGCAAATCGGCAATCGCAACCGACGCGCCGTCTTGCAGGCAACGTTCCGCAGTTGCCAGACCAATGCCGCTGGCGCCACCGGTAATAATCAGTTTTTTTTCATTCAGACGCATGATGCTGTTTCCTCCAGAATGTGCAGAAAAATCATCAACCACAGTCAGACAGCGCCAACAATCCTGATACCGCCGGAGCGTTGTCCATACTGCCAGCAGCATACCTGATGAATACGGTTTTCTATACCGCTCATTTGCGCAAAAAACAGCGCATTCCGGTATTTTTAATGGGTTTTATTATTTTTACTTTGAGAACACACACTCTGTGGCAAAGGCTGGCGCGCAAGATCAGGATCAAAACTGATCAACGCATTTTTAGCCAGTCCTGCATCTTTTTCAAACTCCGTCAGATAACGGCTGCGTTCTTCACTGCTCCACTCCGCATCGGAAAACGTTTTCAGCGGATATGTCTTGCTGACATAAGCCGTGCCTTCGATTCGCGGCATCAGCGCGCGGTCAGGGTCGGTGTTTTCTTTGAGCAGATAAGCATCCACATCCCGCAGCGTCAGCGGAAAAGCCGGTGCCTGATCCCTCAGCAGATTACCTGCCACGACAAGCGGAATATCATTGCTCCCCTGCGGCAGCAGATCATTGAAGCTCACCAGCGCAAACGGTTTTCCTTTGGCGTCGTCAATCCGGCCATGCACGATATAGCGGCCCGGCATCTGCACACTGGCTTTCAGGATGAAACGCAGCGCACCACCTTCCGTGCTTTCCCGAACCGGACCGGCCCAGATTGCCGGGACTTCAGGTGAATAAATCACATCAAACAGAACCACACCAGCCTGCCCGTTGACGGTATAACTGAGCTCGGTGCGGATGGTGCCGTTAAAGCTGGCAAAGCCGGTCTGCGCCGGATTCAGCACACCGCTGTAAATACCGTCGCCAGCAACCTGGTCACCCTCGCGACCGCTGTCCGACATCGCCACCGGCGACTGCGGCGCCTCGCGCGATGCATTGTAGGTAATCCCTCTGGCGAGCGCTTTGTCCGCTATCAGCGGCAGCATTTGTCCGCTCTTGTCTTTCGCCTGTATTGTGAACTGCACACTTTCTCCCGCCGCCAGATACACGCGCGACTGGGTGGTCTGAATCTGAACCTCCTGGTCAGTGCCCCCACCTTTTTTGCGCATCGGGTGGGATTCTGCAATCAGCTGATTCGGATACACCTGATCGGGGTGTTCAGCAATCGGGCGGGAATAATTCGGATAACGGGTGCTGTCCTGATACTGGCACAAAGTCTGATCGGCCTGCAGCCATTGGGCGATCAGTGCCTGGCGCTGCACCTCGCGCGCCTGCCCCGGATTGGCAGACACCGGATCGTTACGGACGGGCATGCTCAGAAAATGACTGCTGTCGCCTTTGGATGGTGTGTTCGCCGCGACTTCTTCTGCAAACCAGTTACCGCTCGCCAGTAAAACCAGCACGCCAATCAGCACAGCCGCCGTTACCAGATACCGCCAGCGGTATCTGGTCGCAACGCCAGAGCCAGATTTGCCCCGGCGGCGGCCTGAGCCGCGCGGCTCAGGCTTGCGTGGTGAATCAGAGGGCATTGCTGACCATCGCCGCCCGGACTACTGAGACAATGCCTTCCCAGTTACTGTTGGCATAGTGGTTGTAGGCCTCGGCATCATCCCGGAAAGCCACCGAGTGATACCCCCACTTGACGGAACCGCCTTCGTTGGCAGCAGTTCCCAGCGTCAGGTCATTACAGAACCAGTCAGCAGGGTTGCATAAGGACTGTCCCGCAGCGCCTGCCACACCGCCGGTGCTGTGATAAGCGACCGCTGAATCATCCTGCCCCGGCAGGATGCCGGAATACCAGGCACCCTTGGCACCGGCATACATGTAGAACCAGACATTATGCGTATCGTTGTGGTTGTACATGGCGCGTGCCGTCGTGGTTTTCAGGTCCTGCACCAGCGGTTCGCTCACCGCCCAGGAGCCGGCATCCGACAACTCGGAGCCACCTGCCGCACCAGATGCTGCCCGGACCCATTTGATATTCCATCCGACCTGAGTTGTGCCATCGGCATCACCGCACTGGCCGGAAGAATTGGCCACGGCGTTTTTCTTGACGCGGGTAGAGCCGCCATAATTCGCCAGCGTGTAACCCATCATCAGGTCCCCTGCGCTGTGGGTGGCGATATAGCACCAGTTACTTCCTGTGCAAAAACAATCCAGCGCGTCGCGGATCGTTCCGTTTTGCGATGCGATGCTGTTGTAGCCATCCCAGTTCACCGCTTTTTTGTTGATGCCTGCGTCCGTGCTGGCCGGTCCCCAGTAAGTGAAACTGGTGTAATCACCAATCACGCCGCCACCACCGCGGCCATTAACCCACAAGGTGTAATTCGCAGCACTCGCCACACCGGCAAACATCCACAAGGAAAAAACCGCCACCGCCAGGAAAATACGTTTCAAGCTCATTCTATTGCCCCCTCTTCGTTAAGGTAAATCGGAACACCCAATCATGGACATCACTGAACACCGTACGGAACAGCAATCAGCAGGAACGGCATTCTATTTCTGACGAGATGGTTTCCTGTCGATCGCAGCGCAGTATCAAAATCCGGCGGACCAGTGTCAATTTGCGACGCAGCAAAAAATAGCAGGATGAAATGGCAGCTTTGTGACATACACTATGGAAACAGTAGTGATATGGGGCAATTAGAGATTAAACTCTAAACAACACTTGTGCTGTTTTTTAAGTGCAATGCCTGGCGAATGCATACGCTGGAAACTTGCCCGGAAAGACTCCGGCATCTGCCGAAAGATAGGTGGCAATACCGTGCAGGTCGCCGGAGAAAAATGTAAAGAATTCTTTTCCTTTTGGGAAAATGAATTACCCTGAAAAACACATCATGCGCATACTTTGCGGAAAGGAATTTTATGCTGACCAGGAACATCATCATCGGACTGCTGTCTGCCTGGGCTTTTACTGTACCGGTTGCGAGCCAGGCTGCAGATAAACCCGAAGATGCCATCGCCATGGTGAACAAAGGCCTCAGTTATCTGCAGAAAAACGGGAAAGAGGCGCTGATCCGGGAGGTCAATCAAAAAAATCCGGATTTTCTCGTCGGCGATCTGTATCTGTATGTCCGCAGTATTGACGGTCCGATTCTCGCGCACCCTATCAATCCGAAACTGATCGGGAAAAACATGCTGGAACTGCCGGATGCGGAAGGGAAGCTGTACCGCAAAGAAATCGTCGAGCTGGCCAAGACCAAAGGCAAAGGATGGGTCGATTACCGTTACAACAATCCGGTCACTAAAAAAATCGAAGCCAAATCCACCTATCTGGTTCGTTCCGGAGACATCATTCTGGAAGCAGGTATTTATAAAGGAAACTAACTATTAAAAAAAGGATGCCGGGCGATTTTCCTGGCATCCTTTTTTTTCAGATCCGCTAAATTCTGCGCCATGAAACCGGCATAAAACTCAGTGCGACAGATAGTTACTGATAATCAGACAGCGGTACGCAGGAACAGAACAGGTTGCGGTCGCCATAGACGTTATCGGCGCGGCCTACCGGTGCCCAGTATTTCTGATGACGCAGACTGGCAACTGGATACGCTGCTGCTTCGCGGCTGTATGGACGGTTCCATTCGGCGGACAACAATGCCTGCATGGTGTGTGGTGCGTTTTTCAAAGGGTTGTCTTTCGCATCGAATTCACCGCTCGCCACTTTGGCGATTTCTTCACGGATCGCAATCATCGCATCGATAAAACGATCCAGCTCTGCCAGCGATTCACTCTCGGTAGGCTCGATCATCAGGGTGCCGGGAACCGGGAAGCTCATGGTCGGTGCGTGGAAACCAAAGTCGATGAGACGCTTGGCCACATCTTCGTTTGAAATACCGGTCGCATCAGACAATGGACGCAAATCCAGAATGCACTCATGCGCGACCAGTCCGTCATGGCCGGAATACAGCACCGGATAATGCGGAGCGAGGCGCTTGGCGATGTAGTTCGCTGCCAGGATCGCTGTCTCAGTTGCCGCTTTCAATCCTTCAGCACCCATCATCGCGATGTACATCCACGAAATCGGCAATATCGATGCCGAGCCGAACGGCGCTGCGCTGACAGCAGAAATGCCGTCTTCGCCGCGCACATAGCCGGTCGATTTCTGGTTTGGCAAAAATTTCGCCAGATGCGCACCAACTGCAACCGGGCCAACGCCAGGACCGCCGCCGCCATGCGGGATACAGAAAGTTTTGTGCAGGTTCAGATGGCTGACGTCGCCGCCGAATTGTCCCGGTGCTGCCACGCCGACCAGCGCGTTCATGTTCGCGCCATCAACATAGACCTGACCACCGTGGCTATGCACGATCTCGCACAATTGCTGGATGCCCTCTTCAAACACCCCATGCGTGGATGGATAAGTAACCATGATCGCTGCCAGATTCGCGCTGTGCTTGTCGGCTTTGACTTTCAGGTCTTCCAGATCGACGTTGCCGCGTTCGTCACAGGCAACCACCACGACTTCCATGCCGACCATCGCTGCCGATGCCGGATTGGTACCATGCGCCGATGAAGGAATCAGGCAGATATTGCGGTGACCTTCGCCACGAGACTCATGGTATTTGCGGATTACCAGCAAGCCAGCATATTCGCCTTGTGAACCGGCGTTTGGTTGCAGCGAAACAGCGGCATAGCCAGTCGCTGCGCACAGCATTGCTTCGAGTTGGTCAATCATTTCACGGTAACCCAGCGTCTGATCTTGCGGTGCAAACGGGTGGATATTGGAAAACTCTGGCCAGGTGACAGGAATCATTTCCGACGTGGCATTCAGTTTCATGGTGCAGGAACCGAGCGGGATCATGCTGCGGTCGAGCGCCAGATCCTTGTCTGCCAGACTGCGCAGATAACGCAGCATTTCATGTTCAGCGTGATAGCGGCTGAAGGTCGGATGCGTCAGGAAAGTGCTGCTGCGTACCAGTGCTGCCGGTACTGCGTCACTCACGGTGGCTTCAACCGTATTGAAATCCGGCGTTGCCTTGCCATGTGCAAACATCGCCCAGACATTCACCACGTCATCGCGTGTTACGGTTTCGTCGAAGGACACACCGACTTGCGTCGCACTGATCTGGCGCAGGTTATAACCTTGCGCAGTTGCTGCGGCATGCACCGCTGCCGCATCTGCCACATTGACCGTCAGCGTGTCAAAATACGTGCTGTTCGCCAGTGTGAAGCCCATTTGCTGCAGACCGGCCGCCAGCACGCTGGTCAGGCGCTGCACGCGTTGCGCAATGCGGCGCAGACCATCAGGACCGTGATACACGGCATACATGGAGGCCATCACTGCCAGCAACACCTGTGCAGTACAGATGTTGGATGTCGCTTTTTCGCGGCGGATATGCTGCTCGCGGGTCTGTAGTGCCAGACGGTAAGCGGAATTACCCTGTGCATCGACGGTCACGCCAACCAGACGACCCGGCATGCTACGTTTGAACGCATCGCGGGTGGACATATAACCAGCATGCGGACCGCCGAATCCCAGCGGCACACCGAAACGCTGACTGTTGCCGACCACCACATCAGCGCCCCACTCACCCGGCGGCGTCAACAGTGTCAGTGCCAGCAAATCGGCTGCGGCAATCACCATGCCGCCTTTGGCATGAATGGCTGCTGCGTAGTCGCGGTAATCACGGATATCGCCATTCGCACCCGGGTATTGCAACAACACGCCGAAGCAATCATTGTTCAGCGCATCACTGCCGTGGCAGGTGCGCACTTCGATACCCAGCGGCTCGGCGCGGGTTTCGATGATTTCGCGGGTCTGCGGCAACACGTCGGCCGCCACATAAAACACGCTGGAATTTGATTTACCGACGCGCTGAATCAGCGTCATTGCTTCTGCTGCTGCCGTGCCCTCGTCCAGCATCGACGCGTTGGCAATATCCATCGCGGTCAGATCGGTGATCATGGTCTGGAAATTCAACATTGCTTCCAGACGGCCTTGCGAAATCTCCGGCTGGTAAGGCGTGTAAGCGGTGTACCAGGCAGGGTTTTCAAAGATATTGCGCAGAATCACACCCGGTGTATGGGTGTTGTAATAACCCTGACCGATCAGGGATTTCAGCACCTGGTTTTTACCGGCGATGGCTTTCAGTTGCGCCAGCGCTTCCGGTTCGGATTTCGCTGCGGTGAATCCGGCCAGCGGCAGGACATCATGGCGGCGGATATTGGCAGGGACGATCGCATCGATCAGCGCATTGCGGTCAGCATAGCCAAGTACGGCCAGCATCTTCGCTTGTTCAGCGTCGGATGGTGCGATATGGCGGGAAATGAAAGCATCGTGGGCTTCCAGTTGAGTCAGTGAAGGACGGGTCATGATAGGTAGGCGACGAGAAATAGCTGGGACAACTCATCCGGTGAAAACTGAAGTGATAATCCAGTCACTGCGCCGGCATCTGTCTGCCGGCACCGGATGAGGCAACGAGAGCGGCTGCTTTAGCCGATGTTTTGTGCGTAAGCGTCGGCGCTCAGCAACGCATCAACATCTGCCGGATTCGCTGGTTTCAGTTTGAACAGCCATGCACCGAAGGCGTCGCTGTTGATGGATTCGGGTGCGTCGGCCAATGCTTCGTTGATGGCAACGACTTCGCCGCTGACTGGCGCGTAAATATCGCCAGCTGCTTTGACGGACTCAACCACGGCGCAATCTTTACCAGCAGCCAGTGTTGTGCCGACTTTTGGCAAATCAACGAAAACGATGTCGCCCAGCGCATCCTGCGCAAATTCGGTGATGCCGACAGTCAGCGTGCCGTCGGCTTCTGTGCGTACCCATTCGTGGGAGGAGGTGTATTTCAGTTCTGCTGGTACATTCATGGTGGACTCCGGATAATCAATAAAATGGTTTGAAAATATGTTTCACTGTGCTTGCACTGAATATTTCATAATAAGAGCGACCTATCGAAGGAATATTCAGAGCGACTGAATCTGCTGACCGGCGCTGTCAGGCAACCAGAATTTTACCGTTACGCACGAACGGCAGTTTGACGACTGTTGCTGCTAATTGCTTGTCGCGAATCACTACCTGCACCGTATCGCCAGCGGCCACACCCATCGGCAGGCGCGCCAGGGCGATCGCCTGTTGCATGGTTGGACTGAACGTACCGCTGGTGATTTCACCTTCGCCCTGTGCAGTGACGACCTTCTGATGCGCACGCAGGATGCCGCCTTTTTCACGCAGGATCAGGCCGAGGAATTGCGCCTTCTGCCCTTGTTGTTGCAAGGCTTGCTTGCCGACGAAATCGCGTTCGCTGACCAGATCGATCGTCCAGGCCAGACCGGCATCAAGCGGATTCACGCTTTCGTCCATATCCTGACCATACAGATTCATACCCGCTTCCAGACGCAGCGTGTCGCGCGCACCGAGACCGGCAGGTTTGACGCCGGCAGCGGCCAGCGCATTCCAGAGATCGTTAACACGGTCAGCGGCAACGGCAATTTCAAAGCCGTCTTCACCGGTATAGCCGGTACGCGCCACCATGACTTCGCCAAATGCGGTATCGGCCACAATCACGGCATTGAATGGTTTGATTTCAGCACTGGCTGCCTTAGTTTCCGGAAGCACTTCCCACGCTTTGGCACGCGCATTCGGGCCTTGTACCGCGACCAGCGCAAATGCATCTGCACCGTCGCGGCGCTGGGTAATGGTCAGACCGGCGCCAGTTTCTGCATTACGTGCATGCATCCAGGCGATGTCTTTTTCGGCAGTGCCGGCATTGACCACCAGACGGAACCAGTTTTCGGCAAAGAAATAAATAATCAGATCGTCGATGACGGTGCCTTCGGGCTTCAGCATGCAGGAATACAACGCTTTGCCGGGCACTTGCAGTTTGTCGACATTATTGGCGACCAGACCGCGCAGGAAGCTGCGCGCATTGTCGCCTTTCAGATCCACAACGCACATATGAGACACGTCGAACATGCCGCAATCGCTGCGCACGGCGTGATGTTCCTCGATTTGGGAGCCGTAGTTGACGGGCATATCCCAGCCGCCGAAATCGACCATTTTTGCGCCGGCAGCACGGTGCGCTGCGTTGAGGGGAGTTGCCTTGAGTGATGTCGCTGCTTGCGTCATGAGTGCCTCATTACCAGTTGAGAAGGGACGAACAAACGCATACCGGCGAACACCGTCCGCCGCATGCGAAAAAATCGCAACCCCTCTGTCCTGGTACCTGAGAGATTACGGGTGCAATGATGTTTGCTGTCCCGTGCGCACCTTCGGTGGGTAGTCCGGCTGGCTTGCGCCGCCGCTACCGCTCTCCAGAGTGTGGGGTGTATATCAACTCCCCAGTTGACCGGTCCTTTTGCCTGAGAGTTTGTTGGGTATTAGCCCCTTCGGCGGCAGCGCGTTGCTGCTCTCTCCCGATCAAGTAGCGCGATTATATAAGGCTTGGCTGAGCTTGGATATATTCAAAACCAAATATTTGGTGAAATTGGATGAAAGTGAAACATGCGGCAAAACACCGCTTTTTGCACCCGACAGCCTGCTCCAGCAAGCTGCGATGCGGTTCGCCAGTCAGGCAGCGGGAACAGGGAGTACATTAAAGCAAAAATATACTCCCCCCAGTATCTTAAAACAGCCTTTAGATATATTGATGTCAGGTTATTTTTGATAAAAACAGGGGGGAGTATGCGTTTTCAGTATTTTTTAGGTTAATCAGGTTTATCCGCAGTTGACATCAGGAACTGTAATCAGCAGCTTGGTTTAGACAGGTGGTTTGAATAAACCGACTGAGCAAGCAGGCCGGAGTTCTTTACAACCCCACCTGTCCATCGTCAGCGCAGGGCATCGAGCTGTATCTGCTCCATATCCCGCTGGTAGCGGTACTCCCGGTTTTGCAGTTCATCGACACGGTAGCGGACAGATTGCCACTGATCGCGCAGATCGCTGCGGTCACGCTCGTTGCGGCGGTCGGTATTCGTGTTTTCCGGTGTGTTTGGCCGGTTCTTGTCGTCGCGGTTACGCTGCATTTCTGCTTCGAGACGGGCTAAGCGACGCTCAATATCGCGCAGTCGGTCGCGCTGCTCATCCAGCTCGCGGTGGTTGAACGCCTGACGGCGGCGGATTTCCTCCACATCGCGGCCCGCCATCAGCGCGCGCTGCAGGCGGTATTGCAAAGGCTGCTGGCAGACTTCGATCGCCATCGGCTGATTGGTCCGCCCCCAGTTGAATGCATTTTCCACGGTGCAATAGGCGGCATTCTGACGATTCCACGCCTGGGTGTAGAGGTCACGGGTCTGGGTAATCACAAATACCTGCTCATGTCGGGCGTTAGCCATCCGTTGCTCCAGCAAGAATGGCTTGCCATCGCCGTCGGCGGTGCCGACCTCGCTCCAGTATTGCATCAGGCGCTGCTCCCATTGCTGCCGGTAAGCCGCTTCATCCAGCCTGAGACCGCGCCGTTGAGCATCATCCCGCCGCATATAGATATCACGTCCATTAACGGCATCATCCCATGCCAGCCGCTTCCAGTATTCGGTGATTTCACGGTTCCAGCCGGCGTGGTAGGCATCTTCCCGCACCAGCAGATCACGGCTCTGTGCCGCTTTCACATGCACGCTGAGAGTGCTGTCCGGAATCCCCTGATGCGCATCCTGATAGCCAAGCTGCTGCCAGTAAGCGTAATTACCCTCGCCCCACCCTTGACGGTAAGCATCGGCACGGAACACTTCCGGTGCCCCCGGCAGTCGGCGTGCGCCCTCTTCGTCGGCCTTGCGCCCTGCCAGCCCTTCCTGATGGCCGCTCTGCTGCCAGTAATCGGCATTACCGAGCTGCCAGCCCTGTTCATAAGCCGCCTGATTCAGCGGTGTTTCTTTCTGGCGGATCTGGTCTGACTGTGCCTGCTGCTGGTAATGGCTGAGCGCCAGCGCGTTGCGCCCGTCCGTCCGCCCGAGCCGGTACCAGAATTGCTGATTGCCCTGCTGCCAGCCCTGTTCATACTGCTGCGCCGATTCAGGCCGGATCTTACTGCTGTCCACTGAGGAGCAGAATTGCCTGCGCTCTTCATAATTACGATGCAGTCCATCTGAACCATCTTTGTTGCCGATAAAATTCCAGTCGCCGGTCTGGCAGTCATTCATCCGGCTGATGGTGCTCTGGCAGGCCATCAGCGGCAGCAGCAACAGGAACGGCACCAGACGACAGGCGCGCTGAAGCAACGCCCTGGCAGTCGATGAGGTAGTCAGTAAGACAGGCATCTGGTCAGCTACGGCGGGCATACAATCACTTTCAACGGAAGGGGTGATGACATAACGCAAAGACTGGCACGGCTGTTGACGCCGCTTCACACATTACGTTACATAAAGAGGCAGGGATTATCGCATTCCCTGCTTGATTTTCCGATTCAGGTCATCATGTAGGCGAAGCTGCCTTTTCCCGCTGCGCGTCCAGTTGCATCCTGTTGCGTTCTTTTGCGTCATTTGTTTCTTTTGCTTTGCCTGCTGCCAGCAAGGTCTTTTCTATTCACTCAACCATTTTTCTTTATGCCCAACTCCGAACCCTCCACTCAGCGCAGCAGTCTGCAGACGTTACGGGGACTGCTGCCCTTTCTGCGCCCTTACCGCCGGCAGTTTATTTATGCCGGTATCGCACTGCTGATTGCCGCCAGTGCAACACTGGCGATTCCTGCGGCTTTCCGACAAATGATTGATCTTGGTTTTGGCAGCTCCGGCGACCGCCAGATCCATCATGTGAATCTGACCTTTCTCGCGCTGTTTGGTGTGGCAACGATTCTGGGCATCGCCACCGCAGCCCGTTTTTACATGGTGTCCTGGCTGGGAGAGCGCGTCACCGCCGACATCCGCAATGCGGTGTATTCCCATGTCGTCACACAAAGCCCGCAATTTTTTGAAACCACGCAAACCGGCGAAGTGCTGTCGCGCCTGACCACAGACACCACGCTGATCCAGACCGTGGTCGGCACCAGTATTTCGATGGCATTGCGTAATCTGCTGCTGATGAGCGGCGGACTGATCATGCTGTTTGTCACCAGCGTCAAGCTGTCGATTCTGATTATCGTGATGCTGGCCATGGTGGTGCTGCCGATCATCCTGTTCGGCCGGCGCGTGCGGCAGCTGTCACGCGACTCGCAGGACAAGATTGCCGATGCCTCAGCCATCGCCGGAGAAATTCTGAATGCCATGCCGACAGTGCAGGCCTACACGCATGAACAGATTGAAGCCCGCCGTTTTTCCGGTTTTGTGGAAAATGCCTTCGGCACAGCAATGCGCCGCATCCGCGCCCGCTCTCTGCTGACCATGATGGCAATTCTGCTGGTATTCGGCGCCATTGTGTTTGTGCTGTGGCTGGGAGCGAATGCGGTGATGGATGGCCGTATGAGCGGCGGTCAGCTGGGGCAGTTTATCCTGTATGCATCGATTGTTGCCGGAGCGCTGGGCGCCCTGTCTGAAGTCATGGGCGACGCCCAGCGTGCTGCAGGCGCCACCGAACGTCTGCTGGAGCTGCTGGCTGCGCATTCACCGATTCAGAATCCGGCACATCCTGCAATGCTGCCCGCACGCACCAGTCAGTCGGCGGGTGGCGCCAGACTCTCGCTGGAAGCCGTCAGTTTTTCTTATCCTTCCCGTCCGGGAACTTTATCCGTTGCCGATCTGACGCTGGAGGTGGCCGCGGGCCAGACCGTTGCGATTGTCGGCGCCTCCGGTGCGGGAAAAACCAGCCTGTTTCAACTGCTGTTGCGTTTTTACGATCCGCAAAGCGGCGTTATCCGGCTTGATGGCGTGCCAATACGTGATCTGCACCTGCATGACCTGCGGCAAGCCATCGGCATCGTCCCGCAGGATACGGTAATTTTTTCTGCCAATGCGATGGAAAATATCCGTTACGGCAAACCGGAAGCCACCGATGCCGAAGTCATACAAGCCGCCAGACTGGCAGCAGCCCATGAATTCATCGAGCGGCTTCCTGAGGGCTATACCTCGTTTCTGGGAGAACGTGGCGTGCGTTTATCCGGCGGCCAGCGGCAACGGATAGCCATTGCGCGCGCGCTGCTGAAAAACCCGCCGCTGTTATTGCTGGACGAAGCCACCAGCGCGCTCGATGCTGAATCGGAACGGCTGGTGCAGGGTGCTCTTGAAGTGGCGATGCAAGGCAGAACCACGCTGATCATTGCCCACCGGCTGGCGACGGTGCAGCGAGCCGACCGCATCATTGTGATGGAGCACGGAAAAATCGTTGAAACCGGCAACCATGCAACGCTGGTCGAACAGAATGGCGTCTATGCCAGACTGGCAGCGCTGCAGTTTAATCTGGATGCACAGGAACAGCCTGCCGCCCCATAAGCTGCAAAACCAGCCAGCCAGAAGCAGGCAGACAGCATATCTCTGCCCCGCTGCCTGCTTCCGCGTCAGGGTCCGGCCTTATCTGGTGCCGGATACCTCAGCACTTCCGGCAGTACTGGTTCCGGTACGATAGACACGCTGCCCGGCCACCCAGGTTTCCAGAACCTGGGTCTGGTAAATCTGTCGTGCCGGAATACGGAAGATGTTGCGGTCAATCACAATGAAATCGGCCCATTTCCCGGTCTCCAGACTGCCCAGGATATTTTCCTGATGTGCCGCATACGCCGCATCCAGCGTGAAGCAGCGGAATGCTTCTTTCACCGTCATTACCTGCCCGGAGTACCAGCCGTTGCGTGGCTGTCCCTGCATATCCTGCCGTGTCACGGCGGCATAAATCCCCCAGAACGGGTTGGACGACTCTACGGGAAAATCAGAGCCGCACGCAATGCGGGACCCTTGCTGCAAAAAACTGCGCCACGCATAAGCGCCACGGATACGCTGCGGCCCGACCCGGCTCTCAGCCATATTCATATCGGATGTGGCATGGGTTGGCTGCATCGAAGGAATAATGCCCAGAGTCCGGAAACGGGGAATATCTTCCGGCGAGACAACCTGCGCATGTTCAATACGGTTACGCAACTCTGTCCGCAGTGAAGCTGGCAAGGCAGCGAAAGCATCCAGTATCTGCCGGTTTCCGGCATCGCCGATCGCATGGACATTCACTTGGTAATGTTGCTGTGCGGCTTTGCGCACCATCGCATTCATTTCCTGCTGCGACTTGAACAACAGCCCGGAGACCTGCGGCGCATCACTGTAAGGCGCGAGCAATGCCGCACCGCGGCTGCCCAGAGCACCATCGGCAAACAGTTTCACGGCGCGCAGTGTATAGCGGTCTGCATCGCTGCTGAATGGTCCCTGCGCAGCAATACTGTCGAAGAATTCCCCGACACCGCCGATCATGCCATAGACACGGACGGTCAGCCTGCCAGCTTTCGCGTACTCCCGGAACAGATAATCCGCCGGTGCGGAAACACCGGCATCATGCACACTGGTCAAGCCTGACTGGCGGATTATCTGCAGCGCCGTGTCCAGTGCCTGCCGGTTTTCCGCCTCTGTGGCGGTGGGCAGCACCTTATCGATCAGCTCCATGGCGCTGTCGATAAAAATTCCGGTCGGATTGCCATATTCATCCCGCTCGATTTTGCCACCCGTCGGATCCGGTGTTTCACGACTGATTCCGGCTTGCTGCATCGCCTTGCTGTTGGCCCAGGCTGCATGTCCATCCACCCGGCTCAGCCACACCGGGCGGTCGCGGACCACGGCATCAATATCCTGTGCCGACGGAAAGCGTTCCAGCTTCCAGTTCGCCTGATTCCATTCGCCGCCTAAAATCCATTGTTTTTGCGGAAAACGGGCTGCATAGTCAGCGATCGCCCGCTGCGCCTGCTGCAGATCCTCCGTGCTGCGTAGCGCCAGTTGCAGTGCACTGACCCCCAGCCCCATGATATGACCGTGTGCATCAATCAGACCCGGCAAAACGGTCTTTCCCTGCAGATCAATGTGCGAAGCAGTGGGAAACTGTTTGCGCAATGCACGCGCATGGCCGACTGCGCGGATTTTCCCCTGCTCGTCAAAAGCCATGGCATCAAACTGCACCAGCTGCTGTTTCCGGTTCAGCGTATAACCATCCGCATTTTCAATCAGGACCATGCCTGCCGGTGCAGAACATACAACACCACAAGACATTCCAATGCCCAGCACCCATGATCTGTAACGATTCAGCATATTGCCATTCCACCAATACCAACAAAACCGCATTGTAGGACAAAGTTTCGGTATTGGCACCGGATTTTTCCGGCGCACAACCCCGACTCCGGCCAGATCATCCCAGACTGACAGATACATGCTATTCAGCATCATTTACCCTCAGATTAGAGGAAGTTTCTGCTTGACGCGATCTTCTGCCCTTGCGTACACTCTCGTGATCCTGCCATTAACGTCGACACAGGTCGGCAAACGCCTTCTGCCTATGAAACGATTACGTTCCCGACTTTGTCCCGTTATTGCATCGATGCTGTGCTGCTGGACCCTGCCCTCACTGAGTTATGCCGATGCGCCTGCATTAAACGGCATGAACACAAGTCCTGATATCAGTAAAATTTCCACCTCCCCTGTTTCCTCTGCCCTGACTGGTACCAGTTCGAGCGAACCGGCTTCCTTTGTCTATACCAATCAGGAAGCAGATTTATGGGAAAGAATCCGGGCCGGATACGCGATTCCTGATCTGAACAATAAGCAGGTGGACAGTCAGCTGACCTGGTACAGCACCCGGACTGATTACATTCTCAGAACCGTGCAGCGCGGTTCCCGCTACCTGTACCATGTGGTGGAGGAGCTGGAAAAGCGCGGAATGCCGACCGAACTGGCCTTGCTGCCTTTTATCGAATCTGCTTTTAATCCACAGGCGATTTCAACGGCAAAAGCCAGCGGCATGTGGCAATTCATGGCAGCGACCGGCAAGGATTTCAATCTGAAGCAAAGTATGTTCAAAGATGACCGCCGCGGCATTCTGGATTCCACTGATGCTGCGCTGAATTATCTGGAACGCTTATATGGCATCTTCGGAGACTGGCAACTGGCGCTGGCGGCGTATAACTGGGGCGAAGGCTCAGTGCAGCGCGCAATCAAAAAGCAGCAGGCACTGGGTTTGCCAGTCGACTTTGACAGCATGTCGGGATTGATGCCGCAGGAAACCCGTAACTATTTCCCCAAATTACAGGCCGTTAAAAATATTATTGCGCATCCTGAACAGTTTAATATTTCCCTGCCGGCGCTGGAAAACCAGCCTTATTTCGTCACGGTAGAAAAAACCCGGGATATCGATGTGCGTGTTGCAGCACAGCTTGCGGAATTGTCGATGGAAGAATTCACGGCTCTGAATCCGCAATTTAACCGCCCGGTCATCACCGGCGACAGCAATACTAAAATCCTGCTACCGACAGACAATGCCAATCTGTATAAAGAAAACCTCAGCAAATGGCAAGGGCCACTGTCCTCATGGGCGACCTACACGGTCCCGAGAACTGAAAAGGTGGAGTCCCTGGCGCAAAAACTGGGGCAGAAGCCCGAATTTATCCGTGAAGTGAATCTGATCCCGGCCAAAATGCTGGTCAAGGCAGGTTCAACGATCCTGATTCCCAAATCCAGCAAAGCTCCGGACCAGGACATCGCCCCGGAAGTAGCCGAAAAAGCACAGCTCATCATCGAAAAAGGTGTTGCAACCCGTCAGCTGAATCACAAGGTCGGCAGACAGGACAGTCTGAACAGTATCGCCCGCCGTTACCATGTCACTGTCGCTGATCTGAAAGGCTGGAACAACCTGAAACGCGACAATCTGAATCCGGGCCAGACCTTGCATATTCAGGTACCGGTGCTGGCGAAGTCACGTCATACGGCCGTTGCTGGCCATCAGAAAACGCCTGCACACAACTTCCATGCACGCCCGGCAAAAACCCTGGCAGTCAATACACGTGGCGGTAAAAAACCTCACGGTTAAAATTGCCAGCACCTGCTGATACGCTCTGAATCACGGTACGTTTTCCGGCAGAAAATCAGGATCAGAAAATAAAAAAAGGGCGCCGGAAGCGCCCTTTTTTAATGCCTGATCGCATCAGCGATATCAGTTGATGTCAGCTTATTTGCCTGACTGATTTGCATAGATGATCCAGTAACGCGCCAGATCAGCAGTACCATCATTACCCTGCACCGTGCGGAAGGTTTTAATCGCATTCGCTTTTTTACCTGCCTGTAATTGCGCAATACCCAGATGCAGTTTAGCGTCTTCAGGATGCTTGAGGCTGTCCTTCTTGATGCCCTCTTCCATCATCGCGATACCCTGATCTGCCTTGCCAGCAGCCGCTGCAGCAAAACCCAGATTCACCAGGTTGCTGCCATCTTTGCTCTGCTTCGCATCTGCTTCGGCAGCGGCGGCGCCTTTATTGGCCTCATCCAATGCTTTGGCAGCCATGTCACGCAGACGCTTATGACGCTCTGCATCATTGCCGGCACCCAGGGCTCCGGCTTTATAGCCAGCATCGATAATCTTGACTGCCTCAGCCGGATAACCCGCCTGAATTGCCATCAATGATGAATCCATATAATCGGACGTTTTGGTAACCTGTCCCAGTACCAGCTTCAAGCGGTACAGATCCAGCTTCAGGCGCTCGGAATAACCGGGCTTACGCTCAATATTGTTCAGCAGATTGACCCAGTATTCTTTCTTGCCGTGGTATGCAACCATTTTTTCCAGCGCACTGGTATAACCGGCCATATCCTTCTGCTTCAGAGCAGCATTGGCGTAGGTTTCCAGATTAATCAGGCTTGGCGTACGGCCAGCTTTTTCGTCTGCAGCCAGGTCGGCCATAACTTCCTTCATCGCCTTCGCGCCGTCACCACTCTGATTCATCGCCTGAATCATGTACTGACGCAGCGACTGATCAGTGCCGCCGTCTGCATAATAGCGGTTGTACCATTGAGCAGCCTTGGAGTAATTACCGGCTTTGAAATAGGCATTTGCCAGCACCTGAATCATTTGCAGCTGATCTTTTGCAGGTAATTTAGCCGCAGCAACGATTGCTTCAGCCGAACGGATCACCGTATCGTTGTCACCGGCAGCAGAAGCGATCGAAAGACGCATGCGTTCAATCGTAAAATTTTCATTTACCGTCTTACCGCTGACATTGTCTGCCTCGTGAATCTTGGACAATGCATCTTTATATTTCTTCGATTTATACAACTCGCCGGCAGCCTGAACAATACGGCCGATTTCCGGACGCATCGCTTCCTGAGCATAGGCAGTATTTGCTGCGATATTGGTTAATTCCGGCACGGCTGCAAAACCGATCGCTGCCAACAATACAGCGATGCGAGACAAACGAAGTTGCTTCATATGTTGATCTCTCAATCAATAAATTAAATAAACTCAGGAATAATACCGCCTGCACATGACAGCAAGCCGGCCAATTTTCCAGTCAATATGCAAATCGGCAGGGAACTCCCTGCCGATTTTCAATCATACATCAAGATGTGAGCATTGGAATGCGTCCCAGAGAATAATCACCGATTACTTCAAGAACTGCTCATTACCCACCATCCCGATCTTCGTCACCCCCAGCCGCTGCGCCGAGGCCATCACCGCCGCCACCGACTTGTACGGCACCACCGCATTCGGCCTTAAATGCACCTCCGGCTGGTTCGGCTGCGTCGCCACTT
>NZ_JACOGC010000007.1 GCF_014284195.1 Cognatundibacterium griseum
GATTTCGACGAGTTTGGTTCCTAGTCCATTGACCAGGGCGTACACCAGTACGACGTGAAAGGCTATGACCAGCCCTATCCCCAGAAATTTCTTTCCGGGTTCTTGCTGGCGATCTGAAAAATCCATTAATACTCCTCCAAAACAACAAGGTCTACCATTTGACTCGCGTCAACATGTATGAACAAAAAACGATTATAAATGTTGTGACGCGTCAAAAAGAGCCTGACGTACAAAACCACTTATAAATTCATCGCTGGGGGAAAGACCAAAATATATGACGTTTAATTAGCAAGAAAAGGCTTATTTAATTTTGCAATATTCTTGCTGACATATTGACCGCCCGAACAGACTAATTATCTTTTAGATAGTAAACAATAACATTTCACTATCAATACAATCATTTTTGGCTGCACAAATTTTCGTTTAATGAGAAAAATATGATTTTCCGGAATCTGACAGGCATATTTTTATGTAAATAAATTTACGTTACTCAGTTAAGTCCGAAAATTAATGCATTAAATTCCTGCACCAAATTTTCCGAAGGCGCATAAGACCATTTCGGTCTGCTGCCTGTCAATATCTTCCAACCTGTTCTTTCATAAAAACAACAGCGCGCATTCTGCCAAAAAAAGACAGGAAAAGGAAACGCATATTTTTGTGCTTCGCAGCATATTTTTGGTGCATTTTGGATGTTTAATCCATGTCAATCCGGTTTATTCGCCTTGCGATGGCCGTAACTGAATAAAATTTCCTTTCCCTTTCAATTCGATCAAAAAAACGGCAAAAATTGCGCCGTTTTTTTTATTCTTTTTTATGCATGACAACAAAGAAATTCAATCTCATCTTGTTTTTACCTGCCATTCCTGAATTATTTCCACTGTCACGCACGTAATCGGTGCAGTGCTATTGATAAAAAATTTTTCTTCTCTATCGCACTGACTGAAAACTTCAGCTAAGGTTACGGCGCCCGGCATGAAACGGTTTTTCCTGATTTTCAACATCCCGTTTGACATCGTGATGACATGATCAGTCCGCATTCTTTGCCCGTCTTAATTCAAGTAGGAAGAACAACGCATGATTCGCTCAATGACAACCGGGAAATCCGGTCTGTTTAAAACTCTTCGCCAGTGTTGTTTACCAGCGGTACTGCTTCTGGTGAGTATGGGAATATATGCGGCGCAGGCTGAAACCGCGCCGGACAACGCGGGATTTGCCGATCCGGAAAAAGTATTGCGGACGATTTTTCCGGTCGCGGAAACAGGTTTTGATCCGGCTGCAACACGCGATTTATATTCCAATGCCGTCAACGAAGTTATTTTTGAACGTTTATTCAGCTATGACTATCTGGCGAGTCCGGCCAGGATCGTTCCAGAAACGGCGGAGAAACTGCCTGAGATTTCTGAAGACGGAAAGACTTATCTGATACGGCTGAAAAAAAATATTTACTTCACCCCGGACGAAGCGTTTCAAGGAAAAAAACGCGAGCTGACGGTGGATGATTATGTTTACTCGCTCAAGCGGCTGATGGATCCAAAAATCGCTTCCAGCCACCGCTGGCTGCTCGAAGGAAAAATTCTTGGTCTGGACGCCTGTGCGGAGAAGGCAAAAAAGACCGGAAAATTTGATTACGACGCCAGAGTTCCGGGATTTGAAGTGATCGACAAATATACCTTGCGCATCCGCTTAACCAGACCGGATTTCAACCTCCCGATGATTCTGGCTTATACCGCCGCATCTGCCGTTGCGCGCGAGGTGATTGAGAAATATCAGGACTTGCAAGGACAGGTCATGGGAAATCCGGTCGGTACCGGACCTTACCGGCTGACGGAATGGGTGCGTGGCTCAAAAATTGTTCTGGAAGCCAACCGGGATTATCGCCCGGTATTCTGGGATGCTGAGCCGGGCAAGGACCCGGTTGATCAGCAGATTGTGCGCACCATGAAAGGTAAGCGGCTGCCGCAGATAGGCAAGGTGATTGTGCACGTGATTCTGGAAGATCAGTCGCGTTTGCTGGCGTTTCAGAAAGATGAATCCGACCTGTTCCAGCTTTATGGCGGACTGGCGCCACAAGTCTTAAAAGACGGCAAGCTGAAACCGGAATTTCAGAAAAAAGGAATACAGCTTTCACGGATTATTGATCCTGAACTGACAATTTACTACTGGAACATGCAGGACCCTGTTTTTGGTGGTCTCAGCAAAGAAAAAATCGCGCTGCGCCGGGCGGTGGCGATGGCGCACAAAGTAGAAGACGAAATCCGTATTGTTGATAACGGTGAAGCAGTACCGCTGGAATTTCCGATTCCTCCCGGTGTGGTCGGCCATGATCCGGATTACCGCAGCAGCATTCAATACGATCCGGTTGCAGCCAATGCCCTGCTGGATAAATTTGGCTACAAAAAGGGAAAGGATGGTTATCGTAATCTGCCGAACGGGCAAGCATTTGAAATTCACTACACCACCCAGACCGAATCGCGTGGCCATCTGCAGGCAGAAGTCTGGAAAAAGACCTATGACAGTGTCGGCATCAGAATGCAGGCTGATTTCCGTCCGTTTGCCGAAATTCTGAAAGCAGAAAAACAATGTCAGCTGACACAGCGCATTTCTCCATGGATGGCCGACTATCCGGACGGGGATAATTTTATGCAGCTGTTTTATGGAAAAAACATTCATATGAATAACAATGGCTGCATGGAGATCCCCGAATATGACCGCCTGTACGAAGCATCTCAACAGCTTCCGGCCGGGCCGGAGCGGGATCTGCTATATCACAGGATGGCGCGCATTCTGGAGGTCTACGCACCGCAGCGCATTGGGTACGCACGCTACCGCAATATGCTGGCACAACCACGTGTGATCGGCTACAAAAAACATCCGATCATGCATGTCGAATGGCCGTTCATCGACATCGATAAAAACAAATAATGCACAGACTGTACTTATACCTCAGGAATTTTTGAAATGGCTGCTTATATTCTGCGACGCCTGTGGCAAATGGCCCCGACTATGCTGGGCGTGATTTTGCTGGTTTTCTTTCTGTTTAACTGGGTCGGTGGTGATCCCGCTTATATCCTGGCCGGCAAAATGTCGAACCCTGAACAGATTGCAAATATCCGCCAGCAGTTAGGTATCGATCAGCCCTACTATGTCCAGCTCTGGATATTTATTCAGCAGATTGCCACCTTCAATTTTGGTAACAGCTGGAGCACGGGAGAAGCGGTGTCTTCGATTATTTCCAGCCGTCTTGGCCCGTCGCTGACAGTATTACTGCCGCTGACTGTGATTGAAACGCTGATTGCGATTGCTCTTGCGCTGTTGATTGCATTCCGGCGCGGCAGCATCACTGACCGGGCCGTGATGGTCACCTGTACCGTCGGTATGTCGATCAGCATTCTGGTGTATATCATCGTCGGGCAATATGTGTTTGCCTACCAACTCGGATTTTTTCCTGTACAGGGATGGGGCAACAGCCTGGCGGAAAATCTGTTCCGCTATTCGGCGCTGCCGGTATTAATTGCGCTGGCGGTGGGCGTGGCGCCCAGCCTGCGTCTGTTCCGCAGCTTTGTACTGGATGAAGTGAACCAGGATTATGTGCGGACGGCACGCGCCAAAGGTGTGCCGGAGCGCCGTGTGAAATGGGTGCATGTGCTGCGCAATGCGTCTATCCCCATCATCACCCATGTCATGTCCAATCTGCCGGCATTGCTGATTGGCGCATTCCTGATCGAACGGTTTTTTTCTATCCCCGGCATTGGCAGGGAAGTGATTCTGGCCGTTGAACGCAGTGATTTTCCGGTCATCAAGGCAATCACGGTGTATGTGGCAGCTGCAACGATGTTATTTAATCTCCTGACCGATTTGCTGTATCAGGCAGTTGATCCGCGTGTTCAGCTGAAATAAGGACCGGTCATGCATTCCAATCTTTCTCCGATGAATCAACCTACTTCCCCCGGTTTATGGACACTGGCATGCCGCCGTCTGCGTGCAGACCATACCGCCATGATCGCCCTCGCTGTCGTGCTCGCATTTTTGCTGACGCTTTTATTGTCAGTCAGCGGACTGATTGCCGCCGATTGGGAAAATGAAACCGGTGTCAGCTACGCACCACCGCATTTCATCGGCGCCAGCCAGCCTGAAAGTGCAATAACACCCGAATCAACCGCCGCTGTGCCGGATAATCCCTTTGATCCGCTGAAAGATGTGCTGCGTGAATTGCGGCAGAAAAACGGAACACAAACAAACGCCCTGAATGATTACGGCATTGCTGATCCGCTGGCAGCAGAAATGGCAGAGATTCGGGCTGAACTGGCGAAATCAGGCAAGGCGCGCGTCGTCCAGCGCGCCGCCACCCTGCCCTTTGGGGCAGATAAATGGGGGCATGATATCGTCAAGAAAACGATCAAAGGCGCGGAAACTTCGATCGTCGTCGGCCTGGTCGCCGCTTTACTGGCGACTTTACTGGGAACGCTGTTTGGTGCTGCCGCCGGTTATTTTGGTGGCTGGACAGATGATTTCTTTAACTGGTTTTACAGTATTTTCACATCGATTCCCTATTTGTTGCTGGTGCTGTCAGTGGCAGCGGTACTTCAGCAAAAAGGAGTTGGCACCATCATTCTGATTCTGGCATTGACCGGCTGGACCGGCCCGTTTCGCCTGATGCGTGCCGAGTATATGAAACACAAGAACCGGGAGTATGTCTGGGCGGCGGACGCCATCGGCGCTTCGCACTGGCGGAAAATGTTTATCCATATTTTTCCGAATGTCAGCCATGTCGCCCTGGTCCAGGTATCCATTCTGGTGGTTGGATTTATCAAATCGGAAGTGATCCTGAGTTTTCTCGGATTCGGCGTACCGGTCGGCACGGTCTCCTGGGGCAGCATGCTGAATGAGGCGCAGAACGAATTGATTTTGGGTAAGTGGTGGCAGCTGGTCGCAGCGACCAGTGCGATGGCTGTGCTGGTCACCGCCTTCTCTTTGTTCACCGATGCCTTGCGCGACGCGCTGGATCCCAAACTGAAATAAGGAATTTCTATGCAGACAGATACGCCATTACTTGAAGTCAGTGATCTGCGGGTTTCATTTCGCATCAGTAAAAAAGACAGCACAGAGACCGTCAAGGGCATTTCTTTTTCCATTCCGCGTAATTGCACCGTCGCCCTGGTCGGGGAATCCGGCAGCGGAAAATCTGTGAGTTCACTGGCTGTCATGGGCTTATTGCCGCCGGATACCTCACAGATTGGCAATGGCAGCCGGATTCTGTTTGAAGGATGCAACCTGCTGGAGCTGTCCACCGAACAACGCCGTCAGCTGTGCGGTAAAGATATTTCGATGATATTTCAGGAACCAATGAGTTCCCTGAACCCGGTATTTACTGTCGGTTTTCAGATTGCGGAAGTCTTGCAACTGCACATGGGCATGAATGCAAAGCAGGCGCGTAAACGGGCCATTGCCCTGCTGGAGGAAGTCGGCATTCCAGAACCGGAACGCAAAATAGATGCCTACCCCAGCCAGATGTCTGGCGGACAGCAGCAGCGCGTCATGATTGCGATGGCGATTGCCTGCGAACCGAAGCTGCTGATTGCCGATGAACCGACAACGGCACTCGACGTCACGATACAAAAGCAGATTATCGAACTGATTCACAAGTTACGCATCAAGCATCAGATGTCGGTGCTGTTTATTACGCATGATCTGGCACTGGTCGGTGAAATCGCCGATCAGGTCATCGTGATGCGGCATGGGGAAATCCGCGAAACCGGCAGCACACAGCAGATTTTCAATCACCCGGCAGACAGTTATACGCAAGCCTTGCTGCATTGCCGCCCTTCGCTCGACAAACGCCCGTGGCGATTGCCGGTCATTGCGGATTTCATTGAAAACGACCATACCCTGCCGGAACAGCGGGAGCGGCAGCGCGGATTGCATGGCGGTGAAGACATTGTGCTGGATGTGCGCGGACTGAGTAAGAGTTTCTTCACCCGGGAAGGCTTATTCGGTAAAAAAGAATTTAAAGCCGTCGATGATGTTTCATTCCGGCTCGCGCGCGGCAAGACGCTGGGAGTGGTCGGTGAATCCGGCTCAGGTAAAACCACGGTCGGACTGACTCTGATGCGGCTGCACCGCGCCAGCAGCGGTCAGGTAATGTTCGACGGAAAAAATATCCTCGCCATGCCGGACAAGGATTTTCTCCCTTATAAGCGGCGTATCCAGATCATTTTTCAGAATCCCTATGCTTCACTGAATCCCCGTTTCACGATCGGCCAGATTCTGATGGAGCCGATGCATATCCACCAGATTGGCAACAATGATGGCCAGCGCGCTGCCTTAGCGGTTCAATTGCTGGATAAAGTCGGGCTGCCGGCAGCCGCATTTCATCGCTATCCTCACGAGTTTTCCGGTGGCCAGCGCCAGCGCATTGCCATCGCCCGCTGCCTGACCATGAAACCGGAAGTGCTGATCTGTGACGAATCTGTGTCGGCGCTGGATGTTTCGGTACAGGCACAAGTGCTCAACCTACTGCAGGATCTGCAGGAAGAATTCGGACTGTCTTACATCTTCATTTCCCATGATCTGGCCGTCGTGAAATACATCGCCGATCAGGTCATGGTCATGAACCGGGGGAAAGTCGTGGAGATGGCCAATGCCGACGATCTGTACCATCAGCCGCAGCATGCCTATACCAGAACGCTGCTCAGTGCGATTCCGCGTGGACTGGCTTCCACCGCCAGCATGACCTCGTCGGTAGCATCAATATGAATGCAGGGGGAGTATCTGAAAAATCAGGCCGATTGTCGCCGTCAAAAAAGAGGCTAAAAATATACTCCCCCGAGTATATTTTATGTCTCAAACTATCCGGAATTACGTCGCGCAAATCTCCCGGATTCCGGCAAGCCCCTGAAATCTGTACGGACATGCTTTTATTTCACTGACCACCAGGAGAAATCACCGACATTTGCCCGATTCACACTTAGCATCTACAATTCCGACCTGTTGCTGTGTCAGCTTGCTGCAGACACAACAAAATGCACCGTCCAGTCACTGTGATGGATAGAAACAATGAACAAAGGAAATGCGCAGCGGCTGACCGCCCGGCGCATTTCCCGAACAACCAAAGCGTTGTATCGGCACGTTTTTCCGGACGTGCCAGTGCGGCGATTTTATCTGGAGTCAACATGGCATTTCTGCAAGGCAAAAAAATTCTGATCACCGGTTTACTGTCCAACCGTTCTATCGCTTACGGCATCGCCCAGGCTTGCAAACGCGAAGGCGCTGAACTGGCATTCACTTATGTCGGTGACCGGTTTAAAGACAGAATCACCGAATTCGCTGCAGAATTTGACAGCAAACTGATTTTCGACTGCGACGTCGCCAGCGATGAACAGATCGAAGCCGTGTTTAAAGACCTGGGCCAGCACTGGGACCGGCTGGATGGACTGGTGCATGCCATCGGCTTTGCCCCGCGTGAAGCGATTGCCGGCGAATTCCTCGATGGCTTTTCGCGCGAAGCCTTCCGTATTGCACATGACATCTCCGCATACAGTTTCCCGGCAATGGCAAAAGCCGCTTTACCAATGCTGCACGCCGATTCCGCCCTGCTGACCCTGTCGTATCTGGGAGCGATCCGCGCGATTCCTCACTACAACACCATGGGACTGGCAAAAGCCTCGCTGGAAGCATCGGTGCGCTATCTGGCAGAAGACCTGGGTAAAAAGGGCATCCGTGTGAACGGCATTTCTGCCGGCCCGATCAAGACCCTGGCGGCCAGCGGCATCAAGGATTTCGGTAAACTGCTGGGCTTCGTTGCAGACCATGCACCGCTGCGCCGCAATGTGACGATTGAAGATGTCGGCAATACCGCAGCATTTCTGCTGTCACATCTGGCAAACGGCATTACAGGCGAAATCACGTATGTTGACGGTGGTTTCTCCCACGTCATGGGTCTGAACGCAGACACCTACGACCGCTGATCTACCGTATTACCAACCGTCATTTCTTCCCCTGAAAAGCTGCAAATCGAATTTGCAGCTTTTTTCTTTTCTTCCTGTCAAAAACAAGGCTGCCAACTTCAGTAATCAACCTCACTGGTTGATTACCAACGTCTGCCGGATGTGCAGAAATCAGGAAAGATCCGGCGACATATTATTTAATCGCGTTTTTATGTGCTTACTTGATGTGATGACAGATTGACTTATTTTTGGCTACTCCCTGGCATTTACAGAGTAAAATATATTTAAAAAAAGACAATATTCTACTTTCTGGTCAAAACAGGTCAGAAAACTTCTGTATCAGCAAAAATAGAGGTTTTCAAATCTTTTTTGATCGACTACACTTTCAATAAAACTATCGTTAACAATTTTTAACAATTAGTGCAATATTTTCACTGAGCAATACGGCAAATACCTTACATCACCTGATCGGTATCCAGGATATGCTCGTTTTTCGTCTGATTACGATTACCCTCTCACTGATCCTGATTATCCTGCCCGGATGCTCAGGTAATCAGTCTGTACTCACTGCCAACGCCGTCTGCTCGACTTCCTGGCCGGAGTGGTTGCGTTTCAGGCAAATGTTTGTCACTCCGGAAGGCCGGGTAGTTGACCACAGCACGCCCAATAAGCAAACGGTTTCCGAAGGACAAGGGTACGCCATGTTTTTTGCGCTGGCCGCCAACGACCGGAGCAGCTTTGACAATCTGCTGCGCTGGACCGAAAACAATCTGGCGGGCGGTGACCTGACGACACGTCTTCCTGCCTGGCAATGGGGGCAGCGTAATGATGGCAGCTGGGGTGTGCTGGACATGAATTCTGCGTCGGATGCCGATCTGTGGCTGGCTTATACGCTGGGTATTGCGGGAGAAGTCTGGAACGACCGTCATTACAGCCGTCTGTCACATGCACTGGCTCAGCGCATCCTGAACGAAGAAACGGAAAACATTCCCGGCCTGGGTCTCACCCTGTTGCCGGCTCCCTACGGATTTACCCTGCCAAATCGCAACTGGAAACTCAATGCGAGCTATCTGCCAATACAGTTATTACGCTGGTTCGCACAAAACGACAGCGATTCCCGCTGGAATAAACTGATCCAGTCCTCAAACCGGATCATTCTGAGCTCCGCTCCCAGAGGTTATGCGGCAGACTGGGTTGTTTACAGTCAGGAAAAGGGTTTTCAACCTGATGCGGTCGGACTGGGTGAAGGCAGCTATGATGCGATTCGTGTTTATTTGTGGGCAGGCATGCTGTCGGAACACGATGACTTGCGCCCTGCCCTGCTGAAAACCCTGCAACCCATGGCGGTGCTGACTGAAGCAAAAACCTACCCGCCCGAATATGTCGATGTACTGACTGGCGAAGTCAAAAGTCCGGCCTCAGCCGGATTCTCCGCAGCACTGCTGCCATTTCTGGAAAGCAGCAACGCGCACTCCGTACTGGAACAGCAGCGCCAGCGGGTACAAAAACAAGGCATCCGTGCTGACGTTTACTACGATCAGGCGCTGTACCTGTTCTCATCCGGCTGGCAATCCCGTCGTTTCCGGTTTCAGGGAAACGGCGATGTCCGGCTCAGCTGGGTCAAATCCTGCACTCCCGGCGGCTGAATCGCCCGCAGCCATTCCCGTCTCCAGGATACTTGTGTGAAATTTTTCTGCGTAAGTATATAAATTCATGTATGATCTCATTTTTGCACTGCAATATCAGTGTAAAACCTGAGTAGCATCGCAAGCCTCTGCACATCCTCTGTTGGATGATGCATAAAAAAGCCCTCCCGCCCTGCATGTCTGGTAACACCCGATAGACATCATCCCGGCGCAAAGCTTTTGTGCCGAAATTTCATTGTCGTCCGTAGTTGGATTTTCTGTGTTCATTTCGTTTGGTTGGCGCTGCTTATTTGCGCGCGCTGTTTGCGCAGCGTGCTCCATTTTTACGAAAGAATTTCATGAATTTTGAAGAATTAGGTCTCCACGTCAATATCATCCGCGCACTGACTGATGCTGGCTATACCAAGCCGACACCAGTACAGGAGCAGGCGATTCCTGCTGCGATCGAAGGACGTGACCTGCTGGTTTCTTCCCAGACCGGTTCTGGTAAAACAGCCGCATTCATGCTGCCAGCCCTGCACAAATTAGCCACTGCCGAAGTCGTCAGTTACAGCAACGAGAAAACACCGAATCAGGAACGCCAGTCTGCCCGTTCCCGTGGCGACCGTCCGCGCTTTGTCGCGGCAAAGCCAAAAATGCTGGTTCTGACACCAACCCGTGAACTGGCTTTGCAGGTAACAACCGCGACAGACAAATACGGCGCTTATACCCGCCGTCTGAAAGCAGTATCGATTCTGGGTGGCATGCCTTATCCGAAGCAGATGCAATTGCTATCCCGCAATCCGGAAATTCTGGTCGCCACACCTGGCCGCCTGATTGATCACATGGAATCCGGCAAGATTGATTTTTCTGAACTGCAAATGCTGGTCCTGGACGAAGCCGACCGCATGCTGGACATGGGTTTTATTGAAGATATCGAAAAAATCGTCGCCGCGACACCACCGACACGCCAGACCATGCTGTTCTCGGCGACGCTTGATGGCGTTGTCGGTAACATGGCAAAACGTATTACTACGGAACCAATGGTGATTCAGATTGCCGGCTCTGCCAGCAAGCATGAAAACATTCAGCAGAAAGTCCACTTCGTTGACGATCTGTCGCACAAAAACCGTATGCTCGACCACTTGCTGCGTGATGTATCGCTGGATCAGGCCGTGGTGTTTACCGCAACCAAACGCGACGCCGATACGATTGCAGACCGTTTGAATATCGCCGGTTTTGCTGCTGCCGCATTGCATGGCGACATGCATCAGGGCGCGCGCAACCGCACACTGGATGGTTTGCGCCGTGGTCATATCCGCGTTCTGGTAGCGACCGATGTTGCCGCACGCGGTATCGACGTGCCAGGCATCACCCACGTGTTCAATTACGACCTGCCGAAATTCCCTGAAGACTACGTACACCGTATCGGCCGTACTGGTCGTGCAGGCCGTAAAGGCGTAGCCGTATCTCTGGTGAACCATGCGGAAAGCATGCACGTAAAGCGTATCGAGCGCTTTACCAAGCAACTGATTCCGGTCGATGTCATCGAGGGTTTTGAGCCGAAAAAGACTGCGGCACCAGGCCGTACATCTGCCCGCAAACCACAAGGCTGGAAACCGGGTGACAATCGCAAGAGCGGCTACGGCAACAGCAAACCTGGACAACGTTCTTTCAGCAAACCGGGCAGCAGCACTGCTCCGCGTAAAGACGGCGGCAGCGCTTACAAAGGCAGCCGTCAAGCTGAAGGCGGCGCCCGCCGCAGTTTTGGCGATTACTGATCTGGCTGCTGATGTCACGTACACCGGACACCATATAGTATTTCCGCAATAAACCGTATCATCAAAAAGCGATCTCTTCCGGGGTCGCTTTTTTTTATACTGCTCTGCCAGCGTATAATCGCTATCTTGACCAACGCATCATTACTGCATACATGAGCTCCAACCCTGACCAAGCCCTGCGCCTGACTTCCTTTTCTCATGGCGGCGGCTGCGGCTGCAAGATTGCGCCTGGCGTGCTTGCCGAAATTCTCAAAAAATCTGCCGGTTTTCCGGTTCCTGCTGCGCTCATGGTCGGTATTGAAACCTCCGATGATGCTGCCGTCTATCGACTCAACGACGAACAGGCGCTGATTGCCACCACTGACTTTTTCATGCCTATCGTTGATGATCCGTTCGACTTCGGGCGGATTGCAGCAACCAATGCGATCTCGGATATTTATGCTATGGGCGGCACCCCGATCATGGCACTGGCACTGGTAGGCATGCCGGTCAGTCAGCTGCCGCTGGATGTCATCGGGCAGATCATCCGCGGTGGTGAAACGATCTGCGCCGAAGCGGGCATTCCGATTGCCGGCGGCCACACCATCGATTCCGTGGAACCGATTTACGGCCTGGTCGTCATGGGACTGATTCATCCATCGAAAGTGAAACGTAATGCGGATGCCAGGCCGGGTGACCAGCTTATCCTCGGTAAAGGTCTCGGGGTTGGCATCTTATCTGCGGCACTCAAAAAACAGGCGCTCGATGATGCCGGTTATGCCAGTATGATTGCCAGCACCACCAAACTGAATCGCCCCGGCCAGCGCTTGTCCCATCTCGCAGATGTGCATGCCATGACCGACGTGACAGGTTTCGGATTGCTCGGCCATTTGCTGGAAATCTGCCGTGGTTCGGGATTGCAGGCCCGACTGACGCTGCCTGCCATCCCCCTGCTCGATCAGGTAAGCCCGCTGGCTCAGGCTGGCTATGTCACCGGCGCATCCGCCCGCAACTGGGCAGCCTACGGGCATGAAGTCCGTCTTGATGCAGGCGTGGCCGCTTATCAACAGGCTTTACTGACCGACCCGCAGACTTCAGGTGGCCTGCTGGTTTCCTGCGCACCGTCTGCCGTGGAACAGGTGCTGGCTATTTTCTGCGAGGAAGGTTTTCATGATGCCGCCGTGATCGGTGAAATCGTTGCAGGATCACCGGTTGTTGAAGTTAAGCTTTGAATTCACCATGGAATAACTACGAATGACTACTATGAATCAACTTGAACAACTGAAACAGTACACCACCGTTGTTGCCGATACCGGCGATTTCCAGGCCATCAAGGCTTACGCGCCGCGCGATGCCACGACGAATCCGTCGCTGATCCTGAAAGCCGTGCAAAAGCCTGAATACCGTCATCTGCTGGAAAAGGCCGTGGCAGAAACAGCCGGTCAATCCGTGGACGACACCATTGACCATTTGCTCATCGCTTTTGGCCTGCAAATCCTGAACGAAATTCCGGGCAGGGTATCAACCGAAACTGATGCCCGGCTGTCGTTCGATACCGAAGCAACGGTTGCCAAAGGGCGCAAACTGATTGCGATGTACGAAGCCGCCGGCGTTCCCCGCGAACGGGTACTGATCAAAATCGCCTCCACCTGGGAAGGCATACAGGCAGCGGAAATTCTGGAAAAAGAAGGCATCCGCTGCAACATGACTTTGCTGTTCTGCCTTGCTCAGGCGATTGCCTGTGCTGAAGCAGGCGCCAAGCTGATTTCCCCTTTTGTTGGCCGCATTTACGACTGGTACAAAGCCAAAACCGGCCAGGAAATTTTCGGTGCCGATGATCCGGGTGTACTGTCCGTCAAAAAAATCTACAACTACTACCGTAAATTCGGCTACCAGACCGAAGTCATGGGCGCCAGCTTCCGCAACACTTCCCAGATTCTGGAGCTGGCAGGATGTGACCTGCTCACCATCAGCCCTGAACTGCTGCAGAAACTGGCAGACTCCGCAACACCAGTCACTCCGAAGCTGAGTGCCGAAAGCGCAGCCAGCGCATCAATCAGCAAAATCGAGATGAACGAAAAAGCGTTCCGCTTCCAGTTGAATGAAGATGCCATGGCAACAGAAAAACTGGCCGAGGGTATCCGCGCCTTCTGTGCCGATACCATCAAGCTGGAGCAGATGATTGCAGCAATGCGTTAACAACGCCGGCGTGCTGTCATTTTGTATCTGACATGACAGGAGCCATGCGGATCGCATACCATAACGGGCAAAGATAACGGGCAGAGTTTTCTGCCCGTTTTTTTACCTGATCACACCGATAACTTTTGACAACACCGGATAATGAAAAAAATTCTTGATCTGTCCAGCTGGAATCGCCGCGAGCACTTTGATTTTTTTTCCCGTCTGGATGAACCTTTTCACGGTATTGTCACCGATGTCAACTGCAGCGCAGGCTATCAATATTGCCAACAGGAAGGCATTTCCTTTTTCCTGTTTTATCTTCACCGCTGCCTGCAGGCTATCCAGAAAACTGAAGCCATGCGTTACCGCATTCAGGGGCAGCAGGTTGTTGATTATGCGGTCATCCATGCGAATGCCACGATCGGCCGCAGCGACCATACTTTTGGTTTTTGCCCGATTGAGTTTAACCCGGACTTTCAGGCATTCAGTCAGCATGCCCGGCGAGCCATGGACCAGGTCAAAAACGCCGCCGGTCTGTGTTTTAATCAGGACTGCGAGCGTGACGATGTGATTCACTTTTCGGCGATGCCATGGTTACAGTTCACCGGAATCACCCACGCGCGCCGGCACGACGGACTGGACAGCGTCCCCAAGATTTCAGTCGGACGCTGCTCGCACATTCATGGTGAATGGAGCATGCCGGTTGCCACCTTTGTACACCACGGTTTAGTCGATGCTTACCATGTCCATGAGTTTCTGCAGCAATTTGAAGCGGGGCTCAACCAGCGCCCCTGACCGGTATCTGCAGCTACCACAGCAACCATGCTGACCGCAGCTGCAAACGTTCCCGCGCATCCTTAATCTTCCGCAGAACTCTGCGCTGCTCCGGACGATCCGCTTAATACGCTGTCAACCCCTTTATTGGCCAGCTGATCGGCCTTTTCATTGCCGGGATGACCAGTATGGCCACGCACCCAGCGCCACTCAATCTGGTGCACGCCTTGCGCCGCATCAAGTGCCTGCCACAAGTCTACATTTTTGACCGGCGCCTTTGATGCCGTTTTCCAGCCCTTGGCCTTCCAGCCGCTCAGCCATTCTGTCATGCCCTTCAGCACATACTGACTATCCGTGTGCAATATGATGTGGCAAGGACGTTTCAATGCCTGAAGCGCCTGTATCACCGCCATTAATTCCATCCGGTTATTGGTGGTCTCACGTTCGCCGCCAAACAATTCTTTCTGACGGCTGCCCGCCACCAGCAATGCACCCCAGCCGCCGACACCGGGATTTCCTTTACAAGCACCATCTGTATAAATTTCAATTTTATCCATATTACTTTTTCATTTTATTCACCAACGGCACAGCATGCGCACGGGTAAGCCGCTGCCGTTTCCATGCGGGGCCAACCAAATGCATACCCCTGACACGTTTGACAGCCTGCATCACATAGACCGCTCCCAGCGGTGTCCACCACTGGCGCCCGGCATTTTCCAAGAATTGAAAGCGCTGCAGCCATTTTTCAGTATGGCAGGACGGTGCATAACAACCGAAATCCACGCCTGCTATTTCCATACTCAGCAATTTCAGCCAGTCTTTCAGGCGCGGCGGGCTGATGAATTCCCCTTCACGGGGCAGGTAATAATTCTGATTGATCCGCCCTGCAAACTGCCTCAAACCCCATAAACTGGCACGGTTAAAACCGGTAATGATGACGCGCCCTTCAGGAATCAGCACCCGTTCCACCTCACGCAGAATCTGGTGCGGTTCGACAGCGAATTCGAGTACATGCGGCAGCACCACCAGATCGATGCTCTGCGCATCAAACGGCAGTTCAGTGAATTCATGGACTACGGCAATCCGCTGATTGGCTTCTGAATTGCTACCGGTTAATACCGGATTGGTATACCAGCGGTGCGGCATACGACTGGCTGCCAGGGCATCAATTTGCGGCATGCCGATCTGCAGTGCATTGAACCCGAAAATATCAACGGTAAGCGTCGCAAGGAATGCCTGTTCCCAATTCCGGATGTATTGACCAGGAGGAAGCTCCAGCCAGCTATCGAGGTCTATAATGTCCTTTTCCACAGATTTCACACTGTTCATGAAGAATTCTCTGAGTATATTGACTGTACCGGCTTTTGACGACAATTATCTCTGGATCATTCATGACGGGCATGCTGCTGTCGTGGTGGACCCGGGCGATGCCGTGCCGGTTGAAGAAGCGTTACAAAAGCATCATTTAGCACTCTCAGCCATCCTGATTACCCACCATCACGGGGATCATACCGGCGGGATTGCCACCCTGCTTAAAATGCATGCCGTACCGGTCTATGGACCTGCCCATCCGGCGATTCCATCGGTCAGCCATGTCGTCAGCAATGCTCAGCAGATTCATCTTGCCAGCCCGGATTGTCTGCTGCAGGTTATCGCTGTTCCGGGTCATACCAGAGAACATATTGCCTACTTCTGCCCGGAGCAGGAATGGCTGTTCTGTGGCGACACCCTGTTTGCCGGAGGCTGCGGCCGGCTGTTTGACGGCACTCCTGCGCAAATGCTGCACTCGCTGGATACGCTGTACAATCTGCCCGATCAGACCCTGGTGTATTGCGCGCATGAATACACACTTGCCAACCTGCGCTTTGCCGCGGCAGTTGAACCACACAACCCAATATTGCAGCAAAGAGGCCTGGACGAGCAAAATAAGCGCAGTAGAGGGATACCGACCGTGCCCAGCCGTCTGGAGCTGGAAAAACAAACTAATCCGTTCCTGCGGATTCGGGAAACCAGTGTTGTCAATGCGCTTCTGGCTCAGGGTAAAATCCCATTCCCACAAGACGATATCAGCCACTTTGCGGCATTGCGCGAATGGAAAAATCGTTTTGCATGAGTCTCTGTAATCCATCAGGCAGGACAGCTGAACGCTGCCTGCCAATTATTTAATTTCCTTGCATGTCACAGAATCAACCGCACACCACTACTCTCGCCCTGTTCTGCAAGGTCGTCGACAATTACGGCGACATAGGCATCTGCTGGCGCCTGTCACGTCAGTTACAGGCGGAGCACGGGATCGCTGTCACACTGTGGGTGGATGATTTACTGACTTTTCAGCGTCTTTGTCCGGAAATCCGCACCGACCAGTCGCAACAGGAAATTGCCGGAATCCAGATCAGGCACTGGGCGCATCAGGAAGATACATTCACGGCAAATGACATTGCAGACATCGTGATTGAATTTTTTGGTTGCGATATTCCGCCGGCCTATATCGCTGCCATGTCCCAGCGCTCACCGCAACCGGTCTGGCTGAATCTTGAAGGCTTAACCGCCGAAGAATGGGTGGAAGGCTGCCATAGCCTGCCCTCGCCGCATCCGCGCTATTCGCTCACCAAATATTTTTTCTTCCCCGGATTTACCCCAAAAACCGGTGGTCTGCTTTTTGAGTCCGGTATAGAACAGCGGCAATCAGCATTTATAGCAAACAATGGCAAAACCGATTTTCTGAAATCGCTGGGCTTGTCGGAGGCAGAAATACAGTCTGAACTGATCTCCCTGTTTTGCTATCCGCATGCGCCGGTAGCGGCATTGTTTGACGTCTGGAAAAATTCTGCCCATCCTGTCACCTGCCTGGTTCCTGAGGGTGTGGCCTCCGAGATCGTGTCGGCCTTTCTTGATACACCACCTGTCAGGGGTACGATGGTGACCCGGGGTGCGCTCACATTGCGCGTCATACCGCTGATACCGCAAACTGTCTATGATCAACTGCTCTGGTCGTGCGATATCAATTTCGTGCGGGGAGAAGATTCTTTCGTCCGCGCGCAACTGGCAGGCAAACCGTTCGTCTGGCACATTTATCCGCAAGAGAATGCGCTGCATCACGTTAAATTACGGGCGTTTCTCAAGCGCTATACAGGCTCCCTGTCAGCCCAGCCGTTCTGGACCGCCAATATTCAGAATTTCTCTCTCGCATGGAATGGCGTCACCCAGCCATCCGCTGCTGAATGGAAAAACTTGTGGCAAGAGATGATAGCCGCCGCTGCCCAATCCGGCATCAGCCTGCAGTGGAAGCAGGAGATTCTCAAACATGGTGATTTGTGCAGCAATCTTCTGCAGTTTGTCGCTGCCATTCAGGAAAAAACCGTCATTAATGCGGTATAATGCACGGTTATTTTTTCATGTGTTTTCAGATTCGATCAAACGTCGGCTTGCGTGGCTCTTAACCAACAGGCAACAGATGATCTTTATGCAACCACCTTTTTACGTATATTCGCTATGAAATTTGCAAAAGAAATTCGCGTTGGCAACATTATTATGGTTGATGGTAAGCCAATGATCGTATTGCGCTCCGATGTTAACGGCTCCAGCCGTACTGGCTTCACTTACAAATGGAAAATGAAAAACCTGCTGACTAACAGCCCGCAGGAAAACGTTTTCCGTGGCGACGACAAGTTTGACGTTGTTGTTCTGGATAAAAAACCAGTGACTTATTCTTACTTTGCCGATCCTCTGTTTGTCTTCATGGATGAAGAATACAACCAGTTTGAAATCGAAGAAGAAAACCTGGGTGATGCATTGCACTACCTGAAAGATGGCATGGAATGTGAAGCTGTGTTTTATGATGGTAAAGCAATCTCCGTCGAATTACCGACAACCATCGTCCGTCAGGTGATCTACTCCGAACCTGCAGTCAAAGGCAACACTTCCGGTAACGTACTGAAAGAAGCCAAAATCGAAAATGCGATTGAAGCCAATCGTCATATCGTTCAGGTACCGCTGTTCGTAAGCCAGGACGACATGATTGAAATCGATACCCGTACTAACGAATACAAGAAGGTCGTTCGCAACTGATCGCCAATGATCTTTTTCTGACAGCGCAAAGCTGCGCGAACGCTGTAAAAAAACGCTGCCCGGTTAAATCCCGGCAGCGTTTTTTCTTGCCCGTTTTATTATCACCATTGCTGGTCAATACGCTCAGAAAGCAGGAACCACTGCCCCCTTATATTTTTCCTCAATAAACTTCTTTACTTCCGGTGAATTCAGCGCAGCAATCAGCTTTTTGAAAGCCGGGCCGTTTTTATTGTCTTCACGCGCCACCAGCAGATTAGCGTATGGCGAATGAGCGTCTTCAATAAACAAAGAATCTTTTACCGGATTCAGCTTCGCCTCGATCGCATAATTGGTATTAATCAAAGCCAGATCAACCTGATTCAAAACCCGTGGCAATGTTGCCGCTTCGAGCTCTTTGAATTTCAGTTTTTTAGGATTATCGATAATATCTTTCTTCGTTGCTGAAATATTGTTCACATCTTTCAGCTTCAGCAACCCTTGTCTGGCGAGCAGCAGCAAAGCACGGCCAGAATTTGATGGATCGTTAGGAATGGCGACTGTGGCGCCTTCCGGAATATCCGCCACTTTTTTGTATTTAGCAGAATAGGCTGCGAATGGCTCGACATGCACTTTGGCAACAGGCACCTCAATATCGTTACTGTGACTCTTTTTAAATTCGTTCAAATAAGGCTGATGCAAAAAGAAATTTCCATCCAGGTGTTTTTCATTGACTTGCACTGCCGGTTGCACGTAATCCGTGAATACTTTGATCTTCAGATCGACGCCCTCTTTTGCCAGCAGAGGCTTAATGAATTCCAGAATTTCCGCATGCGGAACCGGTGTAGCCGCAATCGTCAGCGTTTCTGCAGCAATGGCAGAGATACCGGACACCAGTCCGGTCACGACCAACGCAGATGCCAGTAATTGATGCAGTGTTTTTTTGAATTGAAGTGCCATGTGAAATATCCTTAATAGAAATGATATAAATTTATTTTCGGGAAAAATGAATGACGAGCCGGTCCCCGGCGTATTGCAGCAACTGCACCAGCAAAATCAGTATGGCAACCGTGACGATCATCACGTCGGTCTGGAAACGCTGATAACCATACCGCAATGCCAGATCGCCCAATCCGCCACCGCCAATCACACCGGACATCGCGGCGTATGACACCAGAGTAATTGTCGTGACCGTTCCGGCGGCCAGCAAACCGGGTAAGGCTTCAGGCAGCAAAGCCTGCAAAATGATCTGATGTGTTCTGGCACCCATCGCCTGGCAGGCCTCAATAATGCCGCGATCAACTTCACGCAAGACGTTTTCCACCAGCCGGGCAAAAAAGGGAGTCGTCCCGATCACCAGTGGCGGGATCGTACCTGCCACACCCAGTGAGGTGCCGACCAGCAGCAAGGTAAACGGAATCAGGACAATCAATAAAATGATGAACGGCACTGAACGCAAGACGTTCACCATTACCGACAGCACTGCATACACACCACGCTGTTCCAGCAACTGCTTTTTGCCTGTCATGAATAAAAATATCCCCAGCGGCAAGCCCAGCAGGATCGTGAAAAAAAGAGAAAAACCGGTCATGGTCAGTGTATCGAGCGTTGCCTGCGCAATATCCTGCCAGTCGATGTGAGAGAAATCCATTACGCCACTCCTGCTTCAGTTTCGATGATGTCTGCCGTGACCTGCCAGCTCCGCAGCAAACTCAGTACCTGCGTCACCTGTTCCGGATTTGCTCTGAGTTCGATCAATAACTGTCCATATGGCGTGTCTTTGATACGGGAAATAGTTCCCTGCAAAATCGCAATTTCGGCACTGGTCTGCGCTGCAATGCGGCTGAGTATCGGCGCATAAGTAGCAGAACCCACATAAGTAAGCCGCATCAGAACACTGTCCGGGTCGCGCTCCATTCCGCGCAGAAAGCCGATATCCTGATCCTGATTTTCAGCCACCATGCTGCGCGTCACCGGGTGTTGCGGATGGAGAAAAACATCCGTCACCGGACCATTTTCCACAATCTGTCCTGCATCAATCACCGCCACCTGATCGCAAATAGAACGGATCACCTGCATTTCATGCGTAATCAGCACGATCGTGAGTCCCAGCTTCTGATTAATCTCTGACAGCAGACGCAAAATGGACTGGGTCGTTTCGGGGTCCAGAGCAGAAGTTGCCTCATCACATAACAGTAAGTGCGGATAATTGGCCAATGCACGGGCAATACCGACGCGCTGTTTCTGTCCGCCGGAAAGCTGTGCCGGATATTGATGACGCTGCGCTGTCAGCCCGACCAGCTCCAGCAGTTCAGTAACGCGCTGCTGACGCTGCTCTTTGCTGTACTGCCCGGTCAGGCGGAGAGGAAAATCAATATTATCCGCAATCGTTTTGGCATACAGCAGATTAAAGTGCTGAAACACCATTCCGGTACGTTGCCGCAGTGCGTGTAATTGCCGGGAGTCATATTGCGTGATGTCTTCTCCCTCGATCAGAATTTTTCCGGCGGAGGGGCGTTCAAGCAGATTCAGTGTCCGCAGCAGCGTGCTTTTGCCTGCTCCTGAACGGCCGATAATACCGAAAATCTGCCCTTTCTGAATTTGCAGATGAATGTTCTGCAATGCGTGGATAGTGCGCCCGCCGGCATGGTAATGCTTTTCTAAATGTTCAATCTGAATCACTGCATACAATCGGTTGATTACTCAGCTCACAATTTTAGCGAATCATGAAAATGCAATCCAATCATATAAAGTCAGTTACTTATACCAATATTGTTATATGAATCCAATGCGCAATACGCTTGCACGATAAGGCCGATGGAATAAAAAAATGCGGCAAAACGCCGCATTTTTTGTTTCCGGACTGCTTCGCCTAACCGGCCAGCAGGCCTAGGCGGCCAACAATTCAGGCCTTGCCCAGAACGCCCTGACAGACAGCCTTCTGATCATCTGCATCAGGCAATCTGGCACAGATCCCATTTAACTGAGTGCGCAGCTTCTGGTACGCGGCCTGATGTTTACCATCCTTATTCCAGTCGTTCAGCTTTTTACCCATTTTTTCAAGATAGGCACGGTTGCGCTCATAAAATGCATGGTCAGTTTTATCCAGTTCATCAAATATGGCAGATGTCACGCTGGAGATTTTCGCATCATCCGCCGGAGTCAGGTCGACCAGATTCATCACATAACTGGAACCCCACTGCAGGCGGGTCGCAGGTCCCCTGGATGCCTGATAAGCCTGCTCATACCAGCTGACTGCCGCTGTCTTATCGCCACGCTTCTTCGCATTACTCCCCAAGGACGACATGAAATAATAAGGTGAATGGGAACGTTTTAACTCGGCCTTCAACAACTGATCCGCATCGTCCAGCAAACCGGCATCACTCAACGCATGCGCCGCTGAATTCACCACGGACTGGCGTTCATACGCATCTGTCGTTGCCTGTTCAATCTGGGTAACCCGTTTGCGGATCTCATTTTGTAGTGCGGCTTGCGGCTTCGCGCCATCCAGAGCAGCCAGCGCGACCTGCGCATTCAGCGCCTCCAGCCGGTCAGTGCGGGAAAGACGCTGATCATCCGCCAACCGGACCAAAGCGATATTCCATGCTGCAACAAGTTGATTACGCGGCGCTGACTGAGGCATAGTCAGAAAACGGCTCAGATCAGCTGCGGCACCAGCCACCAGATCAAGATTGTCGCGCGCCGTTTTTGCATCGTTCAGGATCTTGATCAGCCGTTGGGTCGCCACTGCTTTATCCAGTTCGGGCACGGTCTGTCCGGGTTTAGCTGAGGCAATCGCCAGTAAAGCACGGAAATATAAACGCGCAGCATCCGGGCCCGCCGGGCTGAGTTCCGCCAGCCGATACAAGGTCTGGGGCACATCTTTCGGCGCCACCAGTTTTTGTTCAGGATCATCCCATGAATAGTCTGCCAGCAAACTCCAGTCATCATGGCGCAAGGACTTCCCACCGCCCAGCGCAATTTTCAGCGTGTCATTCACAGACACCGAGGTATTTAGTGCCAGCGTCAGCACTTGCAAGTAACGCCCTGAGTCAACTTCACCCGGCAAACGTGTGATCTCGGTACCATCGGCTTTCAACAAGATCATGGTCGGATAACCGCGAACCTTAAATTGCGCTCCCAGCTTCTGCGCACCAGGGCTATCGCCATCCAGATAAACCGGAACGAAGTGACGTGATTTATCGATAAATTCCTGCCGGTTAAAAATTGTTGCCTTTACCTGATTGCATGGAGGGCACCAGGCAGCCCCCCAATAGAGAAATAATGGACGACCGGATGCTTTTGCCTGTGCAAATGCAGCATCCAGATTATTATCTTTACGCCAATCTATGCCGTCCGCATGCGCTGCAGCGCTCGCTTTTTCAATCGCCAGTAAATCCGGAGATGCCGCCAGGCCCAACACCAGACCGACCAGCGCAGGAATCGAGAGGAAATCGCTTGTCTTCATGGAATGTCAATTAATTAAATCAGAAGGGTAATCAGTGTAGCATTGATATATTAAGCAAAGCGCGTCTGGCAGGTTTTGGGTTCAGACTCTTTTCGAGGAAGCTTATGCAGTGCGCGTTTTTTGCAAAACGATTTTCAGATGCGCCGCTTAAAATCTCCTGCGCCTGTTCCGACAAATCCTCATTTAGCCATATTGTCGCCGCTCCCTGTGGTGCATCTGCGTCAGAGAGACGGGAGCGCATTTCATTGCCCTTACCTGATGCAAGTGTCATGAAATTTGCGCAGCCGGAAAACAGGCTAGAAAAATATTTGAACGCTGGCGAAAAAATTGACCTGCTTTACAACGAGAAATCAATTTTGATCGCAAAAAAACAGCAAGGAGGCGCTACTTTTTTTCCATAGATAACTCGAACGGCAAAAAGAAAAAGCCCGTCAAAAACGGGCTTTTTCTTGATATTCTGGCGTCCCCAAGGGGATTCGAACCCCTGTACTCACCGTGAAAGGGTGATGTCCTAGGCCTCTAGACGATGGGGACCTATGTCCATTGACAGTCTTATCTGTGGAACCGGATAAATGACTGGTTTGAATCCTGGCGTCCCCAAGGGGATTCGAACCCCTGTACTCACCGTGAAAGGGTGATGTCCTAGGCCTCTAGACGATGGGGACATATTCTGTCCGTACTGACCTGCACTTGCTGTCCGCAATAAAATTTATTGGCGTCCCCAAGGGGATTCGAACCCCTGTACTCACCGTGAAAGGGTGATGTCCTAGGCCTCTAGACGATGGGGACAACAAGTGTTTGTTCTGCTTTTTTGGTGGAGGTAAGCGGGATCGAACCGCTGACCTCTTGCATGCCATGCAAGCGCTCTCCCAGCTGAGCTATACCCCCGATGCAGAACAGAAGAAAGATTATAGGGGATAGGCGTTATATTGTAAAGCCCTCCCCGGTCAAAATGCTCAGTCGGCCGTATTCGTCAGGCGAGCGAGAACCACGTCCCGGCCAAACAATTCAATCACCGCATCAATCGATGGTGTCTGCAACTGCCCGGTCAGCAGCAGACGCAACGGCATCGCCAGTTGTGGCATTTTCAAACCATGCTCCGCCAGCACCTGCTTCAATGCGGCGGAAATCGCGGCCTTATTCCATTCGACTGTGCGGCACAATTCGGTATATTGCTTCAGCGCCGGACGGATCGCGTCGGTCAGATGCTGCTGTAATAACGCGGCATCTGGAGCCGGCTGCCGGTAAAACAGCATTGCCGACTGCGCCAGCTCGACAGTGGTGTTCGCTCTTTCCTTCAGTAAGGCGATCACTGCTGGCAATGACGGAGCGCCGTCAAAAATAGCGCCGTCTTTCAGCATGGCAGGCTGCACCAGATCCGCCAGACGCTGATTGTCTGCCGCCTTGATGTAGTGATTATTGATCCATGCCAGTTTTTCGGGATTAAATTGCGCCGCAGCCCCGGATAAATGGGTCAGATCAAACCAGCTGCACATCTGCTCCATGGAGAAAATTTCATCATCGCCATGACTCCAGCCCAGGCGAGCCAGATAGTTCAACATCGCTTCCGGCAGATAACCTTTATCGGAGTAATCCATGACGCTAACGGCATCACGGCGCTTTGATAATTTCTGTCCATCCGTTCCGAGAATCATCGGCACGTGGCCGTATTGGGGCAGCGTCGCACCGAGTGCATTAAGAATGTTGATCTGGCGTGGGGTGTTGTTCACATGATCGTCGCCGCGAATAACATGCGTGATCTGCATATCCCAGTCATCGACTGCAACGCAAAAATTGTAAGTGGGTGTGCCATCCGGACGGGCAATCACCAGATCATCCAGCTCGCGGTTGTTGATGGTGATTTGGCCTTTGACGACATCATGCCAGGTCACATCGCCATCCAGCGGATTTTTAAAGCGAATCACAGGCTTGCGGTCTGCCGGAATCGCTGGCAGGGTTTTACCACTTTCCGGACGCCAGGTGCCGTCGTAGCGCGGTTTTTCACCGGCAGCGCGCTGGCGTTCGCGCATGGCCTCGACTTCTTCCGGCGAAGAATAACAATGGTAGGCCGTACCATTCGCCAGCATCTCCGCCAGCACGGCACGGTAACGGTCCATACGCTGCATCTGGTAGAAAGGACCTTCGTCATGCACCAGCCCCAGCCAGTTCATGCCGTCCAGAATTGCCTGTACCGCTTCCGGTGTGGAGCGCTCCAGATCGGTATCTTCGATACGCAGTACAAATGTGCCGCCATGATGACGGGCAAATGCCCAGCTGAACAAAGCGGTGCGGGCACCACCAACGTGGAGATAGCCGGTCGGGCTGGGAGCAAAACGGGTACGGACTGTCATGGAATGGAATGCGCGGTCTGACTGCGAAACAGAAGCAAGCGACCTGAGCATACAGAAAAGTTAAAAGCGGTATTTTACCGTTTTCGCTCTCATCGGGATACCGGCAGCCAACGCCAAGCTTGCCGGAACAATCAATCAGACCTGTTCGGTGACCGTCATGACTTCGGCAAATAACTCTGGCTCAAACACCATCCGCTGCGCATGCGTCAGCAACAGAAAGTGCCTGCCTGTGCAGCGGGAAAACAAACTCATACCGACCTGCTCGGCAACCTGATGTCCCATTTCTGTCGTACCGGAACGCGACAACAGAATAGGAATACCCATTTGCGCTCCTTTGATCACCATTTCGGAAGTCAGTCGGCCCGTCGTGTAAAAAATTTTATCGCCGCCCTCCATGCCATCCAACCACATCTTACCGGCGATGGCATCGACCGCATTATGGCGACCGACATCTTCAACGAAATACAGTAAATCGCCATGCTGAGAAAACAAGGCGCAGCCATGCACGGAGCCTGCTTTTTTATAGACGGATTGCTGGGTGCGGATGGTGTCGATGATCCGGTAAAGTGCCGACTGCCGGATACGTGCCTGATCCGGCAACACGATCTGGTCAACTTCATCCATCAATCCGCCAAATACCGTGCCCTGGCCACAACCCGTGGTCACGACCCGCTTGGCCGTGCGCTCTTCAATATCCACGACGCCGTTTCGGGTCGTGACTGCCGCTGCGCCGACCTCCCAGTCCACCTGCACCGCTGCAATCTGGTGAATATCCCTGACCAGACGCTGATTGCGCAGATAGCCAAGCACCAGTGCTTCAGGATTACACCCCATGCTCATCAGCGTGACCAGCTCACGCTTATCCAGATACACGGTCAATGGTCTTTCTGCTGGAATCGAAATCAGGCTGGAACGACCGCGTTCATCCGTCACCTGCACTTCTCTGGTGAATGCGATGGTCGACTGGCTCAGTTCCGGCAAAGGCAAGGTATCAGGCATGAGGAAAATATCTGCCAGCAGGCATAAAGACATTCAAATATACTCCCCCGGAGTATACTAAAAGCCCTTTTATTCTCAACGGCCTCAGGAGCAAAAAGGCGAAAATCCGGGGGAGTATGTAATTTAGCAGGTAATTTACAGCATCAATACCGCTTTTACATTACTTTTTCTGAGCAACCGATGGGGGCACGGACACGGACGTCACTGGGGCTGGCGCTGCAGCGGCTTCCGGCGGAACATGGGGGCCGGGATCAGCACAGGCTGGGGTCGTCACCGTGGCAGGTTGACTGTTTTTTTCTTTATGATAATGGGTTGCGACACGATCCTGCGCTTTACACAGCTGGAATGCCGCCACCTTATCCGACCAGGCAGCTTTTGCCTTCGCTTCCTCCGCCTTTGCCTTGGCTTCGGGTGAAGGCTCCGGCAATTTTGCCTGTACGGCACCGCTGCCCACCAGCAGCAGCGTTGCGGCAGCGCGCATCAGATGCGCCATGTTTTGAGGTACATTCATCCTATTCTCCAGAAAATCAGGCACCGGCACCTGAGTGGGCAACCGGCTCAGGAACGCCTTGTTCTGCGCTTCGCACGCGTGGAATTTTTCCCTGTTCAATATCGGCATACCACAAGTCGTGATGCTCTTTCGCCCAGACATCATCCACATAGCCAGTACGCATGGCTTCATAAGCGCCTTCCATCCCGAGCGTGCCGAGATAGATATGCCCGATCACTGCCGATGCCGCCAATACTGCCGCAACCACATGCACGATACTGGCGATCTGCATGTACGCCCGGGAGTATTCAAATCCGGGAATCAGCATGTCCAGCACAAATCCGGAAGCGCTGATAACCAGACCAAGCGCAACGACCACGCCCCAGAAAACGATTTTTTCACCGGCGTTAAAACGGTGTGAACTCACATGTTCACCACTCATCAGTCCGCCCATTTTGCTCAGCCATTTGATATCAGAAGCATCCGGCAGGTTATCTCGCACGAACTGAATGAAAAACAGGATGATCGACAGGGTGAATACCGGGCCGGCAAAATTGTGGATGTTCTTGCACAGAAAAGCCAGCCAGCCAAACAGGGTCAGGCCAAAAAACGGCAACAGAATATGCTTGCCAAACAAAATAATCCCGCCAGAAACTGCCAGCGTGACGAAGCTGATTGCCATGCTCCAGTGCAGCGTTCTTTCGGTCGGCGTAAATCGTTCAATCAGCCTGCCGGTACGCGGGCCGTCCAGCTTGATCTGTCCACGGAAAAAGTACATGGCAGCCACCGCTGCCAGCGCCACCAGCAACAGCGTGCCGCCGATCATCGTCAATGGTCCGTTGCGATACTGACGCCATGCTTCACCGGCTGTCGTGGCACGGCTCTGACCGGGAAACTGCGTTTTGCCCTGTATCAGCACACCGGCCTCCAGCGCAGGCAGGCTGGAATAGTGTTTGGTACCATCTGCCACACTGCGGAAAACCGGCGCCAGATTACCCGGCTGGGTCTGACTACGCTCGGCCTGATTCTGTTTCAGGATATCGACCGACTCGACACCGGGCAATGTCGCCGCCGGCGGTTGCGCTGAAGATGTCTGGGCAGACTGAGCCTGCGCCTCCCTGCTTCCGGCATTCGCCTGCTGCGCCATGCTGAACTGGGACGCCAGCGCCAGCGTCATGGCAAGTATTAAAGCTTTCATGCCAGCTCCATGTCTTTAGTTGGTTTTGACATACTCATTCTGGTATTGACCGCGAGCGCGCACCTGATTTTCCCAACTGGTTTTATCGCCCTTGTTCCAGCCCTTGGCGACAAATTCATTGTGCGCGCCATTCCATGCCTTTTCATCGACCAGTCCACGCTTAGTCGTTGTGGCCTGATCGCGCTCCCCGCAGCCGGAAAGCAGCACGGATGCTGCAACCAGCATCATGCTGAAGGAAATGGTTTTCATGATTATTTCTCCGTTGCAGGCTGCAATTCCGGTTTCGCATCCGCATGCGGTGCCTTGCCGTAAGCAGTTCCCCAGCCCCAGATTTCACTGCCCTTGCCACGCTTGACCACGCGATTACGGAAAATTTCAGAGATCACGTCACCATCGCCACCCAGCAAAGCCTTGGTGGAACACATTTCGGCACACAAAGGCAGCTTGCCTTCCGCCAGACGATTGCGTCCGTATTTCTCAAACTCTTTCTCGGAACCGTCTTCTTCTGGTCCGCCAGAACAGAACGTGCATTTGTCCATTTTGCCGCGCAGGCCAAATGTGCCATTCGACGGAAACTGCGGCGCACCAAACGGGCAGGCGTAGGAACAATAGCCGCAACCGATGCAGATATCCTTGTTATGCAACACCACACCTTCGTCAGTGCGGTAAAAGCAGTCCACCGGGCAAACCGCCATGCAGGGCGCATCCGAGCAATGCATGCAGGCGACGGAAATTGATTTTTCCTGACCGATCACGCCATCATTCACCGTCACTACGCGCCGACGGTTCACGCCCCATGGGACTTCATGTTCGTTTTTACACGCCGTCACGCAGCTATTGCATTCGATACAGCGCTCTGCATCACAGATAAATTTCATTCTTGCCATTTTTCTCTCCTGTGAAATTACGCTGAGAACCGTTCGATATTGCAAATCGTGGTCTTGGTTTCCTGCATCATCGTGACCGAGTCATAACCATAAGTGGTGGCCGTGTTCACGGCTTCACCCCTCACAATCGGCATCGCGCCTTCCGGATAAAACTCTTTCATATCCTTGCCCTGCCACCAGCCAGAGAAATGGAAAGGAATGAATGCCGTGTCTTCCGCAACACGCGGCGTTACCAGGGCACGTACCTTGATGCGCGCCCCGGTCGGGGTGGAGACGATGACAAATTCACCGTTCCGGATACCACGATCGGATGCTGCTTTTGGATTCAGCTCGACAAAATTTTCCTGCTGCAGTTCTGCCAGCCACGGATTGGAACGGGTTTCCTCACCACCGCCCTCATATTCAGTCAGGCGACCGGAAGTCAGGATGATCGGGAATTTTTCATACAGCTTTGCCTCGATATTTTTCTGCTGCACCGATTTGTACAGTGTCGGTAAGCGCCAGAAAGATTTTTTATCGTCATGGGTCGGATACTTCGCCACCAAGTCAGGACGGGTACCGAACAAAGGCTCGCGGTGCTGCGGGACCGGATCAGGGAAATTCCAGACCACAGCACGCGCTTTGGCGTTACCAAACGGATGGCAGCCATGTACCTGCATAACCACGCGCTGAATGCCGCCGGACAAATCGGTTTTCCAGTTTTTACCTTCTGCAGCTTTTTTCTCGGCTTCGGTCAGATCGTCCCACCAGCCCAGTTTTTTCAGCAAAATATGGTCGAATTCCGGATAACCCGTCGTGATATCAGCACCGAGTGAATGTGAGCCATCTTCCGCCAGCAGGCTGACGCCATCACGTTCCACCCCGAAATTGGCACGGAAATTACCGCCGCCTTCCATCACGTGCTTGGAGGTGTCGTACAAATTCGGCGAACCCGGATGTTTCAGTTCAGGCGTTCCATAACAAGGCCACGGCAAACCAAAATAATCGCCAGTCATGTCGTAACCACTGACCGAGTCCTTACCACCTTTGCATTTGAGCGTTTTTACATCAAACAGATGCATATTGCGCATATGCGCCTTCAGGCGTTCCGGCGACTGACCGGTATAACCAATCGTCCACGTACCACGATTAATCTCTTGCAGCATGGATTCAGGCTCAGGTTCCATCATGCCACCTTTACCAGGCACCATTTTCAGTTTTGCCACCAGCTCTTTGGCAAAACCGAGTTTTTCTGCCAGCTGATACATAATCATGTGATCAGTGCGGGATTCAAACAGCGGCTCAATGACTTTTTCACGCCATTGAATCGAACGATTAGACGCGGTAACTGAACCGGACGTCTCAAACTGTGTAGCGGCCGGAAGCAGATATACCTGACGCTTGGGATTAAGCTCCTGTCCATCAACTTTCATGGCGGCCATCGCTGCCGTAGCGGATGGATAAGGGTCAATCACCACCAGCATGTCGAGCTTATCAAACGCTTTTTTCATTTCCAGACCACGGGTCTGGGAGTTAGGTGCATGACCCCAGAACACCATCGCCTTGACGCTGTTTTCCTGATCGATCAGTTCACTCTTTTCCAGAACCGCATCGATCCAGCGCGATACCGTGGTGCCGGATTTTTCCATCATGGCCTGAGAGGCAAACTGCTTCTTGACCCATTCGTAATCCACACCCCAGACATTGCACCAGTGTTTCCAGGCGCCCGCTGCCAGACCAAAATAGCCCGGTAATGAATCAGGGTTTGGACCCACATCGGTCGCACCCTGCACGTTGTCGTGACCGCGGAAAATATTCGTGCCGCCACCGGATTTACCGATATTACCGAGCACCAGTTGTAGCAGACAAGATGCACGCACGATCGCATTGCCGATGGTGTGCTGGGTCTGCCCCATGCACCATACGACGGTCGATGGACGATTCAGCGCCATCGTTTCAGCAGCCTGATACACTTGCGCCTCGGGTACGCCGCAAGCCTCTTCGACTTTTTCCGGCGTCCACTTCAGCGCTTCTTCTTTAATTTTTTCCATGCCGTACACACGGTCGTGGATGTATTGTTTATCTTCCCAGCCGTTCTTGAAGATGTGATACATCATGCCGTACAGGAAAGGAATATCGGAGCCGGAACGAATGCGGATGTACTGGTTCGATTTTGCCGCAGTACGGGTATAACGTGGATCAACCACGATCACCTTGCAGCCGTTTTCTTTGGCGTGCAACAGATGCAACATCGAAACAGGATGCGCCTCGGCGGCATTGGAACCGATATACAACGCGGCTTTCGCATTTTGCATATCGTTGTAGCTGTTGGTCATCGCGCCATAACCCCAGGTGTTGGCCACACCCGCAACCGTGGTGGAGTGGCAGATACGTGCCTGGTGATCGGTGTTGTTCGTTCCGTAAAAAGAGACGAATTTACGCAGCAGCATCGCCTGCTCATTATTGTGCTTGGATGAGCCAACGAAGAAGGTAGAATCTGGGCCGGAAGTTTTCTTAATCTCCAGCAGCTTGTCAGCAATTTCTGTCAGCGCCTGATCCCAGCTGATGCGCTGATATTTACCGTTAATCAGCTTCATCGGATACTTGAGGCGATATTCACCATGCCCGTGCTCGCGCAGTGCAGCACCTTTCGCGCAATGCGCACCGAGATTGATGGGTGAATCAAATACCGGCTCCTGCCTCACCCAGACGCCATTTTCCACCACGGCATCCACCGCACAACCGACGGAACAATGGGTGCAGACTGTGCGACGGACTTCAATCTTGCTGTTGCCAGATTTTTCACTGGCAGCACCGGTGGCACGTGCCTTCTGAATCAGTCCCAGCTGCGAAGCCGCAATCCCGGCACCGACACCGATACCGGAACGTTTCAGGAATCCGCGTCGGTCCATCGTGGGCAGCGCACGCGACAGCGTGTCGGCCAGACCGGACGAAAAACGGTTGTTTGTGCGCGATGCAGCATCGCCTTTGCGGGTTAATAGCATAGCTCGCCTCGCTATCAGATAGTGGTGGTACGGTAGTATTTCTTGATGTGCTCAGTCAGGCGATAGCCATCGCCTGCGGGTTCTGCAGCAACCGCTTCCGTGATTTTTTGCTGTACGACTGGTGCCGATTTGAATGCCAGCAGTCCGGCAGCGGCCACGCCCAGTCCGCCCAGTAAATTACGGCGTTTTATTTTTTGTTCCATGTCCGTCTCCGGTAAGGTAGGCTGATCGGCAGAGCTTGCAGAAAAGACATGCTCATGCGGTATCTGCTCCCGTGCATAGCTCTTTATTCTGGCAACGGGTTGACGTCTCTGGCGTCTGATTGTTCAGTCTACTCGAAATTTAAAAAATCACCTGCTTTTGATTTTTCAATTTAATACAAATTTTCATTTCTTTGGTGTAAAAATTTTCATTGAAACGTGAAAATACGTGTTGTCCCTTATTCCATGTCGAATGATTGTGCTTCCACCTCCAGAAAGATTTTCGTGAGTTGTGCCAGCGCTGCATAGAACCGAGCCTGAGGATGCGCAATGATCGTCCCGCACAGATCACCCGCCCAACTTTGCAGATGGGTCGAGAAAAACTGCTTTTGTGTCCCCAGATTAGCTTGCAGTATGTCTTCCGAGGCAATCAGGTAACGCATTACCTCACACAATGACGCAATATGATCCTCCGTTTCCATCACCTGATCTGCGCGTTCAAGACCAAGCTGCTGAAGGTCACTGCGTAGCGCAGCCAGTGGTTTTTCCATCAGAAATCCACTGAGGTAATAAGATCCGTACAACAAAATCTCAGGCTTCCCGGTGCCAATAAATAACTGTGCATATTCGTCGCTGATGGTTTGAACATCCAGCTGGTTTGCCATATTGACCATGTCCGCCCACGCCTGTCCCAGCACCCCCTCGCCCGCGACTGCCGATGACCGCATTGTCTGCAATAACTCCGGTGAAGGTGGTGCATAAAACAAGGCGGCCAGCAAACCGTACAAATCAGCACGCGCCGTCTCCTCGCCCTGATCGGGAGTTTCAAATTTAATCTGTGTCGATGTTTCCATATACCTGCCTAAGTAGGGGAAAAGCGGGCGCGTACCGGCGCAGTCATTGCGGGCGGCGCGCTTCCTGCGTGCTCATCATATCAACCACCCGGCAATCTGCGCACATGCGGATACGGTCCAGATGTCCGGCAAAAGCCTGATGCCCGGAGAGCTTCAACAACATGCTCTCAATCATCTGGGCAGTCGCAAACGGCTTGCTGCAACGAATGCAGTGATAGGGTTGCGCCTCATTCAGTATTCTGGTTTGTTTTGCCTCTTCCCCCAGCAGCAGACGCGGCGTCAGGGTAATCGCCTGTTCCGGGCAAGTCTCTTCACACAAGCCGCATTGCACGCAGTTACGCTCAATGAAACGCAATTGCGGCATCGAGGCATTATCCATCAGCGCAGAAGACGGGCAGGCGCCGACACAGGACATGCACAAGGTACAGGCATCCTGATTGACTGCCACACTACCGTACAACGCTCCCTTGGGTAAGGCCACTTCTGAAACAGCAACAGGGGCATGCAGCAATAAATGGCTGAGTGCAAAGTCCAGCGCTTCCCGCTTATCCTTCGCGACATGAAAAGTGGCCACCGGCGGAGTATGGGCGGCACTCATCGCGTACAACTGCTGCGGCAGACGACTTGCCGAGGAATCCGCCAGCAGTACTATGTGCTGCCCCTGATATCCCAGCCCATTCAATATTGTCTGCGCAACGCGGATTTCTTTTTCCAGGGCAGCACGGTATTCCGGCGCTTCTTCGTCAGTCATCAGAATCACGATCTGGGTCGCGCCATAGCAGACGGCGGACAGCCACAGATCCATACCAGTCGAAGCCGTGTGATGCAAAGCCAGCGGAATCATACGTGCCGGTAAGCCGCGGCCACCTGCCCGTGCCAGTTGACCAACTTCCAGCAACAATGCTGCACCTGCCTGCTTACTATGCAACAGGAGTGCCGCATCCTGTCCGCCGGCACGATGATAAGCCTGCAGCATGGTACGGATATGCGACCCCGTATCCGGTGCACGCATGTAAGCGTAGCTCATGGCGCCGGTCGGACACACGGTCGTACAGGCGCCACAGCCGGCACAAAGATTCGGATTGACGGAAACTTTGTCACCGGCCGAAGAAATCGCCTCCGTGGAGCAGACATCCAGACATGCCGTGCAGCCTTGCTTTCCACTACGACTGTGCGCGCAAAGTTTGTCCTTGTAATGAAAAAATTTGGGTTTTTCAAACTCTCCGGTCATTTGCGTCAGTGTCAGCACTGCCTCAAACTGCGCGGCAACATCCGCGCCGGGGGCAAAATATCCTTGCGGCTTATCAGACATTTTCAGTAAAGCATTGCGCGACAGGTCGAGCACCAGATCGGCCTGTGTATCGCGCCCGGTTGCGACACGTTCAAAATCAATCGCACCAATCGGGCCGCAGGCTTTGACGCAATCACGGTGATCCCGGCATTTATCCAGATCAATCTGATAACTGAAATCAATCGCATTTTCCGGGCACGACGTAATACAGGCATTGCAGCGCGTGCAGGCTTCCAGATCAATTGGATTTTGCTGCTGCCAGCGAACCTCAAACTGCCCCAGATAACCGCTGACGGTGATTGCACGACCGGACCAGACGGGGAATGTTCTTTCCGTCAGCCGCGCACCATGTGCGGCACCTTCGGTCAGCAACACGTTCACCGCCATTTGCGAAGCCAGTTTATCGGCCCAGGGAATCGCCACATCGGCCGGACCAATGATGAGCAAATTACCATCGGATGTATAGTTAACCACCGGTACCGGCTCCGGCTCCGGCAGTGCTGCAGCCGCCAGAAGTGCCGCCATCTTGGGAATGGTGCTGGGAGCCTCTTCTGACCATCCGGCCTGCTCTCTTAAATTCACAAACCGCAGCGGCGCCACCGATTCACGGCCCAACTCAGAAAACAAAGCGCGTTCCTGAGTGCAGCCGACAATGACATCCTCCACACCTTGCATTGCCTGCAAAAACTGCCCCGCTTCGCGACGGCACAGCATATCGCTGTGCTGCACCGCTTCCGCCCCAATGGCGTCTGCGATTTTTCTGGCTGAAGCCGCATTGATCGGTAATGTGTGATTACAACTGCAAATTTTGATCTGTGGATTCATTCTTGGAATCTTTTTCTGTCGGTATTTCTGCTGATTGTAAAACCGGGATCACTGACTGAGCCGACATGCCGGCGTCATCCGGATCGCCGCTTGTACTTTCCTCGTGGAGTGCAGCACATGATGCGGAAGTATGCGGAACTGCCTCAGATACCCGAGGCTGCGGCTCAGGCTCCAGCAAATGCTGCAACTGCTGCCCGATCACACCCAGCGGGTTAAGCAAATTTTTTGCGTGTGCCAGAGACTCCAGCATCCCTTCCGGCAAGGGATCGGGCTGGCTATAGTCACCGATATAAATATCCAGCCCATCCATCACATTGAAATGAGGATTGGTAAATAATTTTTTCATTGCGGAACGCCGCACAGACTCATCCACATCCTGCGCCATGAATCTGGAAAAATCGGATTCATCCGACAGCGTCTTTACATCTTCCATCGTCAGGGATCTGGATTCTGTCTCTGCCTGTGACGCTGCCGTGACGCCCTGATCCGGCTGTGACTCATCCTGGCGCGCCAGATTTCCACCGGAAATCTCTGCCTGCGACTCTGTGGCCAGCTCCCGGGCAGGTCGTTTCTTGCTCCAGCGGTTAAAAAAATCTTCAGCGGCCATGACGGTCTTTTTCCGGAGTGACAAACCTGGCAGCAGAATTTTCCGCATCAGCCATTTTCTGCACACCCTCCCCGCCCTCAAAGGATGGACGCTTGCGTGGCTTCTTACCTTCATAGCGAAAATGCTGCTGCGTATATTCAGCCAGCCAGGCCGCCACTTCCGCAGAAAGCGGTAAGGTATCAACCTGCTCCCCACCATCCATTTGCCTTGCCGCTTCATCATAGGACAAGGAAATCGTCTTGGGCACCGCAACTTCAGCACCACTGATTTCCTCCATGCGCCACATGACAAACCAGCAGGGGATTTCTGAGCTCAGATTCAGAAAATAGCCGGGCGTTTCATCGGCAAATAGCTGCGCTGCAAATCCTGGAAATATCCAGCGCTGTTCATGCTCATCCGACATCAGCAGGCGGACTCCGGCATCAGACATATCCGGCAGAATTTCAATGGGTTTCCACTGAAATGGCTGCCAGCGATTGTTGATCGCTCTCCGCTGCATGATGATGCTGAGTGTCAGGGGCAAGGTCGTGTTTTTTTCCATCATGCTAGTATTACAGAGTAATAAAAGTTTCGTCCAGCGATTAAAAATCATCTTTCCCATGCATGCACCACTTCCTGCCCGCGATGGCGTTGCCCCCAGCTACATCTGGCTCCCGGAAGGGAAATGGCACAACATCCTGGATTTCCTGACCAGTTACTTTCCGGACGTTAGCACAGAGACATGGCAGTTGCGGATAGCCAGAAATGAAGTCGTCGATGCCCATGGCGTTCCTTGTCAGCCAGACACACCGGCCAAACGGGGAATGTGTATTTATTATTATCGTGAACTGGAAAACGAAACACCGATTCCTTTTGAAGCATCAATCCTGCATCTGGACGATCATTTGCTGGTCGCCGACAAGCCGCATTTTCTTCCGGTCACACCCGGCGGCCGTTTTTTGCATGAAACCCTGTTGGTAAGACTGAAAAAAGAAACCGGGCTGCCGCATCTGACACCGATTCACCGGCTGGACAGGGAAACTGCCGGCGTGATTCTGTTTTCACACAATCCGGAATCCAGGGGCCGGTATCAGGCATTGTTTCAGCAACGCGCGATTCGTAAAACCTATTACGCCCTGGCACCGGCATTACCGGAAACACAATTCCCTTGCACTCATCAAAGTCACATGCGTGAAGGTGAACATTTTTTCACCATGCAGGAAGCACCTGGCATCATTAATTCTGAAACATGGATCGACATTGCAGAATCGTACGGTGCATACAATTTATATCTTTTAAAACCGGTAACCGGCAAAAAACATCAGTTGCGGGTTCATCTTGCGAGCATCGGTGCTCCCATCGTCAACGACAGTTTTTATCCCGTTACTCAGGCCTGCCGGGGCGACGATTTTTCAGCGCCCTTGCAGTTACTGGCAAAAGCGATCGCATTTGATGATCCTCTGAGCGGAGAAACACGCGAATTCATCAGCCAGCGCAGCCTGCAGACCGGTGTCGCACACGACAGAACCGGCCCGGCTATTGACAGTGTCCCCTGATAAGGCTAATATGTTGGTCTTCGGAGTGTAGCGCAGCCCGGTAGCGCATCTGCTTTGGGAGCAGAGGGTCCAAGGTTCGAATCCTTGTACTCCGACCAGTTTTGAAGGGATCGTGAAAACGATCCCTTTTATTTCTGAATAATCAGGCTAAACTGATTACAGGAAAATTCGTTTTTCGGAGTGTAGCGCAGCCCGGTAGCGCATCTGCTTTGGGAGCAGAGGGTCCAAGGTTCGAATCCTTGTACTCCGACCAGAAAAAAAAGCCGCTGAACTTTCAGCGGCTTTTTTCATTTTCAGCCCATCATTCAGCCCTTTATTTTTCTGACAAGCGCTGATTGCATCCCGGCAGTTCAGATAAAGCGGGCAAGAATCCGCATATCCGCACCGAGCGGAGTAACCGAATGAAAAGCCAGCGATGTTGCCTGATCCACATGCGTCAGCTCAGGAATAGAGACCAGACCAGCGCCCATTCCCAGCAGTCTGGGGGCGAGATACAGCAATAATTCATCAGCCAGTCCGGCTCGGAGCAAAGCGCCATTCAGCCTTGCTCCAGCCTCGACATGCACCTCATTGAGCTGTCGCCGGCCAAGTTCCTGCAATAATTCCCGCAAATCAACCTGTCCTGAAATATCTGGCATGCATAGCACCTCTGCCCCTTTTGCTTCCAGTAATTTCCGCTTTTCCGGCTGATCAGCGGCACAGACAATCAAGCTGCGTCCTGAATCAAACAATCTGGCACTCACCGGAATCTGCAGTTGTGAATCCAGCACAATCTTCAGCGGCTGACGCGGCGTCTCCACCTCCCGAACATTCAGTTGAGGATCATCAGCCAAGACAGTCCCAATACCGGTCAATATGGCATCAGCCTGCGCACGCCAGAGGTGCCCGTCACGCCGCGCCTCAGGTCCGGTAATCCATTGACTCTGGCCGTTCGGCAAAGCAGTTTTTCCATCGAGACTGGCAGCAATCTTGATCCTGACCCACGGCCTGCCGTTTTCCATGCGCTGAAAAAATCCGAGATTCATTTCACGGGCAGCCTGCGCGATATCAGGATAGCTGCCGCACTCGGTCTGGATACCGGCTTCCTGCAGGATACGGATACCCTTTCCCGCCACCTGCGGGTTGGCGTCTCCGATCGCCGCCACCACACGGGCCACGCCGGCCTGAACCAGCGCACTTGCGCAGGGTGGCGTCCTGCCGTAATGACTGCATGGCTCCAGTGTCACATAGGCGGTTGCACCCTCAACATGAAATCCTCTGGCTGCGGCATCGCGCAACGCCTGCACCTCCGCGTGCGCCTGACCGACTGGCTGGGTCCACCCCTCACCAATCACCTGCCCCTCTTTGACCAGCACGCATCCAACCCGTGGATTTGGTGAAGTTTCAATCGTGGCGCGCTGCGCCAATGCCAGAGCGCTTTGCAGATAGTGCCGGTCAGTCTGCGTATCACTCATCTCAGGTATGCTGGATTGTGATGCTGGGGAATTTACTGGTCATGTCTTTGGCTTTTTCCGCGACTTTGACCGCGACTTTGCGTGCGATTTCACGGTAGATTGCAGCAATTTTTCCATCAGGGTCGGCGACGACGGTCGGCTTGCCGGAGTCAGCCTGCTCCCGGATTGCCATCGTTAATGGCAATCCGCCCAGGAAATCAACACCGTAATCCGCACACATTTTCTGCCCGCCACCCTCACCAAAAATTGCTTCCGCATGGCCGCAATTCGAGCAGATATGCGTACTCATGTTTTCAACGATGCCGAGAATCGGGATGCCGACTTTCTCAAACATCTTCAATCCTTTACGTGCATCCAGCAGCGCAATATCCTGTGGTGTCGTCACAATCACTGCGCCCGTGACCGGCACTTTTTGCGACAAGGTCAGCTGTACGTCGCCGGTGCCCGGTGGCATATCAACAATCAGATAATCCAGATCACGCCAGTTAGTCTGCTCCAGCAATTGTTGTAACGCCTGGGTGACGATAGGGCCGCGCCAGACCATCGGCTCATCCGGATCAATCATGAAGCCGATGGAGGAAACTTGCAGTCCATGATTTTCCATCGGTTCCATGGTTTTGCCATCAACAGTCTCGGGACGGCCATGAATGCCCATCATCATCGGTTGCGACGGACCGTAAATATCCGCATCCAGTATGCCGACTGCAGCACCTTCTGCCGCCAGCGCCAGCGCCAGATTGACAGCCGTTGTCGATTTACCGACACCACCTTTGCCGGATGCCACCGCAATAATATTTTTCACATTCGGCATCAGTTTGATACCGCGCTGCACCGCATGTGCAACGATTTTCGAGCTGACATTGACGCTGACATTACCAACACCCGGTAACGCACGGATTGCTGCGATGACGCTTTTACGGATCAGATCAAACTGGCTTTTTGCCGGGTAGCCAAGTTCAACATCCAGGCTCACATCTGCGCCGTCAAATGTGATGTTTTTGGCTGACTTGCTCCTGATCAGATTAAGCTGGGTATTCGGATCAATCACCTGTGAAAGTGCGTTTTTAATATCGTCGACGGTAAGTGTCATGTATTTCTCCATTCAATGCCCGCAAGTCTAGCGCAAAACACCCGCAGAGACCGGAATAGGCAGAAGAAATGAAGGGCCATATTCTTATCATTCCGGTACTGAGATAGCAGGGAAAAATGTGCACTCCCTTTTCCCGCATGTAAGAAAAAACATCAAAATGTAAATAAAATCAGCCTATTTCTATACAATTTCGCCGATATTTATCACTTCCACATAAAGCGTTACAAGACTGTACAACTCTCTTTGAAAACCGCTCTATTCCTCGTTTTGAAATGCCGTGACTGCTTTTATAACAATGGAGGCTATCGGGAACGAAGGCCTGTAGTTCAAATCATTGTCACAATCAGCGAGGAAAATTATGTCAATTTCATCCATTGGTGGAAGCTGGAATGTCACTCAGACCCAGCAACTTTCAGGTGTCTCATCCGCAAATAATCAGGTAGGTGATGTGGATGGCGATCATGACGGCGGCGGCCGTATTCAGCGCAGCGGCGGCAAATTTACAGCTGCCCTGAGCCAGGCACTGGCGCAACTGGGGATTACCGGCACCACAACGACGTCTGGCGCATCGGCACCGGATTCCGGCACTACCAGCACCACGAGCAGCAGTTCAGCAACTGGCAGCACGACGAGCACCGACACCAACGCATCTGCGCAACAACAAGCCGTTGCAGCTTTTGCGCAGAGCCTGTTTGCTGCTTTACAGTCCCAGATCAGCGCACAAAACGGCAGTAATTCAGGCAGCAACTCAAACAGCAGCTCCGGCAACAGCGGCAGCACTGCATCCGTCACAGCCACCGGCGGACATCATGGGCATCATCATGGAGGTGGCATCAGCCAACTGGAGACAGGCCTGCAAAATCTGATCCAGCAACTATCGTCCAGCGCATCAGCATCTTCTGGCAGCTCAGGCAGCGCCACCGGTGGTAGCAGCACATCTGCCAGCACCAGCAGCTCGACACTGGATGCGTTGCAGCAAAGCTTTTCCAATCTGCTGACTGCAGAAGGTAAATCCGGCAGCAACGTCAATCTCACGACTTTCCTGCAGACACTGAATAACAGTCTGCACGGTGCCGCACAGACCGGCAATATCGTCACCAGCAGCGCCTGAGTTCTGACCTGAACCGCAGCTCAAAAGGAGGCTGGTTTCCTGCCAGCTCCTTCAATGAGCGTCACCGGCTTTTAATGCAGAGAATGCGATTGCGAGGTCACTGGCATGAACACCGCCACAGCATACAACAGCACCTGCCCCCAGAAAGTCGGGCTGACCAGCATACGGTCAGCCAGTTTGCAGATGCGTTGCCAGCGCGACAAAGATTCAAATTGCGCAATACCCGCAATGACCGCTTTATTCCGACCATTAACATCCGGAAACTGCGCCAGGAATAAACTGGCCTGACGACTGGCATCTTGTAGATTTTTTTGTGCCAGCCGGTATTTTTCTAATGGGGAAAACAGTTTTTCCCAAAAACTGCTGACTTTTGCGCCGATCTGATTGTTCTGGTGCTGACGGTAATACATCGTCGCCCGGTCAACATAAGCGACCTGTCCAAAAACAGCCGCCACCTGCATCAGCCACCAGTCGTGCATGACGGCTCCTGACGGCACAGGCAATGCCATCTCCAGCAGACATCGATTCGCCATCATCGTGCAGCCGGGAGCGATGTTATACAAAAACATCCGCTCAGTCCCCCGGTATTGCGCCGGCAGGATTTTCTGAAATATAAAGAAAGAAGGTGCGGTCACATTCAGGCCATCATCAGTTACCGCCAGATCAGTGAACACCAGAAGCGGCACATCCTGCCCATATTCCTGTTCCAGCTGTCGCATGCGCTGAAATGTCAGGTGAATTTTATCGCGCATCCAGACATCATCCTGATCGGCCAGCATGACATACGGAGCAGCGGTCGCTGCCAGTGCATGATTGAAATTGGCGATCACGCCTTTTTCAGGATTGCTCAGCAAGTGTAAGTTCCGATACCGTGCGCTCAGTTCACGAACGATTTCGCTGGTCCGGTCTGGCGAAAGATTATCGGAAACAATCACATTGCCCAGGCAGATATCCTGATCAGGAAGCTGATTGCTGAAAATGGAATGAAGTTGCTCAGCAATATAGTGATCGCCGCAGTAAGCAGCAAGTGCAATGTCGATAACAGGCATAAAAACTAAAAAAAACAGATATTGAATTGGTGAGCAGATTCAGATGGCATTGATCTGGTCAGGCCGGGCATGACTGGCAGTGCACCTGACAGACCCGTTACAACAACCAGCAACGCCCTTGAATATTGTATGAGTAAGATAAAAACGATCTTATCAGACCCGGTAAGCGGTATTCACCACAGCCGCATGCCTTTTCTCTTGGCAGCCACCATCATTGCCAGCGTAATCATGATCTCCGTCAGATACAAACTGGCAATCAATCCTGTCGACTGCCATTTCCAGGTCAGGTATGCCGCATACAGAGCATGTGCCGGTCCGGCGAACACATAAATGCGGCTCAATATACGGCTTTGTCCCAACGCAAGGAAACGCCATTGAGAAATAATCGTCGCCACGCCAATCACCAGCGGCAGAAATGCCAGTGCTTTGAGATAAATCGCCGCCGGCTGAAATTTTGCTCCCAGATAATGAAGTGCGATCATATCCGCAAAACAGAACAAAACCAGTCCGCCAGCCAGCTGTATACCAAGCAAAAACAAGGCGCCACGACGGATCAGTCCCCGTACCTCGGGCCATGCCTGCTGCTCCGCACCAAGCGCGGCAATACGCGGAAACAGCGCTGACGCCACCGGCTGGATAAACCCTTGTGCCGCCACACGCAGTTTATCTGTCGCGGCAAAATAGGCGACCTGCTCTGCGCCGGCAAAAAACTTGAGGAGAATAATATTGATGGTCGTATAAAAGCTGGTAGAAATATTCGATAAAAATACCGGCCATCCCTCTGCCAGCATTGCTTTGACGCTTCTGATACTGATCGGCGCGCTGCTCAGCAAGTGATTTTTCTGGACATACGCATACGTCAGCAATGCCGCCAGTATGCCTGGAATATTTTGCAGCACAGCGGCGATGACCACATCTTCCGGCCGCTTAACCAGCCAGAATACCAGCGGCAAGGGCAACAGGCGGGAAAGACTGGTGATGATGGCGAGCACCCGCATTTTTTCCAATCCCTGAAACAGCCAGACAGGAAACAACGCATTACCCAATACACCAACAAAACACGCCAGCAACAACACCCCGTAATGCCGCACATCAGCAAACAACACACCCAGCAGCAGGCAAATCAGCGCAGACAGACATGCCAGCAACAGTTTGACCGCCAGTGTGTTCGCAACCACACCGGACACAGCCTGCTTATTGGCGCTGTCGAGCGCAATCAAACGGGTTGCCGTAATGCCGAAACCATAATCCGTCAGCAAAATAAAATATTGCACGACCGCCTGCGCAAAACCCAGCGCAGCAAAATCATCCACATCCAGCGTCCGGGTCAGATACGGCAGAGTTAGCAACGGTGCCAGGTAAATCAGCCCCTGGACCATGACAAGATAAATAATATTTTTAGTAGTCGTTTTCATTGTCCGGAGGCACATTACAGCACGCACCCAGCTTCCTGTTTTCATCAGTCCGAGATCATACCTGCAGATCAGGGCAGATGAGTATAAAGTTGCCCGATCACGCAGTATGCCATCCAATATCTGACTAAAATCATGCATACATAGTGAAATATGCAATCAGACCGGGCGGGCTTGTTAAAATGATGCAATAACTTTGCCACCACTCCTTGCAGCCCTTTCGTCACAAACCCGCCTGTTTTTGTATTGATCCTGCCATGAACACCCATCCGCTCCCTGCACCTGCCAGCTCGTCTGCGACGTACACTGACAATCAGGTCATCACGGCGACAAGCTATCTGGATACCGTCATCAGAACAGTCTTCCAGCATACCGGTTCGCAAAAGGCGGTCGTCGTCTACGATCAGGCTTGCCCTCTGGCATGCATACTGACTGCAGCCTATCGTGCCTGCCTGCCGGATGCCAGCCTGATCGACTTTGAGGCCAGCGCTGCCGCAGAAGTGCTGAATACCTTACATGGATTGCATGAGCACGATCTGGTGATCCTCATACAGTCCACCAATTTCAGACTGGAAGCCTACCGCCTGCGGGTCGAACTGTTTAAAAAAGGACTGAAAGTCATTGAACATCCGCATCTCGCACGTATGACCGGACAGGAAATCGATTACTACATTGATTCATTGGCTTACGATGCCGCGTATTACCGACATACCGGGCTGGCTCTCAAACAAAAGATTGATCATGCATCGCATGGAATAATCGACAGCGGAGGTGAGCAACTCATTTTCAGCGGCCATTTCGAGCCTGCCAAAATGAATATCGGTGATTACAGCGGCATGAAAAATGTGGGCGGGCAATTTCCCATCGGTGAAGTGTTTACTGAATCGATTGATCTGGAAGCGGTACATGGCAGTATCCGGATTTTCATCTTTGGCGACACCACTTTCCGCATCAACCAACCAGCACAGCCAATCACGCTGATCGTAGAAAAAGGTCAGGTTACAGAGACAAAAAATTCCACACCCGAATTTGAAACGGTTCTGGCCAATATACGAAAAGACGACGGTGTTGTCTGGGTCAGGGAACTTGGCTTTGGTATGAACCGGGCATTCAGCCGGGAACGCACCGTACAGGACATCGGAACCTATGAAAGGATGTGTGGAATCCATTTGTCACTGGGATCCAAACATGGCAGTTACGCCAAGTCGCATATTAAACGCGGAGAAGGAAGGCATCATGTCGACGTATTTGCCATTACAGAAGCAGTCCTGCTGGATGGAGAAAATATTTACCGGGATGGCCGCTGGCTGGTGTAACCATCTGGTGCCTGTCACCGGATTTACGCAAAACCGACATGACGTTATTGCCGTACCCGATCGCACCGATGCGCTGCCTGCGACGCTCCGCCTGTACCAAAATAATTTTCGGTAAGTCCCATCAATATGGGTAAAAATGACGCAAAAACCGTCGAACGCATTCCATCAATATCGCAAGAGGATTTCACTGTTAAAATAACAGACTTGTCCCTTCATTTTCAAAGTGCATCAACATGACCCGTAAGCTGTTCGTCACCACCGCCCTCCCTTACGCTAACGCGCCCTTCCACCTCGGCCACATCATGGAATACATCCAGGCTGACATCTGGGTCAGGCATCAGCGAATGTCGGGTAACGAAGTGCATTTCGTAGGTGCGGATGATGCGCACGGTGCACCGATCATGATTGCCGCTGAAAAGGCCGGCATCACGCCGCAAGAGTTCGTTGCGCAGATCGCGGCTGGCCGCAAGCAATATCTGGATGGTTTCCATATTCAGTTTGACAACTGGCATTCGACTGACGGCGCGGAAAACCATGCGCTGTCGCAGGACATTTACCGCAAACTGAAAGCCGCCGGTTTCATCACCAGCAAAACTATCGAGCAATTCTACGATCCGGTCAAAAACATGTTCCTGCCGGATCGCTACATTAAGGGCGAATGTCCGAAATGCGGCGCCAAAGATCAGTATGGCGATTCATGCGAAGTCTGCAGCGCCGTATACGCGCCGACCGAAGTCGTGAATCCTTACTCTGTATTGACTGGTGCTACACCAGTCATGAAATCGTCGGAGCATTTTTTCTTCAAACTATCTGACCAGCAATGCGTTGATTTCCTGCGCGGCTGGGCTTTACAAGATAACCGCCTGCAATCGGAAGTAGCGAACAAATGCAAAGAATGGCTGGAAGGCGAAGATGGCCTGGGCGACTGGGATATCAGCCGCGACGCTCCTTATTTCGGTATCGAAATTCCAGATCAGCCGGGTAAATATTTTTACGTCTGGCTCGATGCGCCGGTCGGCTATCTGGCTTCACTGAAAAATTATTTCGGTAAAACCGGACGCGATTTCGACGCCTTCATGGCCGATCCGTCCACCGAACAAATTCACTTTATCGGCAAAGACATCACCTATTTCCACACGCTGTTCTGGCCTGCAATGCTGAAATTCTCCGGCTACAAAACGCCGGACAATGTGTATGCACATGGCTTCGTGACCGTTTCCGGTGAAAAAATGTCGAAATCGCGCGGTACCGGCATCTCGCCATTACGCTACCTTGAAATCGGCATGAATCCGGAATGGTTGCGCTATTACTTCGCGGCTAAACTGAACGCGAAAGTCGAGGATTTAGATCTGAATCCGGATGATTTTGTTGCCCGTGTCAATTCCGATCTGATCGGTAAGTACATCAACATCGCATCCCGCGCTGCCGGCTTCATCAGCAAGCGTTTCAACGGCGTCATCAGTACAGCTTGGGCAACGTCTGACGATGCCTTCCTCGCCAATCTGCGCAATGCCGCGCCAGAAATTCAGGCATTGTTTGAAGCGCGTGAATACGGTAAAGCCTTGCGTGCAGCGATGGAGCAAGCCGATCTGGTGAACGCTTATGTCGACGCGAACAAACCTTGGGAACTGGCGAAAAAACCGGAAAACGATGCCAAGTTACAAGAAGTGTGCAGCCGCCTGCTGGAGGCTTTCCGTATCCTGACGATTTTCCTGAAACCGGTATTGCCACAACTCACCACCCAGGTCGAAGCACAGCTGAATCTCGCACCACTGCAATGGGCCGATGTCACCACACCGATGCCGGATCAGCATGTGATCCACCCTTATACACATTTGATGCAGCGTGTTGATCCTCTGATTTTCGATCAGTTATTTGATGCGCCGACGGCGGCTCCAGCGGCGGTTGCAGACGCCGCATCCACGGCAACCAGTACGATCGAACCACTGGCCGAAGAAATCAAGATCGACGATTTCGCCAAAGTTGATCTGCGCATTGCAAAGATCGTCCATTGCGAACATGTTGATGGTTCCGACAAACTGCTGCGCCTCACGCTGGATGTGGGTGAAGGTAAAACACGGAATGTGTTTTCCGGCATCAAATCAGCTTACCAGCCTGAACAGCTGATCGGCAAATTCACCGTGATGGTCGCGAATCTGGCACCGCGCAAGATGAAATTCGGCATGTCCGAAGGCATGGTGCTGGCCGCATCCGCCGCCGATGAAAAAGCCAATCCGGGCCTTTACATTCTGGAAGCCTGGCCGGGTGCGCAACCTGGGATGCGGGTACGGTAACACCATTGAGCATATCGTCCGGCGCAATGACCTTGACGATACGAGAAGCCACGATTACAGATGCAACCTTAATTGCGGCACTCACCCGCTCGTGCTGGGCAGGAATCGTAGCGGCCAGCTCGGCTGCGCATCGTGAGACGCCAGCTATCGTGGCGCAGGATTTATCTGGCGGCGGAGCATTTTTACTGTTCGCCGCTCAAGAGCCGGTCGGTTCTGTCCGTTGGGCCGTACCGGATACAAATCCTCATCTGTGGGAAATACGCCGCATGGGCGTCCTGCCTGCGCACAGACAGCAGGCACTGTCACGACTGTTGCTGGAAGCAGTGATCCATGCTGCCGGTATTTGTTCCATTCCTGAACTTCGCCTCGCTGTTCGGCATGATCAGCCCCGTTTGCTGCAGCTTTATGCCGGCTATGGGTTTGAACTGGCTCCGGGGCTGGCATATGCACATGCCAACCCTGCGGAACCTGCGCCTTATGTTATGCGTCGTTTTCTGAAAAGCTGACGAAATACGCACAGTTTCAACGCGCTAATATATTTACAGTATACTCACCGGACTTGCTTAACTCGTCCTGACCCTGATCCGGAATACTCTTTCATGAATAACCCGACTATTGCCCACGCAGTGATTTCCCCGATCCCTGCACGTCTGCTGCAACTCCGCAATGCAATGAAATCACGCGGACTGGATGCCTGCATTATTCCATCTGCCGACCCGCATTTATCAGAGTACCTGCCAGACCACTGGCAAGGCAGAACTTACTTTTCAGGATTCACCGGGTCGGTCGGCACACTGGTGGTCACTGCGGATTTTGCTGGATTATGGGTGGACAGCCGTTACTGGAGCCAGGCGGAAAAAGAGCTGGCACCAACCGGTATCCAGATGATGAAGATCGCATCGGCGGCGGCAACCCTGCATATTGACTGGCTGGCCAACCATCTGCAACCGGGTCAGACCGTTGGTGCGGATGGCATGGTTCTGGGACTGGCAACGGCAAGAGCGCTGGAAACTACCCTGCAAAAACGCGGGATACGGCTCGATACCAGCCATGATCTGCTGCAGGCAACCTGGGATCAGCGACCACCGCTGCCACAGTCTCCGGTCTTTGAACATGTCGCACCGTTTGCCGTCACCAGCCGCCGGGAGAAACTGGCGCTGATTCGCGGGCAAATGCAGATCAAAGGAGCCAATTGGCATTTTGTCTCCACCGTGGATGACATCGCCTGGATTTTCAATCTGCGCGGTTCAGACGTCAGTTACAACCCTGTATTTGTGGCACATGCGCTGATCGGCACAAACGCTGCCACGCTATTTGTTTCTTCCGGAAAGATCAGCCCCGAACTGGCTGCCCGGCTGGCAGAGGATCAGATCACGGTGCAGGATTATTCCGATGCCCGGAAAGCCGTCAGCAGCTTGCCGGACGATGCTTGTCTGCTCATCGATCCGCGGCGCATGACTGATGGCTTCAGAAAAGCCGTGCCGCCTCAAGTACACGTCATTGAAGCCATTAATCCTTCCGTCTTTGCAAAATCCCGGAAAAATGCACAAGAGATCGCTCATATACGGGAAGCCATGGAGCAGGATGGCGCAGCGCTCTGTGAGTTTTTCAGCTGGCTGGAATCTGCGCTGGGAACGGAAACAGTGACCGAACTCACGATCGACGAAAAAATCTGCGCGGCCCGCGCCCGTCAGCCCCATTTCATTTCCCCCAGTTTTGGTACGATAGCCGGTTTTAACGGTAACGGCGCCATGCCGCATTACCGGGCAACGCCTGAATCGCATGCCGTGATTGAAGGTGATGGTTTATTACTGATTGATTCGGGTGGGCAGTACCTGAATGGCACCACCGATATCACCCGCGTCATGCCAGTCGGCCAAGTGTCCGAAGCACAGAAAAATGACTTTACACTGGTCCTGAAAGGTATGATCAACCTGTCGCAGATGCAATTCCCGCGTGGAACCCCTTCCCCGGCGCTCGATACGGTAGCGCGCGCGCCCATCTGGCAGGCAGGAATCAATTACGGTCACGGTACTGGTCATGGCGTCGGTTATTTTCTGAATGTCCATGAAGGACCACAATCCATTTCCGGTGCGCTGGCAGAAGCACATACTGCCATGGAAGAAGGCATGATCACCTCTAATGAACCAGGGATCTACCGCCCTGAAAAATGGGGTGTCCGGATTGAAAATCTGCTGCTGACGGTTCCGGCTGTGAGCACGGAATTTGGTGATTACCTGAAATTTGAAACAGTCACCTTGTGCCCGATTGATACGCGCTGCATTCAGCTTGCACTGATGAGAGCCGATGAAATCACCTGGCTGAACGATTACCATGCAACGGTCCGGCAACGTCTCGCGTCCAGACTTTCCGGCGCCGCCCTGAACTGGCTGCTGGAACGTACCGAACCTATTTCGCATTAAATTTCGCATTAAGCCTGCATGCCGCATCACCATGCGGCATGGTTTTTATACCCATTCCCTGCAATAACGGAGAAAGTGCTGCAACCGGGGGGAAAGCAATTTATGCCGGTGATAAACCAGATAAAAATGCCTTCGCAAGGCAGGCAACTCCGTTTGCAGTTCGCATAAGCGTCCAAGCGCCAGCAAATCCTCCACGACGATTCTGGAAATGCACGCCAGTCCCAGACCTGCGGCAGCCGCATGTTTGATCGTTTCCGGATTACCAAACTCTCCCGCAACTTTCAGGGAAGAAAAATGGGGCAGCAACATCTGTTCAACATGTTCTCGGGTGCCGGAACCGGGTTCCCGCAACAACCACCTTGCCGACTGTAAATCCTGGTAAGTAACGCGGCCATGATTGCGTGTTGCCAGGGCATGATCTGGTGCGCAGACAATCACCATTTCATCTTCCAGCCACGGCTCCACGGATAATTCCGTATCGTGACAGGCCCCTTCGATAAAACCACAATCCACAGCATATCCTGCGACTGCACTCACGACCTCTGCCGTATTGGCGATGTATAACTGGGGATAATCCGGCAAATCAGCCTGCTGCCGTGCAGATGAGCGCTCCCTCTGACTATCCGCCAGCAATGCCGGTAAGCAGTAACTCCCGATCGTCATGCTGGCGCCGATCCGGATGCCGGACCAGCGATCATCTCCTTCCGTAAATAATTGCTCGACGGAAGATGCGGTATCAAGCAGCAGACGCGCTTGCGGCAACAGCAACCGTCCATTGTCATTCAACATCAGACGCTTGCCGATACGGTCAAACAATTGATGGGACAAAACATGCTCCAGCTCATTCAAGGCCGCACTGGTAGCCGATTGCGATAAGGAAACGACTTCCGATGCGGCGACCGTGCTGCCCGATTCTGCAACTGCGAGAAATACCTGTAATTGACGGAGACTTAATTTCATTTAAATAAATTTAATTAACCTGTTTTTCAGGTTGATTATACAAAAATAATCCGTTTTTTAATTTTAATATATTCCCCTATGCTGCACAGCATCTTCATTGGACACAGAGATCATGCCCGCATACACCACCTTCAGCACTGCCCGCCGTTTCGGTAAAAATGTCTCTCTTTTTTCCCCTGGTGTGTTTTTGTGCGCGTGCTTCGCATTGGGTGCGTTGCTGATGGCGCAGCAATCATGGATGCAGCAACACGGTCTCAGCGCATTGAGTATCGCGATGCTTGCCGGAATCTGCCTCGGCAACAGCCTGTTCAGGCAGCATGCCGCCCAATTTGGCAAGGGCATACAATTTTCACGTCAGGAATTACTGCGTTCAGGCATTGTTTTATACGGATTACGTCTGAGCCTGCAGGATATTACCCATATCGGTCTGCTGGCTGTATTGATTGATGCATTGATTGTCTGCAGCACGTTTGGAATCGCCCTCTTCCTGGGAACAAAAGTATTCCGCCTGAACCGGGAGCTGAGTATGCTAATCGGCGCTGGCAGTGCGATTTGCGGGGCTGCAGCCATCATGGCAACGGAGCCGGTCGTCAAAGGTAAATCGGAAGAAGTCAGTGTGGCAATTGCCGGGGTCGTTCTGTTTGGCAGTTGCAGCATGTTGCTCTACCCCATATTCCCGCGGCTTCTGACTCACCTGAGTCCGACAGCGTATGGAATTTATGCCGGTTCGACCATTCATGAAGCAGGACAAGTCATCGTCGCAGGAAAAGCCGTCAGTGATCTGGCGGCAGACACGGCGATCATCACCAAAATGGTCAGAGTGATGATGCTGGCGCCATTTCTTCTTTTATTGCCCGCCGGTCTGCGTCACTTTCATACGCCATGCGAGAAAAATGGACAGACCTCAGTCCGGATGCCGTGGTTTGCCGTGTTATTTATCTTGGTCGTGGGGATTAACTCGACTGGATGGATCGGCGAAGCGTACCGGGTCAGCCTGATTCAGGCGGATACTTTTGCCTTGTCCATGGCAATGTTTGCCCTGGGAGTCAATACGCAGATCAGCACCGTGCTGAAGGCCGGCTGGCCGCCATTTCTTTTATCCGCCAGTTTATGGATATGGCTCATCGCAGGGGGCGCATTGGTGAATTATTTGCTGATCGCCATCTGACGCCGCTGAATCTGACGCCGCTGAAATAGCAGTACGGTGACAGCACTTCACCGCACGATGCCGTTCAATCATTGTTATTCCTGCGACGCCAGGAATTTTCTCAGGGCGAGATTCATTAAAGCCAGCTCACTCAACAAATGCTGCAGTGTGTCTGTCGTGCCTTGAAAGCGATTGTTTTTCCCGGACAACTCCAGGTCTCGCGCCAGAAATTCCACTGGCTCCGCCCCGAAATTCCCCACCAGACCTTTCAGGGTATGCGCGGAACGATACAGCAATTCGCTATCCTGTCGCTGGATGGCGTCCATGATTTCATCCTGATACTGCGGACATGCCTCTAAAAAACTGTCGCCAATGATGCGGACAATTTCCACATCGGCACTCAGCAGTGCTTTATCGTAATCAAATTCCTGCACATGCTGGCCTTGCAGCAGACTCGCAGCAGATTCTATTTCCTGTGATTTTTCATTCATATTCTTTTTAAGCTCTGTCTGAAATTGAATTAACAAATCCCTGAGTAATTCAGCCTTAATCGGTTTGGACACATACTGATCCATTCCCGCCGCCTGGCAGCGTTCCCAGTCGCCCGGCATCGCATTCGCGGTCATCGCAATAATAGGAATCCGTGACAAGTGCCACTCTGCCTCTGTCTGACGAATACGCTGCGTTGCCTCAATGCCTCCCATTTTCGGCATCTGCATATCCATCAGAATCACATCAAACGGCTCCTGCGAAAACTTCTCCAAAGCGATCAAACCATTTTCAGCAACAATGGCAACGAATCCCCATTTATTCAGCAGCGATAACACCAGCTTCTGATTAACCAGATTATCTTCAACCAGCAATATGCGCAATGAGGGCATGTCTTCTGACTGGCTGACGGTTTTATATACGTGCAGTTCTTCATGACGCTCTTTTCCACCTGCCAGCATAGACACCACTGCGTCGTACAGTTCCGACTGACTCACCGGTTTAGTGATGTAATGCTGGACACCCAGTTCCTGACACTTCGCAAAATCCTCTCTGGAACCGGCTGAGGACAATAAAATAATCCGTTTTTTCAGCACTTCGTGCCTGTCATGCAACCGCATCCAAAAATCAAATCCATTCATTTCAGGCATACAGACATCCAGCAATACCGCATCAAACTGGCTGTCCGGAGCCTGCTGCTCTATCACTGTCAGGGCCTCTTGTCCGGATGCAGCAAGCGTTATCTGCATTTCCCATTTTTTCAGCGTATCGGAAAAAAACAGCCGGTTGACTGCATTGTCATCCACGATCAGTGCATGCAAACCGGACAGATTCACGGTCTTTTGCATCGGTAACAGTTCATCTGCCTTGCCAAACCTGGCGGTGAAATAAAAAGTGCTGCCCTTTCCGGGCTCACTATTGACTTCCAACAGCCCGTTCATGCACTGAACCAGCCGGGAAGAAATACTGAGCCCCAGCCCCGTTCCGCCATATTTGCGCGTGGTAGATGCATCCACCTGACTGAATGCGCTGAAGATCGTTGCCTGCTTGTCCTTCGGAATCCCGATGCCATGATCGGTGACCGAAAAGTAAATATCGATCCAGTCATTATTTTCATGTACCAGTTGCGCATCAATAATGATATCGCCCGCGTCGCTGAACTTGATCGCATTACCAACCAGATTGACCATAATCTGGCGCAAACGTCCCGGATCGCCAGCCAGCATTTCCGGAATAGCCGGGTCGATTTTATACACCAGCTCAATGGCTTTCTCAGAGGAGTGGACCGCGATTCCTTTCAGTGTCGCAGCAATCAGCTCACGCAAGGAAAAATCAATGCGTTCAAGCACAACCTTCCCGGATTCTATTTTTGAGAAATCCAGAATATCGTTAATGATGCTCATCAGTGATTGCGAGGAGAGCCGGACCAGTTCCAGATACTCTCGCTGCTCTGCCGTCAGGGTGGTATCGAGCGCTAATTCCGTCATCCCGATAATGCCATTCATCGGCGTCCTGATTTCATGGCTGACCGTGGCGAGAAAGTCGCTTTTTGCTTTATTGGCTGATTCGGCATCATTCTTTGCCTGCACCAGGTCTGCCTCAAAACGCAGGCGCTCGGTGATATCACGGCAGGAACCGTAAATACTGCCATCAGGCAGCAGTGCGGCATTCAGTTCAACAGGAATCAGCTGACCACTTTTGCTGATCAGAGTCAGTTCAGTGCGCAATGCCTTTTCGGACAGAATTTTAAACAGGAAATGTTTTTTGGCTGCAGGTCTGTCTTTAGGGGGAAGCACTTCATACATACTGGTGCCAATCAACTCCTCCCTGCGGTAGCCCAGCATATCGAGTGCGAGGTCGTTCACGTAAATCCAGCACTCATTGGAGTCGGCCACAAACACGGCATCGGCCGCGTTATCCAGCAACATCCTCTGCTTGGCTTCGCTGTCTTTCAATGCACGGCTGACAGCAATACGTTCCGAAATATCCTTAAATGCGGCAACAGATCCGACCAGCACATCATTATCGTAAATCGGCGACGCCACGATGGAGACAGGAAACAAAATACCCGACTGATGCTGAAAATACTCCAGCTCGGAGCGATAAACCTCGCCACTCTGTGTCGCCAGCGAAATCGGGCATTCCGCATCGGGTACATGCATGCCATCAGGTCTGATGGAATGAATCAGGTTATGCAGAATTTTTCCCTGCACTTCTCCAAACCGGCGCCCCAGTATTTTTTCACCTTCAGGGTTCAAGTAGGTACAGCATCCGTTCACATCCAGCGTATAAATACCCTGCCCCAGTGTATTCATCACATTTTGCAGTAATGTCTGACTGGATTCGATTTTTTCACGCAAGCGCAGCTGCTCTGAAATATCCGTGCGAATCGAAATATACTGATACGGCTGATGATTCCCATCCAGAAACGGGACAATGGTCGCATTAGTCCAGTAAAAGCTGCCACTCTTGGTTTTGTTCCGGATTTCCCCGTGCCACACTTTCCCCGACGAAATCGTCAGCCACAGATTGCGGAAAAATGCTTCTGAATGCAAACCTGAATTGACGATACGATGATTATTACCGACCAGTTCATGGGCCGCATACTGGCTGATTTGGCAGAATTTCTCGTTGGCATAAAGAATGATTCCACTCGCGTCGGTGACGCTGACAATCGCATGCTGATCGAGGGCAAACTGTTGATTCTGGACTTTCTCAAGCGCATCTTCCAGATCTTTTCTGGTGGACAGCAATTCCTGCACCAGTCCGGACAATAATTGACTCAGGCTTTCCAGATCACTGTCATCCTGCAGATGTTTTCCCAGCGGCATCAGCAGCTGGTTCACCGTATTTCTGAGTGTCTGTAAAACCTGTTTTTTCTGCTCTGCGTCCTGACGCAGGGTTTCATTGAGCTGCACCAGTTCTGCAGAACTCAGCTCCAGACTCAGCTTACCCAGCGCCAGATCACGGTCAGCCTGCTGATAGGCGTCATCTGCCTGAATCAAAAAACTGCGCAAGCCGCCCAGCATCTTTCGCGCGGTGATACTGAGCTGCTCCGAAGCGGCAAACAGTTCCAGCTCGGCCAGCGCCTGTTCCAGCTGGTCTTCATCATGAATACCGAACAAGCGCTTGTACTGGCGCAGAGAGAGCTTGTGTAACATCAGCGATTCTCTGCAAGATAAGTGATGGTCATGGTCTGATTATGCAGGCTGCAGACATGCAACTGGTGGCCGGGACAAATTTCACCATTGGAGTAAAAACCGCATAAGACCGCATCATTTCCCAGAATTTCGCCGACGATTTCAGCTTCTTCCTCCACCCGCCCCCCCATCACCAGTTTGCGTCCGATACAGCTGACTAACATTGCCAGCGCCTGCCCCTGACGCATTTCGTGGTTATTCCTGACGGCCTGCGCAGCGATTTCCGCTCCATCAACCAGGTCATTGGTATGTGCGTGCATCAGGCGTAAATATCCTTCTGGATTGATCTCACCTGCCAGAATCAGGCTGCCGTCTGTTTCATTAATGCCTAATATCGTGCGGATACTTCCTGAAGACTCCCGCATGTCCGTCAGCATTTCAAATGGGAACAGCAACCCTGAGCCCGGTAAGTCCTTTGCATATTCCCCCAGATATCGCCTGTAAATTTCCAGCGCTGGTTTCCCATCAAGCTCGTAAAGGATATTGTTGGCGCAGTGGGTAATTTTCCGGATCGGGCCAAAGGCTTTCCAGCCACCATAACTGCCATGAGAAAAAAATAATTTCTCCCCATAAAACCCTATCGCTATCACCGCCTCAGATGACACCCCTGCCGGAGAGAAGGTATACGTCCGGGAAAAAGCACCGCCATCCGCAGCCAGACCGCCGGTCACCGGAATAGATTGACCGAGAATACTCACAACGCCATCGATCAGCGCACTGCCATTGATATTGACCCCCTGTCCCAACAGCATGACAGCCCGCAGTCCTTCACGTGAAAGTCCTGCGCCCAGCGTCTGCCCGGCATGAAATGAGGCATCCATATTCGCCAATTGCGCAGTAGCGATCTGAAACCGGCTATTCTCAAAATGCAATGCGGTGATGACCGTTGTTTCATCATGAACGCCGTCCCGGTTAATTTCACCGGCGGTTGTGCAACCGATTTTGGCCAGCGACGGGAAAACCCGGTTGATAGACTCAACGAATAACGGATCAGTCAAATGTCTGACACAGCCAAAAATCAATAACAACTGTGGATCAATAGCAGACAACTCTTCCAGTCTGGAAGGTATAGAAATATCTACCGGGATATTTTTTAATAGAATTTGTGCGATTTTCATAGGCATGTCAGGAGGCCAGGTAAAAAGCCATCTGCTTTTTACCGTCGGATCACTCTGATCAATCAGAAACGCAGACCGGGCAAATCATTTTATTGGATTAACGCGAAAGCTTATTGAGATGCAACAGTGCTTCCTGAGGTTTCATCCCGATAGCGGTTGCGGATTTCAAGCACCTGCTCCCAGCCGGCAATGAACGCGTTGATACAGCCCGGATCGAAATGTTTTCCTGCCCCCTCTTTCAGGAAGGTCAGCGCATCATGCACGTCCCAGGCTGCTTTATAAGGACGCTCGGATGTCAATGCATCAAACACATCTGCAACAGCAACAATCCTGGCCAATAAGGGGATTTCTTCTGCTTTCAAGCCATCCGGATACCCTGTGCCATCATATTTTTCATGATGCGACAAAGCAATCAGTGCCCCTGCCTGCAACATTTCCGATGCGCTTCCGGCAAGAATATCGTACCCCATCCGGGCATGCCGTTTCATGATCTCGAATTCATCCTCGGTCAGTTTTCCAGGTTTGAGCAAGATGCTGTCGGGAATACCGACTTTTCCCAGATCATGCATGGGTGCTGCTTCCAGCAATAATTGCTGCTCCTCTTCGGGTAATCCGAGGTATTCCGCGATAATCCGTGAATAATTTGCCATGCGCAGAATATGCGCTCCGGTTTCCGGGTCTCTGGAATCTGCTGCTTTAGACAGACGGAAAATAGTTTCTCTTTCCCTGGCACGAATTTCCGTGGTGGCTTTTTTTACTTCGACGGCCAGCCAGCTGGCTCTGTCCAGCAAAAAACGCTGACTCTTGCGCAATGCAAGCATATTTTTGGTCCGCGCCAAAAATTCAATTTTATCGATCGGCTTGATCAGAAAATCATTGGCACCCACATCCAGCGCCTGATAACGAAGCTCCAGCTCGCTGTTAGCGGTAATCATCAAAACCGGGATGTCGTGACAGCCGGGAAGCCGCCGGAAGCGACGGATAAACTCGACGCCATCCATCGTTGGCATCATATAATCGACCATCACCAGATCCGGCACATGGCTATCACACCACTTCAGCGCCAGCTCTGGCTCAACAAAACTGACCGCTTCACATTGATCGATTTTTTTGAGTAGCAGACACAACAATGTAACGTTAATCTGCGCATCATCGAGCACTAAAACGTTCATCTTCATCGAACATCCCCTCCAGGACTACTCTGGTCAGCAGTAAGCCTGCTATCTTCAGCAGCAATATTTTTTGAGTGTACCGCATTACATCTGGAGAAATAATGGGAATAACAAAATTTATCGTTTGTTATTCCGTACAGGAAGGGGGCTTAATCAGCCTCATCAGGCTTCAATGACCGCACTGGCGGGAAACTGAACAGAAAATTTACTGCCGACATTAGGTACGGAGTCAATCAGCAATGTGGCCTTATGGCGCAACAACACATGCTTCACGATCGCCAATCCCAGCCCTGTTCCCTGTGTCTCTCTGGAACGGCTCTTATCCACCCGATAAAACCGTTCTGTCAGCCGTGAAATATGTTCGGGACTGATACCGATACCGTTATCGGCAACGGTGAATTTGGGACCGGCATTTCCATTCGCCCAGCTGATCTGGATGGTGCCGTTTTCGGGTGTATAGCGAATTGCATTCGTCACCAGATTCGTCAGCGCACTGCGGATTTCATCCGTGCTGCCGCGAATATCGGGGCCATTGAAATCCAATGTCACCTGATGATGCCCTGCAGACAGTGCATGTGCTTCCTGCAATATCTGCTCCAGCATCGCGCGCATATTAATCGTTTCCGTGCGCAGCAGATGATCCATAGACTCCAGCCGGGTCAGCGTCAGCATATCCTCGACCAGCCGCTGCATGCGCGCGCCCTGCTCCGACATCAGTTTCAGATGCGCACTCCGGGTTGCGGCATCCAGTTCCGGTTGCAATGATGCAATTTCCAGAAAACCGTTAATCACCGTCAGCGGTGTGCGCAACTCGTGCGAAGCATTGGCAATAAAGTCCCTACGCATCATATCAATACGCTCAGACTCGGTAATGTCATGCGTGACCAGAATCTGACGCCGGTTTTCAAACGGAATGATATGGGTAATCAGTTTGCGATCCCGGAACGACAAGGTGAGCGGTGTATCGTAACGGCCAAGAATAATGTAGTCCATGAATTCCGGGCTGCGCACCAGATTCGTGACACGCATGCCCTTATCCTGCGCCAGACTGAGCCCCAGATGGCTCTCTGCAGCCGGATTACACCACTCCAGAAACAGAACATCATCCATGATGACCACGCCATCCGGCAATAATGTCATCGCCTGTCTGAAGCGTGCCAGCCACTCAGTCAGTTCGGTCTGATTCTTTTCATCTTCGCGGCGCAATTTATACAAACGCGAAAAAATATCGGTCCACGCGCCCCATCCATCTGGCAGACGCGAGCTTCTTGGATTATCGAGCCAGTCAGCCAGCCGCTGCAGATAAAACAACTGCATCACGATCAGTGCAGCCATCGCCACCAGTCCAAGGAATAATCCCCACGTAATGCCCCACATAGAGGAAGCAATGACCGTTCCAACAATGACGAGCAACATCCGTACAGAATTGGAAATCCAGAATATAAGGCGCGGAGACATGAAAATCCCTGATATTTTTATTGAAATGGGGTAGGTAGAATCAGTGTGAACGGCTGGTCAGACTATCAAAAACAGCAACAGATTTCATTTATTTTTCATGAAACTGATTGAACGATCCGAAAATTTTTCTGACAACTTTTTTCATGCTATCACTGCTGCGATGAATCGGGTTCCGGTACAGCTTGTCACCGGAACCGGTGCCGTTTATTTTTCCGACAGCATGTAGCCAACGCTGCGCACAGTCTTGATCAGCGACTCGGCAGATTTCAATACTTTACGCAAACGCAGGACATGAACATCCACCGTACGCTCTTCAATCACCACATGGTCACCCCATACTTTATCGAGTAACTGGCTGCGTGAAAAAACCCGTTCTGGATGCGCCATAAAAAACTTCAGCAGCTTGTATTCGGCATGGCCGATATCGACCTTCTGGTCATTGATCTTGACCGTGCAGCTGACCGGGTCCAGTACCACGCTGCCAGCAGTCAAGGCAGTCTGCGCATGTTCCGGACTCTTGCGGCGCAACAGCGCCTTCATCCGGGCTGTCAGCTCTCGGGGTGAAAATGGCTTGGTAATATAATCGTCGGCACCATGATCCAGACCGGCGATCTTGTCTTCTTCCATGCTTTTCGCAGTCAGCATGATCACCGGGATTTCGTTGAACTGCCGATCGGAACGAATGCGTGACAAGAGACGCAGACCGCTCTGGTCAGGCAGCATCCAGTCCAGCAGGATCAGTTGCGGAGTCCGGCGCTGGATAAATTCCCATGCTTCAGCTGTATTATTTACCGCAAAGGTATTCCAGCCAGCAGCGCGCAAAGTGAAACTGACCAGCTCGACAATTGCTGGTTCGTCTTCAACAATCAATATAGTGGTATCGGCAGCCATTGTCTTTTTTAGTTTTTCTGATCCTGTTTGACGGCGACATAATCTGAATGCCGGATATCTTTACCTTCGACAATATAGATTGTGTGTTCCGCGATATTCTTGGCATGATCACCGATACGCTCGATAGCCTTTGCCACCCATAATGCATTCAGCGCGTAAGAAATCGTGCTCGGATCTTCCATCATGAACGTAATCAGGTTACGCATGATCGAACGGAAATCGTTATCGATAATGGCATCCTGTGCAATCAGTTGCACCGCTTTGGCATCATCCAGGCGGGCAAATGCATCCAGCGATTGATGCAGCATGTCTGCCACGCTGCTGGCCAGAACGCGCACGGTTTCATGGCCATTAAACATGGAGTTGACCCGGCGGCCGTTTTGCGATTCTTTGGCAATCCGCGCAATTTTGGTGGATTCGTCGCCAATACGCTCCAGATCGGTAATCACCTTTCCGGTCGCCATGACAGTACGCAGATCATTCGCTGCCGGCTGACGTTTTACAATCAGGTGGCTGCACATATCATCGAGTGAAACTTCCAGCCGGTTTACTTCCAGATCGGACTGAATGACTGCTTCAGCCTGCTCTGCATTGCCGGTCCGGAAGCAGGACATCGCATCATGAAAATGGCTTTCAACCAAGCCGCCCATCATCAGAACCTTGGAACGAATGGTTTCAAGGTCCATATCATATTGTTTTGAAGAGTGTTCGCCTGTCACGGGGTTCTCCTGTCTTTCTGATCTTTGAGAAATCAATTAACCGAAACGACCGGTAATATAGTCCTGGGTTTCTTTTTTCACCGGATTCATGAAAATATGATCGGTTTCCCCGTATTCGACCAGTTCTCCCAGATACATGTAAGCGGTATAGTCCGAACAACGTGCCGCTTGTTGCATGTTATGCGTGACGATGGCAATCGTGTATTCCTCTTTCAGTTCGTTGATCAGCTCTTCGATCTTCACGGTGGAAATCGGATCCAGTGCCGACGTCGGCTCATCCAGCAGCAATACATCCGGCTTGACGGAAACGCCGCGCGCAATGCACAGACGCTGCTGCTGCCCGCCAGACAGGCTCAGGCCGCTCTTATTGAGCTTGTCTTTGACCTCATTCCAGATCGCCGCCTTCTTCAATGCCCATTCGACGCGCTCGTCCATTTCACCCTTGGACAAATTTTCATACAGACGTACACCAAAAGCGATATTGTCATAAACCGACATCGGAAACGGTGTCGGTTTCTGGAACACCATACCAACCTTGGCGCGCAGCAGATTAATATCCTGATCGGCATCCAGAATATTTTTTCCGTTATAAATAATCTGTCCTTCGGCGCGCTGACCAGGATACAAGTCGTACATACGGTTTAATGTGCGCAATAAGGTCGATTTACCACAACCGGATGGTCCGATAAAAGCGGTGACTTTTTTATCAAAAATATTCAGATTAATATCGCGCAGACTGCGTGTGGCACCGTAATAAAAATTCAGCCCGTTGATTTCGATTGCTTTTTTCTGTGTCGTTGTTGGATTCGTAGTCATATCGATACTCAGATTAGTGCTGTGATTTTTGGTTAAACAAGGTACGCGACAAAATATTCAGGCCCAGTACACTAAAAGTGATCAGCAAGGCTCCGCCCCATGCCAGCTCACGCCAGTTGTCGTAAGGGCTCATTGCATACGAATAAATCACGACCGGAAGATTGGCCATTGGCTTATTCATGTTGCCATTAAAAAATTGATTATTCAGCGCGGTGAACAGCAAAGGCGCTGTCTCGCCGGAAATCCTGGCAACGGCAAGCAAAATACCCGTGACCACACCCGCTTTCACTGCGCGCAGACGCACCAGCAATGCGACCTTCCAGCGTGGTGCGCCGAGCGCAAACGCTGCTTCACGCAGGCTTGCAGGTACCAATCCCAACATGTTGTCTGTCGTACGCACCACCACCGGAATCGCTATCAGTGAAATAGCCACGCTGCCAGCCCAGCCGGAAAAATGCTTGACGTTAGCAACGTAAATTGCATACACAAACAAACCGATCACAATCGAGGGAGCCGACAACATAATGTCCGTCACAAACCGGGTAATACCGCCAAACCAGCTTTTATCACCGTATTCAGCCAGATAAATACCGGCGAGGATGCCGATCGGCGTCGAAATCAGTGTGGCAGAACCCACCATCATCACACTGCCGACAATCGCATTCATCAGGCCGCCACCATCACTGCCCGGTGCGGGAGTCGTCTCGACAAACATAGCCAGATTGATGGCAGAAAATCCTTTGATTAACAATGTGAATAAAATCCACATCAGGAAACCGATACCAAAAGCCATCGCAATCGATGACAACGCAATGCCCATACGATGTATTAGCAGACGGCGCCGATAAACTGGGTTTTGTGCAGACTGCAGAGCGGTATTTTCCATTATTTCGTTCCTTCTTTACGGCTCAATCCCAGCAGTAAAAGCTTCGCCGCCGCCAGCACAACAAAGGTGATCACAAACAATATCAGGCCTAATAAAAACAGGGAGGAAGTGTGAAGCACTGATTCGGCTTCGGCAAACTCATTCGCCAGCGTCGAAGCAATACTGTTACCGGCTGAGAACAAAGACCAGGAAAGTTTGTGTGCGTTACCGATGACGAATGTAACTGCCATCGTTTCGCCAAGTGCGCGTCCCAGACCGAGCATCACGCCACCGACCACACCAATTTTGGTATAAGGCAGCACAATTTTCCGGACCACTTCCCATTTGGTGCAGCCAAGTCCGTATGCGGACTCTTTCAACACCGGCGGCACCACTTCAAATACATCCCGCATGACGGAAGAAATAAAAGGGATAATCATAATCGCCAGAATGATGCCTGCCGATAAAATACCCAGACCGATCATCGGACCGGAAAACAGCACGCCAATAACCGGCAGTTTCCCAAGCGTCATCACCAGGAAAGGCTGAATGTAGGTCGAGAATAAAGGTGCAAAAATAAACAGTCCCCACATGCCATAAATAATACTCGGCACACCTGCCAGCAATTCAATGGCTGTACCTAAAGGACGTTTGAGCCAGGCGGGGCAAATTTCAGTCAGAAATAAAGCAATGCCGAAACTGACCGGGAACGCAATCAGAAGCGCAATGATGGATGTGCTCAAGGTGCCGGCAATGGCGATCAGACCGCCAAACTTGTCATTCACCGGATCCCACTCTATCGTGGTGATAAACGGCAAACCGAATTCCTGCATGGCCGGTATGGCGCGCAGAAACAGAGAAACGATAATCCCCAGCAGCACAACCAGTACCAGTGCGGCAAAGCCGAGGGTTAACTTATGAAATAAAAAATCTTGCCATCGTTGACGACGCATAACAGCAACCAGCCGCTCATGACTTAACTGCGACGATTCATTATTTTTAGACTCAGAAACTGTTGGACTTACAGATGATGCGGTCATAGTGACGGGGGACATTGATGTAGGCATGGGTGTCATTTCCACCGAAAGGCAGTCCGGCAAAAACTGACCGGACCGCCCTCTGTTTGTTGCAGACCCGCCTTAACTTACCGACCAAGGCGGGTACATCTTACTGATGTTAAAACCAATTACCAGATTGCTTTACCGGAAGCATCCTTGATTTTTGCTTTCCAGCCATCTTCAATCAGTTTCACAACCGGAGCTGGCAGAGAAACATATTCCAGTTCAGTTGCCATTGCGCCACCGTTCTTGAATGCCCAGTCAAAGAATTTCAATACTTCTTTGCCTTTTTCAGCTTCAGCCTGAGATTTGTGCATCAGGATGAAGGATGCACCAGTGATTGGCCATGTCAGCTTACCTGGCTGGTTAGTCAGCACCAGATACATGCCAGGAGCCTTATTCCAGTCAGCGCCAGCTGCAGCGGCTTTGAAGTTTTCGTCATCAGGCTCAGCAAACTGACCATCTGCATTTTTCAGCAGTGTGTAAGTCATTTTGTTTTTCTTCACATAAGCATATTCCACATAACCGATGGAATTCTTGATGCGCTGAACGTTGGCAGCAACGCCTTCATTACCTTTGCCACCCAGACCGACTGGCCATTTCACCGCAGTGGAAGAACCAACTGCTGTCTTGAATTCAGCACTGACTTTGCTCAGATAATCAGTCCACAAGAATGTAGTACCTGAACCATCAGAACGGTGCACAACTGTGATTTCTTCTGCTGGCAATTTAACGCCAGGGTTGATCGCTGCGATTTCTGCTGCATTCCACTTGGTGATTTTGCCCATGTAGATGCCTGCCAGGACTTCACCTGTCATTTTCATCTTGCCTGGAGCAACGCCATCCAGATTCACAACAGGAATCACACCGCCAATAATCGCTGGGAACTGTGTCAGGCCTTCTGCATCCAGTTCTTCCAATTTCAAAGGCATATCGGAAGCACCGAAGTCAACTGTCTTCGCCTTGATTTGCTTGATACCGCCACCAGAACCGATAGACTGGTAATTCAGACCATTGCCTGTTGCCTTTTTATAAGCCTCTGCCCATTTTGCATAAATCGGGTAAGGAAAGGTCGCACCTGCGCCAGTGATATCCGCTGCCTGAGCAACAGAGAATGCAGCCACTGCACCAATTGCAGCAACCAGGGATTTAACGACACGATTGATTTGCATGTTCACCTCAAGGTTAAATTACATTTATTCGTTACTACGCTGCGCACTCTACAAGCCAATTATGACAAGATAATGACACTTTTACCGCTCCATGAAATATTTTATTTATTGTCATTTTTTTTGTCATAAACTTGTCATTCAGTCTCATTAAAATGAGTCTCACATATATATGACAGTTTTTGTGACATCCGGACCCTTATGCCAATCCAAGAAATTAAAACTATTCCGCCGGAAACCGAGAATAACACCCCGGCCGAGGAGGATGCACGCACGCCCCTCAAAGCGGCCGACCAGCCTCATCAAACAAAACCGCCAGCCTCTGCCACCTCAAAAAATCACACCGACCTGTCTAAAACAGCCATCTTCCTGGATCGGGAAATATCCCAGATTGCTTTTAACTGGCGCGTGCTGGCTCAGGCCGAAGACCGCAGCATTCCTTTACTGGAACGGCTGAAATACCTGTGCATTGTCGGCAGCAACCTCGATGAATTCTTTGAGGTACGGGTTGCCAGTTTGCTGGCACAAAATACCGTCGATGGCGAACTGGTCGAACATCCGGCCTTTCAGGCCATGCTGAAACGAATCAGCAACGAGTGCCATCAGTTAACGAAACGTCAATACGAACTGCTGAATCAGGAAATTCTGCCGCAATTGTCCAAAAAGGGCGTGCACCTGTTACGCCATTCTGAACGGAATGAAGCCCAGCGTGCCTGGGTGAAGTCTTACTTCGAACGGGAAGTAAGACCTTTGCTGACGCCGATTGGCCTTGACCCTGCTCACCCGTTCCCGCAGGTGGTGAACAAAAGTCTGAATTTCATCGTATCCCTTGCGGGCAAGGACGCATTCGGTCGCGGCACGGGCATTGCGATTGTCAAGGCACCAAGAGTACTTCCACGCATCATCAAACTCCCGGATGAAATTTCTTCAAATGGGCTGTCTTTCTGCCTGCTATCATCAGTCATTCACGCACACATTGAAGACCTGTTCAATGGCCGGGAAGTCATTAACTACTCACAATTCCGGGTAACGCGCGACAGCGATTTATGGGTGGATGAAGAAGAGGTTAAAAATTTACGCCAGGCTCTGCAGGGCGAACTGCAGACCCGCCAGTTTGGTGCGGCTGTTCGTCTTGAAGTGGCAAAAAACTGCCCTGAAGATTTGGCCCGCTTCCTGCTCGAACAATTTACTCTCGACCCTGACCGTTTATATCCGGTCGATGGTCCGGTGAATATGGTCAGACTGGGAGAAATCGTCGATTACGTCAAACAACCGAATCTGCGCTTCCCGCCATTTTCTGCCAAAACTGTCGCCAAATATTCCCATAACGACATCTTCACTTTGCTGCGCAAGCAGGATATCTTGCTGCATCATCCATTCCAGCCGTTCCAGACAGTCATCGACTTTATCCGCTCTGCCTCGCTCGATCCTAATGTGGTCGCAATTAAACAGACCATTTACAGAACCGGCATGAACTCCGATCTGATGGAGTCGCTGATCACGGCATCCCGCCTTGGAAAAGAAGTCACTGTCATCGTGGAACTGATGGCCCGTTTTGACGAAGAGGCCAATATCAACTGGGCAGACAAACTGCAGCGTGCCGGTGCCCAGGTTGTGTATGGCGTGGTCGGACTGAAAACCCATGCCAAACTGGCACTCGTGATCCGTCGGGAAGAAGGCGGTATCCTGCGCCATTATGCACATATGGGAACGGGCAACTACCACCCTTCGACAACCCGGTTTTACACCGACTTTGGCCTGCTGACCGCGCATCCGGCCATGGCTGCTGAAATTAACGAGGTCTTCATCCACCTGACCGGTCTGACCAAACCCAAGAAATTTGACTACCTGTGGCTGGCGCCATTTGCGCTGCAGCCCCAAATCATCAAAGCGATCCGCAACGAAGCACGCATTGCCCGCGAAGGCAGACCAGGCCGCATCATCGCCAAGATGAACGCTTTACTGGATGAATCAGTGATACGCGCCCTGTATGCAGCTTCGGCAGATGGTGTCAAAATTGATCTGATCATACGCGGCGCCTGTGCGCTGCGTCCCGGTGTGCCTGGCTTGTCTGAAAATATCCGGGTGCGTTCCATCATTGGCCGCTTCCTGGAGCACAGTCGCATCTATTATTTCCGTAATGATCTGGAACACAATGTTTATCTGGCCAGCGCAGACTGGATGAACCGGAATTTATTCCGCCGCATCGAAGTTGCCTTCCCGGTTTTGGAAAAATCGCTGAAAAAACGCGTCATCACCGAAGGGCTCGACCCCTACCTCAAAGACAATGTAAATGCCTGGGTACTGGATTCAGAGGGGCATTATGAACGGAAAAAAGCACGCGGCAACCAGTCACGTTTCTGCGCCCAGCAATATCTGATGCAACAGCTCGGCTCTCTTTCCGATTCGGATGAAGAATAATGGATCTGATACTCTGGCGACATGCAGAAGCTGAACCGGTCAGTGAAACAATGACGGATGAATTCCGGAAGCTGACCGGCAAGGGTTTAAGGCAGGCGAATAAAATGGCTTACTGGCTTGACAGCACGCTGCCGGATACCTGCCGCATCCTGGTCAGCCCGGCTATCCGCACCAGGGATACCGCCGAAGCGCTGGCAGTGCGCGGCCGGAAAATTAAAATCATGCCTGAACTGTCACCGGAAGCGACCGCGATCGATATCCTGCGTGCCGCCAACTGGCCCAACAGCCGGGAACCCGTTCTGATCGTGGGACACCAGCCTTACCTTGGACAAGTTGTCGGAGAATTGCTGGATCAACCGCTGCAGGAGCACAGTGTCAGAAAAGCCAATGTGTGGTGGATTTCTCAGAAGCAGCGGGATTCGGAAAATCTGATGACCTACCTGAAAGCAATCATGTCGCCTGATCTGGTGGTGAAATAAGACGTTGACTGATTATAAAAAAAGTGAACTGAGTAACAAAGGCGGTATACAACTCCACCACCCCTGATTACATCACCACTTCCGCATCAAGCTCATGCTCGATCTCCTGATCGGCATCCGGTACTTCCATGCGGTTTGCATGCGGTACCACGTCATGCCAGGTAATCAGTCGCAGCTGACCTTGCGCATCCTCAACCAATGCCGACAGACTTTCAACCCAGTCGCCATCATTGCAATATAAAACGCCGTCAATCTCACGAATTTCAGGTTTATGGATGTGACCGCAAATAATGCCATCCACCCCTTTGCGACGCGCCTCTTCTGCCAGGGCATCTTCAAATTGGGTGATATAACTCACCGCATTTTTGACTTTCAGTTTGAGGTACTGAGACAAAGACCAGTAAGGCAAGCCAGCACGTGCCCGCCACTGATTGAAGATCTGATTAAATTTCAGGATTACCGTATACAGACTGTCGCCGACATATGCCAGCCATTTGGCACAGGCAATCACACCATCAAACCGGTCACCATGCAGCACCAGCATACGCTTACCATCTGCAGTGGTGTGCACCAGTTCATCGCGGACTTTGATACCACCAAAATCGAGGTCGATGAACTGTCGGATCGACTCATCGTGATTACCGGGAACAAAAATAACATTCGTTCCCTTTTTGGCTTTTTTCAGAACGGTCTGCACCACATTGTTATGCGTCTGATCCCAGTACCAGCGCCGCTTTAATTGCCAGCCGTCGATAATATCCCCGACCAGATACAGGGTTTCAGATTCTGTCGCTTTTAAAAATTCAAGCAACTTGGTCGCCTGGCAGCCGCTGGTTCCCAGATGCAGATCAGAAATCCAGATCGTCCGGAAGCGGGTTACTTCCTTTTTTCCGGTTTTATATAATTTCTTGCTCAGGAACTGATCAGCGGCTTTCACGGTTTATTCCCCTGTGCCGTAGTGGCGAGCGTAGCGTCCATCCAGATTGGCGAGAGGTAGCATGACAAACAAGTCAGCACTGTGGAAATCAGGATCCCATGCAGGATCACCGCAAACCCAGGCACCGGCACGCAGATAGCCTTTCAGCAGCGGAGGGATTCTGACTTCTACATTACTGGTATCGATTTCATCCAGAGGGAATGGTACGTGCGGCGTCACACGATATTCCAGCGGGCAAAAATCACGCTCTGTCATACTGCGATAAATCGCCGCCGCGTTTTGCCCGCCATCAGTCAGGCTGATACTGGCGCAGCCGATCAGGTGCGAGCAGCGCTCACGGCGCATATAAGCCGCCAGACCAGCCCATAACATCATGATCACAGCACCGCTGCGATAATCCGGGTGAATGCAGGCACGCCCGGCTTCCGCAATGCTGCCGCGGATATGTTGCAGGCGGGATAAATCAAATTCTGTTTCAGAGTAATAGCGCCCCATCTCACGTGCCGCATTCGGGCCGAGAATACGGTAGGTGCCGACTACCTTCAAAGTCTTACTGTCACGCACAATCAGGTGATCGCAGTATGCGTCGAAATCATCCTTATCCAGACCTTCCGGATTCGACAGCGCAGAAAGTCCCATGCTCTCAATGAACACTTTGTAGCGCAGGCGCTGGACTTCAGTCACTTCTTCCGGGGTGGTTGCCAGACTCAGGTTCAGCTTGGAAAAACTGGGATTCGCATCTGCTGGTATCGTGAGTAATCGCATTCATCGTCCTCTTGTAATCGCTGGATGTCGTTGATTCGACAGGCGAAGAATAGAGGACGATTACTTCAGCAAGATGACAGTTATATGTCGGTTTTATGACAGGCAAAAATACAACAAAACCGTATCTCTGCAACAAACAGAGAGTGAAGCGGGTTTTCCTGCCCTTCCGTTACCGGATTACTTTTCTTTCTTAGGGCGGCCAGCCTTCAGAGGAGCCAGCTCGGCAATGAGTTTCTTTAAGGCAGGAACGTCCGTTTTATTTAGCAAAACCAGACCCAATCTCAATAACTGGCTTTTTTTCACTTCAATACCGGCTTTCAGGCAGGCTTTCTTCACCTGCCCGAGAACGGCATACTCTGCTTCCGGCATCGTAAAGCTGTCACGCACCAGTTTGGGTTTACGGATCTTAATGTCGGCAACCACCTCCGGTTTTGCCGGAGTCGCTTTTGTACGTGCGACCGTCTCCGTTTTACCAACTCTTGCAGCAGTGCGCACCGGTGCCGCTTTTTTTGCCGCAGTAACGGGGGCCGCTTTTTTAGCGACCGGCTTTTTCGCAGCAGGACTTCTGGTCGTTACCGGCTCTTTTTTAACTACAGTGGTCGCCATGTCAATCTCCAATATAAATTAAAACAATATAAACCATATACGCTTCAGCAATTGACGTAAACAGTAACGTGATCAGATGACAACGGCATTACGAATACTTCCCGCCAAGCAATCCCTTCCGACATCGTGAGATAATCACGCCTATTTTTCCGCCAACTGCATCGAATATTGCCTAAATCATCATGAAATACCTTAATTACATTGCATCATCGCTTCTTATATTTTCCCTCACTGCGCAGGCAGCTGACATCAAAGGTGCCGGATCCTCTGCCGCCGCACCCTTATATCAAAAATGGGCGGAAGCTTACGCCAAATCCACCGGCGATAAAATCGATTATCAAGCTGTCGGCTCATCTGCCGGTATTAAAAAGATTAAAGAAGCCAGTATTGACTTTGGTGCCAGCGACGTTGCACTGCCACAGGCAGAATTAAAAAAATCAAAACTGATCCAGTTTCCTTCCGCTATTTCAGGTGTGGTGGTGGTCACAAATCTGCCAGGCATCAAGTCTGGCGAGTTGCATATGAACGGTGAACTGCTGGCAGGTATTTTTTCCTCGCGGATCACGCAATGGAATGCGGCAGAAATTCAGGCACTGAACCCGAATCTCCGCTTACCGTCCAAGCCCATCGAAGTCATCGTCCGCCAGGATGGTTCTGGGACGACGTATAACTTTACCGATTATCTCAGCAAGGTGGATAAAACATGGCAAACCGCTTTCGGAAAAAATTTCACCATCAACTGGAATCAGAAACTGAATCAGGTCAAAGGCAGCAGCACAATTTCTGCCACAGTCAAAAAAACACCTTACTCCATCAGCTATATTGACTACAACTATGTGGTACAGGACAAGCTGGATGCCATCCAGCTGCAAAACCGTGACGGAAAATTCCTGATGCCGTCAGCGGAAGGATTTTCGACAGCGCTGGCAAACAGCAGCTGGAAAACTCAGGGTAATTTTGAGGAAATGCTGACCGACAAGGCCGGCGCAAAATCCTGGCCGATTACCATGGGCACATTCATTATCCTGCCGCAAATCACATCACAGCCTGAAAAAACCAGCGCCACCCTGAAGTTCTTCACCTGGGCATTCATGAATGGTGATCGCTTCGTGAACAGCGTCGATTTTGTCCGTTTACCTGATGCGCTGCAAGCGCGTGTTTTCAAAGAAATGACCACAGTGACCGACACTACAAATAAACCGCTGAACTGGCGCATACAGCCGTAATACCGGCGGCTTTTCTGATGACAGGATTATGGCGCTTTGTGTGGCAGCACATCGAATGTCTGGGCTGGCACGGCATTGCGCCAGCCCTGTAAAGTGCATTGATCCCATTTTGTCCCAGGCAGGTAGAACAATGCAGCCTGACTGCGCGACAGCTGATGAAACGATGGCTGCTGCACCACCTTCACAATACCGTTACTGACGAAATACTCCAGTGAAAAACGGGGATAAGCCATGATCAGTCCGCCATTCACAAAAGAAACATCCTCAGGCTTGATGATTTCCGCAATTTTTTCCTCCGTCGTGCCGGTGGTAACGCCAGTCAGCTGCTGCAAAGTTTTTTGATAATTATCGTGCTCGACCAGCGTATCCCGGGCAGAACTGAGCTTCCTGAAAATGCCGAGCGGATTGCTGCCCAGATCAATCAGCGAACCAACCTGGGATAAAGATGGGTCATTGACCACTTCGATAATGCTGCGCAAACTGGATTTACCTGTCAGGTGCAGGGTGATGCTATGCGTTTCCTGCGCGACTGCCAACAAGGTGTCCGCCCACCGTGCCGCCTCTTTGGCCCAGTGCTGCTGAATAGCCGTGACATAACCACGACAGCTGTAAAAAGCCAGCGCATCCTGTCTGGACACCGTTGCCCACAAATGATTATCAATAAATATCAGTCCGCCTGTGTCGCCATCAGTCAGGGCGACATAAATGATGGTGCGTCCTTGTGTATCCCGTGTTTCAAAACGCTCCATCACAAATTGCGGCGACAGGCCAGTCACAAACTGACGGCCATCCTGCGTGCGCTCAACGCTGATTTCCTGAATAGCTGTCCCTGTATAAAGACCGTCTGACTGGCGTTTCCCATCCGAAAAAACCGAACAGGAACACAGTGTCCAGACTGTCAGAAAAATCATCGGTATCTTATTTATTTTCATGACCGTCTTCCTGGTTATGTCCAGGCGCCCCGACTCAATGAAGATATCGGCATACACCTGCATGATAGGCTTTATCTGCAACCATGCCTATGTTCATCATTTAGCCGGATGCATCATTCGGCTGTCGCTGTCCGGCAGGTACACACCTTGACCTGAATCACTCTGCGCGATAGCACGTATGTCAATACATCCAGTCTCATCACAAAAAATTGAAATAAAAATATAAATAATTTAAAAATAACATTCTGTTTTGACTGAAATTTTTGATTACATAGATAAAAAATAACGATCATCTATCTGCAGATAGTAACGGAATACCGCAGCCCCACGCCGCACACGATAAATCGCCAGAATAACGCCCCATTAAATTTTCAGGAAACGCAGACAAAACTTGTCAAGAAGTGCCAACCCGAGGATAATTCTGCCCTCGCGTCTCTTCAGATAAGTCGTAGTGCGAGATAACCGAATCGCTTTTACCAGCGCAGCCCGCTTTAATCAGCGGGCTTTTTCGTCCGTACCGGCCGTTGATCTGAAACATTTGATTGTCAACAGCCTGTTGCTATTGCCATCACCATACACTTTGACAAGCTTTTGTTGTCGTACTCGATTTTGCTACATGAAAAACAGCTTAACTGATTCAACTATTTCTATTCCCAAGACCGGCTCCACACTGACCTTAGGCAAAAAAACTTTGCCAGCCAGCCGCCCGGTGCTGCCTGCATCCGCACAGGTTCAGGACAATGAACATGCCACGCAGGCAGATACCAGCGCGGCATCCCCAGTTACGGTCGTGACCCGACGCCGCTCCCGCCTACAGCCTGTGATGGCGGAAGCGATTGTTACCCCAGTCAAAGCGTTCACTGCGGAAGAAATAGAAGCCATCAGCAACATGCCTGCAGATGAAACGATTTCACTTCCAGCCGAATTAGCGGCACCACCGGAAAACCGCGACGATGTAGACACACCGGACAGCAGTTCGGACAATGTCGTCACTGCTGCCGAAGAAACCATTAAGGCAGAAAAAACAGAAATTCGTGCCGATTTAAAAGCGGAGTTACTCACCCTGACCGGTGCCGATATTGCCAAACCACGCGCCGCCGTCATCAGGAAGACCACTCCGAAAGTTGCCAAGAAATTGCTGTTGTCTGATCAGGAAAACAATTCTACTCCTGTCGTAAAACGCGAAATCCGCCCTGCGGCAGTAAGAACCGTTGTTCCGGTACCGGTCGTAACCGCAAAAGCGGTTGCGCCCCAGGCAATCTCGTCTGTACCATCGCCGGCTCAGGCATCTCCCCAGGTTCCGCCTCAGGTTGCCAGATCAGCACCAATCACGGCAGGTACGCCTGACCGCGCCCCCGAGCCAACCGTGTTGAAATCTTCGCCCGCAAACAGCGTCCCAAGCAACGCAATTGATACGTCCGGCTATGTTTTGCCGGAGATGAAAGAACCGGCAAAACGCGGACGCAAGGCAAGCGAGTATGCATTTGAGAATGACGAAATTCAGGCGCTCAATGCGGCAGAGTCTGCCGAACTCAAACGGGCTGCCCGCGCGAAAGCAAAAAAACCCGGCACCGTGAATAACGAAGCGCAGCTGGAACAATATCGCAAGCAGCTTACCAAGCTGATCCGGCTTGGCAAAGACCGTTCCTATCTCACACATGCGGAAATCAATGACCATCTGCCGGAAGAAGTGGCCGATCCTGAGATGATTCAGGACGTGATCAGTACGCTTAATGATATGGGGATTGCTGTCTACGATCAGGCTCCGGATGCGGCCATGATGCTGTTGACCGATACCACCAATACCGCCGTCAGTGATGATGAGGCAGAATCGGTTGCCGCAGCCGCACTGGCGACGGTTGATTCCGACTTCGGCCGCACCACAGATCCTGTGCGCATGTATATGCGCGAAATGGGCGGTGTTGAACTGCTGACGCGCAGCGGTGAAATTGAAATTGCAAAGCGTATCGAAGAAGGCCTGAAAGACATGGTTCAGGCGATTTCTGCCTGCCCTGTTACGATCAAAGAAATCCTGCTGATTGCTGACAAGGTAGAAAAGGACGAAACACGTATTGATGACATTATTGATGGTTTGCTGAATCCCGAAGAAAGTGATGAGTCGGCACTGATGCTGAATGATGCCGACGATCATGAAGAGGTTGAAGATGACGACGATGCCGTCTCGGAACAGGTCACCGGAATCAGTGATGAGCAGTTGCAGCAGCTGAAAACTGCTTCGCTCCAGAAATTTACAGCAGTCCGCCGCTATTTCGCGCAGATGCAATCTGCGCGAGAACAACATGGTTATGCATCTGCTCAATATACGCGAGCACAACAGGCTGTGTCGCGTGAATTGCAAGGCATGCGTTTTACCGTCAAGGCGGCTGAAAAATTATGCGACACGCTGCGCAAGCAAATGAAAGAATTGCGTCATACAGAAAAACAGATGCTGGAATTGCTCGTGAACAAGTGCGGCATGCCCCGTGCTTATTTCATCGAAATGTTGCGCATTCATGCATCCAATCCGGTATGGCTTGAACAGGAAATGCAGTCTTCACAGCCTTATGCTGCTGTTCTGTCACGTCAGATTCATGCCGCCCGGGAATTACAGCAAAAACTGATCCGGCTGGAAGAACACGTTGAACTGCCACTGAATGCACTGCGTGAAATTAACAAGCAAATGATTGCCGGCGAAAAGCGCTCCAGCGAAGCCAAACGCGCAATGACCGAGGCCAATCTGCGGCTGGTGATTTCGATTGCCAAGAAATATGTCAATCGCGGTCTGCAATTCCTTGATCTGATCCAGGAAGGCAATATTGGCCTGCTCAAAGCCGTGGATAAGTTTGAATACCGGCGCGGCTATAAATTCTCCACTTATGCAACATGGTGGATACGCCAGGCCATAGCCCGTGCGATTGCCGATCAGGCGCGCACGATCCGCGTGCCGGTACATATGATTGAAACCATCAACAAAATGAACCGCATCAAGCGTCAGCTGTTGCAGGCAAGCGGACTGGAACCAGAACCGGCAGCCATTGCAGAAAAAATGGGCTTACCTGAAGTCAAAGTCAGAGAAATCCTCAAGATTGCGAAAGAGCCGGTTTCTCTTGATGTCCCGATCGGGGATGATGGTGATTCCCAGCTGGGTGATTTCATTGAAGACAATGCCACCATGTCGCCTATGGCTGCCGCCATGCAGGCCTCCGTACAGGCAAAACTGAAGGAAGCACTGGATTCGCTGAGTCCACGCGAAGCCAAGGTGCTGCGTATGCGTTTTGGACTGGATACCGCCAGCGAATTCACACTGGAAGAAGTTGGCAAGCAATTTGAAGTCACTCGCGAACGGATTCGTCAGATCGAAGCCAAAGCCATGAAAAAATTGCGGCACCCGGGCAAGGCAGAACATCTGAGAAGCCTGATGGAAAGTCAGTAACCGAAGGAGATCGCCGGGAAATAACGGCATCCGGAAACCGGCGAGATACAGCTAAACGAAGAAAATAAAAAAGCCTTTGATTTGATATCAATGGCTTTTTTTACATACTCAGAAATGATAAGGCAAATTCAACCTGTTCCACGCGTTGTGGCAGGCTGCCCTCAATCAGCAAATGAGGAATTCCACGCTCCTCCAGAATATCCATCAGGCGTTCATGGATCTTTGCCCTGACGGCAGGAGATTCGCGCTGCAAACCATCTGGCACCCACGGCAGATCGGGAGCAGTGACCAGCGTAAAGTCATAATGGTGTGCCGCTGCCAGTGCGGCCAGTTCGGGGTCCGGTTCAGAAAAATAATGTTCGCTGTAAATCGCCGTCATGAGCGGCGTGGTGTCGCAAAAAAGCCAGTGATTCGCCTGTTGCAGCGCAGCCGCTTCGCGCTCCAACTGTATCCGGGCGATGCCAGCCTGTTCGCTGGCAAGCGGAACTCTCTGCTGCTGCTCAACGAACTCACGCAGATACTCCGGAACCCATACAGTCTGGTAGCGTAGCGCCAGTGCCTCTGCCAACGCAGATTTACCGGATGATTCCGCGCCCAGTATCGCGATTTTTTGCACATTCATTCCTTGCCTAGCCTGCTCCATGCGCGCCACCCCGCCATCGCCATTATCACAAATACGGCATATAAAACCGCAGTTAACACCAGATTTTTGTACACATACAAACCCACGTACAGCAGATCAACCATTATCCAGATCAGCCAGTTTTCTATTTTTTTTCTTGATAATAAAACCTGTCCTAATAAGCTGCCGGCCGTCAGGAAACCATCCATCTGAGGCACATCGGTATCGGTCTGCACTTTCAGAAACCAGGCCAGCAGTATAAATCCAGCAGCCCATGTCGCAACCGAAGCCCCCCATTGCTGCATCGTCAAACGAGACACAGGCAGAGAAACGTCCCCGGTGCCGCGTAACCAGCATATCCAGCCCCACACTGACACCAGAATAAATGCCAGCTGCAAACCCATGTCGCCGTATAATCTGGAGTGAAAAAAAACGATGCCATATAAGGCTGAGGACAAGATAGAGAACAACCAGGCCCAATGTATCTGACGGATATTTAATGCAACCGTGCATACCGACAAAGCAAAAGAGAAAATTTCTAACGGCGTCGAGCTGACGCTCCAGAAAAATATCGGTTCATTCATCAGTTCAGTCATCGGCTTATTGGTTGATCAGTTTTATCTGTTACGGATTGAGCGGCATGCGCATAACGAGACGGCATTATCAGTGATCGCGGTGATGATGTCATGTTCTTGTTAGAGATGTTGCAATCGTGCCGGGTCAGGATAACAGTCCGCGTTCACCCCTTCTGCATTTTTGAATTCATATGAAAACAAAAAACGGTTTTTCTTTACTTGAAGTTCTCGCAGTGATTGCCATCATCGCCATACTGGGCGCAATGGCAGCGCCATCCCTGCTCTATAAGATGGTAAAAGACCAGATTGAGTCATCAATACCATTGACTGCTTTCGTCAAAAAACCGGTTGAAGCTGCCTGGGCCAGCAATCAGGATTTACCACAGAATAACCTGTCTGCCGGTTTGCCCGTGCCTGAAAAAATTGTCGGCACCTATGTCAGCGCCGTCACTGTAGATAACGGCGCAATACACATCACCTTTGGAAACAGCGCCAGCAACGCTATCCAGAAAAAGATACTGACTCTGCGTCCAGCGGTAATTGAAGATGCACATATTGTCCCGGTTACCTGGGTGTGCGCCGGCGGTGCAGTGCCGGATAAAATGACAGTCAAAGGGGAAGACAAAACCACCCTGCCACCGGAATATCTGCCATTAGCCTGCCGCAAACGAACTAAATAATCACCGTACGTTTCCTGCGTCAGAGTCAATGACTATAAAAAAGCCAGCATCTGCTGGCTTTTTTTCGGTGCAACACTTTGATTAAAACTTATGCTCAAACATGGCACGGACAGCGACGGTTGTCGGCGTTATATTTGTCTGCGTGACAGAGCCGCTGTTGTCAGCATACGTACTGGAAGAAATATTATCCTGATGAAGCATGTTCGCCAGTGAAATCCTGAGCGTGGTTTTAGGATCAAATTTCCACAAGGCATACAGATCCAGCACTCGCTTCGGCACAGAATATTTGCTTTGTGCGGCCGAGATTCTGACCGGACCTGCATCCTGGAAACTGGCATTTCCACCGATAGTCAACGGCAGGCTATCGAGCTTGTAATCAAGACCGATATTCGCGCTGACAGGTGTTTGAGAATCCAGGCGGTTATTCGGTCCCGGAACCGTTTTCAGATCCGACCAGTTCAAGGACAGGTTGGCACGAAAATCAATCGCTGGCGCATCCTTCATGACGGACCGCAGCGGAAACTTCGCTTCCAGCTCAATGCCCTTGGTATTCGCCACACCATCGTTGACAGGCATCGTCACCCATAAGCCATTGAAATAATTCAATTGCGTACGAATGATGTCATTAATATGGCGCATATAAACGCTGGCGCTGAGCATGCCACCATCAGGGAGATAATGCTCAAATGCGGCATCAATGCCCCAAGCCAGTTCTGGTTTCAGCTCAGGATTTCCCATGCTGTCAGGACTGGTCGCACTGTTATTATTTGAGATATAACGACGGGGAATCAGTTGGCCCGTATCCGACGCTTTATAGGTGCGGGTAATACCGAATCGCACCTGGTCATTTTTACTGTCCGGCAGCTTCCACAATGTTTGTAAAATCGGGCTCCAGACACTGGATTTATTCCTTACCTCGCTATAAGCACTACCCTGACTGCGGGTATCCAGCGCCTCCCAGCGCAAACCGGTATAGACAGACCACTGTTTGGTGACATTCCATTCGTCCTGGGCAAATAAAGCCATGCGCGTCACATCTGCATAAAACACCTCATTCAGATTGATCGGCGTCAACATGCTGCCGGCACTGACCACGTCATTCTGCAGTCGCTCTTCATTCCGCTTGCTGTATGCACCATCCCAGCCGAAAACAAAAGCATGATCTTCAATCAATGACGCGGAATATTTACCGCTGGTTGTCAGACCTTTGTCGCTGGCGCCCGAAGTCGTTTTACGACCCAGTATCTGTGCGGCATTCAGGCCATAACCAAGCAGATCGACGTCGGAATTACGATGGTTATAATTCAACCCCAGTTTGATATCCAGCTTGGCGCTGTCTGCCAGCTTATGGATCCAGTTCAGATTAGTCCGGATCATGGCGAAATCTGATTGAACCCGTTGCAAGTCACTGACATACGTAGGTAATGGCCCCATCGCCGTCTGGGAATTTTCTGAAAAATTCCCGGAAAACCGGCTGGCGTTAATAAAACTCTGGGTGGTGATGGTATCTCCATTCTGCAGATTAATATTCACACGCGGTGCCAGCCCGACGCCATTAAAAGTTCCCCATCCCAGCTGATCAGTATGACGCAGTAAATTTGTTTGTCCGGCCGCATTGGTGACGAGCTCGTCAAAGTAAGAAGGACGCTCATAGCGGCCATGATTCAGGTTGCCCGAGATCGAGTAAGAGTAACGTCCAGCCTTATCAGAAATCTGGAAATTGGCATTTTCACCCCATTGACCGCCATCCTGCTGGCCGCCGATCTTGATTTCTTTCTGTGCGGTCTGCACTGCTTTTTTTAAGACGATATTGATCGCTCCGGCGATCGCCTGGGTACTGTATTCTGCTGTCGCTGCGCGGATGATCTCAATCCGTTCAATCAGATCGGGCGACAGCGAGTCGAGCGAAAACCCGGGGGGACTAGGCTCGCCATTGAGCATAATCTGGGTATAACCGGAACCGAGACCACGCATACGGATCTCACCACCGCGTCCCTGCACACCACCGATCGTGATACCGGGCAAACGCTTGAGCACGTCGCCGACCGTGGTATCTCCGTAACGGACAATGTCTTCCTGCGTCACAACGATTTTGGTTGCCGTATCCTGACGGCGCTCATCGTACGTGCGATTACCCTGAACTTCGACCTTCTGAATCGGGGTGCTGTCAGGTTTCTGCTTTTTTTTCTGTTCATTGACAGAAGCATCTGTGTCACCCGCGGTAACAGGCGGTGTAGCGCTGCTCTGTTGTGCGTATGAGAAGGAATGACAGGCCAGTAAAACCGACATCGCCATCAGGTTCAGGGAAAAACTTGGGAATCGCGTGGGCATGGAGAAATGATATGAGTGATACTTGCGGAAACAGAAGATAATTTTCCCAGTTCAGACATATCATAAAAATAAAAGTTCCCAATGACAGTAGATTCATCACGACATCGTAAGACCATCGGAAAGCTGATCTGTACTGCCACAGCGAAGATCAGTACACAGCGTTGCAGATGCTATCCAGATCACTGAATGGCTGGCAGCTCGCCTGAGATATGCGGTGCGACACAAGGCAACAACAATATGAAACTGGTTCCTTCACCAGTCTTGCTCTGCAGACGAATTTCACCACCTAATACGCCGGTCACCAGGTTGTAGACAATATTCATGCCGAGCCCTGAGCCACCCTGCCCCAGTTTGGTAGTGAAAAATGGGTCGAACACTTTTTTCTGATCGCTCTCACCGATACCGATACCGTCATCAGAAAAAATAATTTCCACCTGACTGTCACCCACCAGCCGGCTATACACACGTATTTCACCATGATCACGGCCATCAAACGCGTGCACAATTGCGTTCGTCACGAAATTCGTCATGATCTGCCCCAGCGGGCCGGGATAACTGTCCATCTTAATCCCTGCCTGCAAATCCAGCTTCAATATATAGGGTGTTTTTTTATACATCGGCGCCAAGGTAGCAATGATTTCATCCAGCACCAGTTTTAAATCGAAGGTTCTTCGCTGATTACTCGACTGGTCAACGGCCACCTGTTTAAAGCTGCCAATCAGGTCCCGCGCGGCCTCCAGATTGCGCATCAGCAGGTCGGCGCCATGCGTCGCCACCTCCAGATACTGCTCGAGTACAGAGCGCTTCAGCTGGCCTGCTGAAATCATCGCGGCAAACTCGCGCGTCTGATCCTGCAGCGTACTGGCAACAGTCACACTGTTTCCCAGTGGCGTATTCAATTCGTGAGCGATTCCGGCAACCAGCGAACCCAGAGCCGCCATTTTTTCGGAACGGATCAGTTCCTCCTGAGTGTGCCGCAGAGATTCCATTGCACAAGCCAGCTCGGCATTGGCCTCCTGCAAATTCTGGGTGCGCTGCTCAACACGCAATTCCAGTTCATTGGAAATTTCCCGGATTTCTTTCTCAATCTGGTACTGCCGGGTAACATCCATCAGCGAGAAAATACATACTCTTCCTGCATTCGCACTCATCAGCCTGGCTGACATCAGACATGTCATCACCGTACCGGAAGCATGTCTGACGCTGACCTCAACCTGTTCAACATTTTTACCATTCAACAGCTGTTGAATCGCTATTTCCGGCTGCTGGTTACTGACCCAGAAATGATGCGCATGTTCGGCATTGCAAACCAGATCGCGCACGTAACCAAACTGCCTGCTCCAGATATCATTGATCTCAATAATCTCTCGTTTATCAATATCCATCAAGCCCAGCGGAATCGGGGACAACTGGAATAAAGTTGCATATTTTTTTTCGTTCTCTCTGGTGAGATTTTCTGCCAGGACCCGTGCATTCTCAGCCTGAATATCTGCCTCGATACTCCTGGATGTCAGCAATAAATATTCTTTATTCTCCAGCCCAAAACGGGTTCCGGAAATGCAGCACTGAACGATATGGCCATCTTTATGCCGGAAAGCGACCTGAACATCCCTGACTTCACCATCGTTGTTAATGCGGGCAATCAGGTCTGTGCGCTGCTGAGGGTCTGCCCACAGATTCAGTTCTGCCGAGGTATGTCCGATCGCTTCATTTCTGGTATAGCCACTCAGAGGCTCCCAGTTCCGGTTCACATCGAGATATTGTCCGGACTCTAATTTCGTAATGGTCAGCGTCTCTGGTACCAGTTGAAAAACCGTTGATAAAATTTTCTCTCGTTCTTGCAACTCCCGTTCCGCGATTTCACGTTTGATCTCAGCTTCATGCAGCGCTGTGATGTCCTGCATGACATACATAACATAAGCCTCTTCGCCTGCGTTAAAGCGGGTAGCAGAAATAGATACATGGAATGAATGCCCTTGTTTATGACGGAACTCGGCATCAAAGTGATGCACCTCACCGTCATCCCTCAGCAAAGACACCATTTTGTCGCGGACTGAAGCATCCCGCCAAAGGCTCAGTTCTCCGGAAAAACATCCCAGCGATTCTTCCCGTGAATAACCAGTAACACGCTCCCAGTGCCGGTTCACTTCCAGATAACGGCCATCACTATCTCTGGTAATCAGCAACGCATCAGGAACCAGTTGAAAAATTTTTTCAAATAAAGCCATGCGCGCTTGTTGCAATTCAGCGTCATCCGTTTTGGCTGATAATTTCTCTTCATTTACGGGGGAAGATAATTTTTCATTCAAGCGGGAAATTTCGGACAAAATCGTCAGAAAAATGACCGCAATTTCGATCAGGTTACGGCCTCCCCGCAATATCTGCCCCTGATTGGAAAATTCGTCAAACAGATTCAACAGCACCAATATCACCGCATCTGCGATCAATAACACTGCCAATGGAATGACTAAGGCCGGTGCATTGTTGACATTACCGCGATGGCGCCAGGCAGAAATCCCAATGGCTAAAAAAATAAAAACAGGATAAGCTACCTTCGATGCCACACGTCCGCCATCCGTCAACTCTGACAGGTGCGTCACGAGCACCCACATAACCGCCAGAGCCAGTCCGGACATCATCTCGATCACATGAAGTGGCTGTCGCAGACAAAAGCGCACACCAAGCCATAGGGCACTGGCATACGCAAAAAAGAAAAACGCTTCTGCAATATCAAGATAAGGGAATACGCCGTAAAAAAAATCCAGCGCATGACGACAGGCCTGCAGCCCGCAGGCAAATGCCCAGTAGCGGGAAGCGCTAAAATCAGCGCTGATTTTAGGCAAGGCCAGCAAAGCCAGTGCAGCCAATGCATATACCAGTACCGATACATCATTAGCAAAGAAAACATTTATCTGGTGCATAAAATTTCCGGTATTGCTAATGTCAGAGTAAGAAAGTTATCCCGTCGATGCCATTCGGCGCGTAGAGGAATTTTTTCCGGAGCATACAGACAGCAGCATCACAATGAAAGGCAGGCATCAGAATTTTGCTCTCGGTGCGTTCCGGTCAGACTCGGCAGATTTCCTGTAGATAGCTCAAAATAGTACCATTCCCTCCGGGTAAAATGAAAAAATCATCGTCAGTTACAACATTATTTGGAGGAATGTCACTTTGTTTTTCATACCCTTGATTAAGGAGGCGGCATCACATACTATTCAGGAAGAAAAACAATCTATTCAAGCACCAGGGGAACACTGATGAAATCAGAACACAGTAAAACGCCCGGCTTGCAAAAGAACAGCATCCTGGTCAGCGTTGGCTCAGGTCAGCTCTCAGGATGCACTGGGTTTGTTAACATTCAGCGTCTGATCGCCTGCAGCAATCACGAGATTGCTGCCACCGGCAGTCTGGACGACGACCTTATTGATTTCCTGGATGAGGAACCGCTGGATTCTCATCTGAAAAGAGCGCTGCATCCGTGGAAAATACTGATCACGGATGATGATGCCAATGTTCATGACACGACCCTGCTGGCGCTGAGCGGTGTGCGCATTCATGGCAGACCTCTTGAATTCCTACATGCGTATTCAGCCAAAGAAGCGCAAGAATTGATTCTCGCGCATCCTGATTTATCGCTGGTTTTACTCGACGTGGTAATGGAAACCGTGGATGCCGGTCTGAAGCTGGTTAAAGTCATCCGGGACGAACTGGCAAAAAAAGATCTGAAAATCGTGCTGCGCACCGGGCAACCCGGTTACGCGCCAGAAGACAAGGTCAGCCATCAGTTCGCGATTGACGGTTACACCACTAAATCGAAACTGACCCGGTCTTTGCTGATCTCCGTTTTAAATGATGCGCTGATCGGCAAAGAGTCTTCCGGCCACCTTCCGAACTAAAAGCCGTCGCCGGAAAATTGGCAAAAAACATCCGGCTGACGGCACCGGATCAATCAGTTATTCTGCATCGGGCTGATTTGAGGGCATCGCCTTGATGAATGCAGGATGTGTCTGGCAGGCTTCATTGATTTTCATCAGTACCGGCATGCCTGACAAATCACATTTGAAGCGCTGGGCATTCGCAATCTGAGGTATCAGGAAGCAATCCGCAAAACCTGGGGTATCACCGAAACAATACTTCCCCCGCGTCTTTTGTGCTGCCAGTTTTTTTTCTATGACAGCCAGCCCTGATTCGCACCAATGCCGGTACCAGTTATTTTTGTCGGTATCGGACAATCCCAGCGCTCCCGTCAAATATTTCAGCACACGCAGATTATTCAACGGATGAATTTCACATGCAATCGACAAGGAGAGCGCACGCACTTCTGCTCTCGCCACCGGATCTGCCGGCAGTAAAGGATGATCCGGATATACCTCATCCAGATACTCCAGAATGGCAAATGACTGTGTGAGCACCACTTGCTCCCCTGCGACCGTATCCGTCAATGCGGGAACCAAGGCTTCGGGATTGAGCTGGCGATAGGCCTCAGACAATTGTTCGCCACCATGATTCACCAGATGAATCGCTGCCTGTTCGTACTCCAGCCCCTTGAGATTGAGTCCGATTCTGACGCGGTAAGAAGCAGAGCTTCTGAAATAACCATATAGTTTCATACGTATTCCAGTTAAATAATTTCGACAGTCAAAGATCCCAGCAGATCAATCGCACCTTCCAGCACATCACCCCGCTTAACCGCGGCAACCCCTTCCGGCGTGCCGGTAAAAATCAGATCACCGGCCTGCAGCGTGTATAACTCCGACAAGGCAGAAATAATTTCCGGCACGTTCCAGATCATTTTACTGATCTTGCTGTGCTGCCGCTCCGCGCCATTCACGGACAAACGGATTCCGGCATGGCTGATATCGCCCGTGGCGGCACGTGGCATGAGTTCACCGACAGGGGCAGAATAATCGAAGCCCTTGGCGGTACACCAGGGACGCCCCTGTTTTTTGGCTTCGGCCTGTAAATCACGGCGCGTCATGTCCAGACCCACAGCGTATCCCCAGATATAACTTTCTGCCTCATCCACCGGAATTTTGCTGCCCGGCCGGCCAATTGCCACTACGAGTTCAATCTCATGGTGCAGATCTTCCGTTTTGGGCGGATAAGGCATTTTGCCTGTCTCACCCTGTCCGACCGGTAACACCGCATTACCCGGCTTCATGAAGAAAAACGGCGGTTCTTTTCCCGTCCCACCCATCTCTATCGCATGATCCGCGTAATTACGTCCCACACAATAAATCCGGTTAACCGGAAACAACAGATCAGAGCCAGCAATCGGTAATGCCGGTATTGCGGGGGCGGGAAAAACAAAATGTGTCATCGTCTGAATCCTGAAAATGAAATCACGCTAAAATTTTTGTTCTGAACAAACCCGGCAAACAATCAGAACGCCAATTCAAGCTTGTTCAAAGAGTGCATGAGCAAATGTGATCTGATGCATTGTGGATATAATGACAGCTTATCCGGAAGATTGCCATGACACAAACTACCTGCCTCTATCCTCAATACTTAATTCCTGTCGAACCTGCTGCCACCGTCCTGTCCGATCATGCACTGGTCATGCAGGACAACAGCATTCTTGATATTCTGCCTGCCGCAGATGCGCGCCGCCAGTATGCCGAAGCATCGCATATTCCGCTGACAACACATGCCCTGATGCCCGGACTCATCAATCTGCATGCCCATTCGGCCATGAGTCTGCTGCGTGGCCTGGCGGATGACCTGGCACTCATGGATTGGCTGAATCATCATATCTGGCCAGCCGAAAAACAGCATGTTTCGGACGAATTCGTCTTTGACGGCAGCTGTTATGCGATGGCGGAAATGATCCGTGGCGGAACAACCACCGTGAATGATATGTATTTCTACCATGATGCCGTTGCTCGTGCCGGCGTCCAGTCAGGCATGCGAACAATTGTGGGTTGCAGCATTCTCGAATTCCCGACCAATTACGCGCAAAATGCTGATGAATATCTGCAGAAGGCAATGAATGCCCGGGCCAGTTTTGAAAATCAGCAATGCATCGACTTCCGACTGGCGCCGCACGCTCCGTACACCGTGGCTGATACAACATTTCAGAAAATTATCCGGACGGCAGATCAGTACGGTATCGGCATTCATTGCCATATTCACGAAACGGAAGATGAAATCAACAGCAGCCTCCAGCAATACGGCATGCGGCCCCTGCAACGCCTGCATCAGCTGGGCTTATTAAGTCAGAAACTGATTGCGGCCCATGTCGTGCATGCCAGCGATGAGGAAATTACCTTGCTCGCTAACACTGGCGTCAGCGTCGCGCATAATCCGGCCAGCAACCTGAAGCTCGCATCCGGCTTTGCCCGTATTCATGCCATGCAGAACGCCGGCGTCAATGTCGGTATCGGCACCGATGGTGCAGCCAGTAATAACAAACTCGATTTATTGGGCGATGTCCGTCTTGCCGCCCTCCTCGCCAAAGCAGAATCCGGTAACCCATCGGCACTGACAGCACATCAGGCACTGGAGATGGCAACCCTGGCAGGCGCCAAAGCACTGGGCATGGAACAACAAACCGGCAGCCTGGTTCCGGGTAAATTCGCCGACCTCATTGCGATTGATCTGTCCTGCATTGAAACCCAGCCTTTATTTGATCCGGTGTCCCAGATTGTTTATGCCAGCGGCAGGGAACAAGTCAGTCATGTCTGGATTAATGGACAATGCGTCATGCAGGAACGGCAGCTGACCACGCTGGATCAGGGAGCATTACTCAGCAAAGCAGCATGGTGGCAACGACGGATCAAATCTCCATCCTGCTGAACTCCGCCACTTCCACTCACCTTACTTCAGCAAACGCGCTGATATTTTGATGATTTCTGACTGATGAAACGACTGTCTTTTTATTTGGCTGTGCTGCTCGCAAGCAGCGCATGCTTTGCTGCGGATACGCTGACCACGCTGGCAGAACAAAGCGCTTATCAGAAAACCGGCCGCTATGATGAAGTGGAATTACTGTGCCGGAATTTCCAGAAAAATTACCCCAAAGCGATCCGTTGCCAGGAATTTGGCCGAACACCGGAGGGGCGCCCGATGCTGGCACTGATCGCGACCAGAACCGGTGCCTTCACACCTTATCTCGCAAAAGAAAAACTGCTGCCAGTCACATTGATACAAGGCGGGATTCACGCAGGGGAAATCGATGGCAAAGACGCTGGTTTTCTGGCGCTCAAAGAGCTGCTGGACAATACTGCTGCCAAAGAAGCCTTAGATAAACAGGTATTGATTTTTGTCCCCGTCTTTAATGTAGACGGCCATGAAAGATTCGGTGCGTGGAACCGACCAAATCAGCGCGGCCCGGAACAAATGGGCTGGCGCACGACAGCGCAGAATTACAACCTGAACCGGGACTATCTGAAAGCAGATACTGTTGAAATGCAGTCCATGCTGCGGCTGATTAACCAATGGGATCCGTTGCTGACGGTAGATCTGCACGTCACCGATGGCGCCAAGTTTGAACATGATATTTCGATTCAGGTCGAACCGGTTCATGCAGGGGATAACGCACTCAGGGAGGCCGGCAAAACATTACAGAATAATGTGATTACCGATCTGAGCAAATCGGGTTCGCTACCATTACCTTTTTACATGTCGTTCAATAAGGACGATGACCCCATGTCGGGATTTACCGACGGCGTGCCTGCACCACGTTTTTCACACGGATATTTCCAGTTGAGAAACCGATTTGGCATGCTGGTGGAAACGCATTCCTGGAAAACGTATCCGACACGGGTCAGAATCACTCGTAACACGATTATTTCGGTCCTTGAGCAAGTATCCAGATACGGTGCAGAGTGGCGGAAAATCGCACTGGAAGCCGATATGCGCGCGGTCAGCAATGGCGGTAAAAATATACCGGTAACCTATAAGGCCAGCGAGCAGTTCAAAATGATCGCCTTCCGCGGCTATGCTTACACCAGAAAGCCATCCGAGATTTCCGGTGCACTGATGACCAGTTATGACGAGACAAAGCCGCAGATCTGGAACGTTAAGCTCCGTGATGAGATCCTGCCTGATGCACTTGTTCAGGCGCCATTGGGAGGTTATCTGGTACCGGCATCGCATGCCCGCTCAGTCATTGAAAAATTGCGTGTTCACGGACTGCAGTTTCAGACACTCAATACGGCACTGAATCAGATTGATGCCGAGCGATTTGCGACTGCCAAAGCCACGTTGTCGCCAGAGTCTGTCGAAGGTCATCAAATATTACAACTGAAAGGAAACTGGGTGGCGACCCGGCAAAGTGTCGGCAAGGGCGCTTTATTCATCCCGATTGCCCAGCCCAAGTCGGCTTTGGTGGTGGCAATGTTTGAGCCACAGGCACCAGATGCCCTGGTTAACTGGGGATTGTTCAACAATATGTTCGAGCAAAAAGAATACATGGAAGCGTATGTGGCTGAAGAAGTGGCGCGGGAACAGCTGGCAGCCTCACCCGAACTGAAAGCGGCTTTTGAAAAGCAATTAAAGGAAGATCAGGCATTCGCCAAAAATCCGGCGGCTCGGCTCGAGTATTTTGCGCGCCGGCACGCTTCATGGGATCAGCAGTATCAGCAATATCCGGTATTGCGGCTGAATACCGTACCAAAGTAAACAGTTATTCAGAAATGTTGTCTGGCAGCGGGCTGGGCTGATCTGAACAGCCCGCACATTCATCAATGGAAAAACAGGTAGGCCACAAAAATTGCAGCAATCACACCGGCCAGATCAGCAATCAGCCCAACGGTAATGGCGTAGCGTGTCTTACGGATTCCGACAGAGCCGAAATATAAAGCGACAATATAAAACGTCGTATCTGCAGATCCCTGAAAGATACATGCCAGGCGTCCGACAAAAGAATCCACGCCATACGTTTTGATAACGTCAATCATGATCGCTCGCGACCCGCTGCCGCTCAGAGGCCGCATCAGTGCCGCAGGCAAAGCTGAGGTGAAATCAGTGTTCAGACCCGCTTGCGTAAATACCCAATTGAAACCGGCAACGATATAACTCAGCACTCCCGAATTTCTCAACACACCAATGGCGACCAGCATGCCGACCAGATACGGAATCACCGTCAACGAGGTCTGAATACCGCCTTTGGCGCCTTCGATAAAAGCGTCATAGACATTAATTTTCTTTCTCATCGCTGCAGCCATAAACCCCACCACGATCGTCAGCAACAACAAATTACTGCTGACCCGTGAAAACAGCTCTATTTCTGCACGGCTCATGTACTGGCTCATATACCAGACCAGTCCGATCATCAGGGCACTGATGCCTCCCAGCCAGGAAATCACCACCGGCTGCAACAGATTGATGCGCTGGCAAACTGCCACCGCAAGCAATCCGACCAGCGTCGCCACATAGGTCGCAATCAGACAGGGAATGAAAATATCCGACGGGTCTTTCGCGCCCAGCACGGCCCGTTGCGCCATGATCGCCAGCGGAATCAAGGTCAGGCCGGAGGTGTGGAGTACCAGAAACATAATCTGCGCATCACTCGCCTCTTCTTTTTTCGGATTTAATGTCTGCAGGCTTTCCATGGCTTTCAGACCAAAGGGGGTGGCTGCATTATCCAGACCAAGCAAGTTGGCGGAGAAATTCATGACCATGTGCCCGTTTGCCGGATGATCACTGGGTACTCCCGGGAAAATACGTGCAAAAAAAGGGCCGATCACTTTTGCAAAAAAACCGATAACACCGGCTTTTTCACCAATATTCATCATTCCCAGCCACAGCGTCATCACACCCGCCAAAGGCAGCGCGACATCCATGACGCCGAGGCGGGCGGATTCAAATGTGCCATCCATGATGCGCTTGAAAACATCGGCATCGCCCAGCAACAGCCATTGAGCCAGTGCCGCAATAAAGCTGACCAGAAAAAATCCGGTCCAAATATAGTTAAGTGCCATCGTTGAATGTTTTAAATGAATATCCGTGCAGGCGTTTTAACATGAAAAGAAACGAATCACGAATGATTTTTTTCATTCTGTCCATAGACGCACGACATGGAAGAAACATCCTGTTGCAGTTCTTACTGCCCGCACAGAATTTCATGTCATCGCGGCGGTAATGAAAGACGTTGCAGAACTATCCACGCCAGAACAACAGGAGAATTACCATGTCCACCACTTTATTATCACGTCTGACTGCCTGCGCCATGCTGATGCTGGCCACGACGACAATCATCTCAAACAACGTACAGGCTCATGAACATGGCGAGCGGGAAGGACATGAGCGATATGAAACAGAGCAGGTACGTCGTTACTCTCCCGGTTACCAATACATTTACTACCCCGCCCGGCAAATCTATTTTTCACCTCAGTTCCGCACCTGGTATTGGCCTGATGGCCGTGGCTGGGTCAGCGGCAGCCAGCTTCCCCCTTACTTCAGAATAGATTTCCGTGCCGGCGGCATTCCGGTCTCACTGAGCTCCCCTTACCCGTATACAGAGCATGTGTACGTCGAGCAGAATTACGGCAGGCCATGGCGCAGATACCGGGACTGGCATGATGAGGATCAGGATGACGACGATGACCACGACCGATACTGGCATCACCATCATCATTGATTCTGATTGATCTGCCCCAAATCAGGCAGCCTCAGTTCCCTACCAATCCTGCCGCAATATTGATAGAAAAACCCAATACCGCCAGATTGAACAGGAAACTCAGCACAGAATGCGCCAGCACGGTCTTGCGTGCGCTGCGCGATGCCACCGCGACGTCGGATGTTTGCGCAGCCACCGCAATCGTGAAAGAAAAGTAGAGGAAATCCCAGTAATCCGGCATCTGTTCGTCATCATTAAACCTCAAAGCGCGATGTTTCTCCGGAGAGTTATAGAACAACAGTGCGTAATGAAAACAAAAAATCACTCCCAGCAGCAGCCATGAACCAAGAACCGTGATACTGGCAAAAAAATATTTCGCCATTCGGATATCTGCCGGCAAAGTCTTACTGCCGGACAGCTCCAGGATAATCGCTCCCAGACTGATGGTGGCAGATAATGACAGCAAAGCCAGAACGACAATTGCGCTGCTGTCCTGCTGAAGAGCGATTTCGCGCACATGAATTCCTTTGGCTCTGCTCATCAGCCATGCCATCAGACCCAGGTAAGACCAGACTGCCATATTCCAGCAAAACAGGGCTTTTGTCGTCCAGGCCCAGTGCACGGGTAAAAATAAAATACTGATCAGAGCCAGTCCGAAAGTAATCGCCAGCCGGGGACGTTGTATCAGGATATTCGTCATAAAATTTTTCATCAGCAAGTATGAGATAAATCGTCCCGGATCAGATTATTTTCAACGAAATCACTTATTTCTGAGATGAATCTGTAGAAAAAATGGATGGGCAGTGTAGTATATCTGTATCAAAAATTGCCACACAACAAGAACAGACATCCATCATTCAGCGCCTTGAACCACTGCACAAGGATTTCTGTACCGGATGGTTTTGATCAGGAGATGCCCGAATGAGTACACACAGTCATTACCTGCCGTTAAGCAAAATTACTGCCGGTATGATCCTGGCTGAAAACCTTTTAGATAAAGTCGGCCATATCCTGCTTCCAGCCGGCACCGTCTTGACAGATGGCATGCTGCGCTCCATTGAGAACCACCACATCACCCAACTCTGTCTGGAAAAAGAAGCGCCTTCCGCGGAGGACGCGGAGCAATTACTGCAGAACCAGAGGCTTCGGCTGACCAAACTGTTCCGGAAACAGCCTGATGATATCGAACCAGCAAACACCTTGCGACATTATGTACAGGTTTATCGCGAAAGAGGTACATCATGACGACTGACACCAGATTTTCCATTCATCTGGATGATGTCATCCGGCATATCAGGGACTTGCCTACGCTGCCGGAAGTCGCTCAGGAATTACTGGCAGAGCTCGATAATGATGAAAATAATCTGGATCTGATTAATGAAAAAATTTCGATGGACCATTCGCTGACAGCGAAAGTCCTTCGGCTTGCCAACTCATCGCATTACGGCATGAATTCCCGTGTAGTCACGGTACAGCAGGCAACCTCACTGCTCGGCGTTAAAAGTATTAAAAATCTGATCCGCACAACTATTCTGGCAAACCGTTTTCCACCGACACCCTGCGAGGGATTTGATTTCCGCGTGTTCTGGCGTCACAGTATTGCGACTGCTATCTGTGCCGAGCTGATCTCGCGCGCACTGCATATGAAACACGATTTTGCATTTACTGCCGGTCTGCTGCACGACATAGGCCGGCTGGTTCTGGTCATCTCCTACCCCGACCGCTATGCCGCCGCGATTCAGTACAGAAACATGCATGACTGCTACATGCTGGATGCAGAGAGAACGATATTACAGGTGGATCATATTGAAGCCGGAGTGGCCCTGGCCCAGCAATGGCATTTTGCCGACGCCGTGCAGGATGCCATCCGTGGTCATCATCAGCCGGAAATTCCCGGCATCCACTCGCTGGCGTCAGTGATTCATGTTGCGGATGCCATCACACATGCACTTGATTTATCCGAAGACCAGAACGATCTCGTGCCGACGCTGTCAAAACGTGCCTGGGATACCCTGGCACTGAGTGAAACGGAATATCTCGCTATTTTCAAAGAAACCGAAATGCGGGTGGAAGCTGTGAATCAAATTTTAACCTGATAAATTAATGTGCTCATGTATCTGGATAAAACGATCTTGGAACAATTGATGTATTTTAAGAATGCCGCATACCGAATTGAGGATATTCATTTATTCCGTGACATCAGTGACAGCGACCTGCTTTTAATTCGCCAGATCATCCAGGATTGTCCGGTGGTGAAAGCCAGAGCAGGTCAGATTGTGCTGGACGCAAACAGCTCGGGTTCCCGGCTGTACATTGTTCTCGATGGCGCACTCGGCATCACCAAACTCAATGAAGATAATAATCATGTTGAGAATTCGATTACGCAATACTTGCCCGGCGAATGTGTCGGGGAAATTTCCGTCCTGGATGAAGAAATTCATTCCGCCACCATCTCGGCTTTGTGCGACAGCGATCTGCTGCTCATAGAAGCAGATACGATGTGGCGGCTGATCGATGAATCGAATGGTGTCGCGCGCAACCTGCTGCAATTACTGTCTTTCCGGATTCGTGCCGCCAATGCACAAATCCGCAGCCGACAGAAAGTCGGGGAATTTTACCGCCAGCTGTCAATGGTTGATGGCCTGACTGGCTTGCATAACAGAGCCTGGCTCAATGCACAAATGCCCGGTCTGATAGAACATGCACTGATCAGCAGTAACCCGTTGAGCATCATTCTGGTGGATCTGGATCATTTTAAAAAATTCAATGACGAACATGGCCATCTGCTGGGAGATGATGCCTTACAAAGCGCGGCCAAAGTGCTGAATGCCGGTCTGAGACCAACTGATTTTGCCGCCCGTTACGGTGGGGAAGAAATGATGGTGATTCTGCCTGGCACCAACCAGAAAGCCGCACTGGGTGTGGCCCAGCGCTTATGTACAAAACTCAGTAAAACCAGGATCTTTGCGGATCAGCATAAGGTTTTACCGCACATCACCGGCTCCTTTGGCGTCGCAACCCTGCAGCCACATCAAAATGCAGCAGACCTTATTGATGCGGCAGACCGGGCGCTGTACCGGGCAAAAAATGGCGGACGGAATCAGGTTGCAATTTAATCGTGTAAGACACTCACCGCCTCAACCATCATCAAATAAATGAAAAAAAGGGGTTCCGAAGAACCCCTTTTTCACATCTACTCAGAAACAAGTTTGTATAGATGTACTCAAAAACTATAGCCGACACCTAATGTCACTACGATAGGTTTGAAGTCGATTTTAGTTTTACGCTCAATACTGCCGGTTGTCGCCGTCAGATCCGTTTTCACTTTTGCTGTGGCAACGGAACCAATCAGTGACCAGCGCTCATTCAGCTTGTACCTCGCACCAATCTGGGCTGCCAGACCAAAAGACTCTTTCAGTTCAATCTTTGTCGGACCGCCAGTCGCGATATTATTGGAGGCCGTCGCGGTCGCATCAAAGAACTGGGTGTAGTTCAGACCCAGACCGACGTAGGGACGGAATGTGTCAGAAGCAGCGCCAAAATTATAGTTAATGAATACAGTCGGAGCGCGCTGCTTCACTTTGGCAATCACACCGTAAGGACCAAGAACGCCACGTCCATAGACATTATGCTCTGGCGGCAAACCTGCAGTCAGATCCAGATCCAGATGATCTGTCAACCGGTGCGTAATACCAAACAAAACCGTATTTGCATTACCAACAGTCAGCCCTGCGGGCTGAGGCGTCAGGAATGCGGGTCCATTACTGGTGAAGTCTGGTGACTCAGGGTGCAGGAACACGCCAATCACACCAGCCCTGACGGTGTTGTTATATTCGTCGGCAAAAGAAGCTGTCGACAGCAATCCCAACAATACTGCAGCGGCGATTTGAGTTTTTTTCATGATCCGTTTCTCCGCTTATTTAGCCAGCACTTGTTGGAAAAAACCACGCGCAGCTGCATTGCAGAACGGTGGAACCAAGGCGCCATGATAGACACTGGCAACCGCTGCAGCCGGATCCTGCTTGGCAGCAATGGCGGCATTAATCGTTGCAGTTTTCACCTGAGCAAAACCGATTTTTGCCGCAGCAAACGGATCGGCAGCGCTGGTTGGGCTGGTATCCACGTCGAGTGTCGTCAATGCTGCTGCAGGCAAGCCCTTCGCCAGGAAGAATCCTGCTGTTGCCTGAGTGCTGACAAAAAAGACTGTCGGATCGCTGCCACCACCGCACAACATCACTGGCACGTTAGGAACATAATTCCGCAGATCGTTCTTCACGCCGGCTTTACGCAGACCATTGGCTGGCGTGCAGTTCAGCGGATCAGCAGGATTTACATTGCACGGATTTTGCTGTGCGTCAGCCAGATAAGCGTTGCGATAACTGGTTTTAATCAGATTACCATCGCCAAAAAATACGCTGAAAGCCGGTGTGGATGGGCCAGGCATAGAGTTTTTAGCAAACAGTGCAGTCGCCGGCAATTTTCCGGTTGTGAACAAATCACTGAAAGACAAAGCACCCGGGATCAGGCTTTCGATACCCGCAGCGTATTTATCTTCATAAATGTCGCCCGGAGTGGAATACAGGCCACCATAAGATTTCTGCCAGCTGGTGGTAATCATCGGGAAAAATACGGTGCCACCGGCATTCGGGCTGCCAGCAAACACAGCATCACCTAATAAAGCCATGGCGTAAGGACCAGACATACCTGCCAGAGCACTGACTTTAAATTCAGATGAGTAAGTGGTCTGCATAGCGCGTTGTGTCGCCATTGCAACGTGACCGCCTTGCGAATAACCCGCGATCACCAGCTTACCGGAATCCTGAGCGCCAATATTCGGGAACGCTTTACGCGCTGCGCGCAGCGAGTCAACCATATCATTCGCTTGCTGCTCTGCGTTCAGGTACGGGTGATAACTCAGGGAAGAAACATCGTAACCGGCATAGTTGGATGCAACGACAATGAAGCCCTGTGCAGCATACATCGCAGCCACCATCGTAGCTTCTGCGTTGTCGCGCAGGTTTGCCATATTGAAGGTTTTATCGACGGTTGTACCATGCGCATACAACAATACAGGACGTGGACCAGCACATGCGGGATCGCTGCCGGACGGCACCATGATTGCACCGGTCGCATCTGTTGGTTCATTCGCGCCGCCAACCGTTGTATATTTCATGTAATACGTCGAGATGGCACACTTGGGCACACCTGTCACCTGAGTGAAACCTGGCTTTGCGGCCTCCAGCATCGCGCCGAAGACAACAGGATCCAATTTAGTCAGGGCCGGACCGGATGCCTGAGGAATTGGTACAAGATTAGGTGGATTAGCCACCAGTGTGCCGCGTGCTACCGAAGTGTCGATCGTTGGGCCTGGGCTACCGCTACCGCCGCATGCCGACAAAACCATCGCCGACAGCAGACCCAGCGTTAACTGATAATGACGCATTATTGTCTCCTTAAAAATTTTGTATGTAAGTTACAAGAACAGTCCGATGGAAAATTAAAGGAACGATCGTTCTAAAAACTCAACAGGTAGTATGTCACCAGCTTAAATGCTTTAATAGCCGCTTGTACAGTTCTAGAGTAAACATTCTTAAAATGCATTCATCCAAAACAACAAATGCGCAGCGAACACTGATCAAGGATGCGCATTATAGGTAAAACACAGATCAAAACAAGATTGGACTCGTTTTTTAAAAATCCTCAGTCACTGTCTTGACAGCATCATTTGACAAATCACTTGCCAACATCTCTGCATGTGAATATCCAAAAAGCGGTTAGCAATATTTTCCTTATCCATGAATTCAACTCTTATTTAACAATATTTTTACGGCAGTCATCCAAGTTTACCTGTTGCTCCAATTAAAATCGCTGCTGCATATCTTCCGCCACGAAATCTTTACTTTGCGGAAGTCATCATTGTCAGAGAGGGCGCGTCCTTCCCATAAAGGAAGCTGTTATGAAAATGTATCGCCTACTCACATCATTCCTGACGTTGATATCATTTTCAATCTGCCTTTCAGGATTCTGCATTGCAAACGCACAAGCACAAGCGGTCAGCGGCAGATTACAAAAAATTCTCCGGGAAAAAGAAATCCGTGTCTGTATCTGGCCGGATTATTACGGCATTACCTTCCGCAATCCGAAAACCAAGCTGTTAAGCGGCATTGATATTGATTTAGCGTCGGAACTGGCCAAAGACCTGGGTGTTTATCCCAGATATGTCGACAGTTCTTTCCCCACGCTGATTGACAAACTGCTCAACGATGAATGCGACATCGCGATGCACGCTGTCGGCGTCACTGCCGCCAGAGCAGCGCGCCTGCAATTCAGTCAACCTTACTTGCGCAGCGATATATATGCAATCACTACAAAATCCGGAACATCGGTCAAAACCTGGGACGATATTGACCGTCCCGGTCACATTATTGCCGTCCAGACCGGAACAATCATGGTGCCGGTCATGCAGCAAGCACTGAAGCAGGCAAAGATATTACTGGTCACGCCCCCAATGACAAGGGAGCAGGAAGTGGAATCCGGACGTGCCGACGTATTTATGACAGATTACCCATACAGCCGCCGCATGCTGGAAACGACAGACTGGGCCCGCCTTGTCGCACCGGTCAAGCCATTTCATCTGACCGACTATGCCTATGCGATTGCACCGGGCGACAAGATTTTTCTGGAGCGCATTAATCTTTTCGTCAGCACGATCAAAAAAGATGGCAGGCTTCAGGCTGCAGCAAGCAAACACAAGCTTGAACCAATTGTCGTTAAAGACTAAACGAGAACCTGCTATTTATGCTGCCAATAGAACGACTGTATCAGCTGAACAGAAAATTACCGGTCTGGATGATCCTGGGGGTAATTTTCAGTGCAGGCGTTTTACTGGCAACCAGTTTTATTCTGAACCGCGATAAGGCCCAGATACTCGACGAAGCGAATACCAAAGGAGAATTACTGGCCAGGATGCTCGAGAATCATCTGACCCGGACGCTCTCCTCTATCGACAATTCACTCAACATCATTTCAGGGATACTCAACGACCAGGAAGCACAAACCCCGGGGAAACAAACCTACCGGAATATCAGCAGATTTCTGGAGGTGACGGCGAGTAATTCAACGCATCTTCGCTCCATTTCCATCCTGGATACCCACGGTAAAATTCTGGCAAGCTCGGCCGTGCATGAAATCGGCAGGCATATCAATTTGCACTGGATGGGATTTAACGACGGACTCACCTCAACGCTGGAAGCGGGGCGTCCTGTCTTTATCCGTGATATCCAGGAATTGGATGATCAGGGCTTCGCCGAAGAAAATCCGCATAACCGCACACATGCCCTGCCTTTTGCAAAGCAGATCCGGGTCGGCAGCATGGACGTCGTTATGCTGACGATGATCAATCCGCAATACCTGCTGGCAAATTTCAACGACATCATCGGTCCCAAAGTGAATTTCGTCACGCTGTTTGATTATCGCGGCAAAGTACTGGGAACGACCGACAATGAGCACTTCATGCTGGGGAAAAACTATCCGGAACTACCGGTATTTTCTGCGATACAAAAAGATGCTGAATTTGGCAGCCTGCACTATGTCACGAAAACGGCAGACAACGAAGACAGTTACATATTCAATTTCCGGACACCGCGTCAGTATCCGATTGTGCTCGTTACCGCCATTTCTGAAACCTATGCCATCAGCCAGTGGTACAACAATTCCAGAAACCTGAAGTGGAGTGGCTTGATCGTTGCTGGTTTTGTGCTGCTCTGTGCCACATTACTGACCTGGTTCATGCGTTCCCGCGACAGATTTGAAGCGGAGCTTGAATTATCGAAAATCCGGGCAGAACAGGCAAACAACGCAAAAAGCGCATTTATTTCAACAATGAGCCATGAAATCCGCACGCCCATGAATGGCGTGATCGGCATGACCAATCTGCTCATGGAAACGCCGCTCGATCAGCGGCAAAAGGAATTTCTGAAAGTGATTGATGAATCTGCAAATGCCCTGATGTCGATCATCAATGACATTCTGGATTTTTCCAAGATAGAAGCCGGGAAAATGCAGATTGATCATTCAGAATGCGATCTGGTCAGCATTGTGGAGGCGTGTGCAGAAATCCTGACGGAGAGAGCTGAACTGAAGGATATCCGGCTCATCAGTTTTATTGATCCGAAATTACCCGGAATCATCAGCACAGATCCCGGAAGATTGCGGCAAATCTTATTGAATCTGATCGGCAATGCTATTAAATTTACCGATGCGGGGGAAGTCAGCATCGATGTCCGGGCCAGGAAACATGCACGCCACCAAACTATCCGGTTTGAAATCCGCGATACAGGAATCGGCATTGCACCGGAAGTCATGGCACATTTATTTACTCCGTTTACGCAGGCAGACGGCTCCATTACCCGTCGTTTTGGCGGAACCGGACTTGGACTGTCGATCTGTAAGCGTCTGGTCGAATTAATGGAAGGTGAAATCGGGGTAAATAGCGAACAGGGAAAGGGCTCCGTTTTCTGGTTTGAAATCCCGCTTCATTCCGTCAGGAACAAACCAGCTGCAATTGATGTCAACCTTCCGGAAACTGAGTTGCGGGTACTGCTCTGCCTTCCCAACCGGACTTTGTCATCCGCCATCGTGTCTTATCTGAAATCCTTTGGCATGTTGCCGGTTCTCGTCACAACCGAAGAGGACATGCGCTACAGCCTGATCGCCTATCCCGATATCGCCGCCGCGATTATCGATGAAGTGGACGATGCGAGTTTCGCAACGAAAACTGCACAGAAAATTCATCGTGACGCCCCGCAGGTTCCGATTATCCGGATCGTCAGGACAACGGCAAATGCGGAACAATCCAGAGATTCGCTGACTTCTTCCTTCCTCAGACAACCAGTAAAACAAGCAATGCTGCGAACTGCCGTCATACAGGCTAAAGAAAATTTACGCAGTCCCAAACCGGATCCGCTATCCGGAAAAGATTCCGTTCTGACCAATCCTGCACCTCCAGTTTTAGCGCAGAAAAAACGCCTGCTGTTAGTCGAGGATAATCTGATCAATCAGAAAGTTGCCCTGCATCTGTTACAACAAATGGGATATCTCGCCGATCTGGCACAAAACGGAAAAGAATGTCTGGAGATACTGGAGACTGGTGATTATGCACTGATACTGATGGATTGCCAGATGCCGGTCATGGATGGCTTCGAGGCTACACGCCAAATCCGTCATCTCGAAAAAAACCAGAACACGCACATTCCGGTCATTGCGCTGACAGCGAACGTCATGCAGGAAGAAAAATCTCTGTGCCTCGCAGCCGGCATGGATGACTATCTTGCCAAACCGATTAACCGGAACGATCTGGGCAGGATGTTGCAGCAATACTGGCCACAAGCACAAAGTGCCTTAATGCCCTCTGAAAATCTTCGTCCTGAAAACCTGAAAGATGTGATAAACATCCAGCGACTTCAGGAAATTACTGACAATGATCCGGAAATGCAGACCGTATTATTAAACATGTATGCTGATTCCACCCAATCTGTGCTAGATGCGTTATCTGTCGCAATCAGCCAGGCTGATCTGCAAAAAATCAGCCAGATTGGTCATCAATTAAAGGGCGCCAGCGGTAATCTCGGTCTGCTGGAACTGGACGCTCTTGCGAACGAGCTGGAAGCGATCACGCAGCATCATGACATGACCCGGATTCATGCACTTCAGACCTCATTGCTGCAGGCTTTCCAGCGTTTCACAGCGTATCTGGCCACGTTCAGAGTAACGACTTAAAGGGTATTTTGTTTTAAATCAGGTATCTGCCGGTCTGGCAGAACGTTCAGGCAAAATCACTGAAACAGCGTAATGACAGCCAGTACAGCAATTGTTCCTGAATATCCAGCTTATGATTCTGGCTTAGCGCATAGTCAAGCACATCGCCGATACATTGACCGTCAAACAGATAGTGCAATGCTCGGTACTGGAACTGATCCAGCTCAGTCACAGAGGCTTGCCAGTCTTGCCTCGTGACAATGCCGGCACAGGGCATATTAATCTCGATATGACTCAGATCAGCTACCGGTTTCTGATGGGCACGCCATATCGGGATACTCGCAAAATCAGCCTGATACAGCGCGGCAGCAGGATGTGGAATCAGTCGCACAGCCAAAAAATCTTTTCCTTGTCTGACAGTAGCAAGCAATATGTCTAGCTCCAGCAGCGAAGCGTCAGCCGCATAATAAGCGCGGTGGATCGCCCATTCCAAACCGGCGACATCCGGGAAATATGGATAATCTTTAACGAAATCGCTTTGACGCAAAAAATCCGGCAAGCGGTCGCCAAACCGATTCAGATCACTGGTTTCCGAAGGCGTATTCAGTCCATAGTGATAAGCCATCTGTTCAAAAAAATCGTCTCCCACCAGTTGCAGCAACACGGGATAAGCATTACGCAAGGCTGCGCTCCAGTTTGCCAGCTGATTACCACGGTAATAGGAAAAACGTTGCACAGATTCAGGATTGCGCAACATCGCAGAAAAATCCGCCGATAACGTTTTCTGCAATAACTGCGCAGCAAAGCAGCGTTGCAGATCAGCCAGATCAGGGTAAGGCATTCATTATTTCTCTGTTTTGAGATTGCGCGGCGCTCCGGTATTGCTCTGCTTTTTGTGCCTCCGCCACCAGGACCGGCAAAGAAGGAATATGCGTATCCCATTCAAGCAGTACCGGAATTTCCGTTCCCAATAAACTGCATGACTTGCGGAATAAATCCCAGACCGGCTCGGCAACATGACTGCCATGATCATCAATCAGGCATCCGTCCATCTGCCGATGTCCGGCGAGGTGAATTTCACCGACCGATCCGGCAGGTAGCCGTGCCAAGGTCAGCAAGGCCTCTGTCGCAGACTCCTGATGATTAAGCTGATTGACATATAAATTGTTTATATCCAGCACAATCCCGCAGCCGGTACGCAGCGCCAGCTGTGCCAGAAATTCGGCCTCTGACATCTGATCATCCCGGAAACGGATATAAGTCGACACATTTTCGATCAGCACACGACGCTTCAATTGCGTCTGTAAATCGTCAATCCGGTCTGACAGTAAATTCAGGGATGATGGATTTAATGGCATCGGCAGCAGGTCATGCAAAGCTCTTCCGGCAACAGCGCCCCAGCACAGATGTTCCGAAACCAGCGCCGGTTCAATACGCTCAGCCAGACGCTGTAACCGGTCGATATGGTCTTGCCTGTATCCTTCGGCCGAGCCCAGTCCCAGCCCAACGCCGTGCAGGCTGACAGGATAATCCCTCCGCAGCGACGTCAATACATGCAGATCGTAACCACCATCTCCGAAATAATTTTCAGAGTGCACCTCCAGCCAGGCGACATCCACCGGTTCACGCAAAAAATCCTGGTAATGCGGCACCCGCAGTCCGACTCCGGTTCCACGCAGATCCAGAGCCGCATCGCTTGAATGCTGAATTGAAAACGGATTAGCCAGCCGCGTTGTAGGTGGAGTCATACGACAACATTGAAGATAGCGCGATACAGGTGTTCAGGCTCAGGAAGCCTTGGGTGCATCGGTTTTACCACCCATTTTCTCGCACGTGCCGGCCGGGACTTTTTTCCAGTCCTGGGGATTGCTATCTGTCTTTGCCTGACCTGCACAGGAATGCGAACCATCCTTGGCAGCGCAATCATTTTTCCCTGCTTTTGACACGCCATAACATTTTTCAGTTTTAGCCGGCTCGGCTGCAGTAGCAACCGTCGTACCGAGCAAACCAGTCAAAGCTGCAGCAATCAAGGCTTTGTTATTCATGTTTATCTCCTGAAAAGTTAAAATAAGAAATCCGGTCTGATCTGCATGAGGTGAAACAGTTCCGGATGACTGACATTTTTCCAGCTACTGAATACCTGTATGGGCAACACCAGGCCTCAACAGTTACTCATATGAATCACCAGTGCGTCTTATCCTACCATTTTTATTCTCTGAAAAACGGCCTACCGATGAGTAACTCTATCCCTGAACTCAGGCAAAGTCTGGATGATTTTCTGCGGCAACAGATTACTGTCAGCCAGCTTTGCCAGTGCTGGCGAAGCAGCGATGTTTTGCTGACGCAACTGCCGCCGCAATACCGGGCCGTAATGGAAAATATCTTGCTCAGACTGGAATCCGGCAGTATGTTTACCGAAGAAAGCTGTTCCTTCAGTCAACGCGACCTGATTACCGAACTGCACACCTGGCTGGATAAAGCCCATGCCCGTCTGCAAGCGATTTAGTGTATCCTGCGCCCTTTTTTCCAATTCCTGACATCACATGCAAATATTAGACTTCAGCCTGAGCGGCGAATACATTGAATTAAACCAATTATTAAAACTATCCGGTTTATGCGAGAGCGGCGGTGCGGGAAAAATGATTGTTGCCAGCGGTGACGTGTATGTGGATGGCCAGCAGGAACTGCGGAAAACAGCAAAAATCCGTGCCGGCCAGATGGTGGAACTGGGCGGCATCCAGATCCGGGTCCACGCTGAATAAGAATCAGGCTGATAGCTGCTGCGCGTCCTGAAGCCCTGCATCCTGACGGGATTGTGCCAGCATGAAGCGCGCCAGCATATTGTCCATAGTATCAACGTGATGTTCAAACCAATGTGGCAACTCTTCTGCCAGACGTGCGGCAAGATCTGCCTCACCGGACGTAACCCGGCGCCGCACTTCCTGCATCACCTCCAGTACAGCATCGTGCTCCTGCTTGTGGCAGGCTGCCGGCGGAAAAGCAGTTTCCGTCATCCAGACATTTTCCTGATCGAAATGACGGATAGAGTGTTCAATCAAGGCATCCAGACGCTGAACAAATGTGGAGGGATTATCTTCTGCCAACGCAGCGCATAATTGTACGAACTCCTGATGCGTTTCATCCATCGGTTCATAACTGAGGCTCAACCTGTCCGACCATCCCCATGCTGTTGTCATCTCTGCTCCAGAAAAAGTGAATGCCGCAGATTATGGCTGATACAGCAGAATATTGCTTGCGTCAGATCAGCCACAAAGCAAAACAGCGCAATCAATGCGCTGTTTTATGGGTGTATACGAATGCAGCTTGTTCACGGTCACCAGACACCGGCTAAAAACCGGTTTGCTCTGCGACAGTGATGCGGCTTACGCCGTTGTATTGATATTGCGACCCAGGTGAGAAGGCAGGTTGGCAATCGATTGACTGTCAGGAATCGCCTGAATCAGCGCGGTGGCATTTTCAGTCTGAATGTCATTTGCCTTTTTGAGCATGGCAATACTGACTGCCTGACTGATTCCAACATCCGCCAGTGTCGTTGCTACATTTGCTATTCCTGCAACATCCATGACAATTCTCCTTATCCGTCTACCCCTGTAACGGCAGAAAAAAGGGTTTTCTTTAGCCCGGATATTCCTTTTTTTGAATTTTTCCATCTCGCATTACGATAAGCAACCATTCCAGAATTTCATCAGGCCGGTTCAGGTCCAGCCATGCAATACCGTCCCGCAGTCCGGGAGGCGCTGGCATGTCCGAAGCAACGGCAATCACACAAGGATCGTCGGGATACAGCGGCGGCTTTCCCAGTGCCGGGCGATGCACCTCCAGCTTGGAAATGGGTTCCCATTTGTATCCTTCAATTAATAGAATATCCGCCGCGGAAAAACGGGCAAGCAAAGTCTGCAATGCAGGCTCCGGCTCGGCATGCAGCTCCCTGGTAATCACATACCGGTATGGCGACACCAGCATCACCTCTGCGGCCCCGGCAGTGCGAAAACGGGCGCTGTCTTTTTGCGGCGGCTCAATGATGATGTCGTGATGGCTGTGTTTGACAACATTCACGCGCTGGCCTGCCGCAGTCAGCTGCCCGATCAGAAATTCCAGCAATGTCGTTTTGCCGCTTCCTGACCATCCGATAATTCCCAACAAGTTTTTGATCATTTTTGTATTTTCATCATTCAGTCTGAGCAACAATTCACGAATCCGGTCTGGCCACCCAGCCTCGCTGTATTACAGACCATAAAGTATTTATTTTTCATGCCCAAGCGGAAAAACTGTTATCACTCAGTCACTTGGCAGTCACAATCCGGTGTCAGAATCTTTCGCACTGCAACAACCGACCCTACTCTCATGCGCTTGCTTTCCAGACAACTCATCGCTTTCGTTATTGTACTGAGTAATCTCCTGGCTGCCTTTGCCATGGCTCAGGATAATCCCATCATTATCGGTCAGGCAATTGATCTGTCCGGCCCGAATGGCAGCATTGGCCGGGATTATGTTGCCGGAATCACCACTTACTTTGACAGCCTGAATGTCAGCGGCGGCATCAACGGACGCCGTATCAAATATCTGGTGCGTGATGATCAGGGTAATCCGGCGCACTCCGCCAAAGTGGTCAGTGATTTGCTGGAAAAAGATAAAGCCGAATATTTGCTGGGTGGTATCGGCGCTGCCGTCACCGATGCTGTCATCAATGCACCTAAATTTATCCAGAGTGGCCAGACACTGTTTGCACCCCTGATCGGATCGGTAAAAAATTATGGCAACCGCGTCCTGTTCTGGCGCCCCAGCCCTGAGCAGGAAATGCAGTACATCTTCTCTTACTTTGACAAACTGGGCATTAAAAGCGTTGGCATTGCCGTGCAGGAAAACAGCCTGAATCAGGATATGTTTCAGTACGTGACCAATGAGGTGAAGAAACGCAAAATGCAGATGAGCGGTATTGTTCACATCACCGCCACCCCGGCTGACGTCGACCGTGAATCCGCAGTGCTGGCAAATGCCAATCCGAATATCGTGATCGTGGTGGCTGACACGCTGGGCACCGGGTTGTTTCTGAAGGAATTCCGCAAACATGCACCACGCACCTTTGTCGCCGGTATGTCGCTGACGAATCTGGATACGCTGGCCGAAGTAGCCGGGCCGAAAAATCTGGAGTGGACAGTATTTTCGCAAGTGGTGCCGAACCCGCAGGGGAAAAAATCCATCATCCAGCTCGATCACAACAATATGATGAAAAAATTCCGTGACGAGGATTTGTCCGCCCTGACCTTCGAAGGATTCGTGGTTGCAAAAACACTGGTCAAAGGAATTCATTTATCCAAAGCCGGACGGGATGGCCTGCAGACGCTGGCTGCGCAGAAAGGCACGATGGATCTGGGCGGGATTCTGCTGACGCCGGGTGAAGGAACTTACCGGATGTCTTCGTATGTGGATATCGCGCTGTTCCGCAAAGGCGGCGGCCTGATGTTCTGATGCCGATTGATCCCACCAGAAAAAATGCCCTCTGAACAGAGGGCATTTTTTTATACTTAGCGCACCGGCGAAACCCGGCTTAACCGCTGTTTCTGAGGCCTGCCGCAATACCGTTAATCGACAGGTGAATACCGCGTCTGACCCGTTCATCCGGATCGCCCTGACGATAACGCTGCAGCAATTCGACCTGCACGTGGTTCAGCGGCGACAGATAAGGGAAACGGTTACGGATAGAGCGTGCCAGCAGCGGATTGGCCGCCAGCAGTTCATCCTGCCCGGAAATCGATTTCAGCACATCGATGGTTGCTTCATGCTCTGCCTGAATCCGCGGGAAAATCCGGTCACGCAATGCCTGGTCTTTGACCAGCTGGGCATAGCGGCTGGCGATACCGATATCACTCTTGGCAAGCACCATTTCCATATTGGACAACAAGGTGCTGAAAAAAGACCATTGACGGAACATCGCCTGCAGAGTCGGCAAACCATCTGCCGGATGCGCAGCCAGGTAACGCCGTACGGCGGTGCCAAAGCCAAACCAGCCCGGCAGCATCAGGCGGCACTGCGACCAGCTGAATACCCACGGAATAGCGCGCAGGTCTTCAATGGCGGTGGATTTTTTACGGGAAGCAGGACGGCTGCCGATATTCAGGCCGGCAATTTCAGAGATCACTGTCGATTCCCAGAAATACTGCTCGAATCCTTCCGTGCCATACACCAGATCACGGTAGGCATGGAATGCGTAATCCGACAGCTCTTCCATCACCGACAAAAATACAGCAGGCGGGGCTGGCTCGGTATGCGCCAGCATACTGGCTTCCATCGTGGCAGCAGCCAGCACTTCCAGATTGCGGCGTCCGACTTCGGGATTGCCGTATTTTGCCGTAATCACTTCGCCCTGTTCGGTCAGGCGAATCTGTCCCTGAACCGCACCGGCTGGCTGCGCCAGAATGGCCTGGTAGCTGGGACCGCCGCCGCGACCAACCGAACCGCCGCGGCCATGGAACAAACGCAGGCGCACCTGATGTTTTTTAAAGACTTCCACCAGATCGAGTTCGGCTTTATACAACTCCCAGCCGGAAGTCAGGAAACCGCCGTCCTTGTTGCTGTCGGAATAGCCGAGCATCACCTCCTGCGCCTGGTCGCGGCTGGCCAGCAGGCGGGCGTAGGCCGGAATCGCAAACAAACGATCCATCGCTGGCGCACTGTTCTGCAGGTCGCCGATGGTTTCAAACAGCGGGATGATGTTTACATCCAGCCGCCCTTCTGCCGGATGCAGCAAACCGGATTCTTTCAGCAGCAGCGCCAATTCCAGCATGTCCGACACACCATCGGTCTTGGAGATAATGCAGTTCGGTACCGCACCGGCGCCATAACGTTGTTTGGCCGTGGCTGCAGCCCGGTAAATCGCGAGTTCGGACTGGGTTTCTTCTGAATACGTCAGGTAAGGCGAAGCCAGCGGACGGGCGGAGCTGATTTCCTGAATCAACACGCCGATACGCTGCTCTTCGTTCAATGCCAGATAATCTGTCGCCGGATCGGCGGCCTGCAGTAACTCAGCGACCACGCGCTCATGCACATCGGAATTCTGACGCAGATCCAGCGGCGCCAGATAAAAGCCGAATACCCGGACTGCGCGCCGCAGATGACGCAGACGTCCGCGCGTAATCGCAGCCGAGCCGTTCGCCATCAGAGAGTTGTGAATCACATCCAGGTCTGCTGCGAGCTCTTCCGCCGCACGGTAAGGTGCGGCTTCCCCGCTCGGCGGGATCGATGGCAACAACCCCAGCAACTGGGTATAAGTCGCTGCCAGGCGGGCGTAAATGCCGCTGATGGCAAGACGGTATGGCTCGTCAGAGCGGTGCGGCGAATGGTCCGGCGAACGCTCAGCCAGCGCCAGCAACTCATCTGACACTTTCACCAGCAGATTTGCCATCGATAACTGGGAGCCCAGGGTATGCAGTTCATCCAGATAAAAGCGGAATGCCCGCGTGGACTGCATCGCCAGTGTTTTTTCCAGCACAGTGGCGGTGACGAAAGGATTGCCGTCGCGGTCGCCGCCAATCCAGCTGCCCATTTTCATAAAGCTGGGCAATTCACGCTGTTTCAGTGTCGGGTCTTTGCTGGCCAGCAGGTCTTCCAGACCGGCATATAGCTGCGGCAATTCGCGCAGGAAGGTGTAGTCATAAAAACTCAGGCCGTTCTCGACCTCGTCCAGCACCGATAATTTTGAAGTGCGCAGCATGCGGGTCTGCCACAACGTCAGCACGGCGCGTCCCAGTGCCTCTTCGTTGGCAGCAGATTCTTCCGGTGTGAGCTGCATACGGTCGCGCTCATCGAGCAGGCGTGTAATCACCATCTGGCAATTCAGGATACTCTTGCGCTGCACTTCGGTCGGATGCGCGGTGAGCACCGGTGCGACCTGCGCCGTCTGGAAAAAATCGAGCAATTGCTGCGTGCTGTGACCGGTGTTGTACAGGGCTTCAATGGTATGCGCCAGACTGCCGGACCGGGGCGCCGAACCGGCAATCTGATGCGCCCTGGTGCGGCGGATATGATGCTGGTCTTCCGCCAGATTGACCAGATGCGAAAAATAGCTGAATGCGCGGATCACCTGCGTGGTCTGGTCATTGGTCAGGCTATCGAGCGTATTTTCCAGTTCGGCACGCGCTGCCTCATCGGCATCGCGGCGGAAACGGATGGAATTTTGCCGGACCTGCTCGATCAGGTCGAACACATCATCGCCATGCTGATTTCTTACCGTATCGCCTAACAGGCGTCCCAGACGGCGGATATCCTCGCGCAGACTCTGGTCTTTGTCGTCATCTTTGTCGTTCATTTTGAGTGGTGGTTGGAGGTGGGCATTCATGCTGACAAAATTCTACGGTAAGTAAGGAAATCGAATGATGAAAATTCTTGCAAGGCAAGCAGTATTTGATCCGATGATGCATCAGGAGAAATACCGCCTGCCGGCTCAGATGTTCAGCCTGTACGCAGGCTGACGGACAGGATGGCGCCCCCGGTAGTGACTCTGGCGCGGTTCCGGCACAAGAGCCGGGTCGCCGTCAGACATTAGCCCGGGTTAGCCCGGATCAGGCGGCTTTTCTGACTTTCTGGCTGCGTCTGACAGCCTGCAGCAAGCCTTTGGTGGAGCTGTCGTATTCTTCTTTCACTGCCGCCGGATCGAGGCTGATCAGCTGCTGCGCCAGTTTTTTGCCGAGTTCCACGCCCCACTGATCGAAAGCGTTGATATCCCAGATCACCGACTGCACAAACACCTTGTGTTCGTACAAAGCAATCAGCGCGCCCAGCGAACGCGGGGTCAGCGCATCGAGCAGCAGCGTGGAAGTCGGGCGGTTACCCTCAAAGACACGCGGAGCCAGGATTTTGTCCGGCAGGTCGCCCAGTTCGGCACGCACTTCTTCCATGCTCTTGCCGAGCGCCATGGCTTTCGATTGCGCAAAGCAATTTGCCAGCAAGGCCTGATTATGTCCCGGCAAACCGGCATCATCGTCGGCAACCACGATAAAGTCTGTCGGGATGATCGTCGCGCCCTGATGCAGCAACTGGAAATACGCATGCTGACCATTCGTACCGGCCTCACCAAACAGAATCGCTGACGTTGAATAATCAACGCGCTGCCCTTCGCGGGTCACGGATTTGCCGTTGCTTTCCATTTCCAGCTGTTGCAGATAGGCCGGCACGCGCGTCATACGCTGGTGATAAGGTGCAATCGACAAGGCTTGCAAACCGAGGAAGTTGATATTCCAGACGCCGATCAGCGCCATCAGCACCGGCAGATTCTGTTCCAGCGGCGCCTGGGCAAAATGCAGATCCATCTCGTGCGCGCCGGCCAGCATTTCTTCAAACCGGTCCATGCCGACATACAGCGCAATCGAAAGGCCGATCGCGCTCCACATCGAATACCGGCCACCCGCCCAGTTCCAGAACGGGAAGACGTTTTCTTCTGCAATGCCAAATTCCGCCGCTGCAGTCACATTGGTGCTGAGCGCCACGAAATGCTGGCGGATCTGATCTGCCGGACAACCATGCGACAGCATCCATTCACGCGCCGTGCGGGCATTGGTCAGGGTTTCCATGGTGGTGAAGGTCTTGGATGCGACCACGAACAAGGTCGTCTCCGGATCGGCATTCGCCAGCGCGTCCGCCACGTGGCGGCCATCGACATTCGAGACAAAATGCAGCGAGAGATTTTTCTGCGACCACGGCGCCAGCGCAATGCATGCCATCTGCGGGCCAAGATCAGAGCCGCCGATGCCGATATTCACAATCGTGCGAATCGCCTTGCCGGTATAACCCAGCCAGCGCCCTTCGCGCACGGCATCGCTGAATGCACGCATCTGCGCCAGCACCTGATGCACGTCGGCGGCGATGTTTTCACCGTTCAGCATGAATTTCTCGCCTTTCGGCAAACGCAGCACGGTATGCAACACGGCACGGTTTTCAGTGTGGTTGATCGCCTCACCGCGCAGCATGGCGTCACGCCGCGTTTCCACTTCCTGCTGCCGCGCCATTGCCAGCAGATTCAGCTTGGCTGTGGTGTCGATGCGCTGTTTGGAATAATCGAGCAGGATGCCGCAGGCAGAAGCCGAAAAATGGGTGAAACGCTGCGGATCAGCACGGAACAGCTCTTTCAGGCTGGGCATGTTGGTAGCGCGCTGCTGCAACAGGCACCAGAGCGGAGTACGGGAAACAGAATTTGCCATGATCTTGCTCAGAAGTCGGGATAAGTCGGAACGACGGGTCAAATCGGGATTTATCCGGGGAGTATCTTTATTTTCCGGCTTGATATCCAGATAAACAAAGGACTATATAAAATACTCCCCCGGAGTATATTTATGCCTTGCCAGCGGCGACGGCCGCTTTTACCAACGTGGCGATAGCATTCCAGTCCCCGCTGTTGATCAGTCCTGCCGGGCACATCCAGGAGCCGCCGACGCACAGCACGTTGGACTGCTGCAACAGTGCCGGCGTGGCTTCCACCGTCACGCCGCCGGTCAGGCAAAAACGCACCTCCGGGAAGGGGCCGCCGAGCGCCTTGGCCATCTTGGTGCCGCCGACCACATCGGAAGGGAACAGTTTGACGACATGAAAGCCATGTTCCAGCGCCAGCATCAGATCACTGGCACCACCGACACCGGGGAAATACGGTAGACCGGATTCCTGCGCCGCTTTTGCCAGTACTGGCGTGATGCCGGGGCTGATGCCGAATGCCGCACCGCTGGCCTTGACCGCATCGAGCTGCGCAGCGGTCAGGATCGTACCGACGCCGACAGTCACATCCGGGCAGGCGCGCACCACTTCACGCACCACCGTCATCGCATTCGGTGTGCGCAGCGTGATTTCCACCGCAGGCAAACCGTTTTCCGCCAGCGTAGCGACGCACCGGATGGCCTGATCGACGTCATCAGTGACCAAAATCGGCAAAACACGGATCTGTTCCAGCTGGGTGATGATGCTCTGTTGCGTGTGGCTCATAATGTCTCTCACATAAAAAATAAAATTGCCTGCATCGGGTCAGGCCGGAAATTTCCGAAACCGCATCGCAGGCAGCGCCCTGCCGCCTGTCATGCGGGTTTTGCCGATATGCTTACCGATATGTTCTGAATCTTGTGTTCAGTTTTCCCTGCGTGATGCCGCCGTCAGTCGATAAACAGCGTCGATGCGCCATGCTCCGGCGCGGTCACGACCCGGCGCTGCGCCGCAAACAGGTCGCGGCCAAAGCCAAAGGTGTCCTCTTTGCTGCGTTCGCGCACCGGACGCTGATTCCATTCCTGCTCATCGACCAGCGCACGCAGTTCACCGGTATGCACATTCAGCTCGATCAGATCACCGTCGCGCACCTTGCCCAGCGGCCCGCCCTGCGCCACTTCGGGACTGACGTGCAGCGCTGCCGGCACCTTACCGGAAGCGCCGGACATGCGGCCATCCGTCACCAGCGCCACCTTGTATCCGGCCGACATCAGACTGCCCAGAACCGGCGTGAACTGGTGCAGCTCCGGCATGCCGTTCGCCTGCGGCCCCTGGAAAATCACCACAGCGACAAAATCCTGATTCAGTTCACCCGCCTTGTAAGCCCTGACCAGCGCATCCTGCGACTCAAACACTTTGGCTGGCGCCCGGATGATCCATGCCTCTTCCGGCACGGCAGAGGCTTTGACAATCGCACGCCCCAGATTGCCTTGCAGCAGACGCAGGCCACCGGTTGCGGCAAACGGCTCGCTTACATTGCGCACCACGCTGGTGTCGGTCGATGCGGCAGGCAGCGCTTCCCACTGCACCTGCGCTGAGGCATTCAGCACCGGACGTCCGGTATGGCTGTGCAATCCCTGATCGCCGTACACGGTCATCACGTCGCCATGCATCAGTCCGGCTGACAACAATTCACGCATCACAAAAGTCGGGCCGCCTGCATCCTGAAACGCATTCACGTCGGCAGTGCCGTTCGGATACACGCGGGTCAGCAAAGGCACGACGGAAGACAATTCATCGAAATCCTGCCAGTCAATCAGGATGCCGGCGGCACGCGCCACGGCAATCCAGTGAATCGTATGATTGGTCGAACCGCCGGTTGCCAGCAGGGCGATCACGGCATTCACGATGGTTTTTTCATTGACCAGACGGCCAATTGGTTTGTAATTACCGCTCTGCTCGGTGATTTGCAGCACGCGCTCCACCGCCGCTTCCGTCAATGCGCTGCGCAACGGGTCGGACGGATGCACAAAAGCCGCGCCGGGCAAATGCAGTCCCATGGCTTCGAGCAGCATCTGGTTACTGTTGGCAGTGCCGTAAAACGTGCAGGTGCCGGCGCTGTGGTAAGCCGCACTTTCAGCCGCCAGTAATTCTTCCTTGGTTGCTTTGCCCTGCGCATAACGTTCGCGCACAGCGGCTTTTTCTTTATTCGATAGACCGGAACCCATCGGTCCGGCCGGAATGAAGATCGTCGGCAAATGCCCGAACGCCAGCGCGCCGATCAGCAAACCCGGCACAATCTTGTCGCAGATGCCCAGACATAAGGTCGCATCGAATGCGTCATGCGATAAGGCGACAGCAGTGGCCTGCGCAATCACGTCGCGCGAAAACAGCGACAGCTCCATCCCGGGGCGTCCCTGCGTCACACCGTCGCACATCGCAGGCACGGCACCCGCCACCTGCGCCGTAGCGCCAAAGCGCAAGGCTGTGTCTCGGATCTGCTGCGGATAGGATTCGTAAGGCTGATGTGCTGACAGCATGTCGTTGTAAGCCGTCACAATGCCGATGTTCGGCTTCTGCGCCTGGTTCAGCCAGATCTTGGCCTTGCTGTCCATCGCCGCATTGGCATGCGCCTGATTAGCGCAGGACAGCGATGCACGGCGCGGACCACGTTGCTGCATCTGATCGATACGGGCCAGATAGGCCTGACGCAGAGTCTGGCTGCGTTCGGTAATGCGCCGGGTCACCTTGTCGATGACAGGATGCAGCGCGGCGGCTGAAAATGAAGAGGATGTCGTCATAAACTCACCTGTTGCTCCGCAGAGCGAAAGAATAGAAAAACTGCATAGTGATGCAAACTGCCTTCCTGATCTGTCCGACGCGATACGGCGTCCGGCGACAGCGCTCCCCGAAAGAACATCAAAGAGCTTGCATACGATGACGATAAAGATAGCATAAATCCGAAATTTTTCGTAACAAACTTTCAGAATTTTATTTTAATGCTGATTTTTTGTACAAAAACGTCAAATTTACCGTAATGAAACTACATTTCTGAAGTTTTTCTGGCATAATGAAATTGCTCGGATTCTTTCAGCGACGGCGTTGAATACCTCCGCCGCACAGGATTCAGGCACAATCAGTCAGGCAGCAAAAAAACACCATGGCAGCGGCAGAACAGCAGCAAATGCAGTCCGGCGGACGCTTTTGACTGCATCCCCAGAAGCAGAACATATCTCGGAGTCAGCATGACCACTTTTGTCTTATTCGGCGGCACAGGCGATCTCGCCAAACGCAAACTCATCCCCGCGCTGTACAGCGCGTTTGTGAATGGCAGGCTGGACCAGCATTTCCAGTTTATCGGCGCCGCCCGTGAAGCTCTGTCGAATGACGAATATCGCCAGCGCGTCAGTGACAGCGTGGCGCACTATGCCTCCAAAGTCACCGGCGGCAGCCCGGAAAAACTGGCGGCGTTCCTGGAGCTGACCCAATATGCCAAGATCGATGCCCGCGTCCCCGAAGACTTCGAAAAACTCAAAGGCAGCCTGCGCACTTCCGATACCAATGCCACACTGTTTTATCTGGCGACCGGCCCGGATATTTTCATCCCGGTGGTGGAGCAATTATCGAAGCACGGTCTGGTTGAAGGCAATGCCCGCGTAGTGGTTGAAAAACCCCTCGGCCGCGATGCGCAGTCCGCCAAGGAAATCAATCAGTCGTTGCGCAATTATCTGAATGAAAACCAGATTTACCGTATCGACCATTACCTCGGTAAAGAAATGGTGCAGAATCTGCTGGCGCTACGCTTTGCCAATTCTTTCCTCGAACCGCTGTGGAACCGCAAGTGGATTCAGGATGTGCAGATTTCGATCTCCGAGCAGGTCGGCGTCGAATCGCGCGGCGATTTCTACGACCACACCGGCGCCCTGCGCGACATGGTGCAAAATCACTTGCTGCAACTGGTATCGATCGTGGCGATGGAGCCGCCAGTGAACGCTAATCCGGATGCGATCCGCGATGAGAAGGTCAAGGTCTTGCGCGCCCTGCACAAATTCACACCGGATGAAGTCAGCAAAAAAACAGTGCGCGGCCAGTATCGCGCCGGTGCCGTCGATGGTCAGCCTGTGATTGCCTATCAGGCCGAACCGGGCGTGCCGCCAGCGTCGCGTACCGAAACTTTTGTCGCGATCCGCGCCGAAATCGATAACTGGCGCTGGGCAGGCGTGCCGTTTTACCTGCGCACAGGCAAACGCATGGCGAGCCGCTGCGCCGAGATCACGATCAATTTCAAACCGATCCCGTATTCCATTTTCGGGAAAAACCAGGGACCGCTGCGCTCTAACCGGCTGGTGATTTCGCTGCAGCCTGAAGAAAGCGTACAACTGTACATGAAAGCCAAAGAGCCGGGCGAAGGCATCCGCCTGTCCGATGTGGCGCTGAATCTGGATTTCGCAGAAGCATCCAATTCCCGCCGTGTGGAATCTTACGAGCGTCTGCTGCTCGATGCGATGCACGGCGACCTGACGTTGTTCGTCCGCGATGACGAACTCAGCGCCGCCTGGGCGTGGATAGACCCGATCATGCTGGCCTGGCAGAACGACAGCGAAGGCCTGAAATCGTATATCGCCGGCAGCTGGGGGCCGGCCGCCGCCAGCTATCTGCTGGCACAGCATGGCGCCGCATGGGGTGAAGAATACGTAGAAGGCTGAACGCGGCGTTTCAGCCCCGTCATACAGAAAAGAAAAACATGAGACCTATCCAATATCATACCTTCGACAATTTTGCGGCACTGAGCGAAGCGCTCAGCCAGCAGTGGGCGGAAATCATCCGCAGCACGCCGGGCGGCAGCAGCTTTGCTCTCGCCGGCGGCACGACCCCGGCACCGGTGTATCAGCGGCTCGATGAATTGCTGACGCATATGGATCAGCGCAATCCGATCAAACTGGTCGCCACCGATGAGCGCTGGGTCGCCGACGAAGATCAGCAGAGCAATGAAGGCCTGTTCCGCCGCTGCCTGCAGAAATCCGCCCGCGACAAACGCTGGCAGCTGGTCTCGTTAAAAAATGCATCCTCCACGCCGGAAGTCGCCACCGAAGCGATTGATGCGCGCCTCAATGCGCAGCTGCCGCAGGCATTCAGCGCCATCCTGCTCGGCATGGGCGCTGACGGTCATATCGCTTCGCTGTTTCCCGGCGCGCCGGTGCAGCATGATGACCTGACCTGTCTGGCGGCGGTGCATCCGCAGACCCGGCAAAGCCGCATGTCGCTGTCGCTGCCGCGCCTGCTCAATACGCAGCGCATCTGGCTGGTGATTACCGGTCAGGAAAAGCGCGATGTGCTGGAACATGCCGTCGAAGCCAATCTGCCGGTTGCTGCCCTGCTGCGCGAAGCCGGATGCGATATCGATGTTTTCTGGTGCCCGTAACAGTGTCTTTCAGCTGGCTTATGACGCACAATACGGTTTTGCCCGGCGCATCACCTGATCCGTGTTGAGCGTCATTCACTCTGCCCACATCTGCACACATTATGGCAAATCCATTTTCCGAACCCCGCCCTGTCCCGCCTTCTGAAAAAGGCTTGCTGGCCCGTATCCGCACTGCCAGCACCGCGCTGAGCCGCGCTGAACGGCAGGTCGCGGAATTTCTGCTGCAAAAACCGCACGATGCGCTGGAAATGTCGATCCGCGTGCTGGCACAGGCCTGCGATGTGAGCGAGCCGACCGTGGCGCGTTTCGCCCAGAGCCTGGGATTCGACGGATTTAAATCCTTCAAGCTGGCATTTGCCAAAAGTCTGGCGACCGGCATTCCTTATCTGCACCTCGATGTGAATCAGGCGGATCAGGTCAAGGATGTCTTGCCGAAAGTATTTGACCGCACCATCGCAGCGCTGATGGAAGCCCGCAACAATGCCAATCCCGCCAACTTTGAAGCCGCCGTCAATCTGCTGGCGCGCGCACGCCGCATCGAATGTTATGGACTGGGTTATTCCGGCGCGCTGGCAATTGATGCGCAGCTGAAGTTTTTCCGTTTCGGCATTCCGACCACCGTATTCTGCGATGCCCATTTGCAGGCGCAATCGGCGACGCTCCTTAACAGCGACTGCGTGGTGGTGGCATTTTCCCGTACCGGACGCACACGTGACCTGATCAACAGCGTACAGCTGGCAAAAAACGCCGGCGCCAAAGTGCTGGTGCTGTGCGCCAGCGGCGGGCCGCTGGCTGAGCTGGCCGATGTGCATATCAGCGTCGATGTGGAGGAAGACCCTGACATCTACACGCCGATGACTTCGCGCCTGGCGCATCTGACCTACATTGATGCGCTGGCCGTCGCTGTCACGCTAATGCGCGGCCCGGCTGCGATTGACATGCTGGAACGCGCAAAAATCAGCATCAGCGAAAAACGGCTGGGTTCAAAAATCTGAAGCCGGATACGGCACGCTGCCATCAATAAATTTCCGGTAAGAAATAATCTACTCAATTGATGTAGTAATTATTTCACATCTTTGTGATTCCTCTGGGTATCGCGGTGGCATTCGGGTAATACTGAACACATGTTAACTTCAGGAATGAGTTCAGCGAATGATCAGCATGCGACAGATCACGGACGATGTGAATGACCTGCCGAGTCTGCCGGCCGTCGTGATGGAATTACTCAATAGTGTGGACCGCGACGATGTCGATATCCACGCGCTGGCACAACAGGTCACCCATGACCTGGCACTCACCGCAAAAACCCTGCGCATCGCCAATTCCGCGTATTACACCACGCTGGTCAAGGTCACCACGATTCAGCAGGCAATCTCGCTGCTGGGTATGACAACGGTGCGCCAGATCATCCTGACTGCGGCCGTCACCGGCTGTTTTCCCGACAATAACTGTCCCGGTTTCAGCCACAAAGATTTCTGGCAGCATGCCAATGCGGTCGCCATCATTGCCCGCATCCTGGCGCGCAGACTGAACTTTTCGCAGGATATTGCCTTCACCGCCGGGCTGCTGCATGACATTGGAACCCTGGTGCTGGTGGCTTATCATCCGGAGCGCTACGCCGCGGTCATCGCCTGGCAAAATGAACACCAGAGCACACAACCGGAAGCAGAAAAGGAAGTGCTCGGCCTCGATCATGCGGCGGTTGGCCATGCGCTGGCGGAATGCTGGAATTTTTCCGACGCCATCAAAAATGCCATCGGCGGACATCACCAGCCAGACCGGCCCGGACTCGGTTTTCTGGCGACCATCATTCATGTCGCCAACGGTATCGCGCATGTCCTGAACGTGACGGCGACGCCGGATCACAGCACCCCGGAAATCTCCGCTTTGTCATGGGAAAGCCTGGGGCTGGACCAGAATGGGCTGGATCAGGTGCTGGAAGAAGCCGCCCGGGAATTCAGCAAACTGCGCCAGCAGGTCGATCTGTAATCAGGACGCCGGCAATATCCACGGGGCAAACATCATCACCTGCTGACTGATGCTTCCAGTCAAACCAGGGATTGCTCAGAAACACCTTACAGTTCCGGCGACAGCATGTGACCGAGCTTGCTGATTTTGGTGTTCAGGTAACGGTTATTGTAGGGATTGCGCTGGATGATCAGCGGCACGTGCTCACTGATCGTGACTTTCAGGCCTTCCATCGCGGCCAGCTTGCGCGGATTGTTCGTCATCAGCCGCAATGACTGTATGCCCAGATGCCGCAGCATCGGGTCGCACAGGCTGTAATCGCGCAGGTCTGCCGCAAAGCCGAGCCGCTGATTGGCCTCCACCGTATCGGCGCCGTCGTCCTGCAGGTGATAGGCGCGGACTTTATTCAGTAAGCCGATGCCCCGTCCTTCCTGTCGCAGATACAGCAAGGCGCCGCGCCCTTCTTCCGCAATTTTCCGCAACGCCATTTCCAGCTGTGGCCCGCAGTCGCAACGCTGGCTGAACAGTGCATCGCCGGTCAGACATTCGGAATGAATCCGTGCCAGCACTGGCTGGCCGTTCGCCACATCGCCCAGTGTCAGCGCAATATGCTCTTTGCCGGTTGCCGGTTCAAAAAAAGCATGCATACGGAAATTGGCCCAGGTGGTAGGCAGATTGCAGGAATCGACGTATTCAAGTGCCGCGGTTGCAGGAGTTGCAGGCTCGACAGGCGGGGTGTTGCTGGACATACCGTTCTCACGAATTTTGATTTACAGGACCCGGACGAACTGAGCTTTGCCAGACGGCGTCCCGACAGGGTGTCAATGGATTCCAGCGGGCCGTGGCGCCGCCAAAACAGAGAGTATAAACGACCAGCGCCTTTCTGACCGGGGATGCTGAACGCTTCTTCTATTTTCTGCAGGTGAGGGCAAAATTCAGGAAAACAAGCAGCGCCGGTTGACCGACGCTGCAAGATACAGACAGTGCACAATAAAAATGCGGCATTGGCAGCCATTTTGTGTGGCCGCTTTTACCTCTTCATGATTATTGCTGTTGCCTTGTTGTTATTGCACTGCTTATTTGCGGCGCAACTGGGAAATATCACGCACCGCGCCACGGTCTGCCGAAGTTGCCAGCGCTGCATACGCCTGCAACGCCTGCGACACCACGCGCTCACGGTTCACCGGTTGCCAGGCGCCGGCGCCGCGCGCCTCCATCGCGGTACGGCGCCGCGTGAGTTCATCCTGGCTGACTTTCAGATGGATGGTGCGTGCCGGAATATCGATCTCGATGATATCGCCCTCTTCCACCAGACCGATGGTGCCGCCTTCGGCTGCTTCCGGCGAGGCATGACCAATCACCAGCCCGGATGAGCCGCCGGAAAAACGACCGTCGGTGAACAGGGCGCAGGCTTTGCCCAGACCTTTGGATTTGATGTAGGACGTCGGATACAGCATTTCCTGCATGCCTGGCCCGCCTTTCGGTCCTTCGTAGCGGATGATCACCACATCACCTTCGTGCACGGTGTCGCCCAGAATGCCTTCGACTGCGGCATCCTGACTCTCGAATACGCGTGCTTTACCGGTGAATTTCAAAATACTTTCATCGACACCGGCAGTTTTCACGATACAGCCTTTTTCAGCCAGATTGCCATACAGTACGGCCAGACCGCCGTCCTGCGAATAAGCATGGGCGCGTTCACGGATGCAGCCGCCGGACCGGTCGGTATCGAGCGAATCAAAACGCTTCGCCTGCGAGAACGCCTGCTGCGTCGGCACACCGCCCGGTGCTGCCAGGAATAGGGTGCGCACTACGGCGTCCTGACTGACCATGATGTCGTTACGGGCAATCGCTTCGGCCAGTGAAGCGCTGTGCACGGTCGGGCGGCTGGTGTCGAGCAGGCCGGCGCGCGCCAGTTCCCCCAGAATCGCGATGATGCCGCCAGCGCGGTGCACGTCTTCGATGTGGTATTTGTCCGTCATCGGCGCCACTTTGCACAGGCAGGGTACCTTGCGGGAAATGCGGTCAATATCTGCCATGCTGAAATCAACGCCGGCTTCATGCGCGGCAGCCAGCAGGTGCAGCACAGTGTTGGTGGAGCCGCCCATCGACACATCCAGCGCCATGGCGTTTTCAAAAGTCGCCTTGCTGGCGATGCTGCGCGGCAGGATGGAATCATCATCCTGTTCGTAATACCGTTTGGCGAGTTCCACGACCAGACGGCCAGCGCGCAGGAACAGTTCCTTGCGGTCGGCATGGGTCGCCAGAATCGTGCCGTTGCCCGGCAGGGACAAGCCCAGCGCTTCGGTCAGGCAATTCATCGAGTTCGCGGTGAACATGCCGGAACAAGAACCGCAGGTCGGGCAGGCAGAGCGTTCAATCCGGCCGATTTCTTCATCGCTGACCTTGTCGTCGGCAGCTTTGATCATGGCATCGACCAGATCAATTTTCATGATTTTCTGTTCGCCGCTTTGTTTCGGGTGCAGGGTTTCCAGCACTTTTCCGGCTTCCATCGGCCCGCCGGACACAAACACGACCGGGATATTCAGCCGCATCGCCGCCATCAGCATACCGGGTGTGATTTTGTCGCAGTTCGAGATACAGACCATCGCATCGGCACAATGCGCATTGACCATGTATTCCACGGAATCAGCAATCAGTTCACGCGAAGGCAGGGAGTACAGCATCCCGCCATGTCCCATCGCAATGCCGTCGTCCACGGCAATGGTATTGAATTCCTTGGCCACCCCGCCCGCCGCTTCGATCTCACGGGCCACCATCTGCCCCAGATCCTTCAGGTGCACATGGCCCGGCACGAACTGGGTAAACGAATTCACCACGGCAATGATCGGCTTATCAAAGTCACCATCTGTCATGCCAGTGGCACGCCATAAGGCACGCGCACCAGCCATATTGCGGCCGTGGGTGGTAGTCCGGGAACGATATTGCGGCATGATTCACTCCTGATAATGGTCAGCGCAGGCTGGCCAGGAAAAATGAGAAAGCATCAGCTTGCATTGCTTGTTTTGATATGTCAAATATCATTTAAGAAGAAAATTAAGTTGCATTGCATATTAATCGCCGCAAATAAAAACCCAGCCTCACTGGCGCGACGGCGGTGCATCTGGGTAAAGTGTGGTGGCGCCGGCGATCGGCGCTGTACCCCGCCCGTCATCCGCCGCCAATGCTGCCTGCCTCAGTGTAGGCCGATTGCGGACTCAGCTCTGGTTTAATTGAAAGAGAAGGTGTACGTGACATCGACTGCCGATTCACTACCGGTGCGCCCGACCACGGTAATACGGCGCGTCAGCTGCCAGCTCAGGCGAATCGCACCACTGGCATCACCCAGACCGCGCTCAACCGACAGCACCAGCCCCGGCATCAGGCGTTTTCCCACGCTGATGACCTGATCGCTGCCGGAAGTGCTGCTGGACACACCAGTGGTTCCGGCAACAGTTTGTCCCGGCACGTGTGAAGTGCTGCTGCGTCCGGCAGAGCCGATCGAAAATTCGTCAAAACCCAGTCCCTGCACGATATCGCGCGGCACGTTGCGGCTGCCGTCGCCACCAAAAATCGCGGTGGCGGCTGACATCAGCAGCGAGGCATCGCCGCCCGCCAACTGATCCGACCCGCGCCCCAGTACCAGCCAGGAGAGCTTTTCGGCATCCGGCACTGCCGGCTCCGACACCAGCCGCACCTGCGGCGCGACAACGGTGCCGACCACCTCCACCCCGGCCTCGACGGCCAGTCCTTGCCGCAGGGCGCGGATGTTCAAGCCGGGATTAGCAGGTGGCCCCTGGAAATTCAGGATGCCGCGTTCAATCGCCAGCTGCTGGCCGTAACCCTCATATACACCACGCACCGTGTTGATGGAGCCGGTCGCCTGCAAGGGACTGCCATCCACCGAGCGCAGGCGCAGGCTGCCCTCCAGACCGGTATCAAGTCCGCGTCCGACAAACACAAAGCGCGGCCCCATCTCAAAGCTCACATCGACCCGCGTTTTCAATCCCTTGCGTGCGCTGCTGTCGCTGGCTGTGCGGTTATCCGTCCGCTCATTTTTACGTGTCACATTCACATCGCCGGACAGGCTGGGCGGCGGTAATTTCGGCAATCTGAAATAAGCGCCGTCGGCTTTCACGCCGCCAGTCAGGCTCCAGATATGATTGGCTTCTACAATGCTGGCCTGCCCTGACACAATCAGCCAGCGGTCCTTGCGCTGCAATAACGGAAATTGCTGCCATTGCGCCTGAATGGCGCCGGTTTCCTTGCCGATATCCACCTCGCCGCTGGCGGTGAACAGGCCGCGCTTGCCGAGCATCTCCGCGCCTTTGAACTGGGCGTGTTGCGGCAGCATCGTCACCACATTGGAAAACTGCAGCTGATTCAGCGTCAGGTGGTTGTCTTCGATCTGCGCATCGAGCGTGCCATTCGGCAGCAGCAGACCTTCGGAAGCAAACGCCAATTCCAGTTCGCGTCCGCTGACCGCTGCCCGGTAACGCGGTTTTTCCAGATTACCGCTTAACTGCGCATCCAGATTCAGTTTTCCTTTCAGCACCAGCCCCGGATTCAGCAATGGTCCCAGCCACTCCAGATCAGGAATCACGGCGCTGACCTGGCCATTCAGCGCTGCCTCAGGCGGTAATTGCCATTGCCCCTGCGCCTGATGCAGCCAGGAATCAGCCGTGATCTGCCATTGTCCCAGACGGCTGCCATCGGCGCTCATCTGCAGGCTGATGCGCTCACCATCGGTCCCTGCCACCAGACCGCCAAGATGGATTTTCAGCCGGGCATCACGTATCCCCAGCGGTATCGCGGTGGCCGTGCCATCCGGGTCGTTAAAGCGCAGGTCGCCACCCTGACGCTGAATCGAGATGTCGCCACGCGCCGTGTCTTTCAGCTGCAGATTCCACGCCGCATTCAGGGTCAGATTGCCGGTCACGGCATACTGTGGCCGCAGCAGATTGACCAGCTCCAGCACGCGCGCATTACTGACAGTACCCTGCGTCATCAGCTGCCCGTTGGCCCACTCCAGCTGATCCACCGAGAGTGCACCCAAAGCGCTCTGCAGCTGCAGTTTCCCGATACGGAAAGTCTGCGCATTGATCTGCGCGGCAGCAGGCGCCATCAGCCGGGCATCGGCCTTGCCGCTAAGCGTCAGCGTCTGCAATTCCCCGTGCCAGTCCCACCCGGCACCCGGTGCGGAACTGCGCTGATTTGCCCGGCTTAAGGTGGTGCCGCTGCCGGTATTGAGTGCACCCTGCAATGCGGCGCTGAATTGCTGTTTGCCAGGGAAAGTCATCTTGGCGCTCAGGCGGTGGTCGTCTTTTTTGCCGCTCAGCTGCAATTGCAGCTGGCTGATTTTCACTGCCTTGCCAGACGACAGCGGATCAGCATCGGCGGAGCCGGGAAAGTCGCCTCCCAGTTGCTGCACATTCAGTTCACCGGCAACCAGACCGGCGTCGCCACCGGCAAGCTGTAATTTGCCATTCAGGCTGGCCACCGTATAATTTTTTTGTTGCCGTGCGATACCGATCTGGCTGCCGTCCAGCGTCACCTGCCCTGCCAGATCACGGAAACGTCCCTGCAGTTCCAGCGCGGCATCCAGCCTGCCGCGCAGCGCCAGCTGCTGACTGCGCAATAACGGATTGAAGGCGCTGAGATCATGTGCCTCGAGCGCTAACTGCAGACTGTCGCCGGGCGTGCCGGCCACCCCGTGACCACTCAGATGATTATCGCCCCAGCGCAGATCAAGCCGGGATACCCGCAACTGCTCGTGCAGCCACATGAATTCAGCCTCGGCCTGTACCGGCTGCCCGGCGTACTGTCCCTGTAATTGCGGTAATTTAACCTGCAACTGGACATCGGGTGTCAGACGGCCGTCAACACGGATTCCGGCGTGCAGTTCACCCGCTTCGGTATCCGCCCAGTATGCGGGATTGAAATGTCCCAGATTGCCGGCAAAGTGAAACGCCTGCTCACCGCGCAATGCCAGCGTTCCTTTCCCTTCCAGCTGCGCCTGTCCGGCCTGTAAATGCAAACTGGACAGCGTCAGTAACTGCTGGCGGATATCATAGCCGGCGTCAGCTTTCAGCACGGCCTGCGCATCCTTCAGCTGGGTGGACAGCTGCATGACCTGCTGTGCATCGGTACGGAGACTAAGCTCTCCCTGAATGTGCGTACTGCGCAATGCCGGGTGCAGGGCTTTCAGATCGACATTCGCGAGTTTCAACCGGGCATCGGCTCTGAAACTGCTGTTGCTGAACTGGATTTTTCCACCACCCTGCACTTCGCCCTGATGGGTCAGCCGCAGCTTCAGGTCACGGATATCGAGCAGATCATCCCGCCACAGCAGGCTGGATTGCAGGCCTTCCAGTGGCAAGGCATGCCGGTTCAGTGTGCCGGGATTGCCATTGGTAACGCGGATCTGCCCGGTGACTGCTGCGGCTGTTTTCTGCGCCGGATTTTTATTTGGCGCGGCAGCAGGTGTCATGATCGTCTCCGGCTGCAGGTCTGCCAGAATCCGTAAATCGGCCTGCGGTGCCTGGGCGGACCAGTCAGCCGGATTCAGATGCCGGATATCGATCTGCGCCTGCCGGATAATTTGCGTTTCAAAGGGCGCCAGCAGCGCACTGGCGGTGCCGCTTAATCGCTGTGCCGCGGTTGTGGTCGTTGTCGCGGTTGTGCCGGCTGGAGACTGCTGCAACTCGGCCTGCAATGCCAGTTGCAACGCAGTGAGATCTCCGCTGATCTGCAGTTGTGCCGACACCGGTGGAATATCCTGCAGCACCCGCCCTTGCAGACGGGCATTACCGCGAAGACTGAATGGTCGCGCGCCCGACAGGCTGACGGCACCGGTTTCCAGTTTTCCCCACGGTGAATTCAGGCGCAACCGGGCCTGATACTGATTCTGGTGATACGTCAGCTGTCCTTGCAAAGCAGTCAGGGCAAGCACTTCTTTTTGCTTTCCGTCTGCCAGCATGTCTGCGATCTGCAGGCGCCCCACAGCCAGATCGGCGGCGTTCAGCGAAAGCGGCAGCGTCAGTTGTTGCGGCAGACTGACCGGCGTGTTACTGGGCAAGGTAGCAATCTGCAGATAGCTGATGTGCAAACGTTCAAACACCAGTTCGCGCCGCCATAGCGCCTGCGGCTGCCATGCTAACTGCACGCCACTGGCCTGCACGCCGGTACTGGCGTCACGGTAGCGGAACTGATCTATTTCCAGTGCGTGACTGAGCGTCCCCCGCACACCGCTGGTCTGTATGCTGCCAGCAGTAAGCTGATCCACAACAGCGAAAAAAACCCGGGTGCCACTTTCTGATTTAACGGCCCAGCCAATCAGCAGCACAACCGCCAGCAGCACTGTCACCACGCCAGCAAGCAGCCAGCGCAGCCATTTCAGCGACCGGCATTTCACCGCCACCGGTGCAGGTACAGGTACATCATCCTGCCCGCTGTTGTGTTCAGGCGGCAATGGTGCTGTTCCGTTGTGATCAGCTTGCGTCATATCAGAATGCGATGGCAATAGAAAAATCCAGCCGGACCCGCTTCGACTGCCGCCCATACGCCATATCCAGTGCAATCGGACCAGCCGGTGTGCGGTAACGGCCTCCGATGCCGATTGCCTGCCGCAGGCTGAAATCGCGCCAGGTCTCCGCCGCATCGCCCACATCGACAAAAGTCGCCGCGCCCCAGGTACTGTTGAGCCAGTGCACATATTCCGCACTGGCCACACCCATCACGCGTCCGCCAGTCACCGCATTCAGATGCTGGATACCCAGACTCTGATAAGCATAGCCGCGTACCGTCGTGCTGCCGCCGGTACGAAACAGGTAGTCTTCCGGAATACCGGCATCGCCCTGCGCAAAAACCTGACCGGCCTCAGCCCGCAAAATCACGCTGTCGGTCTTGCCAACCGGAACCCAGCGCTGGTATTTGCCATAGCCCCGAATAAAGCGCTGGTCAGAAAATAACGCCTTATCGGAGACATCCAGATCAAGCTGATAAATCTCTCCCCGTCGCGGCGAAAACGCATCATCCACATCACGCCAGGTCCAGCCTATGCTGGCGACCAGCGCCTTGCTGATTTCCTGCGGTTCTCCTTCGACGGTTTTACGTTCGCGGATCAGTTTCAGCGCCAGCCTTTGCTCCAGTAAACCGCGATGACTGGTGCGCTTGATACCGACGGCATTGCGCAGGGACAGCACGCCCGACAGATCCTGACGATCGGCAATCACACCGAAGGAATCAAGCTGCTTATCATGCGGCGGCAGATAAATATCGGCATACCCCAGCTGCCGCTTTTGCTCGATCCGGATCGCGCTGCGCAAATCCCAGGCTTTTCCCAGAATATCGCGGTCACGGTAGGCAACTTCTCCGCGAAATCCGGTATTGCTGCTATAACCGACGCCAAAACTCAGGTCACGCGCCCTGCGCTCGACCACGCTGACATCAACCGGTATCGCCAAAGCCTGCTCCGGATCAGCATCGATCGACACAGCAACGGTCGCAAAATAAGGAGAGTTCTGCAAATTACGCTGAAATTCCAGCAAACGCGCGCGTGAATACAGTTCCCCCGGCACCGGCGGCTGATACCGGGACAGCAGCCAGGACGGATAACGCCTGAGACCATTGACACGCAGTTCCCCCAGCCGGAATACCGGGCCGCTGTCAACTTCCAGCGCCAGCACGGCACGCTGCTGATCGGCATCCACATTCGCCGCGCTGTCTGCTATACGTGCTGCTGCATAGGTATCGGCGCGCAGGCTTTCGAGCAACTGGGTTTTTGCTTCGCTCCAGTCGTCCTCTCTGAATGGCTGCCCCTTGGCCAGCCCCCATTCATGGATCAACCGCTGCTGGCGTTCCTGCGCAAGCGGTTCTGCCGATGCCAGTGCACCCTGAAAATGGATTCCGACTTCAGCGATGATTGTCCTCGGACCCGGGCTGACCGCCACCTGGATCAGCTTAAGCGCATTGCCGGCCGTCCCTTGAGCCGCGGCCGGTGTAGTCGCTTCCTCCAGGTTTCTGAACTGGATCTGCGGCGAAAAATATCCTTCGGTCGCCAGAATGCCGCTGATGTCCTGGCGCAGACGCCGGATCAGGGATGGCGTGATATTTTGGGCTTCAGCACCCGGCGAAAATTCGGCAATATGCTCACGCAGCAACGCTGCCCAGCCAGCCGCTTCCGCCTGCAATGCAAACCGCCCGCTGGTACTGCGCACGACGCTCTCGGGGTCGGTAATGGCGTCATCAGGATGCGTGGTTTCGGCTGTCGGAGGAGTTTCATTGCTTTGACGTTCCTGCGCAGCGGGAACCGTCTGCGCAGCAAGCGGACGGACAGGAGCACACCATCCCACCAACAACATGCTCAACAGCAAAGGCAATGAACACTGTCTGATTGTCATCCTGATTTATCGGGTCGCCAGACCTACTCGATTGATCCCCAGTTTTTTGGCTTCGGAAATCACCTGCACCACATCATCATAGACGATGCCCTTATCGGCAGACACCAGCACAGACAAATCCGGTTTGGCATCGTGGTATTCCCGCAGCTTTTGCAACAATTGCTGGCGGTTGCGTGCTTCTTCCTTGCTTTCCTGCAGATTATGTCCATTCGCACCATTCCGGCTGTTCAGGCTGATGGTGGCATTGGCATCGGGTTTCAGCGTGATTTCAATGTAATCGGATGGCGGCTGGGTGGACTGCCCTGCCGTCGGCAGATTAATCACGCTGGGATTGGTCATGGGGGATGCCACCATGAAAATAATCAGCAGCACCAGCATCACGTCGATATAGGGCACGACGTTGATTTCGGCCTTGAATTTGCGTTTACGTTCGCCACGCAGGTAACTCATGCTGACTCCCTGTGCTTATCGGGACTGGCGCTGAAGAATATTGGAAAACTCTTCAATGAAGGTTTCAAACCGAATCGCCAGACGGTCAATATCGTGCGAATAACGGTTATAGGCCAGCACCGCCGGAATCGCGGCAAACAGGCCGATCGCCGTGGCGATGAGCGCTTCGGCAATACCCGGCGCAACCGCCGCCAGTGTCGCCTGCTGCACATTGGCCAGTCCGCGAAATGCATTCATGATGCCCCAGACGGTACCAAACAGGCCGATATAAGGCGATACCGAGCCCACGGAAGCAAGAAACGACAGATGCGATTCCAGCATGTCCATTTCCCGCTGGTAGGCTGCCCGCATCGCGCGGCGCGCGCCATCGAGCATCGCACCGGCATCCAGCGAGGCCTTATTCGCATTTTTAACTTTGTGATATTCGCTCATTCCGGCTTCAAAAATACGTTCCAGCGAGCCCGCTTTGTCGCGCCCGGTGCGACGGTTCTGGCTGGCTTCCTGATACAGCTCCACCAGATTGCCGCCGGACCAGAAATTCCGCTCGAAAATCTCGGTCTGCGACCGGGCTTTCCGGATGGTAAACATTTTGTTGAAAATATAGGTCCAGCTGGTCAGGGAAACACCGATTAACAACAACAACACGAGCTGCACCAGCACGGAGGCATTGGCAATGAGGCTCACAAACGAAAGGTCTTGGGTAACAGTCATCATAAATCAGTTCAATCACGACAAAAAAAATTAAGCAGGATCGCCGTATCACATGTTTTTCAACAAGCCGGCCGGCCAACTGGTTCGCATGCAAGAGTCCGCTGCCCTGCCGCTGCAGACAGCCACGATAAAGGCTGCCGCATCAATAGCGCTCAGGCATTAAGCGGCTTGAAGGCCGATATTTTTTCCAGCACATCTTCCGGCATCGGTGCAGGACGCAGGCTGCTGGTGCCGACGCAGCCGACCTTGATCTTTCCACGCGTCAGCAAGCGATCGCCGCACCAGGCTTCCTGTACAAACTGCACGGATGCCCGCCCCAGCTTTTCGACCGTCACGGTGATACGGAGTTCATCATCCAGCCTTGCGGGAGCATGATACTCGACTGAGCTTGCTTTGACGACAAACATCACGCCCGCCGTTTCCGCCAAAGTCTGCTGATGCACCCCGGTCGCCCGCAGCCATTCGGTCCGGGCACGCTCAAAAAACTTCAGGTAATTCGCGTAAAACACGATGCCGCCGGCATCTGTATCTTCGTAATACACCCGGACATTCCAGTTAAATGTGTTCTGCATTGTTTTCATTTCCGGGGGAGTATATGACTATTTCGGCCTGTTGCCCTTGAAAATAAAGGAGCATTCCAGATACTCCCCCCAGTATCCAGAGACTGTAGATCAGTGTCAGACGGGCTGGCGTTTGATGTTCAACGGTCCGAAACCCTGACAGGTCGGCATCATTTCAATGTAATTGATATTCACATGCGGCGGCAATGTCGCAATCCAGTACGCTGTTTCTGCGATATCGACGGCCGTTAACGGCACCGTTCCCTCATACACCTTGGCTGCCGCACCGTCATCGCCGCGGAAACGGACATTGGAAAACTCCGTACCGCCGCACAATCCCGGCGCAATATTGGTGGTGCGCACATTGGTGCCCGCCATGTCGGCCCGCAGATTACGGGTGAACTGATCGACAAATGCCTTGGTGGCACCATAGACATTGCCGCCAGGATACGGGGTTGAACCGGCAATCGAGCCAATATTGATAATCATGCCACTGTTGCGTGCGACCATATCCGGCAAAATGGCACGGGTCACCGTCACCAGTCCTTTGGTATTGGTATCAATCATGGTATCCCATTCATCCTGCGAAGCCAGGTGCGCAGGCTCAGTCCCCAGCGCCAGACCCGCATTATTGATCAGCACATCCACCGGCTGCCAGTCTGCCGGCAATCCGGACAGCGCGTTCATGATGGAGGATTTCTGCGTCACATCCATGCTGACCGGGAGCAGATGCGGGCCCAGTTCGGCCTGTAATGCGCTCAGACGCTCAACCCGGCGCGCGGCGGCAATCACGCGATGCCCTTCGCGTACGAATTTCCGCGCCATTTCCTCACCAAAGCCTGAGCTTGCCCCTGTAATCAATACAATCATGTCTGCCCTCTGCTGAAAAGTTAAATGAATACCGCACAACTGACGATGCCGTATTTTAAGGGCTTTTACGGCGATGCACTGCATTCCGCTCAGAAGCACCGCACTTTCCCTGCTTCCCCGGGAATTTTTTTGCTTTTCAGTCAAGCCTTTCTCATCAGGCGCTGCTTGCCCATTCATAGCGCATCACGTAAAATCCTCTCACCATTTTGTCTCACGTAACTGGCGAAAATGCCGGAAAACGGATAATTCCGTTCCGGCAAAGATGGAGATCCATCGGGAAGCGTGAGATGTCGGAGTCGGATGACTCCAGCCGTGCGCCTGGGTAGCCTGATGGTAAAGCAGTGAGGCTGCCATTCGTCATACCATTCCGAGCGACACCTCACAGAATACAATCAACTTACGTTGTTCAGCTTATTCTCAATCATTCAACAGGAATCAGGAAAACCATGTTTGCTAAAACTCATACGCTCGCCCATATCGACCCAGAAATATTTGCGACCATCCAGAAAGAAAACCACCGTCAGGAAGAGCATATCGAACTGATCGCTTCCGAAAATTACACATCGCCAGCTGTCATGGAAGCGCAGGGCTCCCAGCTGACCAACAAATACGCTGAAGGCTATCCCGGCAAGCGTTACTACGGCGGCTGCGAATATGTCGACGTCGTCGAGCAACTGGCCATCGATCGTCTGAAACAATTGTTCGGTGCCAATTTCGCGAACGTCCAGCCAAACTCCGGCTCGCAGGCGAATCAGGGCGTATTCTTCGCCCTGCTGAACCCGGGCGACACCATCATGGGCATGAGTCTGGCCGAAGGCGGTCACCTGACGCACGGCATGCCGCTGAATATGTCCGGTAAATGGTTCAACGTCGTGTCTTACGGACTCAATGACAAAGAAGACATCGACTACGATGCCATGGAAAAACTGGCGCGCGAAGCGAAACCGAAACTGATCATCGCCGGTGCATCCGCTTTTGCGCTGCGCATCGATTTTGAACGCTTTGCCAAAATCGCCAAAGAAGTCGGCGCTTATTTCATGGTCGATATGGCGCACTATGCCGGCCTGATCGCTGCCGGTGTGTACCCTAACCCGGTACCATTTGCCGACGTCGTGACATCCACTACCCACAAGAGCCTGCGCGGCCCGCGCGGCGGCATCATTCTCTCGAATGACGAAACCATCGCCAAGAAAATCAATTCTGCGATTTTCCCAGGCCTGCAAGGTGGTCCTCTGATGCACGTAATCGCCGGCAAAGCAGTTGCCTTCAAAGAAGCACTGTCACCGGAATTCAAAGCCTATCAGGAACAAGTCGTTAAAAATGCTGCCGCACTGGCCAACACTCTGACCGAGCGCGGCCTGCGCATCGTTTCCGGCCGCACCGAATCGCACGTGATGCTGGTCGATCTGCGTCCGAAAGGTCTGACCGGCAAAGAAGCAGAAGCGATTCTCGGCTCTGCCCACATGACCTGCAACAAAAATGGTATTCCGAATGATCCGCAAAAACCAATGATCACTTCCGGTATCCGTCTGGGCAGCCCGGCGTTTACCACCCGCGGTTTCAAAGAAGCGGAAGCCATCAAGGTCGGTCACCTGATTGCTGACGTACTCGACAATCCGAATGATCCGGCCACTATTGAAAAAGTGAAAGCAGAAGTCAAAAAACTGACTGACGCATTCCCTGTTTATCAGGCCTGAGCATGATAACGGGTCAGAGTGCTGCGACAGCATTTTGCATTCTGACCTGTTCCTGTCCCGCATCATTCGGTTCTGATATCGGAATCCCTCACTCGTCATTCTATGAAATGTCCCTATTGCCACCACGATGATACTCAGGTGATTGACACCCGGGTGTCAGAAGAAGGAAATGTCATGCGCCGTCGCCGCCGCTGCGCGCATTGCGATAAGCGTTTCACGACTTATGAGCGGATAGAGCTGGCAATGCCCGTAATTGTCAAAAAAAATGGCAGCAGGACAGAATATGAATCCGTCAAACTACGCGCCAGCCTGATGCTGGCACTTCGTAAACGGCCGGTATCGGCGGAAGCCGTCGATGGCGCCATTCAGCGCATAGAAGAAAAATTACTCTCCAGCGGCGAACGTGAAATTCTCTCGGTACAACTGGGCGAACTGGTCATGCGTGAGCTAAAGCGGCTGGATAAAATCGCCTATATCCGCTTCGCTTCCGTTTACAAAAGTTTTGAAGACATCTCCGAATTCGCAGAAGCCATTCAGGAAATCAATGTAGAAAACAAGGTCGGAAAAAACAAGAAAGCAGCAGAACCGGAATAAAGACGCTGCTGCCAGGGTGAGTTATAGGCTCAACGTATCTTGACATTCCAGGACTAACGTCAGTGATGCACGGAATCAGTTCCCTGTATTGGTGTCGGCGCAACTCACCTGATCCACTGCCGGATTGCAGATCCGTGCCCGCCCTAAAAAATTCAGCTTCACACGCTGGATCGACGATCCCAGGGTAAACGACGCCGTTCCCGCCTGAGGTTGCTGACCGTTCGCATTTGTCCTGCTGCGGCCATTACCGGTATAGGAAACATAAGGCACCGTCGAATCCGTAAAATTATTCGTTGCCGTAATCTTGCCGGGAATGGCCTCATGAATAATGATAATAGTCTCCCCGGCATCAGGAATGGCATTGGCATTGGCGTCCACAAAAATGGTCCAGCCAGAGCTCCAGTTCGCGCCGTCATTCGCCGCCATCGTCACCTGCCCGCCACGCTTGATGGCCTCCGTCCGCGTCAGATTCGTTGCCGAATAAAACTCAGTCGCAGTTGCCAGCAATTTCTGATTATCGATAAAACTGTTAAACGCAGGGGCGGCCATTGCCATCAAAATCGCTGCGATAGCGACGACAACCATGAGCTCAGTCAACGAAAAGCCTTTTGTTTCAGACGTATCAATCAATTTTTTCATCATTACCAGCATTGATCTTTGGTGCCAGATGCCCCGGTAAACCCTTTGACACCGGTACTGGTCAGAGTGAAATTACCGCAGACAGGATCTTTATAATTACTATTGACATTGGTCGTTCCTGGTGTAGCTGTCAGAAGTACGCAATTCTGAATCGTATCTCCCGTGCAGGCTGCGCCATTTATTTCGTAAAAACTGCTGGCAGCGGCATCCGCTGAAAACCAGTTAAATTTCATTTCATTGGCATCGGTCGAGGATTTTGAAAAAACAATATAGCTGTTATTTTGCGTGTAGTAGCGCTCCTCCTGCTGCATCAGTTTCATCAATGCCGACTTGGCTTCTGAGCGCCGGGCCTTTTGCACGCTCGAATTATATGAAGAATATGCAATTGCCGAGAGTATTCCGGCAATGACCAGAGTAATCAGCAATTCGATCAGCGTGAAGCCCCGTGCTTTATTCCAATTCATAAATTCCCTCAAGTTTTTCATAGTGTGATTATTGTCCGCTTTGGGCAGCTTTACGCATATCCTGGTAATTTTGCAGCTCCCTCCAGCTCACACGCCCTGCTCTGGTTACCGCATCTGGCGCGGCGACATTATCGCTGGTCACGCCGGAGGAATTGCCTGTTCCCGCGGTCCGTACTGTAATTTTGGTCGTGATCCTGCGGCTGCCCGTCGCATTTCTGTCGCCAGTTGTGGTTGAAATATTCAGCACAACCGGTGAAGTCAGGAGACCAATAGTCGATAAAGTACCAGTCACATCTGTGCTCATGCCGGTTAACACATCGACCATGTATTTACGGCCACTCCCTCCGGAACAGGGGTCACTGCTCAGAATTAAGGTATTAAAGAACAGATAGTTGCCAGCAGTGGTTCCGGTCAGGGTGTGATGAATCCGCTCGCCGGTTGTCTGGGAATTATAAAAGTCAAAATACCAGCCTTTTTTAGTTCCTGCGGTTGTACCATAAGTAAAATTATTACCCGTCAGCGTAAAGCCCGAACCAGATGGTGTGGCGGTTCGCGGCTCCAGCTGACTGCGTCCCGTCACTGCATCTGCAGGATATGTGGTATCCAGAATCGCATAGTACGTGTTCGTCATGTAATTTGACGGGGTTACATCGTAAGTTTCCAGATATTTCCCGGTACCGAATAAGAGAATGTAGCCGCCGCCAGGAGCGAACACAATTTGCGGCTGAACTGTAATTGGCTGCACAGAGCCAGTGGATGTTTTGGCAGTAAAGACCGGCGTACTGGAAACAGTTGCAGCATTCAGTGTCGCCCCGACAAAATTGAAACGCCACATATTTCCCTGCAGATCTCCCGCATACGCATAATTGACTGCACCATCCCCTCCATACGCAACGTTAGGAGCGCCCAGTCCATTTTTACTGGTCGGGTCTTTAATCGGGGTCATCAATTTAAAATAATTGGTATTCAATACCCACGGATCACCCGGATTTTTATCCAGTGACAGCAGAAACAAGGCGCCCTGCCCGGTTGCCACCGGATTGGAATCATAATTATTGTAGCCGCTGGAAACAATCACAAAATTTCCATAAGTCGGGCTCGCTGTCGTTCCGCCGGTCCGGAATTTGGCAATCATTGGCGGCGCAAGCACGTATCCCATATCAGCATCAATTTTGTCACTGAACTCCCACAAGGCTCCCAGACCGCCGGTAAAGTTGGCCGGGTTCGTGACATCCAGTGCAAACAATCCCTTACTGCCGGCCCCGAAACCGGAAACCAGTAAAGTTTTCCAGTTCCCTTTTACCTGCGCCTCTTTGATCGTAATCCGGCCATCAACGTAAGACTGGTGATTGTAATAAGGATCCGAAAGATTATTTAATTTCGAGATCAGGGTATTCGGGACATAAGAAAACAGTTCTGTGCCGTTGACCGCATCAAATGCGTGCAACATACCATCATTAGAGCCAACATAGACTGCCTTCTGCCTGTTGGCATAGGTTTGATAAAAAGCAGAATATCCAGAGCCAGAAATATTTTTGGCGGGTGCGCCATAGTAAACCGGCGCACTGTTGATGATGTCTCCCAAAACGCTATCCCGTGCGCGGAATTTACCCACCACATTACCATTCGCATCTTTACTCAACTCCTGCGTGCGGTCACCGCGCAGATAGTTAATCCGGTCAGCAGCAAAATTATCCACTGTTCCTGTATGCGGGTCGGTATTCAAAGCGAGCTGATCGCTGGTACTGAAATTTCCTCCACTCGCCCAGGTAAATGGAACTAATGCCAGCGAACCGTCCAGACTGATTTTAGAAGTATAAATATTGCGGCTGCCAGGAACAGGATTCGGAGTGATTTTTGCAATCGGATCCCCTGTCAGAATTAATCCTGCATCCCAGATAGCTGGCGGATTAGAAATTGTCGCAGATTCTTTTTTCAGGCTGCCCGACCATTTATCCGCTTTGAATCCGGGTTCATACACATAAGGATTATCGCTGGCACTGGTTGATGAAATGCCAACGCCAGCCAAGGTACCGCCTGTCGATGCGACATTCTGAAAAATAGCATTAATCGCTGCGATCATTTTCGCAGGATTACTTGCAAGGAAAAAATTATCAGGATCCGTGCCATTCCCATTTGCCCATTCAATGTTATTGGTAATAACCGTCTTGCCATCAACATCAAAAGTTTTGTAAGGGTTTTGATCCAGATTCAAATCATTAAATCCGCCATATTTTGCGGCCAGATAAAGTTGTGACAATCTGGGTGCCGTGCGTGCTCTGGTTGGGTTATCAATCAAGCCATTTCCGTTTTCGTCCACATCAATCGTGAATGTTTTGACGCGGACAGGCTTATCCAGACGTATATCGTTGGTGTGAGCCCAGTAAGCTGCGCCTGCCATATAAAAAGTGCCGTTACTCGCGCCCGTATATGCCGTGGCCATATTCGCTAAAGAGGCAGCCGGCGCAGAGTTTCCAGATGAAGAAGAGGACTCCATTGCCGCAACCAATGCGGTCTGCGCTTTGACATCAAATGCCGGCCATTGTGCAGAAGCGACATCCGCAGAACGCAGACCACGACCATTTCCATTCAGAGTTCCCCCTGGAATATACGTATCCTGATGGGTATTCGCATCACCAATCACAATGATGTAGTTCTTCTGACAGGATGCTTCGATCGGATCAACCCAGGTAGATAAGACCTGAAAGTTGTCCTGCATCGCAGCAGTCTTACCAGTCAGCGCATTCGCCGTCGGTGCTCTGCCTTGTAAATAACGGATACTTTCGTAATACAACTCACTGATAGGATCGTAAGCTTTGTAATTGCCGGTACGTCCAAATTTATTGAGATAATTAACAACTCCGCTGTTTCCCGTTGCATCATTCTCTGAATTAGCAACAAAAATCCCTGTATTCGCATCCCATTCCGGGCGATCATTGACCTCTTCAGCAAAGCCGTTCACAGGACGGTATTGCTTACTCCCGACATACTTCAACGGGGCTCGCAGCACACCACCATAACGTGTATTCACCTGATCGATCAAATAACCGAAAGCGCCATAACGGACACTATTCTGATTACGCTGCATATTACCGACAGGTTTATAAGTACCATTTGGATATTGCTGACAAAGATCTGTGCGTGTCGTATTTTCCATACTGTCACAAACCTGAACACGTACCAGAAACTCCCCCAGAACGCGGTCCGTCGACGTATCAAGCTGGGTATCTGTCGTTGGAATATTATCCGGATAAGTTCTCTGTGTTGCACAGGAAGATGATGTGTTGACGTCACTGAATAAAATTTTATTATCGCAATTCAGGACATACAGGGTTGACACGTTATATGGCGTAACTCCATATGGCGCGCTCATTGTTGAACTGGCTGTGACGATTTTTTTCTTAAAATAACTGCCATTGTTATAAAAACTGTTGTACAAAAATGCTCTCTGTAAAACTGTCTGAGTTGTAGAGTCGATAAAACGGTCACCACCAGTCAACGCCAGACGCAACATATCAATAGCAGAAGATGCAGCCCAGTTCATGAAGTTTCCACTGAAAGCGGTTCCTCCGCATTCATGGTTTACGTCCGCATCTTTGACGATATAAAAATAGCCATTCGTCATATCAGAAGTACTGACTGAACGTGAAATTGGATCGCCATATGCATCCTGGGTAAACAATCTCAGGCCGGCACCATTCATATAACACTTTTTGGTATTGAAATAGCCAATGTAGTCCAGTGTTTTATTGTAATCACTGGCGTTGTTATATGCGGCCTTGACGGTTGGGAACTCTACCGATAGATCAAGCAGTAAATTAGGATGGACATTACCCCCCCCGGAATACAACGGGGTACTTGAAAGAGGTACGACGGGTGGTGCCGCAAAGACAAGCGTTTGCATCACGATCAGGTAACTGGCAATCGCCGATTTAAACAATTTATTCAATTTGACTCTCCGGTCAGGATGATTCATCTGCACTTTACGCACATGACTTAAGATCTGACAGCTTTTCTATAAAAGGACTGCAATACAACCTGGGTATTCGGATTCGGACCAAAACCAATTGCAGTGATACGGAAAAAATATTTAGTCTGTTCGTCAGCCTTTCCTCCGGCCTCGACGTCTTGCACAGCTTCTATGATGTAGCGTGGCAATTTAGCCGGGAAAGCACCTTTACCGGTCACCATCGTCTGTCCGGTAAAGCGGCCGTATTTAACACTAGGGGCACCAGAAGCGTCATTCGACAAATCAATGCTCAGCCATACCGGCGTTTGACCATTCGCCGCTGGCAAACACATTCCCTGATACAGATTGCCATCACCACTTGCACAACCGGCCTCAAAAAAAAGATTGGAGGTCGCATCAAAGACATTGCTGCGTCCGTTTGCCAGAGCAACCTGAGGATCAATATCCATTTCCGCATCTTTTAACGCTGCCTCAGCCGACATCAGAGCAATCTGCCTGTCACGGTCATTCCGTGAGGCTTTTTCACCTTGCAAAGAAATTGTTGTCAACGACATGCTAAGGACAAGCACGACGATCAACATTAATAAAGATACGACCAGGGAAACGCCCGTCTGCCTTTGATTTCCCGGTAAATGCCGATATGCGTATCTGTGAAAAGAGATAAATTTTTCGTTGGACATAACGGACTCAATTTGGAGGAAGGCAGGTACCCCTGACAGGGTCAACATTACAGATATTCCGGATAAAGACAGTTGCCGTGTACACTTTGCGGACACGGTTCTGCCTGGAAGACGGGAGATCCTGATCTTTGATGGTCGTCCCTTTGTCAACACCGGAATTGGCGGCTGCATAATCAGGGCCGAACAGATTGTAAGTGGTGGTCGCTGTGTCAACCCTTGAATTCTGCGTACCGCTGACGAGCATAGCCACTTTCACTTCTGTGATTTTCTTCCAGTAGGTTTTGCGGTTTAAATCCTGTGCCTGTTGCGCAGCGGTTGTCCCAGTTAATACCAGACTGGCATCGAGTGCATTAATTGCCGTCGCAGTTAGAAACTTATTCGCAGTCCCATCGGTAGGATTACTCGTATCAACACCATATAAAACCTGAAAAGACTCCACGCCTTTGACGATAGACTGTGCGCTCCAGTTACCTGATACAGGGTTATAGTATTTGCAAAACAATTCAGGTTCATTACTTGCCCCGTTAGCGACATAGTAAATGCTCCAGCCTCTATCCTGATCGGCGGTATTGGATGAGACCGGAGCCGGAACTGAAAATCCTGCACAGTTAATCACCGTACCATCACCACTTCCGGTATTTCCTGAACCAAAAAAACGTACCGCCAATACATCGCTAAAATTGACCGATGCCCCTAATGGAGAGGAAATATCCGTCGATGTTGCAGAAACACTGTTGGCATCCATCCCACTCAGATCTGCACTGGCAGTAGATGGCGTAATTTGCGGGGAATTATTGAAATCATAGTTAACATAACCCGCCTGACGCAGCGAACGTGAAATGTTATCCAAACCAAACCGGGCAATATCCTGCGTATCATTCCCGTCAGTCTGCGTCATGAAAAGGGTTTTGGTTGAAACCACCAGACTGGTTGCGGCGAAGACTACCAACAAGCCAATTGAAACGGAGATCAGCAATTCAATTAATGTCAGACCTGCCTGACGATATTTCACGATGGAAATATGATGTGTGACAGCAAAATTCCTGGAAATTGATTTCATAATCATTTGACGTAAGATTCCACAGTCACTGCCACACTGGGGGGATTAACACCATTCGTTAATACAAAACTGCCATCAGGATTTTTGCTTTTCCAACCCAGTTTGATTGTCAGGCCAGCATTCGGATCCGAGGTACAGGTCCAAGTCAGTGCTTTGGTAGAGCTATCAAAAGGTGAGGAATCACGGCAAACCAGCACCCGGCCTGCAGGCAAAGTTTTTTTGACACGAACCAGCCATTCATAGATATCAGCTTTTGCTAAATCCGTCGCGTTACAATTTGCCGCGGAGGTATAGCAAAGGGTTGGTGTTGTGGGATCGGGATCTGTTGCTGAATTGTAATTAATTGAAGCAAAAACATTGGCGGCATCAGATAATTTCATCTGTGCATCATTAGAGCGCATTTTATCCGCAAGCTCATTCGCCAGCTCCACCGCAATAGTCTGGTATCCACTTTGTTGAGATGTCCTAACCGCAGCAAGCTGCAGCCCGGCTGCACCAATAATTCCCAGCGCAAGTACAAACACAGCAACTAATACCTCAATCAGCGAAAAACCCTGGGTTTGATTTGAAATCATGATGCCAACAAGAAATATTTAACGATTTCATTTTAATATATTTTCTTATTTGCAAGATACCTTTCGTCTCCCATTATCATCCATTGATCGGAAATATCGAAAATACAACCATCAAGCACCCGAACCCTGGAGCGAACCTGGCAGTTCTCAAGGCCGGCTTCCCCTTCTGAAGACGGCTTTGACTGACCGGCACGGCACTGGCCGCGCCCGGTCTGAGCACTGCACGTTTTCGGGTTTCGGGTTTCGGGAGAACGGCAGCACTCAGGCAGTGGC
>NZ_JACOGC010000008.1 GCF_014284195.1 Cognatundibacterium griseum
TTGGTTCCTAGTCCATTGACCAGGGCGTACACCAGTACGACGTGAAAGGCTATGACCAGCCCTATCCCCAGAAATTTCTTTCCGGGTTCTTGCTGGCGATCTGAAAAATCCATTCCGGCTGTCTCCTCAATCTTAAGAATACGAAGGCGCTAATAATAACCGCTGTTGTATCAAAATTTTCGTCTTATTCCCGAAAAGTTTTCATATTTTTTGTAGCAAGAACAGGTGTTTTCTAAATATCAAAGTTTTTGCTGAAATGAATACCTTCGGGTACTGCCTTTGTGTAAATCTGCGCTGTTCCGGGCAGTCTGCGAGCGGGTTTGCAGGCTATCGGGGAAAAGCAAAATGTACACTGGTACATACCAGTTATCACTGTCAGGTGATAATTCCAATTACGGCTTTGGCTTAATCCGTTCTGACAAAACAGACCACACTGCGGGCCGGTAATACAAATGTTCCGTGTTCACTCAGATAGCGTGCCTCAGCGGCAATCCGTGGATCGCCGGGATGACTTTGCATATGCACAGGATGCAGCTGATATCTGAGGTGCTGCTGTTCCGGAATTGCCAGTGTCTGGGCGTGCTGACTGACGTTAATGAAATACATCAGCGCTGCAAACGGGTTTCCTGCCAGGCCGCGTCCATCCAGATGAGCGGCAATCACGGCCGGATTCTGATCCGGGCCGGTATTATAAAAATGCAGGCGCTGTTGCACTTCTGCGGCATCATTCAGATGAAATAAAGGCGTGCTGTTGCGGATGCGCAGTAAATCCAGAAATGCGTCACGACTCATGGCGATGTCTGTGGGGCGTGGCTTGATGAGGGAATTGCGTAACAGGGGGCGCATCAGCGGGTAATATCGGGCATTACCTTCTGCAGGCGGTAAGCCGTTGCCAAAATAGTTATCGTGCCCGCGCCAGTCGAGCCGGTTGAACCAGTCACCGGAATTAAAACTGTTGCCATCCAGTGATTTGGAGCGCAGCAGTTCCGAACCGGCATGAAAGTAAGCAATACCCTGGCTGAAGGCTGTCAGGCCGAGGCCGAGTATCTGTACTCTTGCCCTGTCTTCATGGCTGGTCTGAACGGGGAGCCGGAAGGCATTGATGTCGAACAGGGTCTGGTTATCGTGGTTTTCCACATAATTGACGACCTCGGCGGGAGATTGTGTATAGCCGGCAGGCTGTCCGTTGTAATCCATCTCGCGCAGTGCCAGTAACTGACCGTCAGCAGTCTGCATGCGGTAATCACGCAGTGATCCGGCGAGGCCGACGCGCACCATGTCTGCCGTACGGCTTTGCTCCTGGCGGGATGGCGTCACGGATAAATCATTCGGCGCATCCGCCATGCCATTGATATAGCCTTGATTGCGCATGATGCTGGTAGCATCGTCACCTGGGCCGGCGCCGCGGATGGCATCTCTGGCGCGGTCGCTGAAGGTGCCGATACCGCTTCCATGCAGACTGAGCTGGGTTGCCTGAACGAAGCGGGCGTCATTGGCGACTTCGCCGAAGTTCCAGCCTTCACCGATCAGCTGGATGTCGCGGCCATTGTCATTGCGCAGCGCCGTGCGGATATTTTCCATCACAGCCCGCGGCTGGTGTCCCATCAGATCGAAGCGGAACGAGTCGATTTTGTATTCGCGTGCCCACATACGGACAGAGTCGCGCATCAGTTTTCCCATCATCCGGTTTTCGGTGGCGGTATTGCCGCATGGCTGACAAGTTGATTCCTCTATCTTTCCCTCGCTGTTGAGCCGGTAGTAATAGCCGGGAACAATCCGGTCCAGCACGGATTTCGGATGCTGACCGCTAAACATGGTGTGGTTGTAGACCACGTCCATACCGACTCGCAGATTGTACCGGTGCAGTGCCATCACCATGTTGCGAAATTCCAGAATACGCTGCGCCCCGTTTTCTGCTGAACTGGCATAGCTGCCTTCCGGTGCATTGTAATGCAGCGGATCATAACCCCAGTTGAAGCAGTCCCGGTCGGCAAAACGCGTGATGACGGCTTGCTGTGTCTCGCCGTCGGCAGCACCTTGTATATGTGGTGTGACGCATCCTTTTTCCGGTACGGAGGCGATATCAAAGACGGGCAGCAAATGGATGTCGGTGATGCCGGCCTTGCTGAGTGCCTGCAGATGCCGCATACCATCGGATCGCATCTCGGTAAACGCCATGAATTTTCCGCGGTATGCAGGCCGCACGCTGGCGTCATTGACCGAAAAATCCCGGACATGCAGTTCATATACCGCCATGTCTGTGGGCTGGCGGACGCGGTCAGGGCGGGTTTGCTGATCCCAGCCACCGGGCTTCAGGCTGGCATTTTGCAGGTTGGTGATATAGCTGCGCCCGGAATTGGTGTTCAGGCTGACGGAGTAAGGATCAGTGACCAGATTTCTGACGATGCCTTTCCCGGGAACATACACGTCGACCAGATAGCGGTAATACTGGCCGTCCAGATTTTTACCGGTATTGCCGTGCCAGATACCGGTCTGCGGATCCGGCTGCATATCGAATACGCTGCTGGCCTTGCGCTGGCCATCGGGATAAATGCAGACGGCAACATGTTGTGCGACCGGCGCCCACAAATGGAAGCTGGTCGTGCCAGTTTGTCTGGCTGCAGATGCTTTCCGGGCAGGAGTGTCTGCGCCGAGGAATTGCTCATCGGCAGCCTGATACAAGTCATCCAGCACACCGGCGATCTGCAGTCCGGTGTATTGCCGCACTTCTCCGGCTTCGCTTTCCTGTACCAGCAGTACCTGCTGCGTCAGTAGCTTACTGAGTTCTGGGCGGCTCAGGGCGTGACGCAATACCTGTCCGCCGGCGATGAAACGAAAGCGTGCCTGGCTGTCGGCAGGCACTTCCGTCTGAGCAGTGGTTTGCAAAGGAATGCGCTGATCTGCGCCATGCACCTGCTCCCCGGCGCGCAGCGTCAGTCCGGCGTTTGCCGACGCATACAGATAAAACCGGTCACCGGGCGTTGCCTGCATACCGGGCCACTGTATGAAGGACTGATTCAGCCAGTAAGCGCGAGCCGGGACTGCCAGGGCAGGTGAGGCCGGAGTGAGTACGGATGCATAGGCGCCGTCGCATTGCGCTACACCGGAGTGGCTGGCGGGGGCAGTTTCAGCCTGCGCCGCAATCGCGTGAAGCCACAACAGTGTCATCAGCAGCCACTGACAGCCAGATCGCCGGATGGCTGGCCGCAGGCCTGTGTTTTGTGACGGTATCAGAAAGCGCACCTTGAAAGTGTCTCCGTAAATATTTTTAATATAAGTAGTTCAACTACATTAGTAGGGTGTGAAGTTATACCTATTCACACCTTGTTTTTGCTTGACTTTGTATTTGTGTGTGAAATTTTACCGCATAAAATCAATAAAATGTTAGACAGCTTGATTTTATCTATGTAGTATTGTTACATGCATGAGAGGTGCCGGTATCACCGGTATCTGATTCTCACAACATTATTCATGGTGACAGGCTGGTGCAAGAATTGACGACATATAACCATCATCCCCCCCGTCTGCTGGCGGACATTGGCGGCACCAATGCGCGCTTTGCGCTGGAATTGGGGCCACACCGGTTTACTGCGGTGCTGGTGCTGGCATGCAATGCCTATGCGGGTTTGTATGAGGCGGTCCGGGCTTATCTGGAGAGCGATACGGTGCGCCAGGCATATCCGGCGATCGCGCAGGCACCGATTCGTCATGCCGCAATTGCGATTGCCAATCCGGTTGATGGCGATCTGGTCAGCATGACCAATCATCATTGGGAATTTTCTGTCAACCAGCTGCGTGACCGGCTGGGCTTGCAGACGCTGGTGGTCGTCAATGATTTCACGGCGCTGGCAATGGCACTGCCTTATCTGCAACCGGAAGAAAAAGTGCAGGTTGGCGGTGGCCAGGCACAAGCACAGCGCGTGATCGGGCTGATCGGTCCGGGTACAGGACTTGGGGTTTCCGCCATTATTCCGGCTGGAAAGCAATGGGTGCCGTTGTCCAGCGAAGGCGGGCATGTGAGTTTTTCCCCGGTTGATGCAGAAGAATTGCAATTGCTGCAGGAAGTCTGGCGTGAATTTCCGCATGTCTCGGCCGAAAGATTGATTTCAGGCATGGGAATTGAGCTGATTTACCGTACGCTTTGTCGCTTGCAGGAAAAAACGGATGTCGTGGAACTGCCAGCAGCGGAAATCAGCCGTCAGGCACTGGATGGCAGCTGTCCGGTTTGTCAGAAAACGATAGCGCATTTCTGTGCGATGCTGGGAACAGTGGCCGGCAATCTGGCGATTACGCTGGGCGCAACCGGCGGGGTGTATATTGGCGGCGGTATCGTGCCGCGTCTGGGTGAGCTGTTTGCGCATTCCGCATTCCGTCAGCGTTTTGAGGCAAAAGGGCGCTTTGTGAATTATCTGGCGCAGATCCCGACATTCGTGATTACTGCGGAATATCCTGCGTTTCTGGGGGTGTCTGCGATCCTGACAGAGCGCTTGCCCGATATTGCCTGCTGAGCTGATTTTATTTCGCGTCTGACCATATTAATTACACTTGATTATGTCCATCCCAGTTTCTCAAACCAACACGACTTCTGCTGCTGACTGGTGGCGTGAGGCAGTGATTTATCAGGTTTATCCACGCAGTTTTTATGATGCCAACAAGGATGGCATCGGTGATTTGCCAGGCATTACGCGCAAACTCGATTACATCGCTTCGCTGGGTGTGGACATTGTCTGGATTTCGCCATTTTTTAAATCGCCGATGAAAGATTTCGGCTACGATGTTTCCGATTATTGTGATGTGGACCCTTTGTTCGGCACGCTGGCCGACTTTGACCAGTTATTGCAGCGGGCGCATGCGCTGGGGCTGAAGATCATGATCGATCAGGTGCTCTCGCACTGCTCGGAGCAGCATCCGTGGTTTGTGGAAAGTCGTCAGAGTCGTGATAATCCAAAGGCAGACTGGTATGTCTGGGCCGATCCGCAAGCGGATGGCTCGCCGCCGAACAACTGGCTGTCCGTCTTCGGTGGCTCCGCCTGGCAATGGGATGCGCGCCGCCGGCAATATTATCTGCATAATTTTCTGGTCAGCCAGCCGGACCTGAATTTCCATCATCCTGACGTGCAGCAGGCACATCTGGACAGTATGCGGTTCTGGCTGGAGCGCGGCGTGGACGGCTTCCGTCTTGATGCCTGCAATTTCCATTTCCATGACCGTTCCCTGCGCAGCAATCCGCCGGCGCTGAATCGCGATACCAAGACCGTGCAGGATAACAATCCTTACGGTATGCAGGCGCATATCTATGACAAGACGCAACCGGAAAATCTGGCGTTTCTGGAGAAAATGCGCAGTCTGCTCAATGAGTATGGTGCGATTGCCATCGGTGAGGTCGGGGCGGATGACTCTCTCGGGGTGATGGCGGAATACACGGCTGATGGCAATAAACTGCACATGGCATACAGTTTTAATCTGCTGACGCTGGATTTTTCTGCAGCATATATCCGCAAGCAGGTTGAGGAATTTGAGGCCCGGGTAAAAGGCGGCTGGGTTTCCTGGTCGGTTGGCAATCACGATGTGGTGCGTGTGATGTCGCGCTGGGGCGGCGCGCATCCGGTGCCGCAATTTGCAAAGATGATGCTGGCGATGCAGCTGGCACTGAAAGGCACGCCATGCCTGTATCAGGGCGACGAACTGGCATTAACAGAAGCGGACATTGCCTATGAGGATATCCAGGATCCTTACGGCATCACATTCTGGCCGGAATTCAAGGGGCGCGACGGATGCCGCACTCCGATACCGTGGGTGGCAACTGAGCCATATGGTGGATTCAGTCCGGTCAAACCCTGGTTGCCGGTTCCTCCGGAACACGCCGCGAATGCCGTGGATATGCAGGATGCTGATCCGGCTTCAGCGCTGAATTATGCCCGGCATATTTTGCACTGGCGCAAACAGTGGCCGCAATTAACCCGTGGCGAGATTCATTTTTATGATGCACCGGAGCCAGTGCTTGCCCTGCGGCGTGATTTACCCGGGTATCCGGCAGTGATGGCATTGTTTAACCTGCGCGACCAGCCAGTCAGTTTTAACTTGCCGGATGCGGCACAAGCAACACAGATGTCCGGCTATGGTTTGCCCGGCAAGGTCAGCGGCGAACAGGTCGAGCTGCCCGCTTTTGGCGCCTGGTTTGGCGTGCTGGAATCATGATTTGAGTGAGGCATGTGAGTGGCCGTGTTGAGCAGGCTGTGTCCCAAGCGCAGCCTGCTTATTTTTCTTTCAGATATACCCGGTCATCAAAAGTGAATAGCCATTGTGGCCGGTAAACCGCAAAAATCGTCACCAGAAACCCAGTCAGAAAAGCTTCCCCCCAGGTGAGCAGCAGCATATAGGCAAACGCATCGGCAGGAATCACCTTGCCCGGCAGCAGCCAGCCATGCATCAGCAATGCCAGCATACCTGCGCTGGCATTGACAGCAAATGCGCCGAAAAAACCGTTTCCGAACAGATAAATAAACATGTGATGCGGTAAATATTCCCGGCTTTTACGCAGGATGAATGCGCTCAGCGAGCAGGGAATAATCGCCAGCAGCAGAATATTGGCGCCGAGATTGAGCCAGCTGCCGTCATATTCGGCGGTATACGCAAACACAGCGACAGATGCGCCCCACATCGCCAGCGTCCGGTCAAACATCAGCGCCAGTAATGCGACGCCCATCAGATGCAGGTGCAGGTCAGGATGCACCGGAACCCGCATGCGCCACACCAGAACCAGCACGATCACACTGGCACACCAGGCAGAAAACACGGTCGGCTGCTGCAGTTTTTGCCAGGGAATCTGCTTTGGCAGCAGTATCAGGGCTGCCAGTGCCAGCAAATTAAACAGAATACCGGTGCTGAAATCGAGCGGAATATAAAAAAGGCCCATGATAATAAGGTTTGCCTGTCCGGAAAAATGATTGCCGGGGAAAGTATAAAACAAGCGGACTGGCATCGGGGGCTATCCGTATGTGTCTTGATTCTGGTAGTTAACACAATTGCGGCGGAGTCTTGCCGCAGACCGGTATCCATCGAATCAATTGATAGAGGAAATGCAGGTGAAAAAAAAGCAGCGCTGCTGCGCTGCTTCAATGGTCTGGCTATACCCGGTGATATCAGGGATCAACCAGCAATACCGTTGCCGTGGCTGTACCACCTCTGCCATCGCTGATGGTGTATTCAAACGTATCGGCAAAAAACGATTTGACTGGTGTAAACAGCACCTTGTTGTTCACGACAGAGATCGTGCCGGAACCGCCGGCAGGCTGGGTCGTGGACAAAATCGTCAATGGATCGCCATCCGGATCGCTGTCATTCGCCAATGGGTCAAGCAGGCTTGCCTGATGGCCTGACACCGAGAAGAAATCATTTCTGGCGTTAGGCGGATGATTCGGCGCAACCACTGGTGGCTGCGGCGGAACCGGCGCTGGCACAACTGTTACCGCAACCTGCGCTGTGGCATTGCCGCCATGTCCGTCACTGATGGTATAGCTGAAGCTATCCGCGCCGGCATAATCTGTGGCGGGCGTGTACAGGATTTTCTGTCCCTGAATTACCGCGGTGCCATGCGCTGCGCTACCGACACCGGAAATGCTGATGGCATCTGCATCCGGATCACTGTCATTGCTTAACACGTCAATCAGCACAGGCTGATTCTGTTTGGTGCTCGCCGTATCATTGACTGCCACAGGCGGGCGGTTCAGATAAGCCCGGGTGCGGGTCTGTGTCTGCGTTTTTTCCTGGGAACGGTAGACGTCCACGCTGCGTTTGTGCTCGATACTCTGACGCAGTGCGTTGCGTACCCAGGCCGGTTCCTGCGGGATGTCTTCGCGCCGGTAAGTGACGGACGGCTCTTCTTTTGTGATGTACTGTTCCGGAATATCGATGACTTCGTCTTTGTCGACCTGGCTGACAAACTCCAGATCAACGCGGCGGTTTTTCTCGCGCATCTCCTTGGTAGCCGGATATTTCGGCTCCGACTTGCCTTTGCCCTCGACGACCACATCAACTGTGTTTAATGCGCCCAGCGAGATCAGGTAGTCGCGGACAGCGATTGCGCGCTGCAAGGATAATTTCTGATTGAATTTTACAGAGCCCAGATCGCAGGTATGGCCCGTGATCCTGACATTGCCTTCGCGCGGATATTTCTTGAGCGTGTCAGCAATTTTTTCCAGTTCGGCACGCGCGACGTCGCTCAGCCGGGCGCTTTCGATCTGGAAGAAGGCATCGCCGCTCATGCTTGTGGTGGTCTTGACCAGCCGGTGTGCCGTTGTTGCCGGCACAGTAGTTGTTACGAGCTTGCTGGTTTTTTCTTCTACCATGCGGTATTTCTCGGCATGCCTGCTGCTGGCAGCACCGAAGCTGTAACGATAGAAAAATCCGATCCGGCTGTCGTTCAGGCGGTCTTCAAAATCACCGGATTTACGGTAGTGCGCCAGTTGCAGTGCGACGCTGTGCGGTGTGCCGGTAAAGAATTTTTCGGCGGTCAGGCTGGCGCCGGTTTGCCGGGCATTGGATTTGCCCCATTCGTAGTCCAGCCCGGCCGTAACGCGCAACTGCTGTTGCGTGTAATGATGACCGGCACGCATACCCAGACCGTAGTCATAAGCACGTTCATACAGACGGGTTTCCGTCACGGTGCTGACTGTGTCGATGTAATCGCGACCGGCTTCATTGCCACGGATTTCATCCGTGGCCGAGACAGTTTTACTGTTCAGCAGACGGCGGTCAGAACCGCTGTAGCTGGCATACAGGTGACCAAACCAGTCGGCAGTTTCCCTGCCAACGCCAATGCTCAGTTTGCGATCATGCTGAGTATTCTGATCAATCGCGATGAAGGATTTGATCACGGCATTGTTGTGCAGGAAGTGATAACTCAGCTTTCCGCCGCCAGCCTGATTATTCAGCCAGAGTTCGCCCAGCCATGCGGAATCAATGCTTTCATTCAGCAGGCCGGATAATTCTCCCGTCATTCCGCCCCGGTTCTGGAAACCGATGCCCAGCCGGCCGCTGTCGCCAATGAATTGCAGGCTGCCGCCTTGCTGTACTGCAGGTTCATTCAGTTGTTGTGCATGAGCGGAGGGCAGGGCGGAAAGCAGAGCCAGGAGTAACAGTGAGCATTGCGGGCGGGAGTGGCGGGAATGCATGACAATGTATAGATTAAGGGTTTTGAATCGGGAAAATGTGCGATGTTTTGCTGCCATGCAATCCAGCCCGACGTCATATGGAACGGATGGCAATAACAAAAAAAAACCGCATCAGCAAAAGCGTGATACGGTATTTTTTACATTTCCAGGAAATGAAATTCTGGTGGTGATAGGTGGACTTGAACCACCGACCCCAGCATTATGAGTGCTGTGCTCTAACCAACTGAGCTATATCACCAAGAAGCCTGAGATTATGTCATCCGGCAGATACCCTGTCAAGATTTTCGTGCGATTTTTCGCCAGCGGATGTACTTTCGGCAGAGAAAATGCAAGAAAAATTGCCGTAACAATAAGTCACTGCATTTCCGGTAAATTTTCTCCGCCCAGGTCAGGCCAGCGGTCTTGCCTGGTGCAGCAGTTCGCTGATGCGGGCTGGCGCATCCGGATTAAAGCAGTCGATGATATGGCGTTCCGGCATGGAGCGCAGCCAGGTCAGCTGGCGTTTTGCCAATTGGCGGGTTGCGATGATCCCACGTTCTCGCATGTCTGCATAGCTACTGTGTCCGTCGAGATACTCCCATGCCTGACGATAGCCGACGCAGCGGATAGATGGCAGATCGGGATGCAGGTCTGACCGCAGGCGCAATTGCCGGACTTCATCCAGAAAGCCCTGCTCCAGCATCAGGTCAAAACGCAGTGCGATCCGCTCGTGCAGGCGATGGCGTTCTGCCGGTTCCAGCGAAATTGAGAATAGTTCAAACGGCGCTGCGGTCTTTGTTTGCCTGGCCAGCAGGGCAGACATGGTCTGTCCGGTAATCATGTAAATTTCGAGCGCGCGCTGAATGCGCTGGCTGTCGTTGGGTTTCAGGCGGGCTGCCGTGTCCGGATCAATATCTGCCAGGCGCGCATGCAGGCCGGGTACGCCGATACGTACAGCTTCCGCATCCAGTTCGGCGCGGATATCCGGGTTGGCGCCGGGCAGGTCGTCGAGGCCGTGCCGGAGCGCATTGAAATACATCATGGTGCCGCCAACCAGCAGGGGTTGACTGCCCCGGGCGCGGATTTCCTGCACCAGGCGCACAGTATCTTTGCGGAACTGCGCTACTGAATACGATTCGGCCGGATCGATGATATCAATCAGATGGTGTGGAACTGCAGCAAGTTCACTGGCGTCTGGTTTGGCGGTACCGATATCCATACCGCGATAGACCAGCGCTGAATCGACGGAAATGATTTCCACCGGCATCTGGCGGGCAATCGCAAGTGCGGCGGCAGTTTTGCCGGAAGCCGTTGGCCCCATGATGGCGATGACAGGTGGCGTGCCGGATTGTGGCTCGCGTACCTCTGACGGGGTTTTGAGTGATGCCGTCATTATTGGCCGCGCAGGAACATTTTATCCAGATCATTCAGACCCAGTTGCACCCATGTCGGGCGGCCATGATTGCACTGGTCGGCGCGTTCGGTCTGTTCCATCTGGCGTAACAAGGCATTCATTTCGGTGACGGTCAGGCTGCGGTTTGCCCGGACTGCGGTATGGCATGCAAGCGTGCCCAGCATTTCATTACGCCGGTCAATCAGCACCCGCGAGCCGCCGAATTCCCTGACATCGCGCAGCACGTCGCGCGCCAGTGACTGTGCATCGGCGTTTTTGAGTAAAGCCGGTACGGAGCGGACTGCCAGCGTGGTTGGGGAAATTGCTGTGATATCAAAGCCCAGTGTGCTCAGTATTGCGTGCTGTTCGCTGGCGGTTCCGACTTCGATTTCATCCGCATAAAAAGTCACCGGAATCAATAAAGGCTGCACCGGCATACTGTTCTGATCCAGCGCATTTTTGAGCTGTTCATACAGAATCCGTTCATGGGCGGCGTGCATATCGACCAGCACCAGACCTTTGCTGTTCTGTGCCAGCACATAAACGCCGTGCAATTGGGCCAGCGCAAATCCGAGCGGATGTTCGTCTTCCGGCAGCGTGTTGCCGCGTGCTGCCAGTTCGGCGGATGGTGATGAAGCTGATGGCTGAAACAGGGCGCCATAATTCTGCAGGCTCTGCGCCACACCTATGCCCTGGGGATGAGCGCCATAAGCATCTGCACCGGTGTACGCGGCGCTATCAGCCTGAGCGGCAGGAGATGCTGCCGCAAACTGCGACGCAAAAGTCGCTTGCTCGCCAGTGATCCACGGCAGCGCTTTTCCTGCGGACATGGCAGTTGCCGGCGCGGGCACCGTGCCGAATGCGGTCGCGGAAGTCTGCGCCAGCACGCGGCTGACCGCGTGGAACACGAATTGGTGAACTGCCCGGCTGTCCCGGAAACGGACCTCGATCTTGGAAGGATGCACATTCACATCCACCAGCGCGGGATCCAGATCCAGCGCCAGTACATACGACGGGTAACGGTCGCCGTGCAACACATCCTGATACGCGGCACGCACTGCATGGGTCAGCAGTTTGTCGCGCACGAAGCGGCCATTGACATAAAAAAACTGGGCATCGGCACGGCCTTTGGATGCCGTCGGCAAACCGGCGAAACCATGCAGCCGCAAGGGGCCCGCTGTTTCATCCAGCGGGAGGCGGGCGCTGGAAAAACTTTCTCCCAGAATCTGGGCGCTGCGTTTATCAATCGCGCTGACATTCCAGTGATCGACGGCTTTTCCGTTGTGATTTAAGGAAAACGCCACGTCCGGGCGGGCAAGCGCGATGCGCCGGACCACTTCGGCACAATGGCCGAATTCTGTCTGTTCCGATTTCAGGAATTTCCGGCGTGCCGGTGTGTTGTAGTACAAATCCCTGACATCGACCGTGGTGCCCGGTGCGCCGGATGCGGGTGAAACCGTGCCGTTTTCTATCTGCCAGGCATGTGCGGCATCGGCTGTGCGGGTGGTCAGCGTCAGTTGAGAAACCGAGGCAATCGACGCCAGTGCTTCACCCCGAAAACCCAGCGTGGCAACATGCTCCAGCTCGGTCAGGGAGGCAATCTTGGACGTTGCGTGGCGTGCCACTGCCAGCGGTAACTGTTCCGGAGGGATGCCACGGCCATTGTCGGTGATCGCAATCCGTTTCACGCCGCCTTCTTCCAGCCGGACGGTGATCTGGCTGGCGCCGGCATCAAGAGCATTTTCCAGTACTTCTTTGACGACCGCCGAGGGGCGCTCGACGACTTCGCCGGCGGCAATCTGGGAAATCAGATGATCGGGCAGCGCCTGAATCGGACGGTAAATAGGGGAGTTTGCATTCATGGCGTGATTATACCTGTGCCGCCTTGTGCGGATGGGGGCAGGAACCTGTTTCCGGTCATACTGCGCTTGCGTGATTCGGACAGGCAACATATATTCCGCTTTTTACACTGATCGCACCCTGCTCGGGCCAGATTGTAAAGGGAGGTTCTTGGTGTATGATTGCGGCGGTTTCACTGACTTGGATAAAAATGGATTTCATGCAACTTCTGGACATGATTCTGCATGTCGACAAAATGCTGGGCGCAGTGATCACACAGTACGGGACATTGGTTTATTTCGTGCTGTTTGCGATTATCTTCTGTGAAACGGCATTCGTGATTTTTCCGTTTCTGCCCGGGGATTCGCTGTTGTTCATTGCCGGCACCTTCAGCGCAACCGGCTCGATGGACCCGCTGATCCTGATTCTGCTGCTGATTCTGGCATCGGTCTCCGGAAACACGGTGAACTATTGGATAGGCAGTCTGATCGGTCATAAAGTGCTGGAAAAAAATTACCATTGGATCGATAAAAACGCGCTGCAAAAAACACATGAATTCTACGAAAAGCACGGCGGAAAAACAGTCGTGCTGGCGCGTTTCATTCCGATCGTGCGGACATTTGCGCCATTCGTTGCGGGTATTTCTGACATGACGCATAAAACCTTTCAGACCTTCAATATCATTGGCGCACTGCTGTGGATTTTGAGTCTGGTAATGAGCGGCTATTTCTTCGGCAATATTCCGTTTATCCGTGAACACCTGAACAGTATTGTGCTGGTCGGCGTGGGCGCGGCCGTGATTCCGGTCGTGCTGGGAACCTTGTGGAAATTGCTGAAAGGCCTGCGGAAAGCATCTTGAAACACCCGCTGCATGCCGGGGATGCGCAGGTCATCTGGCTACACCGGCAGGCGCCGCCTAAGCCGGTTGCCGGACAAGCCTGCAACGGTTGCGGTGTGTGCTGCGCCACCGAACCCTGTCCGGTGGCAAGCGTATTTCTGTGGCAATACCGTGGCAGTTGCCGGGCGCTGATCTGGGCGCCGGATGCCGGCCGTTATCTGTGCGGCATGCTGACCCAGCCTGCCCGTTATCTGCGCTGGCTGCCGCAACGTGGAGAAGCCTGGTTTTCACGCCGGTTAGCACGCTGGATTGCGGCTGAAACGGTCTGCGATTCGACGGTATCGGCTGAATTGCAAGCCGAACCGGCTTCTTCACAAGCTGAAAATTTCCCGAAATAACATACACAGCCAAAGCGCCAAGTCAGCGTTCAGGTAGGTTGCCCAGATCAGGTCATGCGGTTTTTTGCCAGTGGCGGATTTTTTGCGAAATATTTTTTCACGCCTTTCAGCACCGCCTCTGCCAGCTGATCCTGATAACTGTCATCGGTCAGCCGGGCTTCTTCTTCAGGATTCGAGATAAATGCTGTTTCGATCAGGATGCTCGGGATATCCGGCGCTTTGAGCACGGCGAACCCGGCTTGTTCCACAGCACCCTTATGCAGGCGGTTGATGCCGCCAATTTCGTTCAGCACGACTTTGCCGAGCTTCAGGCTGTCATTCATCTGCGCCGTGGTCGATAAATCCAGCAACACGCTGGCGAGCTGCTTGTCATGAGTTTTGATGTTGACGCCGCCGATCAGGTCGGCAGCATTTTCCTTGTCGGCCAGCCAGCGCGCTGCTGTCGAGCTGGCGCCTTTTTCTGAAAGAATGAACACCGATGAACCACGCGCGGAGGCATTCACAAACGCATCCGCATGGACCGACATGAACAGGTCGGCCTGGACTGCCCGTGCTTTCTGGACCCTTACATTGAGCGGTACAAAATAATCGGCATCACGGGTCAGCATGACCCGCATATTCGGCTGCTGTTCAATCTTGGCCTTGAGCCGCTTGGCGATGGCCAGCACTACATCTTTTTCACGGCTGCCGCCGCGACCTGTTGCACCCGGATCTTCGCCGCCGTGGCCGGGGTCGATGGCAATCGTGATCATGCGGGTGACGACCGGATTTTTGTCTGCCGCGTTTTCCGGAGCCTGCACTGAGTGTTTGTCTGCGCTCGCCACGCTGTTGGCATCACCGGGTTTGTCGCCGGTGATTTTATCGGCGGTTTTGGTATTTGTATTGGTATCAGGTTTTTGAATCTGCCGCGCATCCGGCTGGCGGCTGGCAGGAAGCTCCGGTTTCAGATTCGGCGTAGTGGGCGCCACCTGCGCGATGCTGTCTTTTTGCCACTCGCCTTTTTCTATGAGCGCGGCAATCGGGTCCGGCGGATTGGCAGGGTATAAGTCAAACACCAGCCGGTGCTTGTAGTTGCCGACCGGCTGCAGGGTAAATACCTGCGGGCTGACTTCTTCTTTGAGATCGAATACGAGACGGACAATATTTGGTTTGTTCTGGCCGACCCGGACTTGTTTGATGTAAGGATCGTTCGGCTGAATTTTGGCGACCAGTTCTTTGAGCGTTGGATTCAGCTCCAGTCCCTCGATGTCCACCACCAGCCGTTCCGGATTTTTAACGGTGAAAAAATTGGTGACCAGTTCGGTATCGTTTTCCAGGGTGACGCGGGTGTAGTCCTCGGCGGGCCAGACCCGTACCGCAAGGATTTTCGCCGCCTGCGCAGCAGGCGTTGCCAATACCGACAGCAATAAGGTGCCGCCTGCTTTAATGATGGTGCGGCGGACGCGGGAGACTGGCGGTGTTACAGATTCGGAACAAATTGGAGTGATGCGAGACATGCGATACCCTTGGCAGACAACGCGTGCAATTCTACCTCACGGCCATCGCCAGCGACGCGTAAATATACATTCAGGTCTGGCCCCGGCAGCACGCCTCCGGCTTTTTCAGGCCATTCCACGATGCAGATATTGCTGGCATTAAATTCTTCACGGAATCCGGCATCCAGAAATTCTTCTGGCGTGCTCATGCGGTACAGATCAAAATGCATGATGGTGACCGGCTGGCCGCGCAGCAGGATGCCATAAGGCTCCGCCAGCGTGTAGGTGGGGCTTTTGACATGACCGGGATGGCCGGCAGCGTGGATCAGCGCACGGGTCAGCGCGGTTTTACCGGCACCAAGATCACCGTGCAGAAAGATGGAAAATCCCGGCACCAGCGTGTGCGCCAGGCTTTTTCCCAGTGCCTGGGTGGCTGCTTCGTCGTGCAGGGTGGTTTTATAATGAGACATTTATCGCCAGAGCCGTATTCATGAATTCGCTAAACATAGCATATCGCCATTCCCTTGTGTATGGGCCGGAGCCCGCCGATGAATCCTGATGTGGACACGCAGGCGCTGGCGCAGCTGGCAGCGCAGATTAAAGACTGGGGCAGGGAGCTGGGGTTTGCCGAAGTCCGGATTGCAGATATCGACCTGAGCCAGGCTGAGGCCGGCCTGCAGCGCTGGCTTGACGCCGGTTATCACGGTGAAATGGCTTATATGGCGGCGCACGGCACCAAACGCAGCCGTCCGGCAGAACTGGTGCCAGGCACGGTCAGGGTGATTTCTGCACGGATGAATTACCTGTCGCCTGCCGCTGGCTGGCGGGAGGCGGAACAGCGGCATCGAGCCGACACGGCGGTCATTTCTATCTATGCCCGCGGACGCGATTACCACAAGGTGCTGCGTACCCGTTTGCAGCAACTGGCAGACCGGATCAGGCAGTCGGCAGGTGAATTCGGTTACCGGGTGTTTACCGATTCTGCACCGGTCATGGAAGTGGCGCTGGCTGAAAAAGCCGGACTGGGCTGGCGCGGCAAGCATACGCTGCTACTGAGCCGCGAAGCCGGATCGATGTTTTTTCTGGGGGAAATCCTGGTCGATATTCCGCTGCCGGTGGATGCGCCAACTGGTCATCATTGCGGACAGTGCTCGGCCTGCATGGATGTTTGCCCGACGCAAGCGATTGTCGCACCGTATCAGGTGGATGCGCGGCGCTGCATTTCTTATCTGACGATCGAGCTGCATGGCAGCATTCCGCTGGAGCTGCGGCCGCTGATCGGCAACCGGGTGTATGGCTGCGATGACTGTCAGCTCTGTTGTCCGTGGAATAAATTTGCCCAGAGTGCGGCAGTGGATGATTTTGCGGTACGCCACGGGCTCGACAGTGCGCGCATGGTGCATTTGTTCGGCTGGAGCGAGGAGCAGTTCCTGCGCATGATGGAAGGCAGTCCGATACGCCGTATTGGCCATGAGCGCTGGTTGCGCAATCTGGCGGTTGGCCTCGGCAATGCTGCGGTCACGCTGCGCGGAGATGCTGAGATGATTGCCGCATTGCAGGCCAGACTCAGCCATCCTTCAGCGCTGGTGCGGGAGCACGTGCAATGGGCGCTGATGCAGCATGGCGGGCAATATGGTCTGTCTGAGCCAGATGCGCATCAACCTGAAGCACGTACCTGAAATGCCAGCCTGATGCCGCAGCCGCTTAACTGACCAGATGCAGCCAGACCGGCAGGGTCAGTACCGACAGGACGGTGCTGGCTGAAATCAGGAAAGCGACAAAAGGCCCGTTGCCACCCATACGCGCCGCCAGGACATAGGCGCTGGAAGCGGTTGGCAGTGCGCAGAACACCACCACAATCTGCAGCTGCAGCAGTGGCAATGCCAGCCAGCGCCCGAGCAGCAGGGCGATCAGTGGCAGTGCCAGCAGTTTGACCGACAGAAAATAAGCCGCAATTCCTTTCGCCTCGTGAATCGCCGACAACCGCATACCGGCGCCGACTGCCAAGAGGCCGAGTGCGATGGATGCGTTACCGAGCCGCGACAGCGTGGCATTCACACCTTCCGGCAAATGCCATTGCAGCAGGCTGCAGGCGACGCCGCTGGCTGTGCCGATCACCAGCGGATTGCTGGCGATTTCTTTCAGCAGGCGACCGCTGTTATGGGCCAGTGCATATACCGCAGCCATATTGCACAGCGGCACCAGAAAACCGATCAGCAAAGCCATCAGCGCGGTTCCCTGTTCTCCGGCAAGGCGGGACGCAATCGCCAGCGCAATATAGGAATTGAAACGGAATGCAGTCTGCACTCCGGACTCAAAAATGCGCGGTGGTGAACGGAACAAAAAACGCGCCAGCCAGCCCAGCAGCATACCGGCAGCGGTGGCAATCACACCGACCTGAAGCAGATGGCCGGTGGCATGAAAATCGAACTGGGTGCGCGAGGTGGTGTAAAACAGCAATGCCGGAAACATGATGAAATACACGATTTTTTCCACCCCGGCCCAGAAATGTCCGCCCCAGTGTGATATGCGGGCCAGTAAAAAGCCGATCAAGATCAGGCTGAAGTCAGGGAAGAGTAACGTAAATACAGACATACTGGGGGGAGTATATTGAAAGAGCTTTTTTTTATAGGGGCATCAGGGAGGAAAATCGCCATACCCCCTGTTTTTTTGAAAAATTCCGGATGAGGATTTTCTGTTTTTTTATTTCAGTATTCCAGCCAGTTCGACGGCGGTTTTAACCTGCATCTTGTCGAAAATATGGGCGCGGTGTACTTCAACGGTACGCATGCTGATGCCGAGTTCGTCAGCAATCACTTTGTTCATTTTGCCGAGCAAAATCAGATCGAGCACTTCCTTTTCGCGGGCTGACAAAGTCGCCAGCCGTTCATGCACCTGCGCCGTCACGCCGGCTGCGCGGGATTGCGCCAGCGCTTCCTGCACCCGGTCCATGAGCTTATTGTCGTTAAACGGTTTTTCAAAAAAATCGAACGCGCCTTTTTTCAGGGAGTCCACCGCCATCGGCACATCGCCATGGCCCGTCAGGAAAATGACCGGCAGCCGCTTGACCAGATGGCGTTCTGACAGCAGGTCAAACAATTGGATGCCGCTGAGCCCGGGCATGCGCACATCCAGTAAAACGCAGTCGCCATCGGCATCAAAGCGCAGCGGCTGTTCCAGTGCGGTCAGGAACTGTTCGGCACTGCTGTATCCGACTGCCGCTGTCTGGCGGGAACGCGCCAGCCATGACAGGGCATCGCGGATCACGTCTTCGTCGTCAATGATGTGTAGCATGGTGTCTCTCTCCGGATTTATGGATGACTGCTGGCGGCATCCTGGCCGCTCTCATGGTCCGGCGGCAGTAGCGGCAGGACAAAACGGAAAATACTACCACCTGCGGGGTTGGGACGGTGATTCAGGGTGCCGCCGTGGAACTCGATCGCGGTGCGGCAGATATTGAGCCCCATCCCCATGCCGCTGGACTTGGTCGAAAAAAATGGTGAAAACAACCGTTCTGCGACAGTCGGCGCAATGCCGTGACCACGGTCCGCCACTTCCACGGCCAATCCTTGTCCCTCGGCATCCAGACTCACCTGTATCCGCAGAAAGCGCTGCTCCGGCGGCGTCTGCTGCATGGCTTCAATCGCATTGCGGGTCAGATTCAGTAACACCTGTTCGATCAATACCTGATCGGCCAGCACTTTCGGCAGGCCGGGCAAAGGCATCCATTGCAGCTGGATGTGGGTCGACAGCGCCTGCAGTTCAATCAGCGGCAAGGTATTCTGGATCAGCTCATTGATATCCAGCGGTTCACGCGACGGCGCGCGTTTTTTCACGAATTCGTACACGCTGCGGATGATCTGCCCGGCGCGCTGCGCCTGCGCATTCACTTTGTCGAGCGCTGTCAGCAGCAATCCCTGATCCGTGGTGCCGGCATTGAGCAGATTGATCGCGCCAGTGGTGTAGCTCGAAATCGCCGCCAGCGGCTGATTCAGTTCATGCGCCAGCATGGAAGCGATTTCCCCCATCGTGGCAAGACGCGCGCTGGCGTGTAATTTTTCTTCCTGCTGCCGGGTCAGATCCTGCGCCCGTTTGAGTTCCGAGATGTCCAGGATCGAACTCATCCAGCCGGTCTGGCGGCCAGTTTCATCAATCAGCGGCGACTCGTAAATCAGCACCGGAATCCGCTCGCCGCTGGCATGCTGGTAGATGGTTTCAAAGCCGTCCTGCGGCACCGATCCTGCCAGCAGCTGGGTAAAGCGCCGCTGGTATTCTTCAATCGCTTCCGGTGCCCAGTAAGGCATGGGTGGCAGGCGGCCGATAATCTGCTCCGCCGGATAGCCGACCATTTTGCAGAATGCCGGATTCACATACGTCATGCGGCCCTGCATGTCGCGCGCGCGCAGCCCGGTGATCAGCGAATTTTCCATCGCGGTGCGGAACGTGACCTGCTGGCGCAATGCGCCTTCGGCCGCCAGCCGGCGGTTAATGTCGCGCCACAATGCCAGCAGGCTCCAGATCAGGCCGAGCGACAGCAGTACCACCAGCAGCACCAGCAGATTCGAGAGAAATGTCGGCTCCCGCTTGTTGCTGTTGGTGCGTAACGTCAGGGTGATGCCGGGCAATTCCAGATTACGGTTATGGGTATACACATTTTTGCCAATACCGCCGGAAGCGCGGGTTGCCACAACACGGTCATCGCTGTCGATCAGCGAAATCTGATTGTCCTGCGCAAACCACCAGGGCACCAGTTCTTCCAGAATACCGCTGGCCTGATAGGTGATGACGATGCTGCCGAAATGCTGATTACCCTTGATCAGCGGAATCTGGCAACTGATGGGATACGCCGCCCGCTGGCCGGGTTTGGGTGCCTGCGGCGCGAAGCAGCGGGTCTTGTTATCGAGTTCTATCGAGCCGGATTCGATGTAATGCGGAATCTGCGCATCCTTGCTGTGTATCGCCAGTTCGGAGGTGGAAGTCACGACCAGATCCTGCTGATCAAACCAGACCAGCCGCGCGATTTCATGATTGTTTTTCAGCAGGTTTCTGAAGCGCTCCAGCACGGTTGATGGCGAGAGCTGCATATTCATGATGTCAGCCCCGATCTGCCGCAGCATTTCATCATTGCGGTCAATCTGGAACTGAATCGCCTGCTCCACCCAGAGGGTATCGGCAATCAGCTGCTCCTGCCGCTCATTGGCTTCCATGCGCTGTGCCTGCCACGGCAGCCAGATCAGGGTCAGAAGAAAAAGCGCGATCAGCAGGATAGGAATGATCCAGCGCCATTTCTCATCCGGCCACAGCCGCGTTTTGTAAAAATTTTTCATGGCATTAGTGTAAACCAGCTGCTCCCCGATGGTGACGCTGTGTGCTGGCTTGTGGAAATCCACAGTTGCGCTGCACCATCGTCATCTGAATAATCAATGATCAAAAAAATAATCATCATTAACACGGGGACGTGCATGAAAATCAGATCTTTGCCGTACCTTTTTCTGGCCGGTCTGCTGGTCAGCGGTATGGCATTTGCCCAGTCGCCGATCGTGATCAAATTCAGCCATGTGGTTGCCAGTGATACCCCGAAAGGCAAAGCGGCGGAGCGGTTTAAAGAACTCGCTGAAAAAGCGACCAAAGGCCGCGTGAAGGTAGAGCTTTATCCCAACAGCTCCCTGTATAAAGACAAGGAAGAACTCGAAGCCTTACAACTGGGGGCAGTGCAGATGCTGGCGCCCTCGCTGGCTAAATTCGGCCCGCTCGGGGTCAAGGAATTTGAAGTGTTTGACCTGCCGTATATTTTTCCGTCCAAAGAAGTGCTGTACAGCGTGACGGAAGGACCGATTGGCAAAGACCTGCTGAAAAAACTGGAATCGAAGGGCATTACCGGCCTGGCTTTCTGGGACAACGGATTTAAAGTCATGTCGGCGAACAAGCCGATTCATCTGCCGTCTGACATGAAAGGGCTGAAACTCCGGATCCAGTCTTCCAAGGTGCTTGATACGCAGATGCGCGCGCTCAATGCCAGTCCGCAGGTGCTGGCTTTTTCCGAGGTATATCAGGCGCTGCGGACGGGAGTGGTTGATGGCACAGAAAATCCACCTTCCAATCTGTACACGCAAAAAATGCACGAAGTACAGAAATATGTGACGCTGACCAATCATGGTTATCTTGGATACGCCGTGATCGTGAACAGGAAATTCTGGGATGGCTTGCCTGCCGATATCCGCACCGAACTCGATGGCGCCATGAAAATGGCGACCAAATACGCCAATGCGATTGCGCAGCAGGAAAATGACAATGCGCTGGAAGCCGTGCGGCGGTCAGGAAAAACCACGATTTATACGCCCAACGACCAGGAAAAAGCCGAGTGGCGCAAAGCCCTGTTGCCGGTGCAAACGGCCATGGAATCGCGCATCGGTAAAGAGCTGATTGCCAATGTCAACAAAGAAGCAGCCAGACTGGGTGTGAAATAAAAATCAACCAGCCGTGGACGTCATCGTCACAGCAGTACCAGCTGCGGGCAGGCTCCTACCGATCAGGACGGGTAAGTCATGAGGTGCCCGTTATATAGCGCAGATGATGGATTCGACCCGACGAAAATTTCGCACCTGATGGCCGCCATACCGTACTTATATTACTGATAATGAATGTGCAGCCAATGCCGGTATAAAAAGAGCATTTAATTTATAAATAATTACCATTGGGAAACTATAATTTGCTATCACATTTTCCATCTCTATAAATGCGTTTTACATATCTGCAACAGATAGAAAGTTTTGCGCTGCTTTTGTTTTGTCAGGTACCGGTTCGCATGCTATATTCTGCGCAGTTGATGGACAGGCGGGTCACAGGATTAAAAGGCGGTAGTGCAAAAAAACGGTATGAATGCCGTGTAATGAGGAGACGCGCGTTTTTATTAAAAGCTGAGTGCTGTGCAGACACAGTAACTAAACAGCCGAAAACGCGAAACAAGCTTACAAGGCGCATCGATGATGCGCCTTTTTCTTTTGTGCCTGCCGGCTGCGTTTTATACTGATGAGCATAATTGGTAACAGAAACGAGAGGATGTGATGCGACAGGATTTCCCAATTTTTTCAGGCATTCTCGAAGCGCCGTTCGGTGCCCTGGGTATCCGGGTCGAACAGAATATGGTCAGTGAACTGGTGTATCTGCCGACACGCTTTACTGAAAAAGCCCCCGAAGATGCTTTGTCTGAGCAGGTCATGCGGCAGGTGGAATGCTATCTGGACGATCCTGATTTCCGCTTCCAGTTGCCATTGAAACCGGCAGGTACAGAATTTCAGCGCCGTGTCTGGCAGGGTATATCATCCATTCCGCGTGGTGAGGTGCTGACCTATGGACAAATTGCCCGCCAGATACGCTCTGCCCCAAGGGCGGTGGGGCAAGCCTGTGGCGCAAACTGGTATCCATTGGTTATTCCCTGTCACCGGGTGACTGCTGCGGGCGGACTGGGCGGCTTTGCGCATGACGATGATGAAAACGGATACCATCTCAGTATCAAACGCTGGCTGCTGGCCCATGAAGGCGTGACTGCCTATTTGCCAAAATCCGCCTGAAATGTGTCTTTAGCCGTTACAGATCGCGCCAGTTGTGTGAAAAAATCTCTTCCCGATACCACCGCCATGCTGCCGGACAGCATCACTGCCCAGATTGACGAATTCTGCGAAAGCATCTGGCTGGAAGACGGCCTGGCAAAAAATTCCATCGATGCTTACCGGCGTGACCTGCGCCTGTTTGCGGGCTGGTTGCATGCGCATACCGGCAAACACCTGTACGAAGCGCAACCGCAGGACCTCAGCGATTACACCGCCAGTTGCCGTGACGTTTCCAAGGCGACTTCCGCCAACCGGCGGCTCAGCGCGCTGAAGCGTTTTTATGCGCTGGTCCTGCGTCAGAACCATATCCGGGTGAATCCCTGTACCCGCCTCCGGGCCGCTAAGCAGGCGCTGCGCCTGCCACACAGCCTGAGCGAGGAGCAGGTGGTGGCATTATTGCAGGCGCCGGATGAGACACCACTCGGAATTCGCGACAGGACGATGCTGGAATTGCTGTACGCCTGCGGCTTGCGGGTTTCTGAACTGGTGGGACTGCAATCGGTGGAATTAGGGTTGAACGACGGTGTGCTGCGTGTCACTGGCAAAGGCAACAAGACCAGGCTGGTACCTTTTGGCGAACAGGCGCGCGTCTGGCTGGAACGCTACTTACGTGAGGCCAGACCGGCAATACTCAGCGGCCAGGTGTCGGATGCCCTGTTTGTGACGGCAAGAGGGAGTGCCATGACACGTCAGATGTTCTGGATACTCATTAAAAAATATGCTGCGCAGGCAGGGATTACCCAGGCTTTGTCGCCGCATACCTTGCGTCACGCTTTTGCTACCCATCTGCTTAATCACGGTGCCGATTTACGGGTAGTGCAGCTTTTGCTGGGACATTCGGATATATCCACCACCCAGATTTACACCTATGTCGCGAAGGAGCGCCTGAAACAGCTGCATGCGGAACATCATCCGCGCGGATAATCCGGCAGATTTACTTAAATCTGGTCTTATCCGAATCCGCGCACCATGCATTCTGAAAAGCCGGAGACAGCATTTAAATTAAAAATGGAAAAAACAATATAAATGAAATAAAAATCGCATTTATTAAAAAGTAAAAAAATTCCATTTCCGAATGCTTCATATTTCTGAAAGTATCGTATTGTTTCAACCGTTTTGCGGCATGCATCTGAGAATTGTTGGTGTGTATAAAAACAACAAACCGAGTGATCGTTTAAAAAGATGTAAATAAATCTATTAATTCATGGATTATTTGGTCATAACGGCTATTTTTTTTTTGAAAAATAGTTATTTTGTTTTAAATCAAAACAATCAACTATAGGTGATTGTTTGTACTTTAAATTGCCTTTTAAAGAATAAAAAAAAACATCAAATAACATTCTGTTACGAATCATAATCAAGTTTCTTACATATGTTTGTAGCGTTGTTAAAACGGTATCAAGCGATTTGAGGTACCTGTTTTGTGGCGTTATCAATAAGAGAAGCAGTGATGTAAGGATATTCACCCGGTCATCATGGTGAAAGCACTTGTTACTTAATAAAATAAAACAGAAGAAAGGTAATTCATGAAACTACGACGTCTCACAGTGGCATTGGCGGGAATCGGTTTGTGTTCTATCGCAGGGACTGCGCTGGGGCAGGAAGCAATCTCGAAGGAAGATGCAAAGAAAAATGATGCGGTGCCTGTGCATAAAGTGGAAATCACAGGTTCTAATATCAAGCGGGTCAATATTGAAACAGCATCCCCGATTCAGATCATTACCAAGGATGAAATCGTCCGCAGCGGTGCGACATCTCTGAATGATGTTTTGCGCACGGTATCTGCGAACATCGGCGGGATTGACGAGAACCGTACCAGCGGCTTTACGGCAGGTGCTGCCGGCCTGAATCTGCGTGGTATCGGTAGTCAGGCGACACTGGTGCTGATCAATGGCCGTCGCCTTGCGCCTTATGCGCAGCCAGAATATCAGACGACGTTTGTGGATCTGAACTCGGTCCCGATCGGTGCGGTGGAGCGGATCGAAATCCTGAAAGACGGTGCTTCTGCGATTTATGGCTCGGAAGCGATGGCCGGCGTGGTTAACATCATTTTGCGAAATAATTTCCAGGGTGCTGAAATCAACGGCTCTTATGCCCAGTCGCAGCGCAGCGACGGTGAGCAGCTCCGTTCAACTGTCAGTTATGGCTTCGGCAGTCTGGTGGAAGATCATTACAACGTATATGCCACGCTGGATGTGCGTCAGGTAAAGCCGATGTACATCAATAAGCGCGATGGTTATCTGAGCACTGAAGACCTGCGTCCTTACGGTTATAAAGACAATCGTTCTATCTATACTTTCCCTGGCAATCTTTACTGGACTGATAAGGCAACCGGCAAATTTGTGACCCGCACGCTGGATCAGAATTGTCCGGCAGACCGTCTGGTTCCTGCACAGACCGTGTTTGGTGCGAACTCGATGGGAACGGTTTGCGTATTTGATGACCTGAAGGACAGCAAATATAACTCCGCCGGTAAAACTGACCGCGTCGGCTTTACCAGCCGCGGCACCTGGCAGATCAATGCAACGACCGAAGCATTTGCCGAAGTCATGATTAATCAGAACAAGGCAACCGTTTCGGGTGTGCCGCACTGGTTCGCCGGGCAGAATGGACTGGATACGCCTGCCTTGCCGATCACGCATCCACAATATCCCAAAGACCTGATTAATCCGGTTACCGGTAAAACGCTGGCAGGCGGCAACGGCACAGTGCGTGTGCGCGCTTCGCTGAATGATTTCCCTGGGCAGGGGCTGGAAAATACGACCGTGTTTGGCCGTTATCTGGCAGGTATTAAGGGAACTGTCGCAAACTGGGACTGGGAATCTGCGTTGATGTACAACGCCAGCAGAGTTGATTCCAAGGCCAGCAGCGGTATTTTGAAAACACCGTTTATCAATGCCTATAAAAACGGAACCTTCCTGTTTGGCGGCTCCGCACAGAATGCCGATTTGCTGAAACAGATCGTCACCGACTCCTCCAGCAACTTTAAATCGGCGTTGTATCTGTGGGACGGAAAAATCACCGGCGAGCTGATGCAATTACCTGCCGGCCCGTTATCCGTGGCGGTTGGTACAGAAGTCCGGCGCGAAACGCTGGAAGTCAACCCTTCCGATCTGGCAGTGGCGGGTGAGCTTTATCACAGGGCGCAGTCTGAGCCAGGCTATACCCGTTCCCGCAATATCGGTTCGGTATATGCCGAGCTGAATGCGCCGTTGTTGAAAAATGTCGAAGCATCTCTGGCGGCGCGCTATGACAAATATTCTGATTACGGCAGTTCCACCACACCGAAGCTCGGATTGAAATGGACAGTGACACCGGAACTGGTATTGCGCGGTACCTATGCCACCGGTTTCCGTGCGCCGACGCTGGTGGAAAACTCTTCCCAGATCAAGAAGGCTTTCTTGTCTTACCGCGATCCGGCACGTTGTAACGCAACTTTCCTGGCCGGATGTCAGTGGAGCAGCCCGTATGAAAGCGGTTCCAATCCTAACCTGAAACCGGAAACCGCCGACAGCTTCACACTGGGTCTGGTCTGGGAACCGACGACCTGGTTTGATGCCACCGTTGATTTCTGGCAGATCAAGCGCAAGGATGAAATTTCCACCTTCGATCTGGCAACGGTGCTGAATAACCCGGGACGCTATGCTGGTAACCCGGCGGCAATCGTGACACGCTCACCGCTGACAGCGGCCGATCAGGCTGCCGGTGCGACTGCCGGTGAAATCACAAACCTGCGTTTGCTGCTGACCAATATTGCACAGACCCAGGTGCGTGGCGTGGATGTGGCTTTGCACGGTAAGTTTAATGCCGGGGAATATGGCCGCCTGACACCATCGTTGCAATTGACCTATAACCATTCCTACAAATCGGCACCTGCTCCGGACGCTGAAATGATTGAGTATGCCGGTTCCCGTGGTCAGCCGCGCGTCATTGCCAATCTGGGTCTGGGCTGGGAAAAAGCAGCATGGAAAGCATCGGTGGATGCCGTGCATGTGGGTCACATGTCAGCGAAAGACGACTTTACCCAGCCATGTACGTTTGAGACGCAGGGTTATGCCAATCTGTGCGGCGATATCGGATCGTTCACAACGTTCAATGTGGGCGGCAGCTATTCCGGTTTATACAAAAACCTGAAGCTGAGTTTTGCAATTCGGAATATTTTTGACCGTATGCCGCCATTTGCACCGAGCCCGACATCCGCTCAAGCCGTGGCAGCATCGCCGTTGCACAGCACAGTTGGCCGTTATTTCATGCTGACTGCTGACTATAAGTTTAAATAAACGGACTGCAGCAGATAACGCCGGGATAGGTGATTCCGGCGTTATTTTTTTCTGCGGATACATTTCTTTTTCCTGTTCAGGCAAAAGAAAAGATCAATGGTCAGTCCGCAATCTGTAGAAACAGGAGAATTTATGAAACGTAAAACACAAGTGATCTTGCGCCTTTGTCTGACGCTGGGCATGACCAGCCTGATGTCGCTGGCGCATGCAGATACAACAATTCCGGTCGCCGATTTTTTCAAAAAAGCGCAATACAACGGTAGCCCTGTATTGTCGCCTGACGGACAGAGCATGGCTGTTCTGACACCCCGGAACGGACGTTTTGTCCTCGCAATTATCCGGCTCGATTCGCGCACACCGAAAGTGATTGCCTCTGATCCTGACTGGGATGTGGTCAATCCGGTCTGGGTGAATAACGAGCGTCTGGTATTCAGCCTCAGCAAAGGCAGTGATGCTGTTTTTGAAGAGCAGAAAGGCGGCGGATTATTTGCGGTGAATATTGACGGCTCCCGCTTCCGCAAGCTGACGCCGACGGTCAAAGAGGCGATGGCAAACAATGTTCCTTACAAGCCTTATGCGCTGCTTTCCCGGGTCAGTGAAACGTCGAATGACCTGATTGTGGTCAACAATGAGCGTGGCCGCGATACCAAGCTGGGGGCTTCCGACGTGTTTCAGCTTGACACCACGACTGGCCGCACAACGCTACTGACTTTTAATAATCCGGGTAAGGTCGCGGACTGGGTGCTGGATCATCAGCATGTGGTGCGGGTTGGGCTGGCGCTGGATGTGGAACCGGGCAGCAAGCGTATTAAACAGACCGTCTATTATCGTGACAATGCCGATGCGCCGTGGAAAAGCATTTATCAGGCCTATGTCGATGAAGGACAGGAAATGCGGGTTCTGGGCTTTGATTTCGACAATAAGGCAATGCTGGTCGCCGGACGTTTCCATATCCGGGATAAGGAAGCTGTATATCTGTGGGACTTTGCAAAACAGGCGCCCGGTGAAATGCTGGCGGATCACGCGCTGGCTGACGTGGAAGCCGTTCGTTTTGACGAGCGTCGTAAAAAGATCGTCGGTGTTCTGGTCGATGCCATGAAAAGGGAAAGCATTTTCTTTGATGAAGACTATGCCCGGCTGGACGCCGCTTTGCGCGCCAGCTTTCCGGGACAGGACGTGAGTTTTCAGTGGAGCGGAAAAAACGTGGTGGTCGTGACTCAGGGGGCGAACAATCCCGGCAGCGTGTATTTTTACGATAGTGAAAAGAAAACCATCGAACCTCTGTATGTGATGAAGCCTGAGCTCGAAGGGAAAAAATTATCCGAAACCAAATTCATCGACTACAAAGCGCGGGACGGTCTGACTATTCCCGCCTACCTGACTTTGCCTGAAGGAAAAGACGCCAAAAAATTACCGCTGATTGCCTATGTGCATGGCGGACCTCACGCACGTGATAAATTCGGTTATAACCCGATGACCCAGATGCTGGCATCCCGCGGTTATGCGGTATTGCAGCCGCAGTTCCGGATGTCCACCGGCTTTGGCTGGGCGCATCACAAGGTAGGCTGGAAGCAGTGGGGACTGGCGATGCAGGACGATATCACTGACGGTGTGAATGCACTGGTGAAGCAGGGAATTGTGGATAAAGACCGGGTCTGCATCATCGGCGCGAGTTATGGTGGTTATGCGACCATGTATGGCCTGATCAAAGATCCTGATTTGTATAAGTGTGGCGTGAACTGGGTGGGCGTGACCGATGTGAAGATGCTGTTTACCGTGACCTGGTCCGATATGTCCGGGCCTTACATGGATAACTTAGGGGCGCTGATGCACGGTGATCCGAAAACCGACGAAGCCTACTTCACCAAGGCTTCTGCTATCGGTAATGCAGATAAGATCAAGGCGCCGGTACTGATGGGTTATGGCAGCGAGGACGTGCGTGTGCCTTTAATCCACGGTGAAAGGATGCGCGACAAATTGCTGGCGCAGGGCAATACCGTGGAATGGGTGGTCATGGTCGGCGAGGAGCATAACTGGTACCGCGAGAGTAACCGCATCAAGTGGGGCGAAATGGTGTTGCGTTTTGTTGACCGCTACATCGGTGATGGCGCTTCTGCAGGAAAAAAATAAGGATCTAACCTGAATCAGCTTGCCATCCTGTTCACTGGATGGTGTTATCCGAATCCGGCAAGCAGGTTTGCCGGATTTTTTTTGACATGGCGGGCTCTGGGCGTTGCGTGTGCGGCGCTGCGGTGTCGTCTGTACCGGAATATTCGCATCAGTCCGCAGGCTGCCGCTATAATCTGTGACCTGAATTATTTGTCCATGAGGTCAGATTTTGGCTAAGAAAGAACATGTCTCCGAAACACAGGCGACCCAGTTTTTGCGTAAGCATCAGGCCGCTTTCACAGAGCATCCTTACGCATACGAAGAGCATGGCGGCACATCCGTGTCGGCGCGTGAGCTCGGTGTCGATGAGCATACCGTTGTGAAAACCCTTGTCATGCAGGATGAAGCCGCTAAGCCGCTGATTGTCCTGATGCATGGCGACCGTAAAGTATCGACCAAAAATCTGGCGCGCCAGATCGGTTGTAAATCAGTCGAGCCGTGCAAGCCGGAGATCGCGCAAAAACATTCCGGCTATCTGGTGGGCGGCACGTCGCCGTTTGGCACGCGCAAGCAGATGCCGGTGTATGTCGAGCAGAGTATTCTGGCGCTGCCAACGATTTATATCAATGGCGGACGGCGCGGGTATCTGATTGGCATTGCACCTGCGCTGCTGACAAGCCTGTTGCAGGCGCGTGCTGTGGAGTGTGCTCTGGAAGAATAGGTAAAATAATTTTTACAGGGGAGTATGCGATAAAATCGCTTTCTCCTCCTGATAAAATAAGTGCATATTATTAATACTGGAGGGGAGTATATTGACCTTTCCATGTTCAGATCAGGATAAAAATGAATACAATTTTAGCGGTGGTGCTGGCTTATCTGATTGGCTCGGTATCGTTTGCCGTCGTCGTCAGTCGCTTACTGGGTCTGTCTGACCCGCGTACTTATGGCTCCAAAAACCCTGGCGCCACCAATGTACTGCGCAGCGGCAATAAGGCTGCAGCAGTGCTGACGCTCCTGGGCGACGCTGCCAAAGGCTGGTTTGCCGTCTGGCTGGCAAATCATTATGCAGAGCAGTTCGGACTCGATACCGCCAGCATTGCCCTGGTGGCCGTTGCGGTGTTTCTGGGGCATTTGTGGCCGGTGTTTTTCAGGTTTGTCGGCGGCAAAGGTGTGGCAACGGCGGCCGGCGTACTGATCGGCATCAATGTCTGGCTGGGGCTGGCAACGCTGGCTACCTGGCTGATCGTGGCGTTTGCGTTTCGTTATTCTTCACTGGCAGCACTGGTGGCTGCGGTGTTCGCGCCGCTGTATTACGGTTTTCTGTTTGGCCCGGATGTGATGATGCTGGCGGTATTTGTCATGAGCGGTTTGCTGGTCTACCGGCATCGTCAGAATATCGGCAATCTCATGGCGGGCAAAGAAAGCCGGATCGGCAGCAAGAAAAAATAATGCCGCCCGGTGGACGTCTGCTTGATGCATCCGTCATTACCCGTCGTTGATTCGCCAACGGGCGATTGAACAGACAGTTACATGGACATAGCTGAATGAGTGAATGGCATCCGCACTGAATCTGCGGCGCTTTAAGCGGCGCTCAGATCATGCAGCGGCCAGCGTGGCCGCACATTGAAACCATAGTCCCGCGTAGCCAGTGCGGGATTTTTTTTGAGCCGCATGGCGCCGGCAAAAGCGATCATGGCACCGTTATCAGTGCAGAATTCGAGTTCCGGATAAAACACCTGAAAACGCTTTTTGGCTGCTGCAGCATTCAGCGCCGCACGCAGCTGGCGATTGGCGCCAACGCCGCCTGCGATCACCAGACGCTTGAGGCCAGTCTGCTTCAGTGCACTGAGACACTTCGCGACCAGCACGTCGATGATGGCATCGACAAAGCCGCGTGCCACATTTGCTTTGTCAGTATCGCTGATTGGTTCCGGATATTTTTTGACTGCGGTCAGCACCGCAGTTTTGAGTCCGGAGAAACTGAAATTAAAATCTTTGGAATGCAGCATCGGGCGCGGAAACTGATGGATTGCCGGATCTCCCTGTTCTGCCAGCAAAGATATTGCAGCCCCGCCCGGATAAGGCAGCCCCAGCAGCTTGGCGGATTTATCAAAAGCTTCGCCTGCTGCGTCGTCCAGCGTTTCACCCAGCAGCGTGTACTGACCGACGCCATCGACCCGCATCAGTTGCGTATGACCGCCTGAAACGAGCAATGCCACGAACGGAAACTCAGGCGGTGTGCTGGCCAGCAAAGGTGACAGCAGATGTCCTTCCAGATGGTGCACACCGAGCAGCGGTTTATCGAGTGCCATCCCGAGGCCGCAGGCGAATGACGCGCCGACCAGCAGCGCACCGGCCAGGCCCGGTCCCTGGGTGTAGGCAATTGCATCAATCTGTTCCTGTACCATTGCCGCTTGCTGCAGTATCTGGTGAAACAGGGGCAGGGTGCGGCGGATATGGTCGCGTGACGCCAGCTCAGGCACGACGCCGCCATATTCCTGATGCATGGCAATCTGCGAATGCAGGGCATGTGCCAGCAGGCCGCGCTCCGTATCGTAAAGCGCCAGTCCTGTTTCATCGCAGGAAGATTCAACACCGAGAACTATCATGAAGCTATCAATCAATCAAAAGTGAATCAGTCCGGTACCGCCTGTTTTTACCAGGATCGCGTATACCGTCACAGGCAAAGCGGCGTGCGGGCGCAGACGGGATGCTGTGAGGCTGAATTATAGCTTTATCTGTCGTTTCACACGGTTTTGACCAGCGTTTTCATGATCGGGAAGTCGATGTAGAAATGGGAGCCCTGGCCAATAGCCGATTCAAATCCGATCTTTCCACCCATGTGCTCAACCAGTTCACGCGAGATTGCCAGCCCGAGTCCGGTACCGCCTTTCTTGCGTGTGTCGGAGGAATCCGCCTGTGCAAATTTCTGAAAAATGCGCGGATAAAATTCTTCCGGGATACCCGTGCCATGATCGCTGACGCTGATACGGACGAGTCCGCCGATCACTTTGGCGGCAATCTGGACAGTTTCGTTTTCGGGTGAATATTTGATCGCATTGGACAGCAGGTTCGTCAGCACCTGCATCAGACGCTGACTGTCAACCGCGATGCTTACCTCAGGCAGCGGTTGTTGCAGCAGCAGAGAAATTTTGCGTTGCGTGCTGAAGGTCTGATTGGTTTCGATGGCTTGCTGCAATAATGAGGCAAGTTCAAAGGACTGAATATGGAATTGCATTTTCCCGGCGCTGAGTTTTTCCATGTCCAGTAAATCATTAATCAGGAAAGACAGGCGCTGACTGTTTTTGCTGGCAATGGTCAGCAGCGACGACATGCTGTCCGGCATACCGCCCGCGGCACCACCGAGTACCAGTCCCAATGCGCCTGAAATCGAGGTCAGCGGCGTCCGTAATTCATGGCTGACGGTGGCAATGAATTCGTTTTTGATTTTCTCTAGTCGCTTGCGCTCTGTAATGTCGCGCACCAGTCCGATATACAAAGGACGACCCTGGCGTCTGACTGCCGAAATTGACAGGTCAAGCGGGAAAATTTCTCCGTTCTGGCGCCGTGCTTCAATTTCTCGGGAGATGCCGACCACGTCATCAATATTCGTCAGGCTGCCGAACGGATGCAGCTCTCCTTGCGGATTGTCCGGCGGCAGCAGGACACTGAAGTGCTGGCCGATCAGCTGGTCGCGGCGATAGCCAAAGATATTGGCCGCAGCACTGTTGTAAGCTGCGATCTTGCCGCTGTGATCGACAGTGATGATGCCATCCAGCACATTGTCGAGAATGGCCTGCGTCTGCGCTGCCTGCTCTTTTAGGGCAACGGCAGCCGCCTTACTTTCGCTGATATCCTGGAAGGTGCCGTAAACCCGCTGAATCCTGCCATCTTTCCATTGCGGCAAACCGATCACGCGCACCCATTTTTCATGTTTGCGGGCGGTGATGATTTCAAACTCGGCATCGTAACGTTCACCATCCTGCGCTGCCCTGGCCAGCAAGGCGGAGATTCTTTCCCGGTTTTTCCCCGGTTTATAGAATGTAATTGCATCCTGTAATTCGCAGACATAGTCATGATCGACCTCGTGAACCTGCCGTGTGACATTGCTCCAGTAAATCTGCCGGGTATCGAGATCGTATTCCCAGGTACCGATGCGGGCGGCTGCATTGGATTGCTCCAGCAACTCATAGGCATGCGCCAGTTTTTCTTCCGCCAGTCTTTCCTGCGTGACGTCCTGATGGCTGCCTGACATGATCAGGGGCTGACCGTCTTCGTTCCAGCTGACAACGCAGCCCCTATCCCTGACCCAGACCCAGTGGCCGTCTTTATGGCGCAAGCGGCTGATCATGTCGTAATAGGGAATCTGGCCTTTGAAATGCTGTTCAATCAGATTGGCTGAAATTTTCATGTCGTCCGGATGGCACAGATCCAGCCAGGTCTGGACTGTGGTCGGTGACAATTCTTCCAGAGTGTAACCAAGCATTTCAGCCCAGCGTTCGTTCAGCACCGTTTTACCCGATGGCACATGACATTCCCAGGTGCCGATATTGGTGCCCTCGATAATATTGGCCAGCCGCTTTTCACTTTCTTCGTGCTGGCGCTGGATCTTCGCCGCATTCACCAGCTGTGCAATCGTGATCAGAATGGGTTGCAAAAACTCAGTCTGATTGACCTCGGTGGTATTCGGATAATTCGCCAGCGTGATGAGTGCGATGACGGTGCCGTCATGATGTATCGGAATGCTGAGGAGATTACGGATTACCGGATACCAGTCGGGTGTCTGTAACTGGCTGTCAGCCGCCTGTACCGCCGGATATGACATCGGCCTGCCGGTGGTGAGCGCCAGATGTGAGAGAGTGTCGATAGCGTCAACAGTCAGTTTTTTGGCGGGTTTCCATTCTGCTTTGCCAGCGCGTTCCTGCTGGCCGGAGCCGTTGATGACGGCATGTGTTTTCAGATAGGGCAGGTCATTGTGATCGTGCATGACCTCGCAGATGAAACCGAAATCTCCCTGATTCAGCTGCAGGGTATCGGCCAGCAGGGTACGGAAGCCGTCGCCTTTGTCCTGTCCCTTGATGAATTGCGATTGCGAACGCGCCACGATTTCATTCATCTGTTGCTGCAATTGCAGGGAATGGTTCAATGTCATTTTTTTCAGCGTGCTGTTAACCCAGTCGCCGAGCACGTTAACAAATTCGATTTCCACATCGGTAAACAGAGTACTGCGCGGCGCAGCATCTGAAAATGCCAGCGTGCCGTAGCGTTTACCCTCCAGCAGCAAGGGAATGCCGATGTAGGATTCCTGTTTAAAACGCTGGTAACTGGGGTGATGGCGATACTCGCTTTGGCCGAGGTGATGGATATACACAATGCTCATATCCATGTTCAGTAAATCAGAATAGGTCTGGCTGCGCTTGAAGCGCTGACCTTCCTGTATCACATTACCCGGCGACTGCACGGCTTTGATTTCTATCTCGTCGCCGTGGATCAGTGAAATGGCACCGGTGGCCATCTTGAGATAAGCACAACCCAGTGCCAGCGTCTCCCGCAGCAAAATCTGCGGATCTTCAACTGCGAGGGAGGTGATGCGGGTCAGCGTCAGCAAGGCATCATGTTGTCTTTGCGCAAGCTCGTTGGCGATTTCGTGTTCAACACAATCGGCGAGATCACGCAGGATGGCCGCATCCTGTTGGCTCAAATCCCTCGGCTTACGGTCGATGATGCACAGCGTGCCAATGCGCTGGCCATTGCTGGCCTGCAGTGGCGCTCCGGCGTAAAAGCGGATATGCGGTTCCCCCACTACCAGCGGGTTGTCCCAGAAACGGCGGTCTTTGCTGGCATCCGGAATCAGAAAAATTTCCGAGCTCAGAATCGCGTGGCCGCAGAAAGAAATATCCCGGCCAGTTTGTTCCGCATCCAGCCCCTGACGGGATTTAAACCACTGACGGTCCGTATCGATCAGGGAAACCAGGGCAATGTCGGTTTTGAAAATCTGTCGTGCCAGACGAGTGAGACGATCAAAACGCTCTTCCGCCTGGGTATCGAGCAGGCGGCATTCTCTGAGCGTATTCAGTCGCAGGTCTTCATCAGCAGGAAATTCTGGCGGCAACATGGTGCAGTGCTGTTTTCAATCGTGTCAGAACAAGGCGGAGCCGGTATGGGGCAGCCGGGTTGGTTGTACAGGGTGAGCATACAACGTTGTCCTGGCAGAATCATCCGTATTGCCAGAATTGGCTCCAGATTTATCAAACATTTGCATTTTTGACCGTATTCCGTGCGCCAAAACCAGCATCGTCATGGGTAATGGGAGAAAAATAAACGGTGTTATGTGTTTTTATTGATACCTTTTAAATAAATCCGGACTGATGAACGGTCTTTTAGTCACTCACCCTGCCACTCAATGCCACAGGCATGATGTATCCCTGTTCCGTGTCGCTTTCACTGCCAGCAGGAGGGATGACATGGTATTGTTTGCATATGATCTGTACGCCGAAGATTTTCGAGCCGGACACGTCGTTCTATGATTGCAGCAACTTACTTTCAGGAGAGGTTTATGCCCGACAAACAACAACTGGATGCATACTGGATGCCATTTACCGCAAACCGGGATTACAAGGCCGCACCGCGTATCGTCGCGTCGGCATCCGGTATGTATTACCGCGATCAGAGCGGTCGCCAGATTCTGGATGGCACGGCAGGACTATGGTGCGTGCCGCTGGGACACTCCCATCCTGTGATTGTCCGTGCTGTGCAGGAAGCAATTGCCACGCTGGATTATGCGCCTGCCTTCCAGATGGGGCATCCGACAGCGTTTGAACTGGCGGCAGAGCTGGTGGAGTACAGCGGCCGGCGCTTCGGTCAGGTGTTTTATACCAATTCCGGATCGGAAGCGGTCGATACTGCGCTGAAAATGGTGCTGGCTTATCACCGCGCCCGCGGCGAAGGGCAGCGTACCCGTTTTATTGGCCGTGAGCGCGGCTATCATGGCGTGGGTTTTGGCGGTATGTCAGTTGGCGGTTTATCGGCGAACCGCAAGCAATTCGGCAATCTGCTGGGCGGTGTGGATTATCTGCCGCATACCCATAATCTGGAAAAAAACGCATTCAGCCGCGGTTTGCCGGAATACGGTGTGCATCTGGCCGATGAACTCGAACGGCTGGTGACCCTGCATGACGTCTCCACCATTGCCGCAGTGATCGTGGAACCGTTATCCGGCTCGGCGGGAGTGATTCTGCCACCTAAACATTACCTGCAGCGATTACGCGAATTATGCGACAAGCATGGCATTCTGCTGATTTTTGATGAAGTCATTACCGGTTTCGGACGCATGGCAACACCGTTTGCCTGCGATTATTTCGGTGTCACGCCAGACCTGATGACCACCGCGAAAGGACTGACAAACGGTGTGGTGCCGATGGGTGCCGTATTCAGCAAGCCGGCTATCTATGACACCCTGATGCAGGGCCCGGCAGGGATTGAATTATTCCACGGCTATACCTATTCCGGCCATCCGCTGGCCTGCGCTGCGGGACTGGCTGCATTACGTGTGTTCAAGGAAGAGAAAGTGCTGGAGCATGCACAGGGCATGACAGCTTACTGGGAAGATGCGCTGCATTCCCTCAAAGGTTTGCCGCATGTGATTGATTTGCGCAATGCCGGACTGATCGGCGCGATTGAGCTGGCGTCCTTGCCCGGCAAGCCCGGTGCCCGCGCCATGGAAGTCTATAAAACTGCCTTTGCCGAAGGTGTGCTGATCCGGACTACCGGAGACATCATTGCCCTGTCGCCACCGCTGATACTGGAAAAACAGCATATCGACGAGTTGTTCGGCAAGCTGCGCGATATTCTGAAACGTAGCGCCTGAACCGGAGATCAGCGTACTGATGGCCGGCAGGGGGAATCTACTCAAACAGCTGGGATTCGATGATGCCGGCCATGGCCTGTTCCGTTGCTGTGCCCACGCGCAGTCCGGCAGCAATGTCGGAGCGGGTCTGCACCGATTTGTTCTGGCTGGTTTTCCATTTGCCGGTCAGGCGGGCGATGGGCATGCGGATGCCGACGATCATTTCCATCATGTTGTCGATGTAATCGCCTGGCGCGTCACTGATTTGCCAGGGAAGCTGGCGGGCAGATTCAAAGTGATTTGTCAGCTGGTTTAACAGGGACAGGAATTCCGGTTTGCTGTCGATCTGCTGCAAGCTGCCGTGCGCATGAACAACCGCATAATTATAGGTCGGCACCACTGCGCCGGTCTGCTGTTTTTCTTCGTACCACGAGGGCGTGATATAGGCACTGGCGCCCTGAAACACCGCCAGTACTTCCTGTGTGTTTCGCCAGACCGGATTCGCTTTCGCGACATGGCCCAGCAGTGTGCCAAATGGTGCGTCTGCGGTGGGCGGTGAGATCAGGCATGGAATGTGATTGGCGGTCAGGCCATCCGTCTCCAGGGTGACCAGGCAAGCCAGCGGATGTTGCTGTATCAGGCTGTGCAGGATGTCGAGCCGGTCTTCGGCAAAATGCGGGGGCAGATACATGGCGTTATCCTGGCTGTCCTGGTTTTTCTGGTCGTCTTCAAGGTCTTGGTTCAGACCGATTCGATGCTGACTTCGGCACGGATCGAATTCGCGATATAGCAATGATCGTGAGACAGCGCATGCAAGGCGGCAATCTGATCGGCGCCGGGAATCGTGTCGCCGGAGAATTCAACATGCGGCCGCAGCGTGATGCGGGTGATCGATTTGCGGCGTCTTTCATTGGCTTCCATGTAGCCGGTCGCCTCATCGGTATAACTGTCGACGATATAACCCTGTTTGGCTGCAAATGCGAGGAAAAACAGCATATGGCAGCTGGACAATGCCGCTACCAGCGCTTCTTCCGGATCGATATTTTCTGCGACGGAATAGGGCAGCGGCACGGAGGATGGCGCGGAGGACGCCGGGACGCTCAAGCCGCCGTCAAATTTCCATTCATGTGCGCGGCTGTACTGGTTGTCGCTGAATACCTGCCCTGCACGTTTCCAGCTGATCTGGGCCTGATGCTGATCCATACATGCTCCTGAAATATCAAAAAACGAATAATCGAAAACTGCGAAATCGAAAATGATTCCGCCGAGTGTAATGCAAAATACCGTGACGGGAAATGATCCACATCAGAATCCGGAGGCTGCGTGAATGTCTGATCTGGCTGGCGCTGTGCATCGCGCAGCTGCCGGATTGCCGGAGCGGATAAAAAAACCTCTTTCACCATGATGATGAAAGAGGTTTGCCGTGCGCTGCATCGCCGCAGCAGCGGCGGGTTTTACCAGATCGTGATGCGTTTCTCAGGGGCGACATACATTTTGTCACCTTCCTTCACCCCGAACGCTGCATAAAAGCCCGGAATGTTGGTCAGCGGCGCATTGCCGCGTACCGATGCAGGGGAATGCGGATCGATATTGATCAGGCGGATCGTTTCAGCATCGCGTGCCTTGCCGCGCCAGACCTGGGCCCAGCCCATGAACAGACGCTGGTCGCCGGTATAGCCGTCGATCACGGGCGCTGGCTTGCCGCCGAGTGAGAGTTGGTAAGCCTTGTAGGCAATCGACAGACCGGAATTATCGGCAATGTTTTCACCCAGCGTTAATGCGCCGTTGACATGATAGCCGGGCAGCGGACTGTAGGCATTGTATTGCGCGATCATGGCCGCGGTCAGCTTGCTGAAGTTAGCCTTGTCTTCCTTGGTCCACCAGTCGCGCAGATTGCCGTCGCCATCGGACTGGCTTCCCGAATCATCAAAGCCGTGACTGATCTCATGGCCGATGACGGCACCGATACCGCCGTAATTGACGGCATCGTCGGCTGCCGGATTGAAGAACGGCGGCTGCAGAATCGCTGCCGGAAAGACGATTTCGTTCTGACGTGAGTTGTAGTAAGCGTTCACGGTCTGCGGGCTCATGCCCCATTCTTTGCGGTTCACCGGCTGACCGAGTTTTGCCAGTTGCCGGTAGTACTCATGGGCGCGGGCACGCATGATGTTGCCGACCAGATCGTCCTTGCGGATATCGAGTTTGCTGTAATCGCGCCAGACATCCGGATAGCCGATTTTCGGCGTGAATTTCGAGAGTTTGGTCAGCGCTTCTTTTTTGGTTTCCGGACTCATCCATTCCAGAGTTTCAATGCTTTGCTTGTACGCCAGGGTCAGGTTGCCAACCAGTTGTTCCATGCGGGCTTTATTCTCTGGCGGGAAATAGCGTGCCACATACAGCTTGCCGAGCGCTTCCGGCATGCAGTCTTCCACCCGCGCCACACCACGCTTCCAGCGCGGCTGATTGGCAGGAATACCGCGCAGGACGACGCTGGAGAACTGGAAATCCTCATCCACAAAGCGTTTCGACAGCAGGCTGGCATAGGCGTCCAGCACTTTCCATTTGAAATAAGTGCGCCAGACAGGAACCGGCGTGTCGCTGATAATTTTCGCCAGATTAGTGAGGAAATCCGGCTGGCGCACGATCACGTAATCAACGCGCTTGCCGACGCCGGTGCCGGCGAAGTACATGGTCCAGTCGAAGCCCGGCAACAGGGTATTCAGTTTGGCGATTTCAATCTTGTTGTAGGTTTTGACCGGATTGCGGTTTTCCACTTTGCTCCACTGAATCCGGGCGATCTCGGTTTCCAGCGCCAGGATAGAGGCGGAGGCTTTGTCCGCTTCTTTCTGGCCGCTCATTGCCAGCATGGTTTCCACATGCTTCAGATAGGCGTCCCGGAAACCCTTGAGCTTGGCGTCATCGTCCTTCAGGTAATAATCCCGGTCGGGCAGGCCGAGGCCGCCCTGACTCAGATACACGGCGTATTTGCTTGAATCGCGGGCATCCTGACCGATACCGGATTGCACCGGCAGCGATATGCCCATTTTCCCCAGATAGGAAATCAGCGCCGGTAAATCTTCTTTGTGCATCAGCCGGTCAATGCGTTCAAAGCTGCTTTGCAGCGGCTGGATGTCGAGTTTGTCGGCACGCGCCTCATCCATGAAGCTGTTGTACAGATCGGCAATTTTTTTCTCGTTGCTGCCCGCTTTGAGTCTGGTATCTGCAGACAGGGCTTTGATGATGTCGAAAGAACGTTTTTCAGACAATTCACGCAACTGATCAAACGAACCGAAGCGCGCGCGGTCAGCTGGGATTTCTGCTTCGGCCAGCCATTTTCCGGACATGTACTGGAAAAAATCATCCTGTGGCCGCACGCTTTGATCGATCCATTGCAGGTCGATGCCAGAAACGCGGCTGGCGGCTGCCGTGGTGACAGACGGTGTCGCGACCGCTTTGGTCTGGTTGTCTGCGGCGCCGGCGCTGCCGGTGGTCAGTGCAGCGAGTACGGCTAAGGAGCGCAGGGTACGTTGCATAGGAATTTCCTTGTTTGTATAAATGATCTTCCGGAACACCGGATTGGAAATAGAGGGAGACGACGGCATCCCGAACGGAATGCCGCCAGTTGTCATGTGACAAAGAAATGACTAAATAGTTCGTCGTCAGACTGAAAATATACTGGAGGGGAGTATGTTTAAAGGTGTAATGCTTGTCTGGGCAACAGGCTGATTTTTTAACATACTCCCTACTTTTTTATCGGGAGGCAGGTTTCTGGATGTGATATGCCCAATACAGCAGGGTGGCGCCCACAGCGATCATTGGCAGGGACAGCATTTGTCCGGCAGAAATGGTCAGACCGGCAAAGCTGACTTCATAATCCGGCGTGCGGAAATATTCGGTGAAAAAGCGGGCGCAACCGTACAGCAGCACAAACAGGGCGCCGACTGCCAGGCGGGGCCGCGCTTTGCTGGCGAACCACCATAGGATGGCAAACAGCAGCACACCATCAACCAGTGCCTGATAAATCGGCGACGGGTGTACCGGATGGTCCACTCCCGGCCAGATCATTGCCCACGGCAAATCGGCGGAGGCGATCCGGCCGGGCAATTCGTGATTGATGAAGTTGCCGATGCGGCCTGCGGCATATCCCAGCGGCACCAGCGGCGCAATAAAGTCATAGACATCGGCCAGATGCATTTTGGTTTTGCGCGCCCACAGCGACATGGCGATCAGCACCCCGAGAAAACCGCCATGAAACGACATGCCGCCTTTCCAGACTTTAAAAATTTCGAGCGGATTTGCCGCATAGTAAGTCGGGCCGTAAAACAATACTTCCCCCAGCCGTCCACCCAGAATCACACCAAGCACGCCGTAAAACAGCATGTCGTCGATATGCTCACGGGTCCAGCCTTTGGCGGCGACATGCGGCAGACGCAGGCGCCAGCGGCCCAATAGGACAAACTGCATGAACGCCACCAGATACATCAGACCGTACCAGTGGATAGACAAAGGGCCAATGTGCAGAGCAACGGGATCAGGGTTGGGATGAATCAGCATAAATTTGGTCAGTATCAGTGGCAAGAGTGTCGGGAAGCAGCTGTAAAAACGTCGCCAGCACCGCGGACGGGTTGTCGCGACGCCAGGTCAGACCAATTTCTGCCTGCGCAGTCTGGTCTGCGACCGGATGATACACCACACCGGGGCGCTGCAGATTGGAGACTGATTGCGGCACCAGCGCGATCCCCATGCCTGCCGACACCAGACCGACGATGGTTTGCATCTGTATTGCCTCCTGAGCGATTTCCGGCACCAGTCCGGCACGGTGAAAACAGCCCAGAATCGCGTCGTGCAACGCAGGGGCAATTTTGCGTGGAAACATAATCAGTGCTTGTCCGGCACAGTCCGCCAGGCGGATGGCGGCATGGCGTGGAAACATCTGTTCCGGCGCTGCCAGCATCAATGGTTCGGTAAGGATTTTCCGGTAGCTCAGCAGTGGTTGCAGGCGGTCTGGCAACGGCGGGATCACGAAGCCGGCATCGATCTCTGCTTTTTCCAGTGCTTCAAGCTGTACATCGGTGGTCGCTTCGCGCAGTTCGATGCTGACCCCGGCGTGCTGCTGGCGGTAGGCGCGCAGCAGCGGCGGAAGAATACTGTAATCGGCAATCGAGACAAAGGCCAGCGACAGGTGGCCTTCTGTGCCGGCAGCAGCGCGCTGTACCAGCGCATGCAGCCCTTGCGCCTGCTCCAGCAGGCGGCGTGCCTCCGGTAGCAGCGCCAGCCCCGCCGGGGTCAGGGCGATGTGGCGGGTGTTGCGGGTCAGCAAGGCGGTGCCGAGTACGGCTTCCAGCATCTGAATCGCCTGGGATAAGGGGGGCTGCGTCATGTGCAGGCGTGCTGCAGCGCGGCCAAAATGCAACTCTTCCGCGACCGCGACAAAGTAACGCAACTGACGCAATTCGGGCTGGCGCAGATCGGATGGATTCATGGCGTACGCTGCTGCCAGCACAGGCGGGATTCAGACGGGAGGGCGGCCTGAGTTTTCAACGTCGTCTGGTTTTCTTATCGAACTGACGTTTGACTCTTTCTTGCTGCATCTTCTCGTAATGGGCAATATCTTTGCGCTTATCCATTCCCAGCATGCGTTCAAAAAATTCAAACCACAAAAATACCAGCACGGCCAGTCCGATGAACCACCACCAGGACATGGTTCCGAAAATCCAGACATCCGCCAGTTTCAACACCAGCAGCAACACCAAGGGAATAATGAGTAGCATAATTGGTTTCCTTTGCCCCGCAGATTAAAGCGGAATTTGCATCAGGTCAATCCGGCTGATTTCAGTTGCATTCAGGCGGAAGAAAAGCGTTAAAATGAAGCGGCATTTTTTTAACCGGGAGAAAACAATGAAACTCGCATTATTGGTAGGTGCAACTCTGGCTGTATTCGCGTCTGGTTCTGCAATGGCAAATGCTGATCTGGCCAAGGCAAAAAACTGCATGGCATGCCATTCGGTGGATAACAAGGTAGTTGGCCCAGCTTACAAAGATGTGGCAAAGAAATATGCTGGCGATAAGAAAGCAGAAGCCAAACTGGTCGAGAAAGTGCAAAAGGGCGGTAGCGGTGTATGGGGCGCAATCCCGATGCCAGCGAATCCACAGGTCAGCGAGGCAGAAGCCAAGACACTGGTCAAGTGGGTATTATCCCTGAAGTAAGATGGTTCTGACCTGCCTGCTGTTCAACGGCGGGCGGGTTGCGCAGATACGCTGCATTGTGTCTGCATCAAAAGAAAAGCCCGGCATGCCGGGCTTTTCCATTTATGTGCTGCTGATTACTTCGTAACGGTCAGCAGATCACGCTTGCCGCCTTTGTAAGTGTACAGTGTCAGTGTACCGTCCTTGATGTCGCCTTTATCGTCAAAGGAGATATCGCCGGTCACGCCCTTGTATTTGATTTTCTTCAGTGCTGGCAGGTATTTGGCAGGATCAGCAGAGTTAGCCTGCTTCATCGCTTCTACCATTGTCATGACAGCGTCGTAAACATACGGTGCGTAAATCTGCACTTCTACGCCGAATTTCTTCTTGTAAGCTGCTTTCCAGTCTTCGTTGACTTTCTTCTGTGCATCCAGAACACCGCCAGCTTCAGCGCAGACAACCTGACCTTCGCCGATGCCGTCGCCAGCCAGTTTGACCAAGTCAGCTGTACAGATACCGTCACCGCCCATGAACTTCGCATTCAGACCCAGTGCTTTCATCTGACGCAGCATCGGACCTGCAACTGCGTCCATACCACCGAAGAAAACCAGATCAGGGTTCTTTGCCTTGATGGAGGTCAGGATCGCACTGAAATCTGTGGATTTGTCTGTGGTGTGCTCAGTAACGACGATTTCAGCACCCTTGCCTTTAGCGCCTTTGGTGAATTCTTTTGCAACGCCTTCACCATATGCTGTCTTGTCGTCAATCACAGCGATTTTCTTCGCTTTGGAAATCTGTACAGCATAACGGCCCAGTGTGCCGCCGAGCTGACCATCGTTGGCGACGACGCGGAATGCGCCTTTAAAGCCCTGATTGGTGTAAGGAACAGCTGTTGCGGATGGAGAAATCTGTGGGATGCCGGCATCGTTGTAAATCTTGGATGCTGGAATGGTTGTGCCGGAGTTCAGGTGACCGATAACGCCGTTAACTTTCGCGTCAACCAGTTTTTGTGCTACGGTGGTGCCTTGCTTTGGATCACCTGCGTCATCTTCGGCCAGCAGTTCGAATTTTGCTTTTTTGCCGCCGATCATCACACCTTTGGCGTTCAGTTCTTCGATCGCCATTTTGGCGCCGTTTTCATTGTCTTTACCCAGGTGAGCGATGGAACCGGAAACCGGGCCAACGTGACCAATCTTGACCACCAGATCTTCTGCTGCTGCCGTACCGGCAAAAGCGAAAGCAATCGCGCCAGCCAGTGGAATCATTTTAGTTTTGAACGACATGAACATACTCCTAAGGAATTAAAAAAAGTAGACGACATTACTGCTTCACCGACTTATTCAGAACACTGAATAAAACAAAAGGTACAACATAAAAAATATTTCGCAAAGCTATTTTCTGCGGTTTTTTTTCAAAACAGACGATTTTTATATGCCCCATTTTCGTGCGCTGGACAAGCTTGATCGCAAGCTTTTGAATCATCTTCAAAAAGATAACCAGATTCCGACCCGAGTACTGGCGGACAAACTGCATGTTTCCCAGCCGACTTGTTTGCGCCGCATCAGAGATTTGCGCGAAGCAGGCGTGATCAATGCAGATATCAGCATGGTTGACCCCTTCGCATTAGGATACGGAATGCTGGCTTTTCTGGAAGTCTCGCTGCTGAATCAGGCCGACGAATTCATGCACGAATTTGAGGCACGCATGAATAAGGAAGCGGAGGTCATGCAGTGTTATTTTGTTTCTGGTGAGTACGATTATTTTGTTGTTGTGCACGTCATTGACATGGATGCCTACTATCAATTTGTGCGCCGCGCCATTTCCGGCCCGGGAAATGTACGGCATTTTCATTCCCGTTTTCCGATGAAAAAAACCAAGTTTACGACCCGCATTGCTTTCGATGAAAAAGCGGCGGAATTACAGGTCAAAACAGGGAAATAAATCTGCCTCAGTGTGACTTTTTCGTCAAAAAAGAACGTCCCGGAACATGATCTGGATCAATATCGCGGGACGTGAGGGAAAATGGCGGATATGCGCACCGAGGTGCGCACGGATACAAATATGAAAATTCCTCTGGTCAGCCGGCTGCCAGCTGCATGGCCAGAGACTGGCCGGACATGCCGGTGAATACAAAATCGACTTCTGGTTGCCGTCCTGAAACAATCTCGGCAATCGCCTTGCCTGAACCGGCGCCCATGGTCCAGCCCAGCGTTCCATGTCCCGTATTCAGATACAGATTCTGGTAACGGGTTTTTCCGATATAGGGAATATTGGAGGGGGTCAGCGGCCGCAGGCCGGTCCAGTAAGCAGCCTGGTCGTAATCGCAGGCACCGGGAAACAGCTCTCTGGTGCGTCTGGTAATCGCTTCGCAACGCGCCTGATTCAGCTCCCGTGTGTAGCCATTGATCTCGCAGGTACCGGCAACCCGCAACCGGTTGCCCAGCCTGGAAACCACCAATTTGTAACCGTCGTCAGTCAGGGAGATGGTTGGTGCTGCATCGGGTTCAATAATCGGGTAGGTGGCCGAGTAGCCTTTGCCGGGATAAATCATGAGCCGGATTCCCAGTGGTTGCAGCAGTGCCTGGGAAAAACTGCCCATGGCGACGACAAAGCTGTCGGCCCGCAGGGTCTGGTGGCGGCCTTCACTATTGATCACTTCGACACCGGTAATTCTGGCATCGGTGCCAGTGCCTTCGTATAACAGGCGTGTGACACTGGTGTTGTACTGAAAATTCACTCCCTGAGCTGCCGCCTTTTGCGCCAGTTTGCTGGTGAACTGATAGACGTCGCCGGATTCGTCGGTCGCGGTAAAATCACCGCCGACGATTTTATGGCGGATGCCAGCCAACGCCGGCTCACGCCGCACCACTTCATCGGCATCCACCGATTCCCGCGGACATCCCAGATCGCGCATCAGCTGTGCCGCTGGCAGGGAATTGTCAAATTCTTTCTGATCGGTATAAAAGTGCAGGATGCCGGCGGTCAGGTGATCGTAAGTAATTCCTGTCTCTGCGCGCAAAGCCTGTAATGTCTGGCGACTGTATTCAGAAATAGCCACGATTTGACGGATATTGTGCGCAGTGCGCTGCGGCGTGCATTCACGCAGAAAATGCATGCCCCAGATCCATTGCAGCAGATCGGCGCGCGGCCGGAACAGCAGGGGAGCGTCGTCCTGCCCCAGCCACTTCAGCACTTTCAGCGGAGCGGACGGATTGGCCCACGGCTCGGCATGGGATACCGAAATCTGACAGCCGTTGGCGAAGCTGGTTTCCTGCGCAGCTCCGGGCTGACGTTCGATGACGGTGACTTCATGCCCCTGGCGGGATAAGAACCAGGCACTGGCTGTGCCGATGATGCCGGCACCGAGGACGATGACTTTCATGACGGAATTCTCCTGTGTGATCTGGAGAAATTGTAAGAAGTCCGGGGTTTTTTATGTAATCAGAAATAGCTGAAATATTTTTATTTTAAAAAGTAAGATCAGAATTGATGTTTATTTTTAAAAATAAATTTGCTCTCTTTAACTATTTTTGAATTTTTATCTTCGTGATTTCCTGCGTCACTGCGCGGGTAATCATTTCTTCCAGTGATTTTTTCAGTCCGGCCCGGATTTCTGTCGTCAGTCCTTCCACGGCGGTTTGCAGCACATCGGCCAGGTTGTCCCGTACGCGATGTTCCAGAACGAAATCGATGCGCCCCAGTACTTGCTTCAGCGTTTCTTCTTTGATGCGTTGTTCCAGCTGTTGCCAGTCTTCCTGCGTCAAGACGGCGGACGTTGATTGAAGCAGCGGTTGAGATGTGGCGGCGGTCTTTTCTGCCGGAACGCTGACCGGTGTTTCCGGGAAAATGATTTCTGTCAGCAGTGGGATATTGTCTTCTTGAGCAGTAGGCATATTATTTGGCGACGTGATGGCTGAGCTGATAGCCTTGCTGCTGATAGTGGCGATAGCGCTCACGCGCGGCAAGGGTTTCAGCTTCTCCGGTGGAGACGATTTCTATCATGCGCGCAAAGCGTGAAAAATGCTCGGGAATCAATTCGCTCAGGTTGATCAGCAGCCCGGTATGAGGCGCATGATCCAGACCCTGATGGGACAGAAGCACCGGTGTCTGTGCTGCCAGCGCATCACCCGCCATCACATGCGGCAAAAAATCTTCCTGACTGAATGTCCACAGCATTTCACTGAAACGGCGCAGGGCCTGAATATCGTTGTGGTAAACAGTCATGGACTGACCGGCGGCACGCGCTTTACGTACCAGCCGGCAGGCATACAAAAATGGTTCGCTGACTTTGCTGTGAAAGTCGATGCGCATACTGTCAGAAGCGGAAGCCATTGTCCGTATCCGGTTTTTTCACAGGGAGGGATTTTCTGGCTGGTGCGGCAGGCGTCTGGGTTACCGCTTTACCGTTGTCAGCAGCTGACGGTGCGGCGCTTTCTGCAGGCGGATAGCGATAACCGGCCGGCAGGCGGTTGCTCGACGGATAACCGGCGCTGGTCAGGGCAGACTGCCATTCTTCGGTGCTGAAGCCGCGCAGTTTCTGACGTCCGACCAGCAATAACGGAAGCTGGGTATCGCCGCCAGCCTGCTTCAGTTTTTCGATATCGTCGTTGGATTTGACGGTTTTTTCCGCAAAAGGCACGCCTGCTGATCTGAGCATGTTTTTTCCGTCATTGCACGGTGCGCAACTGGCGCCGGTGTAGATAACGACCGGACTTTGCGCAACAGCCTGCGCCAGTTCGTAAGGCAGATTGCTGGTATCGATGGCGCTGTTTAAATCCCGTTTTTCCACGAGTTTTTGATTGACCGGCGGCGGTGTGTCGGAATAAGTGACTTTCCCATCCGGCCCGACCGATTTATAGAGCTGGGCCTGAGCGCTGCCCGCCGCGAACAACGCAGGCAGTAACAGGCAGATTAAATGACGGTGCAGTTTCATAACACTCCTCAGGCAGTCATGCCGCTATGCCGCAATAACGCGTCGATCTGCGGCTCTCTGCCGCGGAAAGCCTTGAATGATTCCAGAGCAGGGCGTGAGCCACCCATTTCCAGCACTTCCTGGCGGAATTTCTGTCCGACTTGCCCTGACAGTGTGCTGCCATCTTGCTGACCATGTTCCTCAAAGGCAGCAAAGGCATCGGCGGACAAGACTTCGGCCCATTTGTAGCTGTAATAACCGGCCGCATAGCCACCGGCAAAAATATGACTGAAAGAATGCTGCAAACGGTTGAATTCCGGCGCGGTGAATACCGATACCTGTTCCCGCACTGTGTTCAGCATGTCCTGTACTGACTGGGTGCCGTGCGGATCGAACTGGTCATGCAGGCGCATGTCGAACAGGGCGAATTCTACCTGGCGCAGTGTCTGCAAACCCGACTGGAAATTTTTTGCTGCAAGCATTTTGTCGTACAGACTGCGGGGCAGCGTTTCGCCCGATTCTGCATGTGCCGTCATCTGCTGCAATACATCCCATTCCCAGCAGAAATTTTCCATGAACTGGGACGGCAATTCCACCGCATCCCATTCAACGCCGGAAATTCCGGAAACTGACAACTCATCGACTTGTGTCAGCAGATGGTGCAGGCCATGTCCAAACTCATGGAACAGCGTAATCACTTCATCATGCGTGAAGCAGGCTGGTTTGGCTACGCCATCGACAACAACAGGTTCGGTGAAATTGCAGACCAGATAAGCAACCGGCGTTTGCACGCTGCCGGATTTGAGCCGGCGTCCACGGACGTCATCCATCCAGGCGCCGCCGCGTTTGCCGTTGCGGGCATATAAATCGAGATAAAACTGGCCGATCAGCTGGTCGTCTTTTTCGATACGGTAAAACTTCACGTCAGGATGCCAGACGCTGGCATGATCCGGTTTGATGCTGACACCGAACAGGGTCTGTATCACCAGAAACAGGCCCTGAATTACTTTGGGTTCCTGGAAATATTGTTTGACTTCATGTTCGGAGAACGCATAGCGCTGTTCCCGTAATTTTTCTGAGGCATACGCCACGTCCCAGGCCTCCAGTTTTTCTATGCCCAGATGTTGTGCTGCGAATTCACGCAGTTCCTGCAGGTCTTTTTCGGCGTAAGGGCGCGCGCGCTGAGCCAGGTCTTGCAGGAACCGGCTGACCTGCTCAGGTGACTCTGCCATTTTGCTGACCAGAGAGACTTCGGCAAAATTCCGGTAGCCAAGCAGCCCGGCTTCTTCGCGCCGCAACTGTAATAATTCCGTGATGATGGCAGTGTTGTCCCACTCCGGCTTGGCACCGAGTTCTGAAGCTTTGGTGGCGTTGGCACGATAAATCGTTTCACGCACGCTGCGCTCCTCAGCATATTGCAGCAGGGGAAAATAAGAGGGGAAATGCAGCGTGAATTTGTAGCCAGTTTTTTGCTCGCGTTCAGCCGCATTTTTTGCCGCCAGGATCACATCCTCAGGCAGCCCGCGCAGTTGCTGGCGGTCTTCTATCAGCAATTCGTAGGCATTAGTCGCATCCAGAACGTTTTCAGAAAAACGGGTGGACAACTGCGCCTGCTTTTCCTGAATTTCAGCGTAACGCTGTTTTTGTTCCGCAGGAAGTTCCGCCCCGCCCAGCCGGAAATCCCGGATCGCATTGCGGATGATGGTCTGGCGTGCCGCCGGCCAGGAAGCAAACTCCGGATGCCCGAGCAAGGCTTTATACTGACTGAATAATGTCAGATTCTGCCCCAGCTCGGTCCAGAATTCGGTGACTGCGGGCTGGTTTTCATTGTAGGCCGCGCGCAGCTCCGGCGTATCGGCAACTGCATTGAGATGGCTGACAACGCCCCAGACCCTTGCCAGTTTTTCGGTGGCATTTTCCAGCGGTTCGACGATATTTTCCCAGCTGACCTGAATCTGGTCATTGGTGATTCTGTCAATGACTGCGCGGTTTTCCGTTAATAAAATCTGTACCGCAGGAGAAATCTGTTCCGCACTGATTTCGGTGAAACGCGGTAAATCGCTCAGGTCAAGCAAAGGAGAATGGTCCGTCATCTTAATTTCTTTCAGCAGCTTCTATGGTATTGACCAGCAACATGGTAATCGTCATCGGACCGACACCTCCGGGAACCGGGGTGATGTAGCCGGCTACCTCTTTGGTCGGCAGATAATCCACGTCGCCGCACAGTTTGCCCTCGTCGTCGCGGTTCATACCGACATCGATCACGGCAGCGCCCGGCTTCACCATGTCTGCCGTCACGATATTGCGTTTGCCGGTAGCAACAACGAGGATATCGGCGTTACGGGTATGTGCCGCCAGATCGCGGGTCTTGGAATTGCAGATGGTGACGGTAGCGCCGGCTTGCAAGAGCAGCATGGCCTGTGGTTTGCCGACGATGTTGGATGCACCGACCACGACTGCATTCGCGCCGCGCACCGGATAATTGATTGATTCCAGCATTTTCATCACACCATAAGGGGTGCAGGGGCGGAACAGTGGCTGGCCGGTCATCAGCAGACCCGCATTGCTGATATGAAAACCGTCCACGTCTTTTTCTGCCGCAATCGCTTCGATGACTTTATTGGCATCAATATGTGACGGGAGCGGCAGCTGAACCAGAATGCCATGGATTTTCGGATCATGGTTCAGGCGGTCTATATGCGCCAGCAGGGCACTCTCGGTCAGCGTGGCATCGTAGTTTTCAAGTACGGAATAAAAGCCGCAGTCTTCGCAGGCTTTGACTTTGTTTCTCACATACACCTGGGACGCAGGATTTTCCCCGACCAGAATGACGGCCAGGCCGGGTTGTTTGCCTTTGGCTGTCAGCGTTTTTGCACGCTGCGTCACGTCAGCACGTATTTGTTGGGAGAGGAGTGTTCCGTTGATGATCTGGGCAGTCATGATGGTGGGATGTGAGAAAAGACAAGCCAAGATTATAAAGGATGACAGGCAGCCCTTGGATTTCTTGACGATCGGTACCGCCATCGCAAAACAGATATCACGGCTGTATTGGGGGAAACAATAGGAAATTTTAGGTATTGCCTTTATGAAATTAAATTGTACGAAAAAGATACAGAAAACTACAAAAATATACAAAACAGCTATAAAGAGTTTGACAGTACGGACGGGCTGATGGCTTCATGCTAGTTATGAAAAATAATTTCCAAAAAAAATAATAACGGAAAGTTTTTGATTAATTTGTTTTCTTTGTAATTTTGATTAATTCATCGTACTTTTGGAGTGGACAATGCATAAGGAAAAAGTGATCTCACGATCATTGCGAATGATGTTTTCAGGTAGTCTGATGGTGGCAGCGGGCGTGATTGCCCAGCCTGTGCTGGCACAGGAAGATGCCAAAATCCAGCGCGTGGAAGTCACGGGGACCAACATCAAACGTGCCGAGGCTGAAACAGCTTCCCCGGTGCAGATTCTGAATCGTGCCGACATCGACAAATCCGGCAAGGCGACTGTGGCTGAGTTCCTGCAGACACTGGCACTGGACGGCGCAGGCTCCCTGCCAACCGGTTTTGGTAACGGGTTTGCTGCCGGTTCGACGGCAATTTCCCTGCGCGGTCTGGGTGCAACCTCCACACTGGTATTGTTGAATGGCCGTCGCATGGCACCGTTTGGCCGTGCTGACGATGGTCAGAAAACGTTTACCGACCTCAGCACCATTCCTATGGAAGTGGTCGAGCGGATTGAAATTCTGAAAGACGGTGCGTCTTCTGTGTATGGTGCGGATGCGATTGCCGGCGTGGTCAACATCATTCTGCGTAAAAACTTCACTGGTGTCGTTGCCAGCGCATCTGCCGGCACTTCCGGTTATCGCGATGCGAATCAGAGCAAGGCTTCTGTCACAGCCGGCTTTGGTGATCTTGAGCAGGATCGCTACAACGTGATTTTCAACGCGGAAGTATCGAAGTCTGACAAGCTGCAGAACAGCGACCGCGCCGGTCGCCGTGACTGGATTGGCGCCGGTGATCTGCGTCCTTGGGGTTATCCGATGACGACGCAGTTTGCAGCCGGTTACATCAGCGGTACAAACAACGCATCTGCCAGCCCGACAGGTTCCATCCGTGATCCTAAGACCTTGAATTACGTTTCTCTGCCTGGCTGCGCCACATTGTCGGCTACCAAGAATCAGGACCCGGGCGGTGGCTGTCTCTGGTATCAGGACCAGTTCCGTTCCATGCAGCCGCAGATTGACAGTGTGAATCTGTTTGCACGCGGCACATGGCAGCTGAATCCGGATATGCAGGCGTATGTGGAAGCCGGCTATTCCCAGCGCAAGACATCATTTACGATGACCCCGCCATCCATCACGCCAACCGTGGCTTTTCCGCCGAATGCATCGAATCCGACCGGTGTGATTAACTATGGTTCCGGTGCCGGCACCACGATCGTGCTGGCGGCAAATCATCCGCAAAACCCATACGGTGTCCCGGTGCGCGTGCGCTATGCGGCATTTGACGTCGGCCCGAGCACCCGTTCTGCAGATAACTCATTCAATCGTTTTGTTGCCGGTCTGAAAGGCAATGTGGCAGGCTGGGATTTCGATACAGCGTACTTGCATTCCGAAACACAGCTGCATCTGGATTACAGCAACATGCTGAATATGGCAGTCGTCAAATCCGCACTGGGCGACCCTAACAGCAAGTATTTCCCATACTACATCGGTGCGCAGGCTGGTAAAAACCCGGCTTCCCTGTATGCGGCAATGGTGACCAATGCGATTGCTGACGGCACGACCAAGATGGATATCATCGACTTCAAGGCTTCCCGCGAACTGATGCCGCTGGCCGGCGGTATGATGGGGCTGGCGGTTGGTGCTGAATACCGTCGTGAATCCCTCGACAGTCCATCCCTGAGCGGTACACAGGATGGTTCGATCAATGCCAGCTATGTCGCAGCCAAGGGCAGTCAGAATATTGCGGCCTTGTATGCGGAATTGCTGGCACCGGTGTTAAAGACGGTTGAATTGTCTGCCGCCGTGCGTTACGACAAATACTCCAACTTCAATTCCACCACGCCAAAACTGGGAATCAAGTGGTCACCAATGAAGGAGCTGGCATTCCGCAGCACTTACTCCGAGGGTTTCCGTGCTCCGGGTGCGGCTGAATCTGGTATTGAAAGCCAGAGTACCGGTTCTGCCACAGTGCGTGACCCGATCCGCTGCCCGAACGGCACACCGCTGCCGGGGGCAACAGCGAATGACTGCGCGGCAACGGTTGCTGCCGTCAAGGTGGGCAATCCTAACCTGCAGCCAGAAACATCCAAGGGCTACACCCTGGGTATGGTCTGGGATCCGCTGCCAAACACCAGCTTCGCGGTGGATGGCTGGATGATCAAGCGCAGTAACGAAATCAATCCGCTGACGTATGTTGAAGCAGCCGCATTGCCAACGGCGATCCGTTCGGACAATAACCTGACCATTGGCGGTGTGGTGACGCCTAACACAGGAACCCTGCTGATTTCCAAGGCGCCATACCAGAACTCCAGCTATACCCAGATCAGTGGTCTGGACGTGGATGCAAAGCAGCGCTTTAACCTGGGCGAATACGGCAAGCTGACAGCAGACGTCCGCTGGACGCACGTGAATTCCTGGAAGCGCGTTGAAAAGAGCGGCAAAGCATATGAATATGCAGGCACACATGGCAACTGCGACACTTCTAACTGTGCCGGCACACCAAAAGACAAGGTTAATCTGATCTTGTCCTGGGATAAGGCTGACTGGAACGTGACCGGTACTGCAAACTACCGCGGCAAAATGAGCAACGTCTATTTCGAAGGCGACCTGTGCGCATCGAAACTGGCGAATGGCGGCAATGCACCAACCGCAGACTGCACGCTGGCATCGTTCACAACATTCGACATGTCTTTCCGCTGGAAAGCGATGAAGAATCTGGAAGTATTCGGTTCCGTGCAAAATCTGTTCGACAAGGTTGCTCCGCTGGATCCGCTGACTTATGGCGGCATGAGCTACAACCCAATGGACTCCAGTGGCGCGATTGGCCGTTATTTCAAACTGGGTCTGAAGTACAAGTTCAAGTAATGGCTGGCGGTGATGGCAGCAATCATCTGAAAATGTGAAACACAAATGAATAAGCACATGTCATAGGTGTGCAGCAGACCGTACCTTACCGTAAGGTCTGACCTCGGGGCGATGAGAAATCATCGCCCTTTTTTATTGGCCGGAGGCAGTAATGCAGACTGTCGTTGATCGCAGAAGTATTGTCATCTAAAGTGAAAAGGCTCACTTTCCTCTCTCGATGCACAGGCTGGCTGGCCATTGCAGAGAGCAGCATGAGAAATGATAAACGCAATGTTGCGGCGCAAACAAAATACCGCATTATGAAATTGAATATCGCTATTTGGAAAAATAAAAAACCCTGTTAGAATGCCTGCACTAACAAATGTAATGCCCTGATTCGTCCATAAGTCAACGCGCATTTTCAGCGAGAATGCACCAACAGGAGACCCTTATGTCACCCCAGATAGACCAAGTTCTGGCGCAAGCCGTTAATGATCCCGATGTCATGGAAACCAATGAGTGGCTGGATGCGCTCGAATCTGTGATTGAAAATGAAGGCCCTGAGCGCGCCCACTATCTGATGGAGCGTATGGTCGATCTGGCGCGCCGCCGCGGAGCGCATATTCCTTTTTCCAGCAACACAGCCTATGTGAATACGATTCCTGCCGATCAGGGCGAGCATTGCCCGGGCAATCTGGAAATCGAAGAAAAGCTGCGCTCTTATATGCGCTGGAATGCGATGGCGATGGTGGTGAAAGCCAACCGGCTGGATGGTGATCTGGGTGGTCACCTGTCGAGTTTCGCATCGCTGGCAAATATGCTGGGTATTGGTTTCAACCATTTCTGGCACGCACCAACCGAAGAACATGGCGGCGACCTGCTCTACATTCAGGGACACTCCGCACCGGGTATTTATGCCCGTGCTTTCCTGGAAGGACGGCTGACTGAAGAACAACTGCTGCATTTCCGCCGTGAAGTCGATGGTAAGGGGCTCTCTTCCTACCCGCATCCGAAACTGATGCCGGATTTCTGGCAATTCCCGACTGTTTCAATGGGTCTGGGGCCGTTGATGGCGATTTATCAGGCACGTTTCCTGAAATATCTGCATGCACGCGGCATTGCCGATACCGAAAAGCGCAAAGTCTGGGCTTTCTGCGGTGATGGTGAGATGGATGAGCCGGAATCCATGGGCGCGATCGGCATGGCTGGCCGTGAACAGCTGGATAATCTGGTGATTGTGGTTAACTGTAATCTGCAGCGTCTGGACGGTCCTGTGCGCGGTAACGGCAAAATCATTCAGGAACTGGAATCTGATTTCCGTGGCGCCGGCTGGAATGTCGTCAAAGTTATCTGGGGCAGCGGCTGGGATGAGCTGCTGGCGAAAGACAAGGAAGGTATTTTGCAAAAAGTGATGATGGAAACCGTCGATGGTGAGTATCAGAACTACAAAGCAAAAGATGGCGCTTATGTCCGTGCGCATTTCTTCGGCAAACATCCGAAACTGCTGGAAATGGTTAGCAAGATGTCGGATGACGATATCTGGCGCCTGACCCGTGGTGGCCATGATCCACACAAGATTTATGCCGCATTCAAGGTTGCGCAGGAAAATAAAGGTCAGCCAACCGTGATTCTGGCGAAAAGTATTAAAGGTTACGGATTTGGTAAGTCCGGTGAGGCGCGCAATACCGCGCATAACACCAAGAAGCTGGATGACGAGGCGATCAAGGCCATGCGTGACCGCTTCCAGTTACCGATTCCGGATGCCGATCTGCCAGCCATTCCTTTCTATAAGCCGGCAGAAGATTCACCGGAAATGCAATACCTGCACGCACGCCGCAACGCGCTCGGCGGCTATCTGCCGCAACGTCGTCAGAAAGCAGATGAAGCGCTGGTCGTACCGGAATTATCTGCATTCCAGGCCATGCTGGAGCCGACTGCCGAGGGCCGTGAAATTTCCACCACCGCTGCCTATGTCCGCATCCTGACGGCCCTGCTGCGCGATGCCAGCCTGGGTCCGCGCGTGGTGCCGATTATGGTGGATGAATCCCGCACTTTCGGTATGGAAGGCCTGTTCCGTCAGATCGGTATTTTCAGCCAGGTTGGTCAGTTGTATGAGCCGGTCGATAAAGACCAGGTCATGTACTATCGCGAAGATAAAGCCGGTCAGATTCTGCAAGAGGGTATCAATGAAGCCGGCGGTATGAGTTCCTGGATCGCTGCGGCGACTTCCTACTCGACCAATAACCGCGTGATGATTCCGTTCTACACGTATTACTCGATGTTCGGTCTGCAGCGTATCGGCGATCTGGCATGGGCAGCGGGCGATATGCGCGCACGCGGCTTCCTGCTTGGTGGTACAGCTGGTCGTACAACGCTGAACGGTGAAGGCTTGCAGCATGAAGATGGTCACAGCCATGTGTTGGCATCGACGATTCCTAACTGCGTTCCTTACGATCCGACCTTTGCGCATGAAGTGGCGGTCATCATGCATGACGGCCTGCGTCGTATGGTGACGAATCAGGAAGACGTGTTCTACTACATCACGCTGATGAACGAGAACTACAGCCATCCGGGTCTGAAAGCGGGTCAGGAAGAGGGCATTATCAAAGGCCTGTACCAGTTGCAAAAATCAGAAGCCAGCACCAAGCATCGTGTGCAATTGCTGGGTTCCGGCACAATTTTGCGCGAAGTGATCGCTGCTGCTGAACTGCTGCAATCCGACTGGGGCATCGCTGCCGACGTCTGGTCTGCACCATCGTTCACGCTGCTGGCGCGTGATGGTCAGGATGCCGAACGCTGGAATATGTTGCATCCGACTGAAGACGCACGTTTGCCATACATCACTCAGTGTCTGAAAGACACGACAGGTCCTATCGTGGTATCGACGGACTATATGCGTACGTTTGCTGAACAGGTACGTGCTTTCATCCCGAAAGACCGCAGCTACAAGGTCCTGGGGACTGATGGTTTTGGCCGCTCCGATTCCCGCGCCAAACTGCGTGAATTCTTCGAGGTGAATCGTTACTTCGTCGTCATCGCTGCACTCAAATCGCTGGCTGATGAAGGTGCCTTGTCCGCTTCCGTCGTTGCTCAGGCAATCACGAAATACGGCATCAACGCAGACAAACCTAATCCGGTCACTGTGTAATCCAACATAAGCAAAGCAGGAGAGTCGTGCGTGGCATGGCTCTCTTCTCAGATAAAGCAAAGCGGAGCTAAAGCTATGAGTACAATTGAAGTCAAAGTGCCGGATATCGGTGATTTCAAGGAAGTGGAAGTCATTGAGCTGATGGTGAAGGTTGGAGACACCATCAAAGTCGATCAGTCGCTGATCACGGTTGAATCTGACAAGGCCAGTATGGAAATTCCTTCCAGCCATGCCGGTGTGATCAAAGAAATCAAAGTCAAAGTTGGTGACAAAGTCGCCGAAGGCTCTTTAATGGTGATCGTGGAAGCCAGTGGCGACACGGCTGCACCCGCAGCCGCGCCTGCGCAGCCAGTTGCTGCACCTGCAGCGCCGGTAGCCGCAGCTCCGGTAGCGACGCCAATAGCAACCCCCACTGCAGCAGCAACAGTATCAAGCGCATCAGCTTCAGCGCCGGTTGCTACGGCATCCGCGGGCAAAGCGCATGCCTCGCCCTCGATCCGTAAATTTGCACGTGAACTCGGCGTTGATCTGACCCGCGTTGCCGGCTCCGGCCCCAAAGGTCGCATCACGCAACAAGACGTGCAAAATTTCGTCAAAGGCATCATGGCTGGCAGTACTGCGTTTGCCGCAGTGGCAGCACCTGTTGCGCAGAATGGCAGCGGCGCAGGTTTGAATCTGCTGGCCTGGCCATCGCTGGATTTCAGCAAATTCGGCGCAACGACGACTTCGCCTTTGTCTCGTATCAAAAAATTGTCTGGCCCGAATCTGCATCGCAACTGGGTCATGATTCCGCACGTCACGCAATTTGACGAAGCCGATATCACCGGCCTCGAAGATTTCCGCAAATCGTCGAACGAAGCGATGGCAAAATCCGGTGTGAAGCTGACCATGCTGGCTTTCGTGATTAAAGCGAGTGTGGCTGCGCTGAAGAAATTCCCGGCTTTCAATTCTTCGCTCGATGCAACTGGTGAAAACCTGATCCTGAAACAGTATTACAACATTGGCTTTGCCGCCGATACGCCGAATGGTCTGGTGGTGCCTGTTGTCAAAAATGCGGATCAGAAAACCTTGTCGCAAATTGCACAGGAAATGGGTGATCTGTCAGCGCAAGCGCGCGAAGGCAAATTGAAACCGGCTGACATGCAAGGTGCAACCTTCACGATTTCTTCGCTCGGTGGTATTGGTGGTACTGCATTCACACCTATCATCAATGCACCTGAAGTAGCGATTCTGGGCTTGTCGAAATCCAGCATCAAACCAGTCTGGGACGGTAAAGCATTCCAGCCACGCCTGATGCTGCCTTTGTCACTGTCTTATGATCACCGCGTAATCGATGGTGCAATGGCAGCGAAATTCACAGCCTATCTGGCCGATGTACTGGCTGATCTGCGTAAAACCTTGCTGTGAGCGGAGACAATACGATGAGCACAATCGAAGTGAAAGTTCCTGATATCGGCGACTTCAAAGAAGTCGAAGTGATTGAATTGCTGGTCAAAGTCGGCGATACGATCAAGGTCGATCAGTCGCTGGTGACGGTCGAATCCGACAAGGCCAGCATGGAAATCCCTGCCAGCCATGCTGGTGTGATTAAAGAAATGAAGGTTAAGCTCGGTGACAAAATCGCCGAAGGCAGTATTTTGCTGGTGCTTGAAGCTGAAGATGCGGCAGCGAGCGCAACGCCTGCTGCGTCAACTACTCCAGCAGCTCCGGCAGCTCCGGCAGTTGCTGCTCCGGCTTCAGCTCCCGTTGCCGCGCCTGTCGCAGCACCTGCCGGGCCAGTCGGTATTGTCGAAGTTAAAGTGCCGGATATCGGCGATTTCAAAGAAGTTGAAGTCATCGAAGTCATGGTCAAAGTAGGCGATACGATTAAGGTCGATCAGTCATTGATCACGGTGGAATCGGACAAAGCCAGCATGGAGATTCCTTCCAGCCACGCCGGCGTGATCAAAGAAATCAAAGTCAAGATCGGCGATAAAGTGGCCGAAGGCACATTGCTGCTGCTGGTCGAAGCCGCTGGTACCGCAGCACCGGCAACTGCTGCCGCATCTGCAGCACCGGTTGCAGCAGCGCCGGTAGTATCGTCCGTTCCTGCACCTGTTGTATCCGGTTATACCGGACAGGTGGATATCGAATGTGACATGATGGTACTCGGCGCCGGTCCTGGTGGTTATTCCGCCGCTTTCCGTTCTGCCGATCTGGGCATGAATACGGTGCTGGTCGAAAAATATTCGACACTCGGCGGTGTTTGTCTGAACGTCGGTTGCATTCCATCGAAAGCGCTGTTGCACGTCGCTGCTGTCATCGATGAAACGTCGCACATGGAAGCGTTGGGCGTCACATTTACTAAACCGTCGATCGATATCGACAAGCTGCGCGGCTACAAAGAAAGCGTCATCAAAAAAATGACGACGGGCTTAGCTGGCATGGCGAAAGCGCGTAAGGTCAATATCGTGCAGGGTGTTGGTCAATTCCTCAGCCCGTATCACATTGAAGTCACTGCTGCAGACGGTACGAAAAAAGTCGTGCAGTTCAAACAGGCGATTATCGCTGCCGGTTCTTCGGTCGTGAATCTGCCGTTTGTACCAGTTGATCCTCGCATCGTTGACAGCACTGGCGCACTGGAATTACGTCAGGTGCCAAAACGCATGCTGGTGATCGGTGGCGGCATTATCGGTCTGGAAATGGCGACTGTGTATTCAACACTCGGTGCGCGCATCGATGTGGTTGAAATGATGGATGGCCTGATGCAGGGCGCAGACCGCGACATGGTCAAAGTCTGGCAGAAGCATAATGAAAAACGCTTCGACAACATCATGCTGAAAACCAAAACGGTCGGCGTAGAAGCGCTGCCGGAAGGCATCAAAGTCACTTTCGCTTCCGCAGTTGAAGGCGAAGCTGCACCGGCGCCGCAAGTCTACGATCTGGTGTTGGTCGCCGTTGGTCGCAGCCCGAATGGTAAAAAGATCGCGGCAGACAAAGCAGGCGTTGCAGTAACAGACCGTGGCTTTATTAACGTCGATAAACAGATGCGCACGAATGTGCCGCATATTTTTGCGATCGGTGATCTGGTTGGCCAGCCTATGCTGGCGCATAAAGCCGTACACGAGGCGCATGTCGCTGCCGAAGCTGCCGCTGGTGAAAAAGCCTACTTCGACGCGACTGTGATTCCATCGGTCGCTTACACTGATCCTGAAGTCGCATGGGTCGGTGTGACCGAAGACGAAGCCAAAGCCAAGGGCATCAAAGTCGAAAAAGGCTTGTTCCCGTGGATGGCTTCTGGTCGTGCGGTGGCGAATGGTCGCGACGAAGGTTTCACCAAACTGCTGTTTGACGCAGACACCAAACGCATCGTCGGCGGTGGTATTGTTGGCACGCATGCCGGTGACATGATCGGCGAAATCGCGCTGGCAATCGAGATGGGTGCTGATGCGGTGGATATCGGCAAAACCATCCATCCACATCCGACGTTGGGTGAATCGATCGGTATGGCAGCAGAAGTCTATAAAGGCGTCTGCACGGATTTGCCACCGCAACGTAAGAAGTAAGAGCATTCCTCGTTCTCAAGGGAACGATACTGCATGAAAAAAACCGCGCTTCAGGGCGCGTTTTTTTTATAAGGCTGTTGCTATGTTAGCCCTGCTGGTGATGCCGGTTCGGGATGGTGCTGGAAGATTTCTCAGCGTTTCAGCAAAGGCGGCAGTTCGCCGGATTTCCGGCCCCTGATGATGGCGGCATTAATCGATTTCAGCAGCCGTTCATGATTCCGTAATCCTGCTGCGAAGTGAATCTCATCGGTCATGAGCGGTTTGCCCAGAACGCGTATCTGCACTGGCTTGCTGTTCGTTTCAGGCATATTCGCGGTGGCCAGATACTGATTCAGTTCTGCTTCGACTTCGGCGGCGGAAGTGGTGCGCGAATTGAAAAGTAAGCAATCCATGCGGCCCGACAGCAATTTTTTGAGACGTGAGCTGAGCTGCGAGGTATCCTCTTCCACTCTGAACAGCACATTGCGCTGCCGGTCGATTTCATCGCCGAAGCGTACTCCGCGCACGATACCGACGGATTTACCCTGCAGATCCTGCAGGTTGTTGAATTCCATTTTAGCGTCTTCGCGTACGACGATCCATACGATGTCGGTAAATACCGTCTCTGAAAATTGCATGAACTTTTGCCGCTCCGAATTTTTTGATAAACCGAACGCCAGACCTTCGCCTTCCTGCAGTTCTGCGGTAATGCGGGGTAATGGCAGGCGGCGGATTTGGAAAGTGAGATTCAGGGCTTTTTCAAAATATTGAATGACGGCCTGATTTTCCGGGCGTATCGGTATCAGCGCACCGTTTTCATCACGTGATTCGGAGACCATCAGCGTGATGCCGGCTGGCGGCGGGCTGCCAGTCCCGGCTGCATGACTGGGCATGCCAGTACTGAAGCTGCCAAGCAGTAACAAGGCATGCAGTAAAGACCGGCAGGAGACGGTCAGACGCAACGGGAATGGCAATAAATAAAGCATGTCAACAGGCAATGAAATCCAGCACACCTGACCCATGACAGCGAGTCATGCCGGGGATCACAGCAGTGTTTGTGATGTCTTGTGCGTCAGGGAAAAGCAAACAGGAAAAATGTTAAATAAGCTAACTAATTATTTTAACTTTTTATAATCCGGATTATATCGTTGAAAACCGGCTTATCCAGCCTGGCTTAACCCGTTTTTCCATCTAAAATAGTAACTAATGTTACATTTTGAACCGGCTGAAAACCGACCTGAAAGCGTTCAGTTGACCTCTGTTTCGTGCATCCTGCATGGTCTTCGTTGCATTGCAGCGCAGCTGGTCTGGCGAAATGCGGCGCTGCGCATTGCCAATTGCCGCTGGCCTGTCTTAGTATCAAGAGATTGATCCACATCAAGATGGGTCAGGAAATCCTCATGGAGACGACATGGCAGATCAGTTTCAGGGCAGGGGCGGCGACAGTGCGCCGCCGGACATTAAAACCATTATTGATGATGAGTCGCCGTTTCCGCCGATCCGGCGGGTCGGGATATTGCGCCCTTTCAGCTGGCTCAAAATGGGATGGTCTGATTTCCGGGAGTCAGGCGGCCCCAGTGTTTTTTACGGCGCATGTTTTGCCGCGATGGGGATGATATTGAATCTGGTGCTGAGTCATGCACCGGAATACGTATCGGCGCTGAGTTGCGGTTTTTTGCTGGTTGGACCATTGCTGGCGCTGGGTCTGTACGATATCAGCCGGCGTATAGAAAATGTACGCTCAGGTTTGCTTGGCAGCGTGTTTTCCATGCGCGGGCGCTGGAGCAATATCGGTGTCCTGGCATTGGTGCTGGCGGTGATCATGATGGTCTGGGCCAGGGCTTCGCTGGTTATTTTTGCGCTGTTTTATAACAAGGGCATGCCGAGCATGCACGGTTTTCTGACACAGCTGTTTTCCCTCAGTAATCTGGAATTCGTTCTGGTATATGCCTGCATTGGTTTTATCTTCGCCAGCATCGTGTTTGCGATCAGCTGGGTGTCGATTCCCCTGATGCTGGACCGGGATACCGATGCGATTACGTCAATGATCATCAGCTGCGTTGCGCTGTTTATCAATGCGCCTGCGACCCTGATGTGGGCATTACTGATCGTGGCATCGGTGGTGATCGGACTGATGACCTGGAATCTGGGATTCATCCTGACCATGCCGGTGATCGGGCATGCGACCTGGCATGCTTACAAAGAGGTCGTTGGAACAGCATCAGACCGCAAGTGAAGTTATCTGATGCCTGTCGCGTTTTAAACTTGATTAAGGATTTTTCCGAAAAAATGCCCCTGTCAAAAGGGGCTTTTTTTTGAGGGCGTGTCCTGCAGGAACGAGCCTGCCTGAGCGCTATCGGAGCGGTGGAATCACTTGCGGCACCATTGGTCTGACCGGCTGTTCCTGCAGACGTTTCATCAGGATCTGCAGTGCGGTTTCGAGCTGCTGATCCTGGCCGAGGAAAGTCGCATGCGGCAGGTTGTCGACTTCCACGTCCGGGATGACGCCGATGCCTTCGACCAGCCAGCGGCCATCCATGCTGAACTGGGCAGATTCGGCGGCGCGGATCATGCCGTTATCGGACAGCGAATTATTGTCCGATAGCCAGACTCCGGCGCCGGCAGTGCGTTTGCCGACCAGTGGCCCCAGTTGCAGGGCTTTGATACCGGCAGCAAAAGTCTCGCCGTCTGAATAAGTCAGCTCATCCACCAGTACTACCAGATGCCCGCGGAAAGTTTGCTGCATATTGGTATTCGGTGCCGTATACGGGCCTGCCCAGAATGCCCAGGATTTGCGCAGCAGTTTTTCGATGATCCAGCTGTCGATGTTGCCACCGCGATTGCGTCGCACGTCGATGATTAATCCATCCCGGTCGATGTTGCTGTAAAACTCGCGTGCGAAGGCGTTGATATCCTGCGGCCCCATTGCCCGCAGATGCAGGTAACCGATGCGGCCTTTGGACGCTTCCTGAACGCGGGCGCTGCGGCTTTGCTCCCAGTCACTGTAACGCAGGTTGGCATGCTGGCTCATGCTGACCGGAGTGACGATAGTTGCATGCGGGGCCTGATTGCCGCGCCGCAGCTGCAATAAAACCGGTTTCCCTGCCTGATTGATCAGCAGATCGGTGATGTCGCGCGCTTCGGCAACGGCCTGCCCGTTGACGCGCAGGATTACATCGCCTTCCTTCACATTCACATCCGGCTGGGCCAGCGGTGCACGTTCGCTTGGTAAGTCTGGCTCGCTGCGATAGATGTGCTCAATGCGCACGCCATCTGCGGTACGGCTCAGCACAGCTCCCAGTGACGCAGGTGTGCCCTCGGGTGCGGCTTTGCGGATATCGCCGGGGCGGAACTGTGAATGCAGCGCACCGACTTCGCTGACCATGAGTGCCAGCACATCGTTGAGTTCATTGCGGTCCGTGACACGTTCCGCCAGCGGCGCATATTTGTCGCGGATTTTTTTCCAGTCCACTCCGCGCATGGCAGGGTCATACAGATAATCCCTGTGCATGCGCCAGGCGTCACCGAACATCTGTTGCCATTCCTGACGCGGATTCACCATAAAACTCCAGTCGCTGACGGCGATTTTCGCTTTACTGACATCTGCCGGTGCCTTGGCGCCAGCTTCGACGATCAGGAAATCGCCGCTGCCGGTTGCCGCTGCGGTGCGGTAATAGATCCGTCGCTTATCGGCAGACACCTCGAATTCGCGCACGCTGCTGGCAAACACCTCCGGCTGCGGCGAATTTTTGCTGATCGCCAGCGTCCTGAGCGTACCGCGTTCTTCGCTGCCATCCTGTTCCAGCAGATACAGGCGCTTGTCATCGGTCGCCAGATGGCGGTAATTACCTGCCGGCAGCGGTACCTGATACACCCGCTCCGATAGCCCCTGATAGTCAATCGCAGGCAGTTTCGGTTGCGGCACCGGTTTGGCAGCGGTGTCCGGGATGGTCATTGCCTCTTCCGGTTTTTCTGCCGTGGCAGATTGCACGGCGTTCTTTGCCGGTTTGCTCAGTTCGTCATCAGCCTTGAACGGGAAACGGTGATTGTTTTGCAGAGCCAGCGCAAATACGCCGGTGCGTTTATCAAAACCGGGCCCCATGTTGCGGTCACCCCAGGGGGCGCGGTTACTGACCTGAAATTGGCGTTCGGATAAAAAATACAGCCAGCGTCCGTCGCCGGAAAAAACCGGCGTATGCGAATCATAGCGGTCGGTCGTGACCACATGCATCTGACGGGAATCCAGTGCATACAGCGTGATCTGCTGGTGATGAATCTGATGATCCGGCCTGACGATGGCGAGCGTCTTGCTGTCCGGCGACCAGACCAGTTCACTGTAGGTATCGATGCCCTGTTTGCCGGCATCATCGATGACGACATTGGTTTTATTGTGCAGATTCAGCAGCCAGGCCCGGCCCCGTTTATCGGTGTGGGCGAGCCACTGGCCATCGGGAGATGGATACAGGTTAAAGCGGTGTACGTCGCCATGGCTGGTCAGCGCTTCCGGCTGGCCGGCGCCGTTTGCCGGGAATGCCCAGATCTCGTTTTCACCGCTGCTGTCGACGATTGCATAAACGGTCTGCTCATCAGGCGCCAGCACCGCGGCACGGGCGCGGGCACCCGCAGGTACCGGCAGGTCAATCCGGCGCTGCTGCCCGGTACCGGCGAGACTCAGGTGACCGCGCGCGGTGAACAGCAGGCGTTCTGATCTGGCGGCTACGCTGGTATTGGTCAGATAGTCCAGCGGATTACGGATCAGACGGGCGCGCTGCTGATCGAAATCGGATACCAGCGCAATACCGGGTGTCTGGTCTGTATGACTGGCAATGTCCAGCACATGCAGGTCTGCGCCAAGCTGATAGACGATTTTGCCGTCACCCAGTGCCGCATTCCGCACATCCCATTCCTGATGTGCGGTCAGTGCCTGCGCATCGCTGCCATCGGGATTCGCCACCCACAGATTGAAGGCGCCATTGCGGTCGCTGACAAAATACAGTTTGCCCTGCCACCACATCGGGCGCCGGTTGTTGCTCTGATCGGCTGGAAACAGGTGCACAGCTTCGCCTTTGCCCTGCAGATCGTAGCGCCAAAGCTGGGCGACAGCGCCGCCACGGTAATGTCTGGCGTTGTCGTTCGTCATTTGCAGGCCAAAGCGGGTGAAAAACAGATAACGGCCACTGTCGTCCAGCGTCGCCTCATTCGCATCCGCCACCGGAAACACCCGCCGCTGCATAGTTTGCGGGTCAATCGCAGCGATCACGCGGTGCGCGTTTGGCCCGGTACTGTTGAGCGTGCTCACCAGTACTTCTCCCTGTGCTGTCCAGCCGAGCACATTGACGACGTCGTTCTCAAAACTGATCCGCTTTGGCAGCCCGCCATTGACCGGCATCACATAGGCTTCGACCGGGCCTTCATACGCAGCGGAAAAAGCCAGCCACTGACCGTTTTGCGAGATCGCAGGCAGGGTTTCTGCCGAAGGATGGGTCGTCAGCCTTTGCGCGGTGCCGCCCTGTATGCCGACTTTCCATAAATCCCCTTCGGCGGTAAACACCAGTTGTCCGTTGCGGATTGCCGGGAAACGGTAATACGCCGGTGCAGCCAGTGCTTCGCTGCTCCAGGTGTGCAGGCTGAGTGCTATAGAAAATGCCAGCAGGTTGCGCTGCCATTGGCGGCGGCTGAAATGGGGAAGGAAAGTGGGTCGTCTCATGGAATATTATAAAAATAATGATGTTAACGTGCTGTGATGGGCATAAAAAGCAGACGGGATAGTGACGGCAGTCTGCGCATATTTGTTTTGTAAGGAAAAAAGAAAAATGTACCAGACTGTAAAACAGTTTGGCGGACACTGTGATACCGCTTATACAATGGGGCAACGCCAAAACGGTTTTGCGTAAGCCCTGTTTTACGCAGACTAATATCGCTGCCAGGTACTTCATGTATCGCCAATATCTTATTGCAACGGAGCCGCTGATGAGACCAGTTAACCTGCTGAAAGTTCTGACCATGTTAAGCATGTCAGTGCCGCTGTCGCTGGTGTATGCGCAGAGCGTGACTTTCAGCATTGATACGCAGTCTGAGCGTCACAATATCAGCCCCCTGATTTATGGTTTCAACGCCTATGCCGACGGCAGTGGCCGCACCGGCTGGGACGTGCATGGCGGCAGGACTGCGCTGGAAAGTGTCAATCTGGCTTCCCGGCGCATGGGCGGCAACAACATGACCAGCTATAACTGGGAAAACGGGGTCAGCAACTCCGGTGCCGACTGGTGCCATTCCTCGAATGCCGGTGTCAGCTATGCCAGCGGTGCCGGCTTGCCGAATCAGGGCAGCGGTCTGGCTTATTACTCCCCCGGAGCAGCGCTGACCAGCTTTCACGACCAGTCGCTGGCGCTGGGCACATTTTCTTTGCTGCAGTTGCCTGCTGCGGGTAAATTGCCGAAAGATATCGTCAATCTGTATCCGTCCGCGACCTGTAACGGCTCTGCCTTATGGCAAAGCAGCGCCGGGCCTTCCAACGTGGATGTGACCCGCTGGCTCGATATCGTGAATGACAAACCAGCCAGCGCCGGTGTGCTGAGTCTGGCGCCATCGCTGGATGACGGGGTGGTGTATATCGATGAGGAAATCAGCTTTCTCCTGAAAAAATACGGTAAGGCATACAGCACGAAGGGCGTGAAAGCCTACGAACTGGATAATGAGCCTGACCTCTGGCATACCTGGCCGACTCCGTGGGGAGACGGCACCCATTCTCATCTGTATCCGGCACTGACGACAGTGAGCGATGTGCTGCAGAAAAATCAGGCGCTGGCAAAAACCGTGAAGCGCATGGACAGCTCGGCACAGACTTTCGGCCCGGCGTTGAGCGGGTATCTGGGGCTGTTCAGTCTGTGGTCGGTCTGGGATGGCGTGCAGGGGCACCAGCCGTCGGACTGGAATCAGTACAATGTCGAGCCGTATCTGAGTAAAAACACTGGCGACCGTTATCGCTACAACGGCATGACGATGGCCAATGTGTACCTGGACAAGATGCGCCAGGCATCGGCGGCGGCCGGTAAACGTCTGCTGGATGTGTTCTCGTTTCATTATTATCCGCAGGTTTCTTCTGCACCGGCAGACCGGGTGCAGGCTCCGCGCAGTCTGTGGGATGCCAGCTATGTCGAACCGAGCTGGATCACGCAATCCGGCTACGGCTTTACCGACGGCCGCGCTTTGCAACTGCTGCCCAAGCTGAAGCAATCCGTCAGCGATTTTTATCCCGGCACCAGACTGGCGGTGACTGAATATGACTTCGGCGGACGCGATGATGTCACCGGCGCTGTCGCGCAGGCCGATGCACTGGGCGCTTTCGGCAAGCAGGGTATTTATCTGGCCACGTATTTCGGTGATGTGGAGGGCTACATCGCGGCAGGATTTAAAATTTTCCGTAACTATGACGGCAATAAATCGGTGTTTCCGGAAATTTCAGTGCATGCGGTCTCCACCAATGACAGCAACGGCACCGTGTACGCGGCCGTCAGCGCCGCGAATCCGGCAGTCCTGCACATTATCGCGATCAACCGCCTGAGCACACCGTTAAATGCAAGCCTGCAGATCAATGCAGACACTGCTTTCCACACAGCGCAGGCATGGGGTGTGGATAGCAGCAGCAATCAGGTCACAGCGCGTGCCGGCGTCGCCAATATCTCGCAAAATCAGTTCAGCTACACACTGCCCGCCTGGTCGGTATTGCATTTCATCCTGCAGTGAGGTGGGATGCCGCCAGGTCTGCATCCTCCTCGGCATACCGTACCATCTCCGGTATTCGCTGCGTCTGTCCGGCAGGCCGCTCCTGACGCTGCCAAACCTGAATTGCTCAGTGGATGTATTTGGTGTGCTGAATATACTCCCTGCCAGTATTTTTAAATGCCATTTATTTACGGGGACTTCCGGCGGTTTTTATTTAAAAACAGGGGGAGTATATAAAACTATCCCATTAAAAAAGGCAGCCGTAGCTGCCTTCTGAAGAAACCATCCGCTGATGGAAAAATTTATTTTTTGATCTGTGCCAGTATCTCGCGCAGCATCGCCAGCATCTGGTCAATTTCTTCTTTGCTGACGTTCAGTGCCGGCATGAAACGCAGCAGGTCAGGACGCGGTGAATTCAGCAGCAGGCCAAATGGTTCCATGTTACGTGCGGTTTCGACAATCTGCGCACCGATCGGTTGCCCCAGCTTCAGCGCGCGCAACAGACCTTCGCCGCGTTCGCCCTGCAAACCGAAATCGTCAGAAAGTTTCATCAGTTGCTGGCTCAGATAGGCGCCGCTTTCTTTCACAGCAGCGAGAAATTCCGGCTGGCCCACGGTCTTGAGCACGGCAATGCCAACCGCGGTCATCAGCGGTGCGCCATTGTATGTACCGCCCTGGTCGCCGGGGACAAAACAAGCCACCTCTTCACGGCACAGCAGGGCGCCCAGCGGCACGCCGCCGCCAATGCCTTTTGCCAGTGTCATGATGTCCGGCTCGATTCCGGACAACTGGTAGCCAAACAATTCGCCGGTACGCCCCATGCCGGTCTGTACCTCGTCCACGATCAGCAGGATGCCGTGTTTTTCAGTCAGCGCACGCAATGCCTGCATGAATTCGCGGCTGGCAGGAATCACACCGCCTTCGCCCTGTACCGGCTCAAGCATGACGCCGACGGTTTTATCGGTAATCAGTTTTTCGACGGATGCAATATCGTTCAGATCTGCTTTCGGGAAGCCGCTGACCTGCGGCGCGAAAATCGTGTCCCAGCCTGGCTTGCCGGACGCCGACATCATTGCCAGCGTGCGGCCGTGGAAGCCGTGGTCAAAGGTAATGATTTCGTAAGCGCCGTTTTTGTTCAGCTGACCCCATTTGCGCGCCAGTTTGACGGCGCCTTCGTTGGCTTCCGCGCCGCTGTTGGTGAAAAATACGCGGTCAAAACAGGATTGCTGCGTCAGCATAGTCGCCAGTTCCACCATCGGCGCATTATAGAAAGCCGGGGAAGGATTCAGCAGTTTTTGCGATTGCGCCACCAGCGCTTCGTGAATCACGGCAGGGCAATGGCCGAGACAGTTCACCGCCCAGCCCTGCAGATAATCCAGATAGCGCTTGCCGTTATTGTCAGTCAGCCACATGCCACGGCCTTCGGTAAAGACGATTTCCGGACGCGGCGTGATGTACATCAGAGAATTGACGTTGTACTGGCTGAATTCCATTTCTAGGCTCCTTATGCAAACGAACAGATGTGTGGGACAAACAAGGATAAAACAAAGGCGAAAAAAAACCACAGGAATGGCCTGTGGCTGGGGTCTGATACGGCGGTCTTTACGACGCGCAGGTACGCTGACACATCCGCCCAGGCTCATCTGGTGAGCGGCGACGTCGCACGATATTTGGTGAAGACATGTCAGGGAAATTTTTCATACAGCGGATAGTAGGACTTTTTGCGCACTGCGTCAAAATAAATTTTCAGAAAATCCGTGAAAAATTTGATGTTGATAAAATAAAAACAAATGAGCTGGCAGATACCCGGCTGGGTCACCTTGTTTCTGCCGGCAGGGTCTCATGCAGACACCGTAAAAATGCGATTATTTTCCTGACCGCTATTGGCGGGTGAAATGGCATTCATCCGGCAGCGCACGGTTCACAGCGCGCTGCCGGCGGGAGACATCAGCTGGCCAGATCGGCTTCTGAGGTGAATGAGTCGGCGAAAAATTCCTCTTTCGGCAACTGGCACTGGGCAACAAAATCGCGTTGCGCCGATTCGATCACCACCGGCGCACCGCAGGCATACACCTGATGGCCCGACAGATCGGGGAAATCCTGCATCACGGCCTGATGGACAAAACCGGTGCGGCCAGTCCAGTGGTCATCGCCAGCGGCATTGGAAATGACCGGCACGTACTTGAAGTGCGGCAGCTTGCCTGCCCATTCTTCGCACAGGGCGTTCATGTACAGATCGGCAGGACGGCGGCCGCCCCAGTACAGCGTCACCGGGCGGGGCGATTCGAGATAGATCAGGTGTTCCATGATCGCCTTGACCGGTGCAAAACCCGTGCCGGACGCCAGCAGAATCACCGGTTTATCGCTGTCTTCGCGCAGGAAGAAACTGCCATGCGGGCCTTCAAAGCGCAGAATGTCACGCTCTTTCATGGTCGAAAAAACCTGATCGGTAAACAGGCCGCCCGGCATGTGACGGATATGCAGCGTGATGTGCTCGTCATTATGCGGTGCGTTCGCCATGCTGTAGCTGCGGCGCTTGCCATCGCGCAGCATGAATTCGATGTACTGGCCGGCGCGGTACTGCAGGCGTTCGTTGGCGGGCAGCTGCAAAGCGATCAGCATCACATCGTCGGACAGCTTTTCCAGCTTTGCGATGCGGGTTGGCATTTTCTTGACCGGATACTCTCCGCTGGCAACGATTTCACGCGCTTCAATCGTCAGATCGCTTTGCGGCTTTGCGCAGCAGAATAAAGACATTCCTTGCGCTGCCTCAAGCTCGGGCAAAGCGCGTTGCTGATGATGTCCATGTGCCACACTACCGGCAATAATTTTGCCCTTGCAGGAACCGCAGGCGCCGTTTTTGCAGCCATAGGGCAGACCGATGCCGGCGCGTAACGCCGCATTCAGCACGGTTTCGTCGGCTTCGCAACTAAATTGATGGCCGCTGGGAGTAACAGTTACTTGAAAAGTCATACAATTCTGGATATGAAAAAACAATTAAAAAAATGGGGCAGGCCACGCTTGCTGATTATCGGTTGCGGTGATGTCGGCATGCGCCTGTTGCCGCTGGTGCGCGATACCTTCCGCGTTTATGCCGTGACCAGCCAGCCGGCGCGTTGCGCCGAATTGCGCGCTGCGGGAGCCATTCCGGTGGTGGCTGACCTGGATCAGCCGGACACCCTGCGGCGCTTAGCGGGGCTGGCGCATCACATTGTGCATCTGGCGCCGCCGCGTGCAGACGGCAGCGGGGATCAGCGCACCCGTCATCTGACCACCATTTTACCTGACAAGAGCCGCCTTGTTTACGTCAGCACGACCGGGGTGTATGGCGATTGCGCCGGCGCAAGGCTGGATGAAACGCATCCCGTGCGTCCGCAAAATGCCCGTGCCGTGCGGCGCGTCGCGGCGGAGCAATGGCTGCGCCGCTGGGCATTGCAGTCGCAGTCACAGCTTGCCATTTTGCGGGTGCCGGGTATTTATGCGACCGACCGCCTGCCGCTGGAACGTCTGGAAAAGGCAACACCGGCGCTGGCAGAATCGGATGACGTGTACACCAATCACATTCATGCCGATGACCTGGCGCGCCTGATCCGGCTCACCCTGTTTCGTGCCAGACCGCAGCGGGTATACCATGCCGTCGATAACAGTGAGCTGAAAATGGGGGCATATTTTGATCTGGTGGCCGACGCGATGGAAATGCCGCGGCCGCCGCGGTTGCCGCGCGCAGAATTGGCTCAGCAGGTTTCCCCGGTATTGTTATCTTTCATGTCCGAATCCCGCCGTCTGGATAACCGGCGGCTGCATCAGGAATTGCGGATGCGGCTGACCTATCCGCAAGTCGCCGACGGCATTGCCGCGGCCCGCGCATTTTATCTGGAACGCCGCCGCAATCTGCCTTGCGGCTTTCGCTTTTCCTGGCAGAGCTAGACCCGGTACGCTGTTGCAGGCCTCGGGATCGCGGCAGGTAATGGCTATGTCATGGCAACGGTGAATAATGGATTGTGGTGGCTGACTCCGATTTCCTTGCCCGGATTTCCTTATCCGGCGCGGGGTGGTCAGAAAAAATACCGAAGGATGCTTTACCCGGTTCAGCGATTGCCGCCGGTTGACTGAATGAGAGTGTGATGAATCTGAATTTTCTGAAAGAGACATTTGGCCGCTTCATCCACGCCCACGGCATGGGGCATCATTTCCGGCGCTTCAGTATTCTGGATACTGTATTTGGCGCGTCGGCCGACAAGGAGTTGCCTTCCGCGCTGTCCGATCATTTGCAACAGGCTTCAGCCGCTGCGCCCGAGGTGTTGCTGCGCACGCTGGAAAGCCGGTACGACGGTCTGACCGACATCGAATCCGGTATCCGGCAGCAGCAATATGGTCTGAATGTGATCGACCAGCAGAAACCCCTGCCGTGGTGGCAGCATTTCTGGAGCTGTTACCGCAATCCTTTCAATCTGCTGTTGACCGTGCTGGCGATCGTGTCCTACGTCACGGATGACATGAAGGCGACGATTGTGATTTCGGCGATGGTGGCGCTGTCCACCGTCTTGCGTTATGTGCAGGAAGCGCGGTCGAATCACGCAGCCGAAAAACTCAAGGCCATGGTCAGTAACACTGCAACGGTCATGCGGCACGATTTGGCCGAAGAGGCGGCAGCCGATGCCCGGAAGTATTTTGATGTGCAGCTGCATCCGCATGGCGTCCGCCGGGTTGAGATACCGATGAAACTGCTGGTGCCGGGTGATGTCGTTACCTTGTCTGCCGGCGACATGATTCCCGCCGATGTCCGTATTCTGACTGCCCGCGATCTGTTTGTGAGTCAGGCTGCGATGACGGGTGAATCATTGCCGGTGGAAAAATTCCCCGAAGATCAGGGGCCGCCGTCAGCGAATCCGCTGGAACTGGATAATCTGTGTTTCATGGGAACCAGTGTCGTGAGCGGCACCGCCACCGCCGTGGTGCTGGCGACCGGTGCGCACACGTATTTCGGCACGCTGGCAGAGAGAGTGACTGCGACTGACCGTGGTCCGACAGCATTTCAGGCGGGGGTCAATAAAGTCAGCTGGGTGCTGATCCGCTTCATGATGGTGATGACGCCTGCCGTGTTCCTGATTAACGGACTGACCAAGGGCGACTGGCTGGAAGCGTTTTTGTTTTCCCTGTCGATTGCTGTCGGGCTGACGCCGGAAATGCTGCCCGTGATTGTCACATCGACGCTGGCCAAAGGCGCTGTTGTGTTGTCGCGTCAGAAGGTCATCGTCAAACGGCTGGATGCGATCCAGAATTTTGGTGCGATGGATGTGCTGTGTACCGATAAAACCGGCACGCTGACGCAGGATAAGATTTTTCTCGCACGTCATACCGATGCGTTCGGCAAGGAGTCGGAAAAGGTATTGCAATATGCCTGCCTGAACAGCTATTACCAGACCGGGCTGAAAAACCTGCTGGACGTCGCAGTGCTGGAAAACATGAGCGGCGCAGCGCTGGATGCTGTGACCGGACGCTATCAGAAAATCGATGAAATTCCTTTTGATTTCAACCGTCGCCGCATGTCGGTAATCGTCGAGGAAAAAGATGACGGTCATCTGCTGATCTGCAAAGGCGCGGTGGAGGAAATCCTGGCTGCCTGCAGCGAAGTAGCGGTGACTGACGGTACGCAAAAGCTGATGCCGGATTTACTGACGCAGTTAAAGACCGTCACCGGTCAGCTGAATGGAGAAGGTTTGCGGGTGGTCGCCGTTGCAGCCAAACATCTGCCGCCTGACAAGGTGACATATAGCGTCAGCGATGAAAGCGACATGGTGCTGATGGGATACATTGCCTTTCTCGATCCGCCGAAAGAATCGACCGCGCCGGCCATTCTCGCGCTGAAGGAAAATGGAATTGAAGTTAAAATCCTGACCGGTGACAATGCGCTGGTGACCGCCAAAATTTGCCGCGAAGTAGGGCTGCCGGTAACCGGTATGAAGCTGGGTTCGGAAATTGAAATGATGGATGACGCAGAGCTGGCGCGGGTTGCGGAGCAGACGACAGTATTTGCCAAACTGAGTCCGATTCACAAGGAACGGATCGTGCGTGTGTTGCACCAGCAGGGACACGTGGTCGGTTTCATGGGCGATGGTATTAACGATGCGGCGGCATTGCGGGCTGCCGATATCGGCATTTCAGTCGACACGGCGGTGGATATCGCCAAGGAAGCGGCGGATATTATCCTGCTTGAAAAAAGCCTCATGATTCTGCAAGAGGGTGTCATTGAAGGCCGCAAGACCTTTGCCAACATGCTCAAGTACATCAAGATGACTGCCAGCTCCAATTTCGGCAATGTGTTTTCGGTGCTGATCGCGAGCGCCTTTTTGCCTTTTTTGCCGATGCTGCCGGTGCAGTTACTGGTACAGAATCTGTTTTACGATATTTCGCAGATCGCGATTCCATTCGATCATGTGGATCAGGAGTTTTTGCAGAAGCCGCAGCATTGGGATCCTTCCGATCTGGGACGGTTCATGGTTTTCTTCGGCCCCGTCAGTTCCCTGTTTGATGTGCTGACGTTTGCTTTGCTGTGGTTTGTATTTGATGCCAATACCCTGGAAGCGCAGGCGTTTTTCCAGTCGGGCTGGTTTGTGGAGGGGTTGCTGTCGCAGACGCTGATTGTGCATCTGATCCGTACCCGGAAAATTCCGTTCATCGAGAGCCGGGCTGCCTGGCCGATGCTGCTGACGACCGCGTCAGTCATGCTGGCAGGTATTCTGCTGCCGCTGTCTCCGCTGGGTTCTTACTTTAAATTCGTTAGCCTGCCGCCTGCTTATTTTCCCTGGCTTGCCGCCATGCTGCTGGCATATATGGTTCTGACGCAGCTGATGAAAAACTGGTACGCCCGCCGCTTCACGTGGCAGTGATGTCTGCATGTGGCTGAAATGAAAACGGCAACCGGTTTCACTCACCGGTTGCCGTCATGTTTGTATAGGCCTGCCGGATGCAACAGGCCTGTTCAGCATCAGTGTCAGAATAAGGCGGAGGTGACTTTCAGCACTTCCTCGATCGTTGTGACGCCTTCCCGGACCTTATCGGCACCGGCGATGCGCAAGGGTTTCATGCCATCTCTGATGCTCTGGTCGCGCAGGGCGTGGATGTCGGATTCTTCGGTAATCAGTTTGCTGAAGGCCTGTGAAACTGTCAGCAATTCATAGATGCCGGTACGGCCCAGATAGCCGGTCTGACGGCATTCAGGGCAGCCTACGGGGCGGTAAGTGACAGCCGGTTTTGGCAGGGTGCCTTCGACCAGCGAATCCCAGATCAGATCGGGCATTTCTGCATCGGCGGTTTTGCAATGCGGACACAATGTTCTGACCAGTCGCTGCGCCAGAATGCCGATCATGGTCGCTTCCAGCAGGTAGTAAGGCACGCCCAATTCCAGCAGCCGCATGATGGCGGACGGCGCATCGTTGGTATGCAGGGTGGACAGCACCAGATGTCCGGTCAGTGCCGCCTGTACTGCCATTTCTGCCGTTTCCAGATCGCGGATCTCACCGACCATGATGATGTCCGGGTCTTGCCGCATCAGGGCGCGGATGCCGTCGGCAAATCCCAGTTCAATCGAGGACTGCACCTGCATCTGATTGAACGAGGCTTCCACCATTTCAATCGGGTCTTCCACCGTGCAGACATTCACATCAGACGTCGCCAGCGCCTTGAGGGTGGTGTACAGCGTGGTGGTCTTGCCGGAGCCGGTCGGACCGGTCACCAGAATGATGCCGTGCGGCTTGCTGGTCAGCGCATCCCAGCGTTTGGCATCGTTATCCGGAAAACCCAGTTCAGGCAAGGTTTTCACTACGACGTCGGGATCGAAAATACGCATCACCATTTTTTCACCGAACACGGTCGGCAGTGTCGATAAACGCAATTCGATTTCCTGGCCGTCAGCCGTGCGGGTCTTGATCCTGCCGTCCTGCGGGCGGCGTTTTTCGATCACGTCGATCCGCCCCAGCAGCTTAATCCGCGCAATCATCGCAATCATAACGGTGGCCGGCACCTGATACACCTGATGCAGCACGCCATCAATGCGGAAGCGGATGATCGCCATATCCCGCTTCGGCTCCAGATGGATGTCGGAAGCACGCTGGTCAAAGGCAAACTGCCACAACCAGTCAACGATGTTGATGATGTGCTGATCGTTGGCATCAACCTGTTTATTACTTTTTCCGAGTTCTACCAGCTGTTCCAGATTTTGTCGCAGGCCGAGATCATTATTGCTGGATTTGCGGGCATCCTTGATCGATTTGGCAAGCGAAAAAAACTGCGCAGTGTACTGGGCAATCTCAAGCGGATTGGCGAACACGAGGCGGATTTCCTTGCGTGAAATGCGCGTGATTTCGGACTGCCATTCGTCATTGAACGGATCGGTCGTCGCCACCACCACAGTATTGCCGCTGGCTTCCACCGGCAGAATATGGAAGCGGGTGGCATAAGTGGCAGACATCACATCGGAAACTGTGGTGAAGTCGATTTTCAGCGGATCAATGCGGTAAAACGGCAGATTCACTTTTTTGGCTGTCCACTCGGTCAGCCAGTCCAGCGTCAGCAACTTATGCGGCGCTTTCTGCGACATGATTTTGCATTGTGCTGCCGCAGTCAGCGGGTGCATGGCGGAAGGCGCATTTTTGAGAATACCCTGCGCTTCATTGAATTTGACCTTGGCGTCTTCTTTGGCAATCAGCCCGTCCGACATCATCCAGGTGAAAATCTGCTGCAGGTTCAGATGCCGGTGTACTTTGGTATTCATATGTTCTGACTGGCGGTGAAATGATGCGTGGTTCGGGAAGATGGCCGTGGTGCGTTTCGTCAATCCGGGTCGCAGGCTGCTTTCAGACCGTTGACCCAGGATTTGGCGGGTAATTTGGTCTGCATTCTGATCTCTTCAGCTCTGGCGTACAAGGCGGTGAAATCCAGCACAGGGCGCTGCCGGAAAGCGACTGCCACCACGTTACCGTCATGCACTTCCGGCAGACATAACACGGTATTAAAAGCATAGCGCAATGCTTTCAGATTGCGCGCATAGCTGGGATGGTCGCCAAACAGATTGATGGTCAGGATGCCATCCGCTTTCAGGCAGGCGGCGCAGGCGCGGTAAAATTCCGGCGTATCCAGCACCGGTCCTTTGGCTGTGGCGTCATAGAGGTCAATCTGCAAGACGTCGATGGTGTCGCTGTTTGCTTCGTCGTTGACGAAATCCAGGGCATCCATTTCAATGACCTGCAGACGGTCATCGTTCGGCGGCAGCTTGAACATGCTCTCGCAAATAGCGATCACGGACGGATTCAGTTCGACCGCAGTAACCTGCGCCTGCGGAAACTGCCGATAGCAGAATTTGGTCAGTGCGCCGGTACCAAGACCAAGTTGCACGATGTGCTGCGGCGCAGGCTGGAACAACATCCACAGCATCATTTGCTGTGCGTATTCCAGTTCAATGGCATCGGGCTTGCGCAGACGCATCGCGCCCTGCACCCACTCGGTGCCGAAATGCAGGAAACGCACGCCATCCAGTTCAGACAACGTTACAGGAGCAAACTTCGGTTTGCGTGGCTTTTTAGCGGCAGTGGCCGCTTTGGCCGGGCCGGAGCGGAGATTGCTTTCGGCTTCGATCGATTTTCGTTTGATAAGCATCTTGCTATTTTACCTTTTGCCTTTGTGCAGAGCGTTGATTCATGTAAAAGTTTGTCGCTGAATGTGTCAGTTCTGCCCTGAGTCTGGCGCTGCCGGTTGCGGCGGTGATGCCGGATCATCGGCAACATGCCGCAGCTGTTGCCACTCAAGGCATTTCTGCGCAAATGATTTGCTTGCGTGCGCCGGTGACGACGAGGGCAGCACCAGCGTCTGAAAACCCTGTTCCCGGAACCAGCGTTGCAGCCGCGCTGCTGTCTGTCCGTTAAAACAGACGCGTTGCAACAGGGGGTATTGCTGATGCAGCGCGGAAAAATCATTCAGTTCGCCGTTGCGGATCGCTGTATCCAGACTCCCCTGCCGCTGGCAATGCCGGAAAATGTCCCATAAGCCGATACCTTGCTGCAGTAGCGCCACCAGCTTGTCCGGGTAATCGAGCGCAGTCAGGTCGCGTTCCACCACCGCTGATAACAGCCGCCAGAACTGATTATGGCGGAACGCATAATATTGCCCGGCCAGCAGCGATGCGTTGCCAGGAAAACTTCCCAGTATCAGGGTATGGGTATCCGCATGAATGACGGGCGGAAAGCCGGAAAGCTGTCCGGCAGCATTGTTTTGTCCGGCAGATGGAGCTTGTGCAGTAACGTGGGTCATGAGGATAAACGGTTCATGGCAGATACAGGATGAAACAATTATGGCGCATCACCGGCGATTTTTTTGTCAACCAGTATGCCGATGATTGCGTTAGGCAGACACTGCTATCAAGCGATAGAATGGTATTTTAATTGGAACCCGGCAAGGAGATGGCAATGAAAAAGATCTGGATGACTGCAATGGTGACCTCAGTAGCAGCGGTTGCATTACTTGGCGGTTGCGCAACGCAATCGAATTCCGGCAGCGTTTATCGTTCCAGCCAGACGCAGAATGAGCAAAGCGTGCGCATGGGCTATGTCGAATCGGTGCGTGAAGTGACGATTGATAAAGGGCAGACCGGTGTCGGTACTGCAGCCGGCGCTGCGCTGGGTGGCATCGCTGCCGGTTCAAATATTGGTCAGGGTAACGGCGCGATTGCCGCAGGGATAGTCGGCGCAGTTGCCGGCGGCATCCTGGGGCAGACGATTGAAAAAAGAAACAGCCAGCAGCGCGGGCTGGAAATCACCGTCAAGCTGGATAATGGCGATATGAAAGCGATTACCCAGGATGCAGATGAAATCTTCCGTGTCGGTGACCGCGTGCGTCTGTTGTCGAACGGCCGCACCACCCGCGTCACCCACTGATGTGTGACGGAGTTGCCTGACGCAACGATCCTGAAAAAGCAGCCTTGCCCGGGCTGCTTTTTTTATGTTTCAGAACGGCGCACAATGCAGATTGCGGTTGTGACATTCAAAAGGAGAATACAGATGAACAGACGCTTATTGGCGATGATATCGGTCGCGCTGCTGTCGCCGCTGGCCCATGCCGGGGAAGTCAGCGTGACCTGGCAGGAGCCTGAAAAATATACTGATATCCGGCCGACGAATGAAACCCGTGACGTATTCCGTGACCGGGTGACCAAAGAGCTGGGGCTGGTTTTTGCCGATCTGGCGAAAAAACTGCCGGATGATGTGAAATGGCAGGTGACGGTGACTGACGTGGACCTGGCCGGAGATGTGCGCCCGATGATGCGCGGCGGCATGAACGATATCCGCATCATTAAGGATGTGTACTGGCCCCGTATGGAGCTTCAGTTTCAGATGACGGATGGCGCCGGAAAAGTGATTGCTGAAGGCAAGGAAGACATCAAAGATATGAATTTCATGATGGGTATCCGCATTCCGTCCGGCAACACCAGTTTTGAATACGAAGAAAAAATGCTGCACGACTGGTTTAAAAAGCAGCAGCGCGATGGACGATTCCCGTCCAAATAATAATAGGCGGTAAAGGCTGCGTTCTGGGGCTGCCGCTCATATCTCGCATTAGCTTGCGTATTCGCAATCTCATAGCGGTCTGCCGGGTGCCATGAGATTGCAGGTTTGTCAGCTCAACAAGTATCGCAGGACGCAGATCAATGAGACGGACTGATCCACGCAATGCGTGAATCCAATGCCGCATCAGTTCATCGGATCCACTTTATACTGCTGCGTCTGCAGCCAGCCAACTTCCAGAAAACCTGCCGGAACCACATCCGCATCGGAAACCGCATTCAGGGTATGAAAGTCGAGATTCATACGTTTCAAGGTCTGGTCGCAGACCAAAAATTGCACACCTCTGGCACGTAAATCATTGACTGCTTTGGCGATACCGTTATTCTTTTGAGCCAGTAATTCAAGCCCGGGACCGTAATTCACGACCTTCACCGACAGGTGGCCACCAAATTGTTGCGCCGCGTTCATTGCGTTCTGAATGTTCGCCAGCTTCAGTTGCCAGACCGAAGAGTCGCCGCTGGTGACGGGAACCACGATGTTGACATCGCCAAATGCGGCATGCGTGATTTTCGGTTCGACATAACTGTCAGCGCTGGCGATGCCGGAGAGTAACAGACCGCCTGCCAACAAGAGAGACCCGGTAATGTATTTCATGAGTGGCTCCATCAGATAAGACTGGTTGAAATGAACCGTCTCGCACACCTACCCGGCATGTCTGGCATTCCGGTCAGTGCGCCGATCTGCAAGCAGACGGTTGTATGCCGTGCAGTGTAGCACCGCGCTGCCGGAAGGAAAGGGGAAACAGAAAAGAACCGGTAAAGCCGCCAGTCCGGAGCATGGAAAATATCCGGACTGGCGTGATGAAAGGCTGCCGTTTTGCGTGCAGCCCGTTAAACAGGTCAGCGGCCCAGCAACATTTCATTCAGACGTTTGACGAAACTGCTTGGGTCGGCCAGATTGCCGCCTTCTGCCAGCAAGGCCTGATCAAACAGGATGTGTGACCAGTCGTTGAACTTCGCTTCTTCGTATTTCAGCTTTTGCACCAGTGGATGATCCGGGTTGATTTCCAGAATCGGTTTGGATTCCGGTGCTGCCTGACCGGCGGCTTTCAGCATACGGGCGAGATTACCGGACAAATCATGCTCGTCAGCCACCAGACAGGCAGGCGAATCGGTGAGGCGGAAGGTCACGCGCACGTCTTTCGCTTTGTCGGCGAGCGCCGCCTTCATTTTCTCTACCAGATCCTTGAACTGGGTTTCGGTTTCTTCGTGCTGTTTTTTCTCGGCTTCGTCTTCGAGCTGGCCCAGATCGAGGCCGCCTTTGGCAACCGATGCCAGTTCCTTGCCTTCAAATTCTGTCAGGAAAGACAGCATCCATTCATCGACGCGATCGGTCAGCAGCAGCACTTCCACGCCTTTCTTGCGGAAGATTTCCAGATGCGGGCTGTTCTTCGCCGTTGCATAGCTTTCTGCGGTCACGTAGTAAATCTTGTCCTGGCCTTCTTTGGCACGGGCGAGGTAATCGGCCAGCGACACGGTTTGCGCATCGCTGTCGTTGTGCGTTGAAGCAAAGCGCAGCAGCTTGGCGATGCGTTCTTTGTTGGCATGATCTTCGCCGATGCCTTCTTTCAATACCTGGCCGAATTCTTTCCAGAAAGTCGCATATTTTTCGTGTTTTTCTGCGGCTTCGTCGCCTTCGGCATTGGCGAGGTCTTCCAGCATGCCGAGCACGCGCTTGGTCGAACCTTCGCGGATCGCCTTGATGTCGCGGCTTTCCTGCAGGATCTCGCGCGAGACATTCAGCGGCAGGTCATTGGAGTCGATGACGCCTTTGACAAAGCGCAGATATACCGGCATCAGCTGCTCGGCGTCGTCCATGATGAACACGCGCTTGACGTACAGTTTGATGCCGCCGCGCTTGTTGCGGTCCCACAGATCGAACGGTGCGCGTGCCGGAATGTACAGCAGTTGCGTGTATTCGCTGCGGCCTTCGACGCGGTTATGCGTGTGGGACAGCGGGGCGGTGTAGTCGTGCGAAATGTGTTTGTAGAATTCGTCGTACTGCTCAGCAGTAATTTCGGATTTGCTGCGCGCCCACAATGCGCTGGCCTGATTCACTGTTTCCAGTTCATCTTTCAGCACCTGTTCTTTTTTCTCTTCATCCCATTCTTCTTTTTGCATTTTGATCGGCAGAGAGATATGGTCGGAGTAGGTGCGGATGACGGACTTCAGTTTCCATGCGGAGAGGAATTCGTCCTCGCCTTCGCGCAGATGCAGGATGATGTCGGTGCCGCGACTGGCTTTGGCGATATCTTCGACGCTGAAATCCCCCTCACCGGCAGATTCCCAGCGCACGCCTTCGCTGGCTGGCAGACCGGCACGGCGCGATTCGACCGTGATGCGGTCGGCAACGATAAAGCCGGAATAAAAACCGACACCAAACTGACCGATCATGGCGGCATCTTTTTGCTGATCGCCTGAGAGTTTGCCGAAAAATTCCTTGGTGCCGGATTTGGCGATGGTGCCCAGATGCGCAATCGCATCTTCCTTGCTCATGCCGATGCCGTTATCGGAAATCGTGATGGTGCGGGCGGCTTTGTCGAAGCTGACCTTGATGCTGAGTTCCGGATCGTTTTCAAATAAAGCGGCGTTGTTGATGGCTTCAAAACGCAGTTTGTCGGAGGCATCGGAGGCGTTCGAGATCAGCTCGCGCAGAAAAATTTCCTTGTTGGAATACAAGGAGTGGATCATCAATTGCAGTAACTGTTTGACTTCGGCCTGAAAGCCCAGTGTTTGTTTTTCTGACATATTTCCCTCAATAGATTCAATCGAATTCTGGCGCGCCGCAGATTGCCGGGTTGCAATAATGGTTGTTGCAACCCGTGCGCGCGTTCTGATCGGAAATGCGGGTGATCCGGGAAATTTCAAGACCTGGGTGGAAGCTGATCAGCTGTCGAGACGGATGTTGCATTGCAAATCAAAATATAATTGCATTTGTATCATTCATTTTCTACATTGGATTATGGTTGTATTTTCAATCATAAATGGATGGGTTGTTCCAATGATGCCGCTGTGTCCTCTGCTGATGTGGAAAAGGCTGTTGCTGTTAGTGACAGCCATGCTGCTGACGGCGCCGTCTGCCGGTGCTGTGAATCTGTATCTGACCGATGTCGCGCCTTTTGCTTATTTTACGGATAAGGACGGGCATGCAGATGGCATCAATATCCGTATTGCCCATGAGCTGGAAAGGCGCACCGGCATCAGCCTGAATCTGATTATTGTGCCGACCGTGCGTCATCTGACGTTATTTGTCGCAGACAAAGAGGCGTACAGCATTTCTCACAGGGAAAATTTTAACGATGACGAAGGCCAGATCCTGGGCGATGTGACGCATTACCCGATCGTGGTGGTGGCGCACACCGAGACGCCGATTACCACGTTGGAGGACGTGATTCATCTGTCGCAGCAAAAAGGGATAGGCATGATGCGGCGCATGACTTACGGTACTTTCGGACAGGATGGGCGCATCCGGAAAGTAGAAATTAGTACGCTGGATGGTGGTTTGCGGATGCTGCAGGCCGGACGCATTTCCGGCGTGGTTGCCAGTATGCCGGCATTGCAGGCCGCAGCAAAGAAAAATGGCAGCGATCTGCAAAGCGCGCAGTGCGTGGTCATTGCTCACGGTGCGCATGTGCTGCGGGTGCGCCCGGCTTTTGCCCAGACCAATACATCGCGCCAGTTGTCTGCCGCATTGGCCGCCATGCATGCGGATGGCTATATTGCCCGGGTTGTCAGTGATTTTCTTCAGCCTTCCAGATATATGCCTTCGGTTGAATAAGTCCGCCAGACGCTTTTTACCTGTTTTGCTGGATAATATACTAGGGGGAGTATATTGAAAGCCCTTTTAAATTCAATGGCATCAAGGTGAATTCGGACGATACTCCCCAATTTCTGTCATTTTTTCTGAAAATTTTCCTTTCCGGCATCGCTGACTGGCAGCGCGCTGCTGCCTCCCTTTTTCCTCAGAGATATTGCTTGATTTGCCATGCGTTTACCGGATAATTGCCAGCCTGATCATTTTTCCGGGGCAAGGGTTTTGCCTGATGCCTGCCGTTACCTTGCTTATGCCGATTTCACTGATTTCCCCGTCCGTTTTCAAATTTGCTGCCGGAAGTATTTTCAGACCGGTTGCAATATGGCCTTCCGCCTCCTTTGACTGTGGTGCTCTGGGGGGAACCGTGCGGCTCCGGCTTGCCGGTCAGGCGCCATCTCGCGTGGCGAATAGCGGGCGCATTGCATTATTGGCTGTTCTGGCAGGACACGGTCTGGTGCCGGCGTATGCCGGAGCGGACCCGCAAGTGCAGCAAAGCCCGGTGCAGACTGTGGAGGTTGCTGCATCTGCCAGCGAAAATCAGCGCCGCGATGCCAGTGTGGCGCGGGTGGTGATCGGGCGTGAGCAGTTGTTGCAGTTTGGCGATACCAGCTTGTCCGATGTGCTGAAACGTCAGCCCGGTGTTTCGGTGGTCGGCAACGAATTGCGTCTGCGCGGTCTGGGCAACGGCTACACCCAGATATTGCTGAACGGCGACCCGGTGGCGCCGGGTTTCACGATCGACAGCCTGTCGCCGGAACTGATTGAGCGTGTCGAAATTTTACGCAGCCAGACTGCCGACAGCAGCGCTCAGGGCATTGCCGGCAGCATCAATATCGTGTTGCGTAAAGGAATCCAGCGCGCGCAGAAAAACGGGAAAGCCGGCATCACCGGATCCGGTGGCCACTGGTCGCCACAGGCCAGTCTGGAGCTGGCTGATAAGCTCGATAACGGCTTGTCGTACTCGCTGAATCTGGCCGTCATCCGCAGCCACAGCGGGACTGAGCCAGTCACGTCGGAACGCATCAATGATACGGCGGGGAATCCGGCAATCCTGCGCGAATTCCATGAGCATTATCAGTTCGATACCGACAAAATCAGCGTGGCACCGCGCCTGGTGTGGGCGCTGCCGGCGGGCGATCCGCTGACCTGGCAGAACTGGCTGGACTACAGCCGCAGTCACATGACAGGTGCAAATACCGAACAGACATTACAGGGCAGCAGCTCGGATTATCCGCAAAACGATTACCGCTTTGCCGCCGATGTACTCAGCTGGCGCAGCGATCTGAGCTGGACGCACCGGCTCAATGCCGACATGAAGCTCGATACGCGGCTCGGCTTGCAGTACAACAAGCGCAACAGCGATTATTATTTCGACGGATTTCCGGCCGGTGCTGCGACGCCGTTTATCCGCAACGTGGTGTCCGATGCGATCGACCAGAATCTGATCAGCAGCGGCAAATGGCTATACCGGCTGAATGATGCGCACAGCCTGGCATTTGGCTGGGATGGCGGCCTGATCCGTCGCAGCGAACAGCGTCTGCAATACGATCACAATACGCCGGGCGATTTGTCCGGCAGCGTCGGTTTTCTGGATGAAGATTATCGCGCTGACGTGCGGCGGCTGGCGCTGTTTGCGCAGGATGAATGGGAGTTCAGTCCGCGCTGGCAGGCTTACTTGGGGTTGCGCTGGGAAGGTTTGCGTACCGCCATCACCGGCCGCACGATTGTCGGAACGCAGACCAGTTCCAGCGTCTTCAGCCCCGTGTTCCAGACAGTATGGAAACTGCCCGGCACCGAAAAAGACCAGCTGCGCTTTGCCATCTCGCGCACCTATAAAGCGCCGGAAACCCGGAATCTGGTGCCGCGCCGCTACACCGTCAACAATGACAATAATCCGAACAACTCCGACTTTCAGGGTAACCCGCATCTGCTGCCCGAACTGGCCTGGGGGCTCGATGCCGCCTATGAACATTATTTTGCCGCGCAGGCGATGTTCAGCGTTGCCGCTTTCCTGCGCCGGATTCAGAACGTGACCACCTATACCTTATTCCAGCAGGACGGCGTCTGGATCACGACGCCGGACAATCGTGGCCGGGCGCAGGTGTATGGTCTGGAAATGGACAGCCGGTTTCCGCTCACACTCTGGTTCAGTCAGGCACCGGCGATCGATGTGCGCATCAACGCGGCGCGCAACTGGTCGCGTCTGGACAGCGTGCCCGGGCCGGACAATCGCCTCAACAATCAAGTGCCGCTGACCGCTAATCTGGGGCTCGATTACCGCCGCAGTGAAACCCATTCGCTCGGCATGAATTTCAATCTGCAAACTGCAGGCCGGGTGCAGGGTTCCGCGCTACTCAGCACCTATAAAAGCGTGGCCCGCAACCTGGATTGGTACAGCCTGTGGAAACTCAGAAAAGGCACGCAAATCCGGCTGTCAGTCAGCAACGCATTACACCAGTCAGCCATTTCCGGCCAGACTTATCTCAACCCGGAAACCCGTGACAACATGCAACGCAGCACCCTGACACCGGGTCAGACTACCGTGAAGCTGATGTGGGAGCAGGTGTTGTGAGTATCGTTATACTGCATCCGGTGATGCGCGGCAGAAACCGCTTATTGCCGGATACGGATTGAGGTTTATGTGTGAATCAACCGGCCACCGCCGAAAGACCAGTTTTCCCAGGACGTTTCTTTGAAACACACCATAACGTCTTCGGGGTGCAAACCCATATGGGACAGATCTTCCATCAGTCCTGCCAGCAGTTTCTTTTTGACTTTGACGCTTCGTCCGACAGACCAAAGAATTTCAATTAATATGAAATTCTCCGTTCGCGCAGACGTCAGGTCCGGATACATCGGGTCGTAACGAAAATTTTCTGCATCCAGCTCAATGACGCGTTGAAATTTGTCTGTGACTGGAACACCTGATGCCACCAGCGCAGCATGTACAGCGTCCAAAACGCCGGTTTTGAAAGCGGCGGACTTGGGATGACGAACGGTTAGCGTAACAAGCGGCATCAAGATTCTCCAAAAAAGATGTGTTAGTGCAGCGGGGCGGGATGAGCCGGTATTTGGCTCACCAACTTGATCGTTCGTCAGGATAACCGGTGAGCGGCAGGAGATGCCGCTGTCCGGATTACAGCCGTTTGATATTCATGCTGCCAGCTTTGTCCTCGACCTCGAATCCGAGTGCATGCAGTTCGGCGCGCAGGCGGTCGGCTTCGGCCCAGTTTTTGGCGGCGCGGGCGGCCTGGCGCTGTTCTGCCAGCGTTTGCACTTCGGCTGGAATTTCCAGCGCTTGCGGCACCCAGTTTGCTAAACCGAGACCAAAAATCTGATCAAATTCGGCGATGCTGGCTTTTTTGTCGGCATCGCTGATATCGGATTTCAGCATTTCCCACACCAGTGCCAGTGCCCGCGGCACGTTCAGGTCTTCGTTGATGAAGATGGTGAATTTTTCCCTGAACTCCGCATTCACGCTGCCGCCGGCCGGCCATGCGTAGAAGGTGTCACGCAGGCGTTGCAGAGCGGTCTGTGCAGACTGCAGGGCTTCAAAGCTGAATTGCATCTGGCTGCGGTAGTGCGCGGTCAGGCACAGATAGCGATAAGCCAGCGGGTCGATATGCTGGTCGAGCAGGGTTTGCAGGCGCAGGAAATCGCCGCTGGATTTGGACATCTTGCCAGAATCAATTTGCAGGAAATAACCATGCATCCAGAAGTTCGCCAGACGGGTGCCGTGGCAGGCCTGATTTTGTGCAATCTCGTTGCTGTGATGAATCGCGATGTGGTCTTCGCCGCCGCAATGGATATCAAACCACGGCGTCAGATATTTGGCGGACATGGCCGAGCATTCGATATGCCAGCCCGGAAAGCCGCGTCCCCACGGGCTGTCCCATTCCATCTGGCGCTGTTCGCCTTCAGGGCTGAATTTCCACAGCGCGAAGTCGGTGGCATGACGTTTTTCGCCAAGTTCCACGCGGCTGCCGGCCTTGATCGCATCACGCTTGATACGGGCCAGATAGCCGTAGTCATCCTGCTTGCTGGTGTCGAAATAGATGCCGTCGCTGGTGCGGTAGGTGTAGCCGTTTTTTTCTATGCAGGAGATAAAGTCGATCTGCTCGGCGATATGGTCGGTGGCCTTGCACCAGATCGCGGGTTCCAGCACGTTCAGCCTTTGCAGATCGCTTTTGAACGCAGCCGTAAACCGGTCGGCAATCTGCCATGCCGATTCACCGGCTTTGCGGCTGCCTTTTTCCATTTTATCTTCGCCGTCGTCGCCGTCAGACACCAGATGGCCGACGTCGGTGATGTTGATGACATGGCGCACGGTGTAGCCGTTCCACTCCAGCGTACGGCGCAGCAGGTCTTCAAACAGGTAAGTGCGCAGGTTGCCGATGTGGGCGTAGTCATACACGGTCGGGCCGCAGCAATACAGGCCTACCCAGTCATTCCGCAGTGGTGTGAAAGGGCGCAGGCGGCGTTCCCAGTTATCGTAAAGCAGTATGTCCATCGTTTTTTTGCAAATAGAGAGAAGAATGAAATCGGTGCGCGATGGAGCAGGCTCACATCGGCGGACTTGTAGGCAGGTTCAACAACAGCAACGGACGGGCAGCGCCGCAACCGGCAGCGCGCCGGTCCGTAAATGCAGGATGTCTTGTTGAGTTGGCATGAAGTCGGTGTTGAACGTGGTCAGAACAGGGTAAGAATGTAGCATAGTTAGCCCTGTTTATCCTAGCGCCGGCGCAAGGACGTGGCGTCGCGGATGGCAGGGCGTCACGCTGGTGGCGCGATGCTAGCGCAGTTCTTTTTTGAGAAATTCCCAGACGCCGGGATCGGACATGGCGGCAATATTGATCCGCATCTTGGTGGACGGCGTCTGGTGCGGTGAGAACAGGCTGCCCGGCGCCAGCAGAAAGCCTTGTTCCATCGCTTTTTCGGTCAGCTTGTTGGTGTCGGCTCCGGTTTCGGTCCAGAGGAACATGCCGGCAGGGGTGCGGTAGTCCACTTTCATACCGAGTTGCTCAAGGCGTTTGGTGATGTCGTCCCGTACGCTGTCGAGCTTGACCCGGATGCGGTCCACATGCTTGCGGAAATGCCCTTCGGACAGGATTTTGTAGACCACGCGTTCGCCGATTTCGGTGGTGGTCAGGGTGGACAGCATTTTGCGGTCCGCCAGCCGCACCGCCAGCTCCGGCGAGGTGGCGATGAAGCCGACCCGCAGGTTGGCTGCCAGTGTCTTGGAAAATCCGCCCAGATAAATCACGCGGTTGAGCTGGTCCAGCGCCGAAATCCGGGTGGCTGGCTGCACGGCGGGGCCGGGGTGCATGTCGCAATAAATATCGTCTTCCACGATCATGAAATCATGCTGCTCCGCGGTTTTTAATACCTGAAAAGCTTTGGCGGCCGACAGCGAGGTCGAGGTCGGGTTATGCATCACGGAGTTGATGATGTACAGCTTGGGCTTGTGGATCGCTGCCAGCTCTGCCAGCTTGGCGACGTCCGGGCCATCGTGCAGCCGCGGAATGCCGATCACTTTGGCGCCGAGGATGGCAAATGAGCCGAACATCAGGAACCAGGCCGGGTCATCGACAAAAATGGTGTCGCCGGGCTGGGTGAATTCACGCGCCACCAGATCCAGTGCCTGCGTGACGCCGGATGTCATCACAATCTGCTCCGGTGCGGCGGCGATTTCGAGTTCAGCCAGTTTCAGCTGCAGTTGCTGACGCAGCGGCAGAAAGCCTTGCTGGGTGCCGTAATGCAGCAGCAGGTTCTGATTCAGGCGGCTGATGGAGCGCAGGCCGTTGGCGACCAGCTCGCCATCCAGCCAGTCATGCGGCAATACGCCGGAACCGGGCATTTTCTGCGGCGGCAGCTGCCGGAACATATTGCGTACCAGCCAGACCACGTCCAGCTGTTGCGTTCCCGGTATCAGCAGCGGCGTGGCCGGAGACGCATTGAGCATGGAAGCGCGTTCACGGACAAAAAAACCGGCGCCACGGCGGGATTCCAGATACCCCTTGGCGACCAGCCGGTCATACGCCTCGACCACCGTAAAGCGGGAAACCGACTGCTCGTCGGCAAACTGCCGTATCGAGGGCATGCGCGCGCCGGTGCGGAGCAGTTTGTCGTCGATCCGGTTGGCAACCGCCGTCACGATCTGTTCGACCAGCGAATCGCCGGAATCGCGGGAGATAAAAAAGGCAGGAGTCTGCATGGCTGATCTCTGTGGTGCTGGAAAATGCGTGACGGCCGCTATTCCGTGTTGATAGATGTGTATCGGAAAAGTGACCGTAACAGTGTGATGATTATATCTTTTAGTGTACTGGTACTGTATTGGTTTTTCCGTTTAGGATAGCACAAACACTGACTAAAAAGTGAGCAATCCATGTTGCAGCACACAAGCCTTTTCGGGAGAGACCATGCGGATCATCGACACCAGTACAGCACTTGATTTACAGGGCAGGGAAGTTTTGTCCATCACGGCGGCGCAGCCTGTCTTGCTGCAGCTGCAGTCGGGTCTGGTCTGGATTACCGTGACGGATGATGAAAACGATTACTGGCTGGCCGGCGGTGAGCGCATGCATTTGCCAGCCCGGCGGCACGTGGTGATCGAGACCGATGCGGCGGCCAGCCGCCTGTTGCTGACAGTATTGCCGCAGCCGGAAGGCGGTGTGTTGCCAGGCGCCGCTGTGCCGGCGGCGCTGGAAGACCTGGCCTGATGGCAGAAAAAAGGAAAAATCAGGGAGTATCTTTAAAAATGTCGCTGATCTCAAGATAAAGTAAGGGCTTTTTAAAATACTCCCCCAGAGTATATTTTAATCTCAGAGATGACTGAAAGACGCTGTACCGGTTGCAGCGCAGAATTGTCTGAATCGCATTGTGAATGGAGTTTGACTGTGCCGCTGACTGAATTTATCGCTTTTTCTGTTTTTGCCTGGATCGGCTCATTGACGCCCGGCCCGAATGTGGCGATTGCCGCCACGACCGGCGTGAACCACGGGGTGCGTGCAGCTTTGCCGCAAGTCATGGGCGTGCCTTTTGGCTTTGTGCTGATGATGTGGCTGGTGGGAATGGGCGGGGCGGTGGTGCTGCAGGGTTCTCCGGCGCTGGTCTGGGGCATGAAGCTGCTGGGAAATGGCTACCTGTTGCTGCTCGCATGGCGTCTGTGTTTTTCGGCGCAACTGTCGGACAGCCAGCGGATGCAGCCGATGACTTTGCTGCAGTCGGCGCTGTTTCAGGTGGTCAATCCTAAGGCGTGGATGATGCTGGTGGCAGCCACTTCCACCTATGCAATCGGCCAGCAGGATTTCATGCCGCGCATGGGCTGTATGAGTCTGGGCTTTGCTTTGCCGAGTGCGCTGAGTCTCTTGCTGTGGGCATGGATGGGGCAGCAATTGCGGGAATGGCTGCAGGTCGGGCAGCGTTTGCGGCTGTTTAATCTGGGCATGGGCATGTCGCTGGCAGCCACGGCGATCTGGATGAGCCTGTTATGAAACATGATCCGGAGACAGAATTGCTGCCGTCCGCGCAATCCGTATCGCCTGCGCCGGTTGCTCTGCCCGCGACGCTGATGGCGGCGCACAACGAGGCGCACAGCGAGGCGTCAGCACGGCTGGAATCGCATGGTATGTGGCTGGGCCTGGCCGGCGTGATGATTTTCAGCCTGACGCTGCCGTTTACCCGGCTGGCGGTGGCCGAATTGCCGCCCTTGTTCGTCGCTTGCGGACGGGCGGTGGTGGCGGGGCTGCTGTCGGCGGCCTTACTATGGCAGCAAAGAGTGGCGTTTCCTGATGCGGCGCAATGCCGCGCTCTCTTGTTGAGCGGAGCCGGCGTGATCCTCGGATTCCCGATCCTGACGTCGGTGGCGATGCAGACGGTTCCTGCGGCGCATGGCGCCATCGTGCTCGGTATTTTGCCGCTGGCAACGGCGCTGTTTGCCGCTTTGCGTTTCCATGAGCGTCCGTCTGCCGGATTCTGGATCATGGCCGTGCTGGGCAGCAGCCTGGTGGTCGGGTTTGCATGGCTGCAAGGCGCGGGACACTGGCACTGGGCTGATCTGGCGCTGGCGGGTGCAGTGGCTGCCGCCGCTTACGGTTATGCGGAAGGTGGCCGCCTGTCGCAGACGATGGGCGGCTGGCAGGTGATTTCCTGGGCGCTGGTGCTATTGCTGCCGCTCAATCTGCTGGTCACTGTCTGGGTTGCAGGTTCGCATGTGATCAGCGCCTCGCCGCTGGCCTGGAGTGGCTTCGCCTATGTGTCGGTATTTTCGATGTTCATCGGTTTTTTGTTCTGGTACAAAGGGTTGGCGACCGGCGGTATCGCACGGGTCGGACAGATTCAGCTGCTGCAGCCGTTTCTGAGTCTGCTGGGAGCGGCGGTGCTGCTGGGCGAACCGCTGAGCTGGGTGAATGCCGGATTTGCGCTGGCAGTGATGGCGACCGTGGGTGCCGGACGGCGCATGAAGATTCAACGGTAGTCACAACGGAAAGCGGGTGCAGACCGAATTAAATCCGTAATACCAGTTGAATTTAGGGATGTTAATCGGGAGTGCGCGGGCTTACAATAGAAGGCTTGATTCTCCGGGAAGGCAAGGCTCTGCGAGCGGTGCCGCCCGCGGGAAAGAACCGGATAATAACAATTATTTTTCATTGACCGATGGGTTATCAGTGAGGGCTGATGACCATTTTCAGGAAATACCATGTCTATTTACCAAAAACTTGAAGAACTGAAAATTGAATTGCCAGCCGTTGCCACACCGGCGGCTGCCTATGTGATGTTTGCACAGACTGGCAATACGGTTTTCCTGTCCGGCCACATCGCCAAAAAAGATGGCAAGGTCTGGGTCGGACAACTGGGCAAAGACATCACCACCGAAGAAGGCCGTCAGGCTGCACGCGCGGTGGCGATTGATCTGGTGGCGACTTTGCGCGCTGCCTGCCACGGCGACCTGACCCGTGTGAAACGCATCGTCAAACTCATGAGCCTGGTGAACTCCACACCTGACTTCACCGAGCAGCATCTGGTGACCAACGGCGCTTCCGAGCTGCTGGTGGAGCTGTTTGGCGAACAGGGCAAGCATGCCCGTTCCGCATTCGGCGTGGCCCAGATCCCGATGGGCGCTTGTGTCGAGATTGAGTTGATCGCCGAGATTGCCTGATTGATTCATCCATGTAATTTTTAAAATACCTTGCCGATGAAGGCATGACTTCCAGTGAGACCAGCATGAAACTTGAAAATCCTACCCCTATCAATTGGAAATTCTCTGACCGCGCAGAACAGCTGCAAAGCTCCGCGATTCGTGAGATTCTGAAAGTGACCATGCGTCCGGAAGTGATCTCTTTTGCCGGCGGCCTGCCTTCACCGGAAACTTTTCCGGTGGAACGCATGAAGGCGGCGTTCGACAAGGTATTGTCAACACAGGGCAAGGCCGCATTGCAATACGGCCCGACCGATGGCTATGCGCCATTGCGCGAATTCCTGGCCGATTCGCTGTCGGTTGACGGTTCGCGTATTTTGCCGGAGCAGATCCTGATGGTGTCCGGTTCGCAGCAAGGGCTGGATTTGCTGGGTAAAGTGCTGGTCGATGAAGGCAGTAAAGTGCTGGTCGAAACGCCGAGCTATCTCGGTGCCTTGCAGGCATTTTCTGTGTACCGGCCTGAGTTCGTTTCCGTGGATACGGATGCACACGGTCTGATCCCGTCCTCCGTCGCCAGCAAAGGCGTCGGCGCACGCCTGATGTACGCCCTGCCAAATTTCCAGAATCCGACCGGCCGCACGCTGTCAGTTGAACGCCGCGTCGAACTGGTGGAAACCTGCGCCCGTATGGGGATTCCGCTGATCGAGGATAACCCTTACGGCGATCTGTGCTACAGCGGCGAGCCATTGCCGAAGATGCTGAACATGAATCCGGGCGGCGTCATCTACATGGGTTCTTTTTCCAAGGTACTGACCCCCGGCATCCGCCTGGGCTATGTGGTTGGCCCGACGCCGCTGATCCGCAAGCTGGAACAGGCCAAGCAGGCAGCCGACCTGCATACGGCGCAACTGACCCAGATGGTGGTGTACGAAGTCATCAAGGACGGTTTCCTGGCCGAACATATTCCGACCATCCGTAACCTGTATTCGCGTCAGTGCAATGTGATGCTGGACGCAATGAAAAAACATTTTCCGGCGGGTGTCGAATGGACCACGCCCGAAGGCGGCATGTTCATCTGGATCACGCTGCCAGCGCATATGGACAGCAAGGAATTGCTGGCAGAAGCGATCCAGCAGAATGTCGCGTTTGTACCCGGCGGACCGTTCTATGCGAACGAGGCAGAAAAAAATACCATGCGCCTGTCTTTCGTCACAGTGTCACCAGAACGTATCAATGAAGGCATTGAAAAACTGGGCAAACTGATCAAGGCCAGAATCGCGGCATGATAATTCCCGATGGCGTACGCATCCTATGACCGGATGACCCTCATAAAACCCGTCGTGCAGGCGGGTTTTTTTATGGCGTCACTAAAAAATCCGAAAGACCGAAAGATATAAATGGTGAGGAATTGTAAGATGAGCCACTTACCGGCAGCGTCCGGTGTTGAATTGATGCATCATCAGAAAAAATGTACAACGTAAAAAAATATTGCCCGCTGGCATGAAATTCTCAAAATCCGGTTCACCTGTTGTCTGGGGTGAACTATATTGAAGTTCCGTGAATATGAAAAAAAGGGAGTTGGTGATGAAAAAGCAGCTAATCGGAATGATGGTTCTGTGTGTCTTGACAGGCTCAGCTATGGCGCAGGATAGCAATACTGCCAAAACGGCCTATGCCGAAGCCTCGCGTCAGGCTGCCGCGCGTTATGCCGATGACAAAAAACTGTGCGCAGACGAAACCAGTTCCAGTGCCCGCATGCAGTGTCTGCGTGATGCCAAGACCGAATATAACAAAGCGCTGGCTGCCGCCAAAGCCAGCTCTGGCACGACAACGGCTGCCAGCGGCAAGAACGCTGCAGCCTGCGCAGACTGTGGTCGTGTAGTAGCGGTGCATGTCTCTGAAAAAGAAGGTGAGGGCGGTGCATTGGGCGTGATCGCCGGCGGCGTGGCTGGCGCCCTGCTGGGTAATCAGGTCGGTGGCGGTACCGGACGTGATCTGGCAACCATTGCCGGTGCGGCAGGCGGTGCTTTTGCCGGACATAAAATTGAGCAGAAAGTCAAAAGCAGCAAAGTCTGGACTGTCAGCGTCCAGTATGACAATGGCAATAAACAGGATTATCAGTTTGAAGCCGATCCCGGCTATCAGAGCGGTGATCTGGTCAAGTCTAATGGCAATACGATTGTCCGCCGTTAAGATTTCCTGACGTTCACGGCACGCGCTTTTTGCGGGCGTCAGGGCGTTTTCAGACAGTTTTGCCCTGTCATCGTGCAACGCCGGCTTAGCCGGCGTTGTCTTTTTATGCGGTCAAAACGAGTTTCTTGCTTAGACATGATTCCGGGGGTAGACTGCAAAAACCTTATTTTCGCCGCAGGAGATCACGGTTCTATGGGCAGGCATATCAGATATTCCGTCATCCGCTCAGGGCAGCTTATTCTGCTTGCCCTGTTCTCCTGCATGGCATTCTGGTCAGCCAGTGCCGCAGCCGATGAGTTATGCAAAAAACTGATTGCCACTGGTAATCCGGAATACCCGCCATTTCTCTGGCGCGATCCCGAAGACGAGAATCGCCTGATCGGCGCTAATGCAGAGCTGATGCAGGTATTGTCCAAAGAAATCGGCATCCCGATCGAGGTGCGCTATCTGGGGCCGTGGGGACGGGTGCAGGAAGAAGCCAAACTGGGCCGGGTTGATTTGCTGGCAGGGGCATTTCTGACACTCGCGCGGCTCGATTACATGGATTATTTTTATCCGTCTTTCCACAAAACCCATACCGTGATCTGGAGCCGGTCCGATCGCAGTTTCATTTATAAAAAATGGAGTGATTTGGTTGGCAAGCGCGGCGTGACGGTGATTAACAACAGTTTCGGCGAAGAGTTTGACCGTTATGCCAGAGAATCGCTGAAAATCATGACCGTCGCCAGTCTGGAGCAGGCGCTGAATATCCTGACGCTGGGGCGGGCAGATTATCTGATTTATGAAGAAGACCCCGGTTATGCCTACATCGCCAAGTTGAATATTGATAACCTCAAAACCAGAACGCCTGCGATCACCAATGAAGATCTGTATCTGACACTCTCGCACAAGTCTCCGTGCAACACACCGGAGCTGCGCGCCCGCATTGCCCGCGCCATGTACCGGATAGAGAAACAGAACGTGATGAGCAAACTGGTCGCTGCGCAGATTCAGCAATGGCGCAAACAGCAGTCTAAATAATCGGGTATCCGGACTGATGCATCTTTTGCGAAGCCTATCCCTGCGGCAGATATCGATAGCCGGCGTGGCGATCGGCATTTTATTACCGGCAGTATTATTCGGCTATTTTGCCGTGACGTCCCGTTATGAACGCGAGCTGCGACTGCGCATCCAGGACCCGATGTCCCAATACGCGGACATGCTGTCGAAAGCGATGGAAATCCCGATCTGGAATGTCGATAAAGATGTCGCCCAGACTTTCGTGCAGGCAGTCATGCGAAATCCGGACGTGACCGCTGTGACCGTGACGGATGAGACCGGCGCCGTGTTCGTGCACAGCGGAAAAGCCCATCGTCCCGACAGCAGCATGGCCAGCGAAACCCGCCCGATCCTGCTTGAACAAAAAGTCATTGGTAAGGTTACTGTCGAGCTGACCAAGGAACATATTGACCGAGATTTACTCGACGATATTCTCAAAATGGTGGCCGGGCTGATTGCACAGGTGTTTTTCTCGTTTTTGCTGGTCTTGTTTGTGTTCGACCGCAGGATTGTCCGCCCAATTCAGGCATTGCAGCGCGCCACCCGCCTGCTGGCTGAGGGGAAATTGAATAATCCCCTGAAATGGCGTCGCAGCGATGAAATCGGCAATCTGGCGCAGGATCTCGATGCGATGCGGCTGAATCTGGGAAAATTGCTGAGCGAGCGCGAACAGCAAAATGATTTGCTGCAGCAGGAGCTGCGGGAGCGCCGCCGGATTGAGCAGGAACTCAGGGATACTGAGATGAAATTCATTGCAATTTTTCAGGCATCGCCGGTTGCAATGCAAGTCCTGCGCAAAGACGGCAGCTATGTCATTGTGGATGCCAATGATGCATGGTTGCGGCAATTTCATTTTACGCATGTGCGTGAACTGTCTGGCGCAGGGATCCATGAAAAGCTGTGGCGTAATCCGGAAGATTTTGAAAAAATCGTGCACTTACTGGAACGCGACGATGAGATTCATTCCTACGAAGCCTGGTGCCGTTGCGGTGATGGCGAAAAGACGCTGTTGTGTGAAATGTCCGGCCGCCTGATACGGATTGGCAACGAACCCCTGTTGTTGCTGGTGCAGGAAGATATCACGGAAAAACGCCAGCATGAGTTGGATATCCGGAACATGAATGTCACGCTGGAAAAGCGCGTATTTGAACGCACCCACGAGCTGGAAGAGACCAATACCGAGCTGACGGTTGTGCTGGAAAACCTGCAGCGGGCACAACAGGAATTACTGCGTACTGAAAAAATGGCGGCACTGGGGTCGCTGGTGGCCGGTGTCGCTCATGAACTCAATACACCGATCGGCACCTGCGTCACGGTTGCCAGCACCTTGCAGCAGCAGACAGATGATGTGCTGCGCCAGTATGCGCAAGGCATCAAGCGTTCAGCGCTGGAAGAGTATCTGCATCATGCGCGTACAGGTAACGATCTGCTGCTGCGCAACCTCAGCAAGGCGTCTGAACTGGTGATCAGTTTTAAACAGGTTGCCGTCGACCGGACCAGCGCTAACCGCCGCCTGTTTGCGATTGATGAAATGACCGATGAGCTGATCACGACACTTGGACCGATGATCCGTAAAACGAAACATCAGGTGGTGGCGGAGCTGCCGAAAAAATTCATGATGGACAGCTATCCCGGCGCATTGGGGCAGGTGCTGACAAACCTGATCAATAATGCGTTTATTCACGCATTTGATGCCGAAACACGGGGGACGATCACTATTTCCGGACATGTATTGAATCCGGACCTGATAGAACTGCTGGTCACCGATAATGGCAAGGGCATTCCGGCGGCTAATCTGGGACGCATTTTCGATCCGTTTTTTACCACCAGGCTGGGGCAGGGCGGCAGTGGTCTGGGATTGAATATTGTCTATAACCTGGTGCGCGATGTTTTAAGCGGGAATATCGCTGTCGAAAGCCAGCCGGGTCATGGGTGTTGTTTCCGGATTACTTTGCCACGGATTGCCAGGAGCGCGGACCGTGGGCAGGAACATTGATCTGCGAATCACAGCGGCGCTTAGCAAGAATATACGCCGCCGGAACTAGCCTTGCCACGGACTGATCTGCTAAAGTCGCACCATGAGTAAATTATCTTTAGATCGCATCCTGCAGTCGCAGGGCTTTGGTACCCGTAAATATTGCCGTGAACTGGTGGAAGACGGCGAAGTGAGTATTCAGGGACAGGTGCTGGACAATTTTAAGCAGCCGGTTGAGACCGATGGTCTGGTGTTTCATATTTTTGATGAAGACTGGGAATATCGTGAGCATGTCTATCTGGTGCTGAATAAACCGGCGAATTTTGAATGCTCGCGCAAACCAAGCCATCACCCCGGTGTGCTGACCTTGCTGCCGGAGCAGTTCAACTGGCGCGATGTGCAGCCGGTAGGGCGGCTGGATCACGATACAACCGGGATGTTGCTGATGTCGGACGACGGGCCGTTTATCCATGCGCAGTCTTCGCCGAAACGCCATATTCCGAAAGTGTACGAGGCAACCACGGCAGATCCGGTGACGCCGGAGCTGGTGGCGGCGCTGCTGGCGGGCGTCAAGCTGCATGATGAACCTGCCCCGCTGGCCGCACAGACATGCCGTCAGCTGGGCGAGCACAAACTGGAAATCATTCTGGAGCAAGGGAAATACCATCAGGTCAAACGGATGCTGGCGGCAGCCGGCAATCATTGCGCTGCATTGCAACGTACTGCCATCGGGCAGCTGACACTGGAATCGCTGAATCTGCGAGAGGGCGAATGGTGTTACCTGACGGCAGAGCAGATGGCCTTACTGGTTCCTTCCCAGTCATCAGCGCAGTCTTGATATCGGGGCTGAGCGCTGGCAGTGGTGGTTTTTGCTGTGATTCGGCAGTTGCATAGGGCGGTGTGCAGGTCAATCTGAGTAAGCTGGATAATCTGAACAATCTGGATCAGCAGAATTAAGGAGTATCAGTATGCAGGTGATTGCAATAGTGAATCCTAAAGGTGGTGTCGGTAAGAGCACGGTTGCCACCAATCTTGCCGGGTATCTGGCTTCGCGTGGCCATCAGGTCATGCTGGGGGATGTCGATGTCCAGCAATCTTCCCGCACCTGGCTGGATTTGCGTCCTGCCAGCCTGCCGCCGATTGCTGCCTGGGAGGTCAACGAACATCTGATCGCCAAACCGCCTAAAGGCACGACCCATGTGGTACTGGACACACCGGCCGGTTTGAAAGGACACAAACTCGATGCCGTGCTGAAAATTGCAGACCGGCTCATCGTACCTTTGCAACCGTCGATTTTCGATATTCTGGCGACGGAAACCTTTCTGAAAAAACTGGCGCGCCGCGAGCAGAAATGCGCCGTCGGTGTGCTTGGCATGCGGGTGAATGCGCGTAGCCGGGCGGCTGATCAGCTGACGCATTATGTCGGGCAACTGGGGTTGCCGGTGTTGGGGTATCTGCGCGATACGCAGAACTACATTCAGCTGGCTGCACATGGCGCGACATTATGGGATGTGGCGCCATCGCGGGTTGAAAAAGACCTTGCCCAATGGGATGAAATATTGCGCTGGCTGCAGTCCTGATTGATTTCGTCAGGCGTGCTTTGACTGCGCCTGAATGACTCTGCCTGGATTTGTCTTTGATCACAGGTAGCGAATAAAAATTCCCCACCCGGCCCGGATATCCATATAATGCCGTCTCTCTCGCCTCGCAGCAGGCGAATTTATCTTTTGATATCAAAGACTTACGGCATGCACGCAACTATTTTCCAAACTCCTGTCGTCCGCACACTCATGCGCTGGATTTCTGTCATGGTTTTACGCTTGTGCGGCTGGCGGATTGAGGGGATCACTCCGGTGGAACCAAAATACGTGCTGATCGCCGCGCCGCATACCAGTAACTGGGATTTTCCGGTCACACTGATGGTGTGTTTCGCTTTACGCCTGAAAGTGTACTGGATGGGCAAGGCCAGCCTGTTTCCGCCGGTGGTCGGCGCGGTCATGCGCTGGCTGGGAGGAATTCCGGTGAACCGCAATCGCACATCGAATCTGGTGCAGAGTACCGTTGATGCATTTCATACCAGCCAGACGTTGACCGTGATCGTGCCTCCGGAAGGAACGCGGGGAAAAGTCACGCACTGGAAAACCGGGTTTTACTACATTGCCGCCGGTGCCGGCGTTCCGATTGCCCTAGGATATCTGGATTTTAAGCGCAAGGCCGGCGGCATTGGTCAGATGTTTTATCCCAGCGGCGATATCGTTGCTGACATGGAATATATTCAGGATTTTTACCGGGGCATTCATGGAAAAAATCCCCAGCAATTCAGTGCCGATCACATTCAGATCCGGTGATGGCGGACCGGCGTGCCGTCCGCTTGCCGTCTGCTGTTAAGCACATCCGTGCCGGAGTTATTCCGGTTTTAAAGGCTTGGTTTCTGATACCGCAGGTACGGCGGAGGTGGCGCTGTCCCGTGTCTGTGGCAGCAGCAGCCACTGCATTGGTTGCAGGATCAGTTTTTGCGTCAGCCATTCACAGTAAGGATGCGCGCCGAGATATACGATGACTGCACTGGATGCCAGTGAAATCAGCAGTCTGGCGGCGTCTTCCATCTGGAAAATACGGTTCAGGATACCCGACTGGTACAGCGCGATCAGTGCCATGCCGTGCCACAGGAAAACATACATGGATTGCCGGCCGATGCGGGCCAGACCCAGATCGCGGCGGCTTAACAGATGCAGCACGGATAAGCCCAGCACGCCGGATACGGCATACTGCAACAGCTGATACAGGCTGCCGGTCGGATTTGCCATACCGAGCCGCTGCAGCGAAAAACTGCCATACAGCCAGCGGTAATCAAAATTCGCAGGCAGCAAAAAGCAGGCAACAATGCTGATCGCTGTAATTACCATTGCCAGAGCAGTCCAGACAAACTTGCGTCGCAGGTTAAAAAAGTCGGGACCCAGTTGCCAGCCAAGCACAAAAAATGGAAAAAATATCAGCGTGCGTGAGCTGCTGAGCAGATAACCTGTGTGTTCCGAGTAAGTGGTAACCGTCGCCAGCGCCACTGCCAGCATGACCGGGAACTGCAAACGGGAGAATAAGGGTAGCAGCAGGCGCCAGCTCAGCAGGCTTAACAGATACCACAGCATCCAGTAAGGTGCGATCAGCCCGGCATACACGCTGAAGTTGCCGCGCAGCAGATATTCGGTCAGTTCGTAGATCAGCTCGAAACTGATCAGCGGCGCAAGAATATTTTTAATCAGCTGTCCCGATTGCCGCTGGTCCAGCACAGGTTTTGACACAATGCCGGAAACCAGCGCAAACATTGGCATGTGAAAGGCATAGGCAAAAATCCAGATCGGGCGCAAAAAGGCGTCGTTACTGATATGTAATTCGATGAGATGCCCAAAAACCACCAGAAATATCAGGACTGCTTTGATATTATCAAGAAAGGCATTTCTGTTCTGAAATGGAAGGGCTGCGCTGGACATTACGGTACGGTAAATCGGAAAACCTACCATCATAAACGAAAGCCTGCAACGAGTTGCGGCCGCTTTGTAACGAAATGGACATTTTTGAGTCTGTGCCTTTGATTTAGAATCAGCAATAACTGAAAAAACAGGTCGTTATATCATGACATCAGCGGCACCATGAGTTGAAAAAATGTTTCCTTGATGTAATTGTGACTGCGTTAGAATGGCTGGAGTAATTATCCCGGTGGGCGATCATGGCTAAAGATAAGACGAAATCGGCAATCCTGAGTTCGGAACTGGACTTCGAGGATGTGGACGGTGGCCCCATTAAGGATATGGATATCGATTTGTCGCATTTGCAGTTTGATTTGCCGTCCGACAAAAGCGCTTCCACCACGCCCCTCAGCCAGCCTGTTGCCGAAAAAGCCGCTTCCAGACCGCAGGCCGCAGCTTCACCGTCACCGGCTAAAAAGACACCGACATCACCTGCAGGGAAAAAAAACACAGGTAAAAACAGCAAAATCAGTGACCGCTTCACCTTGTATGCAGCAGTGATTGCGTTGTGCGGTTTCCTGATTATTTTTGGCAGTATTTTTTATTTCAAAGTGCTGGACAGTGATGAAACTGCACCGAGTTATCTCGTTTTGCCGCGGGCTGTGATTCATCCGGATGGACAGGTTGTGCGGATACAGCTGACTTTGCAGGTAGAAAGCAAGGATCGCGAATGGCTTGGTTCGAATAAGAAAGCCTTATCCGACATCCTGCCGATTGTGCTGACGGCTGTTGATCCGGAAGATTTGCACTCGGAACAAGGATTTGAGCATTTACGGGAACAGCTACGTCAGGAATTCAATCAGCGTATGGGAACCGATAAAATCAATTCGGTGCTGGTCAATGAGTTATTGATGCAGAGTCACTAATCAGGCGGGCACTGAGGACGCAATATTGTTCTGTGAGAGATGCTTTTTTATCTGTCTCGTTTGATGTTGCCGCACCGCCGCTGCGGCAGGATGTCCGGGAATCCCTCTTGTCTGATGCTGTGTTGCGATGATTGTGCCGGTGTCACCGCAAGGCAGATGCACCGGCAACATTATCTGCTTACAGCTCCTGTAAATAACGCAGCAGTTTCGCCAGTGCGTGCCGCACAGTCTGTTCCCTGACTGCATGGCGGTCACCGCTGAACACCAGTCTTTCCGTATGCGTGACGCCGCCCACCGTCCAGCCGAAGCAGACCGTGCCAACCGGCTTGCCTGGCACGGCACCGGTTGGTCCTGCGATGCCGGTCGTGGAAAGGGATACATTGGCTTCGGAATGCGCGATCGCACCTTCCGCCATAGCAGCGGCGATTTCCTCGCTGACTGCGCCGTGGCGTGCAATCAGTGCGGCAGAAATATCCAGCAGTTCGGTCTTGGATGAATTGGAATAGGTGACAAAACCGCAGTCGAACCATTCCGAAGAACCGGCAATTTCAGTAATAGCTTGCGACACACCGCCGCCAGTACAGGATTCGGCGACACTCAGCAGTAATTTTTTGTCTTTCAGTTCCGCACCGACCTGGGCGGCGAGTTCGGGTGTGGTTGGCATGATGTGTCTCCTGTCTGTGTGCATTGTTGGAGGGTAACAGGTGCAGCCATGAATGATCCGGCTGCAGCGCCTGACTTACTTTACCACCATGTGTGCTGCAAAGTGAAGCGGGCCGGCGCAGAATAAAAAGACTGTTGGTTGTTGTCCTCAGCAGATTCAGATCGCGCGCCAGAGTGCGAACGTCAGCAGGGTGAAAAACGCGGCCACGATATCGTCCCACATGACGCCGAAACCGCCTTTCAGATGACGGTCAAAATAACGGATAGGCGGTGGTTTGACCATGTCAAAAAAACGGAACAGCAGAAATGCCCAGGTCTGCACGGCGCTGCTGGCCGGTGTCACAAACAACAGGACGGCCCAGAACGCGATGATCTCATCCCACACCATGCTGCCGTGATCTGACACGCCGAGATGCTTGCCAGTGACGCGGCAGGCCCAGATTCCGATCAGAAATCCGGCAATGATGATTCCGCTCCAGTGCAGCGGAGTGAACAGCAGCGGCCAGCGGGTGCTGAATACCTGGAAACTGAACCAGGCGAACAGTGTGCCCATCGTTCCCGGCATCACCGGTGATAAGCCGCTGCCAAAACCCTGTGCCAGAATATGCGCCGGATGGCTCAGCATAAAGCGTCCGCTGACAGCGGGGAGTGAGGTGGGCGGTAGTGAATTGGCAGGCATCATGGTGTCGTGAAATGGTCGAAAGATTGAAAAGCCAGTGTCACCGGATCGCCTGCGGCATCGATCAGACGCAAACCGGGGGCCGCGTCAATGCTGCCAACCCGTGTCACAGGGGTGTCGGATTGTCGGGCGGCAGCCAGGACTTCATCACGATGGTGTGGTGGTGCGGTAAAGCACAATTCATAATCGTCGCCGCCATTGAGCGTGAACTGGCGTCGCAGTGACAGCGCCTGCCGTTGCAGCACCGGCCCTGCCGGCAGCCGGTCAAGCTCCAGCGTGGCGCCGACAGACGAACGTTTCAGGATGTGCTCCAGATCGCCAGCCAGTCCATCGGAAATATCGAGCGCGGCATGGGCAATTCCCCGCAATGCCATGCCGAGTGCGACGCGCGGTGTGGGGCGATGCATGCGCAGTGCCGCCTGCAAATGATCTGCGCTGTTCAGCGGTACTTCTTTCCAGTAAGCGCCCAGTGCCAGCCGGGCATCACCGAGCGTGCCTGAAATCCAGATATCGTCGCCGGCCTGTGCGGCATCCCGGCGCAATGCGCTGCCCGGCGGTTGTTCACCCAGAATGGTGATGCAGATATTCAGCGGTCCCTTGGTGGTATCGCCGCCGATCAGCCGGCAGTGATGTTGGTCGGCCAGTTGCAGCAGGCCGGCGACAAATTGTTCCAGCCAGTCCGGATTGGCCTCGGGCAGAGAAAATGCCAGTGTGAATCCCAGTGGCTGCGCACCCATTGCCGCGAGGTCGGACAGATTGACGGCCAGGCATTTGTGTCCCAGCCAGAAGGGGTCCGCATCCGGAAAAAAATGACGGCCAGAAACCAGCATGTCGCTGGAAACGGCCAGCTGCATACCGGGTGTGGGCTGGAGCAGGGCGCAGTCGTCACCGACGCCGAGAGCGAGCCGCTCATCGGCAACGGAATGCCGCGCGAAATAACGTTGAATGAGTTCGAATTCTGAAAGCATGCCGCATTGTACTCAATGTCTTGCTGCATGCGTGGTATCGGTGCCGCTGGCAGTCTGGCGGTTGTTCACTCCGGGCGCTGCAATCCGCCTTAGGGTGACCGGATTCCGATCATTGAATCGCTGTGAGCCGGGGAGTATCAGTAAAAAGCGGTCTGTTGCCAATGTAAATAAAGGGTCTTTCAATATACTGGGGGGAGTATATTGAAAGGAAAATTTGGCTTTGTCCTTCCCCCATGCACTGGTTCAGGCAATCAGATGACAACTGTTTCCCAGTTCCTGCAACAAGGCGTTGCGCTGTTGCTGATCTTGCGGCGCCAGCCCGAATCCGCGCAGCGTGTCCTGATGGTCGTAAAAACGGCTGATGGTGATTCCGCCTTCGTCGTCGGTTTCCCAGCGTCCGCGTTTTGCCAGATCCGGCGCCACCGGCATCAGTGCAATCGGGCAGGAGGGCGTTTTGACCAGCACTGGCATCGGTTTGAATTCGATGCGTCTGGATTGCCCGGTCAGATTCTGGGCGATGGTGCGGGCGGCAGCCATGACTGGCGCCACATACGGCAGCCACAGATGCGCGCCGTCCGGCTGCGCATATTCCGCACAGTCACCGAGCGCGTAAATCCCCGGAATGCTGGTTTCACCAAAGGCACTCACCCGTATCCCGCGTCCGGTTGCCAATCCGGCGGATTCCGCCAGCCGCAGGTCAGGGCGTAGTCCGACAGCAGACAGCACCAGATCGGCGGTCAGGCTTTGTCCGTTTGCCAGCGCGACTTGCAGGCCGGCACCGGTATGTGTGACATGCGTTGCCGTGGTACCGGTGTGAATCTGCACCTGCTTTGCCAGCAAAGCCTGTTGCAATCTCCGGGAAACGGGTGGTGGCGCCAGTGCTGCCAGCGGCAGGGTATTCGGGTCCACCAGCGAGACCCGATAGCCTGCGCCGGAAAAATCATCAGCAAATTCACAGCCGATCAGACCTGCACCCAGAATCACGACATGAGCGCCGCTGCCTGCGGCATCCAGCCGTTTGCGCAGCTGGGCATAGTCCTGCCAATGATTCACGGACAATACCTGGTCTGCTGCATCACCTTGCATCGGCAGCTGCACCGGCCTGGCGCCGACCGCCAGCACCAGCTGCTCAAACTCGAATTCGCCCGCGCTGGTCAGCAGGCTGCGGCTGGTGGTGGCAATTTGTTGTATCCGGGCGTTGGTCAAAATGGTGGCATTGAGCTGCGCAGCCATCTGTTCCGCACTCCGGCTTAACAGCGCCGTGACCGGCTTATTCTGCGCAAAGGCATTCGACAGCATCGGCTTGGAATAAAAACTGCCGTCATCGCCGGTCATGATCAGGAGCGGCGTGCTGCTGTCGATCTGACGGAATTCACGGGCAACGGTGTATCCGGCCAGTCCGGAACCGGCAATGACGATGGGCTTCATCTCAGATCTCCACCATCTCGAAATCGGCCTTGGCGACGCCGCAGTCCGGACATTCCCAGTCCTCCGGGATATCTGTCCAGCGGGTGCCGGGGGCAATGCCTTCTTCCGGCAGGCCCTGTACTTCATCATAAATAAATCCGCAAACGATGCATTGGTATGTTTTCATGGTTTCTCTATCCTGGTATGGGTTATCTTGAGTCAAAATGTGTAGCGGCTGATGGCATCGCATCAGGCCTTGCTGGCATTGAGCACGGCGCGGTAATGATTGGCATGCCGCTCTTCCACTTTGGCCAGCGCTGCAAAGCGTTTCGCTGCCATGGCTAAAGTCCGCTGAAAATTTTCTGCGTGTTCTTTCGATTCGGCGATCTGCTCATCGTATTCGGCGACGGCGGCATGATTGCCTTCTTCCACGGCCAGATGGCGGAAGCGGGGATACATCTCGGTGTATTCGTAGGTTTCACCTTCAATCGCAATTTCCAGTGCCCGCTCAGGCGTCATCTGGGCTTTGGGATAAAGCAGGTCGAGATGGCCGAAAGCATGCATCACTTCCTGATCGGCGGTCGCTTCAAAAGCCTTCGCAATGTCTTCCGCACCGGCTTCACGGGCAAGCCGTGCAAAGTAGCGATATTTAATGTGCGCCATGGATTCCCCGGCAAATGCAGCTTCCAGATTCTGGATCGTGACAGATGGCTGATGTTGGTTACTCATACGTTTCTCCTGGTGAGGTGGTAAGTCAGTCGGTTTGAACTAAAAACTATCAAACATGAAAAATCATAGCTAATGACAATTAATTTGTGAAATTGATTAATTAAAATAAATTAATAGTTATTTTCTATATTTCATCTAAATGAAGGTCTGGGGTGGGAATGTTTCATATGCTTTTGACAATCGACCTTCTATGCTTATGCTCCTAAGGCATAAAAGTCGTACAAATACGTATGAAGTTAGAGTAATCCCTCTGCTAGAATCTCAGGCCAAAGTAAGTTTTCAGTAAGCAAAATAGAAAGAAGGCCGAGCCCATGGATTCAGCAGATCAGAAAGAGCAGATACGTCAACAATTGCGTCAGGCAGCACTGGAGTACCATGAGTGCCCGTCCCCGGGCAAAATCAGTGTCACACCAACCAAGCAATTGACCAACCAGCGTGACCTGGCGCTGGCCTACTCTCCTGGCGTGGCGGCACCTTGCGAAGAAATCGTGGCAGACCCGACTGCAGCCTTCAAATATACGGCGCGCGGCAATCTGGTCGGCGTGATTACTAACGGCACGGCTGTGCTGGGGCTGGGCAATATCGGCCCGCTGGCCTCCAAGCCGGTCATGGAAGGCAAGGGTGTGCTGTTCAAGAAATTTGCCGGTATCGACGTGTTCGATATTGAAATCAACGAACCTGATCCAGACAAGCTGGTCGATATCATCGCTTCGCTGGAACCAACTTTCGGCGGAATCAACCTGGAAGACATCAAAGCGCCGGAATGCTTTTACATCGAGCGCAAACTGCGTGAACGCATGAAAATCCCGGTCTTCCATGATGACCAGCATGGTACGGCGATCATTGTCGGCGCGGCGATTCTGAATGGCCTGAAAGTCGTCGGCAAAGACATTAAAAATACCAAAATGGTGGTGTCCGGCGCTGGCGCTGCAGCGCTGGCCTGCCTGGATCTGATCGTCGATCTGGGTTTTCCGATTGAAAATATTTTTGTTACCGATCTGGCCGGCGTGGTGTACAAGGGCCGTGCCGAACTGATGGATCCGGATAAAGAACGCTTTGCGCAGGAGACAGCGGCACGCAGTCTGCGGGAGGTTATTCCGGGTGCGGATATTTTCCTCGGATTGTCCGCTGCCGGCGTATTGAAGCAGGACATGGTCAGCCAGATGGCAGATAAGCCGCTGATCCTCGCGCTGGCGAATCCGACACCTGAAATCCTGCCGGAAGAAGTCAAAGCCGTGCGCGAGGATGCCGTTATGGCGACAGGCCGTTCTGACTTCCCGAATCAGGTGAATAACGTACTTTGCTTTCCTTATATTTTCCGCGGTGCGCTTGATTGCGGCGCGACCACCATCACACGGGAAATGGAAATCGCTGTTGTGCACGCGATTGCCGAACTCGCACAAGCCGAACAGTCTGATATCGTGGCTTCGGCCTACGGTATCAGCAACCTGTCATTTGGCCCGGAATATCTGATTCCGAAACCATTTGACCCGCGTCTGATGATGAAGATTGCGCCGGCAGTGGCACGCGCAGCAGAAGAGTGCGGCGTTGCCGCCCGTCCGATCAAAGATATGCAGGCTTACGTTGAGAAGTTGCAGCAATTCGTCTATCACAGCGGCACCTTCATGAAGCCACTGTTCCAGATCGCTAAAAAGGCACCGGCAGAACGCAAACGGATTGTCTTTGCCGAAGGCGAAGAAGAGCGCGTACTGCGTGCTGTACAGGTCGTGGTCGATGAAAAACTGGCGACGCCGATCCTGGTTGGCCGCCCGCACATTCTTGCTCAACGCGTTGAAAAATTCGGTCTGCGGATTCGTCCCGGCGTTGACTTTAAGGTCATCAATCCCGAGTTCGACGAACGTTACCGTGATTACTGGCAAACCTATTACTCTATGACTTGCCGCAAAGGCGTGACGGAGCAATACGCCAAGCTGGAAATGCGCCGCCGTCACACGCTGATCGGTTCGATGATGATTCACAAAGGCGACGCCGATGGTTTGATCTGCGGTACTTTTGGCACTACCGGCCTGCATCTGAATTACATCAATCAGGTTTTGGGCAAGCGCGAAGGGGTCAATGTTTATGCGGCAATGAATGGTCTGGTGCTGCCGGATCGTCAGTTGGTGCTGGTGGATACGCATGTGAACGAAAATCCGACTGCCGAACAGATCGCGGAAATCACCATGCTGGCGGCAGAAGAAATGCGCCGTTTTGGGCTGCAGCCAAAAGCGGTATTGCTGTCACATTCTAATTTTGGTTCCAGCAACAGCGAATCCGCTCAGAAAATGCGTGCGGCACTGGCAATTATCCAGCGTGAGGCGCCAGATTTGGAAATTGACGGTGAAATGCACGGCGATACTGCGCTGGATTCCGCTTACCGCAAGAAAATGATGCCGGGCTCTACCTTAAAGAGCGATGCCAATCTTCTGGTCATGCCAAATATTGACGCGGCAAACATAGCTTACAATTTGCTGAAAACCACGGCGGGCAATAACGTTGCAATCGGCCCGATCCTGCTTGGCTGCGCCAAGCCTGTGCATATTTTGACGCCATCAGCAACCGTTCGTCGTATCGTGAATATGACTGCGTTATGTGTCGTTGATGCTCTGGCGCAACGTTGACACCGAAAACAACTGAAAAGGAATTGCCTCAGTCTCAGATAGAGTGATTCCGGTTTCATTAGTCTTTGATACTAAAAAAAGCCTGGCTTACGTAAGCCAGGCTTTTTAATTGTTGGTAGCAAGGGGTAGTTGACAGTGTGCGTTAAGTCGTTCATAATCTCGTTTCTCTGCTGCTGACGAACAAAACGCTTCGCCAGCAAGCTCTAAAAGCCAGCAGACAAGACAGCGATCTTTAACAATTAACAGTC
>NZ_JACOGC010000009.1 GCF_014284195.1 Cognatundibacterium griseum
TTTCTGAACTCCTTCTTGCGAAGGTGTCGCTCACTCAAAATACTGACAGTTCGGCTTCCATTGCTGAAAACCGTCTTGCTTTGTTATTTCTTGCGAACATTTGATATTTTTTAAGCATGCCGGCCAGCTACACTGACCGGTGCGCTTTCATCAAGTGCCCACATTTATTGACTGTTAATTGTTAAAGATCGCTGTCTTGTCTGCTGGCTTTTACAGCTTGCTGGCGAAGCGTTTTGTTCGTCAGCAGCAGAGAAACGAGATTATGAACGACTTAACGCACACTGTCAACTACCTTCCCACAAACTCCTCGCCGTATAAGCTGCAGAGGCGACTGCCCGACAAAATTTCTTCGTATCGAACTGAATTAAAGACTGAGTCGCATCAAAGGGTAAAATACCGTTTTCGCAGCCACAAAACGCTTCAGACCATTTCTGACTGAGGCCTCTGGAATCAATCACTATGTTACGCATTACCGATTTACAACTCCCGCTGGATCATTCTGAATCTGCTTTGCAGGCAGCTATTCTGCAGTCGCTCAATTTACCAGCAGATGAGTTAATCCACTTTGAAGTATTTAAACGCAGCTACGACGCGCGTAAAAAAACAGCCATCATTCTTATCTACACGATCGATGTTGAAGTAAAGCATGAAGAGTCTGTTTTGCAGAAAAATAAAAACAATCCTCGCATCAGCACGACACCGGATACAAGTTATCAGTTCGTTGCGCAAGCCAGTGGTAAGCAATTTAAACGACCAGTTGTCATCGGCTTTGGCCCCTGCGGTTTATTCGCTGCATTAATACTGGCTCAAATGGGGTATCGCCCGATTGTTCTCGAAAGGGGGAAAACGGTAAGGGAGCGAACTCAGGATACCTGGGGATTATGGCGAAAACGGGAATTGCAACCTGAATCCAACGTTCAGTTCGGTGAGGGCGGAGCCGGTACGTTTTCAGATGGAAAATTATATAGCCAGATTAAAGATCCAAAACATTATGGCCGGAAGGTATTAACTGAGTTCGTCAAAGCTGGTGCGCCGGACGAAATTTTATACGTCAGCAAGCCGCATATCGGCACCTTTCGTCTGGTAAAAATGATTGAAGAAATGCGTAATTCAATCGAAGCATTAGGTGGAGAAATCCGCTTTCAGCAAAGGGTAACGGATATTGATATCCAAAATGGCGCGGTGCAGGGTGTGCAGGTAAACGACGGTGAATACATCGAAACTAATCACGTGGTTCTGGCAATAGGGCACAGCGCGCGGGACACTTTTCAGATGGTGTATGACAAAGGCATTTACGTGGAAGCCAAGCCATTTTCTGTTGGTTTCCGGATTGAACATCCGCAATCCGTGATTGATAAAGCCAGATTCGGCCCTAATGCCGGCAATAAAATCCTGGGCGCGGCGGATTACAAACTGGTCCACCACGCCTCGAATGGCCGTTCCGTGTACAGCTTTTGCATGTGCCCGGGCGGCACGGTAGTGGCCGCCACCTCGGAGCCGGGACGCGTGGTCACCAATGGAATGAGCCAATACTCCAGAAACGAACGCAATGCCAACAGTGCCATCGTAGTTGGCATTTCACCCGCCGATTATCCAGGCCATCCATTGGCTGGCATACAGTTTCAACGTGAACTGGAGTCACATGCTTACGTCATGGGGGGCGGCAATTACAATGCCCCGGGTCAGTTGATCGGGGATTTCCTGCGCAACACCAGTTCAACGGAATTAGGCGCGGTAACACCGTCTTATAAACCTGGCATTACATTAGTCAATCTGGCCGCTGCCCTGCCCGGATTTGCCATTGAGGCGATACGCGAAGCCATTCCTGCGTTTGATAAAAAAATTAAAGGCTTCGCGATGAATGACGGCATCCTGACCGGTGTCGAAACCAGAACATCCTCACCCATCAGGATAAAAAGAAATGATGAAACGCTTCAAAGCATCAACACCAAAGGACTTTATCCTGCCGGTGAGGGTGCAGGTTATGCCGGTGGGATTTTATCTGCCGGTGTAGACGGCATCCGGGTTGCCGAAGCAGTCGCTTTGTCGATGAATAAAACCGCATAAAGATCATACCGGGGCAGGTATCTGCGAAGATCCCCGCCCCACTGTCCGAGCAAACCAGTTATACGATTTCCATCGAAGGATGCGACTCAATCATCCTTCGCGCCATCAATTCCCAGCTCATGAATTTTACGGGTAATCGTATTGCGCCCGATCCCCAATCGTACTGCCGCATCGTTTTTTCGTCCGTGCGTATATTTCAACGCAGCCTTGATGACGATGGCTTCAAATTTATCACCCAGCTTGACAATAACTTCCGGCTGCCCCTGAGCAAGCATGCTGGTGGCTTCGGCTTCCAGCAACTCCAGCCAGCTATGCGTCACCGCTAAAGTATGGTGTCTGTCAGCCCCCCCAACTGCCGGAGTTTGCACGACAGGATGATGCGCGGCTTCGGTACCGGACCTCTCAGCCTGCGGGCTGTGCGGAACCGGAGAAGAAAGCGTATTCGACGGCAATAAATCCTGAGGTAAATCGGGAATTTCCACAGTCTGTCCGGGAGCCATCACGGTAATCCAGTTGCAAAGATTTTCCAGTTGCCGCACATTTCCCGGAAAATCCAGCGTCGACAAAAACTGCATCGCGGAATCAGACAGGCGCTTCACCTCCACATCAAGCTGTCTTGCGCTTTGACTCAGAAAGAATCTGGCCAGCAAAGGAATATCTTCGCGGCGCTCGCGTAAGCTGGGTAAGCGCAAACGAATGACATTCAGGCGATGGTATAAGTCCTCACGGAACAAGCCCTCTTTTACACGCGCTTCCAGATTCTGGTGTGTGGCGGCAATCACGCGAACGTTGGCTTTCATAGGCTGATGCCCGCCGACCCGGTAGAAATGTCCGTCAGAAAGCACCCGCAATAATCTGGTTTGCAGATCAAATGGCATATCACCAATCTCATCCAGAAACAAAGTACCGCCTTCCGCCTGCTCAAACCGCCCCCGGCGGGTCGTCTGCGCTCCGGTAAATGCGCCGCGCTCATGGCCAAACAATTCAGATTCCAGCAAGTCTTTGGGAATAGCGGCTGTATTCAACGCAATAAATGGCTGATGGGCGCGGGGGCTGTGTTTATGCAAAGCGCGGGCGACCAATTCTTTACCGCTACCGGACTCGCCGGTAATCAGAACGGTGACGTTAGATTGAGACAAACGGCCAATGGCACGGAATACATCCTGCATCGCTGGTGCCTGCCCGAGAATTTCAGGCGTCTCGGATGTTGCCTGCTCAACGTTCGACTCGCGCAAACTTTCCTCAAGCGCCCTGCGGATCAACTCTACCGCTTTATCCAGATCAAAGGGCTTTGCGAGATACTCAAATGCTCCTCCCTGAAACGCCGCCACAGCCGAATCCAGATCAGAGAATGCCGTCATGATGATGACTGGCAAGCCGGGATGTTTGGCTTTGACTGTCTGCAACAACTCCAACCCCGAAGCGCCGTGCATACGGATGTCAGACACCAGAACTTGCGGTGTCTCTGATTGCAAGGCAAGCATGGCATCACGCGCATTCGTAAAACTTTTTGTCGTCAGATTTTCTCTTGCCAATGCTTTTTCAAGCACCCAGCGAATCGAATCATCATCATCCACAATCCAGATAGGTTTCATATTTTTGTCTTATTTCCAGTATTGAACTGATGCATTCATCACGATATCTTGTCCTTATACTTCGCACCCAAAATGGGCACGATTTTTACGGAAGCGGAATCAGGATTCTGAAATCCGTACAGCCCGGCCGGCTCTCACACTCAATCACACCTAAATGCTGCTCGACAAAGGTCTGTGCCAGAGTCAGCCCCAGTCCGCTGCCGCCATCTCTGCCGGAAACCAGCGGATAAAAAATCCGGTTCCGGATTTCCGGAGGTATGCCAGGCCCGTTATCAATGATATGCAAGTCTAATGCCAGCCTGTATCTGACTTTAGCCAGCGTGATCTGCCGCACCACCCGCGTCTTAAACGTAAGACGCGCATCCCCCTGACGAATACGTTCAGCCAGTGCCTGTGCGGCATTGTGGGCAATATTAAGAACAGACTGGATCAGCTGCTCTTTATCGCCACGGAATTCCGGAATGGACAAATCATAATCACGCTGAATCGTCAGACCTTGCGGAAACTCCGCGACGATCAGACTCCGCACCCGCTCACAGACTTCGTGAATATTGACATCACCCACGATATGCGGGAAACGATGCGGTGCCAGCAAACGGTCAACCAGTGTCTGCAGCCGGTCGGCTTCTTTGATGATCACCTGCGTATATTCGCGCAACTCTTTCAGATGACGCTCCGGCAATTCCAGCTCCAGCAACTGTGCCGCACCGCGGATGCCACCGAGTGGATTCTTAATCTCATGCGCCAGATTGCGGATCAGCTCTTTGTTCGCCTTGCTCTGATCCAGCATGCGTTCTTCGCGATCAAGCTTCAGTTGCTGAACATTTTCCCTGAACTCGATTAACACCGGCATTTCGGGATTATCCAGCGCAGTCACAATGCTGTGCACGTGCAGCGACTCCCGGCCCGCGCGCTCCAGCGTCAGATCCTGCCGTTTGTCCGCAAACTGATGCGCCACGGCCTGATGAAAAACTTCCAGTAATTCTTCGCCATTCAAAAACAAGTCTGTCAGACGTTGCTGCGCCAGCGCCTTCATGGAGCTGTCAAGCAGGCTTTCGGCCGCAGCATTTGCGAACAGAACACCGCCCTGAGCATCCAGCACCAGCACAGCGGAAGTCAGCAAATCAAGACCGGCAAATGAGGGGAAAGTATTTTTCAAAATCATTCATAAAAAAAGGTCGCATTCAGCGACCTTGTTACGCAAACATCATGCCTGGAAATAAAGTGAGAATGTCATATGATTTCCTGCATGATTTCCCGGGACTCACTTCAGGTTCGCCAATTCCCGTTTGAGTGCCTCAACATTTTTTTCACTGCGGCCGATACTGTCTTTCAGGTTGGCCGTGCGCTCCTGGTATTTGGCGTAATTCCGCTCATCGCCGCGGCGCTCAGGCTCTCCGTTGTTGTACTCTTTCTTCAGGTCAGCCAGTTTCTGCTCTTCGTTTTTCAGTTCATCTGCCAATATCTGCTTACGGTCTGAATCCCTGGCCTTTTGTGTGCCCTCATCCACTTTGGGGAAATCTGCCGGGCTGGAAGCTGGTTTTCCTTGTGTCTTTTTGGCAGACGCCGGCAAAGTGGGTGCCGGAACCACCGTAATGCCAGGCAAATCTACCTTCTTGCAACCCTTTGTTGCGCCGGTATTTTTATATTCTTTCTTCCCGTTCTCATCGACGCACAAAAAAACCTCTGTCTGCGCATGAGCGAGACTCTGCAAAAGAATCAGAACCACAAAACCAGTCAAAAGTCGCTTCATATTCAATCATTCATCAAAAACAGACAAGTAGTGTATGCGAAGCAAGGTTTCTGCACAATTCCAGGTTACTTAAGGTAACAAACAAAAAAAGCGGGGTGAAAACCCCGCTTTTCTTTTCCCGGTCAATTACAGGGAGTAGTACATATCAAACTCTACCGGATGGGTAGTCATGCGGAAGCGCTGGACTTCCTGCATTTTCAGTTCGATGTAGGCGTCGATCATGCTGTCGCTGAATACACCGCCGCGTGTCAGGAACTCACGGTCTTTGTTCAGTGCATCCAATGCTTCTTCCAGAGAAGAGCAAACTGTCGGGATCAGTGCATCTTCTTCTGGTGGCAGATGATACAGATCTTTCGTCGCTGCTTCGCCAGGGTGGATCTTGTTCTGAACACCATCCAGACCAGCCATCATCAGTGCGGAGAATGCCAGGTATGGGTTTGCCAGCGGATCTGGGAAACGCGCTTCAACACGGCGACCTTTTGGATTCGCAACGTAAGGAATACGGATAGAAGCAGAACGGTTACGTGCCGAATAAGCCAGCTTAACCGGAGCTTCAAAACCTGGAACCAGACGCTTGTAGGAATTGGTACCCGGATTAGTAATAGCGTTCAGTGCTTTGGCGTGCTTGATGATACCGCCGATGTAGTACAGAGCGAACTCAGACAAACCGGCATAGCCGTCGCCAGCAAACAGATTTTTGCCGTCTTTCCAGATCGACTGGTGAACGTGCATACCGGAACCGTTATCGCCAACGATAGGCTTAGGCATGAAAGTCGCTGTCTTGCCGTAAGTGTGGGCTACGTTCCAGACGACGTATTTCAGATTTTGCGTCCAGTCAGCACGCTCAACCAATGTAGAGAATTTAGTACCGATTTCATTCTGACCAGCGCCAGCCACTTCGTGGTGATGCACTTCAACCGGGATGCCCATGGATTCGAGGATCAGGCACATTTCAGAACGCATGTCCTGGAAACTGTCGACCGGAGGAACAGGGAAATAGCCACCTTTAACGGTTGGGCGATGGCCGGAATTGCCGCCTTCGAGTTTGGCGCCTGTTGTCCAGGAGGCTTCTTCGGAATCAATTTTCACGAAGCAGCCGGACATATCCACATCCCAGCGCACGCCATCAAAAATGAAAAACTCTGGCTCTGGGCCAAAGTAGGCAGTATCACCGATACCGGAAGACTTCAGATACGCTTCTGCGCGCTTCGCGATCGAACGCGGATCACGGTCGTAGCCTTTGCCATCGGATGGTTCGATAACGTCACATTGCATGAACAATGTGGTTTCTTCCATGAATGGATCGATATTGGCGGTGTTCGGATCAGGCATCAGCAACATGTCAGAAGCTTCAATGCCCTTCCAGCCTGCAATCGACGAACCGTCAAATGCGTGACCAGATTCGAATTTATCCATATCGAATTGGGAAACTGGAACAGTCACGTGCTGTTCTTTGCCTCGGGTATCAGCAAAGCGGAAATCAACGAACTTAACTTCGTTGTCTTTCGCCATCTTCAAGACTTCTGCGGCTGTCATTGCCATGTGAAACTCCTCAAATAGAGCTAAAAAATAAATTCAGAAATTGCCGAGCCCATTATCAGCCATTACGGCCAGTAAATGATTGACCTATTTACTTATCAGTCCCGATATACCGTGGCTGCTAAACTCAATAAAACATGATAGCAGAAACTATGCCACCCGCCTGATATACCGGAATCAAATATCCGTATTTGTAAACCCTTGTTTTTACAGGTCTTAAATCAGGGTGCCCACAAGAAATGTTTTATCACAATACAGAAATTCACCACAATGAAGCGCCCGCCCATGAAAGCACCAAACAAGTGCAACAGGAATCACCAAAATAGTGCATCCTTATTTTAGTGCAAGACATCCCTTTCATGATGCAAAAAGAGCGGCCTTCAGATTCTCAATATCAAGATCATTCTGTTCCGCTTACCCTTAGTGACAAGAGACTTGATGCGCATCACAATCTCTGCATCTTTTTAAAGAATGCAATTGACTCTCATTTCGGGAGTGTCTATTGTTCCGCAGGGCATCAATAGTGTTTTGTCGATACATCCGGCAAACCACCTCAATTGCAATCCATCTTTTCCTCTTCCACATGCTGCGTTTTTTTCAACGATTTAAGGGCAATCCCTATTTATGGGCAGCAATTGTCTTTTGTATTGCCCTCAGTTTATGTACGGGACTGATTCTTAAGCTGGAAGAATACAATGACAAGGAAGCACTGGCGCTCACACATGATCTGGCCGCAGTCCATGCTCACGCGATTGAACATAAGGTCGGGCAAGCGCTCTCTGCCGCCTATGCGGTAGCTGCCTTGGTCAAGGATACGCAGGGACAAATCACCAATTTTGAAACTTTCGCAACCCAGTTGCTGGAATTTCACCCTGCAATTTCAGCGATCTATCTGGCTCCTGACGGCATCACGCGCCAGGTCGTACCGCCGCCATGGAGAGAAAAAGGACTGGGCGTCAATTTACTGACCGACCCGGAACGAAAGACGGAAACCATTCTCGCAAAAAATACCAAGCGCCTGACCCTTGCAGGGCCACAAGTCCTGAGCCGGGGTGGCACAGGAATTATTGGCCGTCTGCCGGTCTTTTTAAAGAGGAACGACGGCACGGAATACTTCTGGGGCATGGTATCGGTTGTCATTTCCTTGCCGAAAATTCTGCAGGATGCCGGTCTGCCTGCGCTGGCACAACGCGGCTACCAATACCAACTCTGGCGCATCAATCCTGAAACCGGGCAAAAGCAAATGATCGACGGCAACCGGGAGCTGGACGCCGCCGATCAGATTCACCATCCCTTTACCCTTCCGAATACAGAATGGAATCTGGATGTCACGCATCAGGTCAGCGAGGCATCACTTTACGGGCTTTATCTTAAATACAGTCTGGGTTTCATTTTCAGTCTGATGCTGGCTGATCTGGTAAAACTGTTACTGGAAGCACGGATACAAAAGCGGAATCTAAAAAACATCATCGCCAGCCGCACCGCTGAACTCGCCGAGAGCGAAGCCGATCTGCGCAGAGCGCAGGCCATATCCAAAACAGGCAGCTGGGTTATTGATATCAACAGACATCAGATTCAATGCTCTGAAGAAGCTGCCCGCATCTGGGATACCCCGGCTGACGCACCGTTGAGTCCGGATACGCTGATACAGAAAGTACATCCTGATGACAGGGATGCTGCTTTCAACAACTGGCTTAAAGCACTGGCCGGACAAGAGAGTGAAATCGAATACCGCCTGGAGATCAACGGGCAGATCAGGTGGGTGCATTCCCAGCTGGAAAGCGTGACCACCGCCGAGCAACTGTCGCACCGCCGAATCGGCACCATCCAGGACATCACTGAACGAAAGCATGCCGAAGAAAATCTGCGCGTGGCAGCAATTGCATTTGAAGGCCAGGAAGGTATGGTCATCACCAATGAACAGCGCGAGATTTTGCGGGTCAATCAGGCATTTACCCGGATTACTGGCTATACGCGGGAAGAAGCCGTCGGTCAAAAAACCAGTCTGCTGAAATCAGGCATGCACAGCGCCAGCTATTACAGCGATATGTCCGAGCAGCTGGATCAGCATGGGTTCTGGCAAGGTGAAATCTGGAACCGCCGCAAAAACGGGGAAATCTATCCGGAATGGCTGACGATCACTGCTGTGACGTCAGAGCATGATCAGAGCATCCATTTTGTCGGCACGATGCTCGACATCACTCAGCGCAAAGCCACCGAGGCCAAGCTGGAACACCTTGCCTACCATGACCCGCTGACTGGCCTGGCCAACCGGAGACTGCTGCTGGACCGGCTGGAACATGCGTTGGCCAGCAATACTCGCAGCCATCGTTTTGGTGCCATCCTGTATCTGGACCTCGATAACTTCAAGACCATCAATGACATCAATGGTCATGGCAAAGGCGACCAGCTCCTGCAGCAGGTTGCCAGGCGGCTGACGGTCCGGCTGAATAAAGGCGACACTCTGGCGCGTATCGGTGGCGACGAATTTGCACTGATACTGGAAGACCTCGGTGACACCATGCGCGAAGCCGCGATCTGCGCAAAAACACTGGCCACCCAGATTCTGGATGACATCGCCGCCAGCTATTTCCTCGATGACAGTGAACATCACACCTCGGCCAGTATCGGTATTGAGCTGTTCAGCGCCCACAGCCATTCGGCAGAAGACATTCTGAAGCAAGTCGAAGTCGCCATGTATGAAGCAAAGGCCAGCGGCGGCAACAATGTGTATTTCTTTGATCCGGACATGCTGAACATTGTCACCACACGCGCAATGATGGAAGCCGACATGCGCGCCGGAATCAGCCATGAGCAATTCATCCTGCACTACCAGCCACAGGTCAACAGCGCGGGAAAAATCATCGGGGCAGAAGCTCTGCTGCGCTGGCAGCATCCGGAAAAAGGCATGATTTCACCGGCAGAATTTATTCCGCTGGCAGAAGAAAGCGGAATGATCATCCCGATCGGTAACTGGGTCATGCGCACAGCCTGTGCGCAACTGCGCGCCTGGCACCAGCAAAAAGAAACCAGCCATCTGACCATGTCCATCAACGTCAGCGCCAAACAGTTCCGGCAACCGGATTTCTCTGACATCGTATTGCACTGCATCGACCATATCGGCGTAGATGCCCGCAAAATCAAGCTCGAACTCACGGAAAGCCTGCTGGTCGACAATATTGAAGAAACGATTCAAAAAATGCACCTGCTCAAAGCACACGGTGTCTGTTTTTCACTGGATGATTTCGGTACCGGCTACTCCTCCCTCAGCTACCTGAAACAGCTTCCGCTGGATCAGCTGAAAATAGATCAATCCTTCGTCAAAGACATCCTGATCAATCCAAATGACGCCGCAATCACCCGAACCATCATCGGACTGGGAAAAAGCCTGGGTCTCGCCGTCATTGCAGAAGGCGTGGAAACAGATGCGCAACGCCTGTTTCTGCAAAATCAGGATTGCCATGCATTTCAGGGCTACCTGTTTGGCAGACCAGTTCCCGAACTCGACCTGACGCGAAAATTCAGCCTGTCACGCTGAATGCAGAACACCCACGCATGAGGCATAATTCATCATCTGCCTCCACTCTTCAGCCTCCATCATGACAACGACGACCTTGTTACAGACAGCCCGGCAACGCGGCCAGGAACAAACCCTTCCTTACGCCGGAGCAGTCACTCCTGCAGAAGCATGGACACTATTAAGCACCGACCGCCAGACCATCCTGATTGACGTGCGCACCAATGCAGAACGGGACTGGGTCGGCAAAGTCATCCTGCCGGAAACGCAACACTACTCCGTACAGTGGAACCTGTATCCGGGCGGCATTCAAAACCCGGATTTTTTGGCTCAGCTGCAGGCTGCATGCCCCGATAAAAATACCGTACTGCTCTTTCTGTGCCGGTCCGGCGTACGCTCACGCCACGCAGCAAAACTTGCCACCGAACATGGATACAGCCATTGCTTCGACATCCTGCACGGCTTTGAAGGCGACAAAAATGAACAAGGTCACCGGAAAACTGTCTGCGGCTGGTGCCATCAAAATTTACCCTGGAGCGGTGCCTGATTTCGAACAAATCTGCGCAAAAGCTTCCATCTGATCAAATAGTTTGCTAGAATAGCGAGCTTCGCTGGCACAACTATTTGTGAACACGAAAAGCAGGAGAGGTGGATGAGTGGTTTAAGTCACACGCCTGGAAAGCGTGCGTAGGTTAATCCCTACCGGGGGTTCGAATCCCCCCTTCTCCGCCAGAATTAGATAAGCCCTTGATTTATCAAGGGCTTATTTCTTTTGGTTTCGCATATGGCGGCCCTCATAGGGGTACCTCTTCTCTTGAGGTTGCTATGAAAATCGCTTGCAGAATCCAACAATCCCGCCACGGCGTTTATTACTACCGCCACCAATTTTCAGCACTGGGCATTCGCAAAGAACGCCGGATTTCGTTACAAACCAAAAATCCTGTCATTGCAAAAGAAAAATCATTGCTCATTTCCGCTATGATGATTGCCAATAAAACAGGTGGACGTATGCACGATAACGAACGCGACATTCTCAAAAAGATTGAATTACTCAACCAAAAAGAATTGGAAGATGCCTTCCGTAATCTTGAAATTGTTATTACCCCATCCGCCAACGACAAACAGAATTATTGGGTAAATTAGGGAGCTGATGATTTTATTGCGAACGGCATCGATACGCTGTTGATATTCAACAAAACGCGCTAACGATGCAGGTAAATTACTGGTGCTTTCCGATGCCTGCACGATACCGACAAATAAAACCGGAAAATACTCTTCTTGTTCAGATAGTACTTGGGAAAAACGTTTTCCTTCACTGAGGCCGTTTAATACTGAAGATAAAATTGCGCGAGTATTTTGACTTTGCTCCTTATCAAGCAAAACCTCCAAAGCCTCTACGATAGTTAAACCAGCATTAAGTAATGACAGTAATTCCTGGCTGAACAAAAGCAAAGAGAATTTTTTTGCTTTGCTGATTTGCCAAACTGGAGTGTCGAGAGAGGATTTACGCATTCCAATGAGGAAATGATCCAGCCTCTTTTTTTAATAATTAGCCGGGCGTCAGCTTCATTGCGAGCTTCAACGATTTTGTCGACAAGTTCATGCTCGGATATTAATACTCGTATTTTGAAGCGCATAATTGGATTTTAAAATTTCACCAAAAGCACTTAGTTACTAACTAATATCAGCATCATCTCCCGTGCCACCAATCTGCCCATCTTTACCATAAGACACAATCTCATAATCTTTATCCTTCGCAGGTGAAAGGTAGCGATACGCACGCCCCCATGGATCCAGAGGTATAGATTTCTTAAGATATGGACCATTCCACTTTGGATTTGCAGATGAATTTTCTACAAGAGCATTTAAACCTTCCTCGGTTGCCGGAAATCTCCCTACATCTACACGATAAGTATCAAGTGCTTTTTCGAATGCCGTGATTTGGGCTTTTGCAACCGCACTTTCTGATTTTCCAATTTGTGAAAAATATTTAGGCCCGACATATGATGCTAGTAAACCTATGGTCACGACGACAACCAGCAGTTCCAACAAGGTAAATCCATTATTACCCTGAGGAAATTTTTTGTGTGGCTTTTTGGGGAGAATAGTAATCACTCATCACCTTGTATTATTTTTAAAGATATTTTATTGAACAACATTCTTTTAAAAATATAGCATAAGAAGCATTCATTTATTTGATGCTCTTTGAGCTTCCCCTGAAATTTAGTCTGCCATAGGTGACGTAAAATTACCGTTACTATGGAAAGACAAGAATGAAAAAAATACCTAAACAGGCCTATACGACCGAATTCAAAGAGTTGGCCGTTCAGCGCGTCACAAATGGGGAAGCCGTCTCGGTTGTCGTGAAAGAACTGGGGCTGGGCGACCAAACGCTATGTAATTGGGTCAAGGCACAAGCAGAAGGCAAGCTCAAAGGTGCAGGCAAGAAGGTGGTGACGCCGGAAGCCATGGAGCTTTCGCGACTGCGGGCAGAGAATGCCCGGCTGAAGCGGGAGAACGAAATTATAAAAAAGGCGGCGGTGTACTTTGCCAAGGATATTCTGTGAAGTACGCCTGGATAGACGTCAACCGCAAGGCTTATGCGCTGACCGAAATGTGTGCCGTGCTGGGCGTCAGCCAGAGCGGTTACCGTGCCTGGAAGCGCGGCGGGACACCTGCTCGCAAACGGCTGACGGATGCCCAAACGCTGACAATTATTCGTGCCATCCATGACGAACTCAAAGGGGCTTACGGTAGCCCACGCATGGTGCCCGACATAAGCGGCGCTACAAGGTCACGACCGACTCGAAACATGGTCTGCCGGTCGCGGCCGATCTGCTGGATAGAAATTTTACGCCAGCCGCACCCAATCAAGTCTGGACCTCGGACATCACCTATTTGTGGACCGGCGAAGGCTGGCTGTATCTGGCAATTGTGCTGAACTTGTTCAATCGGGAAGTCATAGGCTGGTCCCTCAAGCCGCGCATGACCAGCGATATCGTAACGGATGCATTGACCATGGCCTGGTTTCGCCGCCGGCCAGCAATCGGCGTGCTGCATCACTCGGACCGGGGTAGCCAATATGCCAGCCACGCCTTCCCTGGATTCGCTTGCGCGGCTTGTGGCTAGCACAGGCCGGCTTCCTCCCTCAGGCACGCATCCGCGTGCGCGTCATGCGTGGGTGTCTGGTCATTACGACCGAGTAGGCACGCTGCCCCGATCGTCGCCGCCGATCTGGCGGCTAAAGAAAGAAGCCACTGCATCCGGGGATACCGGAGGCAGTGGCTTTCTTCATTGGAAATAAGGGGATGTCGTTGGCAATGCTGGGCTGATGAAGCGTTAGCCCAGCCTACCGCGCTTTCTTCGCTTGCCTCGAACGAAATTTCTCCTGAATGAACGGAAACAAGACAAACCATTGTAGGTATCCGCTTAAAACAAAGCCGGCCCACATCGTAAATACTTCAAGCATCTCATGCTGGTGCAAATCGATGCCGATGCTATCCAGCCCATAAACCGCAAACCCAAACAAATACATGTAAAACAGCCCAGCAGGGAAGGATAAAACAACCATTCCGATAATCGGGTATATCTGCGACTCATTCCTGAGTGTTCGTGATAACTCCGGATTCAATCCAAAATGGAAATACCACCAACCCAGCACGACAAACGAAGCAGCTAGCCAAACAAAAAGAGTCATTCTTCGTTTCATCGTTTCCTCACTTTAAGCCGCATTTTTTCCTGCATGTAGCGTTCACGTCGTCATCGTATTGCTGGCACTGCGTGCCCAGTCCTGGAATAACGCTATAGCGAGGTCGAGGCTTTGACCGCTCATCTTGCAAGCACTGCTCAAAGCACTGATTGTCATCCTGAGTCTTTTGGCATGAATTTTTATCGAGGTAATCCTCATCGGGTGTTGTTGGTTTTCCAGGACTGCTTATCGGATTGCCGCTTGGCCCTTGGCCTCCGCAAATAGATGTTCCATTCGGAAGCGTTACACAACTGTATTGATGGTGAGTGATATTGCCAGGCGAAACGTACCCGCCAGGCTTCTGTCCTAAACCGCGTATGCATTGATAGGTGGCCAGCCCAAACGGATCAGTTTTGCTTACGGGATTGGCGTCACCGTAAGCATAGGTATTGATGCCGCCTTCGAGGCCGATGGGATCACTTTCAATATAACGACCTGCCGTTGGATCATAATCCCTAAAATAGTTGTAGTGGAGATTAGTTTCCTTATCATAATACTGCCCCGGGAAACGCAGGTTCAACGCGAAATCGTTTTCCGTTCCACTATGCCCCGAATTCTCATCCGGCAAATCCTCACCGAACGGCGCACCGTCCCATCTCCACACCACAGTCCCATTCTTGTCCGTCACGACTCTCTGTGTATTGAGCTGGTCCGTGTGAATGTCGTACACCTGCGATACGCTGTTCGTGACCACAATACTGACCGGTACGCTGGTGGTGGTGGCGCCCAGATTGTCGGTCGCGACAGCCGTTAAGCTGTATGTGCCTGCTGGTACAGGGGTCCATTGAGTATTGTAGGGAGCCTGGTTCAAGCTGGCAATGAAGGTGTTGCCGTTGTAAAACTCGACTTTGCTGATGCTGCCGTCGCTGTCGCTGGCTGTGGCGTTCAGCAGAATGGTGGCCGGTGCCACGGCTTTGGCAGGGCTGGCGAGGAAACTCACGACCGGAGGGTTGTTGTTAATGACGTTGACGGTGATCGGGCCACTGGTGGATGTGCCGCCCAGACTGTCTGTTGCCTTGGCGGTCAGTACATAGCTATTGGCAGGGACATTGCTCCAGGTGATGCTGTAGCTGTTGCTATCGGGCGTCACCGGAGTACCGCTGGTGCCAATCAGGGTGTTGCCCTGATAGAGGTCGACTCTGATAATACGGTTGCCACTCCCCGTGGCACTGGCACTCAGGCTGATGTTCATGGTGGCCGGTGCAACGAGTGTCATATTGGCTGACACTGGGTTGAGCGTAATACTCGGAGGTGGGGTGGCGCCTCCCCCGGGATTTCCGCCGGGGGTGCTGTTATTCTGGCTGAATACGGGCCGGTACGCATAGGCTGTTGGACCGCCGTTGGCGGTACTGATATTGCTGGCGATATTGGAATATTCTTAGGCTTGGGAATCACTTACTGGGCGAGCGAATATAATAAACTAATTGGCTTGGCACTTTTTTCATATTCAATATGGGTTAGCTGCAGCTTTTACTTCACCGGTTTTTCTATTTCTTCAGCATAACCAAGGGTGCCGCAGCAAAATGCTGCTACCAATCCTAAGGAAAAAAGGAATTTATCCATATTTTTCTTTCAAGTTAAATTTATTATTTTGATAATTTTTACCTAAAATATCAAATGCATTTAATCTCCGGCAATCAATATAGAAATTTTGCCTGTTAGATTATCGCCATCAAATAGGACGCTTGAATGTCAGAATCGGGGCACTGTTGTAGTTGATCATGTTGAGGCCCTCCACACTGACCAATTCCCAGCCTTGCTGTCCCATGTCGTTACATTTTTCCTCGACTGCTTTGTGATCGGACCGGCCCGTCCAGAAATGACGTTTCAGCTTTATAGCGATGACTTTATATTCCCATTTATTCATGATGACCCTATGTGGTTGAGATCAAAAATATTGCACGTTATGCGACAAGACACTCCTCACTATGAAGCATGTCTTTTATTAACCCGCTGCTTTTCTGTTTTGCTTCAGGCTGGCTGACGTCGGAAATCATGCAGCCAGGTTCCGGCCTGTCTGGCTTCCTGTTCGTGTGCCGGTTCGCGGGGACTTTCCTGCAACGCATCTTCATACCATTGCCGCATGCCGGGCAGCGCCAGCATGTGCTGGCAATAGGCGGTGGCGGCGGCAGACATGATCAGGCCGTAAGTCTGGATGCGGAATACCACTGGTGCGAAAAAGGCGTCTGCTGCGCTGAACTGAGCCCCGGCCAGATACGGGCCGCCAAACCGGTGCAAACCTTCCTGCCACAGTTCATCTATTCTTGCGATATCTTTCTGGAGTGCTTCGGGCATGTTTGAGAGCGCTACGCGTATGCCGCAGTTCATGGTGCAATGCTGACGTAAGGCGGAGAATCCCGAATGCATTTCTGCGGCAGCGCAACGTGCCCAGCTGCGCGCCGCCGGATCGGATGGCCAGACCTGCGGATAATGCTCCGCCAGATGCAGGGTGATGCCCAGCGAATCCCAGATGACCTGCCCGTCCTCAGTCAGGCAGGGAACTTTCCCTGTAGGAGAAAATGCACGGAAGGCTTCCCAGTTGGAGCCTTCGCGGAAATGTTCCAGATGCTCGGTAAAGGGAATGCCCAGTTCGCGCATCAGCAGCCAGGGACGCAAAGACCAGGAGGAGTAATTTTTATTGGCGATGAAAAGCTGAAGCATGCGGAGTTTCCTTATTGAAGTCAGACGGACGGAAATGGTCATTGTGCGTGAGCCTTACCAAGCAGGCAACATTTTTGTTTGACTGCGGGCGGTAAGTTAGGAAGTACGGCGTAAAAAATCATACTCTGTATGGGCTATGGCAATGCAGAGCACACGTCACTCGATCGGCCGCATCAAATCCGGACGGCGATATCTGCGATTGATTCCTCCGTTTCTGCACTCTGTCGCATCCGCCTTGTACCGCCACAATGCTTCTTCTACGATGCAGCCATGTCGTTGACAGTCGTCCTGACGGTAAAACAGTTACACAGATATCTTTCATATCATTAACGAGGGGAACAAAAATGAAAACAACATTCAAGGTATTTCTCGTGCTGTGCGCAGTGCTGATCGCAGCCATGCTGTGCATGCCATTGCTGCCAGATCAACAGGTGTGGATTAATGGTGAAGAGATCCACGGTGTGACGGGATTCGGTGTGATTCTGTGCGGGATGATCTTTGCGGTATTTGCCGGAGTGCTGGCGTTTCTGTTCGGCGGACTGGTGCTTGCCGGCGTCGGTGTGCTGTTGGCCTGTATCGCCATTTCTGTGTTCTTCGGCCTGATGTTTGCGCTGTTGCCGATGTTCATACCCGTGCTGGCTGTCGTCGGCGCGGTCATGCTGTTTCAGCATTTTCGCCGGCAGCGGAACCGGGTCAGCCACTGAAGCTGCGCGACCAGCGCCGCCGGCAGCAGAATCCGCTGAATAGGAGCCGGGGCGCTGGTACAATCTCAGCCTATTTTGCTGATCGCTTGCTATGAAATCTCCGGAACTGCGCAAAGAATTATCTGAACTCATCCTGCACAAACGCGGCATCCGCCTGAATCTGCAACTGCCCCTGATCGAGAGCGAGGAAGAAATCACCTTGCGCAGCAAGGATGATGTCGCCCAGCGCCTGTACGCTTTGTGCCTGCTGCATCACAGCGCACAGGAAGCCCTGCAGCCAGAGGTGCGGCGTCTGCTGGAAACCACCGGCTCCGCAGGTTTATCCCACCTTGAACAGCAGCAGTTATACACGCCGGAAGCAACGGCTGCCAGCACCGATGCCTTGTCGTTTCTGCTCTGGTGCTGCGGCCTGAAAAAAGAGGCCGGAATGCCGGATGGCAAGCAGGCGCTGACTGAAATTGCCACGCTCTGGCAAGCCATCAGTCGCCAGCCTGCCACTCTGCCGCTGCAACTGCATCTGCGTTCCAGAACAGACATTCTGGACTGGGCTGATCTGCTGTACCGTCTGCACTGGGCGGTCAGGCATGCCCATCTGAACGGCAAGCCGGTTCCGGGCCGGCTCGATGCCCATGCGGTGCATGCGTGGCACAAAGCCGTAAACTGGATGATTCGCTATGATGACGAAAACGACTGGGACCGGGTCAGCACAGAAACAGCCGGTTAAACTTTTTCGACGCATCAGACAAGCGATTTGCGAAGTATTGCGGCCTCATTATGCCGTGGCTGCGCCAGTCGCCATTCAATCCTGCTCGCCATCACACAAAGCTGCAAAAGCCAGTCATAGCGGCTACAATAAAACGATATCGCCGATCGCATTTTTTCCTGCCAGCCTGCCCATTATGCCTATCCGTCCGTTTCAGATCAGCAGCGCCCTGCTCTTCGCCGTCAGCTTGCTGTGCCAGCCTGTCCGTGCGGGCGATTTTGAAGACGGGGTCAGCCTGTATGAACAGGAGGAATTCTCCGCCGCTGCAGAAGCCTTTCAGGCTGCCGCCAGCAAAGGGCATGCCGATGCGCAGTTCAATCTCGGCCTGATGTATCTGAACGGCGAAGGTGTTCCCGAAGATTACCGGCGGGCGCGTGAATTATTTGAACAGTCGGCAGCGCAAAACAATGTACGGGCACAGGTGAATCTGGCGCGGATTTATGCCAAAGGTAAAGGTGTCGCGCCGGATTATGGCAAAGCCGTCAGCTGGTTCAAAAAAGCGGCAGATCAGGGTTATGCCGATGCCCAGTACAGCCTGGGGGTGCTGTACGTGACCGGAAATGGGGTGGCGCCGGATTATCGCAAGGCACGTGAGCTGTTTCAGCAGGCTGCCGATCAGCATAATGCCAGCGCCCAGTACCAGCTGGGTCTGATGTATTTCAAAGGCAGGGGCGTTGCGGTAAATCTGGTGGAAGCCTATAAGTGGCTGCTGCTGGCAGAAGATTATGACGATGCCGCAGTCTATCGCAGCTATGTGGCGCGTTCCATGAGCGCGGAGCAGATCAGCGAAGCCACCACCCGTGCCAAAGAATGGACGGCATCGGGTCAGTAAGCATGAGATGACTGCCTGTCAGGCATAAAAAAATCCGGCACCGTTTTCAGGAGCCGGATTTTTTTTGGATACCCGGTGCGACCCGGCATCATGCCATCATGCATCAGCCGTCAACACATCAGCCATCAATAGCCCGTCGTCCAAGCGCCGAATCATCGGAAAAGAAGCCATCGATACCGGCTTCAATATAACGCCGCATCTCCGCCACCGAACCGTTGTCATGCCGCGCATCTTCCCCCTGATCGTTGCGGAAGTCCGCTGCCAGAAAACGGTTTTCCGGACGGAAGGTCCAGGTATGCACCAACAGGCCGGCCGCATGCGCATCGGCAATCAGGGCGGTAGGCTGACCCAGTCTGCCATCCGCCAGCAGAGGAATCAGCGCTCTGGTTGGCGGCGCCACGATGTCGGCATAGCGCGCCATCTCTTTCAAGCCTTGCGGAGTGCACATTTTTTCAAATGTCAGATCACCGCCAGCAGCAACCACATCGGCAGGGCGACCGCGTTCCACCAGTTGCATCAGGCGGATATTCGGACGCTTGCCAAGCACACTGCGCAGGTATTTGAGATTTGCCACTTCAAACGACTGCACCACCAGCGGGCAGCGTTGTGTGTATTCATGCGCTGCGATGCTCGCCAGAAAGCGGTCTTCCAGCGGCAGGCCGATAGCCGCAAAATACGTCGAATGTTTCAGTTCCGGAATCAGGCCGATCACCTTACCGGTGGTCGCTGCATTTGCTGCGGCGAAATCAATGATTTCATCCCAGGTCAGGATCTGGAACATGCGGTCATACTGCGTATTTTTCGGACGCACTTTCGGCAAGCGCTCGACAGCACGCAGGGTCTTGAGTTCTGCCAGCGTGAAATCTTCGGTAAACCAGCCGTTCAGCGTGATGCCATCAATCGTGCGGGTCACACGTTTGGCGGCAAACTCAGGACGCAGCGCGACGTCTGTGGTTTCGTTGAGGAAGTTTTCATGCCGCGCGACCAGTACGCCATCTTTGGTGCTGACTAAATCTGGTTCAATAAAATCAGCGCCATCGGCAATCGCCTTGGCATACGATGCCAGTGTATGCTCAGGACGCAGCGCCGAAGCGCCGCGGTGTGCAAACAATTCCACCTTGCGGCCGGAGGCGGTCTTTTGCGCAGCACCCGCCGTAGCGGAGGTCTGCTCCGTCGAGACACTGGTTGCTGCCAGACTGAGCTGGCTGAGTTGGGTTAGCGATAAACCGGTGCCGGCAACCATGGTGTTAAGCCATTTGCGGCGTGTCAGATTGGTTTGATCCATCTTTGTCTCCATCAGAATTCCGCGCCGAAGGTCACGAACACCTGGCGTGGCGCAATCGGGAACGTATTGTAGGTACCGCTGGCAGCACCGACCACCACGGCAGAAGCGCCGGTTACCTGATTCAGGTTAGTGACATTCAGGCGTACCCGCGCATTTTTCAGGAAGCCATTCTGCTCTACCGGAATCTTTGCAGTGACGCCCAGATTCAGCATGAAATAGCTGTCAACAGATAAATCGTTGGTGTAAGTCGCGTAACGCTTGCCGACATAATCACCGATCAGTTGCGCTTCGATATTACCGAAAGTGGCCGTTGCCACGAATTTATTCATCCATTCAGGGCTGCCCGGAACCCGCTTGCCGGAGGTGGCGACATTGTTCTTACCGTTGCTGTAATCATCGTTGTAGACAGAGCGGTTATACGACAGCGCATTGTAAAAACTGAAGTTCTTGCCAAAGTACACCGTGCCTGCCAGATCGATACCGTCGGTGGTCACGCTGCCCACGTTGGCCAGCACAGGGTTGCCGCCGACGATGGCGGTAATCACCGGCGTCGGGCTGATCTGCAACAGGCGGTTGCTGAAGTCGACATGGTAAACGTTGACCTGACCATCAATCCTGTTCAGCGCGCCCAGATCCAGATTACGTTTGCCGCGCAGACCCATTTCATAAGTGACCGAGGTCTCAGGCTGTGCAGTGTTCTTGAACAGATCGAAAGCGGACTGGCTGGACAGACTCCACGGTGAAGCACCACCGCCGCCATAGGTGACGAACTGACGCATGTTTTTCTGCGCGTTCACAAAGAACTGGTCACGAGAGCTGATGTCCCACAACAGGCCGAGCTGCGGCAGGAACCATTTCTTGGTATCGATTTCACCGACCGGCAATGCCGTGGAACCACCGGAAATCGCTCCCGGCAAAGGCTGTACCGGGAAGTCGCCTTTTGCATATTGCAGGCTGGATTTGAAACCCATTTGCACCGACATATCCGGCCGCACACGCCATTCATCCTGCAGATGCAGCTGAACCACATTGTTGCGGATTTCACTGTCGTACTGGGTGATCAATGGGTTAGACGGTCTGTCGTAAGGAGAACTTGGATTATTCACATCCAGCGGATACCAGCGACGGAAAGCAGACGACTCGTTGTGTTCCCACCAGCCGCCGAATTCAATCTGGTGATTGCCGATTTCGGTGCGCAGATTGGAGATCAGGCCGGAACGGTGAATATCGTATTCCGTGGTGCGGGTTGCATAGCCGGAATTACCGAAAACCGTTTTCAGATTCTGATTTGGAAAATATACGCTGAACAGCGCTGGCAGACCGGCGGCACCGATCGGTCCGGCGACCACGCCGACGCCATCATCACGGTGGAAGTAAACCTGATTCGACCAGACCGTGGACGGATTCAGATTCCAGTCATATTTGGCATAAGTCAGCACGTCTTTACGCTGCGCATCGCTGTAATAGTTACGGTAGTTAGCACCGTCTGCCGCAGGTGTCGCACCGGTCGGCGACAGGTAAGACAGGGCACCGGCAAAATCGGGATACCAGAACGGACGTGTGTATGGTGCGCTGGTTTCGCCAGCCACATGCACGGTGCTGTCTTCGTTTGGTTCGGTCTTGTCGCTGTAGTTGAAAAACAGCGTCAGCTTACCGGCATCGTTATTGCGGACAAATTTACCGTTGAGCTGTTTGCCGCCCTGCTTGCCATCGAAATCCCAGGCGCGGGCATCCTGACGCAATACCGACACATAAGCCGAATTGCCTTCGCCAAAATTACCGGTATCAAAGCGGGCAAAAGTGCGTGATGTGCGATAGCTGCCGAGTGTCTGCTCGACACTGGTTTTGCGGGTGGTAGACGGATCGCTGGAGAAGACTTCGATAGTGCCGCCCAGATTGCTGGTCGATGGCGTTGCCAGATTACCGGCACCGGACGACAGGATCACATTGCGCACGTTTTCACTGATGACGGCGCGCTGTGGCGACAAGCCGTTGTAGTTGCCGTATTGCTGATCGCCGAGCGGCACGCCGTCCATGGTGTAGCCGAGCTGCTGGCCGTTAAAGCCATGCACAAACAGCGACAGATTCTGTTCGTTGTTACCCCATGGATCCGCAGTTGCAAACGTCACGCCAGGCAATGTCTGCAAGGATTTGACCGGGTTGATACCCGGCAGGATTTTCTGGATTTCATTGCCGCGCAAAGAAACGGAGGAGCGTGTGCTTTGCGAAGAAATTTCGACGGTCGCTACAGCGTCATCTGCTTTTACCGTCTGATCCTGTGTTGTGCTGCCAGCCTTCGCCGCAACAGTCTGCGCCTGACTCAGCGCAGGGTAAGCCATGAGGCAGGCGGCGCTGATCGCGAGCAAACGGAATGTCTGCTGCACGGGGATTTTTTTTGTGGATTTCGCTGATTGCATGCGGTTCTCTCAAAACGGAATGGAGTAAAAGAAGGTTTGTAAAAAAGCCCGCGTAGCTTAATCAGCATTTGTGACGATGACGTGACGGATCGGCTGATTTTCAGTGAAATATGTTTCCATGTGGAAAAAATATTTTTCTCCGATGTCATACTCCGGAAAGAAAAATTCTTTAGAAATTCTGCTCAGGCGAGGTATCTCAGGTGCGACAAGCTGGCACAACAAATCACAGCAATCATGCCAGATGCATTTACTGTCATTTACAGCCTTTGCAAAGCATTCAGCAAAGGAATGCAGGCATCGGCAACGCGGTTGATGCTGTGTTCGCGCAATGCCGCCAGATCAACCCGGGTATCACTGCGCAATCCGGCCCAGGCCAGCAATGCGGCACTGGCCGCCGGATCATCGAACATGCCATGCAGATAGCTGCCGATGATCTGGTCGTCCGCTGAACGTATCCCCTCATCAAAAGGGAGCGCCGCATCGTCGCTATGCAGCCGGAACACCGGCAGCGTATTGCGGCTGATATGATTCGCTGTGGTGACGCCCATGTGAATTTCGTAGCCCTGCACAGCTGCACCCGGAGGCTGGCCGAACAGGCATATTCCGCTGACTTGCTGCAGACGTTTTTCCTGTGTGAGTTGGGTACGGATATCCAGCAGACCAAAACCTTCCGCCATGCCCGGTGCGCCTTCCACACCATGCGGATCATCAATGACCTGCCCCAGCATCTGATAACCACCGCAAATGCCAATGACTTTGCCGCCATAGCGCAGATGCCGCTGCAAGGCCTGCTGCCATCCCTGCTGCTGCAAAAATGCGAGATCGGCGCGGGTGTTTTTACTGCCCGGCAGGATGATCAGATCAGCGGGCGGAATCGTACCGTCCGGGCCGATGAATTGCAGATCGACATCCGGATGCGCACGCAGGGCATCGAAGTCGGTGTGATTGGCAATGCGCGGAATCGCCGGCACGATAATGCGGAACTGGCCGCTGCGGTTCTGGCTCGACTGAATCGCGTCTTCTGCATCGAGTTGCAAACCATGCAGATAAGGCAGCACAGCGAGCACCGGCTTGCCGGTCTGTTGTTCCAGCCAGCGCAGCCCGGGCTCCAGCAGGCGGATATCGCCACGGAAACGGTTGATGACAAAACCGATGATGCGTTGCTGTTCCGATGCCGACAGACACGCCAGCGTACCGACGAAGTGGGCGAAAACACCGCCACGGTCAATGTCCGCCACCAGAATCACCGGACAATCCACCGCTTCGGCAAATCCCATATTGGCGATGTCGCGTTCGCGCAGATTAACTTCTGCCGGGCTGCCGGCGCCCTCGACGATAATCGCCTGATACTGCGCCTGCAGGCGCTGATACGATGCCAGCACCGCCTGCATCGCCACCGTTTTGTACTGGTCATAATCACGCGCCTGCATGTCCGCCCGCACCTTGCCGTGAATGATGACCTGGGCACCGGTATCGGAGGAGGGTTTCAGCAGCACCGGATTCATATCGGTATGCGGCGGAATGCCGGCAGCCAGCGCCTGCAATGCCTGAGCGCGGCCGATCTCGCCGCCATCAGCAGTGACGGCGCTGTTGAGCGCCATGTTCTGCGGCTTCATCGGCGCCACGCGCACACCCTGACGCTGCAACAGGCGACACAAAGCAGCCACCACCGTGCTTTTGCCCGCATCGGAAGTCGTGCCCTGCACCATCAGTGTTGTGATCTTCATCGGTGTTCCGTCAATGTTATGGTGATATTTGGCCGATCTTGTATCGATCTTCTAACGATGCTGATCGTCTGCTGCCTAATAGTCGGCAGGCGATACACCCTGACCTGCTTTTGCCCGGTAAATATATGTCTGAATATACTCCCCCCAGTATCTTAAAAAACCCTTACTTTCTCTTGGCATCAGCCCTATTTTATTAAAAACAGGGGGGAGTATCTGCTGTCTGCCAGTTATCAGGAGTTTGCCTTATCCGCTGGACGCACATCTTCGGACCCGCATGCGCCATGCGCCTGCTGCCAGTCTGCAATGATTTTCTGCAGTTGTGGCAGCCCATGCCGGATTGCCGATGGTCCCGGCGACAGGACATCGGGGGACTTGATTTCCCAAATCTGTACGTTGCGCACCGCAGGCACGGCAGCCCAGCCTTCGCGCCTGATCACGCTGTCCGGCTGGAATTTTTTACCGCACCACGAACCGATGATGATGTCCGGTGCACGGCGTATCACTTCTGCCGGGTCAGCAATGATGCGCTCTTTGGCGCTGTGAAAGCCGGCCAGATCGGCAAACGCATCTTCCCCTCCCGCCACACCGATCAGCTCGGACACCCAGCCGATGCAGGACATCATCGGTTCATTCCATTCTTCAAAATAAATCTTTGGTTTGCGTGCCCAGCCTGCACTGATCCGGCGCGCCTGCGCAATCTGCGCCTGCAGTTCCGCCACCAGCAGCGCACCGCGTTCAGCCCTTCCGGTCAGCGCCGACAGCACATGAATCATTTGAAAAATTCCGGACAGGGTGCGCTGATTAAACGCATGGACTTCCACACCTGCTGCAATCAGTTCACGACATAACTCGGACTGCATGTTCGAATACGCCACCACCAGATCAGGATTCACCGCCAGAATCCGCTCGGTCTTTGCAGAAGAAAAACCGCTGACCTTCGGCTTCTCGGCCCGCGCCCTTGCCGGATACACGGTGTAGCCGGAAATGCCCGCGATCTGGTCTTCTGCACCGATGGCATACAGCACCTCTACCGCTTCGGTGGACAGGCAGGCGATGCGTTCGTAATGGCCTGTGAAATCACTCATGGCGTACCTTTCTGATTGCTCTGGCGGTGCTGCCGCGCCTGCTCCAGCGCCTCGCAGATGGCCCGGGCGCCGTCGATGATGCGCGGCCCGGGACGATTCATCAGATCACCGTTAATGGTGACCAGATTCTGATTCCTGACTGCCAGCAGCGTCGTCAGCGTTTTCCACTGGGCCATGCCATTGCTGCGCTGATTTGCACTTTCCGCGCTGATGATGACTTCCGGATTTTCCTGCAATACGGCCTCTGTGCTGACCACCGGCGCAGCCGTCGTCAGTTTGTTGAAAATATTTTCGCCGCCGCACAGCCGGATCGCATCGCTCACGATGTGATGTCCGTTCAGCGTGTATAAAGGTTGGTGCCAGACCTGATAAAACGTCCTGACCTGCGGCCTGCCCGCATACTGCGCAGAGAGTTGCTGCAATTGCTGCTTAAACTCGGCAGCGGCCTGCTGCGCCTGCGTTTCGGTTCCGAGCAGGCTGCCGAGTTTTTGCAAGGTCTCCGGAATCTGCGTCAGCCGTTGCGGCTCGCTGAAGAAAAACGGAACGCCGGATTGCCGCAACAGATCAAGCTGTTTATCGAATGCGCCATGCATCCAGATCACCAGCAGGTCCGGCTTCATGGCCATGATGCGCTCCATGTCCAGCAAGCGGTTGTCGCCGATGCGCGGAATCTCTTTGGCTGCAGCAGGATAATCGCTGTAACTCACGGTGCCGACGATTTTATCGCCGCCGCCGGCTGCAAAGATCAGTTCGGTCACATGCGGCGACAGGCTGATGACACGCTGCGCCGGACGAGACAGGCGCACCGTATTGCCCATGTCGTCCGTCACACTGACAGGCAAAGGTTGCGCGGCCTGGGCAGATAATGCGAACAGACCGGCCATGAGCCAGATACCCGCCATGCCAGCAATGGCAGGAATGCGCTGCCAACCGTTCTGGAATGCGGTTTTGCTTGTGCTGGCAACATGCTTGTGCCTGATTTTTTTCATGCTGAATCACCTCTGCTGGTTGCGATGCGTGTGCTGACTGCGCTGCTTGCCGTGACTGTGGCGGTCATCCGTGTTTCATGGCTGCTGCTGGGTCCATTCATGGCAGGCCTGTTGCAAACGCTGCCATCCGGTTTCACCGCCGGGTAAGCCCAGCCGCACGCCGTGCGGGCGCTGCGGCCCGGGCGCAAACCAGCGCAGCCAGATGCCGCGCTGTGCCATGAAATGAAACAGATGCTCACTCTGCTCGCCGGTTTCGTGGTGGCTGATCCACTGAAACAGATCGGTGCCGGATGAATGCCATCCGTGCTGTCGCAACAGGTTGCGCAGGCGTTCGCCGTCATGCTGCAATTTGTCACGGGTTTGCTGCTGCCATGCGCTGTCCTGCAACGCAGACAAAGCGATCTGCTGCGCCGGGCCGCTGATCGTCCAGGGGCCAAGCGCATGCGCCAGCTGACGCAAGAGCGCTTTTCCGGCAGCAACAAACCCGAGCCGGATACCGGCCAGTCCAAAAAATTTTCCGACCGAACGCAATACGATCACACCGGCTTGCTGACTGTAACGGGCAATGCTGAAATCATTGGCGGTGTCGGCAAACGCTTCATCCACAATCAGCCAGCCGCCGCGTGCCGCCAGCCGGCCTGCCCAGTCCAGTAACTGTGCCGGGGCAATCCGTTCGCCGGTCGGATTGTTCGGGTTGCAGACCACGATCACATCGGCGGCATCGACCTGCTTGCCCAGCAAGGCATAGGGCGATTCGCTCACGCTGAAACCCGCCTGCCGCCATTGATGTGCATGTTCGGCATACGAGGGTGCGGATACCACGATCCGCGAAGCCGCGTGCGATGCAGCGCGCAGCCGGGGCAATGCCTGAATCGCGGCCTGCGTTCCGGCCACCGCCAGCATCTGCGGCGCCTGATAATACGCTTGCGCCGCTTCCTGCAGGGCGGTCGAGGGTTCCGGCAGGCGGTGCCAGGCATCCGCAGGCAATGAAGGCACCGGATAAAAACCGGGATTGATACCGGTCGACAGATCCAGCCACTGTTCCAGCGGACGTCCGAAATTGTGAACTGCATCGCGCAGATTGCCACCATGTTCCAGCATCTCACCACCCTCCGCAAAGAAACGCCGCCAGCGCCACACCACCCGCCCAGAAAAAGCTGCCGCCGGACACCAGCAACAAGGCACGCCGGATATCCGCCGCACCTGCGGCCGGGCCAGCGCCAAGTAAAGGGCGCTGTTCATCCGCACCGTCATACTGGGCCAGCCCACCCACCGTGACGCCGAGCGCACCGGCGCCTGCCGCCATCACGGGACCGGCATTCGGGCTGGGCCAGGCGGGCGCCTGCGACCGCCAGCAGCGCCATGCCAGCGCAGTATGACCGAGCACAGCGTAGGTCAGCGCAGTCAGCTGTGCCGGGATCCAGTTCATGACGTCATCCACACGCGCAGCAACACAGCCGAAGCGTAAAAAACGTGACGAACGATAGCCCCACATGGCATCGAGCGTATTGACCAGCCGGTAGCAGACCGCACCGGCACCACCCAGCAGCACGAACCAGAACAAGGTGCCGAATACCGCATCGCAGCCGTTTTCCAGCACCGATTCGACGCTGGCTTTGGCCAGATAGGCGGCGTCACCATCGGCGGTATCCCGGCTCACGATACGGGCGGTCAGTTCGCGGGCGAGCGGCAGATCCCCGTCTTCCAGTGCGCGCTGAATCGGCAGATTATGATCGCGTAAACTGCGCAGCCCAAGGCAGAGATACAGGAACAATGCCTGCCCCGGCAGCGCCAGCCAGAATGACTGCTCCTCTGCCCGCACCAGCATCAACCAGACCAGCGCAGTCAGCGGAACCACTGCCGGCAGCCACGCCGCGAGCCCCGTCCAGCGGGTGGCAGCAGCATGATTCAGATGGCGTTCCAGCCAGTTGGCCAGCCTGCCAAATCCGACCAGCGGATGCCAGCGCTTTGCTTCGCCCAGCGCCAGATCAAGGCCCATACCCACGATCAGGCTTAATGCCAGCAGCGCCGGAGACAGAATCAGCATGCGCCTCCCGCAAGCCACGGTTGTGGTGCATTTTTCAGATACAGAGGCAAACCGGCCGCCACCCAGATCACCCGTTCGCTGCATGATGCCAGCGCCTGATTCAGCCACCCGGCCTCATCGGTGAACCAGCGCGATACGGCTCCCATCGGCACGATGCCCATACCAACTTCATTGGACACCAAAATCACCTCACCCGGCGCCTGTGCCAGCGCATCGAGCAGCGCAGCCCGCTGTTCCGTATAGATCGCCGGTGGCGTGATGGTGCCGATTTCAGGAAAATCCCGGTTGTCAGCAAACAGGCAATTCGACAGCCAGACGGTGATGCAATCGATCAGGATCAACGTATCCGGCTGGCTGTGACGGCGGATCGTGTCTGCCAGCGCCAGCGGCTGCTCCAGTGTGCGCCATTCCGCCGGACGACGCTGCTGATGGTGGGTAATGCGTTGCTGCATCTCTGCATCGGCAGCCTGCGCCGTCGCCAGGTAAATCACCTGCCTGCCGTGACCCGGTGCGCTGCCCGCCCTTGCCGGCTGCGTCATCCATTGCGTCGCCAGCTGTTCGGCAAACGCACTTTTACCGGAACGGGCGCCGCCGAAAATCAGTGTGCTGCTCATGCGCCGTCCCGGAGAAACAGGCTGGCAGCAGCGCAAGGCGATGAACCGAAATACGCATGAAAATACGACGCATGCAGCTGCCGGCTGCGGTAAATCGCCTCACCCACACCCTCCAGCACGCCGCGCTGATGCTTGCAGGTATGCTGCGCCGGAGTCAGTGTGGTTTCAAAACGCGAGTAGTGAAACGTGTGGCCGCGCAGTTCGCCTTGCGGCATCTGCCACGCCTGACCACCCAATGCCGCCAGCCGCTGCTGCATGATGACCTGCCCGCTGAGTAATCCGGCCATGGGCCAGTGCTGTCCCTGCTGATCGGTCAGCCCTTCGGTCAGTGCCATCATGCCGCCGCATTCAGCCAGCATCGGCATATCGTCCAGCCAGGCTTGGCGCACCGAGTCCTGCCAGCATTGCGCCTTGCTCAGTGCGGCGGCATGCAGTTCCGGATAACCGCCCGGCAGATACAGCGCATCAGCCTGCGGCGGAATGCATTCGTCGGCCAGCGGAGAAAAAAAGACCAGCTCTGCCCCCTGCTCTCGCAGACAACGCAGATTGGCCGGATACAAAAATGAAAAAGCGGCATCGCGGGCAATGGCGATGGTTTTACCGCTCAGCAGCGTTGCCGGTGCCGGCTCCGGCATCAGCTCAAATGTGGTGCGTGGCAATTTCTCCCAGGCATCCGGCGACAATTCCAGCTGCGCTGCCAGCTGGTCCAGCAAAGCATCGATCTGCGTGACTTCATCGGGCAGCACCAGTCCCAGATGCCGTTCCGGCAGGGTGTGCTGCTGGCGTGCCAGACTGCCCAGCAGCGGGATATCGCGCATCGCTGCCGCCACCATCCCGGCATGTCCGGCAGAAGCGATCCGGTTGGCGATCACCCCCGTCAGCTGCACCGGACCAAAATCCCGCAGGCCGAGCGCCAGTGCGCCGACCGTCTGCGCCATGGCAGATGCATCCAGCACGGCAATCACCGGCACACCGAAAGCCCGCGCCAAGTCTGCCGATGAAGGGTTGCCGTCATACAGTCCCATGACACCCTCGATCAGAATCACATCAGCCTGCGACGCCGCCTGCGCCAGCATCTGCCGGGATGCGGATTCACCCACCATCCATAAATCGAGCGAATACACCGCCGCACCGCCGGCACGTTCCAGAATCATCGGGTCGATAAAGTCCGGGCCGGTTTTAAACACCCGGACGCGCTGCCCCTGCTGCACCAGCTTGCGCGCCAGTGCCGCAGTCGTGGTGGTTTTTCCCTGCCCCGATGCAATCGCCGATACCAGCACCACCTTCGCCGATACCGTGGCAGATGCAGCAACCGGCGGCGCGCTACCCAGTGCGCCGGCCATTACCACTCCACTCCGGCCTGCGCCACGATGCCTTCTTTAAACGCATGCTTGATAACCTGCATCTCGGTAACGGTGTCGGCAATCTCAATCAGCTCAGGCAATGCGCCGCGTCCGGTGATCACCACATGCTGCATCTCTGGCCGGGCATCCAGATCGGCGATCACGTCCTGCACATTCAGATAATGGTATTTCAGCGCGATATTGAGTTCATCCAGCACCACCAGTCCGATGGCCGGGTCGCGCAGGAATTGCCGCGCCTGCTGCCACGCAGCGGTAGCTTTTTCGATATCGCGTTCGCGGTTCTGGGTTTCCCAGGTGTAGCCCTCGCCCATGGCGTGAAACTGTACTTCTTCCGGAAAGCGCCGCAGGAAAATTTCTTCGCCGGTAGACATCGCGCCTTTGATGAACTGCACGACGCCAACCTGCATGCCATGTCCGAGCGCGCGCATCACCATGCCAAAAGCGCTGGAGCTTTTTCCCTTGCCGTTGCCGGTATGAATCAACAGCACCCCGGTTTCGCGCTGCGCCTGCTGAATCTTGTCATCCATCAGCGCCTTCTTGCGCGCCATGCGGCGCTGATGGCGGGAGTTGATATCGTCCGGAGCATCCGGAATGGAATGTGCTTGCATGAGTTAACCTGTCACAGAGTGGCGGGGAATAAAAATGGTTTGTCCCTGATGGCTCAGGCTGTCGACCGGATGCCCCAGACAGAGACTTAAATGACTGGTCGTCAGAATCTCGCGCGCAGTGCCCGCATGCCAGCTGCCATCGCCCATCAGCAACAGGGCATGGGTGGCGACACTGTTTGCCAGATTCAGGTCGTGGCTGACCATGACCACGGATTTCTGCTGTTCCCGGCACAGGCGCGACAGCAGCTGCATCACGCTGACCTGATGCGCCATATCGAGTGCATTGACCGGTTCGTCCAGCAGCATCAGCTGCGCATCCTGCGCCAGCATGGCAGCAATCGCCACCCTTTGCCGTTCACCGCCGGACAGACTGCGCACATCGCGGTCGGCAAGCGCATCCACATCCAGCGCACGCAGCGCAGCCTGCGCCTGTTCCAGATCGCCGGAAGATTCCCAGTACTGCGTGCCGTGATAAGGATGCCGGGCGCTCAGGACGGTTTCCAGTGCGGAATAACCGAAAGCGTCCGTTCTGTTTTGCGGCAGGAAAGCGCGCTCCCGCGCCAGTGCCGTCAGCGGCCATGTCGCCAGCGGTTCGCTGTGCAGCAAAATCTGGCCGGCATCCGGCTGCCGCAATCCGGCCAGCGTGCGCAGTAAGGTGCTTTTCCCGGCGCCGTTGCGGCCGATCAGGCACCAGCATTCACCGGGCAGTATCTGCCAGTTCAGCTGCCTGAGCAGACTCCGGCCTGCGATGGACAGAGACAGTTGACGTATTTCCATCAGCGCCTCCGCAAATGATGCAGTTGCAGCAGGAAAACCGGCACGCCGATGATGGCGGTAATCACGCCGACCGGCAGCTGTTGCGGCGCAATCACGGTTCGCGCAATGGTGTCGGCCAGCACCAGAAAACTGCCACCAGCCAGCGTCGCGGCGGGAATCAGCAGGCGGTGATCCGGCCCCAGTGCAAAACGGCAGGCATGCGGCATGATGAGGCCGACAAAACCGATGCTGCCCGCCGTGCTGACAGCGCTGGCCGTGAGCAGCGCGGCGCAGACAAACAAGGATTGACGCAAACGGCCGATATGCACGCCCAGCGTGCTGGCATTGTCTGCATGCATTGCCGCCACATTGATTGCCCGGGCACGGCGCATGACAAACAGCAGCACCGCACTGCCAATCAGCCACGGCAGATAACGTGACTGGGTATTCGACAGGTCGCCGATCATCCAGAACACCATGCCGCGCAGGCGGCTGTCGGGCGCGACCGATAACATCAGTGTAATCAGCGCACCGCAACCGGCGGCCACGATCACACCGGTCAGCAATAACAAAGGCGCGCTGCCATCGCTGCTGCCGGCGCCGCGCAGATCGCGGTATGCCAGCGCAAACAACAACAGGGCAACCGTGATGGCGCCGCCGAATGCGGCCAGATCGACCATCCAGAATGCACCATAAAACAGGATAGTCGCCAACGCCCCGACTGCCGCACCACCGGAAATGCCGAGCACATAAGGATCGGCCAGCGGATTGCGCAGCAGCGCCTGCATCAGCACACCGGCCAGCGACAAGGTGGCGCCGGTGATGAATCCGGTCAGCGCCCGCCCCAGCCGCAAATCCAGCAGGCTCGCGGCGAGGGATGCCGGTGTGCCTGAGCCCAGCTCAGATACTGCCTGCGATAATTCGGAAAAACTGAGTGACACAGAGCCAGTTATGCAAGCCAGCACGAGACTCGCCAGCGCTGCGGCAAGCAGCACAGGAATCGCCTGCCAGCGCGGAACGCGGACAGCCTGCCAATACCGCTCTGCGGAAGAAATCGCCATCTTTATCCTGTACGGCTGTTTTGCAAAAAAGAAGAATGCGCTGAACGCGCATTCCGGGAAAACCATCCGTCTGGCGACACCTGACGCCAGACTGCATCGGTTGACAGCGTTTGTCGTCATGACAAACGCTGTCAGTTTTTATCTGAAACCGTAGTTCAGTCCAACATACAGATTCGAACCGGGAGTGGCATAATTTTTCGCCAGCTCATAGTCCTTGTTGAGCGCATTATTCCAGCGGCCAATCAACGACAGATCTCTGGTCAGCGCATAAGTACCGTACAGATTCAGCAGTCCATAACCCGGCAGCATCTTTTTGTTTGCCACATCATCGTAACGGTTACCCGACAACACCGTTTCCACACCCAGCTTCAATGCAGACACGACATACTCTGCTGCCAGTGTGCCATGTTGCTTGGAACGGCGTGCCAGACGCAGGCCGGTGGTATCGTCTTTCGGGTCCTGCAGATCCAGCGAGCCGCGCAGACTCCAGTCACCGAGACGGGTTGCCGCGCCCAGCGTCAGGCCGGACATGGTCGCCTGATTCACGTTATAAGCACAGCCATAAGGGTGGGTCGCCGTTTCAACCGGGCAGACATAGGTGCTGACCAGCAGATCCGTGGCTCTATTCTGATAATACACGGCACTCAGCTGCGTATCACCCAATTCATAATAAACACCGATTTCCGCATTCTTGGCGCTCTCCGGCTTATTGCCTGCCACACCGTAGCCCGGGTAATACAGTTCATTGAAAGTCGGTGCGCGGAAGCTGGTGCCGTAGCTCGCATTGACACGCCAGGCATCACTCAGGCGATAGCCGTATGCCAGATTGCCGGTGGTATTGCTGCCATACACGGAACTATTGTCGTAACGCACGCTGGCACTGGCCAGATGCGCATCCCGCTTCAGCACATAAGATGCGGCGAGCGAGCCGGTGCGACGTTGGCCGTTTAAGCCTGCGATGGTGGTGGCTACATTTTCTTCACGACGTTCTGCGATCAGTTGCAACACATCTTTGTCGATACGGATATCGTTCTGCAACGTGATGAAACTCTGGCGGGTGTCGATTTGGCTCTGACCGTATGAAGCATCGGTAAAGGTCTGGTCAGCGGACTGCGCAACCTGCAGGGAAGCTGTCCAGATATCGCTGATTTTCGTTTTACCATGCAGCGTAATCGTTTCCAGATTCTGCACATTATGGTCGTCATACGACGGACCGGCATCAAACTGGGCATTCAGGCGGCTTTTCAGGTAGCTCGCTCCGGCTTCGCTATCGCGGCTGATCTGCAGGTTCATGCGGGCACTGAAGCTGTCGAGCTTGTAACCGTCTTTATCCGGGTTATAGGTATAAATGCCGGCACCGGGCTTGGTGGCGGAAAAACCTTCGTTTTCATCATGCCCGGCATTCAGCGCGAAGCTCAGGCTGTTGGAAATGGAACCGCTGATTCCGGCCTGCATCTTGCGGGTGCCGTAGCTGCCCACGCCGACCGCTGCTGTCGGGCTCAGTGCCCCGGCTGTTTTTTTGGTGAAAATCTGGATCACACCGCTCATTGCATCTGCGCCATACAGGCTAGACAACGGACCATACACGATCTCGACGTGATCAATCTGATTCAGCGGAATATTGGACCAGGTCGCGCCGCCAGTGGTGGAAGAACCGACGCGCACGCCATCGACCAGCACCAGGATTTGCGAGTTGTTGCCGCCGCGCATAAAGAGCGCGCTATTGGTACCTGGGCCGCCATTGCGGGCAATCTCGATACCACGTTGCTGTTGCAGCAGATCGACGATCGTGGCTGCACCGGATTGTGCGATTTCTTCAGCGGTGATGACTGCATTATCGGCCAGCACATCTTTAGCAGCCTGTGCCTGACGGCCTGCCGTGATAATCACGCTGGAAGCAGTGGAAGCAACGACGGCATTTGCTGTCTGCGCGGAGGAAACGGAAGGAAATGCGGCGGCCACGGCCAGGCCGATGGCGAGAGGTTTCAGTACAGAATTCATGATGTAGAAAAATAAGCTAGGCGCACAGCCAACGTCCCCGCAGGCTGTCCTGAACAAAGCGTACAGAAAAGATTTCGCCGGGCAATGCCCGGGATGAGAATTGACGCAGTATTCCTGCATCAACTATTCACGAAAATCCCCGTCCGTATCACTCCACTTATTCTGGCCGGTATCCGGGCTGACAAGTATCACCATCTGACCTTCCCATGCAATTGCACAGTGGTGTTGAGAGATGGCTGTCACAATTTCTCAATGACAACTTGCACACCGTTGCGGGGGCAGCACATTGCTGTTTATCCGGAGCCTGATTCGTCAGCCAGGCTGACTGGTGAGCAGGTCCGGTACACATCATGTTTCCCGTTTAACCGCAGACACGATCATGTCCGCGAGCACCAAAACTTCGCTATTTTAATGGCAGAACCGCAGTGCAGCAAGGTTGGCGCAGCGGCGGCACCTTATAAAGCAACAGATAACGCATTCATGGCAGACGCATTTTCCTGTTTCCTGACTCAGATCAATGCGTTGGCCGTGAGCGAAATTTCATGACAGGAACCGAAGTCCAGCGTCACCTGCCGGGTGCTGACCAACTGCGCCAGTTCAGTGTGTGACAAGGCAGCATTCCATGCCAGGATGACGCGGATCACGCCGCCATGACAAACCAGCACAGCTTCATCCTGCCCCGTCTGCTGAGCGGTACGCAACAGCTCGCGTAAAAAACTGTCAACCCGGCCGACCATCTGCAGCAGGCTTTCGCCGCCTCCCGGACAATAATGCGCGACATTCTGCGCCCAGGCTTCAACGTCGACACGGGGGATCGCAGACCAGCTCCGGAGTTCCCATTCGCCAAACGACATTTCCATCAGACGGGCATCCGTTACCGGACGTTCATGCAGCAGCACAGCCAGTTGATGGCAGCGCTGCAAAGGACTGCTATAGACCGGAATCCGCCCTTGCCAGCGCGGATACATGCTTGCGGCGAGCCGGATGCAATCTGTGTGGCTGACCGCAATATCGGCCTGTCCGTAACACACATCAGAATCAATCTGCGGCGCTGTATGGCGGATCAGATGCAGGCGCACAGCAACGTTATCCGGCGGCGACCTCATTTTGCCGCGTGCGCCAGCAGCCCAAGATAAAACACCACTTCGGTGACCTGCTGGACAGCCCCCAGACAATCGCCGGTATAACCACCTATTTTTCTGACAAACAATCGCGCCATCCAGAACGCCGCCAGCGACATCAGCATCAGCGCAGCGATCAGACGTTCCAGCACCAGTGGTTCGCATAACAGGATCACGCCAGCAGGCACCAGCACACTCAGGCAGGCGATGCCGAATTCGTTGGAACTCATGTGCTGCGCCAGCGGCTTGGCTTTTCCCTCGGCACGGGCATATTCCAGTAACCAGATCAGACTGCAGGAAAACAGCCGCGACAAAGGATGCGCAATCAGCAATGCCGGCACCACCAGCACGACGGGCAGGCTGACCAGCAAAATAAATTTACTCAGCAGCATCATACCGATGCCGATCGCCCCGTAAGCACCGATACGGGAATCCTTCATGATTTCCAGGGTGCGCTCCGCTGTCAGTCCGCCTCCCATGCCGTCACAGACATCGGCAAAGCCATCCTCGTGAAAGGCGCCGGTCAGCAGAAGTCCGGCAATCATCGACAGCAGCACGGCCACTGCTGCTGGCCACCATTGGACTGCAAAGATATACACGCAAGACACCACGGCACCGACCAGCCAGCCCACTGCCGGGAAATAACGGGAAGCCTGCTGCAGCCAGTCCGGATCGTACCCGACCCAGCGCGGGACAGGAATGCGGGTAAAAAACTGCACAGCAATAAAAAACAGCCGCAGCTGATGCAAGGTCAGTTGCGTGATATGGGTGAATGCATTCATCGGAACGCTTCAGTCAGCCGTTTTTTCACTGACGCGGGCGTCGCCAAAGGTCGCCATCTGGTTCAGGAAATTCACCGCCGCCTGCACCATCGGATACACCAGTGCCGCACCAGTGCCCTCACCCAGTCGCAGGTCGAGTTTCAGTAAAGGAGAAACCTGCAAGGCATCGAGCATACGGGCATGACCGCTTTCGTCGGACTGATGTGAAAACACACAATAATCCAGAATCGCCGGCTGCAACCGCGCCGCGACCAGCAAGGCGCTGCTGACGATAAAACCATCGATCAGCAGCACCATGCGACGCTGCGCGGCTTCCAGCATAGCGCCCGTCATCATCGCGATTTCCAGCCCGCCGAAACAGGCCAGCACCTCCTGCGGCGCAGTCACACCGGCATGCAATGCAACTGCCGCCTCAATCACCTGCTGTTTATGGCGTATGCCCTGTGGCGATAAACCGGTTCCGGCGCCAACGCAATCCGCCACCGGAATGCCGGTCAGCTTGTGCATCAGTGCCGCCGCCGCCGTGGTGTTGCCTATGCCCATTTCACCAAAGCCCAGTACATTGCCGCTCAGTCCGCGCACCAGCTCACGGCCATGCCGGATCGCCTCGGCGCACTGCACGGCACTCATCGCAGGCTGCTTCGCAAAATTCTGTGTGCCGGGCGCCACTTTGCGGCCGGTCAGCCCGTTACGCTGTCCAAATTCATGCCGGACACCGCTGTCGACAATATGCAGCGCAATACCGTTCTGTCTGGCAAAGACATTGATTGCCGCACCGCCAGCCAGAAAATTTTCCACCATCTGCCAGGTCACATCCTGCGGAAATGCAGAAATTCCCTCTGCCACGACACCATGATCGCCTGCGAACACGATGATGGCCGGGTCGCGTAAAACAGGTGACGCGGTTTGCTGGATCTGGCCAATCTGGGCTGCCAATAGCTCAAGCCGCCCCAGGCTTCCCGGCGGCTTGGTCTTGTGATCGATCGCATGCTGCAGCAAAGCCTGCAATTCGTTGTCTCTGGCTGGGGCAATGTGCAGGTCAGAAATCATAGAGGTCATATTTTTCTTCTTTATGGATAAAATCGGTTCACCAGAATGACTGCCCAGGTGGCAACGGCAATCACAAATGTCAGCAGCACAGCGGCGCTGCCGAAATCCTTGGCATTTTTGGACAGCGAATGCCGCTCCAGCGAGACCCGGTCAACAACGGCTTCAATTGCCGAATTCAGCAATTCGACAACCAGAATCAGCAGCAATACCGCGATCATCATCAGCTTTTCAACCGCCGACACAGGCAGAAACAGCGCGATCACAGCGCCAGCCACCACCAGCACCAGTTCCTGCCGGAACGCATGCTCGATTTTCCAGGCAGAACGGAAGCCGTCGATGGAGTAAAAAAGTGCTGAAAAAATGCGCTTTAAGCCGCTCTTGCTTTTAAATTCACTGACTGGTTGTTCTGGTGCAGACATCTCGTTCCCTTATCGGATAAAAACGGCATATTGCAGGTACGCAAGACCGGTTCGCATAGCCAATGCCGCCGCCGGATTTTACATGACAAAACTTCCGTGTCACGCCGGAAAATCACAAGCAGCATCGGAGAAGGTGCATAAAAAGCGCCCGTTTCAGCCGCCAACCCGCCACATACAGCGGTTTGAAGGTGTGCCGGATGCCTCAGGCATCACGATCAATTTCCACGGATAAAGATGCGGATTTTGTATCGTTTTTGTCTGAATTGCTTTCAAGCCTATTATTTTTCTTCCAAAAGATGACTGTTTTTTTCACATTGTGGTATAACATAACTATTGCACTGCACCACATTTTCCATGAAAAACGACGCTCCCGCTTCAGAAAAAACATCCATTCAGGTCATTGAACGCATGGTTTCCCTGCTGGATGTCCTGTCCCAGCATCAGGACCCGGTCAGCCTGAAAGAACTTGCCATTGAAACCGGTCTGCATCCATCCACAGCCCACCGCATCCTGAACGATCTGGTAACGACCCGCTTTGTTGACCGTGCCGATACCGGTTATTACCAGCTGGGCATGCGACTGCTGGAACTGGGCAATATCGTCAAAAGCCGTCTGAATGTGCGTGAAGCGGCACTCGAATTCATGCGTACCCTGCACCGGCAGACCAATCAGACGATTAACCTGTCTGTGCGTCAGGGAGATGAGATTGTCTATATTGACCGCGCCTATTCCGAACGCTCCGGCATGCAGGTGGTGCGTGCCATCGGTGGCCGCGCGCCGCTGCATCTGACTTCCACCGGCAAATTATTCCTGTCGCTCGACGAGCCGAAAGCCATCCGCGCCTATGCCACCCGCACCGGCCTGGCGGGACATAATAAAAACTCGATCACCGACCTCAGCAAGCTGGAAAAGGAACTCGCTGAAGTGCGTGTCACGGGGTATGCACGCGACAACGAAGAGCTGGAACTCGGTGTGCGCTGTATGGCTGCCGGCATTCACGACGACAGTGGAAAAATGATTGCCGGATTATCGATTTCCGCTCCGGCCGATCGTCTGCAGGAAGACTGGCTGACCAATCTGATGGACACAGCGCAACAAATTTCAGCAGCGCTCGGCTATCGTGGCGGCGCCAGCAGCTGACGGATTCGGCAGCGCATGATTGCCGCTGCCGATTGCAGATTACAGATCGCCTTCTGCTGCTGATTTCCCCAACATAGCAAAAATATCGCCTGCGCTTTGACGGCACATCCGGGCAGCGAAATTCCGCTTACCCAGAGAAACGGCAGAATGGCGGCGTCATTTTTTTCAGGCATGGATTCTTTCCCGCTCTGCGACTCAGACGGCTGAACCAAAACGCTCGAAACGCGGCATGTAGTAACGGTCGCCGTCCAGTGAAAACATCAGATGTTTGATTTTTCCGGTGATCAGTTCGCGCTTAACCAGACCGATATAACGGGAATCCTTGCTGTTATCGCGGTTATCCCCCAGCATCAGAAATTGCCCTTCCGGCACGCTGACCGGACCAAAACTGCGCATGGCAGGACGCTCCGGCATGACGATGATCGGATGATTCAGACTGCCGAGTTTTTCCTGATAAACCTGCTGCTCACCGGCATATTCCCGTTGTGGCGTCAGATGACTGCCGCTGAGCTGCGACACAGTTTCGTAATTTGCCGCCTGACCATTGATGAATAAACGTTCTTCACGCATTTCAACCACATCGCCCGGCACGGCAATCAGTCGCTTGACCAGACGGGTGCCGTCTTCCGGTGAAGAAAACGTCACGATATCGCCGCGCTGCGGATCAGCCAGATGTTTGACAATCACATCGGTGAACGGGATTTTCAGGTCGTAAGCAATCCGGTCGCAAATCACGCGATCACCTTCCAGCAAGGTCGGATACATGGAACTCGACGGCACCAGATAATAGTCGGCAAAAGCGCTGCGCACCAGCAGCATACCCAGCATGAATGCGGCAAAACCTTTGTTATCTGCAATCAGTTTTTTAAAATTCAACATCCCAGCCTCCGTTCATAGTGACCCGCATTGATCATGCCTGTTTCCGCTGCCCGGACGAATTGAAGAGATTTTCCGGGAAAACAAACTGAACATCAGACAAAAAAATACCCCGAAAGTTCGGGGTATTTTGAATTCCGTTTTAAAAAACCGGGATTATTTTGCGTTCATCAATGCCACAGTCGTGTCGAGCATACGGTTGGAGAAGCCCCACTCGTTATCGTACCAGCTCGATACTTTCACCAGACGGCCATTCACTTTCGTCAATGTTTCATCGTAGGTGGAAGAAGCAGGATTGTGGTTGAAGTCAACCGACACCAGCGGTGCCTTGTTGTAATCCAGAATGCCTTTCAACCCACCTTCGGACGCTTCTTTCAGTACCTTGTTGATTTCTTCGACAGTCGTATCACGCTTGGCGATGAAAGTCAGATCAACCACAGAAACGTTGATAGTCGGAACGCGCATCGCGTAACCATCCAGCTTGCCGTTCAGCTCTGGCAATACCAGACCCACTGCCGCTGCTGCGCCAGTCTTGGTCGGAATCATGCTCATGGTGGCAGAACGTGCGCGGCGCAGGTCTTCGTGCATCACGTCGGTCAACACCTGGTCATTGGTGTAAGCGTGGATCGTGGTCATCAGACCGCTTTCGATACCGATGGCATCGTTCAGTGGTTTTGCCAATGGTGCCAGGCAGTTGGTTGTGCAGGATGCGTTGGAGATCACGGTGTCAGTTGCTTTCAATACGCCGTGGTTCACGCCATAAACGACCGTTGCGTCAACGTCTTTGCCGCCTGGTGCGGAAATGATGACTTTCTTTGCGCCGCCAGCCAGATGGGCAGAGGCTTTTTCTTTGGTCGTGAAGAAGCCAGTGCATTCCAGCACAACGTCGACATTCAGTTCGCCCCAAGGGATGTTCGCCGGATTGCGTTCTGCGAACACCTTGATCTTGTCGCCATTCACGATCATGGTGTCACCTTCCACACTGACTGTGCCCGGGAACTTGCCGTGCGCTGTATCGTAGCGGGTCAGGTGGGCGTTGGACTCTGCATTGCCGAGGTCATTGATCGCGACGATCTGGATCTCGTTCTTGAACTTGCCACCTTCGTAGTGAGCGCGAAGGATGTTGCGGCCGATACGGCCATAGCCGTTGATTGCGACGCGAATCGTCATGGTTTTATCTCCAAAGGACTAAACAACAATAAAAGAACAATAAAAGAACAATAAAAATCAAACTGTTTTGCAAAAATCTCAGTGTACTGCACTCGATGTCGGCATCGCATTCACCGATGCCATCAGCACCGACAGATCGCGCCAGCCGTAACCGGCTTCTTTCAGATCAATGCCATCCCAGGTAAATGCCTGTTCGTGCAACAAAGCGCCGCCCAGATCTTCGTAAAAATTACGGGCAATGGCATTACCTGAAATCACCCAGACCAGCAAATTGTCAGCGCCCTGCGCCTGCAATGTGCGGGCGACCTTTTGAACCAGACGGCGGCCGATGCCGGAGCGTTGCCACGCCGGACGCAGGTAAATTGCCGTCAATTCCGCACGCATTCCCAGCTTAGGTTCCGGCAACAACATGCCCGATGCAAAGCCGATGATGTGCCCCTCGCTTTCGGCGACATATACGCACACACGGTCACCTGCGGCAGGCAAAGCTTCGAGAATCTGCTTCCAGTGCAGGAAACTGTCCTCAACGCGCATCTGGTCCAGATAGGTATCCGGAATCATGCCGCGGTAGGTGGTTTGCCAGCTTTCCACACGCACGGCAGCAATCGCTTCTGCATCTGCCACAGTAGCACGACGCAGACTGATTTCTTTGATACTGCTCATAGCTTCGTTCATCGCGCTCAAGCCAGTGTCGCCTTGACCTTGGCAACCACGTTCTCAACTGTAAAGCCGAAATGCTTGAACAGGACACCCGCTGGTGCGGATTCGCCAAAGGTATCGATACCGACCACAGCGCCTTCCAGACCGACATATTTGTACCAGAAATCCGTCACACCGGCTTCAATCGCAATACGTGGCAAGCCTTTGCCCAACACCGCAGCTTTATATGCAGCATCCTGACGATCAAACACGTCCGTGGACGGCATGGACACAACGCGCACTGCGATGCCCTGTTCTGCCAGCGCAGCAGCGGATTTCACTGCCAGCTCGATTTCAGAACCCGTCGCGATCAGCACTGCTTTCGCATCTGCTGCATCTTGCAGAACATAGCCGCCACGCTGGATATCCGCGATCTGCTGGGCTGTACGTTCCTGATACGGCAGGTTCTGACGCGAGAAAATCAAGGTCGATGGGCCGTCATGACGCTTGACCGCATGCGCCCAGGCAGCAGCGGATTCCACGGTGTCACACGGACGCCAGTTATCCAGATTCGGGATCAGACGCAGACTGGACACGTGCTCGATCGATTGATGCGTCGGGCCATCTTCACCCAGACCGATAGAGTCATGTGTGAATACGAACAGGCTGCGGATTTTCATCAGCGCAGCCATGCGGATGGCGTTGCGGCTGTAGTCCGAGAAAGTCAGGAAAGTTGCGCCGAACGGGATATAACCGCCATGCAAGGCGATACCGTTCATGATGGCGCTCATGCCGAATTCACGCACACCATAGTTGATGTGATTACCGGCCTGATTACCGCGCACGGCAACGCATTCTTTCCAGTTGGTCAGGTTGGAACCAGTCAGGTCGGCAGAACCGCCGAGGAATTCCGGCAGCGAAGGTGCAAATGCCTGAATCGCATTCTGGCTCGCTTTGCGTGTCGCGATGTTTTCTTTTTTCTCAACGCAGGCGGCGATGGCGTTCGCTACCACTTCATCAAAATTCGCTGGCAGATCACCCTTCATACGGCGTGTCAGTTCAGCGGCTTTTTGTGGAAATTGTGCAGTGTAAGCGGCAAATTGTGCGTTCCAGTCAGTTTCGTTTTTCGCGCCATCGGCTCTCGCATCCCAGGCAGCGTAGACATCTGCCGGCATTTCAAACGGAGGCAAAGTCCAGCCCAGATTTTCACGCACCGCAGCCACTTCTTTGTCGCCGAGTGCTGCGCCATGCACATCGTGCGTACCCTGCTTGTTCGGCGAGCCTTTACCGATTACGGTTTTGCAGCAGATCAAGGTCGGTTTGGCAGATGTTTTGGCTGATGCAATTGCCGCATCCACCGCTTTGGCATCATGACCGTCCACCGCACGAATCACATTCCAGCCATACGCTTCAAAACGTTTCGGCGTATCGTCCGTGAACCAGCCTTCGACGTGACCATCGATCGAAATGCCATTATCATCCCAGAACGCGATCAGTTTATTCAGTTGCAGCGTGCCCGCCAGCGAACAGGCTTCGTGCGAGATACCTTCCATCAGACAACCATCGCCCATGAATACGTAGGTGTGGTGATCAACGATATTCATACCACCCTGATTGAACTCGGCGGCCAGCAATTTTTCAGCCAGTGCCATACCAACGGCATTGGTGATGCCTTGCCCCAACGGACCCGTTGTCGTCTCCACGCCCGGCGTGACATGCACTTCAGGGTGGCCTGCTGTTTTGGAATGCAATTGACGGAAATTTTTAATTTCATCCATCGACAAGTCATAACCGGTCAGATGCAGCAGCGAGTAATGCAGCATCGAGCCATGGCCATTCGACAGCACAAAACGGTCGCGGTTAATCCACTGCGGATTCGTTGGATTATGACGGTAATGGCCTTTCCACAATGCCACCGCAATATCCGCCATGCCCATCGGCGCTCCCGGGTGGCCGGAATTGGCTTTTTGAACGGCATCCATGGACAAAACGCGCACGGCATTGGCCATGGTGGTGAGTGTTGCAGGCTGAAGAGTTGAGATCATGACGATAGATGGTGTATTGAAGAAACTGGTCGAAATTATGCGGTACCTGAATGCGCGCCATAGCGGTATCCGGCAGGCTATTCGAAAATTAGATAAAACGATAAACTGCCATTTTACCAGAGCACGGTAGTGCGTCATATAGATGCATTTTTGGTAGCCCGTTACGGGGTCGTATTCATCTCATTTTGCCCCGGTTATCCTTGCCACATGGGAAACTTTTTATCACGCATTTCCGGGGCGTTATCGTATAATCAGATCCGTTTCTGCCTGGATTGCACCATCACTCTTCACTGACCTTCATGCCTCGTTTTTTTTGCCAGACACCGTTATCTGTCGGTGCCCTCGTTGATCTCCCTGCCGATATTGCCCATCATGCGCAGGTGCTGCGCCTGCAGCCCGGTGATGCCATCCAGCTGTTTAATGGTGAGGGTGGCTGCTATGTCGCCAGCCTGACGGTCATTGAAAAAAAACGCGCCAGTGCCGAGGTGAAGGTATTTCTGCAGGAAGAAAACGAGTTACCTTTTTCGCTGAATCTGGCACAGGCGCTGCCAGAAGGCAGCAAGATGGACTGGATTATCGAAAAAGCGGTTGAGCTGGGGGTCAGCAGTATTCAGCCGGTGGCGGCGCAACGCTCTGTGGTGAAGCTGAATGCCGAACGGGCTGAAAAAAAACTGGTGCATTGGGAAGGCGTGATCCGTTCGGCGTCCGAACAATGCGGCAGAAACCGTCTGGCGCATCTGGCCGCGCCGGTCGACATCGGAAAATGGCTGCAGCAGCAAGATATGCATCCACGCATCATGCTGTCTCCCCGCGCCGAACAGTCGCTGGCAGAGTGGGCGCGGCATCATCCGCCGCAGGCGATTTCCCTGCTGATCGGACCGGAAGGCGGATTGACTGAACAGGAAGAAAATCTGGCCATGCAGCAGGGCGTCCTGCCTTTGTCTATGGGGCCACGGATTCTGCGCACTGAAACTGCCGGACTGACGGCCATCGCCATTCTCAGCGCGGCCTGGGGCGGCATGTAATCAGTCATACCGTCTGGACGACTACCCGGGCAAGCGGTGTATCACTTCGGGGGAGGAAACGGATGATCTTTTACCGGTGCCTCTGTCACTACCGGCATTTTTGTTATCACGACAGGCTGCCACTGATCCCAGTCTTCGCCGAATAATTCGGCCGGATGCGGCGTCCGGTCAGCGCCATTGCCACAGCTCATGGAATCTGCCGGACAATACAGATCACATCCCCAGCAAATACGTTCCGGGTTCTTCGGATTGGCAGGAAATTTCTTGGCCATGATATGACGGACGAGTGAAGGATGTGCGCATTCCCGTTTTTGAGGAGAATGCCGGTTCATCTTACGCCTCTCCGACACATCCTTCCTTGATATGGGGCAATATTTTATGGGGCAATATTTCCGGCACTGTCCTGACCAGCGAGACTGATCTGGGGAATACCTGCCACAAGCTATAAGCCGCCAGCTCCCGCAAACTGCGGGAGTCGGGGCACTTCAATGGCTTTTATCATTCAGCATCATGTTGCGGATCATACTGACAGGGGTGCTGCCGTAACTCAGAAACTGTTCGTGAAAACGTTTCAGCTTGAATTGCGCTCCCTGCTGCTGTTTCAGCTCATCACGAAATGCCATGATCTCGCTGTATCCGCTGAAATAACTGGTCAGCTGCACGGAGCTGTACTGCACGCGCAGCCATTTGCCGCCCGCCTCTGCTTTGGTCTGAAATGCCTGATGCATCAGCAGATCTTTTGCCTCTGCTTCGCTCATACCGAGCACATGAACGCTGTAATCAAGAATCGTGTTGCAGATCGTCCGCAGATTCCATTTGTAATACATGAGCCACATCTCCGGTGCCTGATCGCCATAACCGGATTCGAGCATCATGCGTTCGCTGTAGACCGCCCAGCCCTCAATCATCGCACCGTTGCCGAACAGGGTTTTGATGACAGAAGGAGACTGATTCGCATACTGCAATTGCGTGTAATGGCCCGGAATCGCCTCATGGATATTCAGTATCTGCAGCACCCAGCGATTGTATTCGCGCAGCGTGCTTTCGATCTGTTCCGGCGTCTGTCCATCCAGTGGTGTCACGTTATAGTAAGTTTTATCATTGGGTCTGAAAATGCCCGGAGCCTCAATCGAAGCCACTGTCACACCACGTTCGTATTCCGGCGTTTCACGCACGATCAGGGGCTTTTCAGTATCCAGACTCAGCAGGTCATGCTCGCGTATCCAGTGCTCCAGCACCGGAAGCTGACGCCGGATTTCCGGGTAAAGCTCTTTCGCAGCCACATGCTGCTCGGATAGCTTGTCGATCACCATGGCAATTTTCTGGACGCGGTCTGCCGGTTTCGCGGTATCGCCCATAGTTTTATCCCATAGCTGATCAGCCAGTTTTTCCATGTTGTCGTGCGCTGCCTGCTTGGCAACCAGGGCGCGCTGATACATCTGTTCCGCAGTCAGTCCGGATTGGATGTCAGCTTTGAATTTTTCTTCATACAGTGCGCGTCCGATACGGAAAGAGCGGGCCGTGGCAGGATTCAGCGATTTTTCGGTATTTTCCAGAAACTGCACATATTCCTGAATCGCCGTGCGTGCCCGGCGCAGTCCGGTTGTCAGTGCAGTCTGTTCCGCATGACTTAATTTTTGTTCTGCGGCAGCCGACTCCAGCGCTGCCAGCACAGAAACCGCACCGCTGCTCTGACGGATTGCCAGACGGGTATGTTCCGGCGTTGGCTGGCTGATGCTGGCTCTGGCGGCGGCATAGTAGGCCGGCACCTGTTGCAGACGCCGGATCGCCGCCCGGATACGCTGTATCTTCGGCGCATAATCCGTATTCAGAATTGCGTCAAAACCGCCGGCAATATTATGCTGGGACGGGTTCCAGGAAAATTCGCGAAAGCGCGTCAGATACCAGCGTGTGCCGTTCAGGTAGTTCTGCATCAGTACCAGATCGGTCTGCTCCCGGGGCGCTAACCGCGTCGCATCGACTTGCTGCAACCGTTGCAGCCAGCGTTCAGCAAAAGCCACGTAAGCATCGCGTTCCGTCTGCCCTGGCAGCGCCAGACGGTCGGCCTGTGCAAAATGTCCGGCAGACATCGCCAGATCAGGGTCCTGCTGCCACAATTCCTTTAAAAAAATTGCCTTAAGTTTCTGAAAATCCAGATCCGCCTGATGGCGATCCGCAGCCGGAACAGGCCCCGCAGGAGTGACGGCAGAGTACGCCGGTAATGAAGCAGCGGGCAGCAAGCCCGCCATCAGGCTCGCAAGTAAAAGGCGGAAACCGTGTTTTTGCATAAAAATATCCGGAAACAGTTCAGGAAATCTGGCATGTGGCAACGCAGTGCCACGCCCGGCAGGAAATCACAACATCGTTAATATATTAAGACTCAGGGACTATCTCAAAAATATGTCTAAGCGTCAACATTCGTGCTGTTGAGCCGCCACAGCAGTGCGACTTGCCCGCTCTTACTCTATATCTGCGATCATTCATAGACAGGATGCATCGCGCCATACCCCCGGGCAGTATGTGAATAAATCGCCTTATCCTCTATATAAAACATAGGTGCTACTTACATACTCCCCGGCTTTTATCTCATCCTGCCGATTGTTTTCACCCCGTAAAAACTGAACAGCCCGTTCCCGGCGGCATTCTTTGTTACACTCCCTGCTGCTTCTTTTTCTGAATAAACCATTTCCATGAATACCTCCTTACCGCAGTTGCACTGGATTGAAGACGGGCAAGCGCGGAGTTGCCGCTGGCATGCAGAAAATGGCAGCCCGCCGCCTAAAAAAGTGCAGGTGGCAGATGAACGGCTGAATGCGGATACGGCGTACCGCCTTGCCTGCGAAGGTACTGCGCTGCTGTGGCGGGGTGATTTTCATCAGGCCAAGCAAATGCTGCAAGCCATGGCTCGGCGTATCGACAAAAAACCGGCAAAGAAAAAAACACCGCTTGCCGCCGACGCCCATACCGCTTTTAATCTGCATCGCCAGGCGCAATCGCAGCGTGCCCGGGTGCTGGCCATGCTGCTGATTCCGTTTGATGCCGATTACCGGATTCCGCTGCGACGGTCGCCCGATGTGCAACTGGCCTGCACCGAGGCTTATGGAGCGCCAGCCACTGCCTTTGTCGCTTCTTTACGCGAACTGCTCGGCATCATCGGTGCGCATGAATGGCGCAGGAACGGGGTTGAAGTTGCCGCACTCGGAGCAAAAATTCATCCGCATTACGGTGTTTTTTCCCCGGTTCGCGGCGAATACATTGATCTGGTCGGGAAGGCGCGTCTGCCCTCCACCGAACTGGCATTCGACATCGGTGTCGGCAGCGGTGTATTGTCCGCCGTGCTGGCAAAACGCGGGATGCAAAAAATCATTGCCACCGATCAGGACCCGCGCGCGCTGGCATGTGCCAGAGACAATCTGGAACGCCTCGGCCTCGCTGCACAGGTAGAGTTACAGCAAACCGATTTATTCCCGGCTGGAAAGGCGCCGCTGATTGTGTGCAATCCGCCGTGGCTGCCTGCCCGGCCCAATTCACCGGTTGAACATGCCGTCTATGACCCCGAAAGCCGCATGCTGCGGGGATTTCTGGCCGGTGTCGGCGCGCATCTGGAACCCGGTGGCGAAGCCTGGCTGATTATGTCCGATTTCGCAGAACATCTGGGATTGCGCAGCAAGGAAGAGTTCTGGCAATGGATTGACGCCGGCGGTCTGACTGTCAGCGGAAAAATGGATATCCGGCCACGCCATCCGAAATCGACAGACGCCAGCGATCCGCTGCACGCCGCACGCGTACAGGAAGTGACATCCCTGTGGCGCTTGAAATTAAAGTAACCCCGGATTTTTATTGCGGCAAGCTGCCGTCAGGCATGATTTGTGATGTCCGGGTTCATTTCACGCTTTCTTAGTTTTAATTTTTGATTTTTTTCTTTGTTTTAAGCATTGTATTTATGAATAAACCAACCCGAATCCTGACATTTAAATGCACCAGCTGCAGCAAACCCGTGCAGGTCTTTTTACAGAAAGTGTCTGCCTGCGCCCATATTGCGCCGTATCAGGGCATCTGCAGCTGCGGAACCGTCATGAAACATGCGACCGGCAATCAAGAAGCGGTCGAATCCTATATGCAGTCCGATTCCGTCACCTGGTCACACCATCACTGAGACTGACGGCTCGCTGCGCGGCAAACCAGGTGTTCCGGTACTGAACACGGATTTCAGCACCGGCATTTGCACCGGACTATGACCGGATACCCGCGCCGGATGCGTTTTTAGAAGTCCTTCCCCGCGAAAGCATTTATAATCGAAGGCTTTTGCAGCTGTTTCTGGACATAATGAAGGTATTTCGCGGACTTCCGAATGCCGCCTCCCGTGCTCCCTGTGCATTGGCGATAGGTAATTTTGATGGTGTGCATCGCGGCCATCAGACTTTGCTCGCGCATTTACGTCAGGCAGCCAACCAGTTGGGTCTGGAGTCGGCTGTTATGACATTTGAACCACATCCACGCGCTTTTTTTGCCAAACTCGCCGGAGATTTATCCAAAGCGCCCTCCAGAATTGCCAATCTGCGCGACAACATGACATCGTTGCAGAGAGCCGGTGTCGACCGCGTGATTGTCGAACATTTCAATGCCCATTTTGCCGCGCTGTCGCCGGAAGACTTTATCCGCAAAGTGCTGGTCGAAGGTCTGCACGTCAAATGGCTGATGGTCGGCGAGGATTTCTGTTTCGGTGCACGCCGGGCGGGCAGTATCGCGACCCTGGAAGAAGCCGGCAAACGCTATGGCTTTGAAGTCCAGACCCTGCCGGCAGTGCAGAATAAAGGTGTCAGAATCTCCTCATCGGCTGTCCGTGCTGCTTTAGCGCAAGGCAATTTTGAAGAAGCGCGCGAACTGCTCGGACATCCCTACCGGATCTCCGGCCATGTGATCCACGGCCAGAAACTGGGACGCACGATCGGGTTTCCGACCCTGAATCTGCGCATCGCACATCATCGTCCGGCGCTCACCGGCATCTTTGTCGTCCAGGTACATGGCCTGGCAGAGCAGCCTTTACCGGCAGTCGCGAGTCTGGGTGTGCGCCCGACGGTTGATGACAGCGGCCGGGTACTGCTGGAAACCCATGTGTTCGATTACGCCGGTCATGCCTATGGCAAGGTGGTGCAGATTGAATTTCTGAAAAAACTGCGCGACGAAGAAAAATACGGCGATCTGGAAACCCTGACCGCTGCGATTGAACGTGACGCCGAACAGGCGCGCACCTATTTCGGCGCCGCCTCACGAATTCCGGCCAGTAGCGCCACCGACCGAATTTGAAGCTCTGTCAGGCTAATCAGCATTGCACGACAACACCGCTGTGCGCAGTAAACAGATGCTTCCACCTGTATTGATAAATTCAAAGAAAATCATTATGTCCGATAACAAACCTGCAAAAGCTGCCAATAAATACCCGGTTAACATGACCGAAACACCCTTCCCTATGCGTGGCGATCTGGCCAAGCGCGAACCGAAATGGGTCAAGGAGTGGCAGGATAAAAAAATCTACGAACGTGTGCGCAAAGCTGCTGCCGGTCGTCCGAAATTCGTTCTGCATGATGGTCCGCCGTATGCGAATGGCGATATCCATATCGGTCACGCTGTGAATAAAATCCTCAAGGATATGATTGTCAAAGCCCGCACGATGGCAGGCTTTGATGCGCCGTATGTACCGGGTTGGGATTGCCACGGCATGCCGATCGAAATCCAGATCGAAAAACTGCACGGCAAAAATCTGCCGGTAAATGAGGTGCAGTCCAAAGCCCGCGCTTATGCTGAAGAGCAGATCGCCCGTCAGAAAGCTGACTTCATCCGTCTGGGCGTATTGGGTGAATGGGATAATCCTTACAAGACCATGAACTTCAGCAATGAAGCGGATGAAATCCGTGCGCTGGGTCAGTTGCTTGACAAAGGCTACGTCTATCGCGGTCTGAAGCCGGTGAACTGGTGTTTCGACTGCGGCTCTGCGCTGGCAGAAGCCGAAGTGGAATACGAAAATAAACGTGACCCGTCGATCGACGTTGGTTTTCCGTTTGCCGAGCATGACAAACTGGCGCAAGCGTTCAAGCTGGATAAGCTGCCGCATCAGAACGGCTTCTGCGTGATCTGGACTACTACTCCTTGGACCATTCCATCGAATCAGGCACTGAACATGCACCCGGAAATCAGCTACGCGCTGGTGGAAACGGCACGTGACGGCGCACCGCTGTTGCTGATCCTGGCGCAGGAACTGGTGGAATCCAGCCTTGCAGAATATGAACTCGAAGGCAAGGTCATCGCGACCTGTAGCGGTGCTGATCTGGCAGAAATCCGCTTCAAGCATCCGCTGTCATCGCTGCATGAGGGCTATGACCGTTATTCGCCGGTCTATCTGGGCGATTATGTGACGCTCGACAGCGGTACCGGCGTGGTGCACTCGGCGCCCGCTTACGGTATCGAGGATTTCCAGTCCTGCAAAGCGCATGGCATGAAAGACGACGAGATCATCGCGCCTGTCATGGGTGATGGCCGCTATGCATCGAGCCTCCCGTTGTTTGCAGGCATGACCATCTGGGAAGCCTCCAAGCCTATCTGCGATAAATTGCGCGAAGCCGGTGCGCTGTTCTCGCTGAAAATGTTTGACCACAGCTATATGCACTGCTGGCGTCATAAAACACCGATCATCTACCGCGCCACCTCGCAATGGTTCGCGAGTATGGATAACACACCGAAAGACGGTGGTGCCTCGCTGCGCGAAACTGCGCTCAAAGCGATCGACGAAACCGCATTTTTCCCTGGCTGGGGTAAAGCGCGTCTGCACGGCATGATTGCGAATCGTCCTGACTGGACTCTGTCGCGCCAGCGTCAGTGGGGCGTGCCGATGGCATTTTTCCTGCATAAAGAAACCGGCCAACTGCATCCACGCACACCGGAATTGCTGGAACAGATCGCCCAACGCGTAGAGAAAGAAGGTATCGAAGCCTGGCAACACATCGAAGCCGCCGACCTGCTGGGTGATGACGCTGCCATGTACGTAAAAAACCGCGACACGCTGGATGTCTGGTTCGATTCCGGCACCACGCATTTCACTGTCTTACGCGGCTCGCACAAGGCGCAGTCAACGTATCCTGCCGATTTGTATCTGGAAGGCTCGGATCAGCATCGCGGCTGGTTCCATTCCTCCCTGCTGACAGCCTCTATGCTGGATGGCCACGCACCGTACAAGGCCTTGCTCACGCATGGTTTCGTGGTGGATGGCGAAGGCAAAAAAATGTCCAAGTCCAAGGGCAACGTGGTGGCGCCGCAAAAAATCTCTGATACGCTGGGTGCGGACATCCTGCGCCTGTGGGTGGCATCGACCGATTACTCCGGTGAATTGTCGATCTCGGACGAAATCCTGAAACGGGTGACCGAAGCCTATCGCCGTATCCGCAATACCCTGCGCTTCCTGCTGGCGAACACTGCAGACTTTGACTTCAGCAAAGATGCCGTGGCAGTCGATGCGATGCTGGATATCGACCGCTATGCGATTGCTAACATGGCGCTGCTGCAAAAAGAGATACTGGCTCACTACGAGAGCTTTGAATTCCATCCGGTCATCGCCAAGCTGCAGTCGTATTGCTCCGAAGACCTGGGCGGATTCTATCTGGATATCCTGAAAGACCGGCTGTACACCAGCGGCGTGAATTCGCCGGCACGACGCTCTGCGCAGACGGCCATCTGGCACATCACTCAGGCGCTGCTGCGTCTGATGGCACCGACTTTGTCCTTCACCGCCGAAGAAGCCTGGCAGTTCTTTGCAACCACCGAGGCCTATCAGGACAGTAGCGAAACCATCTTTACCCAGACTTACTACCAGTTGCCGCTGGTCGCAGGCACAGAAGCGTTGCTGGCACGCTTTGCAACGCTGCGTACCGTGCGTGCAGACGTGACGAAACAGCTGGAAGAAGTACGGGTGGCCGGCGGCATCGGTTCCTCATTGCAGGCGGAGGTCTTGATCAAAGCCAGTGGGGAAAAATTTGCCGTGCTGAACAGCTTTGCGGATGATCTGAAATTTACCCTGATTACCTCTGCCGCCAGCGTAGAGCAAGTCGCCAGCGAAGCAGAAGAAACCGTTATGGTCACGCCGTCTAAGTACGAAAAGTGCGAGCGTTGCTGGCATTATCGTGCTGATGTCGGTGCCCATGCCGACCATCCGGGTCTGTGCGGACGTTGCCACAGCAATCTGTTCGGCAGCGGTGAGACACGCCGTTTTGCCTGATTAACCTGATTTGCAGCAGGTTGTGTACGGTCATACACTGACCGTACACAGTCGTTAGCAGGGCTCCGTTCCACTCATTACCAGTTAATGGATTCATCTTCATGGCAAGTAAAAAATCTCCGAAACCCGTATCCCGTCCGTCCAGTTCCGGCAACAGTCTGATTCCCTGGCTGGGACTGGCAACCATCGTCATCCTGCTGGATCAGGTCAGTAAGATCACCATCACTAAATTGTTCGCTTATGGCGAGTCACTGGCCGTCACCGGATTTTTTAACCTGACGCTGGTATATAACAAAGGGGCCGCATTCAGTTTTCTGGCGGCCGAGTCCGGTTGGCAACGTTACCTGTTTACGACAATCGGCCTGATAGCGGCTGCTTACATCACGTTTCTGCTGAAACGTCATTCCTCGCAAAAACTGTTTTGCTGGGCGCTGTCGCTGATCATGGGCGGCGCACTGGGAAATGTGATTGACCGGCTGCTGTATGGTCACGTCATTGATTTCCTGGATTTCCATTATCAGGAGCTGTACCACTTCCCGGCCTTTAATATTGCCGACAGTGCCATCACCATTGGTGCAGCCCTGTTTATTCTGGATGAATTGCGCCGCGTCAGAAAATAAGGAGTACCGATTATGGCTTTGCGACTGGCAGGAAAAAAAATCGTGCTCGGCATGACGGGCGGTATCGCCTGTTATAAAGTTGCCGAACTGGTGCGCTCGCTCGGGAAAGCGGGTGCTGACGTACACGTGGTGATGACCCAGGCAGCAACGCAATTTATCACTCCGGTGACCATGCAGGCGTTGTCGGGGAATACGGTATTTACCGATCAGTGGGATGCCCGCATTGCCAACAACATGCCGCATATTGACCTGACACGCGACGCCGATGCGGTTGTGATTGCGCCCTGTAGTACCGATTTCATGTTCAAACTGGCGCACGGTGCCTGTGATGATCTGCTGTCGACGCTATGCATCGCACGGCCAGCGCACATTCCGCTGCTGGCAGCACCGGCGATGAATGTCGAGATGTGGCAAAACCCGGCAACGCAACGCAACGTCAGCCAGCTTCTGGCAGATGGTATCCTGCTGATGGGTCCGGCAGCCGGCGATCAGGCCTGCGGCGAGACGGGTATGGGACGCATGCTGGAGCCAGCTGAGCTTCTGACAGAAATCATCGCTGCATTCCAGCCCAAATCGATGGCTGGCAAACACGTCCTGCTGACCGCTGGCCCCACATTCGAGCCAATCGATCCGGTACGCGGCATCACCAATCTGTCTTCCGGCAAAATGGGATACGCGATTGCCGAAGCCGCCTGGGAAGCAGGTGCTCACGTCACGCTGATCTCCGGCCCGACCGCGCTGTCCGCACCGTACGGTGTGCAGTGCCTCCATGTGCAGACGGCACAGCAGATGCATGACGCTGTCATGGAGGCAATCGGGCTGCAACAGCAAGACGCCTTCATTGCAGTCGCAGCCGTGGCAGACTGGCGCGTCGCCAATGCCAGCTCTCAGAAGCTGAAGAAAAATTCCGGATCCGATATGCCGGAACTGAAATTCGCTCAAAATCCCGATATCCTCGCCAGTGTCGCAGCCCTGCCGGATGCACCGTATTGCATCGGTTTCGCAGCCGAATCAGAAAACCTGCTGGCCTATGGTGCGGCTAAACGCATCAGGAAAAATATCCCATTATTGGCCGGTAATATCGGACATCACACCTTCGGCCAGGACGATAATGAACTCATCTTATTCGATGCCAACGGCCATCGTCATTTGCCGCGTGCAGACAAGCAGACGCTGGCGACACAGCTGATTGCAGAGCTGGCGCAACGCCTGTCCCAACGCTGAGGCACAACCTGATGCCTTCTCTTTTTTTACTTTGAACGATCTATGAAAAACGTTGCACTGAAAATCCTCGACGCCCGCATGAAAGATCAGTTGCCGGCTTATGGCACGCCAGGCAGCGCCGGCCTTGACCTGCGCGCATGCATTGATGCCCCGCTCACGATTCAGCCCGGTGAAACGGTGCTGATTCCAACCGGACTGGCAATCCATATCGCCGACCCCGCTTATGCCGCAATGATCCTGCCACGCAGCGGCATGGGACATAAACATGGGATCGTGCTTGGTAATCTGGTCGGTCTGATCGATTCGGATTATCAGGGGCAACTCATGGTATCGACCTGGAATCGCAGTCAGACCAGTTTTGTCCTGAATCCGATGGAGCGCCTGGCGCAACTCGTCATTGTGCCAGTGTTGCAGGTCGGGTTTGATATCGTGGAAGAATTTGGAGACAGCGAACGCGGTGAAGGCGGCTTCGGCAGCACGGGCAAGCACTGAACCCGGCAAAAATCCTGGCGCCAGCCTCCTCTGCCGGAAGCTGGCCCGCACCGCCTGCAGCACTACAGTTGCAACCATTGCCCTTTGAATAAAATCGGACCGGATGGCTTGTCCGGATTGCCGGAGCCACCCTTCGGTTCCAGCGAAATAGCCAGCAATGCCTGTTCGTGACTGATCATGTGCTCCGGCATCGGCAGGGTTGCGCTGCCCTGACTGGCAAGCAGCCCCAGTGACCGGACTTTTCCTTCTTTCGAGACAGACCATAATTCAAGACTCTGATCAGCGCGAATCTGCGGTGCATTCAGCATTCGCACCACCAGCTGCCGGCGGCTGCGGTCGCCGGTAATTAAGGCAATCGCCTGGGCTTTATCATCTTCCAGTGCCGCCACATACTGTGCAGGATTGCGTTCCGGGCGTTCGCTCTGTTTATTCAACATGACGGAAAACAGAATCACCGCGGCAGTCGTCGATACCAGTCCGAGGCCGCGCCAGAATGCGAGATCATTGCGTAATTCCCGCCAGAATTGCCAGCGTCCCGACGCAGGTTGAGTGGCTTGACGGGCGTCCCCGATACGTTGCCGGATTTGCTCCCATACCTGCGGCGAAGGATGGCTGAGCGGCGCGAGTTCCGCCATCGGCAACAAATGTGCCTCCCACTGACGGACAAGCTGACGCAGACTGGCATCCTGCCGCAACCAGTGCTCAAAACGGCTCCGGGCACCACCGCGCAAAGTGCCCAGCACGTATTCGGCAGCCAGTTTGTGCTGCAACCTGGAGTTATTCTGCAAGGTCTGAAGATTCATCATGCCTCCCGACGATTCAGACATAAGCGCAGCTTATCCAGACTGCGCCGTATCCAGGTTTTGACGGTACCAACCGGCAAGCGTAATTGCTGGGCGACCTCACTGTGAGACAGGTCATGGAAAAATGCCAGTGCCATGGCCTGCCGGTGCGCGTTTTCCAGACGCGCCATGCAAGAAGCCAGCGCATGCGCATCCTGACTCAATTCCAGATGCCGCGCTGGTGAAACCGTTTCACCTTCCATTGCTTGCAAAACATTCATATCAAAATCGTCGCCATCTATTTCCACGGTGTGATCCAGCCGCCGTAACAAATCAAATGCCCGGTTGCGCACAATGGTCGTCATCCATGTCATCGGTGCCGCCAGACTGGACTGATAACTAGCCGCACTGTTCCAGATATTCACATAACTCTCCTGTAAAACTTCTTCAGCCAGCTCACGTTTATGCAATATACGTAAAGCGAAGCTAAACAGTTTCGACGATGTGCTCTGGTACAGCGAATGAAATGCCCGGGCATCCTGCCTGGCAACAGCGGCCAGCCAGTCGTGCAATTGGCGGGTATCGGTGGTGGACTGAGTCAATGGCGTATCCATCCCTGTCAATGTAAGTGTGTGAGGGATTGTAGCCGGATTTGACCGGGTTTTATCAAGCAGAACGGATTGTGAACAAAGTGTCTCATTTCGGATTTTTTACAGATTCTGAAAAATAGTTGAATCCGTTTGCAGATGACATGCGTATCAGCCCACAGGCGATCGTTTTTTCTCTGCTGAAAAGAGAAAAAACTATTTTGACTCAATGGAGACCAAGGAGAGGATATGCGATTAACAAGACAACTGGCCTATGCGGGCTTTTGTGCGACGATAGGCTGGCAAACTGCCGGTGCTCAGGAAATGAGCCGGCCGGACATGGGCAAACTGACGGCTACGGGCGGTGTCAGCAGCGTGGAAGGTACTGGTGGCGGCGGCATCACGCCGTGGGCGCTCATCAGCGGCTATGGCAGCAGGGACAGTTATGGTGCCAATGCCCATTACACGCAATTGAGCACTCAGGACTACACCTTGAAATCCTACGGAATCGCTCTGGGCATAGCCGACCGGGTTGAATTATCGCTGGCAAATCAGGAGTTCACCGGAAGCCTGGCGCCACTGAACGCACTGAAAATCCGGCAGGATATTGTCGGGGTAAAAGTCAGGCTCACCGGCGATGCTGTCTATGATCAGGACAGCTGGATGCCACAAATCGCCGTCGGTGCACTCTATAAACGGAACAATGGTATCGGGGGGCTGGAGGGTCTCGGGGTCACCAATGTAAAACAGCTGGGCGCCAAAGATGATCATGGTATGGACTATTACCTTGCCGCCACCAAAATTCTGCTCGATCAAAGCCTATTGCTGAACGGCACCGTCCGAATGACCAAGGCCAATCAAATGGGCTTGCTCGGCTTTGGCGGAGATAAAAAAGACAGCTACGAAGCCATGCTGGAAGGCTCGGTTGCCTATCTGATTAACCGCAAACTTGCTGCAGGCGTGGAATACCGGATGAAGCCGCGGAATCTGGGCGTTGATAACGAAAAGGATTACTACGACGCATTCATTGCCTGGTTTCCGTCAAAAAATCTTTCCATCACAGCGGCTTATGCAAGGCTCGGGGATATCACTGTTTTTAACCCGAAAAATCAGCGTGGCTGGTATTTATCAGTACAAGCCGGATTCTGAAAGCCCGACAGTCTGTTCTCATTTTTTAAGGAAACCGTATCATGAAAAAATTTAAGTATTCTGTAACCGCAATGGTGCTGGCATTCAGCGCTCTTGGTCTGATCACCAGTCACAGTCAGGCGCAGAGCATGTCCGATGCTGTATATCGGGGGCTTGGTGAAAAAACGGGTATCAGCCAGATCGTCGCTGACTTTTTATCTGTCGTGACGAGTGATCAGCGCATCAGTGCCGCATTCGCAGAAACAGATATGGAAAGGCTTGCCCTGATGCTGACAGAACAATTCTGTGAGCTGAGTGGCGGCCCGTGCAAATACAGCGGGAAAGACATGACATCCGCACACCAGTCGATGAAAATCAGCAATGCCCAGTTCAATGCGCTGGCAGAGGATTTGCAAATAGCAATGGAAAAACATCAGATCGCATCTTCCGTTCAAAACAAGCTGATTGCAAAACTGGCCCCCATGCAGCGGCATATCGTGACCCGATAACTCTGCCCCCAAGTAATGATCCGGAAGCAATGCCCGGCATTGCTTCCGGTCGCTCCACATCAACGGATACCGACATCATGCAGCCAAACTCATTTTCATTCGCCAGACTGATCCTGATTGCTATCTTTATTTACAGCAGCATTGCGGATTCCCGGGCCGCCAGTCTGTACGTCAGCACACTGGATAAAAATGGCGCCCCAATGGCGGATGTCGTAGTCTACGCAACACCGCTTAACGGTGCTTTGCCGCCTGCCGCCAAAACACCGCCTGCCGTTATTCTCCAGCGCGACATGCAGTTTTCCCCTTATGTCACCGCGATTCGGGCAGGGACACAAATTGAATTTCCCAACTACGACAAAATGGAACACCACGTTAAATCATTTTCCCCGGCCAAGGAATTTGAAATTAAAACATATGAGCGGGGGGTGACGCCGGCACCGATTCTGTTTGACCGGGCTGGACTCGTTGTTGTCTATTGCCTGCTCCATAACTGGATGCGTGCTTATGTGCTGGTGCTGGAAACCCCCTATTTTGTCAAATCCGATATCAATGGCCAATTACAGCTGGATCACCTGCCAGAGGGGCAATATAAAATCGAAGCATGGCATCCGAATCTGGGCAGCATCAAACCACCGCTCAGTCAGATAATCAGCATTCAAAACAATAACACTCCGGTCAGATTTCAATTTGATTTCGTTCCGATTGCCCGAAAATCCAGAAATCCTGCTTAAGAAATACAACTGCGGATCAACAACAAACAAAAGAAGAGATTGCCCCTTTCAGGCAAATCATCTTGCAGGGTTTTGGTCAATGTTTGTGCGCGATCAATCCGATCAGGGCAGACATCCCTGCATGCTGTGTCCCTTCATCCAGCATCTTTTCATACGATGTCAGCTGATCAATGTGCATCGATGAAAAAGCATCGCGCAGCAGCTCCTCCGTATAAAGATGCGAAATATCAGGCGGACCACCGGTTTTATATTCTAGCTGCTTCGGTGTGTAACCCTGCAATATCAGGAGTCCGCCGGGCTTTAGTGTTTTTATGAAATTAGAAAACATCCGGGCACGCATAGCAGGATCGGCAAATTGAATAAAAATGGCAACCACTGCATCGTAGTGCTCGTCTTCCCAATGCCAGGAGTCGCAATCAGATACTGCGAAATTCACTTCAACCTGCTGTTCAAAAGCCAGCTTTTTGGCTTTCTCCACGCCGACCGGAGATATATCAAACGCCGTGGTGATCAACCCTTGCTTTGCCAGCCAGACACTGTTGCGTCCCTCACCGTCAGCGACAACCAGTACCCGCATTCCCGGGCGTAACAGCGGCAATGCACTGACCAGAAAATGATTCGGCTCCGTGCCAAAAATGTAGCCATCCCCGGAAAAACGGGTATTCCATGTTTCCTGAGGATGTGCAAATCCTGCATGCTTATTCGTGCTATTCATCTTGATCGATTTGTTATCTCATGAGTGTTGGTTTATTTATCCAGACGTTCAATGCCAAGCAGCTTTAACACATATTTTTCGTAGACAGGCTCCGATGTGCCTGCTTTCATTTTGTGCATAAAGTATTTTTCAAAGGCGATTTTTGCCAAATGAACCCATTTCCCCTTTTTAAACCACGCCACATTCCGTGGCGGTATCTGAGGTAGCGCGACAAAAGCCGCCCCGGTGTCACCCATGTCTGCCAGACAAATTGCATTCCATGAGCCTTTTGCTGTTGCCGGCGTTCCAGCAATATCTGCTGCAATATTATGAACGATGGCAGTAATCATGCTCTCAATCATATAACCTGTCTTCGGCGCGCCAGTCGGCACAGGCGTTGCCTCAACCGGTGGAATCGCAACACAGACGCCCGCAGAATAAATATTTGGGTATTTTTTGCTTCGCTGATTTTCGTCAATCAAGACAAAGCCACGCGGATTGCACAGCCCATCAACAGCTGCAACTGGATCAACACCGCGGAAAGCAGGCAACATCATGCTGTATTTAAATGCAAGCTCATGTTCTTTTTTGAGATTCCCCATCTCATCCATTTCGCTGACATACATTTTTCCATTTTCAACTTTTGTTGTCTTGGCATTGCAAATCCATTTGATATCATGGTTCCGGAATTCACTCTCCAGCATGGATTTTGAATCTCCTACGCCGCCCAGTCCAAGATGTCCGATGTATGGCTCACTGGTGACATAGGTCATCGGTACTTTATGACGCAGTTTTCGCTTCTTCAGATCAGTGTTGAAAATAAATGCAAATTCATAAGCAGGTCCGAAACAGGAAGCGCCAGGCATTGCACCAATAACAACCGGTCCCGGATCGTTCAAAAATTCCTGATACGCCTGATGTGCATGCTCTGCGTGATCAATGGTACAGATAGACTGGGTAAAACCATTGACAGGCCCGGAGCCTGATACCTCATCGAAAGCAAGCTTAGGGCCGGTAGTAATCACTAAAAAGTCATAATTGACAGCGGTATCATCCGCTAAAGTCAGCGTGTTTATTTCCGGCTCAATACGAGCAACCGGCTGCGCAATAAATGCAATATTTTTCTTTTCCAGATATGGACGAATCGGAAAAGTAATTGCTTCCCTTTCCCGCCAACCCACCGCAACCCAAGGATTGGATGGCACAAATTGAAAATAATCAACCGCATTAATTACCGTAATACGATGCGATTGATCCAGTTTCTCCCGTAACTCATAAGCTGCCGGCATACCGCCGGTACCCGCTCCTAATATAACGATGTGCGCCATAGTCTCCTCCATTCAGGCGATTGGTTAGTACACGACAATTTTCAATGCTGGTATTTATTTTCAGAACAGATACCATCTCTATAGTGCATTCGCGTTTTATTGATGACGCCACTATATTTCAAGTCATGAATATACATATCAGCGCAACTATGCCAGCAAATAAATCCAAGTCAGATCACATAAACAGCAGCTATCAGTAACGCTTTTTTCTCAATATAATATATTCTTATTTGCTCATTTGCGCAAATTGATTTTTAAATAAATTAATCAGCTTTAATTTGTAATGGACTTATTTGATGAGGACGATGCTGTCTCAATGAGGCAGGAAAAGCCTGAAGAAGGTGTGGTTTTACTGCGCCAGTTTGCTCGCGCGAATGGGACGGCCATGTTGCAGGATATTCATCAGATAACGGAGGGATCACCTTTTCGACATATGCTGACACCCGGTGGATACACAATGTCAGTCAGTACCAGCAGTTGCGGCACGATTGGCTGGATTTCAGACAGGAAAGGCTACCGTTATTCGCCATATGATCCAGAAACTGGTGATAACTGGCCTGTTATGCCTTCATCCTGGTGTCTGCTTGCTCATCAAGCCGCGGATCTTGCAGGTTTTTTGGATTTTGTTCCAGACACCTGTTTAATTAATCGATATGCACCGGGCAATCAATTATCACTTCACCAAGATAAAGATGAGGAAGATTTTAATGCCCCAATTGTGTCGGTATCTTTGGGATTACCTGCCATATTTTTACTCGGAGGAATGACCCGATCTTCCAGGGTACAGCGGCTACTCCTGACACATGGCGATGTACTCGTATTCGGAGGTCCCTCGCGCCTGCGCTATCATGGCATTGCACCAGTCCGCACTGGCCATCATCCGGCAACAGGCCCATATCGGATTAATCTCACATTCCGCCGCGCCCTTGGTTGACTCTGACATCAGAAGCTTAAGACAGCACTCAGGCAGTGGCAAGCAGTGACTGTTCGCACGCTGACGTGACGTTATACATGCCACCCGCAAAAGCAAAACCCCCCGCTACACTGGGTAACGGGGGGTCGCAGATTACAAGCCTGACGATAACCTACTTTCACACTGGTTGCAGCACTATCATTGGCGCA